>CAWAAP010000010.1:0-337946 GCA_963779965.1 uncultured Actinomycetes bacterium | reverse complement strand
CTGGAACGCGCGCATGCGCTGGAGTGGAATGCCGTTGCCGAGGTGAATGTGCGGTGCGGTGACGTCGATGCCGAGCTTGACCCGAAGTGGACGCCCCAGCGCGAGCTTCTTCTCGAGCTCGCCCTTCGGCAGGACATCGACCGCGTTCCGCGTGAGGTCGGCCACACTCATCGGAGCGAGTCTATTGCCGGACTGAGTCGGGGCTTTCGATCTCGATTTGCTCGATCTCGTCGGCCGGCTCGAACCCCGAGACCTGCGCGAGGAATGAAAGATGTGCCTCGCTCGCGCGCTTGACGTTCTCCGCCTTGCGAAAGCCGTGGCCCTCGCCTGCGAAGGCGATGTACGCGTACGGGATGCCGCGGCGCTTCAGGGCGTCGACGATCACCTCGGACTGGGACGGCGGCACGACCTTGTCGTCCAGGCCCTGCAGCAGGAGCAACGGAGCCGAGATCGAGTCGGCGTGCGCGACCGGAGAGCGGTCGCGGTAGAGGTCGATCCCTTCAGGCCAGGGCCCGACCAGGTACTCGTCGTAATGAGATTCGAACTTGTGCGTCTCATCGTGGAACGAGACGAGATCTGCGACGCCGAAGTACGACGCGCCTGAGGCAAACTCATCGCGCACGGCCATCGCCATCAGCGTCGTATAGCCGCCCGCGCTCCCTCCGGTGATCTGGACGCGCGTGGCGTCGATGTCTCCGCGCTCGCCGAGGTAGCGCGCGGCGGCGGCACTGTCCTCGATGTCGACCTCGCCCCACCGTCCGCGAAGGCGGTCTCTGTACTCACGGCCGTAGCCGGTGCTGCCGCCGTAGTTGAGGTCGACGACGGCGATACCGCGGCTCGTGAAGAGCTGGATCTCGAAGGTCGAGAGCGGTGGTGACGTGTGCCGTCGGCCCTCCGTGGACGAACACGATGAGCGGAGGCAATTCGTCGGTCGGACCGGAGTACTCCGGATTCACCGGCGCGTAGTAGAAGCCGTGCGAGATCAGGCCGTCGGCACCGGGAAAGTCGACCGCCTGCGCAACCGAGATGTAGCTCTCATCCAACTCGAGCTCGGTCGAACGGCGCAGGACTCTCCCTCGTTGCCCGACTCGAGATCGAGCTCGATGACCGCGGTCGGCTCCGTCGGCGTGGAGGCCGGGAAGACGAGTCGACTGCCGTGACTCCTGATCGACGGTGACGAGTAGCTCGAGTACGGAAGGTCGACCCGCTCGAGCTTCCCGGTCCGCGGATCGAGCAGCTCGAGACCGTCGATCGCGGCTCGCGTGAAGATGCAGGCAATGCGGCCGTCCGCGAGGAACGCGTAGCGCGAGAGATCGAAGACCCACTGCGGATAGCCCAGCTCGGCCTCTTCGCTGGTCAGCGCGTGCACGCCGCCGTCGCGCTCGACGTAGAGGTTCGACCAGCCGGTGCGATCCGAGACGAAGTAGAGATGCCCGTCGCTGTTCCACTCCGGCTGGAAGATCGACTCCTGCTCCGAGCCGGCCACGCGACGGGCGTTCGAGACCGAGCCGTCGGCAGCGAGATCGCCCACGCAGAGATCGGTTCCTTCGAACGGCATGTGCGGGTGATCCCAGGCCAGCCAGGCGAGGCACGTGCCGTCCGGGCTCGGGCGCGGCGCGGCGTAGAAATCGCGGCCGCTCGCGACAACTCGCGGCTCGGACGATCCGTCCGCGGGCAGGACAACGAGCTCGTTGACGGGCTCGCCGTCGCCGTGCGACTCCCGGACGCAGACGATCAGGCGGCCTTCGTCGAAGACCCGGCCGTCGGCGTATCTCAGCGCGTGCGGCTCCGGAGGCTCCGGTGTGATCGGCCGCGGCTCGCCGCCGAGCTCGTCGATGCGGTACAGGCGGCTGTCATCGAAGCTCGAGCAGAAAACGACGGATCCGTCGCGGAACCAGGCACCCCCGCCGTATTCGTGGACACGGGTCCGGACGTTGAAGCCCGGGGGGACGACGTCGGCGGGCTCACCGCCGTGCGGGCGAAAGACCAGCGCGCCGCGTCCTTGCTCCTGCGGGCGGCTCTCCGTCCAGTAGACCCCCTCTGCACTGATATCGAGGTAGCCGAACGAGACACCGCCTTCACTCGAGACGAGATCGGTTGTGATCGGAGAGGCCCAGGACCCATACGGGGCGGTAGTTGCCACTCCGTGCAACGTATCGAACTAGAAGGCGTAGGGCACGACCCCTTGTGCGCCCAGTGCGTACCAGACGCCGAAGACAAGACTGAAGGACCCGAGCGCCGGGGCCAACATGTCGAAGGATCGCCGGGCCGGGGCGCTCGCAAGGGCAAGGCCAAGGCCCGTGGAAAGCGCCGCCATCGACAGCGCAGTGCAGAACGCGAAGACCGCGAGGGCGGCGATCGCAAGCACGTGGCTCTGGATGGTGGCGAGCAGGAGCAGACCGACGCCCGCAGTTCCCCCCATGCCGTGGACGAGCCCGATCCCGTAGGCCTGCAGGCCGGTTCTCGTCGTGTGCGTGTGGAAAGCCGTGCCGCGGTAAACCCCGCGCCGCCAACGCAGCAGGAGCAGGAGCGACAGCAGAACGATCACGAAGCCGACGCTCGTCTCGGCCGCCCTCTGCACCGGCTCCGGGAGATAGGCGCTGTACAGGATCACCGGTAGGCCGAACACGAACAGCGAAGTGCCGTGGCCAAGGCCCCAGGTGAAGCCGAGCCGAGCGGCGCGCCGGGCGGCTCCCTCCCTTCCGGAGGCAATCATCGTCGTGACGGCTGCGAGGTGGTCCGGGTCGCCTGCATGTCGGAGGCCCAGCAGCACCGACACCGCGACCACGATGAGCAGAGTCGTCCCGTTCGAGAACGTGGCGATTCGCTCGTCCAGGCCGAACATTCGCTAGCCGACTTCCGGCAGGGCATGGAGGGTCATGACGAGCCCCGCCGCCACGATCACGAGCGCGCTCGCGGTCGGAAGCAGGGACACAACGCGGCCGTCGAGGCTGAAGCGCCGAAAGGCGCCGCGCGCGAGCACCGCCACCAGTCCGATGCCGGTGATCGTCAGCGCGAGGCCGACGCTGAAGGCGACGACGAGCAGCATCCCGAAGGCGACGCGATGCAGCGAGATTGCCGCCAGCAGGACGACGAGTGCGGACGGACACGGCAGCAGCCCGCCCGAGACACCTACGGCGACGAGTGACCGTCGACTGAGCCCATGGTCGCGGCCGTGGTGGTGATCGTGCTGATGTCCGTGCGCATGCGTGCGACGGTGCCGCGCGCGAGCGCGCAACACGGACGCGCCGATGAGCACGACGAGCACGCCGGAGACGAAGTTGAGCCAGGGGTAGAGCTGCTCCGGGACGATGAACCGGGAGAGGAGGAGCGTCACGGCCCCGAGCGCGAAGACGCCGACCGTGTGCGTGGCGGTGACGACCAGCCCAAGGAGTGCTGCGTGACGCGGCGTGCCGCGCTGTCCGACGAGATACGCGGTCACGATCGTCTTCCCGTGTCCCGGCGAGAGCGCGTGCGCCATGCCCCAGAAGAGAGCCGCACCAAGCGATGCGACGATCACCCAGAAGCCGAGCCGATCGCGACCGACGAGCGACGCGAAGCCTGAGTCGGCCACGCGGTCGGGCGCACGCAGCCCTGTCCCACGCGCCACATGCGGGACTGTCCCAGGAACTGTCCCTGGAACGAGGCTCGTTCGGACAGTCGTGACGCTCAACGGGCTCGAGAGGAGGTCCTTCGGATAGGCGCGCAGTTCGTGGCTCCGGCTCGGCGCCGTACCGACGAGTACCTCCTTCCAGCCGATCCGGTTGGCGTAGTTCGTGTCCCGGTACTCGATTTCGCTGCGACCCGTAAGCGCCGGACCGCGTAGCACCACCTCGAACCGAGTCGTCTTCAGCCCGCCCGCACCGGCAGGGTGCGCGAGGGCAGTCTCAACAGGGTTCAGCCGCACGCGACGCCCATTCACCGTCAGCTGGGCACCGCGTGCGATGCGACGCGCGTACAGCTGCACGTCGATCCTGCCTGCCTGGAAGGTCGGGATTTCGGCGAGATCGAGGACGTAACGCACGTAGATCCGCGGTCCGGCAACTTCGATCCGGCTAAAACGGTTGATGGTGAAGTTGCCGAGGGGATGAGCCGACGCGCCTACGGGAAGCGCGAGCGCGGCGAGTGCCATTGACAGGAGCACGAGCCGCTTCATGTCGCGTACCTCCTTGCGACCGGGGCCCACAGGAGCGAGAAGTGTGGGTTGAGCGACAGAGCGCGACGGAACCACGTCTTCGCGTCGGCTTCGTGGCCGGCGCAGCGTTCCACCATGCCGCGGTGAAAGAACTTCGTGGCGTCAAGCGTCCCGAGGCGCAAAGCACGCTTCGAGTAGTGCAGCGCGTCCGTGCACCGACCATTGCGGGCAAGGGCCCAGGCCAGCACGTCGTCACCGTCGATCGAAGGCCGTTCATGGTGTGCGGCCTTTGCAAGCGAGAGCGCCTTCGGCAGCCGCACGGCGTGATCCACCTCGAACGCCGCGGTCTCGAGATCTGTCCTGACGCCATTTGCAACCAGCAACTTTTGAATCGCACCGATGAGTGCGTACTGCCTCCGTGCCGCGGGCTCGTTGCCGACGACGTGCTCGAGGTCACCGAGAGCCGCGACGAACTGCGGCAGAGGGATCGTCTCGACCGCTCGTCGCTCGTACGAGACAGCACGGAGAAGATGGCCACGCGCGGCTTCCACCTGCGCAAGCCCGTCGAGTGCGTAGACGTAGCCAGGCCGAATCGCGAGTGCGCTGCGGTACTCGCGCTCGGCCGCTGCGACGCGGCCGTGTGACCACATCAGCTTCCCGAGCTGGGTCTGTGACCATGCGACCGCCTCCGGCTGGCCGACAGCCGCGTCGACCGCGAGACGCATCGCCTGTGCCGCTCCACGGAAGTCCCCGAGGAGCTCGCGAGCATAGGAGACGCGCGCGTAGGAGGAGAGGCCCGGCTTGAGGGAAGCCATCCGGTCGAACGCCGCGAAAGCTTCCCGGTAACGGCCGAGCTCGACCAGGGCGTCTCCGACGACGCCGTAGCCGCGTGCCGTGGACGGCGACAGTGCGACGGCTCGTCGGCCGAGTGCGAGCGCATCACGAAAGCGATGACGGGAAAGCGCGAGCGTGCCCAGGCCACCGGTGGCGACGAGATCCTCGGGCGCGTAGCGCAGGGCCAGGCGCAAAACGCCTTCGGACTTCGTGTAGTAGCTCGGGTCGCCGGTCTCGCGGGCGCGCTGCTGGTATGCGAGCCCGAGTAGGCCCAGACCGACGACGTCGGTGGGATTGGCGCGCACCTGCTGCTGCAGCTGCGGCAGCAGCGCGGCCCCGCTTTCGCCGATACCGGCTGCCACGCGAACGGTGCCCGCTTCCTGCGCCGAGCCGTCCGTCAGCACACCGCCCAGCAGGAGGGCGGCGGCGGTCAGACCCGCCGCCAACCCTCCGAGGATGAGCCGCTTCGCAGCCATTACGGCTTTTGCTGGCCCTTGGTGTTGTCGTAGCCACTGAACGGATCGGCCTGGTACGGGAAGGACGTCATGTATGGCACGTCGTTCGCGTCCACGCCGTCGCCGAGCGGCAGGCTGTGTCCGATCAGGACGCCGCCGACAGCCCGCTCGGCGATGTCGATGACGTCGTCCTCGAGGCGTCGGCCGTTGGGCCAGCCCGCGAGATCGCCGCCAAGCACGCCGAGCCGGTTGCCTTGCCCGACGGGCGCCGTAGGCGCGATCGCCAGGTTCAGGCGGATCTCATCGGCACGTGTGTCGCCGGTGAAGTTGAGATTCGGCTCCTTCAGGCCGGTGAGCAGCACCGAAACGAGGTCGGTGCGGTTGTTTTCCTGGAACGGACCGAACTGCGGATACAGCTGGTTCAGCAGCTTGGCGAGGATCGGACTGGAGTAGTACTGCTCGAACTGCTTGTCCTTGTCGGGGTCCGACGCGTTCCACTTGTCCTTGAGCTGTGTCGGGATGAGCAGCTCGTTGATGAGCGGGTTGCCAAGTCGTGAGACCTGCTGCCACTCCGTCGTCTTTTGCAGGAACTTGCGGCCCTTCCACTTCGCGAGCCTGACCTTGACGACGGGTCGTTCGGTGGCCGACCAGATGCCAACGACGTGGTTCCCTCCGTTGTCCAGCTGTGAGAGCGGTACCTGCAGCGAGATGGCGTGCACCGCGTACCCGGCGAAGAAGTCCTTGCCGCCGCCGGTCGCACCCGTGCCGTTGCGAATGGCAACGAGGTCGAACGCCGCACCGATGTCGCCGAAGAACCCGTCGTCGCGCTGGCCAGCGAAGACCTTCGATCCGTCACTCAGATCGTGCACCTCCGCCATCGCGAGTGCGTGATAGTTCGGGGTCGAACGCGGCCCGATGTTGTCGGGCGGCGTCAGCAGACCGTTGCCCACGACGCGCGAGGAGTTCCCCTCGACGCGGGTGACCGTGTAGGACTGCTGCGTGTTCTGCAAGAACGCGACTGGGCGCCTGGTTCTTGAAACGGAACCGCCACGTGACGTCCGGTTTGCCGTCCCCGTTCTTGTCGGCGTAAACGACGTAACGCGCCGACGGCGAGAACGTGTACCAGTTGGGTCCTGCCGCCGGATCCTCTCCGGGGATGTAGTTCGAAATGATCGACACGGTGTCCGGCCGGTCCGGGCTCCGGAACGCGTAGGTATCCGTGTTGTCCGCGGAGGGATCCTCCGAGATCAGCGGTGCTTCCCGGTGGCTCGAAGCCTGCGCGGCCGAAGGGCTTCCGCCCCGCGACGCCAGTGCTGCGAAGAGCGCCCCCAAGGCTGCGGCCGCCAGAACGAGAACTGCCAGCTTTCGCATACGTCCTCCCTGCTCCTTTCGGACGGCCGGTCGGGATCTGCGGTGGCCGTCATGTCGGCGCTGATTCGCAGGACACGCCGAAGCGGTTCGGACCGAACCAAAATGCTCTCCCTGTCGAATCAGACTCGATGAGCAAGACTCCTCGGCTGATGCCGCGCTCCTTTGCGCACCTCTCCGACGAAGCGGTGGTCGCCCTGCTCGCCCGATCCGACGAGTCCGCGCTGGCGGAGCTCTACGATCGCTTCGGGCGAGTCGCCTACGGACTCGCGCTGCGCATCTTGCGCGATGACAAGCTCGCCGAAGACGCGGTGCAGGAAGGGTTCCTCGCCGCGTGGCGTAACGCCGACCGTTTCATGCCTGAGCGCGGCAAGGCCAGCACGTGGCTACTCACGCTCGTGCACCGTCGCGCAGTGGATCTCGTGCGACGCGAGGATCGGCGACGAGCAGAGCCCTTGACCGAAAGCGTCGAACCTCCAGCCGCCGGTTCGGCCGAAGACGATGCCTGGCTCCGTTTCGAGCGGGAGCGCGTACAAACCGCACTCAAGCAACTTCCGGATCAGCAGCGAGAGGCGCTCGAGCTCGCCTACTACGGAGGCTTCACACAGTCCGAGCTCGCCGAGAGACTCGGAGAGCCGGTCGGTACGATCAAGAGCAGGATGTTCACCGGCCTCGCACGGCTGCGCGAGCTCCTGGCAGACCCCAGACCCGGAGAGACGGCATGGAAGCCGACGCCCTACACGACCTGACCGCCGCGTACGCGCTCGACGCCCTCGATCCAGAGGACGCGCGCCGTTACGAAGCACACCTGGCGCATTGCTCGCGCTGTCACGACGAGCTTGCGGAGCTCTCCGAGGCTGCCGGCGCACTCCCATACGCGACCGAAGCATCGGCGCCCCCTCCCGCGCTGCGCGCCCGCATCCTCGACCAGGCCAGAGCAGAGCGGCCGAACGTCGTGCCCCTGCGGCCGCGCTGGCTCCGGCCCGTCATCGCTGCTGCCGCGGTGGCCGCGTGCGCCGCGATCGGCCTCGGCCTCTGGGCTGCCTCTCTTTCGGGCAAGCTCGATCGCAGCGAAGCCGAACTGGCGAACCAGCAGCGTGTGGCGCAGATCCTCGCGGACCCCGGCTCTCACAAGATCTCGTTCTCGCGCGGGACGCTCGTCGTCGCCCCTGACGGCAGGGGCGCCCTGGTGCTGACCAAGCTTGCCGACCCCGGATCCGACCGCACCTACGAAGCGTGGGTCGCCGACGGCGGTGCTCCACAGCCTGCCGGGCTGTTCTCCGGGGGAACGACGATCGCAGTCCCGCTCGACCAGCGTGTGCGGGATGGTGCGACCGTGATGGTCACCGAGGAAAAGGCAGGTGGGACCGAGGCCCCGTCGAGTGCGCCGTTCCTGATCGTCAGGAATCTGCCTCAGAGCTAGAATCAGGCGCTTGCTTCGCCGCAAACGTAGCGCCGGAGCGCCCGCCTCAAACGGGCGCCGACGGAGGATCCGCAAGCTCCGCCTCTCAGCCCTCCTTCTGCTCCTCCTTCTGCTCGGCGTGACGTCGTTCACGTTCGGGCTCATCACCGCAGTCGCGAGTCAGATCCCGACGTGTGACCCGGGCCACGTTCAGCGCGAGGTGGACGGGCACATCTACGCGAACGACGGGCACACCATCCTCGCCACCCTGCGAGGCGCCGAGAGCCGCATCCTCATCGGCACGAACGACATCGCGCCGATCATGCAGCAGGCGATCGTCGCGGTCGAGGACAAACGCTTCTACGAGCACAACGGCGTCGACCTGCGCGGCATCGGACGCGCCGTCTGGGCGGACGTCGCGAGCAAGAAGGTCGTCCAGGGTGGATCGACGATCACGCAGCAGTTCGTCAAGAACTCATGTGTCACGTCCGCGCGGACGATCAGCCGCAAGCTCAAGGAAGCTGCGCTCGCCTGGCAGCTCGAGCAGCGCTGGCCGAAGTTGCGCATCCTCACCGCCTATCTCAACACCATCTACTTCGGGAACGGCGCTTATGGCATCCAGCGCGCCGCACAGACCTACTTCAACACGACCGCGTCGAGGCTGACGCTCCCTCAGGCGGCTCTGCTCGCGGGGATCCCTGCAGATCCCTCGCGTTACGACCCGGTGGCGAATCCCCGAACCGCGCGGGCCCGGCGTCTGGAAGTACTGAAGACGATGTTCGCGCAGGAGGAGATCACGGCACGCGACCTCAGACGTGCTGCGCGCGCACCCCTGCCGCGGGCCGCCGACGTCCATCTGCCGGGAATTCAGGGACCCGCGCCTTACTTCGTCAACTACGTAAAACAGCAGTTGATCGAGAAGTACGGCACACGCAAGGTTTTTGGAGGTGGGCTCGACGTTCAGTCGACCATCGACCTGCGGCTACAAAAACTCGCAAGGCAGGCGATCGAGACTGTGCTCAAGGAGCCGAACGGCCCGTCGGCTGCGCTGGTGTCCATCCGACCGAAGACAGGCGAGGTGGTCGCGATGTACGGCGGCGACAACTTCCGTCAGAGCCAGTTCAACCTTGCCGTCCAGGGAGAGCGGCAGCCGGGCTCGTCCTTCAAGCCCTTCGTGCTCGCCACTGCGCTCAAGCAGGGCATCTCGCCGGTGACGACGTTCCCGTCCAAGCCGGTCCTGATCTTCATCGGCGACCGCTACTGGCCGGTGCACAACTACGAGAACGACTACATCGGCTCGGCCGACCTCGCAACCGCGACGGTGGTGTCGGACAACAGCATCTTCGCGCAGCTCACCCGCCTCGTCGGGCCGGCCAACGTCGCGAGGACCGCTCACGAGCTCGGCATCACGCGGCACCTGAATCCGTACTTCGCGATCGGGCTCGGCGCGGACGCAGTCAGCCCGCTCGACATGGCGCGCGCGTTCTCCACGTTCGCGAACGGCGGACGGCGGGTGGACAGCTCTGGATTCGGGAACCGTCCCAGGGCGATCGCACGCATCACCAACGCCGAAGGAAAGATGGTCGAGGACAACCGGCCGGTGAACCGCGTCGTCCTCGACAGCGATCAGAACGCGCTACTGACGAGCATTCTCGAAAGCGTGGTTCGCTCCGGGACCGGCAAGCGCGCCAGTCTGCCGGGCCGCGCTGTCGCGGGGAAGACAGGCACGACGGAGAACTACGGCGACGCGTGGTTCGTCGGCTACACGCCACAGCTCGCGACGGCGGTTTGGATCGGTTATCCCAACAAGCTGACGCCCATGCTGAGCCAGTACCACGGTCAGGCGGTCGCCGGCGGAACCTTTCCGGCCGACATCTGGCGTGTCTTCAACCAGCTGGCGCTCGCGGGAACGGCGCCCGAATCGTTCCCGCCGTACTCGTACCAGTACTCCACGGCCAAACGCGTTGTGTGGCGTAACGGCGTCCTGCAGGTCGACAACGGCAAGTGCCGCGGCACCGAGTTGGTCTCGTACTTCGTCGGCCGCGGCCCGAGCCGCACCGCGGCCTGCAAGCCGAACGAAGTCGACGTTCCCCGTGTCATCGGCATGTCGCTCGCTCGGGCGAAGATCAGGCTCGACGCGCAACCTCTGACTACGAGCGTGGTGTACAAGCCGGCAAACGCGAAGCAGCGTGTCGATCTCGTCCTCGACCAGTTTCCCCGGAAGGGCCGCCTGTCGTCGTACGACACCGTGACACTCGTGCTCGCGAAGCCGCTGCACGGTGTCGTGCCGAAACTGATCGGGTTGTCATTGAACGTCGCCAGGCGCCGCTTACGCGCGAGAGGGCTGGTGGGGGTGATCGAACGCTTCGCGGACGGCCGCGCGGGCCGCGTGCTCGCGCAAATGCCGGTCGCCGGCGTGGCGGGTGCCCCCCGCATGAAGATCAGGCTGGTCGTAGGGCACGGCTAAGGAAAGGCGAGCCGGCCTCCCCGTAGCGCCAGGTCAGCTCGGTCGCACGTGTGATGCCGATGCGCGGGCCTGTGACGATTTCGGGGACATCGGCACGCGCCTCGAGTCGGAACGGAGGAAGGTCAAGCGCCAGGCCGTCGTGCGCGCGCGTGATGCCCAGCGCCTGACAGAGCTTCCCCGGGCCCGAGCAGAGCTGCCGCACGTCCTCCACCCCCCGCCGGCTCTGCTGGAGCTCCAGCCCATGCGTCGGCTCCAATGCTCGAATCAGCACAGCTTCAGGCACGTCTTCCTCGGCACAGACCAGATTCAGGCACCAGTGAATGCCGTATGAGCGGTAGACGTATGCATGCCCGGGCGGGCCGAACATCGCTGCGTTGCGGGGCGTGCGCCCGCGATGGCCGTGACTCGCGGGGTCCTGTTGGTCATACGCCTCCAACTCGACGATCCGGCCGCCGACACCGTCGACCAGCAGCGTCGCTCCGATCAGGTCCGGCGCAACCTGGTGAACGCTGCGCGCGAAGAAGTCACGCTTCAGCATTCGCCCGAGAGTCGTACCGGAGAAGAGCCGGGAATGCAGCTGCAAGGAGCAGGCAGCCGGCGACGCATGCGATGCCGCCCGAGACGATCGAGAAGCGCAGGCTGGTTACCGAGGCCAGGGCGCCCGCCTCGAGGTTCCCGACGGACGGCGCGGCGGCGACTTGCATGAACTCGATCCCCGAAACGCGACCGAGCATCTCCCTGGGAGTGATCCGGAAGAGCATGACGGAGCGAAGGATCGCGCTGATCTGATCGCCGAGACCGGCCAGCGCCAGCAGCAGCAGCGCCACCCAGAATTGTTGCGCGAAGCCGAAGGCTGCAATCGCCAACCCCCACAACGAGGCGGTGATGACGACGCCGAGACCTTGTCGACGAACGTGCCGCAACGGCCCGGAGAGCAACGAGACCACCAACGCACCGGCCGCAGGCGCCATGTACAGGTAACCAACGAGCGCCGGATCGCCGAAGCGGTCTGCCGCGATCGCCGGGAAGAGTGCGCTCGGCATACCAAAAATCATCGCGTTGGTGTCGACCAGGAAGAACCCGAGGATCACCGACTGGCTCCGCACGTATCGGAAGCCGGCAACGATCGAACTCCAGCTCGGACGGTCGGCGTCCTCCCTCGCGACGAGCCGTGGCAGGAGCGCGACGGCGATGAGCGCGCCCACATAGGAGAGGGAGTCGCCGAGGTAGATCCATTTCAGGTCGACGAACTTGATCAGAAGTCCGGCCAGCGCCGGACCGCCGACTGCACCGAATTGGGATGTGACGCTGTTCAGCGCCGAGGCTGCCATGTAGTGGGACTCGTCGACGAGTTGGGGCGTCATCGACCGCTGTGCACCCACGCCGATGCTGAAGGCAGCGGAGATAACGAACTGGAAGACGTACAACGGCCACACACGCGGATGGCTGAGGGCAGCGTTCGCCGCCAGCCCGAGACTGCCGACGACCATCCCGATCTGCTGAAGCAGCATCACGCGACGGCGGTCGAATGCATCCGCGAACGCCCCGCCGATCACGGTCAGCGTCAGAAGCGGAACGAGATGCGTGAGGGAGATGAGGCCGACTGCCAGCGTCGAGCCGGTCAGCTGGTACATCTGATACGCCAGCGCCACCTCGGCGATCTCGGTGCCGATGAACGAGATGCCTTGCCCGAACCAGAGCCGCCTGAAGGCAGGGTTGCGGCGAAGCGGCGTGACGTCGATCGCGAAGCGCGAAGCTCGTTGACGAAAGCCCCGGCGCTCGGCCGCAGCGACCCCGGGTTCGTCTGTCAAGGCAGCTTCGCGTCGTCCGTACCGAAGCCGAGGACGATCGTCCGGGTCGCGTCGGCCACGCGCGACATTATCGCCGGTGGCGGCTGCGGAGCGCCGACGTCACAAAAGGGTTACGGCCCACCCCCGAACCGGTGAGGCCGAGGACGTGGAACCGGCCATTCCGCTCACGCGCGCGAAGGACGATTCTCGAAAGGCATGCCTGCAGCCAATTCAGCGACCCCTACCTCGATGGAGGGATCCTCGGCCCTCCCTGGTCGACGACGTGACGCGATCGTCTGGCGCGCGTTCGCCGCTGTGGCCTTGCCTCTCGGCATCCTCTACTTCTTCGTCAGCCCTAGTGCCGAAACGATCATCTACCAGACGTTCAGCGCCTCGGCGCTGGTCGCGACACTCGTCGGGATCCGGCTCTACCGACCGGCCCCGGCGCATCACTGGTGGCTCTTCGCCGCAGGCCTCGGTCTCTGGTGCCTAGGAGACGCGTACTGGGACTGTTACCGCTGGATCCTGCACACGGAAGCGCCTTACCCGTCTCCCGCGGATCTCGCGTTCTTCCTCGGCTACCCCTTCCTCATCGCAGGCCTGCTGACTCTTGCTCGCGGTTGGGGGCGGCCGCGGCTGGGCGACATCCTCGACGGCCTGATCGTCGTCGTGGCCTCGGCGATCCTGACCGGGCTCTTCGTGCTCGCTCCGATCATCGTAGGGGAATCGTCTTCGGCGCTGGCAACGCTCAACGCGCTCGGGATCCCGGTTGCCGATGTCGTGCTGCTCGCCGGCTTGACGCAGCTCGTCTTCCGGGGGCGGATGCCGAACTTCGCGCTCACCTGCGTCACCGTGGCCATCATCTCGACGCTCCTAGCCGACCCCATCTATAGCTATCTGAGCCTCAAGGGCACGTACACCATCGGCATGCCGGTCGACGCAGGGTGGCTCATTCTCTACTCGGTCTGGGCGATCGCGGCACTGCATCCTTCGATGGCACGGGTGGCGTCTCTGCCCGAGAGGAAAGCGGAGACCCTCTCGCTCTTCCGTGTCGTTGCTCTTCTGGCTGCACTCCTCGTTGCGCCGGTCGTGCTCATCGGGCAGACGGCACTCGGGATGACCACCAACGCATACGAACTGGGTGGCGTCGCGATCCTGACGACCTTCCTCGTGGGTATCCGCGTGGTGCTGCTCCAGCGCGAGCGGAGAGCCGCGCAGACCGCACTAGCGGAGAGCGAACTGAGGTACCGCGAGTTGTTCCAGGAGGCCGAGGGTGCCCGTGACGCGCTTCACACCCAGAACGAACAGCTGCGTGAGGTGGACGGCCTCAAGGACGACCTGATCGCCCTTGTCTCCCACGAGTTGCGCACGCCACTGACATCGATCGTCGGCTACCTCGAGCTCGTCCAGGAAGAAGCCGATGAGCTCAAAGAGGAGCACAGAAATCACCTCGAGGTCGTCGAACGCAACGCGCAACGCCTCCTGGGCCTCGTCTCGGACCTGCTGTTCGCCGCGCAGGTGCAAGCGGGCCGCGTAACGCTCGAGAGAGACTCTGTGAGTGTGACGGAGCTGCTCGACGAAGCCGTCACGGCTGCGCTCCCAACAGCGGCGGATCGCCAAATAGGCATCACGGTGCACACGAGCGATGTCGCCCAGGTGATCGGAGACAGGCAACGTCTTGCGCAGGTATTCGACAACCTCCTTTCGAATGCGCTGAAGTTCACCCCTCCGAATGGCTCAGTCGTCGTCTCGATGCTCGCTCGCGACACCACCGTTCTGATCGAGGTTTCGGACACGGGCCTCGGCATATCCCCTGCAGACCAGAAGAAGCTGTTCACGCGCTTCTTCCGCACCGAGGCGGCGATGCGAAAGGCAATCAAGGGAACCGGCCTTGGCCTCTCCATTGTCAAGGCGATCGTGGAAGGTCACGGGGGCGAGATCAGCGTCGAAAGCGCCGAGGGCAAAGGCGCGACGTTCAGGATCGTGCTGCCGCTTGCGGTGGCCGTCGGATCACAACCAGTCAAGGAGGCAGCATGAACGACGACATGAACAAACCCGAGGAAGACAACCTGGCGACGGTGCTGATCGCAGACGACGACGAGGACATTCTGGCGCTCGTCGACCGCGCTCTGTCCGAGAGCGGCTACGAGGTTCTTCTCGCCCGCGACGGTGCCGCGGCACTGGCAACGGTGCGGGAGCGGAACCCGGCGCTGGCGCTGCTCGACATCTCGATGCCGATGCTCGACGGGTACGAGGTGACATCCACGCTGAAGAGCGACCCGACGACGAAGGACACCATCGTCATCCTCTTCACCGCACGCTCGGAGGCGTCAGACGTCGAGAAGGGCTACCAGGCGGGCGCAGACGACTACATCATGAAGCCCTTCACCCTCAAGACGTTGCAGAGCCGCGTCGCCGCGGCGCTAGGCCGCGCTACGGAAACGGCGCCGCGCTAGCCGGCGACTGCTGCGCTCAACACCTCGACTACTCGGTGCTGATCCGACGCGTCGATCTGCGTAAAGAACGGCAATGCGAGCGTTCGGCTCGCAACGTCCTCGGCGATGGGGCAAAGGCCCGGTGAAAATCCGTAGCGCTCCCGCATGTAGGACTGCAGATGGATGCACGGCACGTACTCCGCCGTCGCGACTCCCTCTCGTCTTACGGCGTCCATCACGGCCGCGCGGTCGAGCCCGGCATCCAGCTTGACGACATACACGAACCACGAGCGTTTGTGGTCAGCGTCTCCGGCGGACGGAACCTCGACACCGTCGACGTCCTCGAGCAGCTCGCCGTAACGCCCCGACGCTGCCTCGCGTAGTTCGAGGATCCGGTCGAGCTTCTCGAGCTGTGCCACCCCAATCGCAGCCTGAATGTCTGTCCAGCGGTAGTTCATGCCGAGCCGAACGTGGTTGAACCATCCTCCTCCCCCGTCATATGAACGGCCCTGGTTGCGGAGGCTACGCAGCACTTGCCACTCCTCTTCCGAATGGGTCGTGACAACTCCACCTTCGCCTGTCGCCATCTGCTTGTTCGGATAGAACGCGAAGACCGCAGATGCCCCCTGCGCTCCAAGGGGCCGACCGCGATACTCCGCACCGAGCGACTCGCACGCATCCTCGATCAGCGTGAGGCCGTGGCGGTCGGCGATCTCCCGCAGCTCGTCAAGCTCGCAAGGGAGCCCGAACATGTCGACGGCCACGATTGCGCGCGTGCGTTCCGTGATCGCGGCCTCGACCGCAGCCGGATCGAGATTGAGAGTGACCGGGTCGACGTCGGCGAAGACGGGAGTCGCTCCCTCGAGGATGAAGCAGTTCGCCGATGAGACGAATGAAAGCGGCGACGTGATCACCTCATCGCCGCTTCCAAGCCCGGCGATCTTGCAGAGCAGGTGCAACCCGGCCGTCCCGCTGGAGAGCGCAGCCGCGTAGGGCGCCCCGACTCGCTCGGCAATCTGCTCCTCGAAACGGTCGATCCACGGGCCGAGCGAGAGCCGGCCGGACCGCAGCACCTCGAGGACGAGCTCCTCCTCACGCTCGTCGAGCCATGGCCGGGAGAGTGGGATCTCCCGGACTGCTTCGGTCATGCCTCCGCTCGCGCCGGTTCGGTCGACGCGTACTCGAGCCAGTGCGACCAGCGCTCGCTGCCGCCGCGCACGGTGTCGAGGTACGCCTTCTGGATAGCCAACGTCACGGGACCGGGCGCGCCGATCGGTTGATCGTCGACCTCACGGAGCGGCGTGACCTCCGCAGCGGTACCGGTCATGAAAACCTCGTCGGCGAGATAGAGATCGGTTCGGATCAGCTGTTTCTCGACAACCGAGTGGCCGAGGTCCTGCGCGATTTGGATGATCGTGTCACGCGTGATGCCCTGCAGAATCGATGCCGAGAGATCGGGCGTGTAGATCGTTCCGTCCTTCACGATGAAGATGTTCTCTCCGGAGCCGTCGGCGATGAAGCCGTCGTCGGTGAGCAGAATCGCCTCGTCATAGCCGGCTCGATTGGCTTCCATGACCGCGAGCATCGAGTTCAGATAGATACCTGTCGCCTTTGCGACGTGTGGGATGACGTTCGGCCCGACCCGCGTCCACGAGGAGATCTTCGCCCTGATCCCATTGGCCAGAGCGTCGGCTCCGAGATATGTCCCCCACGGCCAGCTCATGATCACGACGTCGACTGGATTGCCGGTCGACGCGACGCCCAGCTCGCCGAAGCCGAAGAATGCAATCGGCCTGATGTAGCACTCGGCCACGCCGTTTGCACCGATGAGGTCCATCGTGCCCGATCGAAGCTCCTCGACCGTGTAGGGGAGCTCCATGTTCAGGACCTGCGCGGAGTTGTGGAGGCGCTGCATGTGCTCGGTCAGCCGGAAGACGGCGCTGCCTTTCGGCGTCTCGTACGCGCGAATTCCCTCGAAGACGCCGGAGCCGTAGTGGAGTCCATGTGAGCCGACATGGATCTTCGCGTCGGCCCAGTCGACGAGCTCGCCGTTCATCCAGATCTTCTCGAGTTCCTGCAAGAGTTCTCTCCTTTTGCGGGGCGGGCTGGACCGGGGTCGAATTCTACCCGCGAGACACGTCGTCGCCCTCCCCCATTCTGGCTTCCGTGACGAGATCGGCGGTCTCCGCGTTCGTGATCCGCGCGAGCTGGGCCGGAGACAAACCGAGCAGATGCCGCGGTGAGCCCGCCTCCAGCCAGATCGATTCGAACGAGAGGACCGACTGGTCCATGAGCACCCGAACTCCTTGAAAGGGAAAGACCGTGGCAGGCGCGGGCCTCACCTCCGAGCTCTTCGTGACGGCCGCGAGCTTTTGCGGGTCGACGGCGCGATCCGCCGAAACGAGGGCGACGACCGTGGCGCCTTCTGCGTCGAATCCGTCAACTCGCAACATCTGGCCGGCCGGCGGGCCTGCTCCGGGCAGCGACTCCTCGAGCCGGCCCTCCACACCCGCCGAGCGTAGGAACACCGCGATGCGCTCTACCGCTTCAGGCCACACGCCTGGAGATTAGAGGCCTGATGGGCGCAACCAATTTGCCGCCTGGTTCGTTCTTGAACCGACAGTCAATCGACGGGAGACGAGAATGACTGAACGAGAAGTGCGGATCGCGCACACTGAAGCGCTGTTCCGTGACGTCAACGAGAGAATCGCCGAAAGTGCCGGCCGATTCGACGCACGCGATGCCGAGTTCGTCTGCGAATGCGCGGATCCCGCCTGCGCCGAGCGAGTCCCCGCAACGCTCGACCAGTACGAAGATGTCCGGTCCGAGAGCACGCACTTCTTGCTCGCTCCCGGTCACGAGCTATCCGAGGTGGAGCGGGTCGTGAAGCGGCCGCACAAGCGGTTCGTCGTCGTGGAGAAGTTCAACTCGATCGTCGCGCAAGTCGTTCGCCGTCTCGATCCGCGCACCCAGTCTGCCTGAGTCACTCCAGCGAGATGAAGCGGGCGTCGTCGAACTCCGTGTGGATTTGCTCCATGAGCTTCGTTGGAGCGGGCGAGTCGATCGACAGCGCCATCAGCGCCTGGCCGCCCTGGCGTGTCCGCGACACGGTCATGTTCGCGATGTTCACCCCCGCCGCGCCGAAGAGCGTCCCCACTTTGCCGATCACGCCCGGGACGTCGTCGTAACGGAAGACGACGAGCAGAGGTGCGAGCTCCATGTCGAGCTCGAACCCCAGCGCACTCACGAGCCAGAGCCGGTCGTCGTTCCCCATCGTCGTGCCGGCCACGCGGAGTGGCTGGCCATCCGAGACGGCCTCGACGCGCACGAGGTTGGTGTAGTCGCGAGCTGAAAGGCTCCGTTCCTCACGAACGTCCACACCGCGCTCGGCCGCGATCATCGGCGCGTTGACGTAGTTCACCGGTTGGTCGGAGCGTCCCTGAAACGCGCCGTTCAAGGCGGCAACCGTCAGCAGACGCGTGTCGTACTGGGCAAGCGCCCCGAAGTAGGTCAGGCGCAGCTCCTCGACGCGCCCTTCGGCAAGCTCCATCGCAAGACGCCCGAGCTTCGCGGCCAGTGGAATGTACGCCCCCAGCACTTCGAGATCCTCCGCGCCGATCACAGGAATGTTGACGGCGTTCGTCACGAGCCCGCCGTCCAAGGCGGCCGCGACCTGCTCCGCGATGATCACGCCCGCTCGGTCCTGCGCCTCCTCTGTCGATGCCGCAAGGTGCGGCGTGGCGACGACGTTGTCCAGCTCGAGCAGCGGCCCGGAGTACGGCTCCGTCGAGAAGACGTCGAGCGCGGCGCCCCCGACCTTGCCGGACTTCAGCGCCTCGAGTAGGTCATCCTCGTCCACGAGGTCGCCACGCGCAGCGTTGATGATCCGCACGCCGTCGCGCATCTTCGCAAATGCTCCTGCATTGATCGACCTGCGCGTCTCGTCAGTCAAAGGCAGATGCAGGGTGAGGAAGTCCGCCGTCGCGTAGATGTCTTCCTCTTTCGCGACCCGCTCGACCCCTAGTTCGCGAAACCGGTCCGGCGAGACAAATGGGTCGTAGGCGACGACCCGCATGCCGAGGCCCGCAGCGCGGCGGGCGACCTGCTGGCCGATCCGGCCGAAACCGAGAACGCCGAGTGTCTTGTCGGCCAGCTCCACTCCGCCGTAGGTCTTGCGCTCCCATCGGCCTTGCTTGAGAGCGGCGTGGGCCTGCGGGATGTTTCTCGTCAATGCGACGAGCAGGCCGATCGTGTGCTCCGCCGCTGAGATCACCGTGGACTCCGGTGCGTTCGCTACGACGATTCCGCGCCGCGTGGCCGCCTCGACATCGACGTTGTCGATGCCGACTCCCGCACGGCCGATCACCTTCAGATTGTCCGCGCGCGCGATCAGGCCCGCCGTCACCTTGGTCGCCGACCGGACGATGATCGCGTCGTAGCGGCCGATCGTCTCGGCGAGGTCGGAGTCACCGTCGACGTCGACCTCGAAGCCGCGCTCGCGCAGCAGGCGGATGCCGGCCTCCGCGATCTCTTCGCGGACGAGGACTTTGCTCAAACGGGCGTGTGCTCGGCCCAGGCTTCGAGAGCGCGGGTGACTGCGACACCGCGCTCGATCTCTGCGCCGGCGTCCGTGAGAACGAGCTCGACCGCCGCCAGCGCGGAGGTGATGTCGAAGATGTCGAACCAGCCGATGTGGCCGATGCGGAAGATCTTTCCCTTGAGGTCGCCCTGACCGTTGGCGATCGTCATCCCGAAGCGGTCACGCAATCCCTTGACGACCGCCGTCGAGTCGACGCCGTCCGGGGCGCGAATCGCCGTCACGACCGCCGAGCGCTCCTCGTCCGGAGAGAAGAGCTCGAGACCCATCGCCTTCGCTCCTTCGCGACAGGCTCGTCCGAGTCTCGCGTGGCGATCGAACGCCGCTTCGAGCCCTTCGTCCAGCAGCAGGCCGAGCGCGACGTCGAGGGCGCGCACGATGGAGACCGCCGGAGTGAATGGTGCATCGAGCTTCGCCTGCCCCTTGCGCGTCCGCTCCCAGTCCATGACGTAACGGGGGGCGGTCGCGTTCGCCGATGCTGCGAGCGCGGCGGCAGAGACGGAGGCGAACGCGAGGCCCGGCGGGCACATGAGCGCCTTCTGCGAGCCGGAAACCACGACGTCGATGTCCCAGAGGTCCGACTCGAGCGGCACCGCACCGAGGCTGGACACGGCATCGACGACGACCAGCGCGCCGGCTTCCTTCGCGACGGCCGCCAGGGCCTGCACGTCGCAGACGACTCCGGTCGAGGTCTCCGAGTGGGTGAGGTAGACGACCTTCACGTCGCCGGCATCGGCGAGGGCCGAGCGCAGGTCCTCGGGCTCGGGTGTCTCGCCCCACTCCAACCGCGCATGGACGAGGTCGGCGCCGAACGCCCTCGCCATCCCCGCCCAACGCTCGCCGAAGTTTCCGGCCGACAGGACAAGCTGGCGATCTCCCGCGGAGGTCAGGTTCGCAACCGCTGACTCGAATGCACCCGTCCCCGAAGTGGTGAACATCAGCACGTCGTTCTTGGTCCTGTACACGTCTTGCAGCCGCGCGAGACAGCGTTCGTAGATCTCGCGAAAGTCGCGCTCTCGATGATGGATGACCGGCTTCGCTAGCTCGGCGAGGACTTCCGGCGGCACCGGAGTCGGCCCGGGAGTCAGCAGGTAGCGCTTCTCGGCCATCGCCTGAGACTAGCGCGGCCCCTGGCTGTCGAAGCTCATCGTGTGGGAGAAAGCCGAACGTGATTTCGCGCACCAACGGCGACGACGCTGCTTTCCCGCCACCTCGCGGCAATCGGCACGAATAGGTCTAACTTCTGCGTCGCTCGGGGCAGTCTTATCCCCTCGACACAACTAGCTGTCTCGAGCTGCGGCACAGTCGCGAGGCGGCGTTGATCCGGGGGGATCACTTCAGATGCGTTCCAAACTCACACTCGCGTTCGCGTGCGCCTGCGCCCTTGGGGTCGCGCTGGCCGGCGCTGCAACTCTCCAGGCGGAGACGACGCCCGAACCGCCTACGGAGACCCAGACAGAGACGACACAGCCCGAAATCGACCAGTGGCAGATCCAGCTGAAGATCGACAAATACCGCCACGAGACGTGGCGGTGGCAGCGACTGATGGGGCGCAGGCTCACTCGCAACCTCGCGAACCCGCCCGCCGAGGTCGACGCGAAGATCGCGCTCTGGAAGCAGGTCGCGTTGAAGACGCGCGCGCGGGCACAGAATCCGCCGCACAAACGTCAGTGGCTCTGCATCCACCGCTACGAAGGTTCATGGACCGACCCGAACCCGCCGTACTACGGCGGCCTGCAGATGGATCTCGGGTTCCAGCGCACGTATGCGCCGGGGTTGCTCGCACGCAAGGGGACGGCGAACCACTGGACGCCGCTGGAGCAGATGTGGGCTGCCGAGCGAGCGCACCGTTCCGGCCGCGGGTTCTACCCCTGGCCGAACACGGCGCGCTACTGCGGTTTGATCTAGTGGTCTGGCCGGTGACGTTGCCCGGTTCCTGGGTCGCGAGCACCAAGCCAGCGGGCCCGGCGAACGTTGCCGGTCAGACCACTACCGCAGACGCTCGACGTTCTCGTGTGCGCGGACCTCCTCGCCCGCCCTGTCACGGGTGGAAGCATCCTCGCCGCCGTCGTCCACTTCGAGCAACTCCACGAAGAGCGCCCGGTAGTGGCGGACGGAGTGCCGGAGATCCTCCGTCGATGCCTCGCCACGCTCACTGGCGCGGGCGATGCCATTCGCGGTGCGGTACTTCTCGACGAGCTCGGGATGCTCGACCGAGATGTCGGCCGCCCGCTGCTCGAAGTCGTCGACCGGGTAGCCCCGGTCCCGCATCACCTTCTGGACGAGGTCGTCCGCTTCTGACACCGCACCAGTCGGGTCGTCGACGAACCGACCCTGCGTTACTTGCCACTGCTGCAGATAGCGCTCGCGCGCATCCTGCGACAGCGGCTTGAGCTCGAGCTCGTCGTGGCGTTTCTGACGCTCGGCGAGCTCACGTTCGGCCTCACGACGACCCCCGGCCTTGTCGACGGTGCGGTCGTACTCCCGGCCGAATTGGTCCTGCAGCGAACGCGACCGTCGCGTGCGCAGGGCGCTGAACACAACCCCGAGAACGACGATCGCGACGATGACTCCAATCACGATCCAGACCCACGTATCCATCTCGACTCCTCTCGGCTGCTAGGAAAAACCGAAGGGGCAAGCGAGGGGTACCCGGGGAGAAGCGGGCGAAACTAGACCGCCAGCTTCTTGCGCAAGAGCTCGTTCACGACCTTCGGGTCGGCCTTTCCCTGCGTCTCCTTCATCACCTGGCCGACGAAGAAGCCGAGTAGGCCTTCCTTGCCGCCCTTGTATGCGGCAACCTGGCCGGGGTTGCCGGCGAGGATGCGCTCGACGAGCGGCTCGAGCTCAGCAGCGTCGGCAACGAGAGTGTCACCGAGATATGTCTCCGCGCGGAATTCGGGGTCGGCGCTCTCGGACAACGCGCGCGTAAAGGTCTCGCGGGGAATCGTCGCTCGCGCAGCGATCAGCTTCCCCAGTTCGCCGCCGTCGACGGCGGCAGGGTCGATTCCGGTCGCAACGAAGTCGTTCATCAGGACGTTGGACGCCGCCTTCGCATCGATGCCTTCGAGTGCCACCTGCTCGTACAGCGCGGCGAGCCCGGCCGAGCCGTTCAGCACGTCCGCGTCGTAGTACGACAGCTCGTACTGCTTCTCGAAGCGGCGGATGCGCACGCCCGGCAGTTCTGGCACTTCCGTGCGGAGCCGCTCGACGACGTCGGCCTCCGGCTCCACGGGGACCAGGTCGGGCTCCGGAAAGTACCGATAGTCATCAGCCTCTTCCTTACGCCGCCGCGGCGTGACCGTGTCCGACTTCACCTCGTAATCGAGCGTCTCCTGGACCACCTCGCCGCCCGACTCCCATGTCTCGATCTGGCGCCGAAGCTCCGCCTCGATCCCGCGCGCGATGTGGTTGAACGAGTTCATGTTCTTCAGCTCGGTGCGCGTGCGGTAGCCCGTCTCTCCGACCTCCCGCACGGAGACGTTCGCGTCGGCGCGCAGCGTTCCCTTCTCCATCTCCGCATCCGAGATTCCGATCTCGACGATGGTCTGGCGCAGAAGCTGCAAGAAGCGCTTTGCGTCGTCCGCGGAGCGGATGTCGGGCTGCGTCACGATCTCGACGAGAGGCGTGCCGCCGCGGTTGAAGTCCACGTTTGAGTGCGCCGATCCGACGATGCGGCCGGTAGCGCCGCCGACATGGATCGTCTTGGCCGCGTCCTCTTCGAGATGGGCGCGCACGATGCCGACCTCGACGTCCCCTTCGGGGCCGGGCACGACAAACGAGCCGTCGATGCAGAGCGGCTCGTCGTACTGGGAGATCTGGTACCCCTTGGGATTGTCCGGATAGAAGTAGTTCTTGCGGTGGAAGACCGCGTGCTCCGCGATCCGGCAGTTGAGAGCATGCCCGAGCTTGATCGTCCACTCGACCGCGGTCTGGTTCGGCACGGGCAGGGCACCGGGAAACGCGAGGCACACCGGACACGTGCGGGTGTTCGGCTCGCCGCCGAAGCCCGCCTCGCAGCCGCAGAACATCTTGGTGTGCGTCTTGAGCTGCACGTGGATCTCGAGGCCGATGACCGGTTCCCACTCAGGCACGCAGGAACTCCTTCGCCTGAAGAAGCGGCACCTCGATGTCGCCGCGCACCTCGAAGATCGCGAGGTACTCCTCGAGCAAGCCGTGCATGCGGATGAGACAGAGCTCGCGTTCGCCGGCTTCGAGCGAGAGCCGCACGTCGTCGATCTGAACCGCGCGAGAGCCGTCCAGCACTCGCGGCGGCACGCCGAACACTCGCTCGACCGCGAGGACGAAGTCGGCGGCTCGATCGACGATTCTCTTCATCGCAGCCGTTCCGGAACGGTGTCGAACCCGATCGCGCGCTCGAGCGCATGGCCGGCGCGGAAGAGCGTGTTCTCGGCGAACTGGGCGCCGATCAGCTGCAGCCCGACCGGCAGGCCCTCGGACAGACCGCAGGGAATCGACAGGCCCGGCAGGCCCGCCATGTTCGGGGGGATCGTCAACACGTCGGTCAGATACATGGCCAGTGGGCTCTCTGCCTTCTCGCCGATCTTGAAGGCGACGGTTGGAGACGTCGGGCTGACGAGAACGTCGAAGTGCTCGAACGCGGCAGCGAACTCGCGTGAGATCACCGTGCGCACCTTCTGCGCCTGGCCGTAGTACGCGTCGTAGTAACCCGCTGAGAGCGCGTACGTTCCGAGCATGATCCGGCGCTTCGGCTCGTCGCCGAAGCCGGCGTCGCGCGTGCGCGCGACCATCTCGTAGTAGTTCTCGGCGGGAACGCGAAGCCCATAGCGCACACCGTCGTAGCGCGCGAGATTCGATGACGCCTCCGCCGGAGCGATGAGGTAGTAGCACGGCAGCCCGTACTCGACGGAGCGCGGTAGCTCGCACTCGCCGACATCTGCACCGAGCTCGGAGCAGAGATCGATCGCGTGGCGGACGGCCTCCGCGACACCGGGTGAGATCCCCTCTGCCTCGTTCAACTCCTTCGGGACACCGACGCGCAGACCCTTCAGGTCCTCCGCGTGAGGGATTTCGACGGGCGGGACGTCGACCGTCGTCGAGTCGCAGTCGTCGCGCCCGCTGATGATGTCGTAGAGGAGCGCGTTGTCACGGACCGTCTTGGTCACCGGCCCGACCTGGTCGAGACTCGACGCGAAAGCGACGATGCCGTACCGCGACACGGTCCCGTAGGTCGGACGCAGCCCGACGTTGCCGGAGAGAGCCGACGGCTGCTTGATCGAGCCGCCGGTGTCCGAGCCGAGCGCCCACGGGGCCATGCCCGCTGACACGGCCCCGGCGGAGCCGCCGCCCGAGCCGCCGGTGACACGAGTGGGATCCCATGGGTTGCGGGAAGGCCCGTAGGCGGAGTTCTCCGTCGAGGAACCCATCGCGAACTCGTCCGTGTTCGTCTTCCCGAGCAGCTGCAGCCCCGCCGCCTTGCAACGGTCGGCGACGGTGGAGTCGAAGACCGGCACGTAGTCCTCGAGGATCTTCGAGCCGGCGGTCGTGCGCACGCCCTTCGTCGAGATCACGTCCTTGAGCGCGATCGGGACGCCGTCGTTGTCGTCGCCGTCGACGAGGGTCAGGAAATAATTCAACTCCTCGTTCCGCGCATCGATCGCCTCGCGATATGCCGCGCGGAGCTCGGCGCCCGAGACCTCGCCGCGCTCGAGCAGCCCCATTGCTTCTTCAGCGGTGAGACGCAGTGTGTCGATCATGCTGAAGAGTCCTCGGCAACGCCGGTCGGGGGAACGCGGAAGAGGTCACCGTCGCGCTCGGGCGCGTTCGCAAACGCATCGTCGAGCGGCAGCGAGGGCCGCACAACGTCCGGTCGGAAGGCGTTCACGACCGACAGCGGGATGCGAGGTCGGCGGGACGTCCGAGAGATCGAGCTCCGAGACCTTGCCGACCGCGGCGAGGATGTCGTTCAGCTGCTCGGTCAGGCGGCCGATCTCGTCCTCGCCCAGCTCGAGCCGCGCGAGCGCCGCGACATGAAGCACGTCCTCTCTCGTGATTGCCATCGACCCGAATCCTCCCAAAAAGAAGAGGCCCCCTTTTCGGGGGCCTCGTTATCGGTTCCGAAAGGAAAGCTAGACAGGCTGGACGTTCGCGGCCTGAGCGCCCTTGGGGCCCTGCACGACCTCGAACTCAACTCGCTGACCCTCGGTCAGCGACTTGTACCCCTCCTGCGTGATGGCGGAGAAATGAACGAAGACGTCCTCGCCACCCTCACGCTCGATGAATCCGTAGCCCTTCTCGTTCGAAAACCACTTCACGGTGCCCTGAGCCAAGCGACTTCCTCCTTCAAAACATGCGACGGCCCGGGCACCGAGCCGCCACTACTGATACAGCGCGCGGAGTGTAACTCAGATGCTCGGGAACGCAAGCTCCCCGCGGCGGTAGCGAGCAGCCCGCACCGCGTTCCCGAGCAGGGACGCGATGGTCATCGGGCCGACGCCGCCGGGGACCGGCGTGAGGAAGGCGGCCACCTCGGCCACGTCCTCCGCGACATCGCCCACGAGCCCGGCGTCGGTTCGCGTGATGCCCACGTCGATCACGGTCGCTCCCTGCTTGACCATGTCGGTCGTGATGACGTCAGGAAGGCCGACGGCGGCCACGAGGAGATCGGCGTCCAGGGTGTGCCTCGCGAGATCTTCGGTGCGGGAGTGACAGATCGTGACGGTGGCGTTCGCCTGCAAGAGCAGCATCGCCATCGGCTTGCCGACGAGGGGGCTGCGCCCGACCACCACCGCGCGCGTCCCGGCGATCGGGATCTTGTACTCGGCCAGGAGATGCATCACACCGAGCGGCGTCGCGGGGGCGAAGGTCGGGCGGTCGAGATAGAGCTGGCCCGCGCTGAAGGGATGGAGCCCGTCCACGTCCTTCATCGTGTCGATCGCCAGCATCACGCGCGCCTCGTCGATCTGGTCGGGCAAAGGTGTCTGCACCAGAATCCCGTCGACGAAGTCGTCCTCGCGGAGGTGCTGGACGAGTTCGACCAGATCGTCCTCAGTCGTTGTGCCCGGAAGCCTGTGGTCGATCGCCTCGATGCCTGCCTCCTGCGCGGCCTTGTGCTTCAGACGGATGTAGACCTCGGACGCAGGGTCCTCCCCGACGAGCACCGTCGCCAGGCCGACGTGGCCAAGCTCCGCAACCTCCTGCTTGATCTCCTCACGCATCCGTGCCGCCAGGGCGGCCCCGTCCATCAGCGTGGCATTTGGCACTACGGGATCGTCAGCTCGACGCCGCTGACGTCCAGGCCGAGCGACTCCGCGAGGCGAACGCCGAGCTCGAGGTCCTCGCGTAGACGCTCGACATCGCGCGACTCCATCGCGCGGCCGATCCAGGCGCGCTCCTTTGGACGCCACAGCGCGTGGGCGGCGAAGACCGGCAGAAGGCGGTTGGCCGCGTCGACGAGCTTCTGGTTCATCTTCTTGGAGAGGTTCTGCAGGAGCACACGCTCGTAGGCCATGCCGGCGCCGTGGTGGATGCCGTCATCTGTGGCAAGCCGACCGCACAGATCCTCGAGCACGGTGCCGCGCGACGAGCGGGCGATGAGACGGAACCTGGAGATGATCAGCCGCTCGTAGAAGACCTGCATCAGGAAGACCTTCTCCTCGAGAGTGTCCGCTTGGAGCGTGGTCTGCGCGAGCTTGTCGAGATGCGGGTCGCGCTCGGCGGTACCGCCGGCCTCGGTCACGAGCTTGAGCCACGCCTCGGTGTGACGCGACTCGTCCTGCACCATCGTCGAGTAGTAGAGCTTCGCCTCGACGTCGGGCGCCATGTTGAGCAGCTGCGACGCCATGTCGCAGGCGAGCATGTCCGCCTGAAGCTGCTGCGTCAGGACCGACCGCCACATGTCCCGGCGTCGGGCCCGACTCTGCGGCGAGCCCTTCGCCTCCGGGATCGGCGGAAGCTCGCCCCATGGCAGATCGCGCACCTGCCACTCGCGGCGCTTCGCGAGCTCGTAGAAACGGAGAACGTCGGCGAAGGCGTCGCGGCCTTCGTCCTTCATCTCGATCAGCTGCCCTGTGGCCATCGCGGGGCCATTATCCCCGTAAGCTTTCTTTCATGGAGTTGAGGCGTTGGCCGCGCAAGAATGACCCCGGGTCGATCGAGGCCCGCCAGAAGGCGCTTGGACTGAGCGACGGCGTGACGCGAATCGACCTCTCGCCGTTCGTCAACGCCCAGGAGATGCTGACCGGCGCGGCTGTCATCCCGGTGTCCGTCGTGGGCCCGTTGGAGATCGAGCTCGGTGAGTACGAGCTCGAAGAGCCCTTCGGACGAGTGTCGGAAACGAGCCGCAAACAGGATCGGATCTTCGTTCCACTCGCACACACCGAAGGCGGACTGTCGGCCTCGCTCTATCGCGGCGCAAGAGCTGCGGCCGAGTCCGGTGGCTTCAGAACGTACGTGCTCGCTGACCGTATGACCAGAGCATCCTGCTTTGTTTGCAAGTCTACGGAAGAGGCTGTGCAGCTCGCGCGCTTCCTCGATGCGCACGTCGCAGAGATGCGCCGCTGGCTGTCGGAGCGCGGCGAAGACTGGATCTCCACGTTTGCGCGCCTGCGTGAAGTCGAGACGCACGTCGTCGGCCCGATGTGTCACGTGATGTGGGCGTTCACCACCGGCGATGCGTGCGGTCCAAACATGATGACCCGCAATGCGTACGCGCTGAACATGGGGTATGTGATGGAGCATGCTCCGGTCAAGCCGGAGCGCGCCATCCTCGAGGCGAACATGGGTGGAGACAAGAAGCCGTCCCACCGTTACTTCGAGCGCGGCGGGCACGGGAAGACCGTCCTCGTCGAAGCAACGCTGAGCGAGGAGGCAGTCCGACGCGTCCTGCGCACGACGATCGACGACCTGCTCGAGCTGTCCTTTGCAGGGACGCATGGAGCTGTCGCATCGGGCATGCAATCGGTCGCGTTCACGCCGGCGTCGGCGATCGCCGCGATCTTCGCAGCGACCGGTCAGGACCTCGGGATGGTCGGGACGAGCTCGATGGCGCACGGCACGGCTCGTCGCGTCGACGGCGGCATCCAGTGCGGGCTACGCCTGCCCGGGCTCGAGGTCGGCACCGTCGGCGGCGGGACGGCCTTCCCCTACGCACAGACATGGCTCGAGCTGATGGGGTGCGCCGGCGCCGGCAAGGTGTACCGATTCGCGCAGATCGTGGGCGCAGCGACGCTGGCGCTGGAGATCTCCGCCAGTGCCGCGATGGCGACCGCCGGGTCAGAAAACTTCTTCAAAGCGCATCACGAACGGGGCGGTCTGCGCCCTTCGTAGGACTTGAGGCAGATGCCGCAAATGCCGATATTCACTGCATGCGCGGCGTGCTCGTAGGAGCGATTCTTGATCTTTGCCTTGATGCTCGTCATCAAGGATGGCCGCGCGTCGCGCAACCTTGGTCTGACCGGCACTTGCCATGTGGTCGCCGCGCCAGCTGGGCAGGACGGTCTCTGGGAAGCCTGCAAGCCCGGCAGGCTCGAGGGCGCCCCGGACCTCAGTAGACACGGCTGCAAGTCCATGAGCCTCACCAGCAAGCGCGAGTACTGGCGCTGCCCAGCCGGCATCAAGAGCAGCCAAGACACGTAACCGCAAGCAACGCTGACCTCCGTCTCGATCCAGCATGCCGGGCGCGGACCGGTCCTCGGGTCTGACCCAAAGTCATGCCCCAAGCGGTCAGGTCCGGATGCACAAAACCTCGCACGCCTGGGTGGCGAAAGTGTGAAAACTTCGTCACCGCCTGGGAGAGCCCGGCTGTGACGGCGGCCGTCAGCGCGTCCCGATCTCCATTCCGAACAGCCGGGGCAAGGCAGCGCCCACGCGAGCGGGTAGCGGTCGCCGTCGGTTTTCCTCGTCCGCGCGCTCGCAGGCGAGGATCGCCGAGCGTACGAGCGCACCGCCGAGATGCTTGAGCGGCTCGGGTGGTAGAGACGACACTCTGCGCGAGGCAAGCGGCAACGCAGTCCACTCGTCGTTGTGCTGCTGCACGAGCGACGCAAGGATCTGACCGCCTAGCCACGTCGGGCCCACGCCGTGCCCGGAGTAGCCGAGGCCGTAGTGGATCCGCTTGCCGTTGACCGTCCCGAAGAACGGAAGGTGGTCGGCGGAGACGTCGATCGGTCCTCCCCACGCGCGCTCGATCCGCGCGTCGGCCAGGCCCGGCAAGAGGCGACGCAGACCCTGCTCCGCTCGCGCGGCCGTCGCGTCGTCCGAGGTGAAGCGCGCGTCCACCCGGCCGCGAAATCCGATCGGGCCCGAGCCACTACCCATGAGCACGCGCCCGTCTGCGGTCGTGCGGAAGTAGTGCAGGAACATGCGCCCGTCGAAGATCGCCTCGCCGCCCGTCCAGCCGATCTCCTCGAGCAGCTCCGGGATCGGCTCCGTAAGGACGACGTACGAGCCGAAGTTCGTCACGTGGCGCGCGACCGGCCGCCACCCGGTGGCCGCCGCGTTGACTGCGACGACGATCTCCGGAGCGCGAACGGTGCCACGCGGCGTCGCGACGTGTCCGTCACGAATGCGCAGCGCAGGCGTGTGCTCGTACAGGTCGACGCCTGCGTCCATCGCCGCGCGACGTAGTGCGTGCACGAGCCGCGCCGGCTGCACCGTCGCGCCGTCAGGGAAATGGACGCCGCGACGGAAGACAGGCGAACGAACTCGCTCTGCGACTCCATTGTCGTCGAGCGGCACCGCTTGTTCGGGCGCGCCGACTTCGGCTGCAGCCGCGACCGCGCGGTCGATGGCATCGTCCTGCGCCGGAGCCGCCGAGACCATCATCGTCCCCGACTCACGCAGCCAGACGTCCTCCCCGCGCGATTCGCAGAATGCACGCACGGCGGGAACGATCCGCTCTCCGGCACGTGCGAGCTGCAAAGCACGTTCCTGTCCGAGCAAAGGCAGCAGATCGGCAAGCGCTGCCCAGTAACCGTGCAGGAACCCGCCGTTACGCCCGCTCGGGCCTGCGCCGCAGGTCTCCGCCTCGACAAGCACCACGTTCAGCGACGGGTCGCGCTCCTTCAGCGCGAGAGCAGTCCACAGACCCGTGTAACCACCGCCGACGATGCAAACGTCGGCAACTGCGTCCCCGTCCAGTTGGGGCGCCGCACTTTGGCGCCCAGCTTCGTCCAACCACCACGGTGGAAGGCGTGGAGCGACGGACGGAGCGCTCAAGCGTTCGCGGCTGCTCGTTCGCGACGCATCTGAACGAGCACATTCGCCAGCATCCCGATCACGGCCACGGCGAAGATGGCGGTCCCGATCACGTTCACCTGCGGCGGTGCACCGATGCGCGCCGCGCCCCAAACGAAGAGAGGAAATGTCGTCAGCGAACCGGAGTTGAAGTACGTGACGACGAAATCGTCGATCGAGATCGCGAAACAGAGCAGGAGTGCCGCGAGGATCGCCGGCGCAATCAGCGGCAGCGTCACCTTCCGGAAGGTGGCCCATTCGTTCGCGCCGAGGTCCATGGCCGCCTCTTCGAGGTGACGGTCGAAACCGATCAACCTCGCCTTCACCGTCACGACCGCAAAGCTGATGCAGAACATGACGTGCGCGATCAGGATCGTCCAGAAGCCGAAGACGACGTTGAGGTTCAGGAAGAGCGTGAGCAGTGAAGCGCCGAGAACGATCTCCGGCGTCGACAACGGGAGGAAGATCAGGATGTTGGTGGCGCCGCGCCCCCGGAAGCCGTACCGGACGAGCGCGAGGGCAATAAGCGTTCCCAGGACCGTCGCGACAAGGCTTGCGACCAGCGCGATCTCGAGCGAGAGGACGACTGCGCTGCGGATGCCGGGAACGCCGTCCCAGTATTTCCAGTTGTCCCAGGTGAACCCTTGCCAAATGAAGTTGAACTTGCCCGTCGGATTGTTGAACGAGAAGGCAATCACGATTGCGATCGGAAGCAGCAGGTAAGCGAAGAAGAGGAACGAGTAGAGCGTCAGGAGGTGATGGCGGACGAAGGCCCAGCCCGCCGCGAGGAAACCACGCCTCGGCCGCGTCGCCACCGCGACGGCGCTCATACCGCAGTTCCTGTCAACTGCTCCGTCCCGACCGCGCGCGCATAGACCGCCACCGCGACGAGGATCCACGCCATGAGGATGAAGGACATCGCTGCCGCCGCCGGATAGTCCGTCAACTCCAGGAACTTCGACTGGATGACGTTGCCGATCATGTGGTTCTGCGGAGCACCGAGAAGTTGCGCGTTGATGAAGTCTCCGGCGGCTGGGATGAACGTTAGGAGCGTACCCGCGACGATGCCCGGGAGCGAAAGCGGAAGCGTCACGCGCACGAACGCCTTCCAGCGGCTGGCGTAGAGATCCTGTGCAGCCTCGAGCAGCCTCTCGTCGATCTGCTCCAGGGACACGTACAGAGGTAGAGCCATGAAAGGAAGGAAGTTGTAGGTGATCCCCGTGACGACCGCGGTCGATGTCGCCAGCAGGCGTCCATCCGCCCCGAGCACGTGCAGGTGCTGGAGCGTGTGAACGACGAACCCGTGGTCGGCGAGGATGGTCTCCCAGGCGAGCGTCCGGATCAGGTACGTCACGAAGAACGGCGCCACGATGAACAACAGCAAGAGGTTCTTCCACCTACCGCCACGGAACGCGATCCAGTACGCAACGGGATAGCTGAGGAAGAGCGCAAGCAGCGTTGCGATCCCTGCGTATTCGAGCGAGCGAACGAACTGGCTGTGGTAGTCCCGAAGCGCGTTCCAGTAGTTACCCCAGGCCCACGAGAAGGAATAGCCGACGTCGAAGTTCCCGGACTGGAGCGACTGGTAGGCCAGGAAGCCGAGCGGGACGAGGAAGAACACGGTCAGCCACAGGATCCCCGGCGCCAGCAGAAGATACGGCGTGAGCTGTCGGTGACGGTGGAAGTAGCCCACGAGCTGACTAGCCCGAGATGAGGTTCTGCCAGGCCGTCAGATACTTTTGGTTGTTCAGCGCGTTCGAGTCGAAGATCTTCACGCTGTCCAGCATCTTCTTCGTCGGGAAGATGAGCGTGTTGTTCGCGACGGATGGGTCGTACTTCTTCGCCCACTCCCCGGCGCCTGCGACCGGTGGAATGTAGTAGATGCCGGTGATGTTCCTCTTCGGATCCCCGGCCTCCATCAGGCCCTGGACCTTGGGGTCGTAGACATAGTTCATGTAGACGCACGCCGTGTAGATGTTGCCGCCCTTCGGAATCAGCATGTTGTCCGTCCACAGAGCACCGCCGTCCTTCGGCACGTTCCAGTGGATGTGCTTGTTGCCGAGCTGCGCGATGTCCCCCGACCACGACATTGCCGCGGCGAGATCGCCCTTCGCGAGCGGCGAGGTGTAGTCGTTTCCGGTGAACTGCCGGATCTGCTTCGAGTCGACCGCCTTCTTGACCCGGTTGAAGGCGGCGTTGAACGACGCGTCCGTCACCTTCGTCGGGTCGTCGCCGTTCGCGAGCATCACGATCGTCAGCGCGTCGCCCATCGAGTTGAGACAGGTGATCTTGCCCTTCAACTTTGGATTCGTGAACAAGTCGTCGAGAGACAGGATCGGGTCGGTGAGCTTGTCGTTGTAGGCGATCCCGGTCATCCCGGATTGCCACGGCAGGCTGTAGTCACGGTTCGGGTCGAAGCCCGGGTGACGCTGCACTTCGACCAGGTTCTTCATGTTCGGAATCGCCGACTTGTCGAGCTTCTCGGCAAAACCTTTCTTGATCATCAGCGCGAGGTAGCGGTCGTTGTCGGTGAGGACGACGATGTCGCGGTCGATCGATTGACCACGCGACAGCCGGCCCTGGATCTTTCCGAAGTACGAGGCGTTGTCGTTGATGTCCTCCGTGTACTGGACGTGTGTGCCGAACTTGCTCTCGAACTGCTGGAGCGACGGATGCGAGTGCTTCTTGTTGTTCGTGTCCATGTAGTACGTCCAGTTCGAAAACCGGAGCGTCTTCGCGAGCGTCTTGTTCGCCGTGGTAGACGCAGCTTTCTTGCTCGTGCCGCCGCAGGCCGCGAGCACTCCCGGCACGGTGAGGAACGCACCACCAGCCGCGGCGCGGCGGAGCAGTTGGCGTCGGGACAGGACATCTGTCATTCGGATCCCTCCAGTGAGTCGACGACGAACGTGGATTCTGGGCTCCAGCTGAGCGTGAGCCTTTGGCCCGGCGAGGCGCCGTTCAATCCCAGCGACGCATTCTGCCGGTAGACGGTGAGTCGGCCGCAGCCGGTCTCGACGATGTACTGGGTCGAGACGCCCACGTAGGCCTCCTCGACGACCGTTCCCTCGAGCGAGTTCGATTGCCCCTGTCCGAGCTCGATCTTCTCGGGCCGGATCCCGATGGCGACCTCCCCCGTGCGGCCCGCGAGCGCGTCCGCCCTGACCCGTACCTCGGGCCCGCTGTGCAGACGAACCGTGTCGGGACCGCTGACCGTGCCCGGAATCAGGTTGGACACTCCGAGGAAGCTGGCGACGAACGCCGTCGAAGGCGTTTCGTACAGCTCGGTCGGCGTGCCGAGCTGCTCGATGCGGCCGCCATTCATGACCGCAATCTGGTCGGCCATCGTCATGGCCTCTTCCTGGTCGTGCGTGACGTGGACGAAGGTGATTCCGATGTCGTGTTGGATCCCCTTCAGCTCGAGCTGCATCTGTTTGCGTAGCTTGAGATCGAGTGCGCCGAGCGGCTCGTCGAGCAGCAAGACCTGTGGTTTGTTGACAAGCGCGCGAGCGAGCGCAACGCGCTGTTGCTGCCCTCCGGAAAGTTGGCGCGGCTTGCGCTTCTCCATCCCTTCCAGGCCGACGAGACGAAGGATCTCTATTACCCGCCCTTTCAGCATGTCGCCACGCACGGAGCGGCGACGGAGGCCGAAGGCGATGTTCTCGAACACCGAGAGATGAGGAAAGAGCGCGTAGGACTGGAAGACCGTGTTCACGTCACGCTTGTACGCAGGCAACCCGCTGACCTCTTCGCCGGCGAGGTAGATGGAGCCCTCGGTGGGTTGCTCGAAGCCACCGATCATCCGTAGCGTCGTTGTCTTCCCACAACCGGACGGGCCCAGCATCGCGAAGAAGCTGCCGCGCTTGATATCGAGACTGAGCTTGTCGACCGCGACGACGTCATCGAAACGCTTCGTGACCTCGTCGAGCCGAATGTCCGCCGGCACCGACGTCCCTGTCACTTCGCGCTCGCCGCCGGCTCGTCATCGATGCAGAACGCGTCCAGGCCTCGGCGAGAACGTCGCCGAGTATCGAGACCATCTGGTCGAACTCCTGCTGTCCGGCGACGAGCGGCGGTGAGATCTGGATGACCGGATCGCCACGGTCGTCCGCACGGCAGATGAGACCGCGCTCGAAGAGCGCCGGCGAGAGGAAGCCGCGGAGCAGCGTCTCGCACTCCTCGTCGTCGAAGGTCTGCCGCGTCTCTTTGTCCTTCACGAGCTCGATGGCGTAGAAGAAGCCCGTTCCGCGAACATCCCCGACGATCGGGAGGTCGAGCAGCTGCTCGAGCGTCTGGCGGAACGTGGCCTGCGTCTCTGCGACGTGCTCGACGATGCGGTCCCGCTTCATGATCTCGATGTTCTTGAGCGCGATCGCCGACATGACTGGATGGCCCGCCGAACGTGATCCCGTGGGAGTACATCCGCGAGCCTTCCATGAACGGCTCCATCACCCGGTCCGATGCGACGACCGCGCCGATTGCGGCATAAGACGAGGAGAGGCCTTTCGCGATCGTCATCAGATCGGGCCGGATGTCGTAGAGCTCCGACCCGAACCACGCCCCGAGGCGGCCGAAGCCGGTGATGACCTCGTCGGCGCAGAGCAGGATGTCGTAGCGGTCGCAGATCTCCCGCACGCCCTTCCAGTAGCCCTCCGGTGGCGTGAACGCGCCGCCGGCGTTCTGCACCGGCTCGAAGATCACCATCGCAATCGTCTCCGGGCCTGCGCGCCTGGATCGTCTGCTCCAGCTCGTCGAGCAGGAAAGCCGTGAACTCCGCTTCACTCTCTTCGGCGGGCCGGTGATAGCGGTTCGTGTTGCGAACGTGGTGCACCTCGGGCACGAGCGGCTCGAAAGGCTCACGGATCGCAGGGATCCCGTTGATCGAAAGTGCACCCATCGTCGTCCCGTGGTACGCGATGTGGTGCGAGATCGCCTTCCATCGGCGTCGCGAGCTCTGTTGAAGAGCCTCCATCGCGTCGAAGTCGACGACGGCCTCGACGCGCTGCCCGGGTACACGCGCGGCACGAAAGCGCATCTCGCCACGCGCCGTGTAGTACTGGCGCGCCAGCTTCCAGGCTGACTCCACGGCTTCGGAGCCTCCTGAGACGAAGAAGAGCCTGTTCAGGTCACCTGGCGCCAGCGAGGCAACCTCGGACGCCAGCTCGATCGCCCGTGGGTGTGCGTAGGACCAGTTCGTGTAGAACGGCAGCTCGCGCATCTGCGCCGCTGCGGCCTCCCCCATCTCCTCGCCGTAGCCGTAGCCGATGTTGACCGAGAAGAGACCTGCGAGCGCATCGAGATAGCGCTTGCCGTGGGAGTCCTCGAGGTAGCAACCGTCTCCCCGAACGATGATCGGCACCTCGGCGTCCTGATAACCGCCCATGCGCGTGAAGTGGAGCCACAGATGCTCGCGTGCCGCCCGCTGAAGATCCAGCGTCTCAGGTGCTGTCGCCGTCAAGTCGCCTCCCCCACTCGTGTGCCCCAGTCGTACAACTGCTTGACCATCTGCAGGTAAAGGAAAGTCTCGGTCGAGACGACGCCGTCGAGTGCACGCATCCGGTTGGTCAGTTCCAGGAGCTCGCGACGGTCGGTCGCCACGACCTCGACGACGAGGTCGTACTGGCCCGCCGTGACGACGACGTAGTCCGCCTCGATCCAGCTTGCGATCTCGTCGGCCACCGGCTCGGGCGAGCCGGCCGTCTTCACGCCGACCAGGGCCTGCTCGAAGCCGAGGCCGAGCGGGTTCGTCACCCCGACGACCTGCAGGATGTCCTCGGCGCAGAGCCGCGCGTACCGGGCTCGGATCGTCGCCTCGGAAACCCCGAGCCGGGCGGCGATGGCGCGGAAGGACTCACGGCCGTTGGCCTGGAGCGCTTCGATGATCCCCTGGTCGAGGCCGTCGATCAGCGGCGGCGCGCTGATGGGGCCCCGGCGAGGCTCGGCCATGGCCGGCTGAGCGATCGTTCTACGCAAAGCGAGGCGATTCGTACCATGCGGTGCGCATTCGGTCAACGAACAGGCCCTACTTGAACTCGCATTGCGAATGATGGATGCTCCCCTCGCTAACCATCCGGGGAGGAGTGGAAATGGCGAGAACACCGCTGGCTCAGCGCATCGAGGACGCGTACGCCGAGGTCGTCGAGAGTCGGACGACGCGACGCGAGCTGGTGAAGCGGACCGCCGCGGCGGGAGCAGTAGTGGCAGGGGCAAGCACGTTGGGTCGCTTCACGAAGGCGGCATACGCCGCAGGACAGCCGCAGATCGCCGTTGTCGGGGCCGGCCTGGCCGGGCTCACCTGCGCGTACAGGCTGAAGCAGGCCGGGTACAACGCGACGATCTACGAGGCGAATCCAGACCGGATCGGCGGCCGCTGCTGGTCAATGAAGTTCGCCAATGGCCAGATCGCCGAGCACGGAGGCGAGCTCATCGACCAGAGCCACACGGCCATGCGCCAGCTGGCTCAGGAGCTCGGATTCACGCTCGACAATCTGCTCCAGGCGCAGCCGAAAGGCACCGAGGACTTTTTCTACGTGAACGGCGCGAAGTACCCGTACTCGCAGCTCGTCGTCGACCTCAACGCCATCTACCAGAAGCTGCACAAGGACGTCACAGCCGCGAGCTATCCCACGCTCTGGAACCTCTCCACGCAGCGCGGCCGGGAGTTGGACCACATGTCGATCATCGACTGGCTCAACGAGACGGTCCCGGGCGGCGCGAGCTCGAACCTCGGCCGCGTCCTCGACATCGCCTACAACATCGAGTACGGCGCCGAGTGCAGCGAGCAGAGCGCGCTCAACCTGATCTACCTGCTCGGCTACTCCGGGCAGGGTCAGTTCCGCGTCTTCGGAAAGTCGAACGAGAAGTACCACATCAAGGGCGGCAACGACCAGGTGCCGAAGGAGTTGGGAGCGCGGCTTTCGGGCCAGATCAAGCTCGACCACGTCTTGACGGCGATCAAGCAGAACACCGACGGCTCGTTCACGCTGACGTTCCAGAACGGCACCGGAGTCAAGACAACGACTGTCGACCACGTCGTACTTGCGATCCCGTTCTCGATGCTGCGCGGAGTGAACTACGGGAAGGCAGGGTTCGAGCCGCTGAAGGTGACTGCGATCAAGGAGCTTCCCATGGGCACCAACTCGAAGCTCCATGTCCAGTTCAGCGACCGCTTCTGGTACGACGCCGACAACAACGGCAACACCTACGCGGACACCGGGTACCAGAACACCTGGGAGGTCACGCGCGCCCAGGGCGGCAACAAGGGAATCCTGGTCGACTACACGGGCGGCAAGATCGGCGCGAGCTTCGGCTCCGGCACGCCGGTGGACCGAGCCAACCAGTTCCTCGGCCAACTCGCACCTCAGTTCCCCGGGGTCACCCTCGCTGACCACTGGGACGGGAAACCCGAGTCCGTCGCGGTTGACTACTGGGCCGGGTATCCGTGGACGAAGGGCTCGTACTCCTACTGGAAGGTCGGTCAGTACACGAAGTTCTCCGGCATGGAGAAAGAGCGGCAGGGCAACTGCCATTTCGCCGGCGAGCACACCTCGCAGGACTCCCAGGGCTACCTGAACGGCGCCGTCGAGACCGGCGAGCGGGTCGTCGACGAGATCCTCGGAGATCTGAAGCGCTGATGGCGGTGAGCGAGCACACGACGTCTGAGCAGGTCGTCGCCGACCGCGAGCGCTACGTCGCACGCGGTGTCGCAACCACGCCGCTCGTGGTCGCCCGCGCTGAGGGCGCACGCATCTGGGACGTCGACGGCCGCGAGTACGTCGACTTCGCCGGTGGGCTCGGCTGCCAGAACACCGGCCACGGCTTCGCGGCAGCGGCGATTCACGAGCAGGTCGACCGTTACCTGCATCAGTGCTTCATGGTCGGGATGTACGAGTCGTACGTCGAAGTGTGCAAGCTGCTCGACGAGACCTGGCCCGGTGACCGCGAGACGAAGTCGCTCCTCCTGAACTCGGGCGCCGAAGCGGTCGAGAACGCCGTGAAGATCGCGCGCACCGCGACCGGGCGGCCCGCGGTGATCGTTTTCGACCATGCGTTCCACGGCCGCACGAGCCTGACGATGGCCATGACCGCGAAGGTCGTTCCCTACAAGCAGGGCTTCGGTCCGTTCCCGAGCGAGGTCTATCGCGCGCCGGCCCCCTACCCGTACCGCGGCATCTCGTCGGACGACGCGATCCGCGGGCTCGAGTTGCTGCTCAAGCAGGACGTCGATCCCGCTTCGGTCGCCTGCATCGTGCTCGAGCCCGTGCAGGGCGAAGGTGGCTTCGTCGAGATGCCCGAGGACTTCCCGCGGCGGCTCAAGGAAATCTGCGAGACACACGGAATCCTCTACGTCGACGACGAGGTGCAGGCCGGAGTCGGAAGGACTGGTCCGGTGTGGGCGATCGAGCACTACGGCGTCGAGCCTGATCTGATCGTGTCGGGCAAGTCGCTCGGCGGTGGACTGCCGCTCGCCGGCGTCACCGGGGCGACGGCGCTGATCGACAGCGTCCCACCCGGCGGGCTCGGCGGCACCTTCGGCGGCAACCCGCTCGCGTGCGTCGCAGCGGTCGAGGTGCTCCGCGAGGTGAAGAGCGACGCCTTCCGCAAGCGCGCCGACGAGCTAGGCGCGCGGATCCGGGCTCGGCTCGAGTTGCTCGCCGCCCGGAATGCGGCCGTCGGCGAGGTGCGCGGCCTTGGGCCGATGCTCGCTCTCGAGCTCACCGAGCCGACGCCGGACCTGGCCAAGGCGGTGACGTCCGCGGCACGTGACCGCGGCCTCGTCCTCCTCTCTTGCGGTATCTACGGAAACGTCATTCGCATCCTCGTCCCCCTCACGATCGACGACGCGCTGCTCGAGCGCGGACTCGACCTGCTGGAGGAATCGCTTGGCGACGCGCGCGCTGGCTGAGTCGGAATCAGCCGCACACTCCATGCCTGCGGCCGAGATCGATGTCCGGCTCCAGGGCATCCGCAAGACGTACGGCGACGTCGTCGCAGTCGACCGGGTCGATCTCGAGATCCCCGCCGGCGAGTTCTTCACGCTGTTGGGCCCGTCCGGCTCCGGCAAGACGACGACGCTGAGGCTGATCGCCGGCTTCGAGCGACCGGACGAGGGGCGCATCGAGCTCGGCGGCGCCGACGTCACGAACCGTGCGCCCTACGAGCGGGACGTCAATACGGTCTTTCAGGACTACGCGCTCTTCCCGCACATGACGATCGCCGAGAACGTCGGCTACGGCCTGCGCGTGAAGCGCGTTCCGCGGGCGGAGCGCAAGCGCCGCGTCGAGGAGATCCTGAAAGTCGTGCACCTTCCAGATCTCGGAAACCGCAAGCCCGTTCAGCTCTCCGGCGGGCAGCGCCAGCGCATCGCGCTCGCGCGCTCGCTGGTCAACGAGCCGAAGGTGCTCCTGCTCGACGAGCCACTCGGCGCGCTCGACCTGAAGCTCCGGCAGGAGATGCAGATCGAGCTCAAGCGAATCCAACGCGAGGTCAGCGACGTCGGCATCACTTTCGTGTACGTCACCCACGACCAGGAGGAGGCGCTCACGATGAGCGACCGCCTCGCGGTCTTCAACGAGGGCCGGATCGAGCAGATCGGCGCGCCGGCCGAGGTCTACGAACGTCCCGCCACCGAGTTCGTCGCCGGCTTCGTCGGCGTGTCGAACGTGCTGGAGCGGGACGGCAAGAAGTTCACCGTACGACCGGAGAAGATCCGGATGCATTTCGACGAGGCCGGCGACGGCGAGCTCGGTCGCATCCGCGACGTCGTCTACGTCGGCATGTTCACCAGGTACATCGTCGAGCTCGACTCAGGCGGCGAGCTCACCGTCGTCAAACAGAACCTCGAGACGTCCTCGCACGAGGCGCTCGAGTCCAGGGGTAGACGGGTGCGCCTCGAGTGGCGTCCCGAGCACACCTTCGAGATCCAACGAGGAGGACAAGCATGAGGAGGATTCGCAAGACTCACGTGCTCGTCGCGGCGCTGGCCGCGGCGTTGTGCGTGCCCGCATCGGGAGCCGGAACGGCGAGCGGGCTGCCATCAAAGATCGGCAAGGGCGAGGGCAAGCTGACGATGATCGCCTGGGAGGGTTACCTCGACGCAAAGTGGGTCAAGCCCTTCGTGAAGCAGACCGGCTGCAAGATCCAGCCGAAGTACGCAGGAACGTCAGACGAGATGGTGACGCTCATGCGCACCGGAGGCGGCGGCCAATACGACATGGTCTCGGCATCCGGCGACGCGAGCCTACGTCTTGTCTACGGAAAGGACGTCCAGCCGGTGAACGTGAATCTCGTCCCGGGCTGGAAGCAGTTCTTCAAGGCCTTTCAGAGTCCACCCAACAACACCGTCGGCGGCCAGCACTACGGCATCTCGCTGCAGTGGGGGCCTAATACCCTCCTCTACAACACGAAAAAGGTGAAGCCGGCCCCCACGAGCTGGTCTGCGATCTACAGCTCGAAGTACAAGGGACGGGTCACGGTTCCGAACAACCCGATCCAGATCGCCGACGTCGCGCTCTACCTCTCGAAGACGCAGCCGTCACTCGGAATCAAGGATCCATATGAGCTGAACCAGAAACAGTTCGATGCGGCGATCTCGTTGATCAAGAAGCAGAAGCCGCTCATCAAGAAGTACTGGGGCTTGTCCTCCGACGAAGTGAGCCTCTTCAAGAACGGCGACGCTTGGATTGGCGCAAGCTGGCCCGTTACGACAGGGAGTATCCGGGCTGCCAAGGTGCCCGTGAAGGAGATCATCCCGAAGGAAGGAGCGACCGGCTGGCTCGACACGTGGATGCTCTCGTCGAAGGCGAAGCATCCGAACTGTGCCTACAAGTGGTACGGGTACATCTCGAGCCCGAAGGTTCAGGCTCTGCAGGCGACGACATACGGGGAGACGCCCGTCAACAAGCTCGCGTGCGCGGAGATGAACAAACTCAGCAAGGGCTCCTGCCACACGTATCACGCGGACGCGCCCGAGTCGTACTACCGCTCGATCAAGTTCTGGAAGACACCGGTCGCCGATTGCGGCAACGGTCAGAAGAACTGCATGGACTACCGGAAGTGGGTTAACGCCTGGAATCAGGCGGTCTCATAGCCCCGGCGCGGAGCGGGCCCTCGATTCAGAGGGCCCGCCGCCGCCTCTCCGCAGCCTTCTGGCGTCGTTCCTGGCTGCGCGGCGTTGCGCTGCTTCTGCCGCCACTAGCCTGGTTTCTCCTCCTCTACGTAGCAGCGCTCGCCGTGCTCTTCGTCTCGGCCTTCTGGTCGGTGGACTCGTTCACGACGAAAGTCGTCCACGTTTGGAACGTCGACAACTTCAAGCAGATCGTCGAAAGCGCGGCCTGGCGGCGGGTCATCGTGCGCACGGTCGTCATCGCAGCCCTTGTCACTATCACCGATGCCGTGCTCGCGTTCCCGTTCGCGTACTACATGGCCAGAGTTGCGAAGAGTCGGACACGGGCGCTGTTGTTCGTCCTCGTCCTGCTTCCGCTGTGGTCGAGCTACCTGGTGCGCGTCTATGCCTGGAAGGTCATCCTCGCGCAAGACGGGATCCTCAACTGGTCTCTCACGAAGATAGGTCTCCCGGCGGCCAACATCGGCTACTCAAACACGGCGATGTGGCTCGTCTTCTCCTACATCTGGCTCCCATTCATGATCTTGCCGATCTACGCGGCGCTCGAGCGAATCCCCAACTCCTACATCGAGGCTTCGCGAGATCTCGGAGGTCGAGGATTTCGAACCTTCCGCTCCGTCATTCTGCCGCTTGCTCTGCCGGGACTTCTCGCCGGCTCGATCTTCACGTTCTCGTTGACGCTCGGCGACTACATCACCCCGACCCTCGTCGGCGGCGCGAGCTCGACGTTCATCGGCAACGTCGTCTACAACACGGGGCTAGGTGCCTCGGGCGATCTCCCGTTTGCTGCGGCGTTCGCATCGGTGCCACTCATCATCATGGCCATCTACTTGGTGCTGGCAAGACGGGCCGGCGCATTCGAGGCGCTCTGATGGAGCGCGAACTCACGAAGACCGGCTTACGGATCTGGACGTGGCTCGTCGTCCTCTTTCTCCACGTGCCGATCGCGATCATCATCCTCTACGCGTTCAACGCCCAGACTGCTCAGGGCTGGCCGATCACCGACTGGACGACCAAGTGGTTTAGCCCCACAATCCACGACGGCGAGATGCAGCAGGCGCTGCTCTTGTCCCTGAAAGCCGCAGCCGGGGCCACGATCGTCGCCGTCCTCCTAGGCTCGGCGGCCGCTTTCGCAGTACACCGATTCAGGTTCTTCGGCCGGGAGTCGATCTCGTTCCTGTTCATTCTGCCCCTCGCGCTCCCAGGGATCATCACCGGGATGGCGCTGAACTCGTTCTTCAGCTTCTGGAAGTTCAATTTCGGCCTCTGGACCATCATCGTGGGCCATGCCACCTTCTGCATGGTGATCATTTACAACAACGTGATCGCGCGGCTCCGGCGCACACCGACCTCGCTGTCCGAGGCTTCGATGGATCTCGGCGCCGACGGCTTTCAGACCTTCAGGTACGTCACCTTTCCAACCCTGTCGACAGCGCTTGTTTCGGGGGCACTGCTCGCCTTTGCGCTCTCATTCGACGAGGTGATCGTCACGACATTTACGGCAGGGGCCAATACCACTCTTCCGATCTGGATCTTCGGCAACATCCGCATCGGCCAGCAGCTGCCCGAAGTGAACGTCATCGTCTTCCTGATCCTGCTGGCCACCATCATCCCGGTGACAATCGCGCAACGCCTGACACGTGAATCGGGCATCCTTCGTAACGAATGACGAGGAGGTAGCCATGAGCACCACCGTTTCCAAGCATCAGAATTTCGTCGGCGGCGAATGGGTTGACGCCACCGGCGGCGAGACCATGGAAGTTCTGAACCCGGCAACCGGCGAGACGATCGCCGAAGTGCCACGTTCGAGTGCCGCGGATGTCGACCGGGCCGTGCAGGCAGCGAAGAAAGCCCTGCCGGACTGGCTCGAGACGACTCCGGGCGAACGCGCTGAGATGCTCCTGAAGCTCGCGGACACGCTCGAGCAGCACGGCGACGAGATCGCCGAGCTCGAGTCGCAGAATGTCGGCAAGCCGCTCTCGTATGCGAAGGACGAGATTCCGGTCGCCGTCGACAACATCCGCTTCTTCGCAGGTGCCGCGCGCCTGCTGGAAGGCAAGTCCGCGGGCGAGTACATGCGGGGCTACAGCTCATGGCTCCGCCGCGAGCCGATCGGAATCGTCGGCGGCATCGCACCCTGGAACTACCCGCTGATGATGGCGGTGTGGAAGCTCGCGCCTGCTCTGGCCGCGGGCAACGTCCAGGTGCTGAAGCCGTCCGAGCAGACGCCGCTCACGACTCTGCGATTCGCACAGTTCGCCGCCGACATCCTGCCGGCCGGCGTGCTCAACGTCATCACCGGGGACGGTGTTCCGGCCGGCGAGGCGATCGTCAAGCATCCCGATGTCCGGCTCGTGTCGCTGACCGGCGACGTCGAGACGGGCAAGATCATCGCGCGAACGGCTGCGGACACGCTGAAGCGCGTCCACCTCGAGCTCGGCGGCAAGGCGCCCGTGATCGTGTTCGACGACGCGGATCCCGCAGCCGTCGCAGCAGGCGATCAAGATCGGCGGCTTACTGGAACTCCGGCCAGGACTGCACCGCGGCGTCGCGTGTCGTCGCCGGTCCGAAGATCTACGACCAGCTGCTCGAGGAGCTCGTCCCCGCGGTCGAGTCGCTGCACGTCGGCGACCCGGCTGAGGGCGACGAGATCGAGATGGGCCCGTGATCTCGAAGTCCCAGCAGGAGCGCGTGCTCGGCTTCCTCGAACGTGCCAAGAAGGCCACCGTCCTCACCGGCGGCGAGTCGAACGGAAGCCGCGGCTTCTTCGTCAAGCCGACCGTCGTGGTCGACGTCGGCCAGGAGGACGAGATCGTCCAGCGCGAGGTCTTCGGTCCGGTCGTGACCGTGCAGCGGTTCGCCGACGACGACCAGGCGCTCGCGTGGGCGAACGACGTCAACTACGGCCTCGCCGCCTCGGTCTGGACGCGCGACATCGGGCGCGCGTTGAACGCCGCTCGCAAGCTCCAGTTCGGAACGGTGTGGATCAACGATCACATCCCGCTGGTGAGCGAGATGCCGCACGGCGGCTTCAAGCAGTCCGGCTACGGCAAGGACCTGTCGGCGTACTCGCTCGAGGACTACACGCAGATCAAGCACGTGATGGCGAAGCTCGACTGACATGCGTCACAGTTTCGTGTTGGTGTCTGACACCCGCCGTTGGGAGGAGTTCCGCTTGGGAAGCGGCACCGCGGCGTACCGAGACACTTCCGGCACGGTGTCTGACACCGGGGCTGGCTCGTGAAGCCACGCCCGCTTCCGCCCGGTGGGACGATCGGCGTCGCGGCTGCGTCCAGTCCGTTCGAGGAGCGGTCCGAGATCGACCGCAGCGTTCGCTGGTACGAGGAACGCGGCTACCGCGTCAAGCTCGCCGACGGCGTTTACGCCCGCGATGACTTCGTCGCAGGCGATGCCGCTGCTCGGGCACGCGACGTCACCCAGTTGTTCGCGGATCCCGAGGTCGACGTCGTCCAGCTCCTGCGTGGCGGTTACGGCGCCTCGCAGGTCGTTCCCCACCTCGACTTCGACACGATCGCCGAGAACCCCAAGCCGCTCGTGGGCTACTCGGACGTCACGGCGCTCCACGTCGCAATCCGCCAACGCACCGGGCTCGTCACGTTCTACGGGCCAGGCTTCACGGGGATGGGCAGCCCGAAACGCGGCGACTGGTCGAAGGAGCGCTTTCTTCGCGCCGTCACCGACCCGGAGCCGCTCGGCGAGGTGCCTGGGCGCCCGGACGACCCGTACATCGGCTCGATCGGCACGGGCAAGGCGACGGCTCCGCTCGTCGGGGGCTGCCTCTGGCTCCTGCGAGAGACGCTCGCGACACCGTGGGAGCTGGACATCGACGAGTCGATCCTGTTCTTCGAGGACGTGCACTGCCCGCCGTGGCACGTCGACGGGATGCTGACGCAGCTCCGTAACGCCGGCAAGCTCGACCGCATCGCGGGCGTAGCGATCGGCGAGATGTACAAGTGCGAGGAGTACCGGCAGCCGGAGCCCTGGCTGCGGAGCCGCTCGATGGAGGACGTCTTCGAGCACCACCTCGAACCGCTGGGCGTGCCCATCCTGCACAACCTCCCGCTTGGCCACGGCGACCACCTCTGCACCATCCCGCTCGGCGTCACGGCGACAGTGGATGCTGATGCGAGAACACTCGTGATCGAGGAGCCTGCGCTCGACACCGCCACCGGCGGCGTCGGCACTGCGCCGGCTGCCCGCGTCGCACGCGTGTGACGGAATGCAAACGGGGCGGCCGCGGCCGCCCCGTTTGCCGTTCAGAAGAAAGATCTCTTACTCAGTGCCGGGCCGCTCCGTGCCGGGCCGCTCGGTCATCCGTGCAGCTCGACGTCTGGGCCCTCGTCGTTCGCCTCGGTGCCAGGCCGCTCGGTGCCGGGGCGATCGCGAAGCAAATGTCCCTCGACCTCGGGCTCTTCCTGCGCCTCCGTGTCGGGCCGCTCCGATCCGGACCGGTCGCGAAGCAGATGCGCTTCGACGTCCTCTGCCTCGGATGTGGTCGGTGTCTTCTCGTCTTCGGATGTGGTCGGTGTCTTCTCGTCTGCCACTACTCCTCCTTTCAGCGCCGGATGGATCCGACGATTTCAAGCACTAGACGCGTGAACAGGCCTACATCTTCCCTGTCTTGTCGCAAAAGGCAAAGTCCTTCTACCATCGGCCGACGTGCTGAAGGCTCTCCAGGAGCGGCTGGCCGAGTCGCGCGAAGCCTTCTCCTCGGTCTTCACCAACCCGAATCTGCGGCGGGTGGAGCTCTCCTGGGCGGGGACGGTCTGCGCCTACTGGATCTTCATCGTGGCCCTCTCGCTCTACGCCTACGAGCGAGGCGGCGCGAGCGCTGTAGGGCTGTCGGGCTCGGGTGCCGCGTCGCTCCGCACTCCCTCGGGTCGGGGACCGGTTCCCCGGGAGGCGTTTGCACGGCGTCGCACGGAGCGTCACGATCGCGCGGCGTCGTCGCGTTCGCGGGCGCCCCTGCGGGCGTGGCTACGCTGGCCGGACTGATGGGGCTGCTCAGTCGACTTCGCCCGACCCAGTCGCATTGCTCCCCTGCTGCCAGATCCCCGAGGAGCTGACGGCAGCGAACCTCGTCCTCACGACGATCGAGCGTCGGTGTCTGTCGGCCCCGCGATCGGCGGCCTCTACTCTGCGACCGGCACCGACAGGCTCGCGACCGGCGTCGGCCTTCGGCCTGGGGTGGGCGTACGCGTCGGCCTGACCGACGCACGCCGATCCTCCGGCAGGCTTCGGGCTTCAGCACCGGTGCCGACGCGCGGCTTCGTCTGATCATCGGTCTCGAGCACGACAGTCGCCGGAGCACTCAACGTCCTGATCGTCGTATGGCGCTCCAGGTGCTCGACCTGGGCAACGCCGGCATCGGGTTCCTGAACTCGCCGTCGGATCGGCGGCCTGATCGGCGGCCTCGCGGCACTACTCTCATCGGCGGCCACGACTCGCGTCGGCCTTCGGCCTGGGACTGGCCTCGTCGGCCTACCGCTCGCCGTTCGCGCTCGTGCCGCACACCGCGCCCGCGCTCTTCTTCTCGGCATCGTCGGCCTCGGCACGACGATCGTGGACGGCCGACTCCTGCAGCGCGCCTCGACGAGTCCTGACGGTGTGCGCCAGAGCGTGTCGTCGGAACACGGCTCGGTAGCTGCTGCGGTCGATCCCGATCTTCCGGCCGCTTCCGCCGGCGACGATCGAACAGCTCGCCCACGAGCTCGAGCCTCTCCACGTGACGCCGCCGGGCGGCAGATCATCGGCCAGGGAGAGCACGGCGACCGCTTCTACATCGTCGTTGCAGGCGAAGTCGAGGTCCGTGTCGACGGGCAGCCCAGCGGAACATTGCACGCGCGCGATTACTTCGGGGAGATCGCGCTCCTTCGCGATGTCCCGCGCACGGCGACCGTGACGGCGCTCACCGACGTGGACTTACTCGCGCTCGAACGTGACGAGTTCATCAGTGCGGTGACCGGCCACCCGGAAAGCGCAGAGGCCGCTCACGCTGCGATCGCGAACCGGCTCGCATCCATGCGGCCGGACGTCGCCTCGCTCTAGCCCGCTCAGGCCCTGACGATCCCCGCGCGCGCCGGCCCCAGCCGCAGGCCGACCACCGCCTCCGCAGACGCAAGGCTGGGCGAGTAACCCGACACCGCCGGGACGAAGGCGTCATGCGTGAGCGTCAGGAGCAGTCCATCCTCTCGGGCCCGCACCGTTGCCGTCCGTGGGACATCGCGCAGGAGCGCGATCTCGCCGAAGTAGTCGCCAGGGCCGAGCGATGCAGCCGGCCGGCCGTCGACCAGGACTTCTGCCGAGCCAGAGTCGATGACGTAGAAGCGGTCGCCCGGCTCGCCCTGGCGCACGATCTCGTCGCCGGCTTTCATCTGCTCCTCCGACACCGCCCTTCCCAACTGTTCCAGCGTCGCCTCCGGAAGTGGTGCCAGGAAGGGGATTGCGCGCAGGCGTTCGAGCCGACGCACCGGCACGTCGGATCCCCGATCGAGACGACGCAGGACCGGCCATGCAGGAATCACGAGCACGGGCAAGAGCAGACCCGCAACGACGAGAGCGCCGCGAATCCCCAGCGCCGAGACGAGCACGGGCGCGACGATCGCACCGAGCCCGACCGTCAGAAGCAGCACGCTCTCGAGAATGCCGAAGACGCGCGCCAGGACCGCCTCCGGCGCGAACCGCTGTAAGAGCGTCATGCCGGAGACATCGGCGAGGGTGTTCCCGACCCCGATGAAGGCCAGCAGAAGCAGGGCGAAGCCCTCGTTTCGCCAGGCCGGAATCAGCGTCAGGGGCAGGCCGAAGAGCAGAACACCGAGGCCGAAGTCCCCGGCGAGCCGGCCGCGCCCGATCATCATCCCCGCGAGGACGGCGCCCACCAGCCCGCCGATCCCGGACGCGGCGTTCAGCCAGCCGACTGCTGCGGCGCCCGCATCGAGAAACGAGAGTGCGATGACGGCAATGAGTACTCCCAGCAGACCGTCGACGAACGTCTGAGCCGCGAACAGTCCGACGACCAACGCAACCTTGCGGTCGCCCAGGATCGTGCGCGCGCCCGCGAGCAGCTCAGCGAGGACGGTTTCCCCCGACCGCTCCGGCACCCGCTCGTCACCGACGGGCCGGATCCCCAGGATCAGGACCGCCGATACGACGACGAGCACGGCCGTAGCCAGGAAGACCGTCCCCGTGTTCGTTGCCGCCAGCAGCAGGCCGCCGAGAGCCGGGCCGACGAAGATCCCGACGCTCTCGATCGCGGCGGCGACGACGTTGGCGGCGCTCAGCTCCTCCGGGGTGTTCGTGAGAACCGGTGTGTACGCGGCCTCCGCCGGCCGAAAGGGCGTTCCCGCAACGCTGACGAGGCCCGCGAGCACGTACACCAGCCAGGGAGCGGAGTCGGCGAACACGGCGGCCGCCGCAGCGACGATGAGTCCGGCCCGGAGCAGGTCCGATCCCACCATGACGAGGCGCCGGTCGTAGCGGTCGCCAAGTGCGGCCGCGAACGGGGAGGCCAGCGCCGCGGTTCCCCAGCGAAGCAGCCCCACGACGCCGACCGCCCGGGCCCCGCCCTGCTCGAATGCGTAGACCACCACCGCCACGCCGTAGGCCCAGGCTCCGACGATCGAGCAAGCCCAGGCGAGCTCGAGGCGGCGCAGAGCCCGGTTGTGGAGCACGCCGCCGAAGGCCGTCCGTGCCTCCGCCAGTCGTTCCAGGAAGCGCCGCACCTCGCGAGCATCCCACGTTTGCGCTTCGCTGCCGGCGGAGGGAAGATAGTGGCTGCATCGCCCGTCTGGTGAACAACTGCGTTAACGCAACCCTTCCGGAAGGAGGCTGTTATGACGGATGAACAGCGGCTCGAGGACACGACGGAGAAGCTCGACGACTCCGACGACGTCGAGGCCCATAAGCGCCGCCGCATCGCCGACGAGGAGAAGGACGCCGACAAGAGCGACGACGGCGACGACGTCGAAGCGCACCGCCGCCGATAACTAAGCCGAATCCTTGACGAGAGCCCGGGTAGCCCCGGGCTTTTGTCGTTCTAGAGCAGTCTTTCCAGCTCGGTCAGCAAGCGCAGAGCGCTCTCACGCGAGCCGTCCTCATCGCCGCGCAGCTTCTCGAGCGCTTCCGCCACACGCGCGAGGACGCCGAGCTCGCCCTCGCCCTGTAGGGCACTCTGGGCGCGCCTGGCCCGCTGGAGCAGATCGAGGGCAATCGCGGCCTGGTTCGCGAACAGCCCGAGGAGCTCCATCTCGGCCAACATCACCAGTGGCTGATCGGCGAGATGTTCAAGTGCGAGGACTACCGGCAGCAGAGCCCGAACCGTGGCTCCGCAGCCGCTCGATGGAGGACGTGTTCGAACTTCATCTCGAGCCGCTCGGCGCTCCGATCGTGCACAACCTCCCGCTTGGCCACGGCGATCACCTGTGCACGATTCCGCTCGGAGTCACCGCGACCGTCGACGCGGATGCACGCACAGTGGCGTTCCCAGAAGCCGCGTTGGAGGTTACGCCCGAACGATCCCGCCTCGACCCGTCCCCAGCCGCATCCCGATAACGCCCTCCGCGGCCGAAAGGCTCGGGCCGAACCCCGTGACCGCTGCGAGAAACTGCCGCCGGTCGAGGGCAAAGAGCGCCGCTTCGGTCCGCGCCGTGACGGTCGCCGTCCGCGGCACGTCCTTGAGCAAGGCGATCTCCCCGAACGAATCGCCCGGCCCGAGCGACTGCACGAGCTCTCCGTCGATGTGAACCTCAAGAGTTCCTTCCTTGATCAGATAGAAACGGTCGCCCGGCTCGCCTTGCCGCACGATCTCCTCGCCGACCGGGGCACGCACCTCCTCGAGCGCGCCGGCAAGCTGTTCGAGCGTCGACCCGGGCAACGGCGCGAAGATCGGATTGGCACGGAGGAGCTCGAGTCGCTCAACCGGAACCTCCGCAGCCCGGTCGATCGCATTCAGCATCGGCCAGGCAGGAATCACGACCAACGGCAGCAGCGAGCCCGCGACGATCAGCGCGCCGCGGGTTCCGAGCCAGTTGAGCAGTAGAGGCGCGGCGATCGCGCCGAGGGCAACGCTGAAAAGCAGGACGCTTTCCAGCACGCCGAAGACCCGAGCGAGCACCTCATCCGGCGCCGATCGCTGCAGCAGGGTCATCCCCGAGACATCGACGATCGTGTTGCCGATGCCGACGACGGCGAGCAGAACAAGCACAAAAACCTGATTCGGCCAGATTGCGACGAGGGCGATAGGAACACCCCAGATGAAGATCCCGAGGCCGAAGTCGGCGGCTTGCCGCCTCCGACCGACGAGCGCGGCGGCGCCGAGTGCCCCGAGCAGGCCGCCGACGCCCACTGCCGACTCGAGGAAACCGACGCCCGACGGGCCGGTGTCGAGCAACTTGAGCGCTATGACCACGATCAGCACGCTGAGCATCCCGTCCACGAAGGTCTGGGCTGAGAAAAGCCCCACCAGGAGACGCATCCGTCGCTCGCGCGCAATCGTCCGGAAACCCGCGAGGAACTCGTCGATGACCGAGACAGCCTCACGCTCAGCCTTCGGCTCGGCGCTGGGGGGGATCCGGGCTATAAGCAGCGCCGACCAGAGCATTGCGGCGCCTGTAACGAGAAAGACGACTCCGGGCCCAAACGCAGCCAACAGGATTCCGCCGATCGCCGGCCCGGCGAAGATCCCGACGCTCTCGATCGTGCTGGCTGCGACGTTCGCGGCCGTGAGCTCCTCGGGCGTCGTGGCCAGCGAAGGGATCAAGGCTGCCTCGGCCGGGCGAAACGCCGTCGAAGCGACGCTGACGAGGCCCGCGAGCAAGTAGATCACGACCGGTGGGGCATCGGCAAACGCGGCCAGTGCAGCACCTCCAATCAGGGTTGCCCGTGCGAGGTCCGAGCCAGCCATCACCCAGCGGCGGTCGTAGCGATCGCCAAGGATCGCGGCGAACGGGGACGCAATGGCGGCGGCGACCCAGCGGCCCAGCCCGATCACGCCGACGGCCGTCGCCCCTCCCTGCTCGTACGCGTAGACCACGACCGCGATCCCGTACGCCCACGTCCCGATGACCGAAGCCGCCCAGGCAAGCTCGATCCGGCGCAGCCCCGGATTCCGAAAGACATCCCGAAACGCCCGGCCCGACTCGGCCAGCTGCCGCAGAAGTCCCCGCACTCGGGCACAATGTCATCCCCGCTTGTGTATTTGAAGGGGAGCAGGGAAGATTCCGGTTGACCAGCCCGTCTAGTACCTGAAACCGGCGATCTGCCGAGCACCTTCTAGAAGGAGGAAGTTCATGTCCGAGGATAAGTTCGAGGGGAAGGACGAGGTCGTCGAGGCCCACAAGCGGAAGGCCAACGACGAGCTCCTGGACGTCGAGCTCCATTCGCACAAGCGCAAGGCGATCGACGAGCCCGGCTCCGACGACGACTCAGACGACGTCGAGCTCCATTCGCACAAGCGCAAGGCGATCGACGAGCCCGGCTCCGACGACGGCTCAGACGACGTCGAGGCCCATTCGCACAAGCGCCGCTAGGGCGACGTCTTCAAGCGGATTACAAGAGCCCGGCAGCGCCGGGCTCTTGTCGTTCTAGAGCAGCCTTTCCAGCTCGGCGAGCAGCCTGAGTGCGCTCTCCCGCGAGCCGTCCTCCTCGCCGCCCCGCTTCTCCAGCGCTTCCGCGAGTCGCGCGAGGACACCGAGGTCGCCTTCACCGCGCAAAGCGCTCTGGGCGCGCCGGGCCCGCTGGAGCAGATCGAGCGCAATCGCGGCCTGGTTCGCGAACAGCCCGAGGAGCTCCATCTCGGCCAAAGTGAACCTGGCGTCCCGAGGCCGGTCGAGCACCTCGAGCACCCCGAGCGCGTTTTCCTCGTGGAGGAGCGGGACGGCCATGAGCCCCTTCGGGACGAACCCGGTGCTCTCGGCGGTCTCGCGGGAGAAGCGCGGATCGGCGAGCACGTCCTCGATCACCAGGGGCTGGCGGCTGACGAGGACGAAGCCGGCGATGCCCGTGCTCGATGGAAAGCGCTTGCCGATCAGGGACTCCGACGCCTCGTCGGCCGCAGCTTCGAAGACGAGCTCATCCGTCTCGGTGTCGAGCAGCAGGATGGAGGCGGCCTTCGCCTTGAAGATCGCCCGTGCGACGTCGACGACGGATTGCAGCAGCGCCCGGTACTGGCCCTCGGAGCCGAGCACGCCGGCTGCCACCGCGGCACGGAGCTCGTCGGTCACTTTCCACCTCCCACATTCGAGGCGGTGAGGTAGAGCACGCTCTTCAGCTGGAACGGGGTCAGCTCGGGATGCTTCGAGAGGATGAGCGCCGCCATGCCGGCGATGTGCGGAGTCGCGAAGCTGTTGCCCGTGCAGACGAGGCGCCCGCCGCCGTTCCAGGCGACCTCGACGTCGACGCCCCTGGCGAAGAACTCAACCGGAGGCGCCGGGTTGTAGTAGTAGGTGTACGGGTCTTCCTGCTCGTGGCTCCCGACGGAGATCACGCTCGAGAAGCGCCAGGGATAGCTCTCCACGGGCATGTTGTGGGCGGACGCGATCAGCATCGTGCGACGGAAGTATGCGGTGTCCGCGAGCTCGTGCAAGAGGGACGCGAACTTCTGCTTCGTCGTCGAGAGGCTCATGTTGATGACGTCGTAGCCTTGCTCGATCGCCCAGCGGAGCCCCTCGAGCAGGACGGCGCCGCTGCCCGTGTAGCCGGCGCCCAGCACCCGGACGCTCACCAGCTCGCACTTGGGTGCCAGCGAGCGAATGACCCCCGCGCACGCGGTGCCGTGCCCGCAAAGGTCCCCCTCGGTGTCGTTCTCCTCGATGATCACCTCTTCACCCTCGATCGAGATCGCGACGGACTGCTCCACGTCGCCCACCAGGGGATGACCGGCTTCGATGCCGCTGTCGAGGACGCACACCCGCGCACCGGCGCCGGTCGCTCCGCCCCACGCCCATTCGCGCGTGATCTCGCCGGGCCACTCCTCCGGCAGGGTGATCCGCTCGGCCCCCTCCGCAGAGAGGCTCCAGGCTGGAAGTTCTTCGCTCACCCCTGCAGCGTATGAGCCACGCCTCCGGGAAGACAAGGGCGGTCCACGGCGTCTTGTGGCCAGAGTGCTTCCGCTTTCGTCTCAAGAGATCGCCCGAGCCCGCCACGCCGACCTGATCCGCGAGGCGACGCACGAGCGATTGGCCGCGAGTATCCGCGAGGGGGCTGCGGATCAAGCGGCGGCGACGAGGACGGGAGCCTTCCGGTGGACCTCCGTTGTGCGGGGCCTCCTCGCACGGCGGCCGGCGGTTCGCATCGCCTGATCTACTCCCGCACCGCCCGCGTCGCTTCTGCGGCGCGGGCGGCTTCCTCCGCGAGCTTCGCCGCCTCGAGGACCCGGGGATCGCTTGCCGAAGCGGTGAGGTTCACCGCCACCAGCTCCGCCGCAGCGCTCGCAGCCGCTGCCGCGAGCAGCGCGGCCGTGACGGCATCGGCGCGTAACGCCGGATTTCCGCTCTCGGCTACCACGATCGCGAGCTGAGCCACGTCGTTCGCGGCCCGAGCGATCTGCAGCGGCGGCTCGGCCGCCTTGGCATACGCCCGGCCGAGGGCGAAGTCCCGGCGCTCGCCCTGCTCGTCGCCGGTATCCGCGCGGGCTCGGAGCGCAGCCTCGTACTGCTCGGCGTCCGCCTCAGCGAGCGGAGTCGCACGGTCGCGCAGGCACTCCGCCTGCGCTGCGACCCCGGCCGCTTCCGGCCACGAGTCCGTCGAGCCCCGCGCCACCTTGGCCAGGAGCCCGGCTGCGATCGCGGTCACGATCGCTGCCGCCGACCCCCCGCCGGGAGTTCGGCCCTCGGCCGCTATCTCGTCGAGGAATTCCCGCAGCCGCAGATCGAGCAAGGCCATGCGGGGATTGTCCTCGAAGCGCTACTTGGACTTGAAGCGAACCTTCAGCGCTTCGACGACCGCGGGGTCACGCTCGTACCCTTCGGCCTCGAGGGCAGCCTCGAGATCCGCCACGAGCCGGGCCTTGAAGTCAGCGTCTGCCTCGGCGCGGGCGACGATCTCGTCGAGCCCGGCCCTGGCCAGCGGCAGCTCCTGCGCGGCACGCACCCAGGCCGCCGGTGCCGGGGGCAGAGCCCGGATCAGGCGTGCGAGGCGCTCTTCGTTGAAAGCGGTCATCGAGAACCAGACGGAGTATCGGCCTCGGTTCTTCCCTCGAGGAACTCACGCAGCCGGCCGAGGCACCTGGAGATGCGGCTCGCGATCGTTCCGGCCGGGAGATCGAGCGCCTCGCCGATGGTGCGATAGCTCTCGTCGCGGGCGAAGAAGCGGTCGAGAATCTCCCGGCAGTGCCCTGGTGCGGCGGCGAGGGCCTCGTGGACGGTGAGCGCGTCCTCGAGGATGGTCAAGGTTTCCTCCGACCCGACGAGATCGAGCTCCCCGTCCACGGTCGGGCCCTCGCGCGAAGAGGAGCGCAGGCGGTCGATGCACAACCGTCGCGTGAGCTGGGCGAGCCACGGCCTGACCGCGGCGTCGTCGCGCAGCTTGTCGAGATGCTCGTACGCGCGCGCGAACACTTCCTGGAAGACGTCCTCTGCGTCGGCCTCCGACAACCGGAACCCCTGGACCGAGATGGCGTAGACGTACCGGGAGAAACGGTCGACGAGCTCGGCCCACGCCTGCTGATCACCGGACCGGCAGCGGGCGACGAGCTGGCTGTCGCTCAATATCTGCGCCATGCCGTGGATTCTGACTGGTGGCTACGCGGTCACGCAGCAGGCTGTTGCCCGGTGTCCTTGCCGAGCTGTTTCGACCACCACTCGGATTCACGGCGGTCGAAGTTGTCCTGTAGCTGTGCGACGTACGTGGAAAGGTCGCTTTCGCGCGTCGAAAGGGCGGCTTCGAGCTCGGCGCCTGCCTGTTCGCGCTGCTCGAGCCGCTGCTCGCGGACCTCCAGCTCGGCTTCCATCTGGGCCTCGCGCAGGTTGAGTGCGGCATCGCGCTCCTCCAGCTCCTTGGCGCGGCCGGCGAGAACCTTCTCCCGTTCGTCGAGTCCTTTCTCCTTGCCCTCGTAGCGGCTGCGCGACGCGAGGATCGCCTGCTCCGCCTTGTTGAGAGCCGCCTCGCGGGCGGACAGTTCGTCGTCGCGCTGTCTTCAGGCGGCGCTCCGCGAGCTCGTCCACTTCGGGCTTGCGCGCTTCCTCGGCGGCTCGCCGCGCAGTGGCTTCGAGCCGGTGGAGCTCGGCCTCGCGGGCGATCAGCTCGGTCTCGCGCTGCTCGATGCTGTCGAGCTTGGCGAGCGCCTCGTTCGCGACCGCATCGCGTTCCGCGGCCTGACGCTCGAGGTCTTCCATGCGCGCAGTGAGGTCGCTCGCCCGAGTGGATAGCTCGAGCTCGCGCTCGTCGAGCTCGCGTGCCCGAGCGGACAGCTGCTCGTCGTCTCGCCCGCTCTCGTCGGAGATCTGGGCCTCGCGCTTGCTGATGACCTTCTCACGCGTCTCGAGTTGCACCCTTGCCTGAGTGAACTCACGCTCGGTCGCGGCCAGCTGCGCCTCGCGCTCGGCGACTCTCTTCTCGAGGGCGCGCGCCTGCTCGTCCTTTACCCGCGCCTTCTCTTCACGGTCCTCCAGGGCGCGCATGAGCTTCGCCTGGCGCGCCTCGGTTTCCTCGGCCGCCGCGGACACACGCGTCTCCGCACCGGCGATGGCCTTCTCACGCTTGGTGATCTCCGCGAGCTTCTCCTTCAGCTCGGCGGCCGCGGCCGATCGCTCGTCGTCGCCGACTTTGAGCTCGTGCACCTTCTGCTCGACGAGGTGCTCGCGCTCTGCGACCCGGGCCTCCAGCTTCGTCAGCTCTTCCTTCTCTTCGAGCAAGCCGTCCAGCTCAGCCAGCCGCTCGCTGATGCGGCTCTCGCGGTCGTCGAGCTCGGCCTGCGTCTCGGCCAGTGCCTCGGCGCGGCGGTCGAGCGCGGCCGACTGCTCTGCGAGCTGCTGCTCGACCTGCGCGTCTCGGGCCGACGTGTCCACGTGATCGCTCAGTGACGAGCGGAGCTGCTGCTCGCGCGCAAGTGACGCGTTCAGCTCGGCGCGAAGAGCCTCGACCTCGGTCTCGTTCACCGGCGCGGGCGTCGGCGCGGCCTCCTCGAAGACGGGAGCCGCGGCTGCGATCGCCTCCGCCGGCGAGCGAGGCTCAGCCGGCGTCTCGCCGGACTGGAGCTTCGCCCTCAGCCCGGTGCCGAAACCTCCTTCGGTGCCGTGTTCGGCCACTGACACCACTCTCTCCCTAGAACTGGAAGAACTTCGCGAGGTTGAGGAACGCAGGCCCGAGCACGACGAGGAACATCGCCGGGAAGATGAAGATCACCGTCGGGAAGAGCATCTTGATCGGTGCCTTCATCGCCTTCTCCTCGGCCAGGAGCTGCCGCTTGAGCCGCGTGTCGCCGGCCTGAACCTTGAGGATCCGGCCGAGCGAGATGCCCAGCTGGTCGGCCTGGATGATCGCCCGGACGAAGCTGCCCATCTCCTGCGAGGAGCTACGGTCCGACATCTTCTTGAGCGCTTCGCTCCGGCCCTCGCCGATACGGATCTCGCCCAGCGCGAGCTCGAACTCCTCGATCAGCGGGCCGTCCATGTGCTCGGTCAGCTTCTGCACTGCGCCGTCGAATCCCAGACCGGCCTCGACGCTCACCGAGAGCAGATCGAGTGCGTCCGGGAGCTCAGCCGAGACTGCAGCCTGGCGGCTCCGCACACGGCTGTTGAGGTACAGCCCAGGAAGGAGCGCTCCCACGCGCGCCGAACATGAGCGCAAGGAGAGACATGTACTTCGGCGCCGTCGCGCTTCCGAGCACGAGGCCGAAAACGAGTCCGCCGATGCCGAGGATGCCCTTTGCACCGATGATCGTCGTCGGGGACGTCTTGCGCATCCCGGCCGCCATCAGCTTGTTCGACACGGCCTCAACGGAAACACGCGGATTGATGCGAAGCACGAGCCGGGACGCTTTTGCCACGAAGGGATCGAGCGCGCGCTCGCGGAAGCGTGGCAGCTCCTTCCCGGTGACGGTGCGGAGGCGGCCGTAGTTGGCCGCGCGGTGCACGAGGTTCCGCCGGTTTCGCATCGGCGTGGTCGCGAGCTCCGCGAAGAAGAACACGGCGCCCCCGGTTGCTGCGATAGCAAGAATCAGAATCAGTGGCATGTCATCAACCTCGGAAAGAGACGATTTTTTTCAGGATGAGTGAGCCGATGCCGATCATCACCAGTCCGATGAGAATCAGCATGTGACCCGTGTGGGTCCAGTACAGCGGGCGCATGTAGGTCCGGTTGACGATCGTGATCACTCCGGCCAGGAAGAACGGGATACCGATCAGCGTGTACGCCGACATGCGGCCCATCGCCGTGAGGGCGCGAATCTTGCGCGTGAACTGCTGCCGCTGGCGTACGGTGTCGGCGACCATGTCGAACAACGTCGCGAGGGAACCGCCGACCTGGCGCTGGATGGTGACGGCCGTGATGGCGAACTCGAAGTTCTTCGACACCATTCGCTCCGACATCTCCAGCAGCCCGTCATCCAGCGGCCGCCCGAGGGACGCCTCGGTCAGCACCCGCTTGAACTCCTGGTTCGCCGGGGGATGACCCTCGTCGACGACGGCCTGGAGGCCCTGCTTGAAGGAGTGACCGGCCTTTAGCGACGCGGCGATCGTGATCAAGAGGTCCGGAAGCTGGTCCTCGAAAGCCTTCAGCCGCTTTCGCATCTTGAGCCAGACGATGCCGAACGGGATCATTCCGACCGCCACTGTCACGGCGACGAGGATGATCGGCCCCGCTCCGAAGAGAAACGCGAGCAGTGCCGTAATGACGCCGGCGCCGAGGGTGATCCAGACGAACTCGACGGTTCGCAGCTGGACGTCTGCACGTTCGAGCATCTTGCTGATCGAACGCCACTGCTTCAAATGGCCGAGAGCCTTCTCGGTTGCGACGAAGATCGTCGACAGAGCCTCGTTGCGCCGCTCCTTGCGATTCTTCTTCGCGTTCTTGCCCTTGCCCTCACCGGTGTGCGCGACGATGCGGCTGCGCACCCATGAGCCGCGGATGCCGGCCAGGAAGAAGAGGCACCCGAAGAGCACGAGCAGCGCGACCGCGATAGCGATCGCAAGCGGGCCGCCGGGGCCATACGCGTTCTCCGGGAGGAGCTTGGACGGAGCGGGTGCCGAAGTCGTGTCGCCTGCCGGGATCTTCGCAAGCTGTGTGGTCGAGCCCTCGCCGACGATCGACGCGGTGAGCCGGATGCTGTCCCCGGGCCGCGCGGCCGTGACGTACTGGACTCGCCAAGTCCTCTTCAGCGCCGTGGCGATCGACGAATAGACGCCTGCGAGTTCCGACGTCGAAGCAGCTCCGTAGTACTGGCCGCCCGTCGCGCTCGCGAGCTCCTCGAGTGGGTCGGCGGTGAATCCCGAGCCTTCGATCCCGATCGCGTAGACCAACGCGTTGGCCTCGCCGGCCGCCTTGATCGCGGTCGCCAGCGAGCCATGGCTCGCGTTGTCGGCCCCGTCGCTGAGCACGATGATCACGCGACCCGGCAGCGGGTTTCCCTTGAGCTGGTTGGCCGCCGCGATAACGGCGTCATAGAGCGCCGTCCCCTTGACCGAGTCGGTCTTCATGTTGCCGAGTGGGAGATCGGCGTCGCGCTTGACGGTCGAGAACGGCGACAGCGTTGACACCTTCGACCCGAAAGCAATGACGGAGAGCTCGTCGGGGGCCCGCTTAACCGCCACGAACGCGCGTGCGCCGGCCGAAGCGTCCGCGAGCGGCTTGCCGCGCATGGACTGCGAGCGGTCGATCAGTGTTGCGATCGCCTTGACACTCCCAAGGTTTTGCGCCTGGAAGCCGACGACCGGGGTGCCGTTCTCCCACAGCGCAGGCTTGCCACCACCATTCGGCGTATAGATGGACGCGCGGATGGTCGGGTAGGTGCTCGCATCGACCCCTCGAAGCTGCACAGCCGCAGCTGCGGCTGCCGGGAGTACGAGGATGATGAGAGCGAGGCCGGCGACTGCGAGCCGGAATCGGCTCATTGAAATGCTCCCTTGAACTTCGAGGCCTGGTCGCCCTGACCGACTACCGGCGCGTCCGTGTCGTCGTCCTTGCTGAAGAAGCTCGACTGGAGCATGACGCCGTTGGCCGCCATCTTGTCGAGGAAGTTCGGCTTCAGGCCGGTGCACGACAACGGCGTGAGCAACCGTACGCCGACGCCGCTCGCAGCCGTCTGCTCGTCCGGTGGCTTTGCGATGAAGACGTCCTGGAGGGTGATGACGTCGGACTCCATCCTGAGGACCTCCGTGACATGCGAAATCCGACGCGAGCCGTCGACGAGACGCGTGATCTGAACGAGGAGGTCGAATGCGCTCGACACCTGCTCGCGGATCGCCCGCAGGGGAAGCTCGACGCCCGCGGTCAGCACGAGAGTTTCGAGACGCGAGAGGGCGTCGCGCGGAGAGTTCGCATGGATGGTCGTCAGCGATCCTTCGTGGCCCGTGTTCATCGCCTGGAGCATGTCCAGGGTCTCGGGGCCGCGGACCTCGCCGACGATGATCCGGTCGGGGCGCATGCGCAGTGCGTTACGGACGAGCTCGCGAATCCGAACCTCGCCCTGGCCTTCGATGTTGGGAGGACGCGACTCCAGCGTGATGACGTGCTCCTGCTGGAGCTGGAGCTCGGCCGCATCCTCGATCGTGACGATGCGTTCGTCTCCAGGAATGAACGCCGACATCGCGTTCAGCGTCGTCGTCTTACCGGTACCGGTACCGCCGGAGATCAGCACGTTCAGCTTGCCCTTGACGCAGGCCGCGAGGAACTGCGCAGCCTTGGGCGAAACCGAGCCGAACGAGATCAGGTCGTTCATCGTGTACGGGTCGCGCGCGAACTTACGGATCGTCAGCGTCGGCCCCTTGAGGGCCAGAGGCGGGATGATCGCGTTCACACGCGAGCCGTCCGGCAGACGTGCGTCGACCATCGGCGAGGCCTCGTCCACGCGCCGGCCGATCTGGGAAACGATCTTGTCGATGATGCGGAGCAGGTGCGAGTTGTCGGCGAACGCCGCCTGGGTGCGCTCGAGCTTGCCCAGCCGCTCGACGTAGATCTGGTCGTACGCGTTGACCATGACCTCGGTGACGGAGTCGTCTCGAAGGAAGTTCTCGAGCGGCCCGTAGCCGAGGATGTCGTCCGTGATCTCACGGATGATCTGACGGCGTTCTTCGCGTGTCAGCGGTGTCCGGTCGAGCACGAGCTGTTCAGTGACGGCCCGCGTGACGCGTTCACCCATGTCGCCTGTCGCCTCCCGCTTGAAGAGCTCCGCGCCGAGCGTGGCGATGCACGCATGGTGGATGCGCGTCTTCAGCTCGGCGTACGGGTCCTGCGCGGGAGTCGCGGACGACGTTTCATGATGGCTCTGTCCACCGGTGAGCAGCTCCGCGGTTGCGGAGGAGCTCCCGTTGGAGGTTTTGAGGCGGTCGTGGAGGCCCATGGGTTAGGTCCTCGCGAGCGTGGGAAGGAGACGACGCTTCTTGCCCTCTTCCTTGACTGCAGGGAAGAGCTCTTTCGCCATTGCCTTGATCGCCTTCGAGACGTCTGCCCCTTCTTCGGCCAGCACGACGGGGTTGCCGCGGTTGACCGACAGCGGAACTGCACGGTCGGACGGCACCTCGAAGCGCACCTTCATCCCCAGCGCGCCTTCCACCTCGTTCGGCTTCATGCCGACCTTGGAGTTGGAGCGGTTGAGGACGATGCGGACGCGCTGCTTCGGGAACGAGAGCAGGTCGAGCGTCTGTAGCGCCAGGCGCAGGTTCTTCAGCGTCGGCACGTCCAGCGAGCAGAGCAGCAGCAGCTCGTCGGTGCGATCGAGAGTCGCAAGCATCGGCCCGTGGAAGAACGGCGATGTGTCGACCACGATCACGTCGAACGCCTCGCGGGCAACCTCGAGCAGGCGGCCGAGCTTGGCCTCCGTCACGAGCTCTGCATCCTCCGGTCGAAGCGGAGCAGGCAGAATCTCGAGCCCGCACGCGTGCTTGGTCGTGTAACCGGCCAGCTTCTCCGCGTCGAGCTCACCCGGGGCGACGACCAGGTCATAGATCGTCTTCTCGGGCTCGATGCCGAGCATGATCGCGGCGTCGCCGAACTGCAGGTCGAGGTCGAGAAGCAGTGTCTTGCGCCCCTCGAACTTCGCGCAAGCAGCGGCGAGGTTCGTGGCCGTCACTGTTTTGCCGGTCCCGCCCTTCGGCGAGAAGACCGTCACGATCTTGCCGTGCCGGCCGGCGCCGGCCTCGTGATGCCGTCGTGTCGTGTGCGTCGCCTTGCGGATTGCGAAGACGATGTTCTCGACGAGCTGCGGCAGAAGCAGGACGTCTGCGACGTCGGCGTCCAGGGCCTGCTCGAGCAGCCCTGACGAGCCGCCGGAGGCGAGCAGGATGACCGGGGCACGCGTGTGCTCGCGGATCGCCGCAAGCTCGTCCGCCGGTAGCGACGCCGCCCGGGTCGCATGGAGGATGGCGTCCAGGTGGCCACCCGCCAGGGCGGCGGCACCGTCGGCGACGGTGGTGCTCGCCCCGACCAGCTCGATCTCGGGATGGCTCCCCAACGAATCGCGGAGCTTGTCGAACCCTTCACAGGATCCGGTGGCGTACACGCGCACGCGCTTGGCTGTCTCAGTAGCGCTGGTCATCTCGGCCCCCTTCCGGGTCCGTCGAACTGCAACGTGTGTGCGTCCTGGAGCACGTTGCGGCTGTCGAGCGAGTTCGACGGCGGGCGCAACATGAGGTAGTACGCCTCGCCGTCATGGACGCCGTTCTTCTGGATCCAGATCAGCTTGTTCGACTGAGCATCGGTGACGCGAAGCTGCACCGACTCGCCTCCCGATCCCGGCGTGGTGACTTTCGCGGTCTCGGTGCCCGCAGCCGCTCGAAGAACAAGGAGGTTGCGCAGAATCACGCGGCTGACGATGTTGTTGTCGGAGATTTCCCAGGTGCCCACGACATCCACGTGGTCGCCGGCCTGAAGGGTGCCGGCAAGCAGCTGGTTGGAGTCACCCGGGAGCTGGTACGCACGCTGAGTACCCTTGATCTGAGCCCGGATCCCCTGCTCGGTCGGCGGAGAAAAGCGTCGCGTGCTTACCTGCTCGCCCTCGAAGACGTCCTGCGTGGCGACGTACTGGGCGAGCTGGCTGGGAGACGAGATCGCGCCCGCGACAACTGCCTTGCGGGGCACGGTCTGCTCCTTGAGCATCTTCTGATCGACTACGTCCGCGCCAGAAGTACCTGCCGGGATGTCGCGCGCCGCGACGAGGACCGTCACTTTGCCTTCCCCGCGCTGCACGTGGCGCTTGTAGTTGACGACGTAAGCGCTCGTCAGGATGGCGGCAAGTGCAGCCAGCGCGACGGCGATCCCGATATTCTTGGCGCGATAATTCATAGTCCTTTCTCTTTTCCTTAGAAGGGCCTGAGGACTTGTGAAGCGGCGTCAAAGACCTATTCGATGAGTTGAATCGACTTCACGCCGAAGGAACTTGAGGGTCCCGAGTCGCCGCCGCCGCTCGAGGCCAGGATTCCCTGGGCGATGAATTCCGTGAAGTAGCCGTGCAGCGTTGCGTTGTTGCCGTGGACCTCGAAGCTCGTGAGGTGGAAGCCGATCCAGCCGATGATCTCGTAGACGGCGTTCTGCCCCGTGCCGTCGAGAACCCTGAAGACCGGAAAGAGCAGGACCGTGCCCCTGCGGGCCTCGAGCGCGTCCTGAATGTTGCTGGACGAAAACTTCGACCCAGGGTCCGAGCGGTAGTTCCCGAGCCCGAGGTACTGGTCGAACCCGTGGAGGATCCATTCGGCCTCCTCGGATGAGCCCGGGTTTTGGACACCGCCGAGATTCAGCATCCCGTAGGCGCCCGGGGCGCCCATCGGGTCGTAGTCCATCGTCGTGTTGATCCCGAAGTCCGGCGTGCTGTCCCCGTCGCAGTTGTGAATCAACGGGTGTGCGCAGTCGACCACCATCGGGGCGACGTACCTGGCCTTGGTCGGCGGGCCGACCCGGGCCTTGGCGCGCGCGTCGATGTCAGCGCTCGTGATCCCGAGGATGCCGCTGAAGATGCCCGGATCCGTTCTTCTCGCCCGGACGCTGATCGTGTCGTTCGGCAGGACCGTCGAGGTGACGGTGATGTTCGCGCCGGCGACGTCTCCGCCGTTCTTGTTGGCATAGGCGAGCGCCTGCGACTGTGCGCCGCTCGGATCGATCGGAAGCAACTGTGCGCCTGCGAGGGCTGCGGCGTCGGCGGTTCCCTGGAGCCGGCGCTTCGTGTGGTACCAGCTGCCGACGTCGACGACGAGCGCCGCCATGCCCATGATCACGACGAGGGACAGGGTCATCAGGACGATCGCCTGGCCGCGTTCATCTCTGCGGGCGAAGCTCATTCCACTCGCTCCTTCATAGTTGTGTTGAGCTGTCCGCTCGCAACAACCCAGCCCAGCAGATTGATGTTGTAGGGATAGGTCGCCGTCACCGTGACGTCCGAACCGATCGCCCAGGTCGAGTCACACTGGAGGACGAAATCGGTCCCCGGATTCCTGAGGTTCGTTCCGGCGGCGTAGCCCGACGCCTCACAGTCAGCCTCGGGGTTGGAGGCACTACGGGACACTGCCCCCTTCCGCGATGCAGCACGAGCTGCGTCCGTGAGGGCGACGTAGTTGTTGAAGATGATTCCGAACTGAATGATCCCGAAGAGCAAGACGAGCAGGATCGGCAGGACGAAGGCGAACTCCGTCATCGTCTGCCCTCGCTCGTTCTTGAATGTTCTCTTCAGGTTCATTGCGGCTCCTACTTCGAAAATTTCACGGGGCCCTCGCCGTGAGGGGAGGGCCCCGCTGGATGCCTGGACGGCTACGTGAAGAGCCGCACCAGGCTGCTTACTGCACTCGCACCGTTTTCCGAGACCCGGGTGAAAGCGAGAAACGAGCTCCCGCTGATCACGGCGAGGGTGACCGTCTTGTCAGGCTTCGTCTGAGCATGCTCGCGCGAGAGAAACGTGAGGAACTCGTGGATTCGATGCCTGTTGTGTTGCTTCACGATCAAACTCCTGTTCTCGGTTAACGGACTTGCGGGTTACAGGTAGCCGACGACGCGGGTAATTGCGCCGGAGATTCCGCCGGAGAGCGCAGTGAGCGCCACAACAACGCCGATCGCGATCACTGCCAGGACGACGCCGTACTCCGCCATCGTCTGACCCTCCTCGCTTGCATAGCGTGCGCGGAGATAAAGGACCAGATCCTTGAACGACATGGATTCACCCCCCTTCGCGTTATCGGGCGCGCGGTGGCGCGCAGTGCAAAGTGGGCTGGTGGATGTCGAGTCGACTAGAAGTCGGGCAAGATTGCGTGACAAGCTGGTGCGTCCTTTCTCTCTCTAGGCGCGCCGCTTCGCCTTCCTGTCAATCTCGGCACAGTCATCGCCTTGCGGACGCCGAGCGCGTATCCCTCGGCCGGGGGAACCGCGGCGACGTTCCCCTAAGTGAGGGAGTTGGGTCGGCCCTCCCGGCATCCGATAGTCAAAAAACCGTAAGCGGCTGCGGAACAACGCAGATTCCGCGCCCGAAGTGGCGGCCAGGGCGCTTTACCGAAGGAGCAATGGCAATGCCACGACGGTTCATTCGTAAGAACAACTGGGAGTTCGGCGGTCCGCCGGCTCCCGAAGAGGGCGAGTCCGGCGAGCCCAAGTCGAGGAAGCGTCGGCTCGCCACTACGCTCGTCTTCACCACGCTCTTCTTCGCGGGCGCGTCACTCGCCGCTGTTGCAGGGAATCAGCTCGGTCCTCTGAGTGGAGGAGATTCCCAGCGGATCGCTGTTGACACGAACGCGACAACGACCACCGACGCCGAGGCAACTCCGGCGGCGGTCGACGACGCCTCAGCGGTTGCTGCACCCGCCGATGCCGGCGCCGTTCCGGCCGATGCAAGCTCCGACGCCACGGCGGCAGCCGATGCTGCTGTTTCTGCCGACGAAAGCGTCGACCAGTTGGCGGCAGACCCGACGCCGCCCCCGAACCCCACCGCGGCCTCGACAGCTGACGCGTCAGCGGCTTTCGCAGGTACAGACGCGGCCGAAGCCGTCCGCAAGGGTGTCCGCCAAGGCTGCCAAGGGCTGGAAGAAGACGAAGCTGCGCACGATCCTGCTCCCGAAGCAGAAGCCGGCACCGGCCCCCGAGGTCGAGGGCCCGGCCAGCGCAGCGACGATCTGGCTCAACTCGCCGCTTCCGGATCCGACCCCGCCTGCGCTTCGGCTGTCGCCGAAGTTCGCCTCGAACCTGAAGGCGAGTGCAAGAGCTGCAGGCCTCGACTGGGCCACGATGCTCGGCATCCTCCGCGCGCGCGGCGCAGCCGGCCACAATCCGGCCGACCGCACCACGCTCCAGAGGCTCGCAACGCGGCTCGCGTCCTCAGGTCCCTCCAAGGGTGACTGGGCCCGGATCGTCTCGTACTCCGGCGACACCAGCTTCGCCGACAGGGCCGCTGCACTGGCCCGGTACGACCGCGCCGTTGGCCTGACCGGTCTGGTCAGGGGACTCGAGGCGGCGAAGAAGTCGATCGCCACACGCCTCCTGTCCGATCGGAACGTTTCGATCTACGAGGGTGGGCGGAACGACATCGTTCAGGGCAAGGTCGACGTTCGCGTCCTGGCGGTCATCGCTTATCTCCGCGAGTCGTTCGGCCAGGTGACCGTGTCCTCGCTCATCTCGGGCCATCGTCTCTATGCTCGGCCCGGCGTGGTCTCGGCGCACGTCGCCGGTCATGCGCTCGACGTCTCAGCGCTCGGCGGTACCCCGATCCAGGGCCATCAGGAGCCCGGCGGGATCACCGAGCGTGCCGTGCGCGATCTCCTGCTCGTGCCGTCCGAAGTGATGCCGCGGCAGATCATCTCGCTGCTCGGCATGGGCGGCGCGTCGTTCCCGCTCGCGGACCACTACAACCACATCCATATCGGGTTCTAGTGGCCGAAGTCGCGATTCGTCGCGAAGACGGAAGCATCGTGTGTGAGCGCTGTGTCCTCGGGGACACGGCGCTCACGCGCATGAAGGGACTGCTCGGCCGCCGTGACCTGCCGAGCGGCGAGGGCATTCTCCTGAAGCCCGCTTCGTCGGTGCACATGGCATTCATGCGCTTTGCGATCGATGCCGTGTTCCTCGATCGCGACCTGCGCGTGGTCAAGATCGCGGCCGACCTCCGGCCCTGGAAAATCGCCGGGAGCCGAGGTGCGAAGGCCGTGCTGGAGATTCCCGCCGGCGAGGCAAGCCGGCGCGGCCTTACGGTCGGCGATCGCCTGGCCGTCGGCTAGTCGCCTTCGCCGACGTCGCCTGCGAGAGCAGCCATTCGGTCCGGAGCTCACGCGCGCGATTCTCGAGATCTGCGAGGAGGCTCCCTACTTCGTCGAGCTGTGGCCGCAGCTTCTCGACACGGCGTAACTCCGAAGCGATCTGGGCGAGAGAGCTGGCGGGATTCGCGTTCAGTCGACGCAGCCGCCGCTCGCTCGCCTCGAGCTGTCCGCTGACTGCACGCTGCCACCCTTCGGCCTGTTCCTTCAGCGTGCGCAACTCGGTCTCCGTCGCGGGCCTGCGGTCCAGCACCTCGCGGAGTCGTCTGATCAGGGCGAAATCGAGCGGCTCGGGCAACGGCGCTCGAACCCTTTCATATGCGAGGCCGGCGCGCGGCGCCGCCGCTGCGGCTACCCGGACGGGGGATACGCGCAAGACAGTCTGCGGCCCGACATAAGGAGGGCCGCCCATGATCGGAAAGATCGGCCTAACCATCGGAATCGCGTTCAATGTCGCGATCCTCGCCCTCTCGTACGGCCATCAGTCCTACGGCTACGAGGTCAGGGGCAACCTGTGGGAGCCGGGCAAGCAGATCCTCCAGGGCAGGTCACCCTACGATCTTGCGACCCCGAAGCGGGCGCTCGCCGAGGGAACCGACTGCTGCATCCAGGCGCTCTATCCGGCACCTACCCACGTGTTGTTCGCTCCGCTGTCGTGGCTTCCATTCGACGCGGCAGTGGTGCTGTTCACGCTGCTTGCCACAGCGTGCTTGATCGTCGCCCTGTGGTTACTCGGGTTGCGCAGCGCCGCCGCCTTCGGCACCGTGCTGCTGCTGCCGCCTGTCTGGACGGGCACCCAGGTCGGGAGCATCATGCCGTTTCTCGTCCTCGGTTGTGCCCTCGCCTGGCGTTGGCGTGACCGCCCTTACCTCGGTGGGATAGCGGTAGCGGCGACCGCCGTCATGAAGATCTTTCTCTGGCCCCTGTGGCTGTGGTTGCTCTTCACGCGCCGCTATCGCGCTGCGATCATCTCCGCGGTTGCGGCGGTCGTGATACTCGCCGCCGGCTGGGCCGTAATCGGGTTTCAGAACCTCCTCGACTATCCGCAGCTCCTGATGAACGTGTCCAAGCTCGAGGAGGGCCACAGCATCAGCCTTGTCCGGTTCGGCGGAGAATGGCTGGCAGTCGCTGTCTTCCTCGCCCTCCTCGTCGTAGGCCGCCGTTCCTTCTCGGTGATGATCCTTGCGTCGCTCGCACTGCTGCCAATCGTGTGGGTGCACTCGCTCCAGGTCCTCTTCGTCCCGGCTGTGCTCGTCCTCACCAACCCTGAAGAGACTTTGGGCAGGCTGCGGCGCCTCCGCCGCACGGGCAGCCGCGCCCCGGCGGTGCCGAACATCCGCCCCGCAGAGCGCTGAGGCGCCGCCGTTGACGGGAAGGCAGGCCGCTGTGACTCCCCGGACTGAGGCTCGAGCCCTCGTGTCGCGACGCGCCGTCGTCGTCGGAGCCGTTCTCGGCTTTCCCGTCAGCCTCGCGCTCCTCATGTTGTCGTTGCAGCATCTGGATGGCGCGAAGCTGAAAGCGTCACTCGGAGGTGCCAATGTCGGAGTCTTGATGCTCTCCGTTGGCGTCATGGCAATCGTCTATCTCATTCAGGCCGATCGGTGGCGCGTCATTGCAGTTGCTCCCGGGGTACCGCTCGTCCGCTTTGCCGAGTGGGTCGTGGGCGCAGTGGCCGTCAACAATGTCCTCCCCGGGCGTGCGGGCGACATCCTGCGGTCGGAATGGCTTGCGCGCGGCGCTGGGAAACCCCGTACGTCTGCCGTCTCCTCCGTCGTCGTCGACCGCGGCTTCGACGTCGTCACGCTCGTCGCGATGCTCGGACTGACATATCCGTTCGTGCCACATCCTCGATGGCTCAACGACTTCTGGATTGTCGGCGGTTCCCTGGGAGTCGTGGTCAGCATCGTCTTCATCGCCGCCGCGGTCTATGCGCGTGGAGGCAGAGCGTCGGCGGCACGAGGCATGCGGGCTCGGCTCGCGGACGTCGCGCACGGAGCCGGAAGCGTCCTTCGAGGCCGGCTCGTGCTGAGAATCGCGGTACGTAGCGCGCTCGCGTGGACCGCGTGGGCATTCAGCGCATGGCTCGTGGCGTCCTCGCTGGGGATCGCGCTCACTCCGCTCGAAGTCCTGTTCGTAACGGCTGTGCTCAACCTCGGAGTCGCCATTCCGTCATCGCCCGGCTTCATCGGGACGTATCAGTGGCTCGGGGTGTCGGCACTTGGCAATCTCGGCGTCGGTCACGCCGACGCGTTCGCGTTCTCGGTGCTCATGCACGCCGACGTGGTACCTGCCGACGACCTTCGCGGGCGTCGTTCTCGCACTCCGCAAGGTTCCCCCAGCCGTAGCCGGTGCCCTTGCTACGAAGGACTTCCGCGTTCCGAGAGCTCGTGCAGCTGGTCGAGGCTCGGCGCCGCCCGGATTGACGGGCTCAGTGTCCCCCACACCGCCAGCACGAGACCGGTAACGGCGAAGACGGCGATCGTCGCGCGCGCCGACGCGGCACTGAGCAGAACGCCGGCGATGAGCGGCCCGAGGGGCGCAATCAGCAACGAGATCAGACTGCGCACGGACTCCGCGCGGCCGAGGAGCCGGTCTGGGGTCATCGCAATGCGGTAGCCGTGAACGACGGAGTCGGTCGACGGAATCGCGAGCGCGGTCGGCAGGATGCTTGCGGTCAGCACGTAGACGTTCGGCCAGATGAGGAAGACCGCACAACCGAGCCAGGTCCAGAGCTCGAGGATCAGGACGGCGCGGACGGGCAGCAGCCGGCGCACGATCGGCGACAGCGCCGAGCCGAGCAACAGACAGGCGCCGAAGACTGCGATGAGCGCTCCGATCTCGCCACCCGACAGTCCCTGGTCCGTCGCCGATCACGACCACGGCGAACAGCACCCCGGGGCCGATGAAGTTCGCAAGCCCGAAGAGGAGCGCGCAGGTGCGCAGGAACGGCTGGCTCCAGACGAAGTGGAAGCCCTCCGCGAGCCGCGAGCGCAGCGACGCGACGTGCGGCTCACGTTCCTCCTGGAACGGTGTCCGCATCGCGAGGAGCGAGATGGTCGAAAACGCGTACGAGAGCGCGTCGACGACGAAGGGGACTGCACGGCCGACCGCGAAGAGCGCGCCGCCGAGCGGCGGTCCCGCGAGCCGCACCACAGCCTGCCGGCCCGTCTCGGTTGCCGCGGCTGCCGGGAGTTGATGCGCCGGCACGACGGCACGCAGCGCGCCGGGCTGAGCGCCGAAGAACAGGGCGGAGCCGATGCCCTCGACGAACGCCACGACCACGACTTCCCAGAAGACGACCCGGTCGAGCAGGATCGTCACGGCGAGCGTCCCGATCGCGAGCACACGCACCCCGTCGGCCAGGATCATCAGGCGCCTGCGGCTCCAGCGGTCGGCGGCCAACCCGGCGGGCAGCGCGAAGAGCACCCATGGCAGGCTTCGCGCGAACCCGACGAGGCCGGCCTTGGCCGGCGAGTGCGTGACCGCGAGAACGAGCAGCGGGAATGCGATCGACGTCGTCTGCGTGCCGATGTTCGACAGCAGCTGCCCGATCTGCAGCAGCATGAAGTCGCGGTTGCGACGTAGAGGAACCGCGGTCACTCGATGACGCTAACTGACGTCGCGGCGCGAACGAGCCGGGATTCAAGGCGCCGACCAGATTCGAACTGGTGTACGAGGCTTTGCAGGCCTCTGCCTAACCACTCGGCCACGGCGCCGTGCCGCGGGCCATGGTATCCCGGGTGTCTTACGGAACCCGGCGTTCGAGCGAGCGCGCTACCCGCACGCAAGCTTGGCGCCGGCTGCGAGCGGCCGGTTCGCCTCGAGCGCCTGGAAGCACAGGTAGCAACGAGGCCCGACGATCGCAGCTGCTCTGTCGATGAATCGCGAGCGCTCCTGAACCGAGATGGACTCCTCCGCGACGTCGAGCTCGAACCTGTCGACCGCTTTGTTGATCGCGGCGTTTCCCTTCTGCGTCAAATGCTCGAGGGTTGCGGCGGCCAGGCGCAGGCGCCGGAGGTCCGCGGTCAGCTTCCGCCGCTGGAGCTCTCTCTTGGCGGCCACCTTCGTCCCCTGGCATTGGCGCTCGGCCTGCGAGATCCCACGGACACGCTTGGTCGTGGGCCCGTTCGCATCGGACGACCCGCCGCAACCGGCAACCGCAACGCAGAGCGCGAGGAGCAACAGACCCCGGACTTTCACGAGCCCTCAGGCTAGCGACGGCCTACGCGGCGACGCTCGAGAACTGCGGGATGATCTCGTCGCCGTACGCCTTCAGCGTCTCCTCCTGCCCATGGGTCATGAGGTAGATGTTGAACTGGTCGACGCCGATCGACTCGAGCTCCTTGAGCTTCTTCGTTGCATCGGCGACGTTGCCGAGCACGCAGAAACGGTCGACGATCTCGTCGGTGACGAACTCGCCGTGCGCAGCCCCGACCCGCGAGTGGTCCTTGTAGTCGTAGAACTTCCGCGCCTTGACGAATTCCGTCAGGTCCTTCGGGATCTCCGAGTCGTCGCCGTAGCGCTCGATCAGATCCATGACGTGGTTCGACACCATCGCCGGGAACCAGCGCGACTGCTCGCGCGCGTCCGCGATGTCGTCGGAGATATGACTGGGTGCGCCGACGATGCACTTGAGCTCGCTCGGATCCCGGCCCGCCTCCTCGGCCGCGCGCCGCGCAGTGTCCATGATCCACTGGATGATCACCGGATCCGCCAGCTGGATGATCACGCCGTCGCCGACCCGGCCTGCGACGGCGAGCGCCTTCGGCCCGTAGCCCGCGATCCACATCGGAATGTCTGGAAGCTCCTCGCGCACCCACTTCAGCTCGAGCTCCTTCTCGTTCCAGTCGACCGTACGGCCGTTCATCAGTTCCTTGATCATCGCGCAGCGCTGCTCGAAGTCCGCGACTCTCACGGGTTTCAGTCCCACGACGCGGCGTGAGGAGTCGCCGCGGCCGATGCCCATCACCATGCGCCCGTCGGAGATGTCCTGCATCGTCGCGTACCAGCTCGCCGTGATCGTCGCATCGCGAATGCCAGGGTTCGTGACGAAGTGGCCGAGCTTGATCTTGCTCGTCTGCGCAGCCGCCAAGGGGAGAGTCGCGTAGGACTCCTCCCAGAGGATGTGCGAGTCATAGGTCCAGGCGTATTCGAACCCGTGCTGCTCGGCGAGCTTCATCAGCTCGATCATCCGCTGGTAGGGCGGGTCAGGCAGAACGGTTACGCCGAAGCTGAGCATCGATCCTCCCCGGTAGCTGGCAGGGGAACGAGCATACCGCCGCGAAAACGGATCGAACAGTGTCCTGGCCCTACGTCCTGTTCGCCTTCGCCGCCGGGGTAGCGCTGCCCGTCCAGTTCGGCATCAACGCGCAGCTCGCGAGCTGGTTGGAGAGCCCGGTACGGGCGGCGTTCGTGTCGTTCCTCACCGGAGCGATCATCCTGGGCGTGGCCGCGGCGCTCGTCTTCAAGCCGTTGCCTTCGTTGAGCCGGCTCGGCCATGCGCCGTGGTGGGTCTGGGTCGGCGGCGCTTTCGGCGCCTTCTACGTTGCAGGTTCGATCGTGGCCGCGCCGCGGCTCGGAGCGGCGGCGCTCATCGCCGTGATCGTGGCGGGCCAGTCGCTTGCATCCGTCGTCGTCGATCATTTCGGCTGGGTTGGGTTCGAGCCGAAGCACGTCAGCGCCGGCCGCATCGGCGGCATGGCGCTCGTCCTCGCCGGCGCGGCGTTGGTGCGCTTCTTCTAGCCGGCCGCCGCGACTCGCTCGATCGTCTTCGACGCGAGCCTGTCCAGCGCTTGCACTGCGAGCTCGAGGTGCTCCTCCTTCGTGTCCTCCAGTTTCGTGTGCGACAGGCCGCGCAGTGACTGCACGAACACCATCACCGTCGGGACACCGGCGCGTGCAACCTCCGCTGCGTCGTGCAGCGGGCCGCTCGGCAGGCGGTGCGAGTCGCTCGTGACCTCCTCTGATCGACTCTTCGGCCAGCTCGATCAGCGCGTCGTCGAAGAGGATCGGCTCGATGTTCCAGATGCGCTGCCACTCGACCTCGAGGTCCTCGTCGCGCGCGTACTGCTCGGACGCGCGCTTTGCCTCGTCGAGCATGCCGGCCAGCTTGGCCGCGTCGAGATGACGCTGGTCGAGGAGGCACTCCGCCGTCTCGACGACCGACGTGACGATGCCGGGCTTCGTGACGACGCCTCCCATCGTGCAGACGGCACCCTCCCCCGTGCGCTTGGCGATCTCGCGGATCTCGAGCTCGAGCCGCGCAGCACCTGCGAGTGCGTCGCGGCGCTTGTCCATCGGTGTCGAGCCGGCGTGGGCAGCCTGGCCGCGGAAGGTGACCTGGTGGCGTTCGACGCCGAAGGTGCCGAGGACGACTCCGAGTGGGAGCTCCATCGACTCGAGCACGGGCCCCTGCTCGATGTGGAGCTCGAGGTAGGCGGCCGCGCCGGCGAGCTCGCTGTGTGCGTCGAGCGCCGAGTCGAGATCGACACCGTGTTCACGTAGCGCGTCGGGCAGCGCGATCCCGTCGGCGTCGGTGCGCGCCCGGAGCTCGTCCTGGTCGGCCATCGATCCGGCCGCGGCAGACGAGCCGAAGAGCGAGCGACCGAACCGGGCGCCTTCCTCGTCGGCCCAATTGACGAGGCGCACCGTGACCGGCGGCGTTCCCTCTTCCGCGATTCGGCGCAGAACCTCGACGCCGGCGACGACGTTGAGGGCGCCGTCGAGCCAGCCTCCGTTCGGCACGGAGTCGATGTGGCCGCCGATGAGCACGGCCTGGTCGGAGGCGCCGCGCAGCGTGAACCACTGGTTGCCCGCCGCGTCGACGGTCTCCTCCGCTCCGGTCTCCGTCCAGCTTCCCGCGCAGCCACTCGCGCGCCCGCTCCCAGGTCTCCGTCCACGCGACTCGCTGAGCGCCGTTGTCGTCCCCGGTCAGCTCCTGGAGCTCGCGAAGCTCATCGACGGTCCGGCGGGGCTGCAGCGGCACGCGGCGACTCTAACGTGGTAAGCATCGCTCGATGTCCGCGATCGCGGTCGAGCCTTCGAGGGGAGGGGTCAGTGCACTGCAGCGCGCCGCGGTGCGCGCTCTGCTGCTGCCCGTGGGCCTCGTCGCGCTCTGGGGGCTCTGGGAGGGATACCGCTGGCTCGGCATCCGCGGGAACTGGACGTGGCCGTTCACGGTCAACGACACGAACATGCCGCACATCAGCACGATCTGGCACGCGTTCGGGCAGCCGTTGCAGCCGGACGGTCCGCCGCTGCGGCATTACCTCTGGCACTACTCGCTCTTCACGGGCAAGGAGGCGCTCGCAGGCTTCGCGCTCGGTGCGTTGATCGGCTTCCTGCTCGCGGTCGTACTCGCACACTCGATCGTGCTCCGTCGTGGCGTCCTGCCGTACATCGTCGTGTCCCAGACCGTGCCGATTCTCGCCATCGCTCCCATGGTCGTAGTCGGCCTGGGAACGAAAGGGGTCAACCCTTCGGTCGGAGTCGCAGTGATCGCTGCATACCTCACGTTCTTCCCGGTGGCGATCAACACCCTTCGCGGCCTGCTCTCGCCCGACCCGCGCGCGCTGGAACTGATGCGTTCGTACGCGGCAGGGCGTTGGCGGATTCTCTGGCGTCTTCGTGTGCCTGCGTCGTTGCCGTACGTCTTCTCGGCTTTGAAGATCTCGGCGACGGCGAGCGTGATCGGCGCCATCATCGGGGAGACTCCCGCGTCGCTGCAAGGCGGACTCGGCTACGCGATCGTGAACTTCAATCAGTACTACTCGACCCAGCCCGCAAATCTCTGGGCGACGATCGTCGCCTGCGCGCTACTCGGCATCACGTTCTACCTTGCCGTCGTCCTGCTAGAGCGCCTCGTCCTCAAGCGCGCACCGGAGCACGTCGCATGAGCGCGCGGTCTCGCTCAAAGGAGTCTCGAAACAGTTCAATGCGGGCGTGACTGCGCTGGACGGAATCGACCTCGACGTCGAGCCCGGCGACTTCATCTCGCTGATCGGCCCTTCGGGGTGCGGCAAGTCGACGCTGCTACGGATCATCGGCGATCTGACGAAACCGACCACCGGGACCGTCCAGGTCAACGGCAAGGCCGCGGATCGCGCGCGACGCGACCACGAGTACGGCATCGTGTTTCAGGACGCAGTCCTCTACGACTGGCGAACGGTGGCGAAGAACGTCTCGCTCCCGCTCGAGCTCCTGCGCTGGAACCGCGGGCGCCGGAACGCCCGCGTCAAGGAAATGATGGACCTCGTCGAGCTCACAGGGTTCGAGAGCCACCATCCCTGGCAGCTCTCCGGTGGCATGCAGCAGCGCGTCTCGATCGCACGAGCGCTCTCGTTCTCACCGACGTTGCTCCTGATGGACGAGCCGTTCGGCGCACTCGACGAGATGACGCGCGAGCGGCTCAACACCGAGCTGCTGCGGATCTGGCAGGAGACAGGCTCGACCGTCGTCTTCGTCACGCACTCGATTTCCGAGGCGGTGTTCCTGTCGACGCGCGTGGTTGTCATGTCGGCCAGGCCGGGACGCGTCGCGGGCATCGTCGAAGTCGACCTGCCACAGCCGCGCACGAGCACCACGAGAGAAGAGCCGCATTTCTTCGAGCTAGTGACGCGGGTGCGCGAGCAGCTCGCGGCGGCCGGCGCGCCGCTCGGCGAGACCCAGGAGCCTGCCTTGGTGGAGGAGACCCTCTGAGCACGATTGTCCAGCCGCTTCCACGAAGCGTCGGCCGGCGGATCGGCCGGACGGCGCTCGACTGGATCCCGGCGGTCGCCGTCTTTGCGATCGGCATCGGAGCCTGGCAGGGCCTCGTCTCGGCGTTTCACGTCCAGGAATTCCTCCTGCCCAAGCCGACGGCGATCGCCGATGCGTTCTGGACGCAGAAGAGCGCGCTGTGGAGCCAGGGGATCTACACGTTCAAGGAAGCGCTTGGCGGTTATGTCCTGGGATCCGGCCTCGGCATCCTGGTCGCATTGCTCTTCGCCGCGTGGCGGCCGCTCGCGGGGGCGTTCATGCCCTACGCGGTCGCCGCGAATGCGATCCCGATCATCGCGTTCGCCCCGATCATGAACAACTGGTTCGGCTTGCTGAATCCGTTCTCGAAGATGGCGATCGCCGCCGTGCTCTGCTTCTTCCCGGTCATGATCAACACCCTGCGCGGCCTGACCTCCGTCCACCCGTCATCGATCGAGCTGATGCAGTCCTACGCGGCGGGGCGAGTTTCCATGTTTCGCCGCGTCCGGATCCCAAATGCGCTCCCACACATGTTCACGGGATTGAAGGTGGCAACGGTTCTCTCGATGATCGGAGCGATCGTCGGCGAGTATTTCGGCGGCCCGATCGAGGCGCTCGGCGTGAAGATCCTCAACGATTCGTCGTACGGCAACTTCACGGACGCGTGGGCCGGGATCGTGATGGCCAGCCTCCTCGGCATCGGGTTCTACGCCGTGGTTGCCCTGGCGGAACGGTTGACGACCAGCTGGCACCCGTCTGCGAGGGCCTTTCAGACCGAATGACATTAGGAGAGAATGGTGGGACGTCGGACTAGAGGAGGAAACGGATGAAGCACAGGTGGGTCGTGGGAATCGTTGTGCTCGCGTGCCTGGTCGTAGCGGGCGGGGCAGCCGCTCGGACACAGATGGCGACGAGCTCGAAAGCGACCAAGGTGACCCTGCAACTCAAATGGGTCACGCAAGCGCAGTTCGCCGGGTTCTACGCGGCGAAGGCGAAGGGGTACTACTCGCAGGCCGGGCTCGACGTGAACCTCAAGGTCGGTGGCCCGACCATCACGCCCGAGCAGGTCGTGCTCGGGAAGCAGGCGGAGTTCGGCATCGACTGGGTGCCGAGCTTGCTGTCGTTCCGCGACGGCGGCAAGAAGATCACGCAGATCTCGCAGCTGTTCTCGAAGAGCGGCATGACCGAGCTCACCTGGAAGGACAGCGGCATCACGACGATCGGAAAGATGCGAGGCAAGAAGGTCGGCGTCTGGTGCTGCGGCAACGAGAACGAGCTGTACGCAGCGCTCGTCAAGAACGGCATGGATCCGACGAATAAGAGCGATGTCACGATCGTCAACCAGCCGTTCAACATGGACCTGTTCCTCAACCGCGACGTGGAAGCGGCCGCGGCGATGACCTACAACGAGCTCGCCCAGGTCCTCGAGACGAAGAATCCGAAGACGGGGAAGCTCTACAAGCTCTCCGATCTGAACGTCATCAGCATGGAGAACGCGAGTAAGGGCGCGGGGACGTCGATGCTCGAGGACGAGGTTTTCGTCCGCGACGACTGGATCAAGGACAAGAAGAACCAGGCGACTGCGAAGAAGTTCCTCGCGGCTTCTTTCAAGGGCTGGATCTATTGCCGTGACCATGCGAACGCGTGCGTCAACATCGTTCTGAAGAACGGCTCGACACTCGGGGCCGGCCACCAGCGGTGGATGATGAACGAGATCAACGCCCTGATCTGGCCGAGCAAGCTCGGGATCGGGATCACCTCTCCTACCGCGTTCAACCGGACGGCGAAGATCGCGCGGCAGTTCAAGGTGATCAAGAAGGCGCCTTCGGGTGCCTACCGTGTGGACCTTGCCAAAGCAGCAGTCGCGCAACTCAAGTCGCAAGGCGTCGACGTCTATGGCAAGAAGTGGAAGAAGGCGAAGGTCAAGGTCACCGAGGGCGGGAAGTAGAAACGAGGCCGAGGAAAGGAGATCCGCTATGTCCGTATTGATCAAAGGCGGCCGCATCATCACGGCGGCTGACGACTACGTCGGCGACATCTATGTCGAAGGCGAGCGGATCTCCCTGATCGGCGAATCACTCGATGTCCAGGCCGAGCGAGTGATCGATGCAGCCGGGAAGTACGTCCTTCCCGGCTGCGTCGACCCCCATACGCATCTCGACATGCCGTTCGGCGGGACGACGACGATCGACGACGTCGAGTCGGGGCAGACTGCCGCGGCCTTCGGCGGCACGACGTGCCACGTCGACTTCATCATCCAACCGCCCGGCTCCACGTTCGGCGACGCGATCGACGACTGGCGCAGCAAGGCGAACGGCAAGCAGGTGATCGACATGGGCTACCACATGGCGGTCACGGATCTCCGCGAAGGCGGAACGCTGGAGGAGCTCGCGTCCCTCCCCGACCAGGGGATCACCTCCTACAAGCTCTTCATGGCGTACAAGGGCGCGCTGATGGTCGACGACGAGACGCTCTTCAAGACGATGGAGGTCGCTGCCGAGACCGGGGCGCTCGTGATGGTGCACGCGGAGAACGGCGACGCGATCGACGTGCTGGTGAAGAAGGCGTTGGCCGAAGGGCACACCGAGCCGCACTGGCACGCGCTCACGCGGCCGCCCGAGACCGAGGGCGAGGCGACGAACAGGGCGATCCAGCTGGCGCGAGTCGCCGGGGCTCCGCTGTACGTCGTGCACGTGTCGTGCAAGGAGTCGGTCGAGCCGATTCAGATCGCACGCGAGAAAGGCTGGGACGTGTGGGGCGAGACGTGCACCCAGTACTTCTTCGTCGACTACACCTTTCTCGAGCGCCCGAACTTCGAAGGCGCGAAGTACGTCTACACGCCGCCGCCGCGGGCGAAGGAGAACCAGGACGTCCTCTGGAACGCCGTCCGTACCGACACGCTGTCGGCGATCTCGACCGACCACTGCGCCTTCCTCTGGGACGGGCAGAAGTCGATGGGCAAGGACGACTTCTCGAAGATTCCGAACGGCGGCCCCGGCCTCGAGAACCGCTTGCAGATGATCCACGAGTTCGGCGCACGCGCCGGGCGGATCTCGCTGAATCGGATGGTCGAGCTCCTTGCGACGAGTCCCGCCAAGCTGTTCGGCCTGTATCCACGCAAGGGCACGATCGCGGTCGGTTCCGACGCGGACATCGTCGTGTTCGACCCGGAGAAGAAGGTCACGATCTCGGCGAAGACGCAGCACTCGAAGACGGACTACAACCTCTACGAGGGCACCGAGGTAACCGGCACTCCGGAGGTCGTGTTGCTGCGCGGTCAGATCCTCGTCGAGGGGGACGAGCTCGTCGCCGAGCCGGGCATCGGACAGTTCGTGGCGCGGGCGAAGTTCGGCGAAGAGTTGAAGCGCGCCGCTACAGCGGCGGCCTGAGCGCCCGCAGCGCCAGCAGCTCGAAGACGACGTTCGCCGCCGCGAGTGCGGTCGGCTGTCCCGTGCCGTCGTATGCGGGCGCCACTTCGACAACATCGCAGCCGGCGAGGTTGATCCCGCGCAAGGACCGCAGGAACGCCACGGCTTCCGCGGTCGAGAACCCGGCGATCTCGGGCGTTCCCGTTCCAGGGGCGAAGGCCGGGTCGAGGAAGTCGATGTCGAAGGACATGAAGACCGGCCGCTCCCCCACCTTGTTGCGAACGAGGTCGCCGTAGCGCTCCGGACCGAGTGCGCGCAGGTCCTCGCTCTCGATCACCGTGAAGCCGAGCTCGCGCGCCGTTCCCAGATCGGAGGCGGCATAGACGGAGCCGCGCATCCCGGCCATGACCGAAGCCGTTGCGTCTAGCAGGCCCTCCTCGACGGCCCGCTTGAAGGTCGTGCCGTGGAAGTACTTCTGGCCGAAGTACGCCTCCCACGTGTCTGCGTGCGCGTCGAGCTGGACGAGTGCGAGTGGGCCATGACGCTGCGCAAGCACGCGCAGCTCGGCGAGCGTGATCGAGTGGTCGCCGCCGAGCGCAACGGGGAAGACTCCCGCCTCGACGATCGGTGTCAGAGCCTCGACGACCTGCGCATACGTGCGCTCGGTGTCGCCGGGCGAAACAGGCAGATCGCCGTAATCCACGATCGACAGCGCGTCGACGATGTTGAGGTCGTGCGCAGGGTGGTACGGACGGATGAGCGCAGAGGCGGAACGAATCGCCTCCGGTCCGAACCGCGCGCCGGTGCGGTAGCTCGTCGCGGTGTCGAAGGGAATCCCGTAGACCGCCGCGTCGACTCCGGCAAGCTCGGTCACGTGCGGCGCGCGCATGTACGTCCGGATCCCCGCGAAGCGAGGGATCACCTGCGCATCGAGAGGCTTGTAAGGCGGGCCCGTCACGCGCATACGCTACCGCCCGCCCGAGTGCAACATGTCTCGAACTGCAAGGGTCTGACCCCAGCTGTTCGCGACGCGCCCCAAAAGGCCGGGGTCTGACCCCAGCCGTTCGGGTCGCGTCCGTCTTAGCGCGTGCGCGGGAAACCGAGGTCGACCTTCGACGTCGCCGGATCCGGCCACCTCGATGTGACGACCTTGCCGCGCGTGTAGAAGTTGATCCCCTCCGGCCCGTAGATGTGCGTGTCGCCGAAGAGGGAGTTCTTCCACCCGCCGAACGAGTAGTACGCGACGGGAACGGGGATCGGCACGTTGATCCCGACCATTCCCGCCTGCACGTCGAACTGGAACTGGCGCGCCACGCCGCCGTCGCGGGTGAAGATCGCCGTCCCGTTCCCGTACGGGTTCTCGTTCACGAGCTTCACGGCCTCGTTGTACGTGCCGACTCGCGTCACTCCGAGCACAGGTCCGAAGATCTCGTCCTTGTAGGCGTCCATCTCCGGCGTCACGTTGTCGAGGAGCGACACGCCGAGGAAGAAACCGTCGCCCTCCGGAGCGCTGTCACGGCCGTCCGCGACCACCTCTGCGCCCTGGCCACGCGCGCCGTCGATGTAGGAGGCGACCTTGTCGCGATGTTCCCGGGTCACAAGTGGCCCCATCTCGACGTCGGGCTCGAGGCCGTTTCCGACCTTGATCTTCGGGAGACGTTCGTGGATCGCCTTGACGAGACGATCCGCCGCATCCCCGACCGCGACGACCTGCGAGATGGCCATGCAGCGTTCGCCCGCGGAGCCGTACGCAGCGCTGACGGCGGCATCGGCCGCCATGTCGATGTCGGCGTCCGGGAGGACGATCATGTGGTTCTTCGCGCCGCCGAGCGCCTGGACTCGCTTCCCATGCTTCGTCCCGGTCTCGTAGACGTACCGCGCGATCGGCGTGGAGCCGACGAACGACACCGCCTGAATGTCCGGATGCTCGAGCACTGCGTCCACCGCGACCTTGTCTCCGTGCACGACGTTGAAGACTCCGTCGGGGACGCCGGCTTCCTTCAGCAGCTCAGCGGTGTAGAGAGACGCCGACGGGTCCTTCTCCGACGGCTTGAGCACGAACGTGTTGCCGCAGGCAAGCGCGGGAGCCCACATCCACATCGGGACCATCGCCGGGAAGTTGAACGGGGTGATCCCGGCGACCACGCCGACCGGCTGGCGGATCGAGTACACGTCGATGCCGGTCGACGCCTGCTCCGAGAACTCGCCCTTGAGCAGCTCGGGAATGCCGCAGCAGTACTCGATCACCTCGAGCCCGCGCGCAACCTCCCCCATCGCGTCCGACAGAACCTTGCCGTGCTCGGCCGTCAGGATTCGTGCGATCTCCTCGTGGCGCTCGTGGACGAGCTCGCGAATCTGGAAGAAGATCGCCGTGCGCTTGGAGAGCGACATCGCTCGCCAGGACTCGAAGGCTTCCTTCGCGGCCTGGACCGCGTTGTCCACCTCTTCCGCGTGTCGCAAAGTCGACGGCACCGGTCTGCTGACCCAGCGCCGGGTTGAACACCGGCCCGCTGCGACCTGATTGGCCCTCGACGGTACGGCCGCCGATCCAGTGGCTGATCCGCGTGACTTCTTGTTCGCGTTCGACGGGCGGGGTGGCTAGCTCGGTCATCTCGATCCTCCTTGCGTGACCCGCCCAGCGTACCGCGTCATTCGGAGTCGGCCGCCGCGGGCGGGAGGGCCTCAAGAGCCGGGCGCGGGGGTACGAGCCACGACGAGAGCCATCGGCGAACCCTCGGGATCAGAGCGAGTAAGCCCAGAGGGATGAGCGCGACCAGGAGCGTGCCTACGGAAACGAGGAACAGGATCGACCAGCTGATCGAAATTCGCCACAGCCAGCGTCGTCCTTCCTGCCCCCACCTGATCATCAGGAACGTTCCCCCGAGCATCACCGCTGCAAAGAACGCCCAGACGACGTAGAACGTAGTTGCGCTGACATCGGCCGCTGCCAGACCGACGGTGAAGACCAGGGCAATGAGCCCCCAGATCACGAGGTTGAACACCACGGCACTGAGGACGCCGAGGAGCCTCACCTGGTCACTGTAAATCGCCGGAAGATCCCGGCCAAGCCCGATCAGGGATCGGCTGAGGCGGAAACCACGACGTTCCGGCCGGGGTAGGGTGCCGCGGATGAAGCGCTGGAGCCTCTGCCTACTCGTGCTGGTGCTGGCAGGTTGCGGCGGGAGCGCCAAGAAGACGACGGCGTCCGTCCCGGCCGCTCCGACGCCGGCGAAAGACGCGGCTCCCTGGCCGGCGCCCGCAGATCCGATGAAGCTGGCGGAGCAGGCCGGCTTGACACCGGAAACGCACGAGTTCCTCCTCTTCCACGTCCATGCGCATCTCGATGTGTTCGTGAACGGCATGCCGGTCACGGTCCCGGCCGGAATCGGGATCGACATCCACGACCCGGGCGTACACAGTGCCGTGCAGGAGGGCTCGACCGTGTACGGCTTCATCGACCCGCCCTGCGCGCAGCCCTGTATCTCTCCGCTCCACACGCACGACGTCTCGGGCATCCTGCACACCGAGGCGAAGAAGAATCAGTTCAACAACCTCGGCGAGTTCTTCACCGAGTGGAACGTGCGACTCGACGACAAGTGCGTCGGCGGCTATTGCAAGCCGGCGGCCCCGATCTCGATCTACGTGGACGGCGATGCCTATACCGGCAACCCACGTCAGATCGGGCTCGAGAACCTGAGGGAGATCGCGATCGTGATCGGGACGCCGCCGACCGAAGTCCCCTCGACTTTCCCGCGGTAAGCTCACACCATGGCGACCCTCGAGACCAACAGCGAGCTCGGCCGGCAGGTCGTCGCCGACGCCAAGCAGTACGTCCTGCACTCGTGGTCGGTACAGGACGCGCTCGACCCGATCCCCGTGGCCGGCGGCGAGGGACGTTACTTCTGGGACTACGACGGCAAGCGGTACCTCGATTTCGCGTCGCAGCTCGTGAACGTCTCGATCGGCCACCAGCACCCGAAGATCGTGGCCGCGATCAAGGAGCAGGCCGAGAAGCTCTGCACGATCGGCCCGCCGATGGCGACCGAGGCGCGCTCGACGCTCGCCCGCCTGCTCGCCGAGGTGACGCCCGGCGACCTCCAGATGTCCTTCTTCACGAACGGCGGCGCCGAGGCAAACGAGAACGCGATCAAGCTCGCGCGCTGGTACACGGGGCGACACAAGGTCATCGCGCGCTACCGCTCCTACCACGGCGCGACGGCCGGCGCGATCACGCTCACGGGCGACCCGCGGCGCTGGCCCGCCGAACCGGGCATCCCGGGCGTCGTGCGCATGCTCGACCCGTACACGTACCGCTGCCCGGCCGGCCATCCCGACCCTTGCCCGGTCTGTACCGGCGCACCCCACCTCGAGGAGATCCTTCAGTACGAGGGCGCGCACACGGTTGCGGCCGTGATCCTCGAACCGGTGGTCGGGACGAACGGCATCATCGTCCCGCCCGACGGCTACCTCCAGGCGATCCGGGAGGTCTGCGACCGACACGGCATCCTGCTGATCGCCGACGAGGTGATGGCCGGCTTCGGTCGCACCGGCAAGTGGTTCGGGGTCGAGAACTGGGACGTCGTGCCGGACATCCTCACGGTGGCGAAGGGCATCAACTCCGGCTACGTCCCGCTCGGGGCGATGATCGTCCGCAAGCCGATCGCCGACTGGGTGCGCGACAAGTACTTCGCCGGCGGCCTCACCTACTCGGGCCATCCACTGGCCTGCGCGTCGGCCGTCGCCTCGATCGAGGCCTTCAAGGAAGAGGGCGTCGTCGAAAACTCCGCCGAGATGGGCGGCGTCTTCGCCGAGAAGCTGCGTGAGCTGCAGGAGAAGCACCCCTCGATCGGAGACGTCCGCGGGCTCGGCTGCTTCTGGGGTATCGAGCTCGTCAAGGACAGAGAGACGCGCGAGCCTCTCGTTCCGTTCAATGCCTCGGGTGAGGCGTTCGCTCCGGTCGCACGAGTGTCCAAAGCTGCCCTCGAGCGCGGGCTCTATCTGATGACGCACTGGAACGTGATCATGGTGTGCCCGCCGCTCACGATCACGCGCGACGAGATCGACGAGGGAATCGGCATCCTCGATGAAGCGCTCTCGATCGCGGACGAGTACGCAGCCTGACGGCTAGCGACGTCGACCTCGTCGTCCTCGCGTACGTCGCCGGACAGGACGTCCCGCTCGCGGACGACGAAAGGAATGCGGCGGTGCGACGCGCGCTGTTCGTCTTCGCCGCCGGCGGACCTCTCAACCGGGAGCCGGGGCTCGACGATCCGGCCGTAGGCGAGCTGGCCGGCGACCTCGACTCGGCGGAACGCCGCGCCGCGCTCGCGGCCGCAATCGAGCGCCTGGATGCGGATGCAGGTGCGCTGGAGCGGTTACGCGATCCCGAGACGGCCTGGCGGGCATACGCCTGCGCTCTCCTGGCCGATGCGCTCGTTGAAGATGAAGACGAAGCTTGACTGTCTGGGAATAGCGTCCTTCAATGAGAGAGATGGCGGAGGAAAAGCGTTCAGGCGACGACCGACGCTCCGGCGCCGACCGACGTTCGGGAAAGGACCGCCGAGAGCGCGACGCGGGCCCGCCACCGGACGGCGACCGACGGGAAGGCGATAGCCGCCGGTCAGATCAGGAGCGGCGTTCCGGGAAGGACCGGCGCAGCCGTAGCTAGCGCCAAGCGGCCAGCGCGGCAGAGACGTCATCCATCGAGTCGCACACCTTGCCCGCCGCTTCGATACAGCCGAGGACGAACAGATTCACACCGTGGCCCTCGTGGCCGAGCGTGCTGCGGAGATCGGTGAGCAAGCCGAGGATGCCCTTCTTCGTCGGGTCGGTCTGCATCAGCGCGTAGAAGATGCCGATCTCGCAGGCGGTTCCGTCGTCGACCATCGGCCCATCGAGAACGGCGACCACCGCGTCCGCCTCGGCCAGGCCGCGCCAGTCCTTCGCGAAGATGGTGGCGGCCGATGTATCGCCCGCGGCGAGTGCATTCTCGTGAGGCACGAAGACGTCGATGCCGTCGCCCCGCAGCCGCGCCGCGCATTCGTCGATGAAGGACCGCTCGTACGGGGTGAAGAGCGGCCCAGCAAAGTAGACCCGCACCGGGCAACCCTAACCCGAACAAGAAGGCGGCGGCCCGAAGGCCGCCGCGCGAATCAGTAACGGTCCTGGTTAACGCCCGACGAAACCGAGCAGGGCGAGGACAAGCACAACGATCAGGATGATCCACAGAATGCTCACGTATGCCTCCCTTGTTTAGCTGCACCTCTTAAACGAGGAAAGGCACGCTTCGGTTACGGCAGATATTTAGCTTGACAGGAAGCCGTCGCTGAATCTGGAGTGGCCGACTTCGTAGTCGCGCACGGAGATCACTTGCTCGTCACCTTGTTGAGCCACGCTCTCGGCGGCATTCCGTGCGAATTCCGCGCTTGCGTCGCGCGCTTCCTTCGTCGCCCACAACGTCACCACCAACGCCTCACCAGACTTGCGGTCGGATAGATCGAACAGTCCGAGAAAACCAGGGAGCTCCCTCATGCCCTCGCTGGCGCGCTGGACCGCAAAGCGGATGGGACCGTCGACGGCATCCCGGGCCGACTGAAAGGTGGTGACGCGAGCGAACATCGACCTCATGACAATAGCTGCAGTCGCCGACCGCCTTCAGTCAACTGACACAAACGGATCAATAGGCTGTGCGTCCGGAACACTCCACGGTGGGCTCGTCCTCTTCGTGGTCGCGTTCGCCGCCTACATCGCGCGGCGCGAGGCGCGCGCGCTCGACCTGCTCAGACCCTAGTGCGACGTAAAGAGCGGATGATGGGACTCGAACCCACGACCTTCTGCATGGCAAGCAGACGCTCTAGCCAACTGAGCTACATCCGCGAACGATGGCCAGTATAGCCTCAGGTTTCGGCGTCTAGCGCCTCGTTCACGAGGCGGTCGGCCAGCTCGTTATGGGCGCGGCGGACGGCTGTGTAACGGACTCTGCTGAAGCGACGCTCGAGGTCCGTTGCCTCTTCCCACAATTCCTTGAGGGCTTCGTTCTTCACTCGATACTCGCCTTGCATCTGCTTGACGAGAAGCTCCGAGTCGGACACGACTTCCAGCTCTCGGACGCCCAACTCCGCCGCTCTTTCCAGGCCGGCGACGAGGCCGCTGTATTCGGCGACGTTGTTCGTCGCGGGCCCGATTGCCTCGCCTTGCGCGGCCAGCACGTGACCGTCTTCCGCTTCGATGACGAAGCCGTACGCGGCAGGGCCTGGATTTCCACGGGAGCCGCCGTCCGTGAACAGCTTCGCCTTCACAGCAGCGCGTACACGTCGAACGCCGGCTCCTCGTACGGATGCGCCCGGCGCAGTGCTGCGACCACTTCCTCCTGCCGTTCCTCTGGAAAGACCGTCTCGAGCCGCAACTCCGCGACGCGTTGCTCGCGCCCGGGCTCGCCGCGCGCCGGGGTCGTTCCCTCGCCGCCGAGAAACGTCCCTGTTCCCTGGGTGTACCAGGAGCAGTGCTCGTACTTGCCGATGCGTCCGGCGCCCGCCTCGAAGAGGGCATTGCGCACCGCGTCGAGAGCCTCGCGCGGAACGAACACGACGAGCTTGCGGTTCAGGTCTCGGTGTCGATCTGCGCCTTCTGCAGCTTGCCGCTGTAGTCGACGTAGATTGACTTCCATTCCGTGAAGACGTCGAGGGCGGCCTGGCCGGCTTCGCGATGGCCGTTGCCCGTGTCCTTGGTGCCACCGAACGGCAGATGTACCTCGGCTCCGATCGTTCCGGCGTTGATGTACGTGATGCCGGCCTGGAGGTCGCGCATCGCGCGGAAGGCCTTGTTGACGTCGCGCGTGAAGATCGAGGACGAAAGACCGAACTTGCTGTCGTTCAAGACTCGAATCGCCTCGTCGAAGTCCTGCACGCGAATCAGTGCCGTCGTCGGCCCGAAGATCTCTTCCTGGGCGATCCGCATCTGCGGCTCGACATCGCCGAAGATCGTCGGGCGGTAGAAGTTCCCCTTCTCGAAGCCGTTCCCGGTCGCGACCTCCCCGCCGGTCAGGAGCTTCGCACCTTCCTCCTTGCCGATCTCCGTGTACGAATGGATCTTCTCGAGCGCCTTGCCGTTGATCACCGGGCCGACATCGGTGTCGTCCTCCCAGCCTGCGCCGAGCCGAAGCTTTTCAGCAGCGGCCACGAGCCGCGACTGGAGCTGCTCGTACACGCCGTCCTGGACGATCACCCGCGATGCGGCCGTGCAGCGCTGACCCGAGGTGCCGAACGCAGACCAGATGATTCCGTCGGCCGCGAGATCCAGATCGGCGTCCTCGAGAACGATGATCGCATTCTTGCCGCCGAGCTCGAGGTGAACCCGCTTCAAATTGTCCGCGGCATTCCGCATCACCTCGACACCGGTCTCGCGCGAGCCGGTCAGCGTGATCACTGGCACGTCCGGATGGCGCACGAGACGATCACCGACGGCGCCACCGCCTCCGTGCACGATGTTGATCACGCCCTCGGGCAAACCGGCCTCGATCAGCAACTCAACGAAACGCTGGCCGAGCAGCGGCGTATCGGTGGCCGGCTTGAACACGACCGTGTTCCCACAGACGAGCGCGGGCGCGATCTTCCAGGATGGAATGGCGATCGGGAAGTTCCACGGAGTGATCACGCCGACCACGCCGATCGGCATCCGCACGCTCATGTTGAACTTGTCGCGGAGCTCCGACGGCGTCGTCTGGCCGTGTAGACGCCGCCCCTCACCGGCCATGTAGAGGCTCATGTCGATCGCCTCCTGGACGTCTCCCCCGGCCTCCGCCTTCACCTTGCCCATCTCGTGGGACATCAGGTCGGTGAACTCGTCCTTCTCCTCCATGAGGAGATTCGCGAAGCGGTAGAGAACCTCGCCGCGATGCGGCGCCGGCACGAGCCGCCAGTCCTCGAACGCCGTCTTGGCCGCTGCGACCGCGAGATCGACGTCCTCGGCCGAAGAGCGCGGGAACGTGCCGATCGTCTCGCCCGTCGCCGGGTTGACGCTCTCGAAGGTCTCGCCGGACGCGGCGTCCACCCACTCGCCCGCGATGTAGTTCTGGAAGGTCTTCGTCCCCGTCAGTGCCACGAGGCGAGTCTACTCAGAGGGAGCATCCGTCTCGGGGAACGTGCCGGGGATCCTGGCCCGGCGTCGGTCCCGGATCTGGCGCTGCTCCTTCTCGGCGTCGGTGACCTTCCTGCCGGCGCGGCGGTCGGGGCCGGTGCGCCGGTCGATGATCACCGTGACGTTCGGGTTGTCCTTGTAGTACTCGACCATCTTGTCGAACAGCTCGTCCTCGAGCTCCGGCGGGATCACGCAATAGATCACGCTCTGATTGTAAGAGCGATGCTGGTCGGCGCTAGAGGGCTAGAGAGGCGAGATCTTCGGAACGAGCCGGCCGTCCTGCTCGATGCTCGCGTTCCAGTTCTGATAGCCGGGGTCGAGCTGGGCCATCTCGTGTCCCCGCTCGGCCAGGCGGACCGCTTGCGCCGACTCCGGACTGACGCGGTACTGGTACCAGGAGATGTCCCACGCGACCGTGACGATCAGCTCGCCGCTGACCCCGGAGAGGGGCACGATGCTCGCTCGGGGCTCGCCGAGGCTCTTTGCGATCCCGCCCACCGTCCGGCGATAGTCGCTCGAGTTGAAGATGTCGGCAGCCTCGACCATTTGCTGCTCGGGGGCCGAAAGCCGGCGCAGGATCGGCTCGGACACGACCGGATCGTCCGGAGGCTGGCGACGCGGGTCGAACAGCGAGGCGATGCCGTGACGGCGGCGGCGCCGCTGATTCGGGACGGTCGGGTGAAGTCGGGCTGCCTTCCTTGACCCAGCCGTAGTCGATCGCCACCTCCTGGCAGAGCGGGCAGACGTCGACGAACTCCTCGCCGTCCGGGGAAAAGCGGATCGCCCGCTCGCCCGTGAGCAGCGACCGCTCGCAAACAGCACAGACCCGCTTGGCGGGATGTCGGGCCAACTGGCGCACGACGTGGACCCTAGCCCAGGGCACACGGGTTGCAACTGCTAGTGTCACCGTTACATGTGTCTTTTACATGTAGGTAGATCCTGAGGCCTCGAGGGGGTCGCGGAGCCCGCTGCCGGAGCATGGTTCGGCCGGGGCACTGGGGCGTCCGCGCTCGGGTGGAGCGCTTCAGCGAGCCGGCCCTGCTCCTGCTGCTCCGCGAACGGCCCACGCACGGCTACGAGCTACTGGAAGCGCTGCCCAGCGTCACGGGCGAGGCGCGCGTCGACATGGGCAACCTCTACCGCGTGCTGCGAGGCCTCGAGGAGGACGGCCTCGTCACCTCACGCTGGGAGGCAGGTGAGCCGGGGCCTGCGAAACGAACCTACGAGCTGACGGTCGAAGGCAGGCGCCTGCTCGACGAGTGGGCCGGCGCACTCCAGGGCTCGCGCGAACGTATCGACACTTTTCTCGAACGTTACGAAGGGAGGTGAAACATGCACCACGGACGCAGACGACATCACCGCGGCCTCGGCCTGCGGTGGTACGACCGCGAGAACGTCCTCGAGCGGCTCGAGAGCTATCAGCGTGACCTCGAGCAGGAGCTCGCCGACGTCTCCGACCTGATCACGCGGCTACGCGCCGGCGAGCAGTCGGGACAGCCTCAGCCCCAGAGCGTCTGACGAAGGCGCAGGTCTATAGCCGCCGCCGAAAGTGCAAAACACTTTCGGCGGGCTAGACCTTGGCCTCTTCCTTCTCTTTCTTGGTTTCTTCGATGATCTTCTGCGCGATGTGCGTCGGCACCTCGTCGTAGCGGAGGAAGTGCATGTGGTAATCCCCGCGCCCGCCCGTCATCGAGGTGAGCGCTTGCGCGTACGTGAGGATCTCCGCCATCGGGACCTCGGCCTTGATGTTGGTCATGCCGCCCTGCGGCTCCATGCCCTGCAGACGGCCGCGTCGTGAGTTGAGATCGCCGTTCACCGCGCCGACCGCCTCGTCCGGGGTGGTCACCTCGAGCTCCATGATCGGCTCGAGGAGCACAGGGTCGGCCTTCTCGTACGCAGACTTGAACGCCATCGAGCCCGCGATCTTGAATGCCATCTCCGAGGAGTCAACCGTGTGGTACGAGCCGTCGACGAGGAGGACGCGCAGCCCCTGAACCGGAGCACCGGCGAGCTCGCCGTGCAGCATCGCCTCCTGGATGCCCTTGTCGACCGCGGGACGGAAGCTCTGCGGGATGACGCCGCCGACGATCTTGTCGACGAACTCGTAGCCCTGGTGGCCGTCGAGCGGCTCGAGTTGGATCACGCAGTCGCCGAACTGGCCGCGCCCGCCCGTCTGCTTCTTGTAGCGGCCCTGGGCGCGCGACTCCTTCCGGATCGTCTCCAGGTAGGGAACACGTGGCTGGTGCAGCTCGACCTCGACGTTGAACCTGCTCTTCAGCCGATCGACCGCAACCTCGACATGGATCTGCGAGAGCCCCATCAGCAACTGCTCGCCGGTCTGCTGGTCTCGCCGCATCAGAATCGTCGGGTCTTCCTCGCTCAGGCGCCGCAGACCCGCAGCCATCTTCTCCTCGTCGCCTTTCGCCTTCGGCGTCACCGCAAAGCTCATCACAGGCTCGGGAAAGCCGATCTCGGGCAACTCGACCTGGTGTTCGGCATCCATCAGCACGTCGCCGGTCTGGGTCTCCTTCAGCTTCGCAACGGCACCGATGTCGCCCTCGCCGAATTCCGCCACCTGCACGTGCTCCTTGCCCTCCAGCTGCATGAGCTGGCCGACGCGCTCCTTTGCGTGCGAGCGGGCGTTCACGATCGTCGAGTCGCCCTTGAGCGTGCCGTTGAGCACGCGGAAGACATTGATGCGGCCGGCGAACGGATCCGCGATCGTCTTGAAGACGAACGCCGCCGTTTCCGCACCGTCGACGCTGATCGGCGCGCCCTTCCTCGCAGGTGAGGGGACGCCCTCGACGAGAAGGTCGAGTACGGCGGTGGTGCCGAGGTTCTTCGACGCGACACCGCACGCGACGGGGAAGACCTCGCCGCGCGTCACGGCGTCCTTCAATGCCTTCGCGACCTCTTCGGGCGAGAGCTCCTGTCCCTCGAGGTAGCGCTCCATCAGGCCTTCGTCAGTCTCGACCACGGCATCGAGCAGCCTCTCCCTGTACTGCTGCACCTCGTCCTGGACTTCGGCAGGAATGTCGACCGGGCCGCTCTCGCGCTGACCGTTGGGATCGAGGTAGGCCTGCATGTGCAGAAGGTCGACGATTCCCTTGAGCTCGTGCTCGACGCCGATCGGAATGTGCACGGCTACGCACTTGTCCGAGAGCTGAGAACGAACGGCTTCGAGCACGCGGTAGAAGTCGGCCCGCTCGCGGTCGAGCATGTTCACGACGATGACCCGCGAGAGTCCCGCCGCCTCGGCTCGCTGCCAGTGCCGCGAAGTCTGGACCTCGACGCCCATCACGGCGCTGACGGTGAAGAGCGCACCCTCGACGACTCGCAGCGCCGCGATGGCGTCGCCCTGAAAACCGGCGTCGCCAGGCGTGTCGATGAGGTTGATCTTGCGGCCCTGCCACTCCACGTTGCAGATCGACGCGGAGAGCGACATCTGGCGGCGCTGCTCGTCGTCGTCCCAGTCGCTGACGGTCGAGCCGGACTCGACGGTGCCGAGGCGATTCGTGGCACCGGCCTGGAAGAGGAGCGCCTCGACGAGCGACGTCTTCCCCGTGCCGCGATGGCCGACCACGGCGACGTTGCGGATCTTCCCCGGCTCGAGTGGCATGCGCTTTAGCTCCTCTGTGCGACGCGGGCTCGGCCTCGATGGCGCGCCGCATCGGCTATCGCGTCAGGATTCGAGCGAGGCGCGGGTGGTGGCGCCCGAGAGCCGGGCCTTGAGGCGCAGGATCGCCTTGGTGTGGAGCTGGGAGACGCGGGACTCGGTGACGCCCAGGACCTCGCCGATCTCACGCAGCGTGAGCTCCTCGTAGTAGTAGAGCGTGACGACGAGCTTCTCGCGCTCGGGTAGCCGCGCGATTGCTTCCCCGATCGCCTCCTTCATCTCGGTCTTCGAGAGGGAGCCCTGCGGATCCGGCGCATCGGCGTCCTCGATCGTGTCGATGAGGGCAACCGAGTCGCCGCCGCCGGTGTTCACCGTCCAGAGCTCGTCCAGGGCTCCGATCGACGAGCGTGAAATGTCGGTGAGCGAGTCCTCCAGCTCGTCCGTCGTGATGCCGAGCTTGGCCGAGATCTCGTCGTCGGTCGGCGCGCGGTGAAGCTTGCGCTCGAGCTCGGCGATCGCCCGCTCGATGTCGCGGGCTCGTGCCCGCACGGAGCGTGGCACCCAGTCCATCGCCCGGAGCTCGTCGATGATCGAGCCCTTGATCCGCGAGATCGCGTAGGTCTCGAACTTGACGTCGCGCTCGGGGTCGTAGCGCTCGATCGCACCGATCAAGCCCAGCAATCCGTAGGAGACGAGGTCGCCCTCGTCCACGTGCGCGGGCAGGCCGGAGCCGAGCCGCCCGGCCACGTACTTGACCAGCGGCGCGTAGGTCAGGATCAGCCGGTCGCGTAGAGCCTTGTCGCCCTTATCGGTGGTGTACTGGCGCCACAGAGTCTTCGTGTCTTCGCCCTCGGCCACTCGCAGAGGATACGCGGTGTTTCGGCTTACCTGAAAGCCCGGAAGGCCATCGACGCCAGCCACACCGCGAGCGCGGCAGCCGCGAACGCGATGATCCACCGGCCGGCTTGTCCTCCTGCCCCGTTCCCGGCCGCGAAGGCAACGCCGGCCAACGCGATCGCGAGCAATGAAAAGAGGGCGCCTAGCGCAGGTCTCTGGCTCACGCGCGAAGGAGATTCCGGAAAGGCCACGGCTACAATCATCTCAGCCCAGGGGCGTAGCTCAGTTGGTAGAGCGGCGGTCTCCAAAACCGTAGGCCGGGGGTTCGAGTCCCTCCGCCCCTGCTGACGGCTTTGCAGCGCAAACCGCACCGTTGACCCATCAACCGCCCGATTGAGCTCGGAGCGAGTTACCGCTTGCAACCGCTACGGACCGCATGCGGCGGGTGCGGACCGGCGCATTCTGGCGCATTTCAGTCGCTCCATGCTAAGCGGATCTGCGCGCGCGTCGAACGCATGTGTGCGGTCGGCAAGGAGTGGTGCTAGCCGTACTGCGTAGCCCTGGCATGGAGACGTAGCGTGTGGTCATGGTTGCCGACGCTCACGTTCATGATCCTCGGTGCCCTTGCGATTCGGAGCCGGTCACGCTTGGAGACGGGTCCCACGTGGTCATCCGGACGCTGTGCTCAGGAGAGGCCCCGATTGTCCGGGAGATCTTCGACGGGATGAGCGAACAGTCACGGCGGCAGCGCTTTATCGGCCCGAAGCCGCATCTGTCTCAAAAGGAGTTGGAATTGCTGGCCTCGATTGATTACGAGAATCACGCCGCGGTGGTCGCGCTCGACCCTGCCACCGGCCGCGCTCTGGGCGAAGCGCATCTCGTCCGGGACTCGGCCGATCCGGACGTGGCAGAGGTTGCGTTTGGCGTCGTCGACGCGTGGCAGGGCCGTCGGCTCGGCACATGCCTTGCCGACCGACTCGCACGCCGTGCTCGCGAACTCGGCGTAGGGCGGCTCCGTGCGACCGTGTACGCCGAGAATCGGCGCGCGAAGGCCCTGCTACGCGGCCAAGGTTCAGTCATCGACACACGCTTCGAGGGGGCGTCGATCGAACTCCTGGTGGCGCTGAGCTAGGACTCTTCTTTTGCTGCCGCTCGTGGCCGTGAGCGCGATCCTTAAGCTCGCGGCGATGATGCTGCGCGTCATCTTCGCGCCCGTGCGTCTGCTCGCGCCACGACGCTACCGATCGTCAAAGCCGAGCCCGAACTCTGCGTCGCTCACACCGATGACGCCGCGCGGGCCGTCTCCCTCGACCGGGGCACGACAGCTGAGTCCGACGTGACTAAGTTCTGCGTCAAACCGCAGGAGGGACTGATGACGAAGAAATTGCTGATCGGAGCGGCGACTGCCCTGTCGGTGCTGGGCATTTTCGGGCAGGGCATGGCGGGTGCTGCCCCGGCTCCTGCCTACACCGTCGCCTGTGCTGTGGGATTCAACACGACCGCGAATTGGCAGCACGTGAAGCTCAGCCAAGTCACGTTCCACTGGCTGGCACCGGAGGGAAGCTCCACCATTTTCGCAGGACATAACCGTGCCGATCACGAAAAAGGCACCCCATGGCTTCGCCTTCTCGACGACGCCACCGAGCAGTGTCCATCCTGACCGGGTCGTGGTGTCGTTCACCCACGCTGACGGCTCCGGCACTGACACTGTCGAGGCGGGCTGCAGCTGAGTTAATCAAGCGGCTCCGTACACCTGAGCGACTTGGCACGACTGCGCGCGTCTTGTCGCCGCTCGACTCGTCCTCGTGCGCTGAAGAAGAGCTTCTACAACGGGGCGCTGGCGCAAATCCTGGCGCATCCGAGCCCGTTTCCGCGTAGCCAAGCCGTCCAGCGGCGTACTCCAAAACCGTAGGCCGGGGGTTCGAGTCCTCCGCCCCTGCCTCCGCCGAAAGATCCGGCGCGCTGCGCGCGCCATGATGATCTTTCGGCGTTCGCAAACTGGTCGCCGGTAGCCGGGACGGGCAGAGCCCGCCCCGGCGACGAGATGGGCCACCGGCCCATGGCAGTCCACGTAGCCGTGGTGTTCGTGCCGCCAGGCTGAGCGCAGCGCAAGTAGCTCCACCAAGACGGCATCTGCTTGCCGGCGGGATGGGGACGTTCGGTCAGAGGGGCTTTCCCATCTCGCCTTCACGGTAGGGTCGCCGCTGTGCGCGTCTCATTTCTGGTGCCTGCCTACAACGAAGCGACAACGATCGTCGAGGTTCTCGACCGCGTTTCCGCTCTCGACTTCGAAAAACAGATCGTCGTCGTCGACGACGGCTCGACCGACGGCACGGGCGACCTCGTCGAGAACTGGAGCACCGGACGCGACAACATCGTCCTTGTCCGCCAGGAGAACCGCGGCAAAGGTGCGGCCGTGCGCGCGGCGATCCCCCACGCCGACGGTGACGTCTGCGTCATCCAGGACGCCGACCTCGAGTACGACCCGGTCGACGTTCCGGCGCTGATCGAACCCATCACTCTCGGGCGCGCGGATGTGGTCTTCGGGTCACGGCTGTCGGGCGGCAAGCCTCAGCGCGCGTACCTGTTCTGGCATCTCGTCGGCAACCGCTTTCTCTCACTGCTGACCAACGTCCTCTACAACACGACACTCTCGGATATGGAGACCGGCTACAAGGCGTTCCGCACGGAGGTTCTACGCTCGCTCGATCTTCGCCAGGACGACTTCGGCATCGAGCCCGAGATCACAGCGAAGGTCTGCAAGCAGAAGCTGCGCATCTACGAGCTTCCGATTGCCTACTACGGCCGCACCTACGCAGAGGGGAAGAAGATCACATGGAGGGACGGCTTCAAGGCAGTGCGCGTCCTTCTCAGCGTCCGCCTGTTCGGCTGACGATCGTCGCGGCCGCCGTTCTCGTCGCAGCGCTCGTCGCATCGGCGCTGATCAGCGGGAACGAGGTTCGACATCATGTCTCGCAATCAGTCGCGCGTGACTCGAAGCTCACTTCCGCCGAGCGCAGGCATGCGGCCGGCGACCGGCTCGGCTTCGACGCGACACCGTTCGACGCGTTCCGCGCGCGGCTGCAGCCGCGAGAGCGCTACGCAGTAGACGTCCCGCCGGGCGCGAAGGGCCCGTTCATCACCAGGGGCGCCGTCGTTCGTGCGTATTCGGCGTTCTACTTCCTGCCCGCGATCCAGGTCGAGCAGGCGGATCACGTCTTTCGCTATCGGTTCCGATGAGAATGGCCGCGTTGCTCGGCGCGAACGCGCTGATGCTCGTTGCCGGTCTCGGCATGCTGCCGCTGCTCGGCATCGCGCGCTCCTGGCGACTGCTCGTCTTCCGATGCGGCCTCGCCTACCTGTGCGGCCTTGTGCTCGTCGGGATCGTCTCCGCTCATCTGGCGCTCGTGCAGGTGAGCTTTGGCTGGATCGGTCTCGTTGTCATGGCCGCTCTGTCGCTCGCGTTCTGCGCCTGGCGCCTGAACGGCACCGAACGTCCAGGCTGGCGCCGGCCGGGCTGGGTCAGCGCGGTCGGGTTCGCCGCTCTGGTCGCGCTGATCGTCGATTACGGGCGCGCCTTCCGGGTCGCGCCGCTGAATCGCTACGACGCATGGGCGATCTGGGCGCTCAAGGGTCACGCTCTCTACGCCTTCGGCTGGGCCGACCCGGTCGTCTTCGCCGGCGCCTCCTACCGGTTCGCGAACCTCGACTACCCGTTGCTGCTGCCCTCTCTCGAGGCGATCGGCTTTCGCGCGATGGGCGCGTTCGACACGCGACTGGTGCACGTGCAGTTCTTGCTCTTCCTGGTCGCAGCACTGTTGGCGCTCTACGCGCTGCTGCGCGATCGTGTGCCTGCCGTCATCCTCTGGCTCTCGCTCTTCGTCCTCGCGCTGGCGCCGGCGGTTTTCGACCAGTTGCTCACCGCCTATGCGGATCTCCCGCTCGCGCTGGTCTTCGGCGTCGGCGTCGCGGCGGCCGGCCGGTGGGTGGTCACGAACGAACGCTGGGCACTCGCGCTTGCGACGTTCTGCTTTGCCGGCGCATTGCTGACGAAGAACGAGGGCTCGCTGTTCGTTCTCGCAGTCTTTCTAGGCCTCCTGGCCGCCGCCCACGCCCGCTGGCGCGCGCTGGCCGTCGCGGCAGCGCTGGACGTCCTGCTCCTGCTTCCCTGGCGCATCTACGTCCACATCCACGACCTTCACGACCTCAACTACAGCCTCGGCGACAGCTTCGACTACGAGCATCTGCGCGGCAGGTTCGGCGTCGGGCCGATCGCGTTCAGGACGCTCGCCGGCCAGATGCTCGATCCCACGCAATGGGGACTGCTGATGCCGATCTTCGCCGTCCTGCTCGTAGTCGCACTGCTGACCGGCCTGCGGGCGCTACCGCTCTTCGCACTCGTCTGGACGATCGTCGCCTGGCTGGGACTCAGCTGGATCTACGTGATCTCCCGCTTCGAGTACAGCTCATACCTCGACTCCACGAAGGAGCGGGTGGTCGCGTCCATCGTCGTCGGCAGCGCGGCGCTCGTACCCCTGCTGGCGGCTGAGTCCTGGACGCGCCTCAGCGGTCGCGGCCGAGACCGAGCTCGGTCCGGCGCCGGATCGACTCCTTGACCTCCTGGAGGAACCGGGAGCAGTCGGCTTCATGTTCGTCCGAGACGAATTTTCCAGGAGGGTGCTGCTCGTCCCGTTTCGGAACGAGCTGTGACTTGCCCACGTCCAGACGCGGCAACAGTTCTCCTCTACCTCTTGGCGTTGGTCTTTGGACGGGCGGCGGATTCGAGGGCTAGGTCCACAACGAAACGCCGTGCGCCTCCGCGATCGAGTGTAGAGCCTTCGGGAGCCGGCCGTGCACGCTTCCCCCGCAAAGTGGGAACGAATCAGACGAGCGCGAGCTGCTGGTGGCTGGCCAGCCCCGACAGGCCGACCCCGACGAGGCGAAGCGCGCCCGGCCGGTCGGCGAGCGCACGGTCGAGGAGCGCGCACGCGAGCTCTCCGATCTTGGCCGGCTCGTCGATGCCGACGCGCAGAGACGTCGACCGCGTACGGATGGAGAAGTCGGTGTAGCGCAGCTTCGTCGAGACGGTGCGAGCGGTTCGTCCGCTCCCGCGCAGCATCTCCGCGAGGCGGTCGGCCATCCTGCGGAGCTCCGCGTGCAGCTGCGCGCGATCGGTCAGGTCCTGCTCGAAGGTGTTCTCGACGCTGATCGAGATGCGCTGCGTCTGCTGCTCGAGCCCGCGTGGATCGATCCCGCGTGCCCGGTCGTGCAGGACGCGCCCCACGCTGCCGGGAAGCACGCTGCGAAGCTCGAGGTCGCCGAGCGCGGCGAGCGAGCCGATCGTCGCGACCCCCGCGGCGAGCAGGCGCTCCTCCGCCTTGGGGCCGACTCCGGGGAGCCGGCGCACGTCGAACGGCGCCAGGAAGCTCGCCTCCTGGCCGGCGGAGACCACGGTCAGTCCACCCGGCTTGCGATGGTCGCTCGCGACCTTCGCGACCACCTTCGACGTCGAGACGCCGAGGGCGCACGTGAGGTTCGTCGCCGCGCGAACAGACGTCTGAACCGCTTCGGCGAGCTTGCGCGCCTCCAGGAACGTCTGTGCGACCTCGCCGATGTCGAGGTAGCCCTCGTCGAGCCCGGTTCTCTCCACGGTCGGAACGACTCCGCGGACCGTCTCCCAGACGTGCTGTGAGTACTCGCGGTAGAGCGAGTGGCGTGGACGGACAAAGACGGTTTGTGGGCAGCGCCTGAGCGCCTCGGCGCAACTCATCGCCGAGTGAATGCCGAACTTCCTCGCGACATAGTTCGCGGTGGCGACGACACCCCGGCCGTGCGGGTCGCCGCCGACGACGAGGGGTTTTGTCCTGAGATTGGGATCCTCGAGCTCCTCGACTGCGGCGAAGAACGCATCCAGGTCGAGATGGGCGACGATCATGCTCAGGAGCCTAGACCCTGGACCTTCCGGCACTCCCTGGCGGTATCCGGCCGCGCCGCCCCGCGATAGGCTCAAAGCGATGGCCGTCCTCACCTCGCAGGTCGAACGCGAGTCGGAAGAGTTCAGTCGCCGGCGCCTGCGCATGGAAAGCCTGGTTGCCGAGTTGCGCGAGCGCACCGCGGAAATCGCCCGGGGCGGCGGCGAGAAGGCGACCGAACGCCACCGGTCGCGGGGGAAGCTCACCGCGCGGGAACGGATCGACCGGCTGGTCGATCCGGGTGCCGCGTTCCTCGAGTTGAACGCGCTCGCTGCGTGGGATCTCTACGACGGCCAGGCGCCGGCGGCCGGCATCGTGACCGGCATCGGCGTCGTCGAGGGACGGGAGTGCGTGATCGTCGCGAACGACGCGACCGTCAAGGGCGGCTCGTACTTCCCACTCACCGTCAAGAAACACCTGCGGGCCCAGGAAGTGGCCGAGCAGAACCACCTCCCCTGCCTCTACCTGGTCGACTCTGGCGGCGCATTTCTGCCCTTGCAGGACGAGGTCTTTCCCGACCGCGACCATTTCGGCCGCATCTTCTTCAACCAGGCGCAGATGTCGGCGCAGGGGATTCCGCAAATTGCCGTCGTGATGGGATCGTGCACCGCCGGCGGTGCCTACGTGCCGGCCATGTCTGACGAGACGATCATCGTGCGCGGCACCGGCACGATCTTCATCGGCGGCCCGCCACTCGTGAAGGCGGCGACCGGTCAGGACGTGACTGCTGAAGAGCTCGGCGGTGCCGACGTGCACACGAGGAAGTCCGGCGTCGCCGACTACTACGCGCTTTCCGACGAGCACGCACTCGCGCTGGCACGTCAGATCGTCCGCAACCTGCAGGGACGCAAGCCCGAGCCGCCCTGGGTGCAAGCCGAGCCCGAACCTCCTGCCGCCGATCCTGCCGAGCTTTACGGACTGATCCCGGAGGACTTCCGCCACCAGACCGACGCACGCGAGGTGATCGCGCGCATCGTCGACGGCTCGCGCTTCGACGAGTTCAAGGCGCTCTACGGCGAGACGCTCGTGACGGGCTTCGCGCACATCGAGGGCTACCCGGTCGCGATTCTGGCGAACAACGGCGTCCTCTTCGCCGAGTCGTCGCAGAAAGGTGCGCACTTCATCGAGCTCGCGACGAAGCGGCGCATCCCACTCGTCTTCCTCCAGAACATCACCGGCTTCATGGTCGGGCAGGAGTACGAAGCCGGCGGCATCGCACGCGACGGCGCCAAGCTCGTGATGGCGGTAGCGAATGCGAAGGTGCCGAAGTTCACGGTGATCGTCGGCGGATCCTTCGGAGCCGGCAACTACGCAATGTGCGGCCGCGCCTACGAGCCGCGCCAGCTGTGGATGTGGCCGAACGCGCGCATCTCCGTGATGGGCGGCGAGCAAGCCGCCACCGTCCTGGCGATGGTCGGCGACGCAGATCCGGACGAGATCCGCGCGAAGTACGAGCGCGAAGGAAGCCCGTACTACTCGACCGCGCGGCTCTGGGACGACGGCATCATCGATCCTCTGGACACACGTCGCGTTCTCGCGCTCGGTCTCTCCGCGTCGCTCAACGCGGCTATCCCCGAGACCACGTTCGGCGTTTTCCGGATGTGATGCGTCTCTTCAGCAGAAAGTCCAAGCGGCGTCTGCGTGAGCTCGGAGAATCCGAGGCGTACCACCACTCCTACGGCGACCCTGCTCGAGACGTGAAGATCGTGAAGCTGCCGCCGAGGCGGCCACGTTACAAGCAGGTGCTAGCGGACGGGGAGCGCCTGCGGCAAGCATTCGCGCAGCGTCTGGACAAACGAGACAAGGAGGAATAGTGGCCGGATACGACATCGTCGACGTGAACGATCTCGAGGGGGAAGGACCCGGTGGAGTGGTGCGGAAGACGCGACGCGCAGTCGGCGCAAAGGCGTTCGGCTTCAACTACTTCGTCTTCCCGCCGAACCAGGAAGGCTACGAGCACGACCATGGCGACACGAACCAGGAAGAGGTGTACTTCGTCGTGAAGGGCTCCGGCACGATACGGATCGACGGCGAGGAGGTCGAGCTACGACCGGGCCGCTTCGTTCGCGTCGATCCTGGAGCGACACGCGTCCTCGTCTCCGGCGCCGACGGCCTCGAGTCCGTCACGTTCGGCGCTCCGCTCGACGGTCAATACGAACCGCCCTCGTGGGGCTAGGAGGCGCAATGCACACGATCGAACTGTCAGATGAAGAGCTCAGGCTCCTGCACGCTGCGCTGCACTCGTACCTCGACGATTTCGGTCATGACGAGGCCGACATCCTCCGTAGCGCCAAGGCGCTGATCGCGAAGCTGCCACCACCGTCCTCTGGCAGTTAGAGAACCAGATTCTCCGGAAACACGGTGTCGCTGCTGAACCGCTCGAGGCGGTACGGCGTGAGATCGAGCGACGATTCGCCGAGCAGCAACTCCTCCGCCACGGCGCGGCCCACCGCGGGGGACTGCATGAACCCGTGCCCCGAGAAGCCGCACGCGGCGTACAGGCCGTCGCCGACCGCGCCAATGATCGGGTGCGCGTCCGGCGTCATGTCGTAGAGGCCCGCCCACGCCCGGCCGATGCGCGTGCCCGCAGCCGGCGGGTAGCGATGAGCGAGCCGCTCGAGCCGATCGGCGAACACCGATTCGTCGACGGTCTCCTCGAAGCCCCAGCGCGGCACGGCGTCGGCCATCGCGATGCGAAGGCAGTCGTCGCGGCGGCGGAAGTGAAACCCCGACTCCGCCTCGACCACCATCGGCAGATCGTCGGGTAGGCCTTCGATCGGATCGGTCTCGAGCAACTGGCGTGCAATCGGCCGGATGGGCAGATCGACCCCGAAGTCGCCGGAGTACGCGCCCGCCGCAATCACGAGCACGTCTCGCTCCAACTCGCGCGCATCGGTGTGCTCTCGCACGTCGACCCCCAACTCGGCTGCCCGGCCGACCACCTCTCGTGTGAGCGCCGGGGGATCGGCGACGCCGTCGGTGGCGCAGAACACGGCGCCGAGCACGTCGTCCGCGTTTAGTCCGGGCACGAAGCGCGGATCGACCTGCTCGACCGGCACGCCGAGCTCCGCCTGGAGCTCGCGCCGCTCCTTGAGCTCGGCGAGACCTGCTTCCGTCGTGGCGACGAAGAGGTAGCCGACCTGCTGGAACCACGAGGCGCCGAGCTCCTCGAAGAACGCGATCGACTCCTGCGCCAGCCGCACCTCGGCAGCGGACGAGAACTGTTGCCGCACGCCTCCCATCGCCTTCCCCGTCGAGCCCGACGCGATCTCCGCGCGCTCCGCGAGCACGACGTCGCGCGCACCGAGAAGCGCGAGGTGATACGCGATGCAGGCTCCTACGGAACCGGAACCGGCGACGACGATTCGAGCCATTGCTCGAGCTCCCCTCGCTCCTCGTCGGTCAGCATCCGCAGCGGCCGGCGTACGTCAGGCCCGATCGGCACACCGCGCTTCGCGACCACGACTTTCGCGGCAGCGTGAAACGGGAAGCGCTCGAGCGCGGCGCGCACCGGAGCGAGGTCTGGGCCTCCAGGCTCGCGCACTGCCGCGGCGACGAGCTCCGGGAACGTCGAGGCAAGCGCCGATACCGCGCCGATCGCACCCGCAGCGAGCCCTTGTGGCAGCAACGCCTCCGGACCGACGAAGATGTCCAGGCCTTCGATCAGGTACGGAGCAAACAGTTCCCAGGGCGTGTCGGACACCTTCAGCCCGCGAAAGTTCGGCGCCGCCTCGCGCAGTCGTTGAATCACGGGAAGCGGCACCGCATAGCCGCTTCGCGCCGCGAACTCGTAAACGTAGAACGGCGTGGGCGCACAGGCACGTGCGGCGGCATCGAAATGCGAGAGCAGCTCCGTCTCGTCGAGCGTGAAGTACGGAGGAGCCATCACCGCAACGGCGTCGGCTCCCACGTCGGCGGCGTGGGCCGCGAGCTCCACCGTGTCCCAGGTCGACTGCGCACCGCAGTGCACCGCCACGAGCAGGCGTCCGTTCGCGGCCTCGACGAAGAGCTGCGCCGCACGCAGCCGCTGCTCCACGGCGAGGAGAAAACCCTCGCCGGTCGTCCCCAGGGCCAGCAGGCCGTCCACCCCACCCGCTGCGAGGAAGTCGACGTAGGGCGGGATCGCGTCCTCGTCGAGGGCCTCTCCCGCGTCTCTGAGGGGCGTCAGGGCCGCCGCCAGTGCTCCTCGCAGCATGGCTCAACTCTAAGCTGAACCCGTGGCCGGACTGAAGATCGACCGCGAAGGACACGTCCTGCGGGTCACACTCGCACGGCCCGAGCGCCGGAACGCCTTCGACGCGGCGTTGATCGCCGAGCTCACCGAGGCATTCGCGGACGTCGGTGACGCGCGCGCGGTCGTCCTCGCGGGCGAAGGCCAGAGCTTCTGCGCGGGCGCGGATGTCGACTGGCAACGGTCGGCGATCGATCTGTCGTATGAGGAGAACGTCGAGGACGCGTTGCGGCTCTACCGCATGTGCGAGACGATCGACCGCTGCCCGGCGCCCGTGATCGCGCGCGTTCACGGCTACGCCCTGGGCGGCGGCTCGGGTCTCGCGGCCTGCGCGGACATTGCGATCGCCGCTCCCGATGCTGTCTTCGGTTTCTCCGAGGTCAAGCTCGGCATCATTCCCGCGGTCATCTCACCGTTCGTCCTGCCGAAGATCGGTGCACATGCGAGGCGCTACTTCCTCACCGGCGAACGCTTCGACGCGGCAACCGCTCTCCGGATCGGCCTGATCGAGGAAATCGCCGACGATCTCGATGCCGCCGTCGACCGCGTGCTCTCCGAGCTGCTGACGGCGGGGCCTGAGGCGGTGCGCGAAGCGAAGCGTCTCATTCGCGAGCGGCCGGCCGGCGAGGAGACTGCGCAGATCGCCGCACGGCTGCGTGCGGGCGAGGAAGGACAGGAAGGGTTGCGTGCCTTCCTCGAAGGACGGAGCGCCCGGCTACCCGACGGGACCGAATTCGGGGTTCATCGCACTCGTAAACCCGGCTAGGTCACACGGTCCGGAACGTCAGCTGCTCGCGGCGGCCGCCGGCGCTCGATCGCACGATCGCGTCGCCGATCTCCGACGCGCGGTAGCCGTCCTCGAATGTTGCGCCGTGCGGTGCGACCTCGCTGCCGTCGGCGATCGACTGCAGGAGGTGATGCACCTCGTGCACGAAGGTCTCTCCCCAGCCGATGATGTGCCCAGGCGGCCACCAGAAATCCATGAACGGATGGTCTGCCTCCGTCACGAGCACCGTCCTGAAGCCGCGCGTACGGTCCTCGCCGTCGAGATAGACCTGCAGCTCGTTCAGGCGTTCCATGTCGAAGGCGAGCGAGCCGCGGGAGCCGTTGATCTCCCACTGAAATGCATTCCGCCGTCCGAGCGCCAGGCGCGTCGACTCGATCGTCCCGACCGCGCCACTCTCGAACTCGACAGCGGCCTCGATCGCGTCGTCCACCTTGCGACCGCTCACGAATGTCTTGACGATGCCGGCGACCGAACTGACCTCGCCGACGAGATAGCGCGCGAGGTCGATCACGTGCGTACCGAGATCGCCGAGCGCGCCGGATCCCGCCTGGTCCGGATCGAAGCGCCACGTGTCGAGCGTCGGATCGTCGCCCCAGTCCTGGAGGTAACGGCCGCGGAAGTGGCGGATCTCTCCGAGCGCGCCGTCGTCGATCAGCTCGCGCGCGAGCCGCACCGCAGGCACGAAGCGGTAGTTGAACCCGCACAGATGCTTGACACCGGTCGCGGCGACGCGGCGCCACACCTCGTAGCTTTCGTCGGCCGTGCGCCCGAGCGGCTTCTCGCAGAGGACGTGCTTGCCCGCTTCGGCGGCGGCGATCGTCGGCTCGGCATGGAGCGAGTTCGGGCCGCCGTTGTCGAACAGGCCGATCCGCTCGTCCGTGACGATGTCGTGCCAGTCCGTCGTCCACCGCTCGTAGCCGTACCGGCGCGCCGCCTCGGCGACCGCATCCTCGTTCCGCCCGGCGATCGCGACGAGCCGTGGCACGAGCGGGGGCGGCCACGCCATGTACTCGACCTTGCGGAACGCGTTCGAGTGGGCCTTTCCCATGAACGCGTACCCGAGCATGCCAACGCCGATCTCCGCCATTGCGCGATAGTACGCAGATCATGGAGACGCAGTACGACGACCTGATCGCGCGCCTGCGCGCTGCGGCCGAGCCGGAGCGAGCCGCTCCGGCGGAGCTGAGCGGTTACCTCGAGAAGGTGCGCCTGCACGCGTACAAGGTGACCGACCGCGACGTCGACGAGCTGAAGGCTGCAGGCCTCACTGAGGACGAGATCTTCGAGCACACCGTCTCCGTGGCCGTGGCTGCCGGCCTCGAGCGACTCGACGCGGGACTGGGGACGCTGTCGTGAGGCTGGGCGTCATCGATGCGGGCGCGGGCGAGCTGCGCCAGCGTCTGGGCCGCGAACCAAGCGGCGTCCTGCTGACGCTCCACTACCGGCCCGAGCTCTTTGGTCGCCCTTTCTCCGACGCGCTCGACCTCGCCATGCGCGGCCCGTCGGACTGGTCCGCCGGCGAGCGCGAGCTCTTCGCCGCGTTCGTCTCTTCCCTCAACCAGTGTCCGTTCTGAACGAACGCCCACGGCGCGGTCGCGTCGTACGCAATCGGCAGGGAAGTCTGGGAGGCGGTCGAGCGCGACTGGCGCACCGCCCCGATCAATGAGGGCCTCCGCGCCACACTCGGGTTCATCGAGAAACTGACGCTACGGCCGCAGGAGCTGACGCCTGCGGATGCCGAGGCGGTCCGCGCGCAGGGTGTCAGCGACGAAGCGCTGATCGACGCGATACACGTCGCCGCCTTGTTCAACATGATCGTGCGTCTTGCCGACTCACTGGGCTGGGACGTCCCGACGTTCGACGAGTTCGGAGCCCGCGCAGACGCGATGCTCGCCAGCGGCTACGCGCTTCTTCCGGAAGACCACACGTGACCGAGGCCGAGGCGCGCGAGCGGGCGGCGGCCATGGTCGACGCGGCCGGCATCGTGCTGACGCCGCACGAGCGCGAGCAGCATCGAGATCGCGGATTTCGGTCTGGGCCGGCTCGACGAGATCGGACTGCAGATCGTCGTCTACGTCAACACCGACCGCGTGTGCGCGAAAGAGCTCGTGCTGTTCCCGCACCAGCGTTGCCCCGAGCACCGGCACCCGCCGTTCGAGGGCGAGCCGGGGAAGGAGGAGACGTTCCGCGTCCGGCGCGGTGTCGTCCATCTGCACGTCGAGGGTGCAGGCGACATCGTTCTCAGGGCCGGGCGACCAGTACACGATCCCGCCGAACACGCTGCACTCGTTCGAGGCGGGCGACGAGGGCGCGATCGTCTCCGAGTTCTCGACGACGAGTCGCGACGCCCTCGACGTCTTCACGGACCCCCGGATCGTGCGTTAGCAGTACAGTCGGCGGCGTGAGTGAGACGCCTGTCGACGCCCTTCGCCGACGGGCCCGCACCGGCTTGCTCGAGAGCGCCGAACGTGCGCCTGCGCGCGCACACTTCCGAGCGATGGGCGTCGACCCGGCGCGGCTCGGCGGACCGATCATCGGCGTCGCGTCGACGTGGACGGGAACGATGCCGTGCAATCTCAACCAGCGCGAGCTCGCCGATCGAGTAAGCGACGGCGTGTCCGCGGCGGGCGGCCTTGCGCTCGGCTTCAACACGATCGCCGTCTCCGACAACCAGTCGCAGGGAACCCCAGGCATGCGGGCGTCGCTGATCTCGCGCGAGGTGATCGCCGATTCGATCGAGCTGATGGCTCATGCGCACGATTTCGACGGGCTCGTGTGTGTAGTCGGTTGCGACAAGACGGTGCCTGCCGCGCTGATGGCGCTCGCGCGCGTGGACAAGCCCGCAGTGCTCGTTTACAGCGGTCCGATGCGTGCCGGCCGCTGGCGCGAACGCGAGGTGACGATCCAGGACGTGTGGGAAGCGGTGGCGGCCGAGGAGCGCGGGCTCATGCCGCGCGAGGACCTCGACGAGCTCGAGCGCTTCGCTTGCCCGGGCGCGGGCACCTGTGCGGGACACTTCACCGCGAACACGATGGCCGTCGCGATCGACTGCCTGGGAATCGCCTGCGCCGGAGATGGGCTCGTGCCGGCGGACGAGCAGGAGTTGAAGGGCGAGGCCGCTGCACGCGCCGGTGCGCTCGCCGTCCAGCTCGTCGAGCAAGGCGTGACGGCACGCCGTTTCCTCGACCGGCGCGCGCTCCTGAACGCCATGGCCGGTATCGCCGCCACCGGCGGCTCGACGAACGGCGTGCTTCACCTGCTCGCGATTGCGCACGAGGCGAACGTGCCGCTGACGCTCGAGGAGTTGACAGGCGTCTCGAGCCGCACGCCCGTGATCGCCAGCCTCGCGCCCTCAGGCCGCTGGATGGCGGAGGATTTCCATCGAGCCGGCGGCTCGCGCGCCGTGATCCGCGAGCTGGTACGCGGCGGGCACATCGATGGCGAGGCACCGACCGTCGACGGGAGAACGCTCGCAGACACGACGGCGGCTGCGCCGCAGCCGGACGGCGAAGTCGTCTACACGCTGGAGAAGCCGTTCAAGCCGACCGGCGCATTGCATGCGCTGCGTGGCAACCTCGCGCCCGAGGGTAGCCTCGTCAAGGTTTCCGGGACGACGCGGCGCTCGCATCGCGGCCCTGCGCGGGTGTTCGAAAGCGAGGAGGCGTGCACCGACGGCGTGCGCGCGGGCCTCGTCGCGGAAGGCGACGTGCTGGTCGTGCGTTACGAGGGCCCCGCGGGCGGTCCGGGTATGCGCGAGATGCTGAGCGTCACGGCGTCCGTGATCGGAGCCGGCATCGGCGAGTCAGTCGCACTCGTCACCGACGGCCGCTTTTCCGGCGCGACCCGAGGCTTGATGGTCGGGCATGTCGCACCCGAGGCCGCACGCGGCGGACCGCTTGCAGCTGTGCGAGACGGCGATGTGATCGCAATCGACGTGGACGAGGGCACGCTCGTCGTGGAGCTCGACGACCGCGAGCTGGCAGAGCGCCTCGTCGGCTGGCAGCCCCCTCCGCCGCGCTATGACGTCGGTGTGTTCGCGCGCTACCGGGCGCTCGTGTCCTCTGCGTCTGACGGCGCCGTGCTCGTCCCACCCGCGTAACGACGGTGCAGGCGCTCGTCACGCAACCCGGTCAAACGCACACAACTCACATCGAGGACGTTCCCGCTGTGAAGGCACGCGAGGGCGAAGTGCTCGTCCGCACGCTCGAGGTGGGCGTGTGCGGCACCGACCGTGAGATCTCGGAAGGCCTGTTCGGGGTCGCGCCTGAGGGCGAGCCGCTGCTCGTGCTCGGCCACGAGGCGCTGGCCGTCGTCGAGCGAGATGGCTACGGCTTCACGCGCGGCGAGCTCGTCACCGCGACAGTCCGCCGCTCGTGCGGCCACTGCATCGCGTGCGCGGAGGGCTACCCCGACTCGTGTCTGAGCGGCGACTACAGCGAGCGCGGGATCACACGCCTGCACGGCTACGACCGTGAGCTCGTCGCGGAGGATCCGAAGCAACTGATCGCGATTCCGAAATCGCTCGGCCGCCTCGGCGTGCTCGCGGAGCCGGCGTCGATCTGCGAGCGCGCGCTTCGACATGCGCGGACGATCGGCGGCCGGCAGCCGTGGCAGCTCGAGCGCGCGCTGGTCATCGGCGCAGGCGCGATCGGCCTGCTGATGACGTACCTCCTGCGGCTCGCAGACGTGGAAGTGTGGACGGTGTCACTCGAGCCCGAGAGCGAGCTCGTCGAACAGTCCGGCGCGCGCTACGCCTCGACGCAAGACAACGATCTGTCTGAGCTCGGGAAGTTCGACCTCGTGATCGAAGCGGCCGGCAACGCGCAGACGATGGCGAAGACGCTGGGCCTGCTCCGCCGGAGCGGAGTCGCCTGCCTGCTCGGGATCGATCCGCGTGTCCAGAAGGTCGAGCTCGACGGCCGGGTGCTGGGCCTAGACACGATTCTCGAGAACCGCGTGCTCTTCGGCAGCGTCAACGCGCACCGGGAGGACTGGTTGGCCGCAGTCGCTGATCTCGACCGAGCGCGCGAGCGCTGGCCGGAAGCGCTGGAGCAATTCGTCACCCTGCGCGTCCCGCTCGACCGCTTCTCGGAAGCCTTCGAGCATCGCGCCGGCAAGGCGACGCTCGTTCTATCCGACTGAAAGGCCTGCGGCCTCGAGTGCCTGCCGCGCGAGCGCCTCGTCGACCTCGCCCGGCAAGCCGCTCACGCCGACGGCACCCACCCGTGTCTCGCCCTCGAACGCGGCGAGCCCGCCGAGGAAGAACGTGAAGAACGGATCGAAGCTCTCGCGCTCGACAGCGTCCTCGCGGACCTTCTCCGCCAGTTCTCTCGTCGAACGCGCGTCGCTCCGCGCGGCCGTGTACGCCTTCCGCTGCGCGTTCAGGCGCGTGTCCGGTGCCGCTCCGTCCATCGTCGCGGCGGCGACGAGCTCGCCGTGCGAGTCCGCGACGAAGACCGAGACCGGCCTTGACGCTTCTCGAACGACGAAAGCCACGATCGCCTGTGCGTCCTCGAGCTTCACGTGGCGATTCTACGGTCCAGGTTGGAGTTCTTCCTTCGACCTACAATCTTGAGGCGATGGCCGCTCATGCTGCACCCGCCTCCAGCGGTGGCCTGATGCTCACGATCCGCGGCACCCCCTACCCGGTTCTGCTCCCGAAGGTGAGCGACCCGCGCCTCCACCTCGCGGCGGTGATCATCACGTTGCAGGTTCTCGGACAAACCGCGTTCGGCTTCAACCTCTCGATCGCCCAGATCCTCGTCGCGATCGGAACGTGCGCCCTGCTTGAAGTCGGCATTGCCTTCTTCCGCCAACACGTGGTCATGTGGCCGGCGAGCGCGCTCCTCACCGGCAACGGAGTCGCGTTCATCCTGCGTGTCCCGGGGACGCCGCACGGGGACTGGTGGAGCCTTCACGGAGCGTGGATCTTCGCGGCGACGGCCGCCGTCTCGCTCCTGTCGAAGCACCTGATCCGCTGGCGAGGCCGCCACATCTTCAACCCATCGAACTTCGGGCTCGTCCTCTGCTTCCTGGTGCTCGGCGAGAACCGTGCTGAGCCACTCGACTTCTGGTGGGGGCCGATGTCCCTCTGGCTCGCGTTGGCCATCGCACTGATCGTCGTCGGGGGCCTGACGATCCTGTCACGACTCCGCCTCCTGGTCGTCGCCGGGGGCTTCTGGCTCGCGTTTGCAGCCGGGATCGGAGTGCTCGCGGCGAGCGGCCACTCGATGACGGCTCGATGGCACCTTGGACCGATCACGGGTTCGTCGTTCTGGTGGCTGCTTGTCACGTCGCCCGAGATCCTGATCTTCCTCTTCTTCATGATCACCGACCCGATGACGATCCCGAAGGGTCGCGTGGCCCGTGTCGTGTACTCCGTCTGCGTCGGGCTCCTCGCGACGCTTCTGATCGCCCCACAGACAACCGAGTTCGCGACCAAGGTCGCCGTCCTGTCGGCGCTCGCACTGGTGTGTGCGGCACGCCCCCTGCTCGAGCGGCTCCTGCCGGCGCCCGGTTCCCCCGAAGATCGCGCGTTGGCTTGGGGACGCGGGCTCATGCGACACGGATGGGTCTCGACAGGCGCGCTGGCTCTCGCAGCGGCCGGTTTTGCGGGGCTCGTGGTGGTAGCGGGCATTCCGGCGCGCCCGGATGCGGCAACGGCGCGCGCCCTGCCCGGCGGTGAGCCCATGCCGCAGGTGACCGTCCTGTCGACCAATGGCATCTCGGGGCGAGTCGATCCAGCGACTGTGGATCAGATCGCACGCGACATCGTCCTGGACCTCGGGGCCAACGCGGATGCGCTCCGGCTACGCGACCCCCAGCGGGCGACGGCCGGTGCCGGCGGTGCGTGGCTCGTCGATCTGCGCCAACAGATCGGGGCTGCCGCCGGCCGGCCGATCTCCGTCTCGAGCTATCGAGTCTCGAGAGTGGGCCTGACGCTGACGCGCGGAGCGGGCCAGGCGCCGCCCAGGATCCTTGCCTCGATCAAGGGCGTCGAGCAGGTCACCGTCTACCGCGGCCGGCCACCGAAGCTCGAGCTTCGACACGACTCGGCGCCCTTCGAGCAATCCCTCGAGGTGGCTCTCCAACAAGGCCACTACGTCATCGTCGGAGTCGGAGGAGCGACGGCGCCGACGACGGCGCCACCCGCTGTGCAGGCCGCCGTCGTACGCGCGACGGGCCCTCTCGCCGATGTCCGGCTCCAGGACGTCGCGTCGCAGGTCGGGCTCGACTTCCGCCAGGGCGCCTTCCGGTTCGGCGTCTCCAACGACCTGGCCGCCCAGATGGGAGGCGGTGTCTGCTGGCTCGACTACGACCAGGACGGCTGGCTCGACCTGTTCGTCGTCAACTCGTTCTCCGATTCGGATCGAGGTCGCTGGGAGCAGCACGGTGGACTGCCCCGCAGCGCGCTCTTCCACAACGTGAGGGGCTCGTTCGTGAACGTCAGCAAGCAGTCGCGTGCGGACCTCCCGGTGCGCGGGGAGGGCTGCGTGGCAGCGGACTTCAACGGAGACGGCTACACCGACCTCCTGATCACGACCGCGTCCTACGACAAGCTTCTCTGGAACGACGGCGACGGGACTTTCACCGAAGGTGCGAAAGCCGCCGGGATCGACTCCTTCGGCTGGCACTCCGGTGCTGCGGTGGCTGACGTCAACGGTGACGGCCGCCCCGATCTGTTCGTCGCCGGCTACACGGATCTCAACACTCCGGTGACGAACGCGATCGGCGGCTTCCCCTCGAACTACCAGGGTGTGCGCGACCTGCTCTACCTCAACGAAGGCAACGACAAGCATGGACACTCGCGGTTCCGCGAAGTCGGAGTGCAAGCCGGGCTCGAGGCGACACGGTTCCGGCACGGCCTCGGTGCGCTGTTCACGGACTACAACGGAGACGGACGGGCCGACTTGTACGTCGCCAACGACGAGGACCCGAATCAGCTCTACGAGAACGTTCCCTGGCCCGGTGGGGCTGCCGCAGACCCCGAAGGGCTCGGCTTCCGCTTCGAGGAGCGTGGCACCGCGGAGGGAGTCGCCGATCCGTACGCCGGAATGGGCATCGCGTCGGGTGACTACAACGGCGACGGCCGGCTCGACCTCTTCGTGACGAACTCCCGTCGAGAGCCCTACGCCCTCCTTCGACATGGCACGAGCTGCAGGAGCGCCCACCTTCCACGATGCGCGCGCCGCTTTGCGGTCCGCGTACGCCGGTTCCGCCGGCTGGGGTGCATCCTGGGTAGACCTCGCGCTCAACGGCAGGCCCGACCTCGTTCTCGCCAGCGGGGCCATCCCGATCACGAGTCTTGCCAAAGACGCCGGCCACATCCGGGTCCTGTCCGACCTTCCGGACAATCGGGAGTCGAAGCGGTTCGCGAACGTCGGAGTTGCAGGGCTCCGCGGGATCCCGCGCGTGAACGGCCGGGGGCTGGCAGCAGCCGATTACGACAACAACGGAACTGTCGACATCGCAGTCGGCTCGGTCGGCGGTCGACTCGTGCTCCTCCGAAACACGGGCGACGCCGGGCACTGGCTCGAGGTCAAGTTGGCGACGTTCTCACCCGGAGCAGTGGCGACGGTCGTGCTGCCCGACGGTCGCAAGCTCGTGAAGGAGATGCATGCGGGAAGCAGCTACCTGTCCTCAGAGGATCCACGTTTCCACTTCGGCTTGGGAGACGCCGCAAAGGCGAGGACGATCGTCATCCGCTTCCCGGGTGGAGGCGAGAAGCGGCTCTCCGACGTGCGAGCCGACCAGGTCGTCGTCGTCAAGCCACCCCCGGCGCGCGCGGCCACCAGCGTTGCGCCGCCGCCGCGCGCCTACGTGAGGTCGAACTGCTCGACGGCGACCAGACCTGGTCGCTCTGTCGCGCGTATCTGGGATGACGCGGCGCTCGCCGTTGATCCGGGTAGCGACAACCCCGCCGCGCAGGCCCGAAACCTCTTCCATCTCTCCGCGGCCATGTGGGACGCCTGGGCGGCGTACCAGCCCAAGGGGTCCGGCTACTTCGTCACCGAGAAGCACCGGGCCGAAGATGTCCTGTCAGCACGCGAGGCGGCGATCAGCTACGCCGCCTACCGGCTCCTCCTCTGGCGCGCGTCGTATGGCGCCAACATGGGTCGCGCATTCGACCGCCTGACGGCGACCCTGCGTTCGCTCTGCTACCAGCCGGGATTCGTCAGCACGCGAGGCGACTCGCCCGCGGCGCTCGGTAACCGCATCGCCGCGGCGGCGATCGCGTTCGGACGAAACGACGGCTCACTCGAGAGGGAGCACTACACCGACCCGAGCTACGTGCCCGTGAACGAGCCCCTCGTCGTGTCACAACCCGGAGCGACAATGCACGATCGCACGTTCTGGCAGCCGCTCGCACTCGGCCAGATCGTCATCCAGGGAGGCTTGCCCATCCCTGCGAAGACTCAGACCTTCGTCGGTTCCCAATGGGGGCACGTTCGCGGCTTCGCTCTTCCGCTCTCGAAGAACGGATTGCCCATCGACCCTGGGCCGCCGCCCCTCGGCGATCCTTCTTCCGCGGCGTACAAGCAAGCAGCGCTGAACGTGATCCGCTCGAGCTCGCGAAGAGGGGGAGCGGCGATCGCAGCGCGGTGGACCGGACCGGAGGCTCCGCCCGGCCGTTGGAACGCGATCGCGAACGCGGTCTCGGACTCCGAGAAGCGCGGCTTGCGTGCGGCGGAGCGTCTTGCCTGGGACGTGAAGCTCGACTTCGCCCTCAACGGCGCCCTGCAGGATGCCGCCGTCGCAACGTGGGGCGCAAAGCGCACGTACCAGTCCGTTCGTCCGATCTCGATGATCCGTGAGCTCGCGTTCCAGGGTCAGTCGAGCGACCGGCACGAACCGTCATTCAGCCCGGAGGGCCTGCCACTCGTCCCGGGACTCGTCGAGCTGATCACGAAGGAGTCGAGTGCCTCCGGCCGGCGTCACGCTGCTCTCGCCAGGCATGTCGGCGATATCGCGATTCGGACTGCGCAGGGCTGGACCCTGGGGACGCGCTGGCTGCCTCGCGCCGGAACCTTGACGCCGCCCTATCCCGGCTGGGTCTCGGATCAGAGCGCGTTCGGGCGTGCGGCGTCGGAGATCCTGACGGCAATGACGAGAAGTGGCGCGCTGCCCTCCGGTACCGGGCTGCCCAGGTGGGGAACGTACCGGCACGCTGCGGACGAGGCCGGGCTCTCCGGTCTCTACGCGGGGACGCAGATCGCCGCCGACGACTTCGCCGGCCGCCGGATCGGATCGAAGGTCGGCAAGCAGGCGTGGGCGCTCGCCGAGCGCTACTTCGCCGGCACCGTGCGTAGCGCGCTAGCGGCCCGAGCGCGCCTGAAGCCTGCGCGCGATCGTGTCCAGCGTGACGGCGAGCAAGAGGATGGTGCCCGTGACGATGTAGATCGTCCCCGTCTTGTATCCCGCCGTGTTGAGCCCGTTCGAGACCGTCGCGATCACGAGCGCGCCGAGGAGCGCGCTGCGCACCTCGCCGCGACCACCGAACAGGCTCGTGCCGCCGATGACCGCCGCGGAGATCGCGTCGAGCAGCAGCGTGCCGCCGCCGACGTTGAGGTCGACGGAGTTCAGCCGCGCGGCCAGGATCACGCCTCCCACTCCGGCCATGGCGCCGGAGATGATGAAGACGATGATGCGGATGCGGGCGACGTTGATGCCGGCGCGACGAGCCGCTTCGGCATTGCCGCCGACGGCGTAGACGTGGCGGCCGAACGGGGTTCGCTTGGCCAGGAAGGTCAAGCCGACCAGGAAGATAACGACGAGGACGCCGGCCAGCGGTAGCCCGTTGGGCACGCTGGCGTGGTTGGAGATCGCGACGGTGCCGAAGCAGGCGATCGCGACGCCGATGACCTTGACGATCAGGAGCAGCGGTCTTCGGATCGCCACCCCCGCGCGGCGCTTGCCGATCGCGCCGCCCAATGTGCCGACGGCGTAGAGACCCGTGACGACGGCCGCAATGATCCAACCCGCATTGGCCGAGAAGTAGTAGTTGGCGAGATCGTTGATCAAGTTGTCCTCGATCACGATCACGCCTTTGATCTCGAGCACCTGCAGGATGACTCCCTGCCAGATCAAGAGCCCTGCGAGCGTGACGACGAACGACGGCACGCCGACCTTGGCCACGACCGAGCCCTGGACGCCGCCGATGAACGCGCACAGGCCCACCGCGATCGCAATCGCGACGACTCCGGGATACGCATGGCCGCTACCCGGAAGCTGGAACTCGGCGACGGCCAGGGCCGCAATCCCGCTCAGATATCCGATCGAAAGGTCGATCTCGCCGAGCAGGAGGACGAAGACCACTCCGAACGCGAGCATGGTCAAGCCGGCCATCTGGACGATGATGTTGTTGAAGTTGTCCGCGGTGAAGAAGTTCGTCGCCTTGAAGCTGAAGAAGACGACGATGAATGCCAGGCCGATGACGATCGGCAGGACCCCGAGATTCCCCGTCCGCAGGTTGTCGTACGCCCGGCGCCAGAGCCCTGACGGCGCCTCTACCTCTTCCCCTTCCGGGAGACCGATCCCCGGTGCCGCGATGTCGACTTCGGAGCTCACGTCGCCAGCTCCGGCGCTGTCGCCGGGATGCCCGCGACCTTCGTGGGAATCCCTGCGGTGATCGCCTGCACGATCTCCTGCTGGGTGGTCTTCTCCCGTTCGTAGACACCCACGTCGCGGCCGAGGCGCAACACGGTGATGCGCGTCGCCACTTCGAAGACGTCGTGCAGGTTGTGCGAGATGAGCACGACGGACAGGCCCTGCTCGCCGAGGCGCTTGACGAGGTCGAGCACCTGGCGGGTCTGCGCGACGCCGAGCGCTGCGGTGGGCTCGTCGAGAATGACGAGCTTTGAGTTCCACTGCACGGCCTTGGCGACAGCGACCGACTGCCGCTGGCCGCCCGACAGCGAGGCCACCGGCTGACGGATCGAGCGGATCGTCGTGACAGACAACGACCTGAGGGTCTCGGCCGTGCGCTGCTCCATGATCGGCTCTTTCAAGCGCCAGAGCCAGTCGCGCTCCTCGCGGCCCAGGTACATGTTCTGGACCACGTCGAGGTTGTCGCACAGTGCTAGATCCTGGTAGACGATCTCGATTCCCAGCCTGGCCGCGTCCTTCGGCCCGGTGATGTGAACGGGCTTCCCTTCGAACAGGATCTCGCCGCTGTCCACGCTGTGGATGCCGGCGACGCACTTGATCAGGGTCGACTTGCCGGCCCCGTTGTCGCCGACGAGCGCCATGACCTCTCCGTGGCGCACCTCGAAGTCGACATCGCTGAGCGCCTGCACCGACCCGAACGATTTCGAGATACCGCGGAGTTGGAGGATCGGCGTCTCGCTCACGGTGTCGGGTTTCCTACCACAAAGCCGGTGGAGGCGCCCACCTGGGCGCCTCCACCTGTCGGTCCTGTCTGGCTACTAGCAGAACTGCGCGAACTCGCCGACGCACACGTCGCTCTTCTTCAGGAACTTGTCCTTGAAGAGTCTCGTGTAGTTGGCCTTCGTGATCGAGACGACCGGAATCTGGACGGTCGGCTCCTTCTTGCTGCCGTTCTTGCGGAACCCGTTGATCCCGGGCACCTTCTTGTGCTTCAGCAGCGCGACGGCCGCCGCCGCGGCTGCGTTGGCCTCGAGAGGCACGTACTTGTAGACGGTCATCGTCTGCCAGCCCGAGATGATGTTCTGCACGCCCTGCACGGTCGCGTCCTGTCCCGACAGCGCGATCGGGCTTCAGCTTCTTCGCCTTCAGCGCGGCAATCACAGCGCCGGCGATACCGTCGTTCGCCGCGATGGCGCCGTCGATCTTGTTGTTCGTCCTGAGCAGCATCTGCTCGAAGATCGGCTGCGCGTTCGTCGCCAGCCAGAGCGGCACGAACTGCTGCGGGCCCTTGGTCAGCTTGCCGCTCTTGAAGAGCGGGTTCAGAACGGCGTCGTTTCCGCTCTTGAACCAGAAGGCGTTCTGATCCGTCGGGCCGCCCCAGAGCTCGGCGACGACGGGCTTCGACTTCCCCTTGAGTTTGTTGACGACACCCCTGGCCTGCGCCGCGCCGACGGCCTTACCGTCGAAGGAGACGTACACCTTCGCGATACCGCCGACAACCTGACGGTCGTAGTCGATCGACTAACCGCCCGCCTTCGCGAACTTCTTCTCGATCGCGATCGACGTGCCCTGGGCGATGTCGGTGACGATGGCCACCTTCGCCCCGCGGGACAGACACGAATCGGCCTGCGAGACCATCTTCTGCGGGTCGTTCAACGCGTTCGTGATCGAGTAGGTCACTTTCGCCTTCTTCAGGGCCTTCGCGAAGTACGGTGCGTCGAACTGCACCCAGCGCACGGATGATTTCGTGTCCGGAAGCAGGACGCACACCTGGATGTTCGCGGAGCTCCTGGCCGTTGCGCCGGTAGCCACGATCGCGACTACGACACTGGCCAGGAATACGACAAGACCCACCGAACGAACAAATCTTTTCACTGCAGCCTCCTCAGATGATTTGAATCGGAAACTCTAGTACTAATGCACGCACTCTTTCAGATCGATGGTGAACGCCTCACCCAATCTCTCAAGCTCAGGGGGCGCGACATGAAAACCTCGCTCGGAATCTGGGCGCTTGGGCCCATGGTCACACGCTTTGTGCCTGGCGGTTACAAGCCGCAGAGGCTGGGCGAAACGACCGCTGCACGCGTGCGGGAGGCTGTCGAAGGTCTCGGAGACCTGATCGACGGCTACGAGTTCCACTACCCGCAAGAGCTGTCGGAGGAGAACCTGGACGAGGTGCGCGCGGCCCTCGACGGTCATGACATCTACTGCGGTCGCGACAGGCCTCCACCTCGATCCCCGCTTCGGCCGTGGCGGGCTCGTCTCGCCTGACGACGCGACCCGCGCGGAGGCCGTGAAGCGAACGCTGGACGCGGTCGACTTCGCCGGGGAGCTCGGGGCGCCATTCATCATCTGGCCGGGGATCGAGGGCTACAACTACCCGTTTCAGAGCCCGTACGGCGAGTTCGTGGCAGTGGCTGATCGAGGGAGTCGGAGCGGCAGCCGAGCGGGCGGCGAAACACGGCATCAAGATCTTCCTCGAGCACAAGAACTCGGAGCCGGCGATGAAGATCCTCATGCGCAACGTCGGCATGACGCTGCACGTGATCCACAAGCTGCGCGCACAGGGGATCGACAACGTGCAGGTCAACATGGATTGGCAGCACCTGATCATGAACGGCGAAAGTCTCGCGGAGAACGCGGCCCTGCTCGCCCGCGAAGGACTGCTCGGGCACCAGCACGCGAACGACGGTTGGGGCAGTTTCGACGACGACAACATGGTCGGCACGATCCGGTTCATGGAGACGCTCGAGCTCGCCGTCGAGCTCCGCCGTGCCGGCTACGGCGACAACGGCGAACGGCTCGGATTCGATCTCTACCCCTATACCGAGGATGCAGTGGCGGCCACACGGCGCAGCGTGCTGCAGTGGCGCTTCATCGACGCCGCGGCAGCGCGGATCGACGACGCCGCGCTGAGAGCGGCACAGACGCAAAAGGACGCCGTCGCCGCGTACGAGCTCGTCTACGCGGCACTCGGCGGGTGACGCAGCTCGTCGGTCTCGACGTCGGCACGACCGGGGTCAAGGCGCTCGCCCTCTCGCCAGAAGGCGACGTTCTCGCTCGGGCCGAGGAGAGCTACGACCTCTCGACACCGCACCCCGGCTGGGCCGAACAGGATCCGGAAGACTGGTGGCGCGCAGCCGAGCGGGCGCTGGCCGCGCTCGGAGGCGAGCCGACCGCAATCGGACTCTCCGGCCAGATGCACGGTCTCGTCGTTCTCGACGATCGAGATCGCGTGCTTCGGCCGGCGATCCTCTGGAACGACCAGCGGACGGAAGCGGAGTGCGTCGAGATCGAGGAGCGGGTCGGGCTCTCACGCCTGATCCAGCTGACCGGAAACCGTGCGCTCACAGGCTTCACAGCCCCGAAGCTGCTCTGGCTGCGCCGTCACGAGCCGACCACCTACGCGCGAGTCGCAAGCGTGCTGTTGCCGAAGGACTACGTCCGTCTTCGTCTTACCGGCGAGCACGCCATCGACGTCGCCGACGCATCGGGCACCCTGCTGTTCGACGTCGCGGAGCGCCGCTGGAGCCAGGAGATGCTCGAGGCACTCGAGCTCGACCCGACCTGGCTGCCGCGGGCTCTGGAGTCGCCGGAGGTCTCGGGCGAGACGTCCGCAGGCACTCCGGTTGCGGCCGGTGCCGGCGATCAGGCGGCGGCGGCACTCGGCGTCGGTGTCGACCGGCCGGGACCGGTCTCGGTGGTGCTCGGTACGTCAGGCACCGTGTTTGCGGCATTGCCGGCCTTCGCCGCCGATCCGCAGGCGCGCGTGCACGCGTTCTGCCACGCGGTCCCGGGCGGTTGGCACGCGATGGGAGTCATGCTCTCCGCGGCCGGCTCCCTGCGCTGGTTGCGTGACGCTCTCGGTGGCGGAAGCGGATATGACGAGCTGACCGCCGCGGCCCAGAAGTGGCCGCCGGGTACCGAGGGACTCACCTTCCTCCCCTACCTCAGCGGTGAACGGACGCCCCACGCGGACCCGCACGCCCGGGCCGCTTTTGCCGGGCTCACGCTCCGCCACGACCGCGGCGCGCTCGTCCGCGCGGTCCTGGAGGGAGTCGCCTACGGCCTGCGCGACTCGCTCGAGCTGCTGCGCGAGCTCGGGGTCGACCCGCGTGCCGGCCACGTTTCCGGTGGCGGAGCTCGCAGCGAGCTCTGGCTTCGCATCATCGCCTCGGTTCTCGGACTGCCCATCCAGCGTACGGAGACCGACGAGGGCTCCGCATATGGAGCGGCGCTACTCGGCGGCGTGGCCGCCGGAGTGTTTCGCGACGTCCACGAGGCCGTCGCCACCTGTGTCCGTTTGCTCGACCCGGTCGAGCCGGACCCTCAGTGGTCCGCCGTGTACGAGCGCGGTTACGACCGCTTCCGATTGCTCTACCCGGCCCTTCGACCCCTGGAGGACGAATGACGAAGCTCGACGCAGCGGTCAAGTGGGGGATCCTCTCGACCGCCCACATCAACCGGAAGGTGATTCCCGGCGCTCACGCCTCGGAAAAGGTCGAGCTCATAGCCGTGGCGAGCCGCGACCTGCGACGGGCGGAGGAGTACGCGCGCGAGTGGGAGATCGACCGCGCGTACGGCTCGTACGAAGCGCTGCTCGAGGACGCCGACGTCGAAGCCGTGTACATCTCGCTGCCGAACGCGCTGCACTGCGAGTGGTCGATCCGCGCGGTCGAAGCGGGCAAGCACGTGCTCTGCGAGAAGCCGATGAGCAGGCACGTCGGCGACGTCGAGGCTGCATTCGACGCGGCGGAGAAGGCGCAGCGAATCCTGATGGAGGCGTTCATGTACCGCCACAACCCTCAGACCAAACGGCTCCGTCAACTCGTCGACGAGGGCGCGATCGGGGACCTGCGGCTCGTCCGCTCCTGCTTCAGCTTTTCGCTGTACGACGCGGAGAACATCCGCCTACGGACGGACTTGGAGGGCGGCAGCCTGATGGATGTCGGCTGCTACTGCGTCAGCGGATCCCGTCTGCTCGCCGGTGAGCCCGAGCGCGTGTACGGGGAGCAGTTCGTCGGCCAGAGCGGCACCGACTGGGTTTTCACAGGCACGATGCGCTTCCCGGGCGACGTTTTCGCCCACTTCGACTGCGGGACGGCGCTTCCCGAGCGTGACGAGCTCGAGGCGATCGGCAGCGATGGCTCGCTCTTCCTCGACGATCCCTGGCATTGCGTCGAGCCTGTGATCGAGCTTCGCCGCGACGGGGAGATAGAGCGGATCGAGGTCGAGCGCGCCGACTCGTATCGGCTCGAGCTCGAGAACCTCAGCGACGCCATCCGGGGCGCTGCGGATCCTCTCTTGGGGCGCGAGGACGCTGTTGCTCAGGCACGCGTAATCGACGCGCTCTACCGCTCGGCGGGAACCGGCACCGCCGCTTCTCTGTAGCGCATCAGTGCGGCAAGCGTCGCGAGGCAGAGCACGGTGAGGCCGAGGTAGGCGACCGCGTCGGTCGTCGCGGATGCGACCGCGCCGCCGATCGCCGAACCGCCGGCCTGACCCGGCGCCCACGCAAGGTTGACCAGCGCGAACGCGTAGCCGTACTCGAGCCCACTCCGCTCGGCGGCGTCCGTCACCAACGACATGGCCGGAGTCCAGAAGCTTCCGAAGGCGAAGCCGGCGCAGACGACGAGGAATGCCAGCACCAACGCCTGGCGGGGCCACGGCAGCAGCAGCGAGACCAGGGCCGAGGCGGCCAGCGCACCGAGAAGAGGCGGTATGCGACCGTGCCGGTCGGAGATACGTCCCAGCACCGGCGACCAGGCGGCTTCGAACGCAGCCGAGACGAGGTAGGTCGCGCCGACTGCGGCAGCGCCCCAGCCGAGGTCCGAGAGGCGCAAGGGGGCAAGGACGGACAGCGTCCCGAAACAGAGTGCGGGCAGAAGGCACAGCCAGACGCCTGTCTGGATCGTCCGGTTGCGCCGGAGCGCGGCGAACAGCATCCGGAGCGGCTGCGGGCGTTCAGGAGCAGGGGCGGGCGTGGCCACGGCGACGCCGGCGAGGACGAGTGCGAGCCCTGCAACCACGCCGAACGCGGGCCCGGTCCCGGTGAAGGACGCGACCGCTCCGAGCACAGGCCCGAAGAGCGCCCCGGCGATCGCCGCACCGAATGCGGATCCGATCAGTTGGCCGCGCCGGCCTGCCGGCGCGACAGCGACGAGCCAGCTGAGGGCCCCGGTCCATGAGAACGCGCTCGAGACTCCCTGCAGGAAGCGCGCGAGGTCCAGCGCCCAGACAGAATCCGCCAGCCCGAAGGCAACCGTCGTCGCTGCGAGCAGCGAAAGCCCGATCAGCACGGTGGGCTTCACGCCGAGCCGCGCTGCGGCAATCCCACCGGGAATGCCCGCCACCAGAGCACCTGCCGGGTACATCGCCTGCAACACACCGGCGCCGGCCTTGCCGAGGTGGAACTCGTCCACGTAATGCGGGAGCAGCGGTGTCAACGCTGCGAAGAACATGGTGTCGACGAAGACGATCGCCCCGGTCAGCAGCAACACCCTGCGCACAGGCCGAGGCTAACCGCAGGAGTGTGTTTCAGGAGGAAGCCCCGGCGAACTGCCTCCATCGGTGCATCATCTACGCTCTTTCTCGTGGACTTGCACCAGGTCGCACGGGGCTTGTGGCGCTGGGTCCTGCCACACCCCGAGTGGGAGCCGCCGGAGCAGAAGGACAGCCCGGCGGACTGGCCGGCTGAGGTCGGTTGCGTCGCCTATGAGACTCCGGACACGCTCGTGCTGATCGACCCGCTGGTCGTCGACGGCGAACAGGCTGCACTCGACGAGCAGGCGGCGGCCAAGGAGCGCGTTGCGATCCTCCTCACCGTCAAATGGCACGAGCGAAGCCGCGCGGAGCTGACAAGGCGCTACGACGCCTCGGCCGCGGTGCCCGAGGGTGTCGAGGCTTTCGAGATCCCGGGTGCGGGCGAGACGATCTTCTGGATCCCGGAGCACGGTGCACTCGTCCCCGGTGACCGCATCCTGGGCGACCGGCCGCCGGGCCTCCGCCTGTGCCCGGAGTCGTGGCTGCGCCACCTGGGCGGCTACACGCAGGAGGACCTGCGCACGGGCCTGCGGCCGCTCCTCGACCTGCCCGTGGAGATGGTGCTCGTCTCGCACGGCGAGCCCGTGCTCCACGACGGTCACGCCGCACTCGAGCGCGCGCTGTCATGACTGCAGTCGCATCAGTCGAGCGCGACCTGCGCGCGGCTGTCGCCGCGGACGTCGTCGCACCGACCGCCGCCTACCTCACCGACATGACCGAGGCGCGCGGACTGATCGGTCGCGCGGATGCGGTGGCGCTGCCGCGGACAGCAGAGGAAGTCGCCGAGGTCGTCGCGTGGTGTTACGCGCACGGCGTCGCAATCGTGCCGCGCGGCGGCGGGACTGGTTATGCCGGGGGCTCCGTCCCGCTCGACGGCGGAGTCGTCCTCTCGCTCGAACGTCTCGACCGCGTGCGCTCGTTCGATCCGCTCATCTGGCGCATCGAGGTCGAGGCGGGGCTTCGCACCGGGGAGCTGCGACGGATCGCACGCGAGGGCGGCCTGCTGTTCGCTCCCGATCCAGGCGCCGCCGAGCAGTCACAGATCGGCGGCAACATCGCCACGAACGCGGGCGGGCCGCATGCATTCAAGTACGGCGTCACGGGCACGTGGGTGACCGGGCTCGAAGTCGTCGTTCCGCCCGGCGACCTCGTGCGACTCGGCGGCCCTCTGCGTAAAGACGTCGCGGGCTACGACCTCAAGCACCTGCTGATCGGATCGGAAGGAACGCTCGGCGTGATCACCGCGGCGTGGCTGCAGCTCACACCCGCGCCGGAAGCCGCCTGGCCCGTCGTCGGATTCTTCGACGGCGTGTCCGGCGGTGTCGGGGCGATCGAGCGAGTGATCGGCACCGGTCTGCCGGTTGCCGCATTGGAGTACATCGATTCGGAAGCGATGCGATACGGGAGCGCGACCTTTCCGGGCGAGGTGCCCGAAGGTGGATTCGCTGTGCTCGCCGAGGCAGACGGCTCGACCGAGGAAGCGGCGCGGATCCGCCAGGACGTGCTCGACGTGTTCGGCGAGGATGCACTGGCGCTCTACGCCCCCGAGGCGCCGCACGAGATCGCAGCGCTGTGGCGCTGGCGCGACGGGCTGGCGCTCGTCGTGGATGCCCAGCGCGGCGGCAAGGCGAGCGAGGACATTGCAGTGCCGCTCGACCGCCTCGGCGAGGCGATCGAGGAGTCGCTCGAGATCGGACGGAGGCTGGGCGTGGCGGCGTGCTCCTGGGGTCACGCGGGCGACGGCAACCTGCACACGTCGTTCCTGCTTGCGGGGGACAAGGAGGAAGAGGTCGCGCTCGCACCGCGGCTTTCCGAAGAGCTGTTCGAGCTTGCGCTCCGGCTTGGTGGGACGATCTCCGGCGAGCACGGCGTCGGCTTCGTGAAGCGGAACTGGCTTGCGAAGCAACTCGGTCCTCGTGCGTTCGAGCTGCACGGTGCGGTGAAGCGCGCGTTCGACCCGCAGAACCTGCTGAATCCGGGAAAGAAGGCTTGATTCAGAAGCTGCTCGTCGCGAATCGCGGCGAAATCGCGCTACGAGTTTTTCGCGCCGCGCGAGACCTCGGGATCGCCACCGTCGCGGTCGTCGCTCCCGACGACAAAGGCTCGCTCCACGCGCGTTCCGCCGACGAGACGGTGGAGATCGCGAGCTACCTCTTCTCCGAGGAGAACATCCGCGCGGCGAAGCAGACCGGAGCGGACGCGATTCACCCTGGCTACGGCTTCCTCGCCGAGAACCCCGACTTCGCGGAGGCCGTCAACGCGGCCGGGTTGACCTGGGTCGGGCCGCCGCCGGATGCGTTGCGCGCCGGTGGCGACAAGCTCGAGGCGAAGCGGATCGCGAGCGAGGCAGGCGTGCCGGTGGTTCCGACGGGCGAGGCGGCAGAGATCGGCTTCCCACTTGTCGTCAAAGCGGCAGCGGGCGGCGGCGGCCGCGGTATGCGCGTCGTCCGAGACCCGTCGGAGCTCGGCGAGGCGCTCGAGGCGGCGCGACGCGAGGCGAAGGCCGCCTTCGGCGACGATCGCGTGTTCTGCGAGCGCTACGTGGAGCGGCCGCGGCACGTCGAGATTCAGCTGCTCGCCGACACGCACGGAAACGTGCTCGCACTGGGAGAGCGCGAGTGCTCCATTCAGCGCCGTCACCAGAAGGTGCTCGAGGAGTCACCGTCACCCGCGGTCGACGAAGCACTTCGCAGGGAGATGAGCGACGCGGCAGTCGCCTTCGCGCGCGCGATCGGCTACGAGAGCGCTGGCACGGCGGAGTTCATGCTCGACGGCCGTGACTTCTGGTTCCTCGAGCTGAACGGACGGATCCAGGTCGAGCATCCAGTGACGGAACTCGTCACGGGCGTGGACCTCGTGCAAGCGCAGTTGCACGTCGCCGCGGGCGAATCCTCTCGACGTCCACCCCGACCCGCGCGGTCACGCGGTCGAGGTGCGCCTGTACGCCGAGGATCCGCGAACGTTCTTTCCGCAAACGGGCGTCATCGAGCGTTTGCGCCTGCCGGAACGGATCCGCGTCGATACGGGCGTGGCCGAGGGTGACGCGATCGGCCTGGCCTACGACCCGATGATCGCGAAGCTGATCGCCCACGGAACGACGCGCGACGAGGCGTTCGACCGTCTCCGTGACGCACTGAAGGAAACCGAGGTCGAAGGCGTCACGACCAACCTGCCGTTCCTGCGCTGGCTCGTCACGCATCCGGTCGTGCGCGCGGGCAACACGACGACGGCATTCCTGACCGAGCATCCACCCCTGTCCCCCGCGCCCGCGCGCGTGGCCGCCCCGCCCTGGCGCACACCGTTCCGCCTGAACCTTCCGCCGGCGGCCTCGGCGGTGCCGCCGGACGTCGACGTCCTCGCAGCGGATCACCGCGGTCCGGCCGGCGGTCAGAGCAGTGTCACCGCGCCGATGCCCGGAACGGTGATCCGGCTCCTCGTCCGCGCAGGCGACTCAGTACAGGCCCGCCAGCCGCTCGTCGTGCTGGAGGCGATGAAGATGGAAACGCCGCTGACGTCTCCGTACGACGCGGTCGTGCGTGCAGTGCATGTTGCGGAAGGCGACCGGGTCGCCGGTGGGACCGTCCTCGTCGAGCTGGAGGAGTAGGGACTTAGTCGGCGGCCGGCGCCGGTACCTGTTGCGCGCCTCGCCCGGACAAAGCCAGGACGGTGGCGATGCCGAGCACCATCGCCACGAGGATCCCCCAGAACCAGCCGTTGTTGCCGGTGGGCTTCACGACCATGTTGACCATCACGGTCAGCAACACGACGAGCTCACAGCGCGAGATCGTGAGAATCCGCCGGATGCGAGCCTGAACGGCGGGTGAGTCTGGTCCGTCCCGCTCGATGAGCTCGGCGATCCGGCCACCCTCCGGGCCGAGAAACCCCGCGCCGAGGACGAACGAGAGCCCGAAGGCGATCAGGCCGAGAATGATCCAGTTCTGGCTCCACGACCAATCGAGGTTCACCATCATCGCGATCCCGGCGAGAAGCAGGATCAACGTGGACGGCATGAACACTCGCATGCCGACGACTTCCGTGTCCTTCGAGAATTCCGCCTGCCGCCTACCGTCTCCCGTTCGCAGGATCCGGAAGGCATAGGCCTGGATCATCGCCTGTCCTCCGATCCAGATCGCAGCCGTGATGACGTGGACCGACTTGAAGAACGTGTACCAGGTCAAGTGCGCTCGCTCAGAAGAGCTTCTGCAACTTCATCGCGGCACCCATGTCGCCCTTGACCTTCAGCTTGCCGGTCATGTAGGCGCTGGTCGGGTTCTGCTCGCCGCTGATGATCTTCTCGAACGTCTCCTCGGAAGCGGTGATGACAGCGTCGGCGTCGTCCCCACCTTCGCTGACGCTCACCTGGCCCTCCTCGACCTTCACGGTCCACTTGCCCGCACCGTCGATGTCGAAGAGGTAGGAGTTGGTCATCCCAGCGGTCTTCGACGCGTCGGCGCGGCTCTCGAGACTGTCGAAGAATTCTTTGACGCCCGTCACGGCAGGCACCCTACCTCAGGCGCTCCTAGAGGTAGCGCTCGATCAGCGCGTGCGAGAGCGCCCACTGCGTCCGCGCGAGCTTGACGCGGTTTCGCTCGAGCCGCGTCCCGTTGACGCCCTGGTCGCGCAGGCGCTGGCGTTCCGTGGTGAGGTCGGCGATCTGGTCCAGAAGCTCCTCGACGGTCGGGCGCGATGGCCCGCGCCGAAAGCGCGAGGGAACGGAGGGCCGCAGAAGCGTTGCGCTCATCTCAGGGGTCATCATCGGCATGCGACGATCAAAGTTGAACCGTGTTAGCCGTAGTTCGTAAAGGCGCGGTAAATCCCTGCACCTCGGATACGATCGCGCCCCGATGGATGAGCTTGCAATCGAGGTCAGGGCGCCGGGAGAGGGCGAGCCTGACTCCCTCGCGATCCCTTTCCCCGAGGGAACGGAGGGCACATTCTCGAACGGCGCGCTCGAGCTGGACGGGCAGCTCAAGGGCCGGCTCCAACGACTGGCCGACAGCGGTGAGCTGAAGGGCGACCTCGGAACGGCCGTCGTCCTGCACACGGATGGCGAGCTGAACGCGAGGCGCGTCGTCGTCGCCGGGATCGGAAAGAGAGACGAGCTCGACGTTGACGCATTGCGCACCGCCGCTTCGACTGTCGCGCACCGGGTCGCGGACGTCGGCGGCACGCTGGCGTGGCTGCTGGACGAGTCGCTGCCGCTCTCCCTCGAGGAGCAGGCTCGCGCGATCGTCGAAGGGACGATGCTCGGGTCCTACAGTCCCGCTCGCTGGAAGACGCAGGAAAAGCCGGACGCGGGCGTCGAGAAGATCGTCCTCTACACCACGGCCGGCGACAACGGCCTTGCGGAGAGCACGAGTCGAATCGCGAGTGTCGGCAAGTGGGTCAATGTTGCGAGAGATCTCGCCAACTCGCCGCCGAACGAGTTGACTCCCGAGATGCTCGGGGCTCGGGCGGCCGAGCTCGCAGGCCCGAAGCTCCAGGTCGAAGCGCTCGACCCCGTCCGCATCGACGAGCTCGGCATGGGGGCGCTCGCGGCGGTCGGCCGCGGGAGCTCGAACGGACCGCGCCTGATCGTCCTTCGTTACGAACCCGCACAAGCGACGCGCAAGGATCTCGTGCTCGGACTCGTCGGCAAGGCCATCACCTTCGACGCCGGCGGCATCTCGCTGAAGCCGGCGCTGAACATGCAGGACATGAAGGGCGACATGGCCGGCGGCGCGGCCGTGATCGCGGCCATGGGAGCAGTGGCGGAGCTCGAGCTGCCCGTACGGATCGTCGCGGTCGTCGCCGCCGCCGAGAACCTGGTGAGCGGCGACTCGTTCCGGCCGGGCGACATCCTTCGTGCGGCGAACGGCAAGACGATCGAGATCACGAACACCGACGCCGAAGGGCGGCTCGTCCTCGCGGATGCGCTGTGGTACGCACGGCGCGAGGGCGCCACGCACGTGCTCGACCTTGCGACGCTGACGGGGGCGATGGAGCTCGCGCTCGGGGATTTCTACGCCGGCGCGTTCGCGAACGACGACGAGTGGATGGCCGAAATCCTGGCCGCTGCAGAGGTGAGCGGCGACCACACCTGGCCGTTCCCGCTCCATCCCCGCTACCGGCGTTACGTCGACTCCTCTTTCGCCGACCTGAAGAACTCCTCCGACCTCCGGCAGGGCTCGCCGGTCCTCGCCGCCGAGTTCCTGCGCGAGTTCGCGGGCGAAGGGCCGTGGGCACACATCGACATGGCCGGGCCCGGCTTCCTCGAGCGCTCGCGCGGCGACTACCTGACGCAGCGCGGCGGCACCGGCTACGGCGTTCGCCTGATCGTCGAGCTCGCGCAGCGCCTCTCCCGTTGAACTTCGATCTCGATCAGGAGCACGAGCTCGTCCGCTCAACCGTGCGCGACTTCGCGGAGCAACGAGTCGCGCCGGTCGCGGAGGAGCTGGACCGCGAGAGCCGCTTCCCGTACGACCTCGTCGGCGAGCTCGCGGAGCTCGGGCTCATGGGCATGACGATTCCGGAGGAGTACGGCGGCGCCGGCGCGGACACCGTCTCGTATGCGCTGGCAATCGAGGAGCTCACGCGCATCGACTCCTCGGTCGCGATCACGGTCGCGGCGCACCACTCGCTCGGGACGCTGCCGATCTTCTACTACGGCACCGAGGACCAGAAGCAGCAGTGGCTTCCCGAGCTCGCCTCGGGGAAGAAGCTCGCCGCTTTCGGACTGACGGAACCGGGTGCCGGCTCCGATGCGGGCGCGACGCGCACGCGCGCGGAGCTGCGCGACGGTGAGTGGGTCGTGAACGGCTCGAAGATCTTCATCACGAACGCCGGCACGGACATCACCGCGTGCGTGACGATCACCGCACAAACGGGCGAGGACGAGATCTCCAACATCATCGTGCCGAACGGAACGCCGGGATACGAGATCTCGAAGCCGATGAAGAAGCTGGGCTGGCGCGCGTCGGATACTCGCGAGCTGTCGTTCAAGGACACTGCGGTTCCCGAGGCAAATCTCCTCGGCCCGCGCGGGAAGGGCTTCCAGCAGTTCCTCGAGATCCTCGACGGCGGACGCATCTCGGTGGCGGCGATGGGCGTGGGGCTCGCGCAGGGCGCGTACGACCTCGCCTATGCGTACGCGCAGGAGCGGCAGCAGTTCGGGAAGTCGATCGCGAGGTTCCAGGCGGTTCAGTTCAAGCTGGCGGACATGGCCACGGAGCTCGAAGCCGGCCGCAATCTCGTCTACAAGGCCGCGTGGCTCAAGGATCAGGGTCGCGACTTCGCGCTCGCCGCAGCGCAGGCGAAGCTCTACACAGGCGAGCTCTCGAACCGCGCGGTCAACTGGGCCCTGCAGATCCACGGCGGCTACGGCTACATGGACGAGTACGCGATCTCACGGCTCTACCGGGACCAGAAGATCCTGGAGATCGGCGAGGGCACCAATGAAGTCCAGCGCATGGTCATCGCTCGGCATTTGGGGCTTTGATCTTGCGAGTTGCGTTGAACCTCGTGTAGCGATGCGTCATGAAGTGCGCCGGCGCGGTCATGCGGAGGCTCCGCGGAAGCAACGTGCGGCGGTCGAGGCGCAGCGTGAACCACACCGGGCCAATCGGCTTGAGGAACGACACGACGTACGTCGTCGGCGTCGTCTCGAGCAGGTACGCGTTCGTAGAGTGGCCGGCCCAGATCGGCTCGGGTTGCGAGGTCGGATCCTGAGGCGACGGCACCCACTTGCCGCCGCGCGCGCGGTCCCAGCGCCGTGAGCCGATGATGATCCCGTCGGCGCCGCCGCGAATCCGGTACTCGAGGCGGTTCGGACGCTCGAGCGTGAACTCGGCGACCACCTTGTTCTGCGGGCTCGAGGCAAGCCGCTCCACGTAGTCGACGCTCCGCAGCCTGCGAAACGCGCTCGTCGCCCGCGCGACGAGCGCGCCGGCCGGGCGCGCGTGCGCCGGAAATCGGAAGACGAGGGTCCGGCCATCGACGGACACCGGCACCTTGCCGAGAAAAGCTCCGGCCGCGCCGTAGCAGCCAGGTCCGCACGAGCTTGCGGCAACCCCCGCAATCCGCACCGAGAGCCCATCCTTGCGGCGACCGTCGGGATCCAGCGCGACGAGCTCCGCGCCGGTGGGGCGAACCGCGAGCGCAACGGCGAGATCGCCGCTCTCGCCGGCCTGCACGACCGGCGGCGGACCCTTCGGCTCTGCTGCGGCCGCAATTGCAACACGATCGCGGCCCGGCCTGAGATCGGTGAGGAGAGCGACGGCCCCCATCAACCCGGCGAAGAGCATCAATTCGACAGCGACGTTTCGGCGCAACTTCTCGAACGAGAGCCTGGGCAGAAGCCGGTAGCGGTTCACCCAGCCCACGGTGACGAGCGCCGCGAACAGTGCCGTCTTCACGATCAGCACCTGCCCGTAACCGGTCGACCACAACTGCTCGAGCGAGCGCAGCTCCGCGAGCGCGCGGATCACGCCGGTTGCCGCGAGAACGGCGACTGACACGAGCGCGACATTGGAGAAGCGCCGCAGCACAGGAGCACGGTCACCTGACCCAGTGAGCACGAGCCCAAGCGCAACGAGGCCGCCGAGCCAGAAGGAGGCCGCGGCAACATGCAGGAAGTCGACCACAGGCTCGAGTAGCGGCCTGCCGGGGTCGAGCGCGTGGCCCGCGAGCGTCGGCAGCGGCAGCAACGCGAAACCGGCAAGGAAGGGAAGCGGTTCGAGCCGCGGAAACACGGGCGCCACGGCAGCGAGGACGGCGCCGATGCCTGAGATGACCGCCGCCACGGCCATCACCGTGCCGAAGCGCGTCGAGAGCGAGGCATCGTGCGCCACGCCCGACACGCCGACGAAGACGAGCAGGAACGCACCGAGCATCAGCCGGACGGGAACCGGTCCCACCGCAAACCGGAAGAACGCGGCACCCGCCGCCGTCAGGAGACCCGCGAAGAAGAGCAGACGCGAGACGACGTCCTGCGCGCTCGGCCCGTTGTCAGCGGAGAGCGCAGCCTCCGGCGGCGCACGACTCGCGCCCACGCCGAACGCGATCACCCCGGAGAGCTTGTGCCCGTCGTCAGAGAGAACCCGCCACAGCACCGTGTAGTCGCCGTCGGGGAGGCCGGCCCGGAGAGGGATCACGAGCGAGCGACCTCCGGCGATCCGCGGCTTCCCGGCGAGCACCGACCCTCCCCCGTTCCGGATCGCCTTGATCCCGGACGCGAGCCGAACGTCGTCGGCGAAGACGACGCGGACCCGGGTCGGCGCGCTCCTGAGCACGGCCCCGTCCGGAGGAAGGGTCCTGAGGAGCCTGGCATGCGCCCAGGCAGCCTCGGGGAGGGCCAGGGCGCAGACCAGGACGACGAGGATTGTGGCCCGGCCCGCCAACGCTTCAAGAAACCTAGCGGCGCCCACTGTTAGCTTCCGGGGTGTGCTGTTTCGCCAGTTCGTCGACGACGATCTCGGCTGCGCCTCCTACCTGATCGGCGACCCCAGCAAGGGGGAGGCGTTCCTGGTCGACCCCGCGTACGCGATCGAGCAGTACCTCGAGGCGGCTGACGAAGCGGGCGTCCGCATCGTGCGCGTGCTGGAGACGCACACCCACGCCGATCACGTCTCCGGGCACGGACGGCTCGCGCTCGAGCATGGAGTGCCGATTTCCGTCCATCCGCTGGCCGAGCCGGAGTTTCCCTCCGAGCCGCTGCAGGACGGCCAGGAGCTGCAGGTCGGTTCCGTGTCCGTTCGCGTGATCCACACGCCCGGCCACCGGCCGGAGCACTGCGCTTTCGTCGTGGACGATCGGCTCGTTCTCACGGGCGACTCTCTCTTCATCGGCGACGCTGCGCGACCCGACCTGGCCATCGAGGCGCGCGAAGGCGCGGAAGGGCTCTTTCACTCACTGCAGCGGCTGAAGCAGCTCCCGGACACGTACGAGGTCTATCCCGGGCACGTCGCCGGCTCGCTCTGCGGCGCGGCCATGAGCCCAGATCACTCCTCGACGATCGGCAACGAGAAACGCACGAACGAGAAGCTCGAGTACGGCGACGCGCAGGCGTTCATCAACGCGACAGCTTCTCTCTCGACACCACGTCCACCCACTACCGCTCGGGTCGTCGCGCTCAACAAGGGACCATTCGTCGGCGCGCCCGCACAACTCGAGCACCTCGAGGACCCCGGCGAGGCGACCATCCTCGATGTTCGCCCGGCGGAGACACATGCAGCAGGACACGTCCACGGGGCGTTCAACGTTCCCGTCTCCGGCTCGTCGTTCGCAACCCGCGCCGGATTCGTTCTCGATCCTGACGAGCGAATCGTCATTCACGCGACCGACGACGCCGAGGCGGAGGTGGCCGCGCGTGGGCTGCGTGCCGTCGGATTCCTCGAGCTGGCCGGCTACGTCACCGAGGGTCGGATGACGGAGACCTCCGTCCCCGTCGAGCTCGACGACCTGGAAAGGCTGCTCGAGCAAGGCACCGTGCAGGTACTCGACGTGCGGGAGAAGTCCGAGCGCGACGAGGCGTACATCCCCGGCTCGCTCCACATCCCGTTCCGGCTGTTGCGCGGATTCGGGACTGAAGGCGTGAACACGGACAAGCCGGTCGTGACGATCTGCGAGTCAGGCATGCGGGCGAGCATCGCGGCAAGTGTCCTGAGTGCCGCGGGCGTCGACGCCCGTCCGGTGCTGCGCGGCGGCGTGCACGATTGGCCCGGCGGAACGGTGTCGTTCAGACGCTGCGGCTCTACGTGAGCCGTTCGACCACGTAACCGCGCTCCGTCATCGCGGCGAGCAGCTGCTGACAGTGCTCCTCGTCGCGAGTGACGAGCGTCAGCCCGATCTCCGTCTCGCTCACCGACACGTCGACGCCTTCGCGGTAATGCTCGACGGCGATGACGTTGCCGCGCTCCTCCGCGACGAGCGACAGCAGCTTGATCAGCTCGCCGGGACGGTCGGGAAGCTTCGTCCGCATCACCAGATAGCGCCCGGCAACAGTCAGTCCATGGCGCATGACGGAGATGAGCATCGTCGGGTCGATGTTCCCGCCGGAGAGAATCGGGATCGCCGTGCCCGAGCCACCGGCTCTGTCCGCGAGCAGCGCCGCTACTCCGACGGCACCCGCTCCCTCCACCACGAGCTTCGCGCGCTCGAGCAGCAACACGATCGCCTCGCTGATCTCCTCGTCCGTGACCGAGACGATGTCGTCCAGCAGATCCTCGAGGAGCGGCATCGTCAGCTCACTGGGAACCTTGACCGCGATCCCGTCGGCGATCGTGTAGCCGTCCACCCCGGCCTGCACTCCGACGATCCGCACTTCCGGCCGGAGCGCGCGCAACGCCGTTGCAATTCCGAGCGCAAGCCCGCCGCCGCCGATCGGGATCAGCACGGTGCCGACGTCCGGCTCCTGCTCGAGCAGCTCGAGCCCGATCGTCCCCTGTCCCGCCACGACGAGGCGGTCTTCGTAGGGATGGATGAACGTGCCGCCGGACTCGTCCACGTAGGCGAGCGCCGCATCGAGCGCATCCTCGAAGAACGAGCCGCTCATCTCCGTCTCGGCTCCGTAGTTCTTGCACGCTTCGACCTTTGCCATCGGTGCGGTGTCCGGCACGAAGATGCGCGCGCGGAGGCCGAGCTCGCGAGCCGCCCACGCGACAGCCTGACCGTGGTTGCCGGCACTGGCCGCGACGACGCCGGCTGCACGCTCCTCGGGCGACAGCGTGCTGAGCTTGTTGACAGCGCCGCGGATCTTGAACGCGCCGGTTCGCTGGAGATTCTCCGCCTTGAGGCGCACCTCGCGGCCGCTGCGGCGCGAGAACGTCTCGGAGAGGTAGATCGGCGTCTTCTCCGCGATCCCCTGAAGACGCTGCCGCGCCTCCTGGATGTCAGTGAGTGTCGGTGAGATCTGCTGTATCGCCAACCTTGAACACCCTCTCCATGATCTCTTTAACCGCGGTCAACGGGTCGAGCTCCCGTCGCTGCACCTCGTCGAGCAGGCGCCGCAGCTCAGGGTCATCCGCCACCGCCTGCTCGAGATGAGCCTTGGCGCGACCTGATGCGATGGCGAACACCTCACCGGCGAGATTCTTGCGCCTGCGCTCCTCGAGATGGCCCTCCGACTCGAGATGCGCCCGATGCGCCTCGATCTTCTCCCACAGCTCCGGGACGTTCTGTCCTGTGGTCGCCTCGGTGAGGACGATCGGCGGCTTCCAGGCCCGCTCCTTGTCGAGCGACAGGATGGACCGTACTTCGTTGAGCATCGTCTTCGCGGCGGGATGATCCATCTTGTTGATCGCGATCACGTCGGGAATCTCCATGATCCCTGCCTTCAGCGCCTGAACCGAGTCTCCCGATCCGGGCATCAGCACGAGCACGACCGTGTCGGCGATCCCGATTACCTCCACTTCGCTCTGACCCGCGCCAACGGTCTCGAGGAAGACGAGCTCCTTTCCCGCCGCATCCAGTATGAGCAGCGCCTGCAGCGTCGTTTCTGCGAGGCCGCCGAGATGGCCGCGCGTGCCCATCGAACGGATGAACACGCCAGGATCGAGGAAATGGTCCGAGAGCCTGATCCGGTCGCCGAGCAGCGCACCCTGCGTGAACGGACTCGACGGGTCGACCGAGATCACGCCGATCGTGCGCCCCTGTTCGCGGACGTGCCCGATCAGCGTCGAGATCAGACTCGACTTGCCGACGCCCGGTGGCCCGGTGACGCCGACCGCGTAAGTCCGGCCGGTCTCGGAATAGATGTCGTGGACGAGGTCATACGCGAGCGGGTCACCGTTCTCGACGAGTGAGATCGCCCGTGCGAGCGCCCGTCGCTCGCCCGTGCGGACGCCTTCCGCGAGCGACTCCCGCGTCCAGTCCCGCCGCCCGTGCACGACTACGCGGCCTCGGCCTCGACGGTTCGCCCGACTCCCTGCTCCGCCCCGCGGCTCAGCGCGAAAGCGACGAAGGAGGCGAACGCGAGGACGACGCCGACGCCGCCGAAGACCCAGCGCGGCCCGACGGCGTCGGTGAGCGGTCCTGCAATCACGAAGCCGAGCCCGTACACGGCGTAGTTGACACTCATGATCACCGTGAAGACGCGCCCACGGATCGCGTCAGGCGCCCCGCGCTGCACGAGAAGGGAATTGCAGACCACCGCGATGCCGTTGCCGATTCCCGCGAGCACGAAGCAGGGAAGCGAGAACCACACGTTCGGCGCGACCGCCGCAGCTGCAACTCCGATTGCCTGAAGGAGGATGCTTGCCGCATAGACGGTGCCTACCGACCTCCGCTCCACCCACGTTCCCGCTCCGAAGCTTCCGATTGCCAGGCCAAGCCCGATGCAGCCGAAGATGAGCCCGTAGCCGAAGTCACCGGCATCGAACGAGTCTTTGGCAAGAAACACCTGCGCGGTCTGCGTCGAAGCGACGGCTCCGAGGACGATCGTCCAGACCACGAGAACCGTCAGCAGCGAACGCGTCTGCAGCACCCGCGCGAACCCGTCCCTCAGGTCGCGTAGGTGACCACGGCTCACGCCGAGCGCACCTTGCAGCTTGTCTGCCGAAAGGCGCAGCAGGAGCAGAGCGGAGACGAGAAACGACGCGCCGTTGAGCCAGTAGGCGAGGTCGGGGCCGGATGCAGCCACGAGCGCGCCGCCGATGACCGGCGCAACCGCCCAGCTGACGTTCTCGCTCGTCTGAATCAGCGAGTTCGCGCGCGCGAGCTCTTCCTCCTCGACGAGGTTCGGCAAGCCTGCGTAGACCGCGGGCCGGAAGAAGCCTGTCGCGAGGCCTGCGATCCCGGCCAGCGCGACGATCTGTCCGGCACTGGTGGCGAACGGCAACGTGCAGAACACCGCGGCACGGACGAGGTCTGAGACGATCATCAGGCCACGGCGTGAAACCCGGTCGAGCAGCGGGCCGAGAAAGAGCCCCACCGCCACCGCCGGCAGGAACTCGGCGATCATCAATGCGCTCACCCACGAGCCCGAATTGGTCCGGTCCTTGATGTCGACGACGAGTGCGACAGTGGCCAGCAGCGTCCCCAGACTCGACCCGAGCGTGGCCAGGAACAACAGGCGGAAGCCGGGCGCAGTGCCGAGAAGGCTCAGCTGGCGGCGGAAGCCGGTCACAGCGGCGGAGTCTGTCAGGAAGCCGCTGAGGCCGTCCTCAGCCGGGCCAGAGCTTCCGACAGGAACGCATGGTCAGCCGCCGTACCGACAGTCACGCGGATCGCGTTCGGCGCCCCGAACCCGGCGAGCGGACGCACGATCACACCTTCGCGCAGCAACGCCTCGAACCACGGCTGTGCGTCTTCGCCCAGGTCGACGAAGACAAAGTTGCCGACGGCCGGTGCGATCACCTTGTAGCCCGCTTCAGTCAGGATCCGTTCGAGCTCCGCACGGCCTTCGGCATTCGCCTGACGCCTGCGCTCGAGCTCGCCGGGCGAATCCAGGCTGGCCAGCGCGGCGACCTGCGCCGGCGTCGTCAGGTCGAAAGCCCGCCGCGTCTTCCCGAGCGCAGTCACGAGCCCGGCCGGACCGACGCCGTAGCCCACCCGCGCGCCGGCAAGACCGTAGATCTTCGAGAACGTGCGCAAGACGATCACCTGGCGGCCCGCCCTGAAGTACTCCTCGATGCCGTCCGTGTAGTCGGGCTCGTCGACGTACTCGAAGTACGCCTGATCGAGCACGGTCAACACGTGGTCGGGCACTCGCTTGAAGTACGCGTCGAGCTCCGCACGCGAGCTCATCGTGCCCGTCGGGTTGTTGGGGTCGCAGATGTACACGATCTTCGTCCGCTTTGTGATCGCAGCCAGCAGCGCGTCCAGGTCGTAGCGGTGGTCGCGGAGCGGTACCTGGACCGGCTCGGCGCCCTGCTTGCGCGCGTAGATCGCATAGCTCGGGAACGACGGCCACCCGCACACGATCTGATCGCCCTCGTCCAGCACGGCCTGCGAGATCCCGTCGATGAGACCGTCGGCTCCCGAGCCGATCGCGATCTCCTCGAACTGAACGCCATGGCGTTCGGCAAGGGCGGCGCGGAGGCGGTACGCGCCTCCGTCCGGATAACGATTCAGCTCGCCGGCGCAACCCTCCAAGGCCTCGAGCGCCTGCGGGAACGGGCCGAACGGCCCTTCGTTGGAGGCGAGCTTCACGACTCGTTCGAGGCCGAGCTCGCGCTGAACCTCTTCGACCGGCTTGCCCGGCTCATACGGGATGATCCCTGCGAGCGCGGGCCGCAGAAGGCCGGCGGGAACGTCCCCCACTACGAGCTCGGCGTTGCCTGGTCCGACTTCTTGCGCCAGAACCAGAGCGCCCCGCCTGCCGCCGCGAGCATGGAGGCGATCGCTCCCTTGTTCAACCCGGCGTGCTCGCCCGTTCCCGGTACAGCGGCGCGGGCCTTCTGCTTCCCGAAGCTTTTCAGGACCTTCCAGACGCCCCAGCCGAGCACTGCGTTCCGTCGATTGATGATCCCCATGAGTCCTCCTTTTGCCCAAACGAGCCTACCAAGCACCCATTCCCGATCCGGGCCGGGCGCACGCATTAGGGAAGACGCGGGGTTACTTCTTCTTGCCGTGCCGGTGCGCGGGACGCTCGCCAATCGGGCCGGGCAGCCTCAGATCCTTCGGCTTGACCCTCGTTGTCGGGTGCACACGGGCGCCGCCGGCCAGGCGGGCTCGGCTGGACTGCTCCGCACCCCTGCCGTGGGAAGCGAGGCTCTCGTTCTTTCGTGCCAATGCCGACTGGTATGCGCGGCCGTGCGTCTTGGCCTTCTTCGGTTTGACGCTCTTGGTCTTGGCCGCGTGACCACGAGTCCCAACGCCGGGCGTGACCCGTGAGGTTCCTCGCGACGCGAAAGCGGCATCGCGCGCCGCTGCAATTCCGCCGATACGGTTCTGCGCCGCAGCCGCCGTCGGGCTCTCGGCCTGCCACGGTACGTGGCGCACACCTTCGTAACTTGCTCCGCCGATCGCCAGGCCGGCGGTCAGCGCGGCCGCTGCCTTCAGCGTCAGACCGGTTCCAACCGCGGCTCCGCCGCCGCCGCCGAACAGCGACAACAGCGAGCTCGGCACCGGCGCGAGCGCCAGCGTCTTCAGGGCGCCGCGTTGGGCGCGCTGCCGGCGAGCGAAGCCGGCGCACTCCGAACATTCGCGCAGGTGCGCGCGCAGCTGGCCGCGCTCTCCCCGCGGAAGACGTCCATCGAGCTGGCGTGAGATCGCGAACTCGGCCTCGCCGCACGTGAGCGACCCCTCGAGCTGCTCGCGGAGCGCGCGACGGGCGCGGAAGATCAGCGTCTCCACCGCGCTCGTAGAGACCTCGAGGATCTCGGCGATCTCGGCGTAGGAGCGGCCTTCGAGCTCGCGCATGACCAGGGCGGCACGCTGGTTGAAGGCGAGGTGACCTAGTGCACGCCTGATGTCCTCGGCGCTCAGTGCGTCGTCGTCGGTGACCGTGTCCGCGATGTCGTCCTCGAACGAGACCTCGGACGGACGCCTCGCCGTCTGACGGAACCGCTGACGGCAGACGTTGTGCGCAATCGCGATCAACCAGTTTTGCGGCTTGTCCGGGCGACTGCCCTTCTCGACATAGGCGCGATAGGCGTTGAGGAAGGTCGTCTGGGTGACGTCCTCGGCGTCGGTGGGGTTGCGCATGACGGCGAGCGCGTATCGATACACGTCGCCGACGTGCCGCTTGTAGAGCCGCTCAAAGCCCCGGTCCGAGCGGGGCCTCTGCGCCAGCAGGGGCGTCATGACCTAGTAGATACCCGTTCTGACGGAATCTTGCGCCCCCCGTCGGAACAAAACGGCTTACGGCAGGGGCAGCGGGGGCGGCGGCAGCGGGACTTGAGGGACTGTCGGGACGTCGATCGGAGGCGTGGGCAGGCTCGGAGGCTGCACCGGCAGAGCCGGCGTTGGCGCCTCCACGACCTGCTGAACCGTGCTCGTCAGGTCGGAGACCGGTGCGGTGACCTGGGAGACCGGACCGGACTGGTTGCTCGAGGCCTGGGTGGTCGAGGCGGTTTGCCCAGCCGTCGCCTGCCCGGTCCCGGACCCGACTGCAGTCACATCGCCTACGCGCCCGGTCGCGCCGCTCGCGTGCGAGCCCTTGCTCGTCGCGCTCTCTCGAACTCGAACGCCGGCGTTCCGGACCTGCTGGGTCTTCAGCCCGTCCTCGGCACCCTTGTTCGATGGTGCGAGAACAGAGCCCGTGCCCGGATGCGTCGCAGCAGTAGCGGGGCGACTGCGGTCTCCGCCAACGCCGGTCCCGAGAGCCGCGGCGACGATCGCCACGGCAGCCTTCATCACCAAGCCGGTGCCGGCGGCTGCACCACCGCCTGCGACGACGCCACCGCCCTCGAAGAGCCGAGTCAGCGAGGTCGGCAGCGGCACCGCTGCAAGGGAACGGAGCGATGATGCCTTGAGGCGCAGCGTCTTCCGGGCGCGGAAGATCAGCGTCTCGACGGCAGATACGGACACTCCGATCGTGTCGGCGATCTCCGCGTACGACCGCCCCTCGAGCTCACGCATGGCGAGCGCCGCACGCTGGTTGAAGGGCAAGCGCGCGAGCGCGCGCAAGACACCTACGACATCCGGTTGATCAACGTCGGGAACCGCGAGCTGATCGACGTGATCCTCCAGCGGAACTTCCTTCACACGGCAGCTTGCGCGTGCGTATCTCGTTCGCGCGACGTTGTGGCAGATCTTGATCAGCCAGTTCTGCGGCTTCTCGATCTCGATTCCCCGCTGATACGCGCGGTAGGCATTGAGGAACGTCGTCTGCGTGACGTCTTCCGCGTCGGCCGGATTGCGAAGCAGAGCGAGCGCGTAGTGGTAGACGTCCTTGACATAGCGCCGATACAGGATCTCGAAGGCCTGATCTCGGGCTAGGACCGGGAGCTCAGGAACAGCCGATGCCATTACGTTCTCTTGAACGAACATGGCCGCGTTGGGGATACGCGCGGAACTTCTTGCTTGAAAGCAGTAAAACCTAGGCCGGAGCTTTGGCGCGCTTGCGGTTCGGAACGTGAATCGCACGACCGAGCGCAACGAGCCCGGCTTCCTTGATCGCCTCCGACAGCGTCGGATGCGCGGCCATTCCATCCGCGACCGTTTCGACGGTGGCTTCCGCGTCGATGGCCACCACGCCCGCCTCGATCAGGTCGGTCACGTGCGGCCCGACCATGACGAGGCCGAGCAGCTCGCCGTAGCGCGTCTCGTGAATCGACTTGACCCAACCCGTGGTCTCGTTCTGCATCACTGCCCGCGCGTTCGCGACCCACGGAAACATGCCTGTCGCCACGTCGTCGCCGTACTGCTCGCGCGCCTCGGCTTCGGTCAGACCGACGCCGGCGATCTCGGGATCCGTGTAGATCGGCCTCGGCACGGCGCGGTTGTCGACGATCGGCCTCGTGTCCGCAGACGTTCTCCGCCGCGACCTCGCCCTCCCGAAACGCGGTGTGCGCGAGCTGCCAGTAACCGGCACAGTCGCCGACGGCGTAAATGTGCTCGACCGTCGTGCGGCGATGTTCGTCTGCGGCGATGCCCTTGCGCTTGTCGAACTCGACGCCGATCGCTTCGAGGCCCAGTCCCTCGACGGTCGGGCCGCGACCGACCGAGACGAGCATGAGATCCGCATCAACCGTCTCGCCGTCGCCGAAGTGCACGGTCAGCGCGCCTCCCTTGTCTTCCACCTTCTTGCACTGCTTCTCGAGGTGAAGAGTGATCCCGCGCTTGCCAAATTGCTTCGCGAGCTCTTTCGACGCGTCCGCGTCTTCCTGCGGGATCAGCGTCGGCAGCATCTCGATGATCGTCACCTCGCTGCCGAAGCGATTGAAGATCGATGCGAACTCGCAGCCGATGATGCCGCCGCCGAGCACGACGAGTCGCTTCGGGACTTCCGTCTGCGCGAGCAGTCCCTCGGAGTCCACGCACCGGTCGGAATCGAGGCCCTCGATCGGGGGACGAAGCGGGAACGAGCCCGTCGCGATGATCGCATGCTTGAAGGTGATGTCCTCGCCGCCCTCGACGGCGATCGTGTGTGCGTCCTTGAACGTGCCGGTGCCCTTGACCCACTCGACGCCGTTCGCCTTGAAGAGAAATGCGACGCCATCGGTCATCTGCTTGACGACGCCGTCCTTCCACTCGTTCGCCTTCCCGAATTCGAGCTGGAAGCCGCCGAGCTTCACGCCGAGCTTGTCGAAGGTGTGCTCGGCCTCTTTCAGCGCAAAGGCAGTCTGCACCCAGGCTTTCGTCGGGATGCACCCGATGCGGAGGCACGTCCCGCCGAGCTCAGGCTCGCGATCGACGCAGGCGACCTTCGCCCCGAGCTGCGCAGCCCGGATCGCGGCCGTGTAACCACCTGGTCCCCCTCCGAGAACGGCGACGTCGACTTCCATGAGGTCGATCGTATCGACCGCTAGAGGTCGGCCTTCATCGTGACTGTTCCGTCCTTCTCCTCGACCGCACTGAAGCCGTAGCGCTCATAGAGCGTCGTCATGCCCTGCTCGGCGCTGAGGCTGATCGCCTTGTGGCCCTCCTGCCGGGCGCGGTCGAGCAGGGCCGTCATCAGCTGCCCGCCGAGGCCGCCGCCGCGGCGGCTCGGGACGACCGCGATCGTCAGCTCCGGGGTCTGCTCGTCGACGAAGCCGAAGCCGGGCGCGCTCGCCGGGAAGAGCCGGTACCACGCGGCGCCGATCGGCCCGGCCTCCCAGGCCACGAGACCGGCGTCGCCGGGCCGGCCCCAGTTGTTGACGTACCTGGCGACCGGGAGGTCGGGATCCGCGTTCAGCCGCCAGTGATAGGCGTGCTTCAGCATGTCGCGGAGGAAACGGACGTCTTGTGGCCCGGCCTGGCGGATCACGATGTTGAGTTTAAGCGGCCGTCACTCGAACGAGTGATCCTTCGCAAAGCAGGCAAGAACGTCCTACCTGCGGCATCTTCAAGGTTATGAAACGTGACGATGATCGGCGGACCGAGTTTGGGACCGGCCTGCGGGCCCGCCTGCTCCGGCGCCGTGCGTTGCGACTAGGTCCAGGCCGCGTACGCCTTCCCGCGCCGCTTGTGCAGCGTCCCTCCGCCATCTAGGTAAAGCCGCATACGCCACGGCGCCCCGCAGAGCGCCCGGCAAACGAAGGAAACGGCGGATTCGTCGCGTTCGAGGCTGCCCGCGAGGGTCGGTCTCAGCCTGCGGAAAGCTCCTGGGCGAACTGGAGGCGATTGCCGTCCGGATCGAACACGTCGAGGAGACGCATCTCACCGTGCAGCTCGAAGACGACGCCGACCTCCACCCCGTCCTTGCGCAACTCGTCGGCCACTGCCTTGACGTCCGGGACGTCGACGTGGGCGACACCCGAGTCTTCCTGCGGCTCTCCCTCCGCCAGCCCGATCTCCATTCCGTCGCGCTCGAGCTTCACCCAGGTTCCGTCGGAGTCGACGTAGGTCTCGGTGAAACCGAGCTTGCCCTTGTAGAACGCGCGGCCCGCTTCCAGATCCCTGACCTGGTACCAGACCGGGGCCACTACAACGCGAGCCCGGGCTCTTCCAGGAACGCCTTCAGGTCGCGCAGGAACTCGGCGCCCGTCGCCCCGTCGACTGCGCGGTGGTCACAGGTCAGCGTGATCTCCATGCGCGGCCGCACTGTCGGCTGGCCGTCCACCGCAACGACCTTGTCCTCGATCGACCCGACCGCGAGGATCGCAGCCTGCGGCGGGTTGAGGACCGCGATGAACCGCTCGATCCCGTACATGCCGAGATTCGAGATCGTGAAGGTGCCACCGTCGAGATCCGACTGCTGCAGCTTCCCCCCGCGGGCGCGCTCGACGACCAATGCGCGTGCGGCAGCGATCTCGGCGATCGACTTCCGCTCGCATCCTTGAATGACCGGAACGACGAGCCCGTTCGGGACCGCAACCGCGATGCCGATGTTCGCGGTCGGGTACAGCTCGACAGCGTCACCTTTGTACAGCGCGTTCACCGCGCGATGACGCATCAGCGCGGCGGCAGAAACCTTGGTCAGGAGATCGGAGATCGTCGGCTTGACGGCGCCGTCGTCTTGCAGCTCCACGAGACGCTTGCGCAGCTCGAGCGCGCGACCCATGTCCACGGTGACGCTCAGCTGGAAGACCGGGGCCTGCCAGGCCTCGGTCAGGCGACGCGCGATCGTCTTGCGCATCGAGGAGAGCTGCTGCACCTCGACACCTTCGAGCGGAAGGGCCGGCGTGCTCACCGGCGCAGGTGCCCCGGATGCGGCTGTGCGCTCGACGTCCTCCGCGACGACGCGGCCGTCGGGCCCGGTGCCGGCGACGGCGCTGAGATCGATGCCGCGCTCGCGTGCGATCCGGCGCGCCAGCGGCGAGGCCTTGATGCGCCCGCCGTTGTCACCGGACGGTTGTCTGCTCTCGCTCAACTGGTCGCCCATGTCGCCGGCGGAAGCACGCCGCCCGCGCTCTCGTTCGTGTTCACGCGCGCGCGCGGGAGAGCCCTCCTCCTGGGCATCGTCGGCCACTTCCTGCGCCGGCCGATCCGTTCCCGGCAGGCTTCTCTGGCTCGGTGTCGACCTTCTCGCCCTGCTCCCCGATCACCGCGATCGTCCTGCCGACCTCGACCTCGCCCTCGGAGATCGCGATCTTCAGCAGCACTCCCGATGCCTCTGCTTCTACCTCCTGCGTCACCTTGTCGGTGTCCAGCTCGTAGAGCGCCTCTCCCTTCTCGACCTTGTCGCCTTCCGACTTCAGCCACTTCACGATCGTGCCGGACTCCATGCCCTGGCCGAGGCGGGGAAGCTTGACCTCAGTTGCCATCGTTGCGCCCCACTGTTCGGCGAATCGCTTCGAGCACGTCGCTCGCGTGCGGGACGACGAACTCCTCCATCACCGGCGCGAACGGCAGCGGCGTGAACTTCGCGCCGACGCGCTCGATCGGCGCGTCGAGCCAGTCGAACGCGCCGTACTGGATCACGGCGGCGACCTCTGCGCCGAAACCACCGCGGACGACCGCTTCGTGCGCGACGACGCAGCGGTTCGTCTTCTTGACGGACGAGATCAACGCGTCCTCGTCCAGCGGCAGCAGCGTCCGCGGATCGACGACCTCGACCGAGACGCCCTCCGCCTCCGCCTCCTTCGCCGCCGCGAGCGCCTCGTGCACGAGCCGGCCGGTTGCGATCACGGTCACGTCCTCGCCCTGGCGATGCGTTCGTGCCTGACCGATTGGAATCGGCTCGAGCTCGTCGGGAACGTCCTCCTTGATCCCGTACAGCGTCCGGTGCTCGAAGAAGACGACGGGATTGTCGTCGTAGATGGACGACCAGAGGAGCCCGCGCACGTCCGTGGGCGTCGACGGGAAAACGACCTTGAGCCCGGGGATGTGCACGAACCACGACTCGAGCTGCTGCGCATGCTGCGCGCCCGGCGACCAGCCTGCGCCGCCCTGCGTACGAAACGTCACCGGCACCTTCAGCTGCCCACCGGACATGTAGCGGTGCTTCGCGGCCTGGTTGACGATCTGTTCGGTCGCGAGCGTGAGGAAGTCCTCGTACATGATCTCCGCGACCGGACGCATGCCCTGCATCGCCGCGCCGATCGCTGCACCCGCAAGCGCCATCTCGGAGATCGGCGTGTTGCGGACCCGCTCGGGGCCGAACTCGTCGACCAGCCCCTGCGTCACTCCCATCGAGCCGCCCATCTCGGCGATGTCCTCGCCCATGATGAAGACGTCCTCGTCGTCGCGCATGGCGCGCGACAGTGCATCGCGAACGGCTTCCCTGTAACTCAGCTCAGGCATAGACGTTCTTCAAGGCGTCCTCGGGCTTCGGGTCGGTGCCGTTCTTCGCGAACTCGACCGAGGCGTCGACGATCTCCTGTACCTCGCGATCGATCTCCTCGACCTCGTCGCCCGAGAGCTCCAGCTTCGTGCGCAGGTGCTCGATCGGATCCTGTGTCTTGCGCGTCTCCTCTAGCTCTTCCTTCGAGCGGTAGACCTGCGGATCGCCGATGTAATGCCCCACGAGGCGGTACGTGTTCACCGCGAGGAAGACCGGGCCCTTGCCGCTGCGGGCGTGTTCAAGCGCGCGGCGCGTCGCCTTGTAGACCGCCTCGACGTCCTGACCGTCGACCTTGACCGACTTCATTCCGAAGGCGACCGCGCGCTGGGACACATCCTCGATCGGCATGTGCTGCCAGGCCGGGGTCGACTCGGCCCAGTGGTTGTTCTCGCAGACGAAGACGGCGGGGACCTTCCAGAGCTGCGCCATGTTGAGCGACTCGTGGAAGGTGCCGATGTTCGTGGCGCCGTCGCCGAAGAAAGCGACCGCGACACGCGGCTCGGCACGCAGCTTGAAAGCCAGCGCCGCACCGGTGATCGCCGGCAGGCCGCCCCCGACGACGGCATTGGCGCCCATGTTGCCGCGCTCGATGTCGTACAGGTGCATCGAGCCGCCGTAGCCGTGCGAACAGCCCTCGAGCTTCCCGTACAGCTCCGCCATCAGCTCGTTTGGCGTCGTCCCCTTTGCCAGCGTGTGTCCGTGGGCGCGATGTGTCGACGCGATGATGTCGCTCTCTTCCAGGGCGCGACAGACGCCGACCGCGACGGCCTCCTGGCCGATGGCCACGTGCAGGAACCCGGGAAGCTCCCCGGCCCTGAAACGTTCCTCGACCTTCTCCTCGAATCGCCGGATCAGCAGCATCTCGCGGAAGAACTCGCGCAGATCCGACTTCGAGAGGGTTCCTTTCTGCTCCACCTTCGCCATGAGCCTCAGTTTATGCTCAGGCTCTTGCGACTAGTCGAACAGCTCAGCGAGCTCGAGCGCGGCCTGGTGGACGAATGGGCCGAGCTGCGCTTCCAGCTCACGGTCAAAGACGAGTCGCGTACCGTGCGGGCCGCTGCGCTGCTCGCGCCGGCGAACCCCGGACGACACGGCAAGGTGATCCGCCTCGCAGTCGACCGCCGCGGGCCGGGCATCGCCCCCGAGGCGCTCCGCCGCTTGCTGAAGCGCCTCGATGACGAGGGCATCGCAGGAACGCTGGAGCTGCAGGGGATCCAGAAGGCCCCTCCGGCGGAGTTGCCCACGAAGAAGACGCTGCGCGCGCAATGGGAGCTGCGCCTTGCTGCGGTCCCGCCGGATTGGAGCGACATCTACGCGCAGGTGCGACTCGACTCCACCGAGTACCTCGAGCGTGGGGCGCTGCTGCTCGCTCCCATCAATCCCGCGCAATACGGCGGGCCTGCTGCCCTCCGCTTTCGCAGCGCCCAGCACTTCGGCTACGGCGTGTCTCCGGGAATGGCGGCGCGCTGCTTCGAGCGCTGCGACGAGGAAGGGATCACCGGCGAGGTCGAGATCCTCTACGTGCTGTCGGATACGAATCCCGAATGCCATCGGCGAAGGACGTGACGTCGTGAGGAACCTCCCCGAGCTCCCTTGACGCCTCGCCCTGCGCCGCCGCCGCGCGCACTGAGGAGTGCAAGCGGGGAAACCTCCCGGTTTCCCCCGCTCCCGTCACGAACGGCGATCCCGTCTCGTGGCTGATGATCGAGCCCGGCTGGAAGGTCGTCGACTCGCAAGGCCAGGAGGTCGGCTCGGTCGACGAGGTGGCCGGCGACTCGAGCGACGACATCTTCAACGGCCTCTCCATCTCGACGAGTCTCCTCGGCAAGCCTCGCTACCTCCCTTCTGAGCAGGTGGGAACGATCACGGAGGGACGCGTCCATCTGAAGCTCACCAAGGATCAGGTCGAGCACCTCGGCGAATTCGAGGAGCCGGCGACGAGTGCGGAGATCCTTCCGGAGCAGGCCGGCGCGGTGCGGCGGGCGGAGGCCGCGGTCGAGGCGCCCACGCATTCGCACCCGGAAGGGCTGAACTTCCTGACGCGCGTTACGCACGCCCTGCGGCGCATCTTTACTCGCTAGACCAAGACTCCGCTGAGCTCCCGCGCCAGCGTCTTCGCATCGCGCTCCGAGGGTGCAACGACGAGAACCGTGTCGTCCCCGGCGAGCGTGCCGACGATCCGTTCGTGCTCGAGCTGGTCGAGTGCGCGGGCGATCGCGGGCGCAGAGCCGAGCTCGGACTGCAGGACGACGACGTTCCCTGCCGGCGTCACCTTGCGGCCGAACTGACCGAGAATCGAGTTGAGGACCTCGGTGGGATCGGCCCGGCGGACGACGTTTGCCAGCACGTACCGCGGCCTGCCGAAGGGGTCATGCGTCTTCTCGAGCCCCAGCTGGCGGATGTCGCGCGAGACCGTCGCCTGCGTGACGACACAACCGGCGTCGGCGAGCGCGTCGAGGAGCTCGAACTGGGTGCCGATTCTCTTTCGGGAGACGAGGCTCTCGATCAGGCGCTGCCGCTCGGTCTTCCCCAGCTGCATAAGGCCAGCATACGTATGCAGGTTTCGCAGAGCCAAGGCTTGGTAAAACTCGGGGTCGTGCTTCGCAAGCTCCTCTGGTCAGCGCTCTACGGCGCCTTCGCCGCCCTCGCGACGATCGTCTCGCGCCGCGCGGCCACGCGGATCTGGCGTACGCTCACGGGCGAGGAACCGCCCACAAAGAAATGACAGCCGATCAAACAGTCGAGCATGCAGCGAACAAGCTCCAGCGGCTCGCCAAACAGTTGGCGGGCGAAGGCGGCTTCAAGGCGAAGCTCGCCCAGCCACTCGCCGAGGATGCCGACCTGATTCGCAAGATGAAGCCAAGCCTGATCAAAGCGCGAGCCAAGGGCGAGGCTCCCACGAATCAGAAGCCGGGCCGGCCAACGGTCGCGCCCTCCGGCCCCCAGCTCGGCAAGCGGCGGAAGGCGAAAAAGAAGACGGGGGGCCTGGGCCCCTGGATCGTCGTGGGCGTCGCGCTCGCAGGCGGCATCATGCTGGCGAAGTGGATCGACTTGAGAGGCCATGGACGTCCAGGGGACTGACGGCGGCCCGAATCACGGTCTGGGTGCTGCGGTCAAGGAAGTCGCGGAGCGCACGAGCTCGATCGTGCGCCTTGAGCTCGAGCTCGCTTCCCTGGAGCTCAAGCGCAAGATCACCTCGCTTGGGCTCGGCATCGCGCTGGCCCTCGGCGCGGCGATCATGCTTCTCTTCGTGCTCGGCTTCGCATTCGCGACGATCGCGGCCGGGCTCGCAACGACAATGTCCACCTGGCTTGCTCTGCTGATCACGACCGTGATCATCCTCGCGTTCGCAGCCGCGCTGGGCGCGCTTGGAAGGATGAAGATCATGAAGGGCTCGCCTCCGGTCCCCGAGTTGGCGATCCGGGAAGCGAAGCTGACCACCGAGGCCCTCAAGCGCGATGGCCAGTAGCAACAACCGCACTCTGGACGACGTCCGCCGCGACATCGAGTCCGAGCGCGAGCAACTCGCCGGCGCGGCGGAGACGCTGCGCGAGGAGATCGGCGAGGCGACCAACGTCAGCGCCAAGTTGCGCGCCAACCTTCCGGCTGTCGCGATCGGCGCCCTCGGCGTCGGCTTCCTCCTGGCCGGAGGCATGGGCGCAACCGCACGACTGATCTTCCGGCGCGGGCGGTAGGGCGAGACGAAAGCCAAGCTCGGCCGCTTCCGCATTGTCGACCGCGACTGATCGCGACGCGACCGCCGGGCACGCACCGAGCTCGCCCGAGAAGCTGACCCTGGCCGAGTGGCTGGCCGCGTTCAAGCGGAGCTTCGCCTCATTCATGAAGGACGACTGCACGGGCCTCGCCCAGCAGATCGCCTACAGCTCGCTGCTCGCCTTCTTCCCGGCGATGGCCTTTCTCGTCGGCACGCTCGGGCTCTTCAACCTCTTCGACGACCTCAAGAGCCTGCTGGACCCGATCGCTCCCAGCGGAGTCATCGACTTCATCAGCGGCCTCCAGCGCGACTCACGGGGCGGCACCCGGACGCTGGCGTTCCTCATCGGTCTCGTCGGCGCGGTCTGGGCAGCCAGCGGCGCGATGTCATCGGTGATCAAGGCGATGAACAAGGCGCACGAGTTGCAGGAGACGCGCCCGATCTGGAAGGTGCGCGGAATCGCAATCCTTCTCGTTGTCCTGAGCGGGATCACGACCGCAGGCATCTTCCTGCTCATCGTCGTCGGCGGAGCACTCGGGAACGCGATCGCGAGGAAGGCACGTCTGCACGGGGCGTTCGAGTGGGCCTGGGGATTCGCCCGCTGGCCGGTCGCGTTCTGTGCCATCCTCCTGTTCTTCGGCCTCGTGTACTACCTCGCGCCGAACAAGGAGCGACCGAGCTGGAAGTGGATCACGCCGGGCGCGATCGTGGCCGGCCTGCTCTGGCTGCTGCTGTCGGGCCTCTTCGCGCTCTACGTCAACTTCGCCGGGAACTACAGCAGGACGTATGGCGCGCTCGCCAGCGGCGTGATCCTGTTGCTGTGGCTCAACTACTCCGCATTCGCGCTTCTGTTCGGCGCGGAGCTGAACGCGGAGCTCGACCGGCAGGCTGACATACGCGCGGCGGGAGGCGAGCGGGCCGGGCTCGTAAAGCTCGCTAGGCGGGGAGCGTGACGATGAGCGACCCGCGCATCGTCTTGTGCTTGTCCGAGCGATACGAGTAGATCCCCGGCCGTAGCGTCACGTTCCAGGTCACACGGCCACGGAAGGCGACACCTGTCTTCTTGTTCACGCCGGGCCCCGTGAGATGGAAGTTGTCGATGCGGCTCCGGTCGGTAACGGTGATCGTCGCGGGCCCGACGTCGGCGATCTTCGGCTTCAGCGAGATGGTGCGCTTGGGACCGACCGAGGCGGCGAACCTGGTCGGGGCGACCTCGCCGACCGTGAACCAGCCGTTCATGCTGCTCGGGTGAGCAGAGCAGTCGAACACGTATTTGCCGTCCGCGAGCGTGACCGTCCAGACGACGTTTTCCACGTTGCCGACAGCCGTCGCCTGTTGCACGTCCGGGCCATGGAGGCGGAAGTTGTGCATCTCCGACAGGTCGTGGACCTCGATGTCATACGTACCGGGATCGAGGTGCGTAACCGGGTTCCCCGACGCATCGCTCAGTGAAATCGCGAAGGAGTCATTCCTGCCCACTGTCGCCACGAGCCTCGGGTTGTCGGCCCGCGCAAAGGCGGAAGGAAGAAAGAGCGCGGCGAGCAGAGCCGTGAGCAGGATTCGTGTGGCCATGCCCGGACTCTACGGCGCCGCGCGCCTTTCGGATTTACAGCGAGGGAGCCGCGCTCCTTCGCCTCAGCGTCAGGCCGAGCGCGATCAATGCGACCGCCGTCAACGCGACAACCCAGAGCGGGAAGCCGGTGAAGGGCAGCGTTCCGCCGCCGATCGCCCCCGTCGCGCTGAGCACGCCGTTCTCCGACTCGACCCTCACGTGCTTCGTGCTCACAGCCGGTTTGGCACTTACAGATGTATTCGGAACCGACGGCGAGCTCGCCGATGACGCAGGCGTGTTGCCGGCGGTATTCGGGCCGTGTCGCCGGATCGCCGACCTTGCCGGGGTCCGGAGTCGAGTGCGGCGGTGAAGGAGGCTGCGTACCGCAGGCCGTTCGCCGCTTTGCCCTTGAGAGCATGCACGTCCACTTCGTGACCGCCCGAGCAAGGCGCTGCCTTGTGAGGCTGGCTGTTGCCCGGCCCGTGGAGGATCGTGCTCGGCGCCGCACCGTTCTGCACCGCGATCTGCCCGGCGGTCTTGCCGTTGCCGTACTGCTTCGTTTCCGCGGACGAGGCCGCCGCGTGCGTGTCGTGTGCCGTGTCGTTCGACGGCTTCACGCCGGGCTCAGCCGCGCCGGGGTCGACCTGGGCGGCGGCCGAAGCCGTGGGTGCCGCAGTCTCGTCTTTCTTCAGCTGCCCCTGGGCATTCGCCGAGTTGCCGTGATCCTGTGCACTCGCGGCGCTCGCCGGAGCCGCCGCAGAGTCGTCCTTCCCGTTGCCGTTGCCCTGCCCGTTACCCGCGTACGCCGAAGCGGACCCCAAGGCAGCGATGGCAAGGACGAGCACGAGAGTGCCCGTAAGCCGCAGTTTCATTTCTCCCCCTCATATTGGTTCCTATCCCCGATCTCACCTTAGGAACAAGAGAGGACTTGTCCAGTGATTTGCAAAGCGGAAAGGGGCGACCCCGTGGCCGGGATCTACGCCCGGAGCTCGGCGCCGAACGCCTGTTCCAGCGCCGAAACGATGCGGTTCCGGAGCTCGGCGGCGTCCTCGTCGGTGAGTGTCCGCTCGGGTGACTGGAACGTGACCGAGAACGCGAGCGACTTCTTTCCGGGCTCCACCTGGCCACCGCGATAGACGTCGAAGGCCCGCATCTCGCGGAGCTCAGGCCCTGCGGCCTCGTGGGCCAAGGCGACGAGCTGTCCCGCGGTCACGTCGTCCGGAACCACGAAGGCGAGATCCTGGCGAACCGGCGGATACGTGATGACGTCCTCATAGACGATCAAATCTGGGACCCGGTCTACGAGTGCATCCACGTCGAGCTCGAACGCGCCCCACTCGCCGGGCAGGTCGGGCTCTCGCACTGAGGCGACCCAGCCTTCGTCGGTGCGAGCACCGCGGCCGGCTGCGGGCAGGTCATCGGCCGGACTGAAGCTCGGCTCGATGCCAAGGGCCGCATAGAGGCCTTCGGCCGTGCCCTTGGCGAACGCGAACCCGCCTTGCGCGATCCCCCCGACGCGCCAGCGTTCCTCGGGCAGCGGTTCGCCGGTCGGGAGGTACACGTGTGCCTGCTCGAAGAGCGCGATGTCGTCGTTGCCGGCATCGACGTTCCGCCGCGCCGACGCGAGCAGGCCTTCGACGAGCGACGTCCGGAGAACAGCCTGCTCGCTCGAGAGAGGCTCCTGCAGCGGGACGCCGCCAGTCGCCGACTCCTCCGGCAGGAGGCTCCACGTGTATGCCTCCGAGTAGCCGAATCCGACGAGGACGTCCTCGATCCGCCGGCGGATCCGCTGGTGCTTGGACAACCGGCCGAACATCGCCTGACGCGTCGGCAGCCGGCCAGGCACATCGGCGAGGCGGAAGCGCGCGACCTCCTCGACGACGTCGATCTCGCGAGTGACGTCACGAGCCCGCCAGGTGGGAACCGACACGTTCTCGCCGTCGACCCCGAACTCCAGTCGCCGCAAGATCGCGTGCTGTTCGTCGGAAGGGGTCTCGATGCCGACCACGGCGTCGGTTCGCTCCGGGCGCAAGCGCACCACGGGCGGCTGCGGCAGCTCGGCATGGACGTCGGCGTGGCCGGCCCAGCTCGCTCCCGCATGCTCGACGATGAGCTGTGTCGCAAGCTTTGCCGCTTGCTCGGCGAGATACGGGTCGACGCCCTTTTCCCAGCGGTTCGAGCCCTCGGTGCGGAGTCGCAAGCGCTCCGCAGTGCGGAAGGTCGTGTACGGCTCGAAGTTCGCGGCCTCGAGCAGGATCTCCGTGGTGTCGGCGCCGATCTCCGTCTCCTCGCCCCCCATGATCCCCGCGAGCGCGACCGAGCGCTCACCGTCGGCGATCATCAGGTCGTAAGGCTCGAGCTCGCGTTCGACGCCGTCGAGCGTACGCAGACGTTCTCCGACGTGTGCACGCCGCACGATGATCTTTCCGCCCCTGAGCTTCGCGTAGTCGAAGGCGTGCAGGGGATTGCCGAGCCCGAGCATGACGTAGTTCGTCACGTCGACGACATTCGAGATGGGACGCATTCCAGCCGCAGTCAGCCGCGCCTTGAGCCACACCGGCGACGGGCCGATCGTCGCGTTCCGGAACAGGCGGCCGATGTAGCGCGGGCATGCCTCGAAGTCCTCGATCGTGATGTCGAGTGTCTCGTTCGCGTCAGGCGATGGATCCGTTCCGGGCGGCGCTGCCAGCTCGAGGTCGAAGAGCGCTGCGACCTCGCGCGCGATGCCGTAGACGGCGAGCAGGTCAGGACGGTTGTGCTCCGGACCGAGGTCGAGCACGGTCTCCGTCAGAGGAAGAACATCGCCGAGCGGCGTGCCCGGCTCGATGCCGTTCTCGAGGACCATGATTCCCGTGTGGTCCGTTCCGAGCGCGACCTCGTCCTCGGCCAGGATCATGCCGTCGCTGACCTCACCGCGGACCTTGCGCCGTTCGAGCTGCAGCCCATTCGGCAGAACTGCGCCGGGGAGCGCGACGCCGACCGTCGCGCCGGCGCCGAAGTTCCACGCGCCGCAGACGATCTGGCGCGAGTCGCTCTCGCCGATGTCGACCTGGCAGAGCTGCAGGCGGTCCGCGTTCGGGTGCTTCACGGCTTCGAGCACACGGCCGACGCGGAAGAGACCGAGGTTGCCGTCGACGTCGGCGACGCCGACCCGCTCGATGCCCTCGACCTCGCAGGACGAGATCACAAGGCGCTGGGCGATCTCGTCGACGGGACGATCGATCGGGACGTACTCCTTCAGCCAGCTGAGTGGGACCTTCATTACTAAAACTGCCTCAGGACGCGCAGATCGTTCTCCCAGAACATGCGGATGTCGGGGATGCCGTGGCGCTGTGCCGCGATGCGGTCGAGCCCGAGCCCCCAGGCGAACCCCGTCCACTCGTCCGGGTCGATGCCGACGTTCTCGAACACCGCCGGGTCGACGACGCCCGCCCCTCCCATCTCGAACCAGCCGGTGTACTTGCAGAAGGCACAGCCTTTCCCCCCGCACAGGAAGCAGGTGACGTCGAACTCCACCGAAGGCTCGGTGAACGGGAAGAAGCCTGTTCGCATACGGACGTCGCGGTCGTCGCCGAACATCGCATGGAAGAAGTGCAGCAGCGTCCCCTTCAGATCCGCGAGGCCGATGTTGCGATCGACCGCCAGCGCCTCGACCTGGTGGAAATTCGGCGTCGAACGTGGGCTCGGCGTGTCCCGACGGTAGACCCGACCGAGCGTCGCGATGTAGATCGGTGGCTTCCGTTCTTCCATCACACGGATCTGCCCGGTCGACGTGTGTGTGCGCAGCAACGTGTCGTCGTCGACGTAGAACGTGTCGCGATGGGATCGCGAGGGATGCGTGAGCGGCTGGTTGAGGGCGTCGAAGTTGTGCCAGACCGTCTCGACCTCGCGGCTGTCGACGATCTCGTACCCGAGCCCGAGGAAGATGTCCTCGACCTCACGCCGGATCTGCGTCAGCGGATGCAGGCGTCCTCGGCGCAGCTGGCGTGCCGGGGAGGGTGACGTCGAGCTGCTGGTCGAGCTGGGCCAGAGCCCCACGTTCGAGCTCGGCCTCACGGGTTGCGAACGCTCCCTCGAGGCGCTCACGCACCGCGTTCAGTGCCATGCCGGTCTCCCGGTCGCGGACATTCCGCAGGCCCACTTTGAGGTCGCTCTTGCGGCCCAGCCAGGCGGTGTGGGCCTCGGCCAGCTCTCCGGCCGTGGTCGCTTCCGCAAAACTCCTCAGAGCCGTGTTCGCGTACTCCTCCCAGTCCACAGGGCGAATCTAGCCTTTGAGCAGTTACGACGCGATAGCGGAGCTGTACGACCCCTGGAGCGCCAGCGTCGTCGAGGACGTCGCCTTCTACCTCGAGGAGGCACGCCGCTCGGGCGGCCCGGTGGTCGAGCTCGGAGTGGGCACTGGGCGGATTGCCGTGCCGACTCGGTGCCGACGGGATCCGCGTGATCGGAGTCGACTCGTCGCGCGCGATGCTCGAGGTATGCGCGCGCCGAGCGGCGCTTGCAGGCGTCACGCTCGACCTGCGCGTAGGCGATCTGCGCGAGCCGCCGGTCACCGAGCGCGTTCCGCTGGTGATCTGTCCGTTCCGCTCGTTGCTGCACATGCACACCGACGAGGACCGGCTGGGCGTCCTCGGCGCCGCGTACGACCTGCTCCTGCCCGGCGGTCGCTTCGTGTTCGACGTCTTCACTCCCGACGCCGACGACATCGCCCAGACGCAGGGCAGGTGGCTCGAGCGCGAGCCGGGGATCTTCGAGCACGCGGTGTGGGACGAGTCGGCGCGAACGCTCACGCTCACGGTGCGCGGCGACGAGCGGGAGACGACGATGGCCCTCGCCTGGCTCTCGCCGGAGGAGTGGCGCGGTCTCCTCGAGCAAGCGGGCTTCGAGATCGAGGCGTGCTACGGCTGGTTCGACCGCACGCCCTACAAGGGGCGCGAGGACACGGTGTGGGTCAGCCGCCGCGCCGACTGAGCTCGTAGAGCGCGATCGCGCCGGCAGTCGCGACGTTCAAGGATTCGGAGCCGGGCGCGAGCGGGATCGTCGCGCGCTCCTCGCACGTTGCGAGCACGCTCTCGGGGAGCCCTTCGCGTTCGGCTCCCAGCACGAACGTCGTCGGGCCGGAGAGATCCAGCTTCTCCGTCGGCACGCCTCCATGCGCAACGAGCGCGATCCGGCGGCCGGGTGCGTCGTCGAAGGCGAGGAGCGGCACGCGGAAGAGCGCACCCATCGACGCGCGCAACGCCTTGGGGCCGGTCGCGTCGGCGCAACCTTCCGACAGAGCGACAAAGGCAGGACCCAGCGCAGCGGCAGAACGGACGAGCGTGCCCACATTCCCCGGATCGCCGACGTGCCAGAGCGCAAGACCGATCTCCGGCACGGGCGCGCGCGGTAGATCGTCGCGCCGGAAGACGCCGAGCACGCGGGGCGGATGGCCTAGCGCGGACACCTCGGCCAGGAGGGCAGGCTCCACGTTCTCTCCTGCGACGAGCACCTCGACGGGCTCGATTCCCGCCTCGAGGGCCGCGTCGACGAGATCTTCACCCTCCGCGACGAAGAGCCCGAGCTTGTCGCGCCAGCTGCGGTCGTGCAGCTTCCGGACGAGCTTGAGCTTCTCGTTCTCGCGAGAGGTGATCAGGCGGCTTTGGAGCCGAGCGCCGACTTGGCCTTTTCGGCGATCGCGCCGAAGGCCTGCGGATCGCTGACGGCGAGATCCGCGAGCACCTTGCGGTCGAGCTCGATCTCTGCCGCCTTCAAGCCGGCGACGAACTGGTTGTACGAAAGCCCATTCGCGCGGGCGGCCGCATTGATCCTCATGATCCAGAGGCGGCGAAACGTCCGCTTCTTGTTCTTGCGGTCGCGGTACGCGTAGGTGAGCGAGTGGTCGACTTGCTCCTTCGCGTAGCGGTACGAGGACTTCTTCAGCCCCCAGTAGCCCTTGGCCTGGTCGAGAACCTTGCGCCGCTTCTTGCGCGAGGCGACGGAACGCTTGACGCGTGGCACCTAGGACCTCCTCGCCCGTTTGCCCAGCATTTGCTTGAGGGCGCTCACGTTGGCCTCCGCCACCGGCTGGTCCTTGCTGAAGCGCTGCTTTCGTTTCGAGGTCTTCTTCGTCAGGTTGTGGCTCTTCATCGCCTGACGACGCAGCAGCTTGCCGCTGCCGGTGACCTTAAACCGCTTCTTCGCGCTGCTCGATGTTTTCGTTTTCGGCATCTCTGTCTCTCTTGACTCCTGCGGACTTCGTCGGCGCCAGCACCATCGTCATGTTTCTCCCGTCGAGCAGCGGCTGCGATTCCACCATTCCGATCTCCTGGACGTCCTCCGCGAGCCGCATCAGCAGATCGCGGCCGCGCTCGGGATGGGTGGTCTCGCGGCCTCTGAACATGATCGTCACCTTCACCTTGGCGCGCTGGTTCAGAAAACGCTCGACGTGGCCTTTCTTCGTGTTGTAGTCGTGAACCCCGATCTTCGGCCTGAGCTTGATCTCCTTGACGTTGATCTGCGTCTGGTGCTTGCGGGCGAGCTTTGCCTTCTGCTCCAACTCGTACCGGTACTTCCCGTAATCCATCACCCGGGCCACCGGCGGATCGGCCTGAGAGGCAACCTCCACGAGGTCGAGCCCCTTGTCGAAGGCGTACTGCATCGCCTCTTTCGTGGGCTTGATCCCGAGCTGCGACCCGTCGTCGTCGATCAACCTGACCTGCGACGCGCGGATGTAGTCGTTGATCCGTGCCTGCGGAGCTGGCCTCGAAGGCGGTTCGACCGTGCGCCTCGGCCTCAAAGGGCTATCACCAAGCTAAGTTCGATCCTTTCTGTAAAACAACAAAGCCGCTGCACGCAGCGGCCCAAAATCCTCGTCCTTGCGACTCGGTTGAACCACGCTGAGCTCAAGCTCGCGAGGTGAGGAACGTGGGCGCTCCTGCTTGCAGACCTACAGGTTAGCAACCTCTGAGATTTCCGCACGGAGGGCGTCCAGGCTGAGGGTCGATTGCTCCCCACCCCGCTTCCGCACCGCCAGTGACGCCTCGGATTCCTTGTCCCCGTAGACGATCACGTACGGGATCTTCTCGATCTCGGCGTCGCGGATGCGCTTGCCCACGGTCTCGTCCCGCTCGTCGACCTCGACCCGGTAGTCCGCCAGGCCCTTCTCCTTCAGCTCGCGGGCCGCCGCGCGGTGGTCCTCGCCCACCGGAATGATCCGGATCTGCACCGGCGCGAGCCAGAAGGGGAACGCCCCTGCGTAGTGCTCGATCAGGATTCCCGTGAAGCGTTCGAGCGACCCCAGGAGCGCACGGTGGATCACGACACCGGATCGTGCTCGGCGTTGTCGGCCCCGAAGTAGGTCGAGCCCGAACCGCGTCGGCATCTGGTAATCGAGCTGGATCGTCCCCATCTGCCACGACCGTCCGAGTGAGTCCGTCATGTGGAGGTCGATCTTCGGGCCGTAGAACGGTTCCCTCCCCTCGGGCTGACGACGTAGTCCAGGTCCGTGCCGCTTCAGCGCCGCCTCGAGCGCCGCCTTCCGCGCGGTCCCACTGCTCGTCCGTGCCGAGTCGCTTCTCGGGTCGCGTCGACAGCTCGGCGCTCGCGGTCACCCCGAACAGGTCGTAGAGGTACCGGGCGAACTCGACCATCCCGTCGATCTCCTCCTGGATCTGGTCCTCCGTGACGAACACGTGGGCGTCGTCCTGCGTGATGTGCTTGACGCGCAGCAGGCCGTGCAGCGTCCCGCCGCGCTCGTCCCGGTGCAGCGTGCGACGACTCCGCGTAGCGCAGCGGCAGCTCGCGGTAGCTCCGCCGGCGGCTGCCGAACAGGAGCATGTGCCCCGGGCAGTTCATCGGCTTGAGGGCCATTGCCTTCTCGTCGCTCGTGGCTCTTCACGAAGAACATGTTCTCCTCGTAGTTCTCGTAGTGCCCGGAGGTGATGTACGTCTCGATGTCGTACAGCAGTGGCGTCTTCACCTCGACATAGCCGCGCTTCGCGTTCTCACGGCGGCGCAGGTCCTCCAGCTCGTTCCAGATCACCATCCCCTTGGGATGCCAGAACGGCGAGCCGGGCGAGTTCTCGGCGAGATGGAAGAGATCGAGCTGCGTGCCAAGCTTGCGATGGTCGCGCCGGCGCGCCTCCTCCAGCCGTTCGAGGTAGGCGTCGAGATCGGCCTGCGAGTAGAACGCGGTCCCGTAGATGCGCGTCAGCTGCTTGTTGTGCTCGTCGCCGCGCCAGTACGCCCCCGCGAGCCCCGTGAGCTTGATCGCCTTGATCGGCTTCGAGTTCTGCAGGTGCGGGCCGCGGCAGAGGTCGGTGAACTCACCCTGCGTGTAGAAGGAGATCGGGCCCTCCGCCGTTCCGACGAGCTCGACCTTGTACGGCTCGCCCTCAGCCTCGAACCGTTTGCGCGCCTCCGCGGCGGAAACCTCCTCCCTCCTCCACTCGCGACCTTCCTCGAGCTCCCGCCTGATCTCGTCCTCGATCCGCGGCAGGTCCTCTTCGCTGATCGCCTCCGGGAATTCGAAGTCGTAGTAGAACCCGTTGTCGATCGGCGGGCCGATGGCGACCTTCACGCCGGGGTAAAGGCGCCGTACCGCCTCCGCGAGCAGGTGTGCCGACGAGTGCCGGAGGACCGAGAGCGCATCGGGATCGTCCTTGTCACGGGTCGTGAGGATCTGGATCGGCTGGCCGTCCTCGAGGGGCAGCCGCAAGTCCTGCACCCGTCCGTTCGAACGGACGAGGACGGCCTCGTCCGCGAGCTTCGGCCCGATCGCACGTGCGGCATCGAGCCCCGTCGCGCCGGCGGGAAGTTCGAGTTCGGAGCTGTCGGGTAGAACGACCTTCATGACAGAACAGGATAAGGAACACCCGCGCGAGGACGACCGGAACGACGAAATCGACGAGTCACCGGTACCGGATCCGACCGACAAGGACCAGCCCGCCGACGACGATCCGGGGGCCGACTAGGCACTCACACACGACCCGCTGGAGAATTGTCAAGTCTCTTCGACAGCGCTGCGCAGTTTCGCCGGCGCCTTGAGCCAGTAACTCTCTCGCAGCCATTCCAGCGCACTTTCGAGTGTTTCCTCGTCGGTGACCTCCGCTGTTACCCAGCCGTACCGGCCGACGTACCGCGCAACGCTGACATGTGGGAAATGCAGCGCAATTTCCCTCTCCTCAGGCGTGAGCTTCACCGTGAGCGTTACCGAAACGTCTCCGTCCGACATTGATGCAAACATCTTGTTGTCGCCAACCTTGAAAACCGGATGTCCCCAAGGCGCGTCCTCATATGTCTCCGGAAACGACAATGCGAGATCGCGGATACGTTGTCCGTACGACACGTGTTGTATTTTCATCGTTTCGTAGGGAATCGTGCGGGGTACGCAACGTGCGATTCAAACTTCTAGGAGGAGAGATGCCTCAAAACATACGAGACGTCATGACCTCAAATCCTTGCTCCGTCGACGCAGAGATGTCTGTTGCGTACGCCGCGAAGATGAAGCAGGAGGAGGATGTCGACCTCGCACCATCGTGGAGGGCGACAGGTTGATCGGGATGCTGACCGACCGCGAGATCGCGACGCGCGTCCCAGCAGAGGGGAGAAACCCCGATCACGGAAAGGTTCGCGACGTGGCGTCGAAGCAGCGCATCACCCTCGGTCCACGGCAGGATCTGGACGAGGCGCTGCGAATGATTGCCCAGTGTCAAGTACGCAGCTCGTAGAGGAAATCTCCAACAGGAGGGCAGATGTCAAGTTACGAAGAAGTGCAGTTCCCGAGGCAGGTGGAAGACGAACAACCGCAGGAGAGCCTGGTGGGCCAGGAGCCCCAGGTAGAAGAGCAGCAGCAGGAAGAGGAAAGCATCTCCAAGGTGCAGTCTTCGAGCCGTGGACGCCGCAAGCGCAAGACCGCGGCCAAGAAGTCCACGGGGACCCGCAAGCGTAAGACCGCTTCGCGAAAGCGGAGCACAGCGAAGCGGGGCACGGCGAAGAAGCGCAGCACGACCAAGAAGCGCAGCACGGCGAAGAAGCGCAGCACCAGAGCGCAGCCGCAAGAAGCGCAGCACGACCAAGAAGCGCAGCACCGCGAAGCGCCGTGGCACCACGAAGAAGCGCAGCACGGCGAAGAAGCGCGGCACGACCAAGAAGCGCAGCACCGCCAAGCGCCGTGGCACCACAAAGAAGCGCAGCACCGCGAAGAAGCGCGGCACGGCGAAGCGCAAGACCGGCGCCCGCAAGGCCGCCGGAACGCGCAAGCGGAAGACCGCGACGCGGAAGACCGCGGGCCGCAAGGCAGCCGCGACGCGCAAGCGGAAGACAGCGACCCGGAAGACCGCGGGCCGCAAGTCGGCCGCAAAGCGCAAGACCGGCACGCGCAAGGCGGCCACAGCGCGCAAGACCGGCACCCGCCGGCGCACGACGCGCCGCAAGACGCGGTAGCTGGAACCTCAGCAGAACGAAAAAGGCCCCGCGAGAGCGGGGCCTTTTCTTCTTGCCGTGTCTCCTTGGACGCTAGGGGTGGGCCAGCGTGATCGGCGGAGTGGTGAAGCTCTCCCAGTCGGCCGCGTTGCCCGCGTCGCCGAGAGCCTTGAGGACGCTCAGCTTGAGGATGTAGCGCCCGTTCGGGAGGACCTTGCGATGGTCGCCGTTCCCGCCGCCGTTGTCGGTCGAGCGGGTGCCGTCCCAGTCGAATTCGAAGAAGGTGGTCGCGGCCGAGTTACGGCCGAGATACTCCTGCTGCGTGACGTAGTTGAAGACGGGGTGAACGGCTGAGCCGTCCGCCTTGAAGACCTGGATGTTCAGCCTTCGCACCTGATGGTTCAGGTGGAAGAGCAGGATCGGGAAGTCAGCCCCTTGCAGCGAGAACGTGGCGCCGGCGGCGCCGAGGCGCGAGATCCCGGCTCCGAGGCATGCGTCTGTGGACCCGGCGCGGACCTGGAACACGGCCGGCAGACCACAGTTGGCAGCGGTCAGGACGGGGAGCGACTGGTAGTCACCGTAGAAGCCGACGTACGGGACGCGCAGCGTCACGCCGCCGCCTCTCGGAGTCAGGACCAGGTAACCGCCATACAGGCTCTTGTCACGCCAGGCTCCCGCCTGGATGTTCACGTTGACCGCGGCGCTTCCGCCTGCGGGGACCGTGACGCTCGGCGAGCTGAACGTGACCGTGTTTGTTCCACCGAGGTAGGAGAAGTTGAACGGATACACCGCCCCTGCCGCGGTCGATGGCCCGGTGCCGGCCGTCGTGACCCCGGAGAGGTCGTACGTAACCGGAGCGCCGCTGCCGTTGGTGACGGTGAGCTGCGAAGCTCCACCGTTGCCCTCACCGAGGGAGATCTTGGACGGGCTCACCGAGGCAGGCGTGCTGAGGGCATCGACGATCTGCGCGAGACCGGCGCCCTGCCGCCAGGTGGGCTCGAGCGCCAGCGACGGATTTATGTTCAACCCCTTCGGCATCGCAGTGTTCATCAGCAGTGTCCGCACCATCGCGGGGGCGATGGCCTTGTGCTTCGCCTGAAGGATCAGTGCTACGAGACCTGCGACGTGCGGCGATGCCATCGACGTGCCGCTGATCGTGTTGTGACCACCGAACTGCTGGTGCGGCCAGGTCGAGTAGATCTGGCCACCCGGCCCGCCGATGTCCGGCTTGAGGCCGAGCTCCGCGTCGGTGCCGAACGAGCTGAAGTCCGAGATGAGGCCGGCCGTGGCCAGCGGCGTCTCGAGCACCTCGTCCGTCCAGACGAGCGTGTGGTCCGTCGACAGTCCGGCGGAGATCGACTCGCCGTCCGCCATCGTGATCGCGACGACCGGGATGGAGACCGGCTCCGACCCGGGTGGCACGGGAGCGACGGTCGGGCTGAACGCGCCCGGACGGTCGTTGAACAGCACCACAGCGACCGCGCCTGCACGCTGCGCGTTGATCGCCTTGTTGTAGAAGCCGCAGGTGCCTCTGCCGATGAGCGCGATGTTGCCGGCCAACGAAGTCGGCAGCGGGGCAACGCAACCTAGGTCCGGCGTCGCGACGAGCTCTCCATTGCCCGACTGCGGTGGCGTGGCGAGGGAGCCTGCAGCGCGGTTGTAGGTGTACTTGTTGGCCCCGATCTGGAATGCGGGCAAGGTGGACTTCGTATTGTCGAAAGAAGCCACGCCGATGACCTTGCGGCCGACGCCCGGCGCGCCGGCTGACCACAGCTGGCCGTTGTTCACCCCGCTGTTGCCGATCGACGTGACCACGTTCACCCCCGCGTCGACGAGATTGTCGGCAGCGACTGCTGTCGGGTACTGAGGCCAGTTCGTGAAGGCCGCGCCGATGCTCATGTTCAGGACGTCCGCGTGATCCGCGAGCGCGAGCTCCATGGCATGCACCATGACGTCGCTGTCCGTGCCGCCGTTGCACCCGAAGACCTTGTAGGCCAGCAGCTGTGCGCCCGGCGCAACGCCGACGACCTGGCCGTCGGCTGTGTGTCCGCGCCCATCGGCGGCAGCGATCCCCGCGACGTGCGTGCCGTGTGCGGCATTGGAAGTGCCGGCGCCGAGGACCTCGGCGCGGTCCGCGTCATCGGGGTTGCAGGGAAGAGGATTGCCGTCAGGCTGCGGAACCGGATCGAAGGCGGGGCCAGGGGTCGCGTTGTAGTGGTCGCCGACGAGGTCGAACCCACCGCGCACCTTGCACCCGGGCCCGAAGCAGCCGCCGAACTCGGGCAGCGTGTAGTCGAGACCGCTGTCCATGATCGCGATCGTCACGCCTGAGCCGTCGAGCCCGAGCTCTGTCTGGGCGATGTCTGCGCCCGTGAGCCCGACAGCGTTCGCCAAATCGATGTTGTTGCCGACGCTCTCCGAGGGGGGAAGCGACAGCGTCTCGACCGGATAGACAGCCTTCACGCCGGAGACCGAACGGAGAGACGCGACCTGCGACGGAGCCACCGAGACCGAGACGCCGTTCCACAGCGAGTCGAACGAGTAGCGCTCGGTGAGCTTGACGCCCTCGGCGGCTGCATTGGCCTTGAACGCGTCGCGCTCGGCCTTGAGGGTGGCCTTGCTCGTGCCCTTCGTCGCGGGCGGGCTCGAAAGCTCGACGAACCACTTCGTAGCCGTCTCGTTGGCAGCGCCGCCGATCAGCGCACCGTTGGAGGAGCCGTCTCCCGCGCTCGCCGGTGCAACGGCAAGACAGGCAATGCAAAGAAGCGTGAGCGCGAGCCGCAGAGTCCTACTCAACTGTCCTCCCAAATCCGTTTCCATCGGTGTCAGAGCCCTACCGAGAACCCTGAAGACAGATCTGGGAGATATCCAAACTCATGTCAAGAAAGCTCTACCCCTTTCGGGTGCCCAGTTTCCTCGCGATTCTCGGGCGCGCGACGAGCCAACGTCATCCGCCATGCCGATGCCGGCTCTGCCGGCGTCGGCCCCATTGCCGGGATCGAATCGAAAGAGCCGATCGAAATCATCATGGCCTGCGCAGCAGGCCGGATTTCGATCGGCGAGTGGGCGGTACTGGGCTCGAACCAGTGACCCCCAGCTTGTCGAGCTGGTGCTCTCCCAACTGAGCTAACCGCCCTGGAGAAGCGGCAAGTCTAGCCGACGATCAGCAAGGAGGGATCGATCGGGACGTTGCGGTAGCGGACCTCGAAGTGGACGTGCGTGCCCGTGCACCAGCCCGTACAACCGGCGATGCCGATCCGCTCTCCTTGCAGCACGTGCTCGCCGATACGTGCAAGCGGGCGCGAGAGATGCGCGTAGAGCGTGGCGTAGCCCGCTCGATGCTGCACGAGCACGACGTTGCCGTAGCCCTCGTAGCCCTGGACGAAGCCGACCTGCGTGACGACACCGTCGGCGGCGGCAGTCACGTCCAGCGAACGCAGGATCCCGATGTCGAGCCCCGGGTGCCATCGGTACCCGTCCTGACCGTACGGCGACGTGACCGTGCCGTCTGCCGGCCAGCGCAAAGCCAGCTGCCAGCCCGCATCCGTGTGTGCCGCCGCAACCGCTGGAAAGAGAAGCGCCGCAATCGCGGCGCAGAGTCCCAACCTCATGAGGGGCGGCAGCCTAGCAGCAGGCCCGGACTAGAAGATCTCGGGGCACCAGGGATGGCGGTCCCACCGGAAGAGCCCGTCCGCCCGCTCGATCGCGCCGGCTTTCAGCTCGACGACCCGGCCCGCGCGCCGGAGCGCGGCGAACGAGACTCCTCCGAGCAACGCGGAGCCGAGCGACTGCACGGGAACCGAGAGGTCAGCTGCGTCCTTGCTGCGCTCGGCGCGGCCTCCGCTCAGCTTCCACCGTCCCTCGTTCCACGGGCAGAACTCGTCCGCGACCTCGAAGACGATCGAACCGTCGCCTGAATAGCTCCGACCCGAGAGGGCCGCGCCGACGTCCACGAGCCGGACCCAGATTCCGTCGCCCATCCGGTAGCGCATTCGCCGTGGAGTCGCCAGCAGCAGAAACAGAGGATGGTCGGGCGGCAGGAGATAGGACTTGACGGTCGCGATCCAGTCGATGGCAAGCAGGTAGGCCCAGAGATCGCGTAGCGCTTCCGGCGACGTGCCCAGAGCCTCGAGGACACGCAGCTCCGCGTTCGTCGTGCCTCCATCGAAGCCTGGTTTGTGGCGATACGCGGCGTAGCCCTCGATCGACCCGTCGCGTTCGTAGACAACCCAACGCTTCGGGCCGGCACCGTCGCGCCGCTCTTCGGGATCGGCGATCTCACGGTTCTCCCACCAGGCATCGCTCCGCGTGAACATGCCGGGCCACTCGGGCCGGATGCGCTCGAAGACCGGCGGGATCGCCTCCTGCGCCTCCTCGGGCTCGATCAACCGCAACGTTCCTTCAGGCTCGAACGGATGCGCGAAAGCGGTGTACTCGCGTGGCAGCGTGATCTCGCCGCAGAACGATGCGAGCCCGTACCCGAAGCGGCCGTAGATCGACTCCTCGGAGGCCCACAGCGCTGCGAGTGGCTCCCCTCGCTCGTGTGCGTCGTCGAGCTGCGCGCGCATCAGGGAGCGCAGCACCCCACGCCGCCGGTGCGTGGGCAGCACGCCGACGACGCTGACGCCCGCTGTCGGCAGATCGCCGCCCGGGCACGGTCAGGTCGAACGGGAACGACCCCGCACCGCCGACGACCGCCTCGTTCGACCACGCCCCGAACATGCGATCCAGCGGCAGCAGCTTCGTGAAGCGCTGCATGCGCTCCTCGTTCGGGACCATGCCGAAGTACTGGCCGATCGCGAGCACGGCGCCTCGTGAACTCGTTGAGATCCCTGACCGTGCCTGACCTCGATCTCCATCAGAAGTCCTCGGGGCAGTACGGGGGGCGAGGAGTACGAAACAACTCGTCCGCCCGCGCAAGCGCACCCTCCTTCACCTCGCGCACGCGTTCGGCTGCGGCGAGGCGGGTGAAGTCGAAGCCACCGAGGTACACAGATGCGAGATCGGCAACGTCGAGCTCGAGCTCCGGGTCAGCGTCCGTGCGCACCGTTTCCCGGCCGACGCGCCATCGTCCGGCATTCCACGGACAGAAGTTGTCCCGCACGTCGATGACGACGTCGCCCTCCGTCGCATACGAACGGCCGGCAAGCGCGCCCTCGAGGTCGACGATCCGCAGCCAGAGGCCCTCGCTTGCACGCAGGTTCAGACTGCGCGCATCGAGGACCATCAGGAACAGCGGTGATACCGGGTCGACACGACTTTCGACGCGCACCGTCAGGTCGATGCCGAAGACGAAGCGCCAGAGCTCACGCTCGGCCGCGGGTGTCGCCGCGAGCGCCTCCACGACGCGGACGGTCCCCTTCGGAAAGCCGTCCTGCCACTCCGACTTGATGCGGTAGATCGCATACGCAGCCGGCTCGTCGTCGAGCTCGATGAGCGCCACGTACTTCGGGCTGGCCCCGCGCCGCCACTCCTCCGGATCGGCGAGGCGGTAGGCCTCCCACCACTCGCGCGCTCGCGCGGTGAAACCGGGCGTCGCCGAACGCACGCGCTCGTATATCTGCATGCACGGCTCGACCGCATCCTCGAGCGCAAGCATCCGGACCTTGCCGCGCGGACCTGGATCGTCGCGGAACGAGAAGCGGGACCGATCGGCGTCCATCTCATAGTGCGGCGCGGCCATCCCGTAGCCGAACCGGCCGTAGATCGCAGCCTCCGACGCCCACAGAACTGCGAGCGGCTCGCCGCGCGCGCGCAAATCGTCGAGCTCACGCCGCATCAGCTGTGTGAGGACGCCTTGCCTGCGGTGGCTCGGGAGCACGGCGACCCAGGTGACGCCGCCGGCTGGAAGCTCCCCGCCGGGGACGGTCAGCGTGAACGGGAAATCCGCCGTTGAGCCGACCGGGACCTCGCCGTCATATGCAGCGTAGAAGCGCTCACGCACCAGCATCTTCCGGTGACGCTCGAGATCCTCGTCTTTGGGCGCGTCGCCGAACACGGACGCTGTCATCAGCATCGCGGCGCGCCACTCGTCGGCCGATGGATGTCGGATCTCGATCGCCACGAAGCCGACCCTACGGAATGCGCTCGAGGGGCGCGTAGTCGAGCATCAGGCGGCGTTCGCTTCCGTCCGCGAAGCGAACGGTGACGACGCCGCCGGCTTCGATCTGCGTCACGACGCCTTCGCCGAGCGTGCCGTGCCGGACCGAGTCGCCGGTGGAGAGGGAGGGAACGTCCTCGCGAGGCGCGACGCCCTGGGCGCCGTAGGACGACCACGATGCAGGCCGCAGCCGTTCGCGCTCGATCGAGCTCGGCAGCTCGTCGAGGAAGCGCGACGGAAGGTTGTAGCCACGCGAGCCCCAGAGTGAGCGCGACGAGGCATGCGTCAGCGTGAGCTGCTCTCGCGCGCGCGTCATGCCGACGTACGCGAGCCGGCGTTCCTCTTCGATCCCCTGCTCCTCGATCGACCTGCTGTGCGGGAAGATCCCCTCCTCCATCCCGATCAGGTAGACGGCGCGGAACTCGAGCCCCTTGGCGTTGTGAAGGGTCATCAGCGTGACGAGACTTTCCTCCCCGCGGATCGCATCCTGGTCGGAGTAGAGGGAGATCTCCTGCAGGAAGTGCGACAGCGAGGGCTCCTCCTCCCTCTCCTGGTACTCGCGCGCGACGCCCACCAGCTCCTGCAGGTTCTCGAGGCGTCCCAGTGCCTCGATCGTGCGCTCCGCCTCCAGCGCCTCGAGGTAGCCGCTGCGCTCGAGCGTGCGCTCGAGGAGCTCGGAGACGGGAAGCTCGAGGGCGCCGGACTGCAGGGACTGCATCAGTGTCCGGAATCCCTGCACCGCTCGGAGCGGAGCGGCGCCGACTCCGGCCTCCTCCGCGAACTCCGTCGCCTCCCACAGCGAGCGTCCCTGCGCGTCGGCCCACGTCTGCAGGCGTGCGAGGCTGGAGTCGCCGATGCCGCGCCGCGGCCTGTTCGCGATCCGCTGCAACGAGACCGCGTCGTAGGGGTTGTCGATCACCTGGAGATAGGCGATCGCGTCCTTGATCTCGGCGCGCTCGTAGAAGCGCGGGCCACCGATGACCTGGTAGCCGACGCCCTGGCGAACGAGGACGTCCTCGAGAACACGCGACTGCGCGTTCGTCCGGTAGAAGATCGCGACTTCGTCGCCGGAAAACCCTTCCTCGACGAGCCCGGCGATGCCTGCCGCGACGAACCGCGCCTCGGCGTGCTCGTCCTCCACTTCCAGCACGCGGACGGGCTCACCGTCGCCGAGCTCGGACCAGAGCTCCTTCGGCTTGCGCTCCCGGTTGTTGGAGATGACCGTGTTGGCCGCGTTGAGAATCGAGTTGGTCGACCGGTAGTTCTGCTCCAGAGCGATCGTGCGCGTGCCGGGGAAGTCGCGCTCGAAGTCGAGGATGTTGTTGATGTCCGCTCCGCGGAAGGCGTAGATCGACTGGTCCGGGTCGCCCACCGCCATCAGGTTCTGATGCTTTTCCGCGAGCAGTTGCAGCAGTCGGTACTGCGCGTGGTTCGTGTCCTGGTACTCGTCGACGAGGATGTAGCGGAACGCCTTCTGCCACTTCTCGCGCACGTCGGGGAAGCGTTCGAGCACGTCGACGGTGAGCATGAGCAGGTCGTCGAAATCGACGGCATTCGACGCGAACATTCGACGCTGGTACAGCTGGTAGACGTCCGCCACCGTCTGGTCGTAGAACGACTGCACCTGGTTCGCGTACTCGTCCGGTGAGATGAGTCGGTTCTTCGCCTGCGAGATCTGGTTGTGGATGCCCCGCGGCGTGAATCGCTTCGGGTCGCGCTCCAGCTCCTCCAGGCATTGCTTCACCAGCCGCACCTGGTCGGCCTGGTCGTAGATCGTGAAGTTCGAGCGGTAGCCGAGGCGCTGCGCCTCGCGGCGCAGGATGCGGCCGCACGCAGCGTGGAAGGTGAGGATCCAGAGCCCCTGGCCGGTGCGGCCGAGGAGCCGTTGCAGGCGCTCCTTCATCTCGCCGGCCGCCTTGTTCGTGAAGGTGATCGCGAGAATCTCGTTCGGCTTCGCGCCGACGGCGTTGATCAGGTGCGCGACGCGATAGGTGAGGACGCGAGTCTTCCCGGAGCCCGCACCGGCGATGACGAGGAGTGGCCCTTCGGTGGTGAGCACGGCCTCCCGTTGCGTGGGATTGAGGTCGGCGAGGTACTGCTCCGGCGAGGCGACGGCCATGGGTCGATGCTAGCGAGGCCCTCTTGGGGCAGCCAACCTGGCTCGCTCGCCCATGCCGGCTCGAGCCACGGCGGGGACTGTCCCCGACAGGTCCCGCCGGGACGCTGGCCAAACCGGCTCGAAGGGACATGGAGATCGTGTCGAAAGTGTGACTTTTCTTCGACACACGACGGATGCGGACATGCGTAGGCTTCCGCCTCGTGCGGCTTGCGCTCATGATCGAGGGCCAGGAGGGGGTGACCTGGGACGACTGGGTCGCGCTCGCGTCGGCCTGCGAGGAGCACGGCGTCGAGGCGCTCTTCCGCTCGGATCACTACGTGTCCGGATTCGACGAAAGCCGTCCCGTGCTCGACGCCTGGGCGACGATCAGCGGGCTCGCCGCGCGTACGACGAAGCTCGAGCTCGGCACTCTCGTCTCGCCGGCTACGTTTCGGCACCCCGCTGTTCTCGCCCGCTCCGCCGCCACGGCCGACGAGATCGCCGGCGGGCGCGTCACGCTCGGCATGGGCGCCGGCTGGATGGAGCGTGAACACGACGCGTACGGATTCGAGTTCGGGACAACACGCGAGCGGGTCGCACGGCTCGGAGAACAGCTCGAGATCGTGCACGGCCTCCTTCACGAGGACCGCGTCGACTTCGAGGGCACGTACTACAAGCTCGAGGACGCCCCCGGGCTCGATCGTCCGGAGCTGCCGATCCTCGTCGGCGGCAGCGCCAAGCCCGGCACCGCCGGGCCCGCGGTCCGATTCGCCGACGAATACAACGCCCTGTTCGGCACGCTCGACGAGACCCGGCAACGCAAGCAACTGCTCGACGAAGCCTGCGAGCGTGGCGGGCGCGATCCCTCCACCCTGCGCTACTCGCTGATGGCGCCCTGCGTCATCGGCCGGAACGAGCAAGAGGTGTCGGAGTCTGCTCAGCGCATCGGTGCGCGCTTCGGACGGAGCCCGGAAGACGTCCTCGAGCGCTACCGCGAGCACGGCCCGGTCGGGACGATCGAGCAGGCGGTCGAGCGCCTGAAGCAGATCGAGGAGATCGGCTACGAGCGCGTCATGCTGCAGCATCTCGCGCACGACGACCTGGACACGGTGGCCCTGATCGGGCGCGAGCTCGCGCCCGCCGTCGCGTAGCCGCCGTTTGCGCGGCCCGATCGAACGGCTCTTTCCGAACCTCTCGCACGGACCGCGGGTGGTGATCGACTGGGTGATGACGATCGTGGGTGCGGTCCTGATCGTCTTCGCCGTCAAGACCTGGGTCGTCAATCCGTACCGAATCCCGTCTCCCTCGATGGAACCCACACTTCACTGCGCTCTGCCCGAGCCCGACTGTGAGGCGAGCACCTCCGACCGCGTGCTGGCGAACCGCTTCATCTACCACTTCCGCGAGCCCAGACGGGGCGAGATCGTCGTCTTCACCACGCCGAAGCTCGCGCTACAGAAGTGCGGCTCCCAGGGGACCTTCGTGAAACGGCTGATCGGCCTGCCCGGCGACGTGTGGGAGGAGCGAACCGGCGTCGTCTACATCAACGGGAAGAGGCTGAACGAGCCGTACATCCAGGCGACGCGACGCGATTCGCAGACCCTCACCCTGCGGGACATTCCGCCCCGGAACACCTACACCCGGATCCCGAAGGGCTACTACCTGATGATGGGAGACAACCGAAGCTCGTCCTGCGACTCCCGCCGCTGGGGCCTGGTGCCGCGGAAGAACCTGATCGGCAAGGTCGTCTTCACGTACTGGCCCCTCAACAGGCTCGGCACTCCATAAAGAAAGAGCCCCGCCGAAGCGGGGCTCTCGATCAGAGGTGACGCTCGGTCTTAGTAGTCCTCGCGAACGACTGTCCGGCGCCGTCCGTCGGCGGGACCGCCGAAGCCGCCCCAGCTCGACCAGAAGATGAGCGAGAGCAGTGCGCCGAAAGCGCCCACCGCCAGAAGGATCCAACCGATCGTGTGGATCTCGATACCGCTCACCGTCGCGTTGACAGCCCAGATGAGGACTGCTCCGACGGCTACGAGAAGAAGGCTGACTCCCATACCCATGATTCGTCTCCTTTCGATGGACAGCGGAGAAATCTCCGTGTCTGCAGGTAAAACGCCGAAGCCGGCTGCGAAGATACGGCCGTCGGAGCAGCTCGGGATCGACGCGCCAACCGGGCCGGCTCGAGCGCGTCGAACCGGGTTGGGTGACAGCTCCAGCGTCCGCGTAGCGCGAAAGCCGGCGAGGAAACGCCGGTCGTGCGTCACGAGCAGGACTGTCCCTGGGAAAGCGTCGAGTGCTCGCTCGAGCTCCTCGATCGCCGCCACGTCGAGGTGGTTCGTGGGCTCGTCGAGAACGAGACAGTTCACGCCTCGAGCGACAAGGAGCGCGATCAACGCGCGTGTGCGCTCGCCCGGGGACAACGAGCCTGCGTCGCGCAAGACGTGGTCGGCGCCGAGGCCGAACTTCGCGAGCAGTGTGCGCGCGGCCTCCTCGGTCACGCCACCGGCCTTTGTGAACGCCGGCAACAACGGTCCCTGCGCGAGCTCACTCCGCTGCTGGGCGACCTCACCGAGGACGACGCCCGGTCCGAGACGGCGCGTGCCCTCGGACAAAGGCAGTCGTTCCAGGATCGCGTCGAGCAGTGTCGTCTTGCCGCTTCCGTTCGGACCGACGATCGCAAGGCGATCGGCCCACGACAGCTCGAGGTCGAGCGGGCCGAGCCGGAACGAGCCTCGCTCGACCACCGCTCGCTCGAGTCGCACGACGACATCGCCGCTCCGAGTCTGAGGAGTGAGCTCGAGCCGGAGCTCCCACGGTTGGTACGGCTTGTCGACCGTGCCGAGCCGCTCGATGCGACCGCCGATCGACTTCTTCACGTCCTTGGTCTTCTTCTTCTTGCGACCTTGGCCGTACCCGCGCTCCTCCCACTGCTGCATTCGCCGCAGCTGCTCCTCGAGCCGGGCCTTCTCACCCTCGTAGGCGCCGTACGCCTCCGCCTGCCGGCGCAACGCGTGAGCGCGGGCTTGCTCGTACTCGGTCCAGCCTCCTGCGAACTCGGTCGCGTGATGCGTCCATTCGTCCAGCTCGACGACGCGCTCGACCGTGCGGTCGAGGAAGTCACGGTCGTGCGAGACGACGACGACCGACCCCGGAAGGTTCCTCACGAAACGCTCCAGGCGATCGAGTCCCGCGAAATCGAGATCGTTGGTCGGCTCGTCGAGCAGAAAGACGTCGAAGCGCGCAAGCAGCACAGCCGCCAGCTGGGCACGCGCGGCCTCGCCTCCCGACAACGCCCCGAGCGGTGCGTCGAGTGGGACGCTCAACCCCACTTCCGCGCAGACCGCGCCCGCGCGGGCGTCGAGATCGCCACCGCCCAGCAGCAGGAACCGGTCGAGCGCGGCGGCGTGACGTGCCGCAAGCCTCGGCTCGTCTTCGAGACGCCGCGCAAGCTCGTCCATGTCGGCAGCCGCAGCCGTGACGCCCGTCCGCCTTGCCAGGTATGCCCCGAGCGGCTCGGCCGGATCCGCATCCGATTCCTGGGGCAGATAACCGACGGCGAGCTCGGCGGGCAGCCTTCGCACTGTTCCGGCGTCGGGCTCCTCGAGCCCGGCGAGGATACGCAGGAGGGTCGACTTCCCGGCGCCGTTCGGCCCGACGAGGCCGATGCGACTGCCCGGCGGCACGACCAGCGTCACGTCGCTCAGGACGAGCTGCGCTGCGTGGTGCTTCGTGATGTTGGCTGCGGCGAGAGTGCCGCTCGAGCGTTGCAAGAGAGGACCTCCTCGGAAGGCGGAACGAAAAAGGTGTGTGTCTCGCCTAGGCCCTCATAGAACGGCGCGCGAGCGCCGGCCACGATGCTAGCGGAGTGGGAAAGACTTCCGCGCGAGCGCAGGCAGCACCTGTGCCGTCACCCACACAGGCGTCGCCCCGTACTTGCGCGAGTAGCGATAGCTGCCGTCCACCCGCCGTAGGGCCGTGAGGTAGCGGAACGCTCCGGCCGGAGGCTTGACGCGTGCTGCGACGAACGCCTGGATCGCCCAGGCTGTCGACTGTGCGTCGGAACCCCGCCCGGCCGTGAGCTCAAAGCCGCCGTCGGCGTTCTGTAGGCGACGGAGAAAGGCGATCCCTCGCGCGATCGGCCTGCCTCGTACGCCTTGCGTGCGGAGCGCCTGGATGACCGCCGCCGTGTCGTTCGAGTCCGGTGCAGCCCCCGCAATCCAACCCCATCCTCCCGATCGGCGCTGATGTTGGAGGAGATACGAGACGCGTACCTTCGACGGCCTCCCCACCTGGGCGTACGCAAGGATTCCCCAGGCGGTCGAGTTGATCGCCGGACCGATCCGGCCGTCCGGATGGCCGAGAGCGGTGAAGCGCGAATACAGCGTTTCCGAGACGGCACCCGTAGCCGCTTCGGCCATCACGGCGAGCTCGATGTCAGTGGCCGACTGCAACTCGCTCTCGTTCGCGACGAGATAGTCATACGCCTTTCCGGTCGGCTGTCCGGCCGCGCGAAGACCCAGCATCGCCCAGGCGGTGAGCCCCGGTGTCGAGCGCGACCCCGCCTCGGCGAAGCCTCCATCAGGCTGCTGACGCGAAGCCACGTACGACGCAGGGCGTCGCGGCGAGGACCGCAGCGGTCAGGAGGGCCGCTACGCCCACACGACCTCCGTATGCAGGCGGCGCCCATAGCGATCGAGCAAGCGTCGTAACTCCGGGCCGGCGGCCAGCGCGATCACGACATTCCCGATCGCATGCGCAAGATCGAAGGGCAGGCCGCGCGCATGGACCGCGACGAATGTCTGCCAGGTGTGCTCGTCATAGAACGCGATCCAGTTCCAGACATCCATGAACGCACTGAACGCGAGGCCGAGCACGAAGCAGAATGCGGCGAGCGCGAACCTGCGCTGGAGCAATCTCGGCGCCAGGGCGCCGGCGACCCCGCAGGCTCCCCAGCCGAGCATCTGCCACGGGGTCCACGTCCCCTGGCCAAGGAAGAAGTTCGAAACGAACGCGGCCAGCGCGCCGACCGCGAACCCGCTGCGCGCTCCAAGCGCCGCACCCGCCGCGACGGTCATCACCGTCACCGGCTGGACCCCCGGAATCGCCGCGAACAGAACTCGGCCCGCAGCGGCGGTCGCGCCCAGCGTGGCGATCAACGCGAGCTCCTTGGCCGAGTCTGGCCCACGTTCGAGCCAGGCAACGCCGACCGCGAGCAACGCGAACGCGACCAGGAGCAACGACAGGCCGTCGTGAGAGGGGTCGAGGGCCGCCCACACCGCCGCCGCGAAGGCGGCGCTGCCCGCTACGAGTAGCGGCGTCCTAGGCAAGGACTGCTTCCTGCCCGAGCATGATCGACCGATCGGCGACGGCGTGCGCGAAGTCCTCGTCGTGCGTGACGAGGAGGGTGGCGCGGCGGCCTGCGTCGGCATGCAGCAGCTCAGCGAGCTCCGCCTTGCGCTGAGGATCGACGCCGCGCGTCGGCTCGTCCAGCACGAGCAGGTCGGGGTCGATCACGAGCACCGACGCGAGGGCGAGCCGTTCGCGCTCGCCACTCGACAGATCACGCGGATGCCGGCCCTCCATCCCGGCGAGCCCGAGCGCGCCAAGAGCGTTGCGGGCACGCGCGCGATCGCCCTGCACGCCGACCGCGACCTCCTCGTCCGCGCGCTCACGGATGCTGTACCGCGTCGGATCCTGCAGGAGCATCCCCGCGCGCCCTCGCAACTCGGCGGTGCCCGAGTCGGGAGCGAGCAGCCCGGCGGCAAGCTTTGCGATCGTCGTCTTGCCGGTGCCGTTCGCACCTGCGAGCGCGACGATCTCGCCACGACACAGCTCGAGGTCGACGTTTTCGACGACCGGAAGGCCGGCGCGGTAGGCGAACTGCACGCCGGCCAGGCGACACACCGGCTCCGCCTGCACTGCGACACGGCCGTTCATGGACGCACCGAGCCAGATCGGCCGGTTCTCTCCCAGCCACTCCTTTGCGACGGACACGGTCGCGTCGAGAAGGACTCTCCCCCCGTCCAGGAAGAGGACACGATCGGCATGCTCGAGGACCCGACGAGGGCGATGATCGGAGACCAGCACGGCGATGCCGAGCCCGGCCACGTGCTCCAGGAACGCGTCGGCCGCAACAGGATCGAGTTGGGAGGTCGGTTCGTCGAGCAACAGCAACTGCGGACGTAAAGCAACGGCGGACGCGAGGCAAACGCGCTGCAGTTCTCCCCCCGAGAGCTCGGCGACGTCGCGGTCGGCGAGATGCTCTGAGCCGACTGCAGCCAGCGCTTCGTGTGCCCGACCGACGATGTCCTCCGACGCGGTGCCGATGTTCTCGAGCCCGAACGCGACCTCGCGGATCACGCGCGAGAGGACGATCTGTTCTTCGGGGTCCTGGAAGACGCTGGCCACTGTCCCGGCCAGCTCCGCCGGGCGGATGGATCTCGTGTCGCGGCCGGCAACCTCCACGCGCCCTTCGAAGCGCCCGCCGTGAAAGTGTGGAACGAGCCCTGCGAAGGCGCGCAGCAACGTCGACTTGCCCGAGCCGGATGGACCGAGCACGGCGACGACCTCGCCCGGTTCGATCTCCAGCGAGACCCCACGAAGTGCCGGGCCGCCCGCCTCCGGATAGGTGAACGTAAGCCGGTCGGCGCGCGCTAGAGCCACAGCGCCCCCGCGGTCACGATTGCCGCTGCCAGAGCGACGAGGAAGCTGTCGCGCGCACGCCAACGTGGTCGCGGGAGGCTCGTTCGCCCCGGACTGCCGTAACCCCGCGCCTCCATCGCTTCGGCGAGGTTGAGTCCGCGCTCGAGCGCGCTCGCCAGGAGCGGCGAGAGCAACACGGCACGACCGCGCACGCTGCTCACCACTACGCCTCGCCCGCGCAGCGCTTCGAGGAAGCCGGCGGCGTCGCGCTCCAGCGTGGGCATCAGTCTCGTTGCGAGCGCAGCGGGCCGCGCGAAGCGGACCGTCTGTAGCAGGCCGTCATGGTCCAGCAAGAGCGCATAGGCGGCGAAGGCGAATCCGACCGCGACCAGCTGCAAGGCGTTCATGGCCGCGCTTGTGAGCTCTTCGTGCGTGATGTCGAGCTGGCCGAGCACCGGCACGATCGGGCCGGTCCAGATTGGGTGCGATCCGATCGTCTCGATGAAGGGTGTCAACACAAAGAGCGCCCCACCCGAGACGAGCGTTCCCAACAGGTAGAGGCGTCTTCGCTCTGCGGGTGCGCGTAGGCAGACAGCGAACAGCAGGACTGCGATGACGGCCACCGAGACGAGATGTTGTGCGAGCAGCGCGGCCGCGGCGAGAGAGGCGAGCAGTGCTAACGCGGCCGCCGGCCTCACGGGCTCACCTGATAGCGAAACCGCCCGAACGGAACTCGGTGCAGCAACAGCTCGGGATTGCCGCTGAACCTGAACACCACAGAATCTCCGGGGGCATCGCCGCCGACGGCGCGGAACGAAGGCTTCGTCTCCGGGTCTGAGGACGAGCAGGTTGACGTTCTTCTTGGAAAGGGCATCTCCGCCACGGGTCGCCCGGCCGCCGATGAGCTTTGCCAGTCGTTCGGCGGCTGGACGTTGCGTCTCGAGCAGGAACACGACACGAGCCGGCAGCCGACTGCCTCCGTAACCGTGAAGGAACGGCTCGGGAAATGCCCCGACGACCACCGGTTCCCGCATCTGTGTCCGCCACGAGCGAAAGTCCCACCACTCCACGTCACCATCGTGAAGCCGGTACTCGGCTGCACTGCGGTCGGCCTCGTAGCCGTTGATGAAGTAGAACCAATCGCTCCGGGCGGCAAGCGAGCCCGAGATCCCGTTGATGGACTGGACGTAACGGCCTGAGTAGCGCGTCTTGATCTCTGCGATGCGGTCCAGAGCTTGCATCGCGGTCAATCCGGCCGGCACCCTCCGCTCGAGGATCACATGCGCACCCTTGTCACGCGTGATCCAGAGCTTTGCCGTGCCGCCGTTCTCGCCGCCGCAGCCGGCGAGGGCTGCGACGGCAAGGACGAGAATAGGCCATCTCACGCCAGCGCATTCGAACGCACGGCTCCGGCGAGCGTCGCGCGCACGAGCAAGCCGCGATGCGGCCCGACGCATCCGACGGCCGCCTGATTGGCGCCCTGTGTCTTCACCGTGCGCTTGCCGACGTGCAGGACGGCCCCGAGCGCCGGAGTGAGCTTGGCGTTGTCGTCCTGGGCCTGAACCCGGTAGCACGACGTCTTGCCGACCCGGGAGAGCACGAGCGTCTTCGGGCCGCCGGGAACGATGCCGAACTGCGCCCAGTACCAGAGCACCGTGTCACCGGGTGCGAGGCGGACTTGATCCGCACCAACGGGAGGCGACGCACCGTTGACCTTGAACACCCATCCCGTCTGGCCGACGGCGGCATAACGTCCGACCTGGTCCACGTACGAGCCGAAACTGCTCGACGTCACGTGGTAGTAGAACTCGCCGAGAACGCTCGCCGATTCGAGAGCGTCGAGCGCGTTTTCCGGCAGAGCATTCGCGCGCGGCGTCGTGACGTCGATCAGCGGTGCCGTGGCTCCGAAGATCGTTCGTTCCTTGCCTTCCACACGGACGTGCACCTTGACGGCGAATGCAGCGGGCACGACGAGCAGCGAAGCGACGAGAGCCGCAACGGCGACTATGAGTCGGTGAGACACGAATCCTCCTTCCGCGAGGGGTTCGACTTAGCCGGCGGCGGAGGTCTTCTGACTCGGGGCTCCCTCCCTCGCCGCCTTCCCAGCCCGTGGGCCAGTGGCATGTAGCGCGGGAGCGTCTCCCCTTACAGCGGCGGGACCGTTCCGGACTTGCACCGGATTCCCTTGCCGCTCGCCGGTTTGTGGCCGGAGACTAGCATCGGGCGCCGATGGCCGCGCTACGCGCCCGAGTTACATCGACCACTCGCTGTCATCGTCACGTGGTGCCGCGGCAGCAACAAAGGACTCGTGCCGACTTGACGCGACTCTTCACCGTCTGGCTTCCCGTCCTCGTCTGGGCCGCCGTCATCTTCACGTTCTCTTCGATCCCGAGCCTTTCGACCGGCCTCGGAACGTGGGACACGATCTTGCGCAAAGGCGCACACCTGACGGAGTACGCCGTTCTCGGCGCGCTCCTCTACCGGGCGCTCGGCCGCGAGCCGCTCGCGCTCGCTGTGGGAATCGCGTATGCGGCGACCGACGAGCTACACCAGTACTTCGTCCGCGGCCGCCATGCCTCGCCTGTCGACGTGGCGATCGACGCAGTCGGAGTCGCCGCCGGAATGCTCGTCTGGCTCCGGGTGCGCGAACGATGAAGGCGGTGGTGATCAGCCTCGCGGCGCTCGGAGACACCGGACCGCTCTGGCGCGACTGGCTCGAGGATGCCGGCCGCCGCTTTCGTGTCGACGTCGACGCACTGGATCACGAGTTGCCGAATTGGCGGGAGCTGCTGGAACGCTTCGCGGAAGAGCGTGCGCCGGTCTACTTCCGGCGGGATGCCGAGGTCAGCACCACGCTACGACAGCTGCGCGCGAGCGGCACGCGAATCGGCGTCTTCACCGATGCGCCGGCAGAGCTCGCACGCGTCGCCCTGTCACATCTGGGAGCAGAGCGGCATGTGGAGGTCCTGGAGACCGGTCCGGGCGCGCAACAGCGCGTCTCCAAGGCCCTCGGGGACGACGCCCGAGTCATCGAGTCCCGCGAGGAGCTGCTCGCCCTGACCTGACCGCGCGACGAAGCCGGAGCGGCTAGCCCGCCACGGCGGTGCAGATTTCTGCGACATGCCGATGATCGGTGCCGCAGCACCCTCCGACGACCGTGAGGCTCGGCAGCCTTGTCTGCAGCTCGCGGTAATGGCGGGCGAGCGCGGCTGGATCCCCTGAGTCCAGCTCTTCGGCTTCATCGAGCTCGGCGTGGCTCTTCTCGGACGCGTTGGCGCGGAGACCACGGATGCGGCCACGCCAGTCACCGTCCCTTCGAGTACGTGCGCAAAGTGCGTCGGGTGAGCGCAGTTGATCATGAAATAGGCGACGGCCCCTTGGGTCTGGTCGTCGACTTCCTCGATCGCTTCCCTGAGCGACTGGCCGTTCGGTAACCGTCCGTCGGTCTCGACCGTGAACGAGATCACGCTCGGGATCCCGGCGTTCTGAGCCGCGCGAGCGACGCCGACTGCCTCGGCGGCATAGGTGAGCGTGAGCGCGCTGACGAGATCCGCGGCAGTGTCCGCGAACGTCGCAACTTGGGGCTCGTGGTAGCGCTGGGCTTCCTCGGCGGTCATCTCGTTGTCGACGCGGTAGCCGTCACCGCGCGGCCCGATGCAGCCGCTGATGATCACGTGCGTCACACCAGTCCGCTGTGGCTCGCAGTTCCTCCAGGAGGGCGACTCCGCGCCGATCGACGTCGGCAAGCTCCGCGGCCGAATATCCGAGCCGATCACCCCAATCTGGATTGGCGCGCCACGTCGGCGTGTCGAGCACGATCCCGACTCCATGCTGTGCGGCGATCTCGAGGTACGACGTGTAGTAGGCGCGCAGCACGTCGACACCGGTCGGATCTTCCAGAAGAATGAAGGACGCAAAGTCCGGCAAGGCAATTCCCTCGTTGAAGATCAACGTCGTTTCCATCCCGCCGTCGGTGATGAACGTCTCTCCAGAGAGCTGAGGCAGCTGAGCTCGATCGCTCATCGTGGGCGGATCCTACGCCGTGAGCTTGAAGATGCGCCCGTTCCCCGTGGCGAAGTACAGCTCGCCGGCTGCGTCCTCGCCGAAGGAGGTCAACGTCGACACCCGGAAAGGCTCGCGGCGCACCTCCGTGGCCTTCCCGTCTTGCATGCGCAGGCTCCAGACGATTCCGGAGCAATAGTCGCCGAAGAAATAGCGGCCGGCTGCCGCGGTCACGGCCCGACCGCGGTACACGTACCCACCTGTCACCGAACAGTTGCCTTCGTCATGGCTGAAGGAGTAAACCGGTGCGACGAGCCGGCCCGGTCCGAGCGCGGTGTCCGAATAGCGCGTGGGGCCCTCGAAGGCCCTCCACCCGTAGTTGGCGAGTGTCGAGATCTGGGCACGCGGCCGGTAGTCGATCTCTTCCCAGTTGCCCTGTCCCACGTCGCCGATGTAGAGGTCGCCGTTCGCACGGTCGAACGAGAAGCGCCAGGGATTGCGGAGCCCGAGCCCGACGATCTGCCACCGAGCACCGCGTCGCAGCGGATCGATCCTGAGCAGCTTGCCGAGCTGCTGGTTCATGTTCTGGGCGCGATTACCGGGATCTCCGGCCGAGCCTCCGTCACCCATCCCGACGTAGAGCCGTCCGCTCGAGTCGAACTGGAGCTGGCCGCCGTTGTGATTTGGAAACGGCTGGCGGACGAACAGCAGCTGGCGTGCGGTCGACTTGACGCCACGTCCGTTGCGAGATCGAAACTCGACCACTCGAGTGTTACCGCTCTTGTCGGTGTAGTCGACGTAGAAGCGATGGTTGCGCGAGTAGGCGGGGTGAAACGCCAGGGACAGCAGACCCTGCTCTCCGCCGCTGACGATGCGGTCGCGAATGTCGAGGAACGTGCCGCCGAGCTTCCCGTTGACGAAGTAGCGGATCCGGCCGACCTGTTCGACGGCGTAGAGACGTCGCGGCTCCGCGGGAGTCGACGAGATGCCCGTCAGGGCAGACAGGCCGCCGGCGTACGGCCGCACCGACAGCTCCTGTCGTGCCTGTGCGCCCGGAACGACAAGGGCGGCGGCTGCGAGGACCTCGGCGAGCATTCGTCCCAAAGTACCGGGACGGACGCGGATCGGTTCAAGTCTTTACTTACTTCTTAAGCAGGATCTGGCGGAGCTCGTCTTCCTTCCCGGGCTGCAGGATGGCGAGCACCTGATCCCCCGGTTTGAGCTCGGTCTTGCCGACCGCGATCTCGGCCTTGCCGTCGCGCATCACCGAGATCAGCCGCGCGCCTTCGGGCAGCTGCAGCTTCTCGACCGTCGTGCCCGCACACGGGGACGTCTTGTCGATCTGCACCTCGACGATCTCCAGGTTCTCCTTGCGCAGCTCGAGCAGGTGGACGAGATCGTGCTCCGGCACCTCGTGCTCGACGAGCCCGAGGATGCTGGACGTCGCACAAACCGTCGGCGAGATGCCGAGCAGGTCGAAGTGCGGCTGGTTCCGCGGATCGTTCACGCGCGCGATCACCTTCGGCACGCCGTATTTCTCCTTGGCGATCTGCGTGATCACCAGGTTGTCCTCGTCGTCCCCGGTCAGGGCGAGCACGAGGTCGGGCGGCCGCTTGACCCCCGCCTTCTCGAGCACGAAGAGCTCGGTCGCGTCTCCATACATCGCCTGGTGCTCGAACTCGGACTCGAGCCGTTCGTAGCGGTCGCGATCCTGCTCGATGATCGTCGCCTCGTGGCCGTTGCGCAGCAACGTGCGCATGACGTTGGCTCCGGCCTTGCCGCCGCCTGCAATCAGTACATACATCTCTAAACCTTCATCTCCTCGCGGGACTGTTGTGGAATGGGGCATGAGCGCACCGCGTCGGTGAGCGCGTCGATGGCGGCGGAGGTCGGGCAGATGGTGCGCAGGCCGCGCTCGCGGTAGAAGTCCGCGCGCGCGGGATCCAGGATCCGGACGACGGTGCAGTCGATCCCGAAGCGCTTCTGAGCGACCTGGCCGATCACCAGGTTCGTGTTGTCGCCGTCCGTCGAGACGACGACAGCGTCGGCGTCCTCGATGCCGGCCTCGCGCAGGACCGCGTTGTCCATGCCGTGGCCGCGGACGAATCCGCCGGTCCAGTTCTCTCCCAGGCGGCTGAGGGCTGACTCGTTCTCGTCCACCGCGGTCACGTCCCATCCTTCGGAGGCGAATCGCTTGGCGATTGTCGAGCCCACCCGGCCGCAGCCGATGACGATGAGCTTCATTGCTCTCAGCGTAGCTCGGCGGTCAACCCTGAGGCTCGCTGCCGTCCGCTTCGAGGGCCCCTTGCGGAAACGCCACGATCAGGACCTCGCTGGGCGCCTTCTTCAGGACGTAGTCGACGGTCGGCGAGAAGAACCGGGACTGCCTGCGCCAGCGGGGCGCGGAGCCGAGGACGATCAGATCGGCATCGGAGTCCTGCGCCTCCTGAACGATTGCCTGCCCGATCGAGCGAGCCCGGACCGTACGTCCCTCCACGTCGACTCCGTGGTCTGCGCCGAGGAGCTTCGCCTCGGCGAGCGAGGCCTCGGCCCGCTCATCTTCGTCGAGCAGCTCGGCGTCGAGGGGGAGCTCGAGCGGGACGCGGATCACGTGGAGAGCGACCACCGACGCCCCTCGCTCCTGCGCGAGCTTGACGGCAGTCGCGATCATCTCCTCGCCGATGTCGCCCAGCTTCATGGGGACGAGGATGCGCGAGAACTCTGCCTCGGCGAGGCCGCGATGCTCGTCCGCAGACACGACGCGCTGGAGTAGGCCCTCGCCGCGCGACCTGCGAACGACGACATAGACGACGAGACCGAGGACGAGCCAGACAGGCCCGGCAAGGCGCGCGCCTTGATGGGTGGCGATGGCGATCACCCACACGGTGAAGGTGAGGAGCGCGCCAACCACGGACGGCACGGGCACGCGGCCGACGGTGAACGGCACGCGGTACGGGCGCCTACGGTTCGGTTCGCTGAAGCGCAGCTTGATCACCGCGAGCTGCGCGGCGGTGAACGCGAAGAGAACACCGAAGCTGAAGAGACTCGCGAGAAACAGCACGGGGTGCGCGAGCGCTGCAGTTCCGACGAGGAGCCCGATCGAGATCAGCGCGGCGGCGACAATCGACTCGGGAGCGACGAGCGTGCGCGGCCTGAGCATTCCGAACCGCCGCGGTAACTGGCCGTGCTCCCCCAGCGAATACGCGAGACGGCCGAACCCGGAGATGGAGGTGGTCGCCGCAGTGAGCAGGATGAGCGCGCCGGACAGTCCAACGAAAACCTGCAGCGGCGCGCCGATCACGTCGGGGACCTGCGTACGAATCTGCGTGACGATTCCGACGAGCGGCGCGCGGATCCAATTGCTGCCGAGCAGAGTGCCGTGCTCCGCCGGAAACGCGGAGAGGCCGACGACGGCGATCGCGACGTACAGGACGACGACCAGGCCGATGGAGCCGAAGAGACTCCGCGGTAGATCGCGCCCTGGGCGCCGCGTCTCCTCGGCGAGGTTCGCAACGGTCTCGAGCCCGGTATAGGCGAGCATCCCGAGTGGGATCGCAAATGCGAGCGAGTGCCAGGTGGGCGATGTCCCCAGCGACGTCCCCGCGCTGAGAGCGTCCGGCGAGAACAGGAGCGCCATCCCGAGCACCACGATCAGGACCTGGGTCGCGAGATCGACGAGCGCGACCATCAGCGCCCAGCGGTGCAGGCGGGTGCGATGGACGAGCCGTATCACCGCGACTCCCGCGATCACGCCGCAGCCGGCCACGACGTCCCACGGACGGTGAATCTTGGTGAAGAACGCACCCGCGACGTAGTGGGGCATGAACAGGGCCGACAGGGCGATGACGATCAGGTAGTCGAGGAAGAGCACCCAGCCCGTGATGAAGCCCCAGAAGTCGTTGAACGCGATGCGGACGAACGTCGCAGCGCCTCCGGTCTCGCGAATTGCCGCTGTGCCCTCGGCGTAGGACAGCGAGACGATCAGGAAGAGCAGGCCGGTCGTAAGTAGCACCAGCGGCGTGAAGCCGAGCGCGCGCAGCGTGATGATTCCGAGCGCGAAGTAGATCGACGAGGCGATCTCCCCGTACGCGATCGAGAAGAGCGCGGGAGCGTCGAGAACCCGCTGAAGCCGAGGCAGCTTGCGTGCCACTAGGTGAGGTTAGCGCTGTCTCCGGAGCAGATAGAGGCGGCCGACGCCGAGGGCGAAGAACAGCACTCCCATCAGGTAGCCGAATGCCGCCCCGCCATGGATCGAGGTGACGACGACCAGCGCGATCCCGATCCCCATGAAGAGGAACGCGAAGAGCATCACGAGAGAGCGATAGGCGTTCAGGCGGCCCTCCGCCCCGCGACGACCATCACCCTGCTGGGTGCGTGCTTGAGGACGAAGTCGACGGTGTCGCTGAAGACGCCGCGCCCTCGCCCGCCGCGCGGCGCACCCATGACGATGATCTCGCTCTGGCGTCGCTTCGCGTCGTCGACGATCGCCCGGCCGGCGTGGCGGGCTCTGACGATCCGCTCCGTGAACTTCACGCCGTAGAGCTCTGCGATCGCCGCAGCGACGTCGAGGGCGTCGTCCGCGTCGCGCTCCTGGTCCTCGAGCTCCGTGTCCAGCGACAGGTCGAGGGGCACGACAACGACGCTGAGTGCTGCGATCGAGGCACCCCGGTCGGCGGCGAGGCGGCAGGCGAGGTCGATCGCTTCCTCCGAGGCCCGGCCCGGCTTTACGGGCACGAGGATGTTCCGGTATTCAAGCGCGACCGCGGGCCCGATGATCACCGGTGCCCGCAACGTCGCGGTCAGCGACTCGCGGAGCACAACGCGGCGGTACAGGACATAGCCGATGAGCCCGACTACGAGCCAGCCCAACCCCGCCCAGCGCGCTCCCGGCTTCTGAACGACGACCACGAGCCACGCAGCTCCGGTGCCGAGCGCACCGAAGATCGCAAACAATGGCCAGTCCACGCCTCTGAACCTGAGGCTCGGGCGAACTTTGAACGCTTCCGGATCATCGCGCGTCCGTAGACGCAACGCGATGACGGAGAGATGCGCGATCGTGAACGAGAGCATCGCGCCGAACGCGTACATGTTCCCGAGGAAGTCCGTCTTGCCGGGCAGCAGCACGATGATCGAGAGCAGGCCTGCAAAGAAGACGAGCGAGAGCCAGGGTGTCTTGAACTTCGGGTGCAACCGGCGGAACACTTCGGGCAGCTGACGGTGCGTCGCCATTGCGTATGTGATGCGCGACGCTCCGATCACACCGGCGTTGGTCGCGATCAAGAGGATCGTCGCTGCCAGGATGCCGACGTAGATCTTCGACGCCTGCAGCACCTGACCGTGTAGGCCGAGGTGCTGGACGAGCCCGAGCACCGGATCGTTCTTGAAGCCGCCCTCTTCCGGCCCGACGCCCAGCAGCGTCCGGTAACCGTTCGCGGTCTTCTCGACGGGCAACGCCGAGAGGGCGATCATCGGCAGCGTGAGATAGATCGCGAAGACCGCGACGGCAACCCACGTGATCGAGCGTGGGATGTCTCGGGGCGGGTCGCGTGCTTCCTCCGCCAGATTGGAGACCGTCTCGATCCCCGTGTACGCGATCATCGCGATCGGAATGGCGAGGAAGAACTGGCTCCACGTGGGTGCCACACCCCAGTGGAGGTTTGCGTCGAAGACCACGTGGGGGTCGAAAATCAGCGCGAAGCCGACCCCCACCAGCAAGAGCTGCGTGGCGAAGTCGAGCACGGCGAGAAAGATGTTCAGGCGGGCTGCTTCCCTGATCCCGACGATGTTCAAGAGCACGAGGAAAATGACCACGACCGTGCCTCCGACGACGTCCCACGGGTTCTCGCGCAGAGGGCCCCAGAAGATCGAGAGGTAGTGCGGGACGAAGAACGCCGAGATGGCGATCGTGATGATGTAGTTGAGCATCTGCGCCCAGGCCGCGCCGAACGAAACGAGCTCGTTGAATGCGTGGCGGGCGAAGCTCGAGGAGCCGCCGGCCTCGGGATAGCGAACGGTGCCCTCCGCATACGTCGCGGCAGTAGCGGCGAAGATGAGCCCGCTGATGAGAAAGACGAGAGGCGTCAGTCCGAGCGCGATTCCGGCGACCAACCCGAGCGCGTAGTAGATCGAGGAGCCGACGTTGCCGTAAGCAGTCGCGAAGAGCGCTGGAGTCCCGAGCACGCGGTCGAGCGTCTGCTGGCGTCGCCGGCCTCTCCGGCGTGGTGTCACGGTCGTGCTCACCGCGCCGGACCCTAGAGCTTCGCGTCGCTAGCCGTGAATCGAGACGATCAGCGGGATGATCAGGATCGCGACGATGTTGGCGATCTTGATCATCGGGTTGATCGCCGGGCCCGCCGTGTCCTTGTACGGATCGCCCACGGTGTCACCCGTGACCGACGCACTGTGGGCCTCGGACCCCTTGCCACCGTAAGCACCGTCCTCGATCAGCTTCTTCGCGTTGTCCCATGCTCCGCCGCCCGACGTCATCGCGATCGCGAGGAACAGCCCCGTCACGATCGTTCCGATCAACAGGCCACCGAGCATGCGCGCGTTGATGATTCCCACGACGATCGGGAACAGGATCGGGATCAGTGCGGGCAAGAGCATCGCCTTGATCGCCGAGTTGGTGACGATGTCGATCGCGCGCCCGTACTCCGGTCGGGTCGTCCCCTCCATGATCCCGGGGTTCTCACGGAACTGACGGCGCACCTCGGTGACGACTTCTCCGCCCACGCGCCCGACCGCCTGCATCGCAAGCGATGCGAACAGGAACGGCATCAGCCCACCGATGAAGAGACCGGCGATCACCCACGCGTCGCTGAGACTGAACGTCGAGGTCAGGCCCTCGTCGGCGAGGCCGGTCGTGTACGAGTCGAAGAGCACCAGCGCGGCCAACGCGGCCGAGCCGATCGCGTAACCCTTCGTCACCGCCTTCGTCGTGTTGCCGACAGCATCGAGAGGATCTGTGATCGCGCGCACGGACTCATCGAGGTTCGCCATCTCCGCGATGCCGCCGGCGTTGTCCGTCACCGGCCCGTATGCATCGAGCGCGACGATCAATCCCGTCATCGAGAGCTGCGCCATCACCGCAACGCCGATCCCGTACAGCCCGGCGAAGTGATGCGCGACGAGGATCCCCGCGGCGATCACGATCACCGGGAGCGCCGTCGCCTGCATACCGACCGCAAGGCCCTCGATGATGTTCGTCGCATGTCCGGTCTGGGACGCTGACGAAATCGACTTCACCGGCCCCCAGCGCGAGCCCGTGTAGTACTCGGTGATCGCGACGAGCAGGAAGGTGACGATGAGGCCGACGAGCGAAGCGCAGTACAGGTCCGTGAAGCTGAACTTGCCGCCGTCGTACGCCATCGTCACCGGGATGAACCCGATCGCCGACAGCACGGTCGCGACGAGCACGGCCTTGTAGAGCGCGTTCATGATGTTGCCGCGTCCGCCCGACGCGAGCGAAGAACGTGCCGATCACGGAAGCGAGGATCGACATGCCGCCGAGGGCAAGTGGATAGAGCGCGAGCCCGCTCGACGGGAACTGCGTCCCGAGCAGCATCACGGCGACCGCGGTCACGGCATAGGTCTCGAACAGGTCCGCGGCCATGCCGGCGCAGTCGCCGACGTTGTCGCCGACGTTGTCCGCGATCACGGCCGGGTTGCGCGGATCGTCCTCGGGGATGCCGGCCTCGATCTTCCCGACCAGGTCGGCGCCGATGTCTGCGGCCTTCGTGTAGATGCCGCCGCCGAGACGGGCGAAGACGGAGATGAGCGAGCCGCCGAAGGCCAGCCCGATCAGGTCGTGGATCGCCGAGTCCGCCGAGTTGTCCAACCAGCCGGTGAGCACCCAGTAGTACCCGGCGACGCCGAACAGGGCGAGACCGACGACCATCATGCCCGTGACCGAGCCCGCCCGGAACGCGACGTTCAGCGCCGGCTTGAGCCCTCCACGCGCCGCTTCGGCAGTCCGCAGGTTCGCACGGACCGCGACGTTCATTCCGATGAATCCGGCGCCCGCGGAGAGGATCGCGCCGACCAGGAAGCCGATGGCCGTGCCCCAGCCCAGCTTGTTGTAGAAGCCGAGGAGCAGGAACGGCACGATCGAAACGGCGGCGATGGTCATGTACTGCCGGCGCAGGTAGGCCGCGGCGCCTTCCTGGACTGCCTTGGCGATCTCCTTCATGCGCTCGTTGCCCTCAGGGCGGCCGAGCAGCCAGACGGTCAGCCAGATGCCGTAGGCGACGGCGACGCCTGCGCAAATGAGCGCAAACAACACCGGATGGTCGTTGAAGAAGCTCCCGACGATCAGCTTTTGTACCCCCTCACAAAGTCCGCGCCGAGTGTCCTCGGCGCGGCGGGTTTTCTATCACATGGCGCTCCTCGGAGCGCCGCTAGCCCGATTTATGCAGCCTCTTCGTCGGGGACGGGCGGCCTCGCGAGCTCGAGCGGCGAGAGAGTTCCGATGAGCTCGGGATGGGCGATGCGAACGTGCTGATCGGCAGTCTGGAGGAGCTCTTCCTCGTCTTCCCCCCAGAGGGCTTCACCACAACCGCAGCTGATCACGCCGGCAATATCGATAGCCATCTCGCCAACAGGACGGCGGACAACGGGCTGATCTTCCTCCCGTCAGCCCCCATCCTTGGCCGCGTCCGCGTACGCGAGCTGGAGGTTCGCCGTCACCTGCTTGAAGTCCCGGACGAGCTCATCGCTCGCGGCTCCGTCGAGCACGGGTACGAGCGCCCGAAGGGCCTCGATGGCGAGGCGAGCCTGGTCGAGGTCACGGTCCTGCTCGGAGAGCCGGCGGTACCCGAGCGAAGAGACCGTGTAGAGCGTCTGGACGAGGAGGTCCGACACCTTGAGCGTCTTCAGCTCCTCTTCGAGTTGCTTCATCAGCTCGTCGTCTGAGGGTGGCCCGGTCGTCTCGGTCAAGAAGGCTCCCACAGCTCGAAGCGGTTGCCCTCCAGATCGTTCGCCCAGGCGAACCGCCCGTACTCCATCTCCTCGACACGGTCGTCGACGTCGACTCCGGCCGCGCGGAGCTGCGCGAGCATGGCATCGAGATCGCGAACGCGGAAGTTGACCATCAGCTGCTGTCCACCGGACCCGAAGTAGTCGGTGTCCGCCGGAAAGGGCGCCCAGACGGTCTGATCGCCGGCCTTCGACGTGAACGTCGTGCCGTACTCCTCCATGTCGATGCCGAGGTGCTCTGCGTACCAGGCGCGCAGGGCGACCGGATCGTGTGCGCGGAAGAAGACGCCGCCGACTCCCTCGACCGCCTCACCCACCGATGCGCTCCCGCGGCCTGCGCACGAGCTCGGCGAAAACGTCGCGATGCGAGCCGAGCTCCGCGACGCGCTCGTACTGGCGCTCGGCGGCGTTTGCCGCCGGCACTGCGAGATACGGCGCTGCTCCGATCTCCTCGGCGACCGGAAGGACCCACTCGATCAGCGCCTCGATGCGGGCTCGAGCCGGGACGACCTCACGGCGCTCGAAGTCGATGAGCCCGTCCGTGAGCCCGTGGCGGATCGCACGCCACATGTTTTCCTCGATCAGATGGCCCGGCAAGTTCGGCAGCGCCTCGCCTTCATCGATCGCGCGCGCGAAGCGCGCCGCCAGTGCATAGATCAGCGCTGTGAGCGATTGCGCGTCGCCCAGGTCTGGCTGCGCGTCGCAGATCCGAACCTCAACGGTCGGAAACGCCAGATGCGGCCGGACGCTCCACCAGATCTGCGTGTGCTCGTCGATCGAGCGAGTCGTGTAGAGGAACCGGACGTAGTCCTCGTAGGCGGCCCAGTCGTCGTAGGCGTCCGGAACGCCGCAACGCGGGAAAAGCTTGGTGAAGATCTCGGTTCGGGCCGAGTGGAGGCCGGTGACGCAGTCCTCGAGGAACGGCGAGCTGGCCGACAGGGCAAGAAGCTCCGGCAGGACGTTTCGAAACGCGTTGCACACGGCGACCGCGCGATCGGCGCCGCGAATCCCGATGTGAGCGTGGATGCCGAAGCTGTTGTTACGCCAGACGACGTATTGCAGGACCTCGTTGTTCCGACGGTAGTGCGGCGTGTCGATGATGCGCTGGTCCTGCCAGCGGCTCCAGGGATGAGTGCCTGTCGAAGCGAGCCCGACTCCGAATCGGTCGGCGAGCTCACCCAGTTGTGCGCGACGCTCGACCATCCGCTCGGCCGCTTCCCCGAAGTTTGCGCAACGACCGGTCTTGACCTCGATCTCGGATGCGATCAGCTCGCCGACGAGGTGCTCGTCGAGCACGGTTCCCGCCGCTCCGTCCTTGAGCTCCTCGAAGCGGTTCGTCAGCTCGAGCGTCTCGGGGTCGAGGAGTGCGAACTCTTCCTCCACGGCAATCGTGAAGTCTTGTCCGTCCTCGAAAGCCTCGCGCGCGGAGCGGATCTGCTCCTCCGGAGTGCGTCGTTGCTGATCGCCCACGTCACTAGCGTAATGAAGCAATGCGGGCTAACCGCCGCCGATCGGCTCGAGCAAGCGTGCGGCGATGCTCGTCCAGCTCCACCGCTCGACGGCGGTCCGCCTGGCCGCTGCGCCGAGCTCCGCCCGCGCTTCGGACGAAAGCGCGAGCAGCTCGGCGAGCTTTGCGGCGAGGTCGGCAGCGTCCCCGCTCGCGAAGCTCGCCAGGTGCCGGTGCGCCGCGGGATACGCCGCCTCCAGCCCCTCGGCAACCTCTGCGAGGCCTGAGTGCCGAGCGACGAGCGGGAGCGAGCCGGCAGCCGCCGCCTCGGCTGCGACCATTCCGAAGGCTTCCGGAAAGATCGACGGGACGACCGTGACGTCGGCGAGCGGGAGCAGGTGCACGAGGTGGCGATGCTCGAGCGGCCCGGTGAACAGCGTGCCCGGCGGGGCGATCAGCTCGAGCTCCCGCCGGTAGTCGCCGAAGCCGACGATCAGCGCGCGCGCGTCGACGCTGCGCAGTGCCTCCAGCAGGACGTGGACACCCTTGTTGTGGAGAAGCTTGCCGAAGTAGAGGACGGTGGGCTGGTCTTCGGCGAAGAACTCTTCGAAGCGCGCGGCGTTGCCCTCGTCGGGCTGCCGCTCGTTGGAGTTGCGCCGGGTTGGCTGCGTCCGCGTGGGCTTCCTGCAGCAGGCGCGCGAGGGACTCCTCGCGTGAGCGGGAAGGCCGGAACTCCTCGACGTCGACGCCCGGCGGCACCTCGTACACGCGATCGACGTGGCCGACGACCTCCTCCAGGACGCCGCGGATGTGCGCTGACCCGACGAAGACCGCTTCCGCGGGCGCCAGGCACTCTCGCCCCCACTTCGCAAGCTCCTCGTTGCCGCGCATCGAGTACTCGAGCTCCGATCCGTGAGCCTTCACCGCGAACGGCATGCCGCTGGCCCAACCAACCGCTGCCCCGAGCAAGACGTGGTTCGCGAAGACCACATCGGCCGGCATCTGCGCGCACAACGCGGTCGCATTGAGCGCGACGTAGCGTTCACGTTCGGCCCGCGTGAAGTCCTGCAGCAGCTTCGCCTCGATGCCCTCGTAGCGGTCGAGCACGAAGACGGGGAGCAGCCCGCCGACATTCGGCCTGAAGACCTTCGCCCCCCCGATGTCGTAGCGCTCGGGATGCGGCTCCTGGCAGACCACGACGACGTCATGGCCGGCACGGCTCCATTCACGCGCGACCGAACGCGTGTAGACGTTCGATCCCGTTCCGCCGAGCAGATAGCCGTGCCAGAGCAGGATCCGCATGGCCCCGGCCGCCCTTGGGTTAGGTCAAGTAAAAGTAGAGCGCGTAGAGCAGCTCGACCGCCGGATTCGACGTGTGGACGGCGACGTCCTGCGGCACGTCGAGCAGAGCTTCCGAGTAGTTGAAGATGATCCTTACGCCCGACTCGACCAGGTCATCCGCCACGCGCTGTGCGTTGTCGGCGGGAACGGCGACGACGCCGACGATGATGTTCTTCTCGCGAATCGTGTTCGAGAGGCGCGTGTAGTCGCTGACGGGAACGTTGCCGACCGGTCGGCCCACCTTGTCCTGATCGGTGTCGAACACTGCGGCGATGTTGATCCCATGCTCCGCAAAGATCGGTGAGCTGGCAATCGCCTGTCCGAGCCGTCCAGCTCCGATCAACGCGATGTTGTGCTGCCCCTGGGTGCGAAGGATCTTGCGGATCTCTCCGAGCAGCGAGTCGATGTTGTAGCCGACCCCGCGCTTGCCGAACTTCCCGAAGGCGGAGAGATCGCGCCGGATCTGGGTCGCGTTGATGTTGGTGTAGTCGGAGATCTCCTGGGAGGAGATGCGCTCTTTCCCCATCTTCTTCGCCTGCGTCAGCACCTGCAGGTAGCGCGACAGACGCGCCGCGACGCCGACCGTCAGACGATCAGACACGACCGAGCCCCTGGATTCGAGAGTTTGTGACAACCTGAACCCGTTGTATCACGCCACGCCGGGGCGGCGCGTAGGTCAACTTTGTGCGGCTACTTTGCGACGAAAAGCATCGGGATCCACGTAATAGACGAAAGCGCGCTCGCCGTCGATCTCCACAACCGGCAGCCACTCGCGATACTGCGCCTCGAGCTCCGGGATCCCCGCCGATGTCGATCTCGTGGAGCTCGAAGTCGGCCTCTTTGCGCGACCTGTTCGAGAATCGCGCGCGCGCGTTCGCAGAGGTGGCAGCCCTCCGCGTGATACAGGACGACCTTACGGATAGATACCGCGCGTGACGGTCGCTTCGGCGACGCGCTGGACGGCCAGGCCATAGGCGGCCAGGCGCATCGACACACTCCGGCTCTCCATCACGGTCCACGTCTCGTTGAACGCGCGCGTGATGATGTCGTTGAGCTTGGCGTTCACCTCGGCTTCCTTCCAGAAGTACTCCTGCAAACCCTGGACCCATTCGAAGTAGGAGACGACGACGCCGCCTGCGTTCGCGAGGATGTCCGGGAGCACGAGGATTCCCTTCTCCTCGAGGATCTCGTCGGCGGTAGGCGTCACCGGGCCGTTGGCCCCCTCGACGATGATCCTCGCCTTGACCTTGTCGGCGTTCTCCGCGGTGATCACCTGCTCGAGCGCGCAGGGCGCGAGAACGTCGCAGTCCAGCAGCAGCAGATCCTCGTTCGAGATCGGATCGGCGCCCCTGAAGCCGGCGAGCGAGCCGGTCTCGCTCTTCTGGGCGATCGCAGCCTGCACGTCGATGCCGTTCGGGTTGTAGAGGCCTGAGGTCGAGTCCGAGACGGCGATCACCGTCGCCCCGTCCTCCGCGAGGAATTTCGCGAGGTACGAGCCGACGTTGCCGAAGCCCTGCACCGCGACCGTCGTTCCTTGAAGCGACATCTGGCGTTTGCGCACAGCCTCGCGCACGCAATAGAGAGCACCGCGCGCGGTCGCCTCTTCGCGGCCGAGCGAGCCGCCGATCGTCAGCGGCTTGCCCGTGACGACGCCGAGCACCGAGTGACCCTTGTTCATCGAGTACGTGTCGAAGATCCATGCCATCACGCGCCCGTCCGTACCGACGTCCGGCGCGGGAATGTCCTTCTCCGGACCGATCTCGTTGATGATCTCCGACGTGAAGCGGCGCGTCATCCGCTGCAGCTCGCCCTCTGACATCGTCTTGGGGTTGCACACGACTCCGCCCTTGGCGCCGCCGAACGGGATTCCGGACAGCGCGCACTTCCATGTCATCCACATCGCGAGCGCCTTGACTTCGTCAAGCGTGACGTCGGGGTGGTAGCGGATGCCGCCCTTCGAGGGGCCGCGCGCGACGTTGTGCGTGACCCGGTAGCCCTGAAAGACCTGGGTCCTGCCGTCGTCCATAGAGACCGGGACCGAAACGGCCAGGGACTTCTTGCATTCCTGAAGGACGTTGACGAGGTTGGGATCGATCGCGAACGTGTCGGCGACCTTCCTCAACTGGGACTTCGCTATCTCGTAGGGGTTCTCGCGAAGATGCGAGACGGGCACGTCGACGGTGGTCACGTCAGCTCCTTTTTCCGCGCAAATGGCAACCTTTTTCGGCTCGGTCGGGCCGGCGGAGCCTACTTGATCGTGAAGCCGACGGTACGGGTGGTCGGCGGCCCGTCATCGGTGGCGAACGCCAGGAGTCTGAGCTGATATTCGCCGCTCGGAAGCACGGCGCCCGTCGGGTCGCGACCCGTCACGCCGAACGAATACCGGCCCGGCAGCACGTCGCGTAGGCGCGCAAGCAGCCCGATGCGACCTCCGTCGGGGCTCCACAGCTCGAGATCCAGGCGGGAAAGCGGAAGCACGTCGGGCTCGCCTGCCGAACGCCGAACCGAGCCCGCGACGAAGCTCAGCAGGGACGGCGCGGCATCGGAAGGGGAGAACGAGTGCGTCGAGAGCCGAACGGAGGCGAGGCCAGGTGGCCGGCGTTTCCCGAAAGTGATCGCCCACGGCACGCGAATTTCGCGGCCGGCCGCAGGCGTCACGATCACGACGCCCTCGGCGGGTGCGGTCCCCACGAGTTTGCTCGTCAGTCGTGCGCGCACATGGACCCGGATCGATCTTCCCGGCCCGAGCGACACATGCTGCGGCCTGAGATCGAACAGGAGCCCAGCCGCCCCCTCCCGGGCGACGCGTACCTCGAGCGACAAAATCAGCCGGCGGTAGGAAACGTTGCGCAGGACGAATTCCTGGTCCGTTTGCCAGCGTCTGGTGTCGGCTCGTCCGAGCGCAAGTGACGCCGGGCTCGCGCCGAACTCGGTCGCCGTCGCGCCTCCGAGATCGATCAGCCCCACGCCCTGTGCTGTGACGGGATCAGCAGGAAGCGGCCGCGCCGCACCCACGATCAGGCTCTTCAACGCATCCGCGTCGAGATAGGGGCGCGCCTGCGCAAGCAGCGCGGCGGCCCCGGCGACGAGCGCCGCCGCCCCGCTCGTCCCGTTGACCGTGCCGTAACGAGCCGAACCGTCGGTGTTCGCTCCGGGCTCGGCAGTCTCGAGCGCGACCCCGGGCGCCACGACCTCTGGTTTCACGCGACCGTCGAACGCGAGGCCGGTGGACGAGAAGCGCATGACCCGTCCCTCGTCGGTGTTGGACTCGGTCCGCACCGCACCGAGCGACACGGTCGCCTGAATGCCGGCGCGGACCCTGGTCAGCAACGTGTGCGCCACCTCCTCGGGAACGGAAACCGCGGGGATCGGAGCGCTCTCGTCGAGGCCGATCCCACCTGCCGGAAGATCCGCGCCGTAGAAGAGCACCGCAACGGCTCCCGCCTGTGCGGCGTTCGCAACCGAGCCATTGGGATCGACTCCGGCCGGGAGCAGCGCGGCACGGCCCGCGACGAGACTCGCACCGCGGCGGTCGAAGAAGTCGAGCAGCGGAACGGCCCCGCGATAGCCGACGGCCTCGGTTGTCAGCGATCTCGGCGCGCCGATTCCCACATCGAGGGGCCGAGTGGGCGTTACCGCTCCGGCGAGTGGGCGCATCCCGTCGAGCTCGACCCGAAGTCCTGTGCGCAGCACGACGCGCACTTGTCCGAAGCGCGGCCTGAGATCAGCCGCACCGACCGTCAGGACTGCCGGCCCCCCGCCCGGGCCCGAGACACTGCCGTACCCGGGACCGGCGGGCCCATCGTTTCCGGCGGGAGCAACCACCAGTGTGTCCAGTCGCGTCGCGCCCGCGGCAGCCCGCGCGAAGGGGCCGTCGGCAAAACCGGCGAACGGCTCCGCGACGCCGATCAACGCAACACGTGCGGCATCGTGCGCGTCACCGTCGCCATTCGGGTCGACCGCCCGCTCGAGCCCCGCGAGGACCTGGTCGGTGCGTCCGTACACCGACCAGCTCGCCGTCGCGTCTCGCTGCCAGCCCGCGACGCGGATCGGCAGCACCGTCGAACCCGGTGCAACACCCGCGAGCGCACCGGGCCCCCCGGAGCCGACGAGCAGTCCTGCCATCTCCGTGCCGTGACGCTCGAGTTGAGCCGGATCGTCCGGGCGCGGAGCCGCCAGCGCGCCGGCTTCGCCGCCGACGATGTCGATGCCACCTGCGACACGACCACGCAGGAACGGGTGGGCACGATCGACGCCGGTGTCGAGCAGGGCGATCGTCACACCGCGACCGTCCTTGTCGGAGAGCCCGATGTTCGGACGCTCGCCGAACTCGGAGCTCGTCAGCAGACGGGAGCTGAGCGACGCGGGATAGGCGGCACGCACCGGGTAGACGCCCGCCACGTCCGAGGCGCGCTCGAGCAATGCGATGCCGCGCGCGTCGAACGCCGCCGAGAAACCGTTGACGGTGCGCGTGTAACTGAACTCGGGCTGGACGACGACGCCCTGGAGCCGCAGGCGCGCAACGAGCAGCTTCTGCGACGAGAGCGCCGTCTGCGTCCATCGCCGTTCCTCTTCGCTCGTCGCGAGACCTCCAACACGGCCCACGCGGTCAGCCAGACGCCGGTGTCTTGAGCAGCACGATCGCGCGCTGGCCGACCGCGACCCGCGGCCGCAAGGCGCCCGCGAGCCCTTGCCAGCTCGGATCTTCCTGCGGCGTTACGCCTTCGCTGTGGCCCCCGGCCGCGATGAGGACGCCTGTAGCGACCACCGCGATGGCCGCAAGCACCAGGGCATTGAACGGCTCACGCGGTGGACGCGTAGGCATCGAGCGCAAGATAGCCGGGATACGGGATGGCCTCGGTGAAGCGGGCGGCGGAGGCGATCATGGCCGCGTTGTCGGTGCAGAGCGCCAGCGGAGCGGCAGTTGCCTCAGGCAGAGAGGCTCGGAGCTCGGAGTTCGCGGCGACTCCGCCGACGACGGCGATCCTGGTGGCACCGGTCTCGCCCGCGGCCTGCCGCGTTCGCTCTACGAGCGCGCGCACGATCGCGCTTTGGTAGCTCGCGGCCAGATCGGCACGCCGTCGTTCCAGCTCCTCCGGCGGCAGTTTCTTGACGACGTAGAGCAGCGCCGTCTTGAGACCGGAGAAGGAGAAGTCGAGCCCAGGAACACGCGCAACGGGAAAGTCGTAGGCGCTCGGGTCGCCCTCACGCGCGATGCGGTCGATCGCCGCGCCGCCGGGGTAGCCGAGCCCGAGGAGCCGCGCTCCCTTGTCGAACGCCTCCCCCGCCGCATCGTCGAGCGTCGTCCCGATGACGCGGGGTCTCTCGCTGCGATCCTGCACGTCGAGGAGCAGCGTGTGGCCACCGCTCGCCAGCAGGCAGAGAAACGGCGCCTCGAGTGGGTCGGGCTCGAGGAAGAGCGAGGCAACGTGGCCCTGCAGATGGTCGACCGCCGCCAGCGGCAGTCTCCGAGCCCACGCAATTGCCTTGGCAGCGGCGACGCCGACGAGTAGCGCCCCGATCAGCCCGGGCCCTGCGGTCACACCAAGGAGCTCGATGTCGTCGAGTGAAGTGTCCGCCTCGGCGAGCGCCTCTTGCACGACGGGCGTGACGAGCTCGAGGTGACGGCGCGACGCCACCTCAGGCACGACACCGCCGTAGCGAGCATGGAGGTCGGCTTGCGACGAGACGACGTTCGAGAGGATCCGACCGTCTGGCGTGATCACCGCCGCAGCGGTTTCGTCGCAGGAAGTCTCGAGCCCGAGAATCAAGCGGGACGCGGCTCAGGATCGCGCCACATGATCAGAGCGTCCTCACGGTTGTCCGTGTAGTAGCCGCGGCGCACTCCGCGCGCTTTGAACCCGGCTTGCTCGTACAGCCTGATCGCGACCTCATTCGAGACTCGTACCTCGAGCGTGAAGCCTCGGCGCCCGTCTCCTGCGGTGAGCTCGAACAATCGCTCGAGCAGGCTCGCCGCGACGCGTTTGCGCCGGTGATCCGGGGCGACGGCGAGGTTCATCACATGCCACGCGTCGACGTAGCGGGAGATGATCAGATAGCCGAGCAGCTCGTGCGTGTCCGGCTCGAACGCGCCAAGCGAAATCGAGGACGGCTTGGCCAGCTCGCCGGCGAACATCGACCGCGACCAGGGCGTCGGATACGAGTCGCGTTCGATCGTCTCGATCGCGTTCAGGTCCCGAAGCTCGAGGCGACGGAAGTCGACTCGGTTCGCGGTCGCACTCATCGGCCGCCCTTCGGCCGATGTGGGGAAGGGGCGTCAGGGGAAACCGGGAGGTTTCCCCGCTCTCTCCTCAGCCCACGCGGCGATCACAGCGGCGCGGGGGCTGAGGCGATCCCTGAAGAAGGGAGCTCGTGAGGGAAACATGGTTTCCCTCACGGGAGGAGCGAACCGAAGGAACGCGACGCTCATTCCCTGGTTTTATCAGCGTCGGGGACTCTTAGGTACAGCGGCTCGACCGCCTCGGCCGGTCCGTAAGTCCCGGGCCAGCTGGGCATGGAAGCGCGCCCGTGGGACATGGCGCTCGTCCTGGTCAGGCGGAACCTCGGCGCCGGCGGCTTCGAGCAGCGGCGCGGTAGCGCACCGCTCCGCTACCCACGCAGACGGTGCCCCGAGCGAGCTCCACCTGATCGGGCGGGAGCACTCGTGGTTCTCCCTGAAGCACGAAGACCTCACCGCGCCTCGCATCGACGACGGGCGTGGCACCCGGCGCTCCGGCGGCGAGGGCGTCGAGCGTCGAGACGCCCGCCACGGGAACTCCGAGCGCGAGCGCGAGCCCGCGCGCGGTCGCCAGTCCGATGCGGACACCGGTGAAGCTGCCCGGGCCGATGCCGACCGCGAGGCCTTCGAGCTCACGGGTATGCGCGCCCGCCTGACGCAGCAGGGCGTCGACGTCCTCGAGCACCGTGACCGCGCGCGAGGTGCGCTCACCCAGCACCTCGCCGTCGGAGACGAGCGCGCTCGTCGCGACGTCAGTCGCCGTGTCGAAGGCCAGGATCAGCATCGCCGTGAATCGTGACAAGCCGTTGCCCTTCTTCGTCGCCATGCTCGAGTCGCACCTCCACCCGAGGAGCCGGAAGAACACCGGCTCCCGCCTCCGGCCACTCGACGAAGACAATGGCGTCGTCGAAATACGGCTCGAGGTCTCCCCACTCCGCCGCCGAGACACCGGTGAAGCGAAAGAGGTCGAGATGCGACACGTCGACCCGCCCCTTGTAGCGATGGCCGATCGTGTACGTCGGGCTCGTGACCGCTTCCACGACGCCGAGCGCACGGCACGCGCCGCGTACGAAAGTCGTCTTGCCGGAGCCGAGCTCACCCGAGACGGTCACCACGTCGCCCGGCCCCAGCTGCGCGGCGAGCCTGGCGGCAACCTCCTCCGTCTCTTCCGGCGAGTGCGTTTCGATCAGAACAGCCCGAGCTGCACAGCGGGCTCGGCGGCGACGGGTGCGACGTAGACGGGCACAGGCGGCGCAACCTCACGGCCCATCAGCTCCGGCAATCTCGCGAAGTCGTCCTTGAGCACGTCGAGCATGCGCGGCGTGTACAGCGCGGCTGCCGGATGATAGATCGGGTACAGCAACACCCGACGTCCGCCGAGCGTCACTTCTTGCTCCTGTCCGTGCACGCGCGTGATCCCGGTCGGCCGACCAGACAGAAGCTTCGTCGCGAAGTTGCCGAGCGTCGCAACGACGCGCGGCTCGATCAGCTCGATCTGCCGCCAAAGATGTCCTTCACAGGCCTGGATCTCTTCCGGCAGCGGGTCGCGGTTACCGGGCGGACGGCACTTCAAGACGTTGACCACATAGACGTCGGCGCGTGTCAGCCCGATGCCTCCGAGCAGCTGGTCGAGCAGCTTGCCCGCCGCGCCGACGAACGGGACGCCCTGCTTGTCCTCGTGGAAGCCGGGTGCCTCGCCGACGAACATGAGATCGGAATTCGGGTCGCCTGATCCGAAGACGACCTGCGTGCGGCCTCCGGCAAGTGCGCACTTGGTGCAGCCTGAAACCACCTCGCCGAACGCGCGGAGCTCGTCTACGCGAGTGAGCTCAGTGACCGCAGCCACAGCTTCCGCCGCAACAGCCGCCGCCACTGGTGAATGCGCCGGTCTGCCCGGCGGTGCCGACCATCGAGAACGTCGAGAGCTGCCGGGCGACGTTCGTCTCGCCGCATTCCGGGCAGGCAACCACCTGATCCCCCCGGACGAGCTCCTCGAAGTGCTCCTCGCACTTCATGCAGACGTACTCGTACATCGGCATCGCCACGGGAGTCTAGGCAGGACCCCGGACGCGCCGCAAACGGGCCGCAAACTGCGGCAAACGGCCTAGTAGTTGCTCCTCACGGAGCGGCCGCCGAGCCGGCCGGAGACCGAGTTCTTCGAGATCGTCAGAGTCCCCGCGACGGCCCGAGCGCCGGAGACCTTGACTGTTCCCTTGTACGTCGAAGGTGGGCCGAGCTCGGCGAACTCGACCTTGCCCGAGATGGAGACGCCGGGAGTCAGGACGTACTTCGTCAAGGTGAAGCCGTCGCCGTTGTTGGGCAACCGCACGAGCTTGCCGCCGAAAAGTCCGTGCATCGTGGTCGCGTCAGCTGGAAGCTGCCACCATGCGGCCTCCGCCTCCCGCAAGGTCTTTGCCGCAACCGCGAGGGTCGACTTCACCGAGGCCTTGGACGGAGCGCGAGAAAACGCTCCCAGGACTTTCACGATCGGCAGGACGCGCGGGCATGCGTACCGGTTCGGAGCCACGAGTGTGCCGGTCATCCACCTTCTGACGGCGTTCTGCGAGCAGAGGGAAGCGTCGGCTCCCGTGACGCTGTGCCCGACTCCGGGGACCTCGATCAACCTGCCTTGCGGAAAGTCCGAGACGACGTCGAGAGCGTTCACCGTCGGCGTCCGCAGGTCGAGCCCGCCGTTCAATGCGAGCACCGGAACGTCCGGAAGCGGGCCGGGCGCCAGCGTCGCGCCGCCGGACGGGGCCGGCCACTGCTCGCAAAAATAGGCTCTTCCGATCCGGGTTGCCCAGTTCCCGAATCCACTCAGGCTGCCGGGCGGAAGTGCGGCGACGGCGGCGTCCATGATCGCTTGGCGACCAGGAGGGGGTGTGTTGGCCGGCCACGGCAACCCGGCGTCAGAGCAGTTCGTCGCCGCGTACAGGCCGAAGCTGAGATCCTCTGGCGCGAACTCGTTCGACCCCAGGTCGAGGTCGAACAGCCGCAGCAGCGGTGGGATGTACCCGGCCAGCGCTGCGTGCACGGCCGCGGGCGCCTCCGCCGCCAGACCGGGGCTGAGATCGACGTCGACGATCATCGAGATCAAATCTTCGCCGGTCATGCGCAGCGTTCTCACCTTGCCGCTCGCCATGATGACCTTGCCCTTGATCGGTCGTGCCTCGAGACGGTTTGCGAGCTTTACGACGTTCGCTCCGAAGTTTCCGGTGGCTGCGCTGCAGACTCCGCCCGCGCAGAACGATGTCAGCGTGCCTGGCATCTCGTGCAGCACGTTCTGATCAAACGGGTCCGGAAACGTCGGTACCACCACCGAGTCGAGCAGGAGGCGCTCCACTCCTTCCGGGTGGGCCAGCGCATAGGCCATCGCGAGCTTCGTGCCGTACGAGACTCCGTAGAGACCGATCCGGCCGAGACCCAGCGCGCGCCGGACCGCCTCGGTGTCTTCCGCGTGGTCGCGGGTCGCGTAGAAGACTCGAGCAGGCCCGATCTGGTCCGCGCAGTCGCGTGCGTGCGCCGCCTCCTGCTCAACCGTGGCGATCGTGACGGCCTGCAGGGCGGGACAGCGAAGGACGCCGGACTGACCCGTGCCCCGGTTGTCGAAGGCAACAAGCGTGTAGCCCGGAAACATGAATTGCATGAGCTCACGGTTGAACCCCGGCCCCAGGTCGAACGCGCCTGCAGAGCCCTGGCCGGGGCCACCTGCAATCAGAAACATCGTGCCGCGCGGCAGGCCTGTCGGCGGCAGCACTTCGACGTGCAGCCCGATCGTTCCCGGAAACACGCCGGTCCGGTCGATGGGGACGGTGACCGTTCCGCAGAGGGCGCCGTCCGACGTGCTGGAGCAGGCGGCCAGAGGGATCGCCGCGCGGGCCTGGCCCGGAGCGATGCAAGCGAGGGCAACGGCTAGCCCCAGGAGAAAACGACGACCCACGAAGCACGCCAGAGTAGCAGTGCCCGTGTACGCTTCCTATGCCCGGTATCCGCTACGGAACTGGAGCTTCGAGTGTTCGAGAGCGTCAAAGTCATTGGTTCCGGCCGCGTCGGCTCGGCGGTTTCGGCCCGCCTGCGCGAGCGCGGCGTTGCCGTGGGCGGCAGACGGCCAACTCGTTCTCCTCTGCGTGCCGGACAGCTCGATCGCCGAGGTGGCGAGAGGGCTCGAGGAAGGCCCCTGGGTGGCGCACGTCTCCGGGGCGACGCCTCTGTCGGCACTCGATCCGCACCGGCGCCGCTTCTCGATGCATCCGCTCCAGACATTCACGCGTGCGCGAGGACCTGAGCAGCTCGACGGAGCCTGGGCCGGGGTCACTGCGGAAGGGGAACAGGCGAGGGCCGCGGGATACTGGCTGGCGGAGACCCTCGGCCTGAAGCCGTTCGAGCTCGCCGATGATGCACGTCCGCTGTACCACGCGGGCGCCGCGATCGCATCGAACTACCTGGTCACGCTGCATGCCGTGGCGTCCGAGCTCTTCCGCGCCGCGGGTGCGCCGCCCGAAGGGCTCGTGCCGCTGATGCGCAGGACGATCGACAACGGCTTCGAGCTCACCGGGCCGATCGAGCGCGGCGACTGGGAGACGGTGGAGGCGCACCGGCGTGCGATCCGGGCTGCCAGGCCCGAGCTCGAGCCCCTGTACGACGTGCTCGCCGAAGCGACGGCAAAGTGAAGACCCTGCGGACAATCCCAGATGTGCGCCGGGAGCTTGCGGGTGCCGGGCGCATCGGGCTCGTGCCGACGATGGGCGCGTTCCACGAAGGGCATCTCGCCCTGTTCCGCGCCGCGCGCGAAGACTCCGAAACCGTCGTTGCGTCCCTTTTCGTCAACCCGACCCAGTTCGCCGCGAATGAAGACCTGACGCGCTATCCGCGGGACGAGGCACGCGACGCGAAGCTGGCGGAGGAAGCGGGCATCGACATCCTGTTCGCGCCGTCCGTCGAGGAGATGTACCCGGATGGGTACGCGACCTGGGTTGACGTCGACGAAACCGGAGCGGAAGGCAGTGCACGCCCGGCCCACTTCCGGGGGGTTGCCACCGTGTGCCTGAAGCTCTTCAACATCGTGCGGCCGCACGTCGCGTACTTCGGCCAGAAGGACGCCCAGCAGGCTGCCGTCCTACGCCGGATGATCCGCGACCTGGACATCGATCTCGTCCTGCGCGTGGTGCCGACCGTTCGTGATGTGGACGGCCTGGCCCTATCGTCCCGGAACGCTTATCTCTCGGAGCAAGACCGTAACCAGGCGCTGGCACTGCCACGGGCGCTCGAAGCCGGCCGTTCGGCGTATGCCGAAGGTGCTGACCCCGTGGCTGCGGCACGCGGGGCGCTCAACGGGCTCGTCCCCGAGTACGTCGAACTACTCGACCTCGACGGTGTCACGCTCCTCGCCGCTGCAGCGCGTGTCGGCTCGACGCGACTTATCGACAATGTCGTACTGGAAGGAGATTTGACGTGAAACCCGGGCAAGCTGACGCTGTCGCACCTCGCCGACCTGAAGAGCAGCGGCGAGAAGATCGTCATGGTGACGGCCTACGACGCGCCCGGCGCGCGCTTTGCGGAACAGGCGGGCATCGACATCCTGCTCGTGGGTGACACCGCCGGCATGGTCGTGCTGGGCCACGACGGGACCGTCCCGGTGACGATGGAAGAGATGCTCTTCCTCACACGCTCGGTGTCGGGAGCAGTCGAGCGACCGTTGATTGTCGGCGACATGCCGTTCGGGAGCTATCACGTCTCCGACGAAGACGCCGTCCGCAACGCGATCAGGTTCGTCAAGGAAGCCGGGGCTGACGTCGTCAAGCTCGAGGGTGCCGGGCCTTCGCTCTCGCGCGTGAGCGCGATCGTCTCCGCCGGCATCGGCGTGATGGGGCACGTCGGCCTGACACCACAGTCGGAGACGATTCTCGGTGGGTTCAAGACACAGGGCCGGACGGCCGCGAAAGCGCAGCAGCTCCTGGCCGACGCGCTGGCGCTCGAAGCGGCCGGCTGCTTTGCGATCGTGCTCGAGGCCGTCCCCGTGCCCGTCGCCGCGCGCATCACCGAGTCGCTCACGGTGCCGACGATCGGGATCGGCGCAGGGCCCGAATGCGATGGCCAGGTGCTCGTGTACCACGACCTCCTGGGCCTCACCGAGGGACGGGCACCGCGCTTCGTCAAGCGCTACGCCAATCTCGCGGAGGAGATACGCGGGGCGCTCACGACGTACGCCGAAGAGGTTCGCAGTGGCGCCTATCCCGCGCCGGAGCACACGTACGCGATGTCAGCGGAGGAGCTCGAGCTGTTCTCAGCCCGCCGCGTAGAGCAGCGTCACGCGACGGCTAGCCCCGCGCCGATCGCGGCGGCCCAGGCAACGCCGGCGATCGAACGCGCCCAGGTCCACCCGTGCACGGTGCGCACACCGATCACGAGCAGGACGAGCCCCCAGACGAGGAACACGTAAAAGATCCAGGCGAACACCGTCCCGGTCGTGCCACCGTCCGAGCCGTCGAACCTGAAGAGATCCTCGCCGTAGATCGCGATCCGGACGGGCCAGTAGATGAAAAGCGCAAGTGCAACGGGCGCCGCCGAAAAGGCGAGCAGGTGACGCGCACGCCGGAAGCTACCCCGGCTCCCGAGCCGACGAAGCGCAACGTGCAAGACCTTTCCGAGGAAGAAGTACAGCGTGAAACCGGACAGCCCTCCCCCGAGAAAAGCCCAGACGAGGAGAACGAGCCAGTCCCGCGCGGGATCGTCCAGCAGCGTGCTCGCAACCGTGGTCGCCAGCACTACTGCGATGCCGGCCAGCCAGACGATCGCCCCCGCCGCGTCCTGCCGCGCCTCGGCGGCCTCGTCGGAGTCGTCGCGAAGCGCAGCGAAGACCGGCCGCGGGCTTTGCAGCACGAGCAGCGCGCGCAGGAACCACGCCTTCTCGTCGTCGCGCGCCGCGGCGCGTGCGGCTGCCTCAGGCAGCAGCGACCGCAGCCTTGGGCAGCACGTGCCGGAGGAACTGACCGGTCGCCGACTCGTCCACCTCGGCGATCTGCTCCGGCGTGCCCGTCGCGATGATCTCGCCGCCGGCCTCGCCGCCTTCGGGACCGAGGTCGATGATCCAGTCGGCTTGCTTGATCACGTCCAGATTGTGCTCGATCACGAGCACGGTGTTCCCGGAGTCGACCAGTCGCTGCAGGACGTCGAGCAGCTTCTCGATGTCCGCGAAGTGGAGCCCGGTCGTCGGCTCGTCGAGGATGTAGAGCGTCTTCCCGGTCGCGATCTTCGAAAGCTCCGATGAGAGCTTGACGCGCTGCGCCTCGCCGCCGGAGAGCGTCGTCGCGGGCTGCCCGAGCTTGATGTAGTCCAGCCCGACATCGTGCAGCGTCTGCAGGCGCCGACGCAGCTTGGGAATCTTGGCGAAGAACTGCAGCGCCTCCTCGACCGACATCTCGAGGACGTCGGCGATCGACTTCCCCTTGAAGCGCACCTCCAGGGTCTCGCGGTTGTAGCGCGCGCCCTTGCAGGTCTCGCACGGGACGTACACATCGGGCAGGAAGTGCATCTCGATCTTGATCTGGCCGTCGCCCTTGCAGGTCTCGCAGCGGCCGCCGCGCACGTTGAACGAGAACCGCCCCGGCTTGTAGCCGCGCACCTTCGCTTCCGGCGTCATCGAGTAGAGCTCGCGGATGTGGTCGAAGAGCTTGGTGTAGGTGGCCGGGTTCGATCGTGGCGTGCGCCCGATCGGCGACTGATCGATGTCGATCACCTTGTCGAACACGTCGATTCCTTCGACCGACTCGTGCTCGCCCGGCTTCGTCCGCGTGCGGTGCAGCTTGTTGGCGAGGGCCTTGAGCACGATCTCGTTCACCAGGGTCGACTTGCCTGAACCGGACACACCGGTCACGCAGACGAACTTTCCGATCGGGAACTCGACGTCGAGGTCCTTGAGGTTGTGCTGCGAGGCTCCGCGCACCCAGAAGGAGCCGTTCTCCTCCGTGCGGCGCTCGGTCACGGGAATCACGCGGCGGCGCGACAGGTACTGCCCGGTCACCGAGTCCTTGGTCCGTTCGACCTTGGTTGCCGTTCCCTCGGCGACCACATGGCCGCCGTGCTCCCCCGCGCCGGGGCCCATGTCGACGAGCCAGTCGGACGAGCGCATCATCTGCTCGTCGTGCTCGACCACGAGCACGGTGTTGCCGAGATCGCGCAGGCGCTCGAGTGTCCCGATCAGCTTGTCGTTGTCCCGCTGGTGAAGACCGATCGAAGGCTCGTCCAGGATGTAGAGCACGCCCACGAGCTGGGAGCCGATCTGCGTCGCCAGCCGCAGCCGTTGTGCTTCCCCTCCCGACAGCGTCGCCGAGGCGCGGTCGAGCTGCAAGTAGCCGACGCCGACGTTGTCGAGAAACATCAGGCGTTCGCGGATCTCCTTCACGATGCGCGCGCCGATGAGCTGCTCGGTCTCCGTGAGCTTGAGCTGGTCCAGGAATTCGAGCGCACGGGTGACAGACATCTGCGTGAACTCGTGAATGTTTCTGTCGCCGACCGTGACGGCGAGCACCTCAGGCTTCAGGCGGGCGCCGTTGCACACCGGGCATGGCCGGAAGGACATGTACTCCTCGATGCGTTCGCGCTGCGTGGCGGAGTCGGTCTCGCGGTAGCGCCGCTCGAGGCTCGGGATGATGCCCTCGAAGGCGAGCATGTAGGAGCGGCGGCGGTTCATCCGGTTGCGATAGCTGACGTACACGCGCTCGCCGTCGGTGCCGTAGAGGAACAGATCCTCTTCCTCTTCGGACAGGTTCTCCCAGGGCTCGTCGAGCGGGATCTCGTAGCGCTCGGCGATCGCCTGGATGACCGACTCGTAGAAGCCCGAATTGCCCACGGACCACGGCACGAGCGCGCCCTCGGAGATCGACAGGCTCGTATCGGGAACGAGCAGGTCCGGATCGATCTCCTGCTGCGAGCCCAGACCGGTGCAGCGCGGACACGCGCCGTGGGGGGAATTGAAGGAGAAGATCCGCGGCTGCAGCTCCGGGAGCGAGACGCCGTGGTCGGGACACGCGAACTTCTCGCTGAAGAGCAGCGTGCGGCCTTCGTCGACGAGGTCGATTGCAACGAGCCCCTCTGCAAGCTGCGCTGCGGTCTCGACGGACTGCGCGAGCCGCGTGCGTAGGTCGGGCTTCATCGTGAGCCGGTCGACGACCACCTCGATCGTGTGCTTGAACTTCTTGTCGAGCGTGATCTCTTCCTCGAGCAGGTGCAGCTCGCCGTCCACCTTCACACGGGTGAAGCCCTCGTTACGCAGCTCTTCGAAGACGTCCTTGTACTCGCCCTTCCGGTCACGGACCACCGGGGCATTGACGGTGAACTTCGTCCCCTCCGTCAGCTGGAGGATCTGGTCGACGATCGACTCCTGGCTCTGCCCCGTGATCGGCTTGCCGCAGACCGGGCAGTGCGGCCGGCCGACCCGCGCGTACAGAAGGCGCAGGTAGTCGTAGATCTCGGTGACCGTGCCCACCGTCGACCGCGGGTTCCGCGAGGTCGTCTTCTGGTCGATCGAGATTGCCGGCGAGAGCCCTTCGATCGAGTCGACATCGGGCTTCTCCATCATCTGAAGGAACTGGCGCGCGTAAGCCGAGAGGCTTTCGACGTAGCGCCGCTGGCCCTCCGCATAGATCGTGTCGAAGGCCAGAGACGACTTGCCGGAGCCCGAGAGCCCTGTGATGCAGATCAGCTTGTTCCGGGGCAGCCGGACGTCGATGTCCTTGAGGTTGTGCTCTCGGGCACCGTGGACGACGAGCTCTTCTTGCGCCATAACCGGCCCAGTTTAGCTAGGCGGATCGGATCGAACAAGTGTTCGTTATGCGGTCGGCAAACCCTGTGACAGAGCCGAAAAGCGTCAGCCGCTGAGACGCTCGACGAGGCCGTAGACCCGGCGCGGCTCCGGCACGTAGTCGATCTCGAGGTCGCCGGCGACGATCGTCCCGTAACCCAGGAGCCGCCCCAGCAGGCCCTGCTCGATCTCGACTGCCCCGAGGCGAGAAAGGCGCACGGCCGCCGCGCGACGGTGGAACGTCCCGTGCACGACGAACAGCTTCTCGGTGGTCAGGATGAGGCGCGTCCGCTCCCACTTCCACACCGCGCGAAGCGCAATGCCCGCGCCTCCCACCTGCAGCAGAACACCGGCGATCGAGGCCGGCCAACCGATTGCCATGCACCCGATGCCGACCACGGCAAGCCCGAGCGCGCGCACAAATGATCCGGCCAGGACGACCACATGTCGCCGCTCGTCGAGGCAGACGCGCTCTCCGTCGGATGAAATCATCGCGTTTGCGCCTTTCGCCAGACGGCGAAAGATCCCTGTTATGCGCGCTGCGACTGAGTCAGCGCGCAAGCGCCGACACGATCGCGGCTTCGAGCTCGCGCAGGCGGAAAGGCTTGATCAGGTGCGCCACCGGGCTGAGGGCACAGCTCTCATCGCTCGGGGGAAAGATGCTCGCACAGAATCCGGGCGAAAGCTGCGCTTTCGCCCGGAATTGGGGACGCCGCTTCGCGGGGCACGTGCGTGGGCGAAGCCCACGCACTCTCACCGAGTCTTAGGGTTGGCGATTGCGCTCAACCGTGTGGACACCGGGGCTGAAGCCGCCGCGCCCACATCAGTACGCCTCCAGCTAAGCCCGGCTCCGCCTGGTCTTAGCTTCCGGCCTTCAGCGGGAATGCAGCGAAAGGTTCTAGGGCTCTCCAGCCGCCGTCAATCCCGGAGGCCTGCCGAACTTGTGGAAGGTGCGTCACACTTCCGACACGGTGTCTGACACCAAGACTTGAGTGAGTGACGACTCGGGACACACGGCTTGACTACAGCGATCTCGCCCGATGCGGAACTCCGTCGTGATACGAACAACACGATGTCTGACACCGGACGAGGGGTACGAGACACGGCCCTCTGGGTTTGATTGATAGACACCCGCCAACCCGACGATCCCGGCCGCAGGCTAAGACCAGGCGGAGCCGGGCTTAGCCGGAGGCGCACTCATTCGGGCGCGGCCGCGTCAGCGCCCGTGCCCGAACGGTTGAGGACATTCGCGGCCCACAGACGCGGAAGGAGTGCGCGGGCTCGGCCCGCGCACGTTCAGCGCGAAGCGCCGTAACCAATGCCGGGCAAAAGCGAAGCTTTTGCCCGGGTCGAGTCAGGCTTTGCGCCAGCGGCCGAAGATCAGGCCGCCGAGGGTGAAGCCCAAACCGAAGGTTCCGATGGCGAAGCCACCGATTGCGAGGGACTTGCGCCACGTTGAGAGTCGCTGCCAGCGGCCGAGTGCTTCGCGCTCTTCCGTCGTCAGCGGCTCTCCTCTGCGTTGCTTGCGGATGGCGCCACCCGCCCGGAGACCGAGGTAGAGGTCGTCAAAAATCTCGGCAGACTCTTCGGTCACGCGGCTCACAATATAGCCTCCACCGGCTGTGCTCACACGTGTTTTACACCTGTCCGACCTCCATTACGGAGCAGGCGACGACAAGGCGATCGAGCGGGGCACACCGGTTCTGATCGACCGGTTTCAGCCCGAGCTCGTGATCGCTAGCGGCGATCTCAGCCATCGAGGGAAGCCGGGTCAGCTTGCCGATTCAGCTCGCTTTCTCCGGGGTCTGGGCCGTCCAGTCCTGGCAGTACCGGGCAACCACGACATCCCCTACACCTTGCCGGCACGCTTCAGTCGCTCGTTTCGCGCGTTTGAGGACGAGTGGGAGACGACCGAGCCGACCTATTCGTCCCCCATGCTCCATGTCATCGGCCTCAACTCCGTGCGGCCGTGGCGTCACCAGTCCGGAGGCATCCGGACCCATCAGCTGGAGCACGCCGAGGAGCGCCTGCGTGCCGCTTCGGCGGACGCCTACAGCATCGTCGTGCTGCATCACCATCTGATCGGAGCGCCCTGGCGCTCGCGCAAGAAGCCGGTCGCACGCCGCAATCACGTTCTCGGATCGTTGGTGGCGGCGGGCGCCGACCTGATCCTGGCCGGCCACATTCACCAGGCGGCGGTCAGCGAAAGGCGCGAGTTCGAGATCTCGAGGGGAGGAGAGCTCGGAGTCGTCGTGTCGGTCGCACCGGGCCTCGGCCAGCCCAGGCCCAGGAGGCAGGGCGAGGCGCGTGGCCTGCATCTCTACGAGATCGACGACAAGTGCCTCCGGATCCGGACGTACATCTGGCGCGACACGGATTGGGCCCTCACGGCCGAGCGGATGTTCCCGCGCGGCCGTGAGACCCTCGAGTCCGAACCGGCCTAGACCCTTGCTGGACGGGCGCCGCGATTCCCGAAGGCTCGACCCACGAGCGCAACGAGGATGACCGCAACGATGACACCGATGATGAACGCAAGCCATCCACTCGAGATGAGGGCCGCGATGATCATCGAGATGATTCCGATGGCGATGGTGACCAACCAGCCCATGGGGTCAGACCCCGGATGGAAGAGCCGGCCGAGTGCGCCCACGATCGCTCCTACGATGATGAACCATATGAAGTGCATGGCGGCTGGATTCCCGCCGCAGCAGGCCGCAAACGTCTAGACGCTGCTCTGCAGCTGGGCCTTCTTCGTCTCGTACTCCTCGTCCGTGAGGATCCCGGCTTCGTGGAGGTCGCTGAGCTTCCGGAGGTTCGAGTCGGCTGCGTCCTCGGCATTGACGCCCTGGACCTGTCCGTGCGCTTGCCGCATCAGATCTTCCATCTTGTTGCGCCGCTCGTTGAACTTGTCGATCCCGATGCCACGCTCGGGGAACTTGAGCGCATCCGGGCCTGTGAGCGGGCGCTTCTGGACGAAACGCCGGTAGGCGACCACGAGCAGCACGGCACCCACGAAGGAGAGGATCCCGATCGCCTGCGTTCCCCTCCCCCAGATTCCGATCGCGATCGCCCCGCCGGCCGCCGACCCCGCCAGGCCGATCGCAACCGTCAGCCACACCGGCATCGGATCGGGCCCCGGTACGGCCAGCCGCGCCAGGGCGCCCGTGATGAAGCCGAAGAACATGACGAGGATGATCGCGCCCAGCACTGGCGCGGAGTCTAGGTCGTCGCAGAAGCTGGAGTGCGAGCGGCGGCCACCAGTTCGCGGCGGAGCTCCTTGATCTCGTCTCGAAGCTTGGCGGCATACTCGAACCGGAGCTCCTCCGCCGCCGTGAACATCTCCTCCTCGAGCTCGATGACGAGCTTCTCGAGGTCGCTCGGCGTCAGGCCTTCGAGGTCCTTGCGGCCCCGGCGACGCTTGGAGCTGGGGACGGTCGGCGAGTCGAGCGTCAGGAACTCCGCGATGTCGGACACTCCCTTGACGATCGATTCCGGCGTGATCCCGTGCTCCTCGTTGTATGCGAGCTGCACAGACCGGCGCCGGTTCGTCTCGCTCAGCGCGCCTTCGATCGCTTCGGTGCGTTTGTCGGCGTACATCAGGACCTTGCCGTTGATGTGCCGTGCTGCGCGGCCGATCGTCTGGATCAGAGCCGTCTTGCCGCGTAGGAAGCCCTCCTTGTCGGCGTCGAGAATCGCGACGAGCGACACCTCCGGGAGGTCGAGCCCTTCGCGCAGGAGGTTCACGCCGACCAGGACGTCATAGTCGCCGAGGCGCAGCTCACGGATGATCTGAATCCGCTCGAGCGTGTCGATCTCCGAGTGCAGGTAGCGCGCCTTGACGCCGGACTCGAGCAGATAGTCCGTCAGGTCCTCCGCCATCTTCTTCGTCAGCGTCGTGACCAGCACGCGCTCGCCAACCTCCTCACGACGCCGGATCTCGTTGAGCAGGTCGTCGATCTGGTTCTGCGTCGGGCGGAGCTCCACCTCGGGATCGACGACACCGGTCGGCCTGATCAACTGCTCGGCGACGCGGGTGGCATGGCGCCCCTCGAACGGCCCCGGCGTCGCCGAGACGAACACGAGCTGCGGCACCTTTTCGAGGAACTCGTCGAAGCGAAGCGGCCGGTTGTCGAGCGCGGACGGCAGCCGGAAGCCGTAGTCGACGAGCGTCTGCTTGCGGGAGCGGTCGCCCTCGTGCATGCCGCCGATCTGCGGGATGGTCTGGTGCGACTCGTCGACGAAGACGATGAAGTCTTTCGGGAAATAGTCGAGCAGCGTGAAGGGGTGCGTTCCAGGCGCGCGACCCTCGAGGATGCGCGAGTAGTTCTCGATCCCGTTGCAGAAGCCGAGCTCCTTCATCATCTCGAGGTCGTACTCCGTGCGCTGCCGCAGCCGGTGGGCCTCGAGCATCTTCCCTTCGATCTCCAGCCGCTTGACGCTTTCCTCCAGCTCGTGCCTGATTTCGGAAACCGCACGCTCGATCGTCGGCCGCGAAGTCACGTACTCGGTCGCCGGCCAGATCGCGATGTTGTCGAGCTTCGCGTAGATCTCACCCGTGATCGGGTCGAAGTGGCTGATCTGCTCGACCTCGTCGCCGAAGAAGGAGATCCGGTAGGCGGTCTCCTGGTTCGCGGGCTGCACCTCGACGACGTCGCCCTTCACCCGGAAGCGGCCGCGGCCGAGGACGGCGTCGTTGCGAACGTACTGCGAGTCGATGAGCTTGCGCAGCATCAGATCGCGGTCGTGCTCCTCGCCGACCACGAGGATGATCACGCGCTCGCGCCATTCTTCGGGCGAGCCGAGACCGTAGATGCAGGACACCGACGCGACGACGACGACGTCACGCCGCGTGAAGAGCGCCGACGTCGCAGCGAGCCGGAGCCGCGCGATATCGTCGTTCTGCGAGGAGTCCTTCTCGATGTAGAGGTCGGCCTGAGGGACGTAGGCCTCGGGCTGGTAGTAGTCGTAATAGGAGACGAAGTACTCGACGGCGTTGTTCGGGAAGAACTCCCTGAACTCGTTGCAGAGCTGCGCCGCCAGGGTCTTGTTGTGCGCGATCACCAAAGCGGGGCGACCGATCTTCTCGATCGTCCAGGCCATCGTCGCCGTCTTGCCGGTGCCGGTGGCTCCGAGCAGCGTCTGGTACCTGTCGCCGGCCTCCAGGCCTTCGGCCAGGGTCGCGACTGCTGTCGGCTGGTCCCCTGTCGGGACGTAAGACGCCGTTGTTTTGAACTCGGCCATTCGGGCCAAGGGTAGCCTCCATGGACGTCGTGATGGAACGAGCTACGGCACCGCCGCCCTACCACGCGTACGCAACGATCACAGGCGTCTTCGTTGCGGGGCTCGCCCTGTCCGGTGGCCTCGCGCGCCTGCTCGGGCGGGACCCGCGTGAGCAAACCTGGCTCGATCTGGCCGCTCTGTCCGCGGCCACATTCAAGGCGTCGCGAACAATCGCACGCGACGACGTGACGAGCTTCCTCCGCGAGCCCTTCGTGGAGGGCGATCCCCATGACTCGGACGATGAGCACCCTGTTCAGACGGGCGGCATGGAGCAGGCGATCGGCGAGCTCGTCACGTGCAGCCGGTGCGTCGGCACCTGGGCCGCAGCGGGCCTGGCAACGACACAGGTGCTGGCCCCGCGTTTCGGCCGCATGCTCACCTGGACGCTCGCCGGTGCAGGAATCAACGATTTTCTGCAGGCTGGTTTCACCGCGCTGACGCGGAAGGCGAACGAGCTCGAGCGCTAGGCCTACGCGAACGCCGCCTCGCGGTTGGCGCCCTCGACTCGCCGACGAAGAGGCCTCAGCGGGCCCGTTGGCAACGTCAGCTCCCCAGGCTAACCTTGGTCGGCTGTCTTTCGTCTTACGACCCGTGCGCTTTCGAATCCTCCTTCTGACGCTCGGTCTGGCCCTGTGCGCGAGCGCCACGGCGTCGGCCTATCCGTGGCCGCTCAAGCCTTTTCACAAGCAGCACCCGATTCGGGCGAACTTCGGCGATCCGCGCACACGCTTCCTCAACACGATGCTCACGGACGGTCTGCAAGGCCCGGGCACCTTCCTCTTTCACAACGGCATCGACATCGCCGCGCCGGCAGGAACGCCCGTGTATCCGGTCATCTCCGGAAAGGTGCACTACATCGATGACGCCGCCGTCTCGGTGAAGACCAAAGGCCGCGGCGTCTTCCAGTACTTCCATCTGGCCGTGACGGTGCCGAACGGACAGCAAGCCGTTGCCGGACGCACCGTCCTCGGGTACGTGATGCACGCCTACGACCACGTCCATCTGTCCGAGATTCGTGGCGGGCGTGTCTGGAATCCGCTCGCGCGGGGCGGCATCGCCCCCTACCGCGACCGCACCGTCCCCCAGGTGCGCGCCATCAACGTCCGCCCCGCCGGGTCGCTGCTGCCGTTCGATTCGTCGGCCGTATGCGGCAACGTTTCGCTCGTGGCCGCCGCTGACGACGCCGCGCCGATGGCGGTCCCCGGAATCTTCGCCGGCTTTCCGCTTTCCCCCGCGTTGCTGACCTGGTCGCTCGCGAAGGTCGGCGGCAGCACCTACGTCCGTGACGTTCCCGCGGCGGACTTCCGCACGACGCTGCCGGTGTCGAGAACCTTCTGGAGCATCTATGCGCGTGGCAGCTACCAGAATGCGCCGAGGTTCTCGAACCGCCAGTACTTCATGCCCGGGCGGTTCCTCTACAGCCTCGCGAGCTCACTCGACACGCGCGCGTTCCCGAACGGGCTTTACGAGGTGACGGTGGACGTCAGCGACATGCGCGGGAACAACTCGGAAGCCGCGTTGCAGTTCAAGATCGAGAACCACGCCGACATCCGCGTGTTCGCCTCACGCGCCGAGCTCGGCACCGTAAGCCCGGCGGTAGATCCGCTTCAGCTCCTCGACGCGAACGACGTACGCACGCGTCTCCGCGAACTGAATACCCTCGCCGGCGCGGCGCCACCGATCGACGTTGTCCTGCCCTGCGTTGTAGGCAGCGAGGGCGTCGCGCTCGTCGTGGTACTTCAGCAGCAGATGACGGAGGTACCAGGCGCCGTAGCGGACGTTGATCTCCGGGTCGTAGAGATCCTCGACTCTGAACCGCGAGCCGCCGGTATGGAGGGCAATTCCTTTTGCAGTGTCCGGAAGGAGCTGCATCAGGCCGATCGCGCCGGAGGTCGACCGGGCATCGGCCTTGAACTTCGACTCCTGATAGATGACCGCCGCCAGAAGCGCCGGGTCGAGGTCGTAGTTGCGCGCGTGGCCGCGCACGATCTGCTGGTAGGAGAGCGGATACCAGAGTCGCTCCCACCAGCCCGGCTTCGACGACTGCAGCGTGGCGAACGTCGCGAGCAACGCCCCCACGAGCAGGACGAGGCCGAGGGCCCGCTTCACGTCCCGAGGTCTGTCATCACGCCGGCGACGAAGGCATCCAGGTCTGCGAGCGATCCGTCGTTGACGTACGCGTAATCCGCGAGCCGGACCTTCTCGTCCTCCGGCAGCAGGCGGCCCTCCCGGTCGTCGGCAATCGGCCTGCGCTCCGCACGTACGTCCGCCGGCGCCGTGATCACCACGACGATGTCGAAGCGCTTGTCGCCGCCGGTCTCGTACAGGAGCGGCACCTCGGTCACGGTCACGGCGGGAGGGTCAGGACCCTCGGCCAGCTGCTGACGCCAGGCAGAGTGTTCCTGCACGACTCTCGGGTGGAGCAGCTCCTCGAGCCAGTCGAGCTGCGCGGGATCGTTGAAGACGATGCCGGCAACGGCGGCGCGATCGGCACCGTCGCTGCCGATCACCTCCGGGCCGAACCGCTCGACCAGCGCACGTCGGACCTCCGGGTCGCTGCGGAGCAGCCGATGCACGATCTCGTCGCTCGAACGCGTCGCCGCACCGTGGCGCGCAAACGCTTCGAGTGCCGCGCTCTTGCCGGCGCCGATTCCTCCGGTGATCGCGACTGCGAGTGGACGCTTGGCGTTAGTGCTCGTCGGAAACGGGCTCGACGGGAGCAGATGCCTCGTCCGCGGGAGCGGGTGCTTCGTCGGCCGCAGCCGGGTCAACCTCGTCGCCCGCGGCGACGGCCTCACGCTCGACGGCCTCCTCAGCGGCCGGCGGCGGCGCATCGAGCTCCGGCGCGAGCGGCGCCGACGCGGAGTCGCTGAAGACGTCCTCCGACAGGTCGAGATGCGGTGTTCCTTCGATCGGCCCCTCCGACTCTGCACGGCGATCGGCGTCGACACGCTTCAGCGACAGCGACAGCCGACGGCGCTCGGCGTCGACCTCGAGGATCAGCACCGGCACCGTGTCGCCCTGCGACACGACCTCCCGGGGATTCTCGACGTGATGCTGCGCGAGCTCGGAGATATGGACGAGGCCTTCGACGCCCGGCAGGATCTCGACGAACGCGCCGAAAGTGACGACCTTCGTCACCTTGCCCTCGACGACGTCGCCTTCCTTGTGCTGCTCGAGCACCTGCTGCCAGGGATCGGACTGGGTCTGCTTGAGCCCGAGTGAGATGCGCTGGCGCTCGCGGTCGATGTCGAGGACCTTCACCTTCACCGTCTGGCCGATCTCGAGCACCTCCGACGGGTGGTTGACATGCGACCACGACAGCTCGGAGATGTGAATGAGACCGTCCATCCCGTCGAGGTCGACGAAGGCGCCGAAGTCGACGATGTTGGAAATCTGGCCCTCGACGACGTCGCCAGGGTTGAGGCGGTCGAGGATCGCCTGGCGCATCTCCTTGCGCTCGTCCTCGAGGACGGCGCGACGGGAGAGCACGACGTTGTTGCGCGAGCGGTTGAGCTCGATCACCTTCGTGCGCAGCTCCTGGCCCATGAACTCGTCGAGGTCCTGCACGCGGCGGATGTCGACGAGCGACGCCGGGAGGAATCCGCGCACTCCGAGATCGAGGATCAATCCACCCTTGACGACCTCGATCACGCGGCCGTTCACGGGCTCACCGGATTCCGCGGCGCCCTCGATCGCTTTCCAGGCAAGCTCGAAGCGGGCTCGCTTCTTCGAGAGGATCAGCCGCCCTTCGGCGTCCTCCTTGGTCATCACGAGCGCGTCGATCTCGTCTCCCACCGAGACCTCGTCGGCGGGATTCACGGAGCGCCGGATCGAGAGCTCGGCCACCGGGATCACGCCTTCCGACTTGTAACCGATGTCCACGAGCACCTCGTCCTTGTCCACCCGGACGACCTGGCCGTGGACGACCTCGCCCTCGTTGATGGTCGGGAAAGTGGACTCGTAGTCCGGGATCAGCTCGCCGTCCGGACCGGTGATCCAGACGCCGTCGCCGGCAATCCTCTGTTCGGTTTGTTCGGTCGCCATTAGCGGTCGATCAGTATAGCCAGGGGCCTTTGGGCGCTTGGAAACCGCCGAGGGTCCGGAGACGAGGTCTCTAGAGGAGGCCCGCCAGGAACTTCAGCTCGGCAGCCTGCGCCGGGGTAAGGCCCTTGTCGGTCTTCGCATCGACCTGACCCGCGAAGGCACCGAGCAGGCCTTCTCGGCCACGTGTGGTCGAGGCGGCCGCAGCCTGGTCGAGCTTGGCGCAGAGATCGTCGGCGACCTTGGGATCGGTCGAGTAAGCGCGTACGAGGTCGCAGAGGCTCGAGAACGAGACGAAGACCGAGACGGTGCCCCGGTACTCGGAGACCCCGCCGTCCTTGTCACGGACCTTCGCGCCCACCGAAGACACTCCGAGCTCCGTCGTGGGGCACGAAGCGCTCGCGGCATCGCCGAACGCTCCGTAACCGCTGCCGCAGTCGAATGCATACTCCAGACCGGCACTGGTGTCCGCGGCAGAAGGATCGTGCGTGCTCGTCAGCGAGAGCATGAATGGGAAGCCGGCAGGGCTGGCTGCGGGTGCGTTGAAGGTCGCCTCCGGAGGGACGTTCGCGATCGTCACCGTCGCGGTGTCCGTTGCCGTCAGACCGCCGTCGTCCGTGACGCGCACAGCGATGGTGCGAGTCGCTGGCCCGTCGATCGTGGCCGCCGAGAACGTCGCGGTCTGTCCAGCCGTCTCGAACGTGCCATCGTTGTCGAGATCCCAGGTGTACTGAAGCGAGCCGCTCTCGGGGTCGGTGCCGCTCGCGGTGACAGTCACCGCTGACCCCTCGTCGACCGAGTAGGGCCCCGCCGCCGAGACGCTCGGCGGCTCGTTGACCGGCGCCGCAGCCGAGGTCGTAAAGCTCCAGACATAGTCGCTCGCCATCGCGTCGGGTGGGTCGATGGTGTCCCGATCCGTGACCTTGGCCGCGGTGACAGTGACGGTGCACAGTTCACCCGCCGCAAAGTCGGAAGCTGGATCGAGCAGATAACTCTGAGGTCCCCCGGTGACGGTGGTGGTGTTGTGGTCTCCGCTCGACGAGCAGGAGATCGCATACCACGAATCCGCCACATCAACGGCCTCGCTGAGGTTGATGGTCACGTTGGCATCAGTCGCCACATCGGTGGCGTCGGGCAGAGGAACCGTGCTGGCCACGGTGGGGCCGACGTCGGTAACAGCCGCGACCACGTTGACGGAGTACGACGTCGAGCCGGAGCGGCTTTCCGCGTCGAAGACGCCGCAATCGCCATTGCGAGTGCCGGGTATCGCCGTTGACGGGATCGTGGCCTGAACCGTGAATGTGAGGTCGTCCGCTGTCGGATCGCCGTGCGTCCCGTCGTCGTACAGAGGCGCCGAGGGCCCCAACCGGAGCCAGCTCAGATCACAGTTCACGTAGAGGCCGGTGCTCGTCGGATTCGCTCCAGGCGTGACGGCGACCGAGAAGGTCAGCAACGTGCCGGGACTGGGATCGAGTGGCGCCGTCGTGACCACGGCGCTCGGCGACGTGCTCACGTCGTCTGCGCCCGTTAGGGCTGCGGCCTGCCGAGTCCCTCCAGCGAGTACGGCGATGAGCGCGAGGACCAGGCACGCGCCCGGGCGAAGGGGCAGTCGATCTGGGCTCAACCGGACATCACGAACCGTACGTTCGCCAATCGAGGCGCCAAGCCTCCTAGCTCTTGGCCTCGCTCCAGTCGTCGCCGACGCCGTCGCGCTGCGGGCGCCTAACTCTTCGCTTCGCTCCAGTCGTCGCCGACGCCGATCTCGACCGCCAGCGGCGGGTCGAGCGGGTAAGCCCGGCACATCTCCTCCCGGACCAGCTCCCGCACCGGCCCGACCTCGGCCTCGGGCACCTCGAGCAGGAGCTCGTCGTGCACCTGGAGGACGAGGCGCGCGCCCCGACCCTCGTCGCGGAGGCGCCGGTGGATCGCGATCATCGCCTTCTTGATGATGTCGGCGTTCGATCCCTGCATGACGAAGTTGACCGCGAGGCGCTCACCGAGCGAACGCGTCGCCCGGTTGGAGGCGCGGATCTCGGGCGTCGGCCGGCGCCGTCCGAGCAGGCTCGTCGCGTAGCCGTCGCGCTTCGCCTGCTCGATCGTTCGCTGGATGAAGTCCTGCACGAGCGGGAAGCGCGCGAGGTACGCATCGATGTACTGCTGCGCCTGGTCGCGCGGAATCTCGAGATTCTCCGAGAGCCCGAACGCCGAGATCCCGTAGACGATGCCGAAGTTGATCATCTTCGCGATCGAGCGGTCACCGGACGTCAGCTCGGCAGGCTCCTTCCCGAGCACCTCGACCGCAGTGGCGGTGTGGATGTCTTCGCCTCGAGCGAATGCTTCGCGCAGCTTCGGCTCGCCGGACACGTGCGCGAGAATGCGCAGCTCGATCTGCGAGTAGTCCGCCGACAGCAGGCGCGAGCCTGATTCCGGCACGAATGCCGAACGGATCTCCTTGCCGAGGTCCGTGCGGATCGGGATCGCCTGCAGGTTCGGATTCGTCGTGGAGAGCCGACCCGTCGATGCGACCGTCTGATTGAAGGTGGTGTGCAGTCGAGCGTCGGTCTCCGAGAGCAGAGACGGCAGCGGCCCGAGGTAGGTGTTGAGCAGCTTGGAGTACTCACGCCATTCCTCGATCACCTGCACGATCTCGTGCTCGCCGCGGATCGTCCGGAGCACCCGCGTATCCGTCGAGTAGCCCGTCTTCCCCTTGCGTCCCGGCGTCAGCTGCAGCTTTTCGAACAGGATGCGGGCGACCTGCTGCGTCGAGCCAAGCATGAATTCTTCGCCCGCGAGCTCGTACGCCTTGGCTTCGAGCTCCTCGACACGGTCGGCGAGACGCGCGGTGATCTCACCCATGCGGTACGTGTCGATCTTGACGCCGGCGTCTTCCATCGCGGCGAGCACTGCGGTCAGCGGCAGCTCGATGTCGCGATAGAGATTCTCCGCGCCCCGTTCGCGGACGCGTTCCAGCATCGTCGGCGCGAGGCGCCGTGGAATCTCCGCGTGGCGGACGAGTGCAGCCGTCTCGTCGTCCACCGCCGGGAAAGGAATGGGCTCGACGCCGTACTCCTGCGCAAGGTCGTCGAGCTCGTACCCCGCGCGGCCCGGCTCGATCAGGTACGCGAGCAGCATGGTGTCCTCGGCCGGCTCCATCGTCAGCCGCGGCAACGCCTTGAAGTCGTGCGCAACGAGCTCTGCGTCGTCGAGCCTGCGCTCGAGGCCCACCTCCCAGTCACCGACGATCACGCCGTCGTCCTGTGCAAGCGCGAAGCGACCGTCACGGATCGCGAGCGACGCATGGCCACGCACCTCCGGCAGCTCTCCCTCACGCCAGGCAACCTGCGTGCCCTCGACGCGCATCGGTTGCGCCGGCACGGCTTCGTCGAGGATGTCGACGCGCCCGAGCAGGTTGCGGAACTCGAACCGCCGGAACATCTCGCGGAGCTCGGAGCGGTCGGGCGGCAGAAGCACGAGCTCCGCGGGATCGCAGCCGAGATCGAGATCGCGCCGCATCGTCGCGAGCGCCTTGGACTGCCGCGCCTGTTCGGCGAGCTCGGTGATGTTCTTTCGCCGCGCGGGCGAGAGCTCGCCGGCGTGCTCGATCACTTCTTCGAGCGAGCCGTACTGCGCAATCAACTGGCCGGCCGTCTTGTCGCCGATGCCGGGAATCCCGGGAATGTTGTCCGACGTGTCGCCCTTCAGCCCGATGAAATCCGGAATCTGATCCGGCCGGATCCCGTAGCGCGCCTCCACGCGATCGGGCGTGTAGACCTGGACGTCGGAGACGCCGCGCGGCGTCATCATCAGGCTGACGTTGTCCGAGACGAGCTGGAAGGCGTCCCGGTCGGTCGACACGATCGCCGTCCGGATGCCGGCCTCGTCCGCGCGTGTCGCCAGCGTGGCGATGACGTCGTCGGCCTCCCAGCCTTCGAACTCGAGGTTGCGGTAGCCGAACGCCTCCACGATCGGCCGGAAGAACGGGAACTGCTCGGAGAGCAGGTCCGGCGTCGGGCGCCGGTCGGCCTTGTAGTCGGAAGCCACCTCCAGCCGCTCCGCCGGACGGGTGTCCCACGCAACCGCGACGCCCTTTGGCTTGTAGTCCGACAGCAGCTTGAAGAGCATGTTCGTGAACCCGAGGAGGGCATTCGTGGGAAAGCCCTCCGTCGTTGCCAGCTCCTCGGGCAGCGCAAAGAACGCGCGGTAGGCGAGGTTGTTGCCGTCCACGAGAAAGAGCTCGGCATCGCGCACCGGGCCGTCGTCGAGCTGCAGCTCGGCACCGGTGAGCGTCTTTGGCGACATCGGGGCAACGCTATCGTCCAGCGCCGATGCGAGAGCCAGAGATTTACCCATTTTCCGGGGCCGCCCTGACTCGGGGGCGACCATGACGCGGATCCCGCTGCTCGCCGGGTCTCGGCTCGTCGTCGTGACGGCTGACGACGATGCGATCGTGCTGCAACCGCCTCCGCCTGAGGACTCCGTCGCGGACGTCGGTGCGGCCGTCCGCGACGCGTTGCGCTTCCCCCTCGCCGGTGATCCGCTCGAAACGCTCGTCTCGCGCGGGGCGCGCGCGACGATCGTCGTCGAGCCGCCGCACCTGCCGCTGCCGGGCGCGGAGCGCGACCCGCGCCAGGCTGCCATCGCCGCGGCCGTGGCCGAGCTCGAACGGTTGGGCATTCCGACCGGCTACCAGACGCTGCTCGTCGCGGGCGGGCTCGCACGCCGCGCGGGCAACGAACAACTCGAGACACTGGTCTCTCCGGAGTTCGCGCGGCGCTTCCACGGCCACGTCGAGGTGCATGACGCCGAGCGCGAGGATCTCGTCGAGATCGGCAGTGTCGGCTCGATCCCTCTTCGCGTCCACCCCGCACTCGTTCGCGCCGATGTCGTCGTGGTGGTCACCGCGGCCGAGACCGTCCTGCACGGAGGCCCGGCCGCTCTGGTCGGCGCGGCCGGGACGGAGGTACTACGGGCCGCCGGTGCGTATTCGTTGCTCGAGACGTCTGCATCGCAGGGCTGGCGGCTGGGGCTCGAGATCGAACGCGCGCTCAAGCGGCGTGTTCCGGTCATCGGCGCCTCGCTGGTTCTCAACCATCCGCGCTTCGGCGGCACCCTTGGCGGTTACCCGTACGAGGCTCAGGCCCTCGAGCGGGTCGTGCGCTCTCCGTTCCGTCATCTCTTCCGAGTCCTGCCCGAACTGCTGCGCGCGTACGTCTTGCGTTCGGTGCCCCTGGAGCGCACGGTCGCTGCGGCATTCGCAGGCCCTCCATCGGTCGCTCACACCGAAGCTCTGTTGCGCGGCGTCGAGCTTCGGGGGGTCACGCTCGACCGTCAGCTCGACGCGATCTGCATCGGCGTGCCCCGGACGACCCCGTACCTCCCGCGCGAACGCCCGAACCCGCTCCTCGGCGCCTACCTCGGCCTCGGGCTGGCGCTACGGCTCTGGCGCGACTCCTTTCCGCTGGCAGAGGGAGGCACCGCGATCCTCTTCAACCACTTCCAGCGTCACTTCACGCATCCCACGCAGCAGCCGTACCGTGCATTCTTCGCGGCGACGCGCGCCACAGGCCCTGACAACACGACGCTCGCCGAAGCCGAAAGCTGTCGCCGCTGCCGATCCTCGCGCGCTCGAGGCCTACCGCGCCGGACGCTCCGTCCATCCACTGCTGCCCTTCGTGGACTGGGACGGCTGCAGGCCCGCACTTGGACGGCTCGGCCATGTGATCATCGCCGGCTGCCGCGATCACGGCGCGGCCCGGCAACTCGGCTTCGTCCCGACACACGGCGTCGGGCCCGCGCTGACGATGGCCCGCGGGTGGACGGAGCGCCCACCACGCATCGGTTTCCTGCTTTCGCCGCCCTACTTCCCGTTGCGAGTCGGCTCGGGCTAGAGCGTCGTCGGGGTTCTAGTCGGTCTCGCCGAGGTAGGCCTTTCTCACCTGCTCGTTGCGGCGTAGCGCCTTCGCATCGTCCGCGAGGGCAACCGTGCCGGTTTCGAGCACGTAGCCTCGGTTGGCTATATCGAGCGCCATCATCGCGTTCTGCTCCACGAGCAGAATCGTGGTGCCCTGGTTGTTGATCTCGACGATCGTCTCGAAGACCCGCTCGACGAAGATCGGCGCGAGACCCATCGACGGCTCATCGAGGAGGAGCAGCCCCGGGCGCGCCATCAGTGCACGCCCGATCGCCACCATCTGCTGCTCGCCGCCGGAGAGCGTGCCGGCGCGCTGCTGCTTTCGCTCGGCGAGCCTCGGAAACAGCGAGTAGACGCGGTCGAGGTCGCCGCGCAGCTCCGACCGGTCCGATCGCTGGAACGCTCCCATCTCGAGGTTCTCGAGCACCGACATGCGCGGGAAGAGCTTGCGGCCCTCCGGAGACTGCGAGATTCCGCGGCGCACGATGTCATGGGGCGGATCGCGCGTGATGTCTCGCCCGCGAAAGTGGATCGACCCCCGCCGCGGATGGTTCAGGCCGTTGATGGAACGAAGCGTCGTCGACTTCCCCGCGCCGTTCGCTCCGATCAACGTGACGATCTCGCCTTCGTGAACCTCGAGCGAGATCCCCTTCAACGCCTCGATCGAGCCGTAGTACGTATGGACGTCTTCGACGCGCAGCAGCGCGCCGTCACCTCCGGGCTTGCCGGTCACGCGATCGCCGCCTTGCCGAGATACGCCTCGATGACCCGCTCGTTCTTCTGGATCTCGCTCGGCGTTCCCTCGGCGATCTTCTCGCCGTAGTCGAGCACGGTGACCCGCTCGGAGATACCCATCACGACTCTCATGTCGTGCTCGATCAGAAGGATCGTGATCGGACGCTCGGTGCGAAGCTTCCCGAGAAAGTCGGTGAAGGCCACCGTCTCCTGCGGGTTCATTCCGGCAGTGGGCTCGTCGAGAAGAAGAAGCTTCGGCTCGGTCGCGAGCGCACGCGCGAGCTCCAGGCGGCGCTGGTCTCCGTAGGAGAGATTCTCCGCGAGCTCGTCGTCGACACGGCCCAGGCCCGCATAGCGCAAGAGCGCGCGACCCTTCTCGTGGGCGTCACGCTCCTCGCGGCGGACGCCGGGCGTGCCGAAGATCGAGCCGAGGATTCCGCCCTTCAGCCGCGAGTGCATTCCGACCAGCACGTTCTCGAGCGCAGTCATCTGCGGGAACAGCCTGATGTTCTGGAACGTGCGGCCGATACCGAGCTTCGTGATCGCATGAGGCGGCTTGCCGGTCACATCGGTGCCGTCGAACACGACCTGGCCGGAGGTCGGCTTGTACACCCCGGTGAGCATGTTGAAGAACGTCGTCTTGCCTGCTCCGTTCGGCCCGATCAGACTGACGATCGACCCCACCGGAATGGTGAAGTCGAGGTCCGAGACGGCGATCAGCCCGCCGAACTCTTTGCGGACGTTCTCGACGGTGAGGAGGTCGTCAGCCATCTCTAACCCCTCCTACTAGTCGTGTCGTCCTGCTCACGGTGGTCGTACAGAGGCTGGTCGAGCGGGCCGTGCGTCCCTTCCTCGAGCTCGCGCTTGTGCCGCCGCTCCGGAATCAAACCCACCGGGCGGAACAGCATCATCAGGACGATGATGACTCCGTAAATCCCGAACTCGTACTTCGCGACCTCGACGTTGAGCGGCGTGTGCGCGTTGACCCAGGCTCCGATGTTCGCGAGCCCTTCGACGTTCAGCCAGGCCAGGAGCGCGCCGCCGATGACGACGCCCCAAAGGCTTCCCATCCCGCCGAGGATGACCATGCAGAGCAGGAAGATCGAGATGTTGAAGTGGAACTGGCTCGGGAACGCGCCGGAGTTGAAGCTGGCGACATACGCGCCCGCAACACCCCCGAAGAACGCGCCGATCGCGTAGGCCCAGGTCTTCGTGCGCATGAGCGGGATGCCCATCGCTCCCGCTGCGGTCTCGTCCTCTCTGATCGCGATCCAGGCGCGCCCGAGCCGCGAGTCGCGCAGGCGGTAGCAGCAGAAGACGGTGATGAGCAGGACCGCGAGCGCGGCCCAGTAGAAGAGGCGTGCCCGGTCGAACGACTGCGCGAACGAGACCGGCAGGCCGACAGCGTTGTTCAGGCCTTCGCCGAATCCCGGTGAGTCGATCGGGCTGATGCCGAACGTCCCGTGTGTCAGATCGAATCCGTGCAGGCTGTCGGCGTTGCGGACGAACTGCGGAATGATCTCGCCGAAGCCCAACGTGACGATCGCGAGATAGTCGCCTCGAAGGCGAAGGGTGGGCAGTCCGATCAGGATCCCGCCGAGAGCAGTGATCAGCCCCGCGAAGAGCAGGACGAGCCAGACGGAGATGTGAATTCCCTGTGCTTCTCTGGAGATTCCGACGGAGCCGAAGTGGAAGCGCACCTGCTCGAACTGCCCGGAGGCGAGCCAGCCGGCCGTGTAAGCGCCGATTGCGTAGAAGGCGACGTAGCCGAGATCCAGCAGGCCGGCGTACCCGACGACCACGTTCAGCCCGACGGCCATCACAACGAAGACGAGGATCGTCACAGCGGCGCCGACGTCGGGAAATGACAGGATCACCGGGACGTCCGTCGGCAGGCTCGACACGTAGTAGGGGTACGTAGCGGCGAGCGTCACGACCGCGAGCACGGGGACTGCGCCTCGGATGCGGCCCGGCACACGACGCCACAGCTTGAACACGTTGTCGACGGGCTCCAGTCGACCCAGTGCGCGGAGTCTCTCGCGCATCACTTACGCCCCCTCCGGCGTGCGTTCGCCCAGAAGACCTTCCGGGCGGAAGACAAGGATCGCAATCAGGAGTCCGAACACGATCGAACGTGTCCAGTCGCTGCCCGGAGCGAGCCACGAGAGACCTTCGTTGAAAGCCTGGATCAGGCCGATCAGGAGGGCGCCGAGAACTGCACCGGACAGGTTGCCGATCCCTCCGAGCACCGCGGCCGTGAACGCAATCAGACCGAGCTCGAACCCGGTGTCGTAGCGCATGTTGAACTCGATCACGTACAGCAGCCCGCCGACGCCGGCCAGACCGCCTGCGAGCAGGAAGGTGAATGAGATCGTTCGGTTGACGTTGACGCCCATGATCGCCGCCGCGTCGGTGTCCTGCGAGGTCGCGCGCATCGCCTTGCCGTGACGGGTCGACTGGACGAGCCACCTCAGGAGAATCAGGATCGGGACGGTCACCAGCACGGCGAACAGCTGACTCCACTGGTACGAGACGTCGCCGATCTTGAAGACATTCCCCTCGGAGATCAGCGGTGGGATGCTGCGGTAGTTCACGCCGAAGATCGCGAGCGAGATGTTCTGGACGATGAACGACATGCCCACCGCGGTGATCAAGACCGCCAGGCGCGGGGCCTGACGCAGGCGACGGTACGCCACGAACTCGATCGTGGCGTTCAGCAGTGCCCCGAGGGCGACGACAATTACGAGTGTCGCCAGCAGGCCGGAGAGGATCCCGAGTACCGATGAGGTCTCGTCGAGCCCGAAGACGGAGACGATGATGGTGCTCGCGACGAGTCCCGTCAACGCGAACACATCGCCGTGCGCGAAATTGATCAGTTGGAGGATGCCGTACACGAGGGTGTACCCGAGTGCGACCAGGGCGTAGACCGAGCCGGTGGTGATCCCGATCAGGAAAACCGTGAAGAAGTCACTCGGCGTCTTGATCAGGTTGACAACGAGCCAGACGCAGAGCAGAACGACAAAGCCGATTCCGATGATCGACGTGACGCTCGGTCGCCGCTCCGCGAGCGCTGTGAGCCACGAGGGGGTCTGGGTCGGGGCCGCGATTGGCGGATTCTAAGACTGTCCCGGGGGAAGGTGTTTCCTTCCCCCGGGACGAGCTGCGTACTTAGCCTGCCGCTGCTTTGCGGGCGGCCTCTACGAGGTTCGCCTTTGGTGCGGCCGTCTTGAAGGTCACGAGCTTGTTCGTGCCCTTGTAGATCGTGAAGAGGAGGGCGGCACCCTTCGCTCCGGTGATGTCGCCGTTCTCGTTGATCTCGAAGCTGCCGATCAGGCCGTCGGTGATCTTGGTCTTGAAGACCTCGTCGATGACGCCCTGACGGCTGCCGTCCGAGTTCGCGATCGCATCCAGAAGAACCCGGGCTGCTTGGGCTCCAAGGATGGCGTACGGGTCGACCGCCTTCCCCGGAATGGTCTGCTTGAAGTCGTTGATGAACGTCTCGGCGGCACCGGTGTACTTGTCGATCCCGACTCCGGCCACGCTGAAGAAGGCGTCCTTGGCGTTCGGGGTTCCGCCTTCGCTGCGCTGGAATACCGCGTCCGTCGTGAACCCGTCGGGCAGGAACAGCTTCACCCCGGTGTTCGGTCCGAGCACGGCGACCTTGTCGTTGATCAGCTGGCCCGAGTTCTCGTCGACGAGCCCGCCGATGAAGATGCCGTCCGGATTCGTCGCCTTGATTTTGGTGAAGATCGCCTGGAAGTTCGCCTGCTTCGGGTCATAGGCCCCGAAGCCCGTGATCTTCATCCCCAGGGCTTCGGCCGCGCCTCTGAAGTTCTTGGCGACGCCGAGGCCGTAGGCCTCCTTGTCATTCAGGATGTAGATGCTGTTCACGCCCTGCGACTTTGCGAACTCGGCCATCACCGCGCCCTGGTTCGGATCGCTGGGCGCGACTCGCGCGTAGTTGCGCTTGCCGCTCGGGTAGTACTTCTCCGGCTCGTTACCGGCGCAGGGCTCGGTCAGACAGCCGTAGGTGTTTGCCGGCGAGAGCAGCATCAGCCCTCCGCCCGGCGCCTGGTTCAGCACCGGGATCTCGATCGCGGCACAGCCCGAGTTGAACGTCCCGATCACGCCGATGAGCGACTCGTTCTGGGCGTACGCGTGGGCGTTCCGGCTGCACTTGTCGGGATCCCATTTCGCAGCCTGCGCCGTCGAGTCGTCGCAGACCTGCATCGCGACCTTGTGGTCGCCGGCCTTCCAGTCCTGCTGCTCGAGTAGCAGCTTCGTGGCCCGACGATCTGCAACGTCTGTGTGCGCGAGCTTCCCTGCATCGGAAAGTCCGTCGCGATGAGCACGTCGGGATCGCCTTTACCGTTGTACTCGAGCGGCTCGCAGGACGATGCCGGCAGCGCCGTAACGTTCCCGCCTCCGCCACTCGAGCTCTTGCTTCCGCCGCAGCCAGCTGCGGCAAAGGCCAGCACGCCGATGAGCATGGCGAGCAGACCGAGCGTTCCGTATCTCCTCAAGATGGACACCTCCGTCGCACGGTCACTGATCATTACCCGCAAGGGGGGCAGTATCGAGGCATTCCAGGGCCTCGAGCAACCCCGAACCGCGGAAATACGTGTTAAGGGCGATGCCGAAGGTGGGACTTGAACCCACACGAGGTTTCCCTCACCGGATTTTGAGTCCGGCGCGTCTGCCAATTCCGCCACTTCGGCGCGGGTCACATCGTAGCCCTGAAGCCGACTTCTCTACGATCGGCGCATGAAAGTCGGAATCCTGACCGGAGGCGGAGACTGCCCCGGGCTGAATGCGGTCATCCGTGCCGCCGGACGGAGCGTGATGACGCGCGACGGCGAGGTCGTCGGCGTCCTGGAGGGCTGGAAGGGGCTGATCGAGGGCCTGTTCGAGCCGCTCGGCCCGCGTGAGATCTCCGGTTTGCTTCCGCGAGGAGGGACGATTCTCCGCACTACCAGGACGAATCCCTTCAAGGTGGACGGCGGGGTCGAGAAGGTGCTTGCGAACTTCCAGCGCGAGGGCTTCGACGCCCTGGTCGCGATCGGCGGCGAGGACACGCTCGGCGTTGCCGCCCGTCTGTACGAGGAGCACGACTTCCCGGTGGTCGGAGTCCCGAAGACGATCGACAACGACCTCTCGGCGACCGACTACACGTTTGGCTTCGATACTGCGGTCACGGTCGCAACCGAGGCGATCGACCGGCTCCACACCACGGCGGAGTCCCACAACCGCGTGATGGTGGTCGAAGTGATGGGGCGCCACACCGGCTGGATCGCGGTGGTGAGCGGCATCGCCGGCGGCGCGGACATGATCCTGATCCCCGAGCAGCCCGTCTCGATCGAGGACGCTTGCAAGGAGCTCCGCCACCGGCACGAGCGCGGCAAGGATTTCTCCATCGTCGTCGTCTCGGAGGGCTACGAGTTGGAAGGCATGGACGAGGCACACGAGGTCGACCAGTTCGGCCATGTCAGCCTGTCGGAGCGGGGCGTCGGCGCGGCCCTGGCACGCCAGATCGAGGAGCGAACCGGTTACGAGACGCGGGTCACGGTCCTCGGCCATGTCCAGAGGGGCGGCTCCCCCACGCCACGCGACCGAGTGCTAGCCACGCGCTACGGGCTCAAGGCCGCCGACCTGGTCGACGCGGGGAAGTTCGGCCGGATGGCCGCACTGCACGGCGACGAGATCGTCGACGTATCGCTCGCGGAGGCGACGGCCGAGCTCAAGACCGTGCCGACCGAGTGGTGGGCGGTCGCTCAGGCGTTCTTCGGGTAGAGGGTCGATGGGAAATTCAGCCGACGTCGGGGGCGCTCCAGACCAAGCCGGGCAGTGCGGTCGTTCGCGGTGCGTAGCGGCGCTACGTGCCGCGGGCGAACGTGCTGATCCGGCGCCGCGTCTGACGTCGTCCGGCCCGGCGGAATTTCGCATCGAGCCTCTGTGCAGACGCGCACTCTGCGGCGCGTGCTCGTCCGCCCGCCCCGCGCGGCCGGGTTCGCGACCTGGCGCGAGTACGGGTGGCGCTCCGAGCCGGACGTCGCCAGGCTCGCGGAAGAGCACGAGGCCTTCTGCGACGCACTCGCTGCCGGCGGCGCGGACGTCGTGCTTGCCGACACTCCCCTCCCTTCCGATCCGGATGCGATCTACGTCTTCGACCCTGCGATCGTCTCCGACCGAGGTGGGATCGTTCTGCGGCCGGGGAAGAAGGGCCGGCTGGTGGAGACGGACGCAATCGCAGCAGACCTCGAACAAGCGGGCGTGCCGATCGCTGCACGACTCGAGGCTCCCGCATCGGCCGACGGCGGGGACACGATCTGGCTCGATGAGAGCACGCTGCTCGTCGGCCGGGGATACCGCACGAACGACGCAGGCATCCAGGCGTTGCAGTCCGCACTGCCGGGCGTGGACGTGCTCGCATTCGACCTGCCGCACCTCCACGGCTCCGAAGTCGTCCTGCATCTGCTCTCGCTGCTGAGCCCGCTCGACGGCGATCTGGTCGTCGCATACCTGCCGCTACTGCCCGTCCGGCTGGTGCAACTTCTCGAGGATCGCGAGATCCGGATCGTCGAGGTCCCGGACGACGAGTTCGAGACCATGGGCCCGAACGTGCTCGCGCTCGCGCCTCGCATCGCGCTGGCTCTCGAGGGAAACGACGAGACGAGGAAGCGGCTCGAAAAGGTAGGCGTCGACGTGAGCGTCTACCGCGGCGACGAGATCTCCCGCAAGGGCGACGGCGGGCCGACCTGCCTCACGCGTCCGCTCCTACGCACCTAGGCGGTAGACCGCTACCCACGGACCCGCGAGGGCCTGGCCGGGCTCGAGGTAGTACACCCGCTTCGTACGCGTGCGGAGGTCGTCGTAGAAGCGGGCCTCCCGTGGATAGTGATCACGCGCTGCGAGAACGCGGTCCGTCACGGCTCCCGTAACGACGACGTCCCTGATGCCGAGGCGGCGGAGGCGCGCGACGTCGCGGTTCGGGTCGAAGCCCCGCTTCGGGCCCGGCAAGAGCAAGTGCAACACCTGGAGCCCAGCGAAGGCCGGCGTCGAAGGATCTGCTGCGATGTGCGTCCCGGCGCCGATGTGTTGCTCGACCCACCTGTGCGCGACGATGCGCGTGTCGGTGCGAGTCAGCTGTTTCGTGTCCCGAATCGACCACGTCAAGGGGACGACGAGCAAGAGCAGCGTCACCGGTGCGAGCGAGCGCATGCGCCCGGCAAGCGCTCCGAGCGCGGGCACGAGCGGAAGCACGTAACGATCGAAATGCGCGCTCAGCGTCAGGAGGTCGGCGAAGTAGACGATGACGAACGACGAGAGGATGAGATCGGCACGAGTGCGGCGCACGAGCGCGAAGACGAGACCGACGCCACAGACGATGAGCGCGGGACCGAGCCCTTCCCAGAGGCGTCCGACAAAGGCGATCGGCGCGATGTGGTCGTGCTCGAAGCCGAGCCAACCGTCACGCGCGAGTCGCTGCACCCGAAAAGCCTCGTGCCACGCCTGGTGGCCGTGCACGACGATGAAGGGGCTCGATGCGAGAAACGCTGCCACTGCCAGCACGCCGGAGACAGCGAGCCTTCGCCACTGCTTCCAACCGGCGACGACCAGCGGAACGAGCAGAAAGACGCCCGGGTACTTGAAGCCCATAGCAAGGCCGATAGCGATGCCTGCGAGCTCGAGCCTGCCCCCGACGAGCAACGCGAGGGCGACTGCGACCCCCAGCGTCAGCGGTACGTCGGTCACGGCAGCATGCGAATACGAGACGTGGATCGTGCACACGGCGACCGCGGCAGCGGCGACGACACCGGCGGAAGGCGTGCCGTACGCCCGGCGGCCGAGCCACCAGGCTGCGGCGATTGCGGCCAGGGCGAGCACGACTCCCACGATTCGCGCGGTCAGATACGACGGCTGGTCCTGCCAGGCCTGGAAGGGCGCGTTGACGTACATGAGGAGCGTCGGGTAGTCGAACCAGTGCGGGTCGCCGCCCCCTCCGTGCACGAGCTTCCACGCGCGCGGCACGATCGACTCCTCGTCGGGGTTGAGGAGGTTCCCGAACGGAAGCCCGTACTGAATGCCGACCAGGCGAATCGCCGCTGCCCCGGCGAGGATTGCTACGAGCGCGGCCCCGCGACCGCCCCACCGAGTGTCTGCCCAGCGGTCGACCGCGGTGCCGGTGTTAGACCTGTGGCGGTGCGTCACCGACGAGCTCGGCGACGTTTCGCGTTTCGACGATGACCGCATCGACTCCCGCCCGCTCGAGCTCGTCGACCTGTTCGCGGCTCGACACTCCCACGTCCGCCACCGCGAGCTTGCCCGCCGGTATGTCCGGCAGGAGCTCGAGAGCTTGGCTCAGTGCGTCAGTGTCCAGCCCGTCACGCGCCGCCAGCAGAAAGATTTCCGGGTCGAGGCGTTCGAGCGCGAGCTCGAGCTGCTCCTCGCTCCGAACCTCGACGACGAAGTCGAGCCCCAGCTCCATTGCCTCGGCGTGCTGGCGAGTGAGCCACTCTTCGTCCTCGCCCGCATCTTCGACCACCACCAGCCACGCGTCTGCACCTGCAAGCGCCGCCTCCGTCGGCGATCCCGATGCCCGCCAGAGGATCGGCAGCTCCGTCACTGCGCGCAGGTCGCCGACTTCGCCGCGCACGACGATTGCTTCAGCACCGTGCGCGGCGGCGACGCGTGCCGCTTCGGGATCGCCGACGTCGACGATCACCGAGATGCCCTCACCTTCCGATATCGCCAGGCTGAACCGGCGTTCGCCTCTCACGACCTGAAGTATCTACTGGCCGACCGGGTGCCAGACGGTCTTGAGCTCGAGGAACGAGGCGATCTCCCATGGGCTCTGAGAGTCGGGGTCGCCTCGCACGACGCGCTTGACGTTGTCCGCCGCCGCACGCTCGAGCTCGGCCGAGGTCCCGTCGGCTCCCGTGATGTCGAGGGCGTTGACGTCCATGTGCGAGGCGAGCCAGGGAGCCAGCTCATCACGATGGCCAGTGAGGAGATTGACCACCCCGCCGGGAACGTCGGAAGTGGCCAGCGCCTCAGCGAGCTCGATGGCCGCCAGCGGATGCGTCTGCGAGGCGACCGTGACGACGGCGTTCCCACCGGTCAGGGCCGGGATGAGGCGCGAAACGAGCCCGAGCAGCGGCGGCTCGTCGGGCGCGAGGACAGCGACGACCCCGGTTGGCTCGGGAACGGTGAAGTTGAAGTACGGGCCTGCCACCGGATTCGACGAGCCGAGCACCTGTGCCAGCTTGTCCGCCCACCCTGCATACCAGACGATCCGATCGACGCTGCGCTCGACCTCGTCGCGGCCGGTGGTCAACTCCGCAAACTCGGAGGTGCGCGCCTCGATCATCTCGGCCAGGCGGTAGAGAACCTGGCCGCGGTTGTAGGCGGTCATACCCGCCCACTTCGGCCAGGCCGCTCGCGCCGCGCGCACGGAGTCGCGAACGTCTTTCCGCGAGGCGCGGGCGACGTTCTGCCCCTCGGCCTCGTAGGTTCGCCCCGACTCGGAACGTGGGAACGCTCCGCCGATGAAGAGCTTGTAGGTCTTCTTAACTGGAAGTCTTTCTGTACTCATGGTTTTTTCAGTTCCTCCGAGCGAAGCGAAGGACTAACCCCAGACCCGCGGAAAATGCGCAGCATTTTTCGCGGTTTAGCCACGGGGCTCGCTCTTGTCGAAGGCGAGGTAGGGCTCGAGACCATGGCGGCCGCCCTCACGGCCGAAGCCGGACTCCTTGTAGCCGCCGAACGGGGACGACGGATCGAACCTGTTGAACGTGTTCGCCCAGACGACGCCGGCGCGCAAACGCTCGGCCATCCAGAGGATGCGCGAGCCCTTCTCGGTCCAGACACCTGCGCTCAGGCCGTAGGGCGTGTTGTTTGCCTTCTCGACTGCCTCCTCGGGCGTGCGGAAAGTGAGGACCGAGAGCACCGGCCCGAAGATCTCTTCCTGCGCGATGCGGTAGCTCTGAGCGACGTTCGTGAACACCGTCGGCGCGAACCAGTAACCCTTCTCCGGCAGCCGGCACGGCGGCTGGTAGATCTCAGCGCCTTCCTCCTCGCCGGACTCGACCAGCTCGCGGATCTTTTCGAGCTGCTGCTTGGAGTTGATTGCGCCGACATCGGTGTTCTTGTCCAACGGGTCGCCCACGCGAAGCGTCGTGAGTCGGCGCTTGAGCTTCTCGACGACGGGCTCGTAGATCGACTCCTGCACGAGCAGGCGCGAGCCGGCACAACAGACGTGCCCCTGGTTGAAATAGATGCCGTTGACGATCCCCTCGACCGCCTGGTCGAGCGCAGCGTCGTCGAAGATGATGTTGGCGGCCTTGCCGCCGAGCTCGAGCGTGAGCTTCTTCCCGGTTCCTGCAAGCTCGCGCTGGATCGCCTTGCCCACGTCGGTGGAACCGGTGAATGCGATCTTGTCGACGCCCTCCGACTTCACCAGGGCAGCGCCCGCCCGTCCGTCACCGGTGACGATGTTCACGACACCGGCGGGAAGCTCGGCCTGTCGCAGCACGTCCGCGAACAACAGCGCAGACAGTGGGGTCGTCTCCGCGGGCTTCAGCACGACCGTGTTCCCCGCCGCCAGCGCGGGCGCGATCTTCCACGCGAGCATCAGCAGCGGGAAGTTCCACGGGATGATCTGACCGGCTACGCCGACCGGTTGGGGCCGGCGGTTCGGAAATGCGTACTCGAGCTTGTCTGCCCAGCCCGCGTAGTAGAAGAAATGTGCCGCCGCGAGGGGCAGATCGACGTCGCGCGATTCCTTGATCGGCTTGCCGCCGTTGAGCGACTCGAGCACGGCGAACTCGCGGGCGCGCTCCTGGAGGATGCGCGCGATGCGGAACAGGTACTTCGCGCGTTCCGCAGCCGAGATGCCGGACCAGCCGTTCTCGAACGCGTCACGCGCCGCCGCGACCGCAGCCTCAACCTCCTCGGGAGTGGCCTGGCCCACCTCGGCCAGCGGCTCCTCGGTCGCCGGCGAGATCGTCGTATAGGTCTCGGCCGGCTCGAGCCACTTGCCGCCGACGTAGTGGCCGTAGCGATCGTCGAGGGCGACGACGTCGCGCGACTCCGGGGCGGGCGCGTACGCCCATTCCTTCGGAACCGGAGTGCGATCCTTCTTTCGCTCGAGGTCAGTCAACGGTGAAGTAATCCGGGCTCTGGTAGGCGCCCGTCTTTTCCTTCCGGAGTTGCATCAAGACGTCGTTGAGCAGCGACGATGCGCCCAGACGGTAGAGATCCGGCGTCAGCCACTCGACGCCGAGCGTCTCGTGCAGTTGCACGAGGTACTGCACCGCCTGCTTCGCCTGGCGAATGCCGCCCGCGGGCTTCATCCCGACCATGCGGCCCGTCTCCTCGTACACGTCACGAATCGCCTCGAGCATGCAAAGGGTGACCGGCAGGGTGGCCGCGCCGGGGAGCTTGCCCGTCGAGGTCTTGATGAAGTCGGCGCCCGCAGCCATTGCGAGGAGCGAAGCCCGCCTGACGTTGTCGTACGTTCCGAGCTCGGCCACCTCGAGGATCACCTTCAGGTGCGCGGCGCCGGACGCTTCCTTCACCTGGACGATCTCGTCGTAGACCTTCGCGTAGCGCCCGGAGAGGAACGCGCCTCGGTCGATCACCATGTCGACCTCGTCGGCACCGTGCTCGACGACCCAGCGCACCTCATCGAGCTTCGTCTCGATCGGCGACTGTCCCGAAGGGAACGCAGTCGCCACCGATGCCACCTTCACGCTCGTCCCTTCGACGCGGGCGACCGCGGATGGAACGAGATTCGGGTAGACGCAGATCGCGGCCACGGACGGGATACCGGCGTCGCTCGGGTCCGGCCGGATCGCCTTCGACGCAAGCGCAGCCACCTTGCCGGGCGTGTCCTGGCCTTCGAGCGTCGTCAGGTCCATCATTCGCACGGCCAGTTCCAGCGCAAAGACCTTGGCGTCCTTCTTGATCGACCGCTTCGCCAGCGAGGCGGCGCGCTCCTCGAGCGCGACGGCGTCGACCGACCCGACCCGAGGCAGCCTCGGCTCGAGCGGAAGCTCGAAACCGCGTGGGAGAACGGGCGCTTGCGCCATGCGATGAGTCTAGCTCCCGGCCATCCGTGGAAATCGGGACGTCCTCTGCGGAATCCTCTAGAGGTACACGCACGCGACAGACCGGGACCCACCACTCCCGCCCGCCGACACACTAGGTCGAAATCTGTGGCGTGTCCGTCCTCGGGCGAAGGCGAAAGCGTAGCTTTCGCGCGATTAGAGGCCGAGTCGTTGCAACGTCGCCTCGTCGCGGCGCCAGCGTGGCTTCACCTTGACGTGAAGCTCTAGGTAAATCTGGTGGCCGACGATCGCCTCGATCTCCGGCCGAGCGCGCCTGCCGATCTCGCGCACGACCGAGCCGCCCTTGCCGATGACGATCTGCTTCTGGGATTCCGTCTCGACGAGCAGGTCGGCCTCGATCACCTTCTCTCCGAGCTCCTGGACCTCGACCGTGATCGCATGCGGAATCTCGTCCTTCGTCAGGCGCAGCGCCTGTTCACGGACCAGCTCGGCGATCTGCACCTCGACCGGACAGATCGGTTCGCTGCTCCTGCGGGAAGTACAGCGGGCCCTCGGGGAGCAACCCGACGAGCTCCTGGCGAAGCTCGTCGATTCCATCACCCGTCTTCGCGCTGACCGGATGAAGGGCATGAAAGTTGCCGAGCCTCGACGCCGCCTCCATCTGGCTCGCGATGTGAGCACCCTTCAGCCGGTCGACCTTGTTGAGCGCGATCACGACCGGAACGCCCAGCTCGAAGACGCGCCGCGCGACGAAGCGGTCGCCCGCGCCGATGCGCTCGCGCGCCGAGAGCACGAGCACGACCGCATCGACGTCCTCGAACGACGAGTCCACGGTGCGCTGCATGTGCTCGGTGAGAGCGTCGAGCGGCCGCTGGAAACCCTGGCAGGTCAGCGAGCACCAACTGGTGGTCATCGCCGTTCGCGATCCCGAAGATCCGTCGCCGTGTCGTCTGCGGCTTGTCGGACACGATCGCCACCTTCCCGCCTGCCAGCGCGTTCACGAGCGTCGACTTGCCCACGTTCGGACGGCCGGCGATGGCGACGAAGCCCGACTTCAAGCGGGCAGATCCCAGGTATCCGGCAGCAGCTCCGCAGCTGAATACGTGACGAGCTCGCCGGCCGAGCTCAGGAACGTGATCTCGTCGATCCCAAACTCGAACAGCCATTGCCGGCAACCTCCGCAAGGCGAAGCAGTGATTCCGATCGCCGCGATATCGCCGGGCTTGTAGCCCTCACTGACCGCTTTGACAAGCGCCGTCTTCTCGGCACAGACGCCGAGCGGATACGCGGCGTTCTCGACGTTGACGCCCTCGAAGACCTTGCCGTCCCGGGTACGCACCGCGGCGCCGACGAAGTAGTTGGAGTACGGCGCGTACGCTCGTTCCGAGATCGCCACCGCCCGCTCGTAGAGCTCTCTGCTCACAGCAGCTGGAAGACGGCGAGGGTCACGAGCGCGCCGAGCGCGCCTCCGTAGGCGACCTCGAGGGCGGAGTGGACGCCGGATTCCACGCGGGTCTGGGCAACGAGCAGTGCCATGATGAACGTCAGCGCGCTGACGACGAAGCGGTGCGAGTCGCTGACGATATAGGTGGCAGCCATCCAGCCGGCGAAAGCGACGGCGGCATGTCCGGATGGAATGCCGCCACGGAGCGGCGTGCCGCGACCCGTCCAGGCCTTCGTGGCGATGACGATGATCACCGTCAGCACGAGTGCGACCAGCGTGATCTGCGCGGGCGCGCCACGAACGCGGTCGAGAACTTCCGCTGTTTTGTCGGCGGCCTTGCCGGCGAAGACGAGGTAGCCGACCGCAACGGCGTTCACGGACGCGATCAGCACAGCGCCGGCGGCGATGTCCTTGGCCAGCTTTGCCATCGGATCGAAGGACGTCGTTGCGGCATCGATGGCTCCTTCGACCGCGGTGTTGATCATCTCGGCCACCAGAACGAAGGCGATCGAGATCAACAGGACGCTCAACTCGATCTTCGAGACCCCGACGGCAACGGCGACGACGATCACAACGACGGCGGCGGCAAAGTGGAGCCGCATGTTGCGCTGCGTCCGCAAAACGTGGATCACGCCTTCGATGGCGAAGTTGAAGCTCTCGATGATGGACGGGCGCACCCTCATGCGTGAGCCCGTTCTCGGGCTTCCATCTCCGCCCCGTGGTCGTAGCCGACGAGGTGCAACACGGCGTGCACCAGAGGGGCGCGCCATGCGTCTCCGACAACCTGCGGGCAAAGCACGACGTCGCCGAGCTGACGAGGAACTCCTGCCGGCAGCGGATCACGACCGTCGATCGGGAACGCGAGCGCATCTGTTTCCTCGTCGATCCCGAGATGCTCGCGCTTGAGATCGCGGATCTCGTCCGGGCCGACGAGCTGAAGACCGAGCTCGCCGTCCCCGATTCCCTCCGCCTGCAAAACCTCGCGGATCACGTCCGCCGCGGCCCCGAGGTCGAGTGCCGCGCCGGAACGGTTCGCCACCTCGATCTCCACCATCGCTACTTCCGCCGTGCGGTTCCGGTCTCCTCCGCATGCAGCTTGTAGGCCTCGACGATCCGTTGCACGAGCTTGTGGCGCACGACGTCTTCGTGGCCGAAGCGGATGAAAGCGATGTCATCGATCGAGCCGAGGATGTCTTGCACCTGGATGAGGCCGGAAGCTTGCTCACGAGGAAGATCGACCTGGGTCACGTCACCCGTGACCACCACCTTCGAGCCGAATCCGAGCCGTGTCAGGAACATCTGCATCTGCTCCGGGCTCGTGTTCTGCGCCTCGTCGAGGATGATGAAGGAGTCGTTGAGCGTCCGGCCGCGCATGAACGCGAGCGGCGCCACCTCGATCGTTCCACGCTCCATGTACATGTTCAGGCGCTCCGCGTCGAGCATGTCGTAGAGCGCATCGAAGAGCGGGCGCAGATATGGGTCGACCTTCGCGAGCATGTCGCCCGGAAGGAAGCCCAGCCGCTCCCCCGCCTCGACAGCGGGCCGCGTGAGAATGAGGCGCGCGACCTGCCGCTCCTGGAGGGCGGCGACGGCCGCGGCCATAGCGAGGTACGTCTTGCCCGTGCCGGCCGGTCCGATCCCGAAGGTGACCGTGGAGCTCCGGATCGAATCCACGTAGCGCTTCTGCGTCACGGTCTTCGGCGAGATCTGCTTGCCACGGTGGCGCCAGACCACGTCGCTGAAGACGTCCTGAACGTTCTCGGCCTGGTCGATGGCGTTGAGGACTGCGTCCACCGTGGCGGGGCCGATCTCCTGCCCGGTCTCGACGAGCTCGACCAGCTCGTCGACGACCGCGCGGGCCTCGGCGACGTGGATGTCGTCGCCGCTGATCGTGAGGCGGTTTCCGCGCAGGAGAATCGTGCACTCGAGCCGGTCGCGGAGCGCGTCGAGGACGCCGTCGCCGATCGTCGCCAGCTCCGCGGCGACGTCGTTGGAGACGTCGAGGGTTTGTTTCACCTGCTGCACGCGCTCAGTGTAGGCGCGACCCTCGGGCGTACCTGCTAGTGCCCCTTCCAGTAATGCCGTCGAGCTTCTGGGTCGCGAGCACCAAGCCAGAGGCCGCACTCGACCGCAGCAAGGCTGGTTTGCCTTGCTAAGGGCGAGGGTGGACTCTGGCGCCGCGTGATCGCGGGCCAGAGCCGACATGTATTGCTGGAAGGGGCACTACGCGAGCTTTTCCTTGACCAGCTGGCTGACCACGGAGCCGTCGGTCCGCCCTGAGACCTGCGGCATCACGTCGGCCATGACCCGGCCGAAGTCGCGCATGCTGGTCGCCCCGTTCTCGGCGATGGCGTCGTCGACGATCTCCTCGAGCTCGGCCTCTGAGAGCGGCTCGGGCATGAACTCCTGCAGCACCGAGAGCTCCTGCTCCTCGGCTGCAGCCTGCTCCTCCCGGCCGCCGCTGCGGAACGCCTCGGCCGCCTCGATGCGGCGCTTGCGCTCGCGCTGGAGGACCTGAAGCTCCTCGTCGTCGGAGAGCGGGCGTTGCAGCTCCTTCTCGGCCGAGCGGAGGCTCGCGAGGATGAGCCGAAGCGCATCGCGGCGATCCGCGTCGCGGGCGAGCGTCGCCTGCTTGACCTCGTCCTCCATGCGGGCGATCAGGCTCATCTGAATCGGTCCCCGAATCTTGCCGCCGAGAATGTGCCAGTGGAGGTGGAAGACCGTCTGGCCGCCGCCCTCGCCCACGTTCACGACGACGCGGTAGTCATCGAGGCCGGCCTCGCGCGCAGTCTCCGCGACGAAGTCCAGCATCCGCTTCGCCTCGTCGGGCGGGAACTCGCCGATCTCGCGGAACGTCGGCACGTGTCGCTCGGGCAAGACGAGCAGGTGCGTGTCGGCCCTCGGGTTGATGTCGCGGATAGCGACGAAGCCGTCGCCCTTGGCAACGTGGTCACCTTCTTGCACGAGCTTGCAGAAGAGGCAGTCCTCAGGCAGCGAGGATCCCTTCCTCCGAGACGGCCGCACCGCGAACCCGGACGAACTCGCCGACCTGCCCGCTTTCGACGAGCCAGGGCGAGTAGTCGTCCCCGTAGCCGCGGCCGGGCCGATCAACGAGGACGACGTCATCTGCGCCGATCTTCTCACGCCAGCGCGCGAGGCACGCCGCTTCCGACGCCGCGCGCAGCCGGGCGCTCCGGTCCTTCTTGACGGCAGGGGCGACAGCATCGTCTCCGGCCGTAACTGTTCCTGGTCGCGGCGAGTACGGGAAGACGTGGACTTTTGTGATGCCCGCGGCGGCGACGACCGAGAGCGTGTTCCGGAACGCGCGCTCGGTTTCGGTCGGAAAGCCGACGATCGCGTCGGTCGTGAGGTTGAAGCCGGCGAGCTGCTCGAGCCGGCGGAGGTACGTGGCGGAGCTATAGCGGCGTGCCATGTCGCGCAGGACCCCGTCGTCGCCCGACTGCAGTGGAACGTGCAGATGCTTACTGACGTTCGGTGTCTCCCGCAGCGCCGACACGAGCTCACCGTCGACGTGGTTGATCTCGATCGACGACAGGCGCAACCGTTCCACTCCCGGCACGGCGCCGACGTCCCGCACCAGGCGCGGCAGCGAGTAGCCGGCAACGCGGTCTCGATAGCAGCCGAGATTGATCCCCGTGAGGACGATCTCCTTGTGCCCGTGCGCGACACGGCGCAGCACCTCGTCGAGCACGGCCACCGCGGAGCGGCTTCGCGTCCCGCCGCGGACGATCGGGATCACGCAGAAGTTGCAGGAGAAGCTGCAGCCGTCCTGGACCTTCACGAAGGCGCGCACGCGCTCGAGACGGGCGTCGGCCTGGACGCAGCCGATCGCGCCGACGTCTCCGGCCACGAACGCCGGCGTCTCCTCGCTCGGCCTCGCGACCACGATGACGTTGTCGGGGAGCCCCGAGAAGGCGTCACCCGTGAGATTCGCTGCGCAGCCCGTCACGTAGACACGCGCATGCGTACGGGCCGCGCGGGTCGCGGCCTGGCGCGACTTTCGGACCCCCTCGTGCGTGACGCAGCAAGTGTTCACGATCGCGACGTCTGCGCCCTCGTCAGGACTCTGTTCGACGTGGCCGTCCATGAGCAGGCGCTCGCGGACTTCCTGCGCGTCCGTATGGGACACCTTGCAGCCGAGAAAGCGAACCGAGAACGTCGTCACCGGCGTGATGCTAACTGCACTCAGAACGCTGCTTCACGCCGCCTCGTAATGATCCGCAGCCCAGCCGCCGCGCGTGATGCGACGCAGGTGCCTGAAGCCGGGTAGCGGCGCCTCGTCGGTGGGAAGGTACCCCGACGTCACGAGACTCCTGGAACGCAGGCGCGGTGCAAGCGCCTCGACCGACGTGCGCGTGATGTTCGCGACCGCCACCTGCGTGGCGGGAGCTTCTCCGTCGAGCACGTTCGCCTGACGTGCATCGACCTCGACCCCGTTCGCCGCGGCATTGGCAATGGTCGCCGCAACCGCATTCTCGTCGGCATCGAGGGCGATCACCGGCGTAAATCCGAGCTTCGCCGCAACGATCGACAAGACACCGGAGCCGCAGCCGAAGTCGACGACGCTCGCTGGCTCGAGCTCGAGCATCAGCTCGACGCACAGCTGGGTCGTCGGGTGGGCACCGGTGCCGAACGCGCGACCCGGGTCGATCACGATCGCCGTCGCATCGGCAGGCGGGTCGTGCCACGGCGGCCCGATCCAGAGCGGTCCGACACGCACGGGTTGGTGAAACGCCTTCCAGCGGTCGCGCCAATCGGCGGCCACGTCCTGTCCTCTCACACCGCCGAACACGTGCCAGAGACGTTCCTCGCCGCTCGCATCGGTGTAGGCGACGAGCTCGATCCCGTCGGCGAGATCCACTTCTTCGAAGCCCTGCGGGAAGAGCTCTAGCATCTGGGCGCGCGCTTCCTCTGCGCGCTCGACGGGGACGGCAACCGAAACCCGCCGGATGGCGTTCAGCGGAATGCGCTCTTCAGCTTGTCGAAGAACCCCTCGCCGGCCTCGTACGTCGCGTCCGTCGACAGCCGGTCGAACTCCTCCAGCAGGCGGCGCTGCTCCTCTGTCAGCTGCCGGGGGACGGTGACGCGAACGAGCACGCGCTGATTGCCACGGCCGAAGCCCTGCAGCACCGGCAGCCCTCGGCCACGCAGGACGCGCACCTCGCCAGGCTGCGTCCCTGGCTCGAACGTCAGCTCTGCCTCGCCCTCGAGTGTCGGCACCGACACCGTGGCACCGAGTGCAGCCTGTGTGAACGTGAGATCGATGGTCGTGTAGACGTCGTTGCCTTCGCGCACGAAACGGTCGTCGTGGCGAACGTGCACCTCCACGTACACGTCGCCGGCTCGAGCGCCGGGCGTTCCCGAATGACCCTCGCCGGTCAGCCTGATGCGCTGCCCGTCGTGGATGCCGGGCGGTATCTCGACCTCGAGGGTGCGCTCCTCGATCACGCGGCCGGCGCCGCTGCACTGCTCGCACTGTTTCTCGATGAGCTGCCCCGAGCCGCTGCACGTCGGGCACGTCCCCGCACGCACGAACTCACCGAACACGCTGCGTGAAACCTGGCGCACGCGGCCCCCGCCGCCACAAGTCGGGCACGAGCGAATCGGAGTGTCGGGCTCTGCGCCGTTCCCCCCGCAACGCGTGCACGGAACGGCGACGCCGAACGGCACCTCACGATTGGCTCCCGTCGCCACCTCGGCCAGGTCGATCTCGACGCGGGCCGCGATGTCGGCGCCGCGGCCGCGCCCGCCACTTCGTCCTCCCGCGCCGAAGATGTCATCGCCGAAGAACGCGGAGAAGAGATCGGAGAGGTTGCCGAGGTCGAACGCGGTCGGCTGGAAGCCACCGCTGCGCAGGCCCGCATGGCCGAAGCGGTCGTAGAGCTCGCGCCGCTCGGAGTTCGAGAGGACCTCGTAGGCCTCGACGATCTCGCGGAACCGGTGATCGGCGTCGGGCTCCTTCGACACGTCCGGATGCACCTCGCGGGCGAGGCGCCGGAACGCACGCTTGATCTCGTCGGCGCTCGCCGTTCGCGACACGGCGAGAAGCTCGTAGTAGTCGCGTTCAGTCGTTGCCATCGGCCGCACAAGCGTAGCGGCGGCCTCAGTTGTCCTCGTAGACCTCTTCGACGAAGCGCGAGAGCTCCTGCGCCGCCCCTCGTACCGAACGGATCGCCTTGTCGTAGTCCATCCGAGCTGGCCCAAGGAGTCCGACCGCGCCGAGCGCGCGGTTCGTGAGCCCGTAGCTGGCCCCCACGAGGGCCGCGTCCTGGAAGGCCGGGTGCTCCAGGTCGCCGCCCATCCGTACGAACGCGCGACGCGGGTCGAGGACCTCGCCGAGGATCTCGAGGAGCGCAGCGCGGCGCTCCAAGGTGACCAGCACGTGCCTGTAGATGCCGAGATCGGCTTCGCTCGCCGAGTCGAGCAGGCCTGCGGCGCCTCCGACATACAGACGCTGCTCGGCCTGGAGCAGATCCGTGAACGCCGGCGTCAGGGCCGCGAGAAACTCGCGCTCGGTCGTCGAGAGGCTCGAGTCCTCGAGCTCGCGCCGGAGTCGGCTCGACCCGAGCTGGAGCCCGGCTACCCGTTCGTTCAGGTACTCGCCCGCCCACTTCGCGAGTCCGGAGTCGACCACGTGGTCGAACGTCACGACCCGTTTGGCGACGCCGCCGGTCGTGGTGATGACGACCGCCATCACCGTGCGCGGATTGAGGAGCAGGACCTCGACATGCCGCACCGTCGTCGTCTGGAGCGGTGGCGCGGAGACGAGGGCGAGCTGACTTGTTACCCGCGAGAGCATCTCGGTCGTCGCCTCGAGGGCCGAATCGATCTCACGGCGCAGCTCGGAGAGATCGAGCGGGAACGACCCCGGGCGAGGATCTTGCCGGGCGAGCAACTCGTCGGCGTGGAGGCGGTAGCCCTGCTCGGTCGGAACCCGGCCCGCGGACGTGTGTGGATGGGTGAGCAGGCCTCGCGCTTCCAGCTCCGACAGCTCGTTGCGCACGGTCGACGGCGACACCCGCAGCTCGCCGCGCTCCACGAGGTGCCTCGAGCCGACTGGCTGGCCGGTCGCTACGTACTCCTCGATCACGAGCGCGAGCAGCTCGCGTTGTCGAGCCGTGAGCATTGCTGCTGGATCAGAGGCCATTTGCAGGAATTTTAGCGGCGCCCTACGTCAGTAGGTCCGCCGTGACCCCTCCGCCGAGGAATCGGCCTCGTCGCGTGAGCGCAAGCGTCTGCCGCTCGACATCACTGCGCACGAGCCCGAGAAGCTCGAGACGTGACACCGCACGACCGTCGACGACCCCGGCGAGGTCACCGAGCACAAGAGGCTCGTCCAGCCGCAGGCCGAGCATCACGCGTTCACGCCGGAGCACGTCGTGCGAGAGCGGCTCGATCTCCCGTTCGGGCACCGTTCCACGCTTCAGCGCGTCCATGTATCCGGCCAGGCGTGGCGTGTTCCGCCACCTGCGCCCGGCGATCGTCGAGACGGCGCCGACGCCGAGCCCGAGGTAGTCCCGCCCCAGCCAGTAAGCGAGGTTGTGCCGGGAGCGCAGGTCCCGCAGCCCGGAGCGCTCGGAGGCGCGGCAGAAGTTCGCGGTCTCGTACCACCGATAGCCGGCGCCGGTGAGCCGCTCGACGACCAGCTCGAAGTACGACTCCATCGCGTCCGCCTGGCGCTCGAGCTCGTCCCCGTGAGCGTGGGTGAAGCGCGTTCCCGGCTTGGCCTCCAGCTCGTAGCACGACAGGTGCTCAGGCCCGAGCTCGAGGGCGTCAGCCAGGTCGGCATCGAGATCGGAGGCGGCCTGGCCCGGGATCCCGTAGATGAGGTCGAACGAGATGTTGTCAAATCCGGCATCACGAAGATGGTAGAAGGCACGCCGGACGGTGTCCGGCTGGACAACACGGTCGAGGACATCCAGGAGATGTGGCCGGAAGCTCTGCACCCCGAGCGAGATCCGGTTCACTCCCTGCGCGCGCAACATGCGGGCGAGCTCCTGCGTCACGGTCTCGGGATTCGCCTCGACGGTCAACTCGTTTGCCGGAGGCAGGGCCGCGAGCAGGCGCTCCAGCGCGTGGGGCTCCGTGAAGGTCGGCGTGCCCCCGCCGAGGAACACCGTCTCCAGCTCAGGCGCGAGGACGCCTCGCTCGAGCTTCGAGCTCCGCGAGCAGCGCCTCGACGTAATCGGCGTGCTGTGACTGCCGCCCGACTGCCGTCACGAAGTCGCAGTAACCGCAGCGGTGCGCGCAGAAGGGAAGGTGCACGTAGAGATGCCGGGCGCCGACGGTCATGACTTCTTCTCGTCGCTGAGATTGAGCACCGCGAGGAAAGCCTCTTGCGGCACCTCGACCATTCCGACCTGCTTCATGCGCTTCTTGCCTGCCTTCTGCTTCTCCAACAGCTTTCGCTTGCGCGAGATATCGCCGCCGTAGCACTTGGCGAGCACGTCCTTGCGCCTCGCCTTCACGGTTTCACGCGCGATCACGCGAGCACCGATCGCCGCCTGAATCGCGACGTCGAAGTGCTGGCGCGGGATCTCCTCGCGCAGACGCTCGACCAGCAGGCGGCCGCGGTCGTACGCCGAGTCTCGGTGAATGACCAGCGAGAGCGCGTCGACAGGCTCCCCGCCGACGAGCACGTCCACGCGCACGAGCTTGCCTGGGCGGAAGCCGATCACGTCGTAGTCGAAGCTCGCATACCCGCGCGTGCGCGACTTGAGCTGGTCGTAGTAGTCGAGCACGATCTCGGCGAGCGGCAGCTCATAGGTCAGATGGACGCGCTGCTCGGAGAGGTACTCCATGTGATCGAAGTTTCCGCGACGGTCGTTGTTCAGCTCCATCACCGCGCCCACGTACTCCTTGGGGACGATGATCGAGGCCTTGATGTAGGGCTCCTCCACCTCCTCCACTTCGTTCGGCATGTCGGACGGCGTGTGCACCTCTTTCCAGTCCCCGTGCGGGGGCTTCACCCGATAGGCCACGTTCGGGGCGGTGACGATCAGGTCGAGGTCGAACTCGCGCTCGAGCCGCTCGCGGACGATCTCCATGTGCAGCAACCCGAGAAAGCCGCAGCGAAAGCCGAAGCCGAGCGCCTGAGAGGTCTCCGGCTCGTAGAAGAGCGCCGCGTCGTTCAGCTTCAGCCGCTCGAGCGCGTCGCGCAGCTCCGGATACGCGTCCGAGTCCGTCGGGAACAGCCCGGAAAAGACCATCGGCTTGACTTCCTTGTAGCCGGGCAGCGGCTCTGCGGCCGGGCGGCGCTCCGACGTGATCGTGTCGCCGACGCGCAGGCGCGAGACGTCCTTCAAACCGGTGATGACGTAACCCACCTCGCCCGCCTCGAGGGTTCCCGTTGCGCTGCGGGTGGGCGAGAAGAAACCGAGCTCCTCGGCCTCGAATCGCGTCTCGAGCGCCATCGCACGCAGCGGCTCACGCGTCGAGAAGCTGCCGTCCACGACGCGTACGAACGCGACGACGCCGCGGTACTGGTCATACGACGAGTCGAAGATCAGCGCGCGCGCGGGCGCATCGAGATCGCCCGAGGGTGGCGGCACGCGCTCGACGATCGCGTCCAGCACGTCCTCGACGCCCTGGCCTGTCTTGGCGGAGATCCTCAGGACATGCTCGGGGTCGTCTCCGATCAGATCTGCAATCTCGCTTGCGACCGCGTCGGGATCGGCGGACGGCAGGTCGATCTTGTTGACGACCGGAACGATGTCCAGGTTGTTCTCGATCGCTAGATAGGCGTTCGCGAGCGTCTGCGCCTGGGTCCCCTGCGCCGCATCGACGACGAGCAGCGCGCCCTCGCAGGCCTGCAGGGACCGCGATACCTCGTAGGTGAAGTCCACATGGCCGGGCGTGTCGATGAGGTTGAGCTGGTGGCCCTTCCACTCGACGCGTACCGCCTGCGCCTTGATCGTGATGCCGCGCTCGCGCTCGAGATCCATCGAGTCGAGCACCTGCTCGCGCATGTCACGACTGGAGACGGCGTTCGTGAGCTCGAGGATGCGATCGGCCAGCGTCGATTTCCCATGATCGATATGGGCGATGATCGAGAAGTTGCGGATGCGGTCTTGAGTCATGTCAGGCGCGCTTTGAAACGCCTGAACAACGCTAGCAACGCCCCGAGCTCGCGAACCTTGAGCGCTCGGCACGCAACGAGGTAGACGACCGTGCCAACTCCGAGTGCGGCCAGAACCGATACGAGTTGGCCCGCGAACGAGCGTCCCAGCGCGTGATCGAGGCCTGACCACGTCCCGTAGGCCGCACCCGCCAGAAGGACGGATGCGACTGCGATCCGCAGCACGGAGTCTGCAATCTCGCCGAAGTTCATGCGGCCGAGCCGGCGTCGCATCAGGAAGAGCAAGACGCAGCTGCCTGCGACATTGACGAGCGATGTCGCGAGCGGAAGGCCCCAGGTGCCGAAGCGGTAGAAGACGGCGTCGAGCACGACGTTGAGGCCGAGGTTTCCGAGTGCGACGGCGGTGGGGATCCAGTTCGACTGCAGGCTGAAGAACCCGCGGTTGAGCAGCAGCATGATTCCGTTGAAGAAGAGGCCCGCCGAGAACGCCGCGAGCGCACCGGCGACCACCGGCGTTTGCGATGGCTCGAAGGCGCCACGCTCGTAGACCAGCCGCGTGATCGGCTCCGCGAGCAATGCGCTGACGACGCTCGCGGGGATCAGCAGGAACGCGATCTGCCGCAGCCCGAGAGCAAGCGTGTCGCGAAACCCCGCCTGGTCGCCGCGGGCGGCGAGCCGCGAGAGCGACGGGAAGAGCACCGTCGTGATCGCCACCGAGAAGATCCCCTGCGGAAGCATGTAGAGACGGAATGCCCTGTCGATCGCAGTCGGAGCCAGCTCCGGGTCGATCAGCCTCGATGCGAAGATGGAGTCGACGACCGCGTTGAAGTTGATCAGCCCCAATCCGAGCGTCACGGGCAGCATCAGCTTGAGCACTCGGGCGACGGCGGGGTCACGCCAGTCGATCACCATGTGCAGGCGTCCGTCGAGACCCCGCAGCCAGGGCATCGGCAAGAGCACCTGGATCACGGTGCCGATGACGATCGAGACTGCGTACACGTAGAGCTTCCCGTCGATCGAGTCCGCTCGAGGAACCCCGATGACGAGCCCGACGATGATCGCGACGTTCCAGAAGACCGGGCTGAGCGCTGGAACCGTGAAGCGCTCATAGCTGTTGAGGATTCCGACGACGATGCCGGAGACTCCGAGCAGCGTGACGATCGGGAAGAGCACCCGCGAAAGCCCGATCGCGAGCTGCTTGTCTCCGCCCGGATCACCGAACAGGCCGATGATCCACGGGGCCAAAACGATGAACAGCGCCGTGAGCCCGGAGAGGATGAGCAGGACGAGCCAGAAGAGGCTCGACGCAACCCGCCAGGCGCGCTTCCTGTCCCCCTTTTCCAGCAGCTCGGTGAACACGGGGACGAACGCGGACTGGAGCGCGGCGTCGGCGACCAGGGCACGGATGAGATTCGGCACCTGAAACGCGACCGTGAAGGCGTTGATCTTCCCCGCGGCGCCGAAGTAATAGGAGGCGACGACCTCGCGAACGAGCCCGAGAATCCGGGATAGCCCGGTGGCGAGCGAGAAGATCGCCGTCGACCTTGCGAGCCGGCGGCCCGATTTCTCGTCCACGCGCCGAGTATAGGGAGGGAGGTGAACGGCGCCTGGTCGCTGCCGAGGGCGTGGTGAGGGGCTTTGGTACCATCTCCGCGCCCGCGTATCGCGGGCCTTTTAACGCGATGCCGAACATCCAGCAACAGAAGAAGCGCGTTCGCACAGCCGCCAAGCAGCGGCTCGAGAACCTGCGCTACCAGTCGACAGCGAAGACGCTGGCCAAACGGCTCCAGGCAGCCGTGCAGGCCGGCGACGAGAAGCAGGTCGAGGCCGAGCACCGCGAGCTCGTCCGCTGGCTCGACCGCGCGGCGGCCCGGGGCGCTCTGCACCGGAACACTGCGGCACGCCGCAAGGCGCAGGCCGCGCGCCTCGTTTCAGCCGGTAAGCGCTAGCTGACTGTCAGCCCGCTACGGCGACGGCCTCGCGCGGACGCGTGATGTCGATCAGCGCGCGCTCGAGCTCGAGATCGACCGCGAGGCGCGAGCCTCCCTTGACGGCGTGGTCGAGCGCGGCCAGCCGGACGACCGCTTCGCGCAGCTCGTCCGGACCGTAGTTGCGCGCCTGCGCGTAGAGCTTCTCCACGTAGAACGGATGCCGCTTCATCCGGGCAGCCGCCTCACGCGCGGTCAACCCCTCCTCGGCCAGCAGCTGGCAGTCACGGACCCGGCCGACGTGGCTGACCAGGAGGCCGAGCAGCGACGGCACCGTGCGCGACACCGGGTCGCCGGAGCGCTCGAGCAACGTCTGGCAGGCCTTGAGCGCAGCAGAGAGATCGCGCTTGCCCCACGCATCCGTGAGGTCGTAGCCCGGCACCTCCGCACAGCCGGCGGCGAGCTCCTCGACCTCGCGGACACCAACCGGGTCGCCTCCCGCCCAGGTCGCGATCTTGTCCACCTCGGATGCCAGCTCCTCCGGATCCTCGCCCACGATCTCGACGAGCAGGCGAACCGCTTCCGCGTCGACGGTCACGCCGCGTTCGGTGAACTGTTTCGTCACCCACTCGGCCACGCGCCGTTTCGGCACGTCGTACACGAGCACATCCCCCGCCTTCGCGCACGCCTTGCCGAGCGGAGAGTCCTTCTTGAGCTCGGCAGCCACGAGCGCGAGCACGGTGTCGGGAGCGGGACTCGTCAGGTACGCAGCGACGGCTTTTACGTCAGGCGCCTTCCACCGCTCGACTTCTTCGACGACGACGAGCCGACGGCCGCCGCCGAGCAGTCCCATCGAATTGCAGGCGGCGACCGCATCGTCACCGCCGGACTCGAGCGCGGAGAGGAGCTCGACGCCCTCCTCGCCGACCCGGTCGCGCAGCCGTCGAAGCGCGCGCTGGATCTTCGGACGGTCGCCGCCCGTGATCAGGTAGACGGGTTTGAGCTCTGTCGCCATCGCGGAGGACAAGCATAGGCAGCGGCGAGGAGGGCGCCCGCCAGGAGCATGAGCAGGGCACGCGTGGACCGGATCTGCGCGATCGGCAGGCCGCCGACGAGCTGCGCAACGGCGACGAGATACGCCGCGCACCAACCATTCAGCCAAGCGAGCGCGGCAGCGGCACCCGGTGCGAACGGGGCTACAGCAGCCGCGGCAAGCGCGAGCCCGAGCAGCGGGGCGACCACGGGGGCGGCAAGCGCGTTCGCGGGGACTGTCAGGAGCTGCACGGAGTGGAACTGGAACCAGGCGATCGGTGCCGTGGCCAACCCACAAGCCGCCGAGATCGCCACGATGACTCGAAGCGACGCGCCGAGCGGGTAGCCCTCGAGGAAGCGTCGGAGGTGCGGGACGAGCAGGAAGATCGCGAGCACCGCCGCGAACGAGAACTGGAAGCCTGCATCGAGCAGCACGTACGGATTCCACGCGAGCAGGACGATCGCCCCGACGAGCAGGAGGTGCCAGCGGTCGGCCGAGCGGGCGGTGAGCCAGGCGAGGCAGCCGAGCGCACCCGCGACCCCAGCCCGGATCACCGAGGGTTGCGCACCGACCGCCAGCACGTAGCCGCAGATCGCAGCCAATGCGCCGAGCTGGCCGACCAGACGCGGTATGCCGAGCAGCCATGCGAGCAGCAACACGCTGCCTGCGACGAGAGCCACGTTCTGACCAGAAACTGCCAGAAGGTGGTAGAGACCCGAGGCGCGGAACCGATCCTTGGCTTCGTCCGAAAGTCCACTGTCCTCGCCGAGGACGACGCCTTCCACTATCGCGGCGCGATTTCCGGTCAGCCCTCTCGCGACGGAGCCCTGCAGCTGTCGTCGCAAGGCGTCCGCAATGCCGCCGAGCCCCCCGCGCCGGCCTACGATCCGCCAGCGGTCGACGAGGAGGACCACGTGCACGCCCTGACGCCGCAGCCACGTCCTTTCGTCGAACCCGTTCTTCGGTCCGCGAGGGGCCGTCACGCGGACGAGCGCATCCAGGACGGCGCCCTGCGGCGGCGCCCGCCCGAGCGCGAGCTTCAGCTGCACGTGCTCACGCAGGCCGCGCCCGGCAAACTCGAGTGACGACCGCAGGTGCGCGCACGTCGTACTTTCCGCGGCGCGCAGGCCCCGTGACTGTCATGCGCACCCGAGCGGCGGTCTCGAGATGAGACCTCAACGGGCTGCGGTCGAGCGAATCGAGACGTGCGCTGCCCCACCACCAGCCCACGAGCGCGAGCGCGACCGCAAGCAGCTCGAGGGAGCGGTGTCCGCGCGAGAGGCGGCGACGGTGCCGCCGAGCAGGACCGCGAGAGCCAGGGGAAGCATGGCTCTGTACACGCGCGAGGTTCGCGGCGCTGAGACCCAGGCAGAGCGAGCCGGCGAGCAGTTGCGACGGATAACGGAAAAGCCGCTCCGTCACGGCGCAACCAGCCCGCGAAGTTGCTCGAGCCGTGCGGGCCCGATTCCCGCTATCGCATCGAGCTCGTCGACCGAGCCGAAAGCACCGTGCTGCTGCCGGTAGTCGAGGATCTTCTGTGCGGTGACCGGCCCGACGCCGGGCAACGAATCGAGCTGCTCGAGCGTGGCACTGTTCAGATGCACGGGTCCTGCAGCGGCACCCCCGCCGGAGGCAGCGGCTCCAGGATTGGCGAGCCCACGTCGCGGGACGACGATCTGCTCGCCGTCGGCGATCCGCGCGGCAAGGTTGAGCAGCTCGATCTGCGCTTTCGGGGTCGGCCCACCCGCACGAATGACCGCGTCTGCGACGCGCGAACCATCCTTCAGCGTGTAGAGCCCCGGCCGCCGGACGGCGCCGACGACGTTGACGAACAGCCTTGGTGCCGAGGCATGGCCAACCGGCGCGGCGACCCGTACGGGCGGCGGCACGGCGGGACGCGCCGGCCGCAGCAAGACCTTGGCGGCAACGACGAGCACCAGGAGCACGACCAGCCCGACCGCCAACACGCGCCGCCGATCGAACGGGATCTCGGGCATGTCGCCAATCGTGGCAACAAGGCTGTCACATGTCCGTGACAGCTCTGTGTCGAGAGTGCGCCTCTTGAATTAGCCGACGACGAGGTTCACGAGCTTGCGCGGGACGACGATCGTCTGTCGGATCTCCGCGCCGTTCAGCTGCGCCTTCACCTTCGGCGAATCCTTCGCACGCGCGACGAGCTCTTCCTCGGGCAGGTCGGCCGGAACCTGGATGCGGTCGCGGACTTTCCCGTTCACCTGCACGACCAGCTCGAAGGTGTCCTCCTCGAGCAAGGCTGGATCGGCCACCGGCCAGGGGTGCTCCCACAGGCGCTCGTGTCCCAGTCGCTCCCACAGCTCCTCTGCGACGTGGGGCGCCCACGGCTGGATCAGCGACACCGCTGTTTCCGCCGCGAACCGAGCAGCAGGATCGTCCTGGGCCTTCGACAGCTCGTTGACGAGCTCCATCACCGTCGAGATCGGCGTGTTGAACTGGTGCCGACGGCCGAGGTCGTCGGTGACACGTGCGATCGTGCGGTGCGCCTTGCGAGCCAGCGCTCCGTCGCCTGACCCACCGCCCACAGAACCGTCGGCAACCTCGCCGACCACACGCCAGAGCCGGCGGAGGAAGCGCTGCGTCCCCTCTACCACCGCCGGCGTCCACTCCATGTCCTGGTCGGCAGGGCCGATGAACAGCAGCGACAGTCGCGTCGCATCGGCGCCGTAGCCGTCGACGAGCTCGTCGGGTGTAGCGGCCCCTCCCACCCGCTTCGAGATCTTCGCGCCGCCCTGCGTGACGAAGCCGTTGCCGAAGAAGCGCTTGAACGGCTCGCGGTGGCCGATCAGCCCGAGGTCGTTCAGCACCTTCGTGAAGTACCGCGCGTAGATCAGGTGGACGGTCGAATGGTCGACGCCGCCGGTGTAGTGGTCGACCGGCATCCAGTAGTCCGTGATCTCGCGGTCGTACGGCGCGCGGTCGTTGTCCGGATCGCAGTAACGGAAGAAGTACCAGGACGAATCGACAAAGGTGTCCATTGTCTCGACCTCACGGCGGCCCTCTTTGCCGCAGCGCGGGCACGGGACGCGGACCCAGTCTTCGGCCTGCGCCAGCGGCGGGACGCCCTTGGGCTTGTAGTCCTCGATCTCGGGCAACAGGACCGGCAGGTCGTCCTCCGGCACGGGAACGATGCCGCACTCGTCGCAGTAGACGACCGGAATCGGGCAGCCCCAGTAGCGCTGGCGCGACCAGCCCCAGTCGCGCAGCCGATAGCTCACCGCCGGACGTCCGCGGCCGTGTGTGCCCAACCACTCGACGATCGCCTTCGCCGCCGCGTCGTGGGGCAGGCTCGAGAACTGCGCCGAGTCGACGAGCTTGCCGTCGTCGTCGATGACGACCTTGATCGGCAGATCGAACCGCTCCGCGAACTCGCGATCACGCTCGTCGTGGGCGGGGACGGCCATGATCGCGCCGGTGCCGTAGTCCATCAGGACGTAGTCGGCGATCCAGATGGGAATCCTCGCATCATTGACGGGGTTCGTCGCGAAGAAGCCGGTGAAGACGCCGGTCTTGTCCGTCCCGGCTGCGCGCTCCTTTGCAGGCCTTGCTCCGGCCTTGCGGGCGTAGTCGCGGATCTCGTCGCCGTTCGGTGACTTCTCGGCGAGCTGGTCGACGAGCGGATGCTCGGGCGCGAGCACGAAGAAGGTCGCCCCGAACAGCGTGTCCGGACGTGTCGTGAACACCGGAATGTCGATGTCGAGCTCAGCGACCCGGAAGAGGATTTCCGCGCCTTCCGACCTGCCGATCCAGTTTCGCTGCATCGCCAGCACGCGCTCCGGCCACTCCACGTCCTTCATCTCGTCGAGCAGGTGGTCCGCGTACGCCGTGATGCGGAAGAACCACTCGTCGAGCTTGCGCGCCTCGACCTCCGCACCGCAGCGTTCGCAGTGGCCGTCCTTCACCTGTTCGTTCGCAAGCACGGTCTGGTCGTTGGGGCACCAGTTGACGACCGCAGCCGTGCGGTAGGCGTGGCCGGCCTCGAAGAGCTTGAGGAAGAGCCACTGCGTCCAGCGGTAGTACTCGGGCTCGTGCGTCGACAACTCGCGTGACCAGTCGATCGCCCAGCCCATGCGCTTCATCTGGCCGCGGATCCGCTCGATGTTGCGCTCGACGATCTTGCGCGGATGCTCGCCCTCCTTGAGCGCGGCGTTCTCCGCCGGCAACCCGAACGAGTCGTAGCCCATGGGCCGCAGCACCTCTGACCCCGTGCGGCGGTAGAAGTGCGCGAGGACGTCACCGAGCGTGTAGACGAGGACGTGGCCGATGTGCAGCGAGCCCGACGGGTACGGCAGCATTTCGAGCACGTAGTTCTTCCGCTCGTTGCGCGGTGCTCCCGGCTCGGGATTCGGCACCTCGAAGGCGTGGGTCTCTTCCCAGACCCCCTGCCACTTCGCCTCGATTGTCTTCGCGTCGTACTTGTCCATGACCGTCCTCTAAAAACGAAAAAGCCTCTCGAGTGAGAGGCCGTGGGGAACTGACGCGGCCTTCGCCACGGTGGCTCCCTTCCCTACAAAAGCAGCTCCTTCATCTCGCCAGGATCGTAGCAGCGGTTACAGTCGCAGCCATGAGCGACTACACACATCTCAATCTCAAGGACGCCGAGGATCAGGCGCCCAATTTCGGGCTCTCGCCCGATCTCGAGTTCCGCATGGCGCGCGTTCCCCTGGGGCTCGAGCAGTCCGGGCTCAGCTACTGCCGGGTCGCGCCCGGTTTCCGGCTTCCCTTCGGCCACAAGCACAAGAACCAGGAGGAGGTCTACGTCCTCGTCAGCGGCGGTGCGCGGATGAAGATCGAGGACGAGGTCAAGGAGCTCAAGCAGTGGGACGCGGTTCGCGTCCACAAGGACACGATGAGGTCGATGGAGGCCGGCGACGAGGGCGCGGAGTTCCTGATCGTCGGAGCCCCGAACACGGGCCCCGGCGACGCCGAAATGGTTCAGGGCTGGTGGGGCGACTAACGCGCAGAATCAGCTGATCGAGCTCTTCCCCGACACGGCAACCGTCGAGGACGGCGAGCTGGTCGTGGGCGGCGTCCGCGCGTCGGCACTCGCCGATGAGTACGGCACGCCTCTCGTCGTCTACTGCCGGGACACTGTCCTCGCGCGTGCGCGCGCATACGCGCGGGTGGATCCGGAGGCGCTCGTCGTCTACGGGACGAAGGCATTTCCGAACGTCGCGCTGCTGCGGCTGCTCGCCGCCGAAGGCCTCGGGGCCGACGTCTCGACAAGCGGCGAGCTCGAGTTCGCACTGCGCGCAGGTGTGCCCGGGGAACGGATCGTCTTCCACGGCAACAACAAGTCCGACGACGAGCTCCGCGCTGCCGCTGCCGCCGGCGCGCTGGTCGTCCTCGACGCACTCGACGAGCCCGCGCGTGCGCAGGCGGCCGGCGTCGCGACCGTGCTGATCCGCGTCACTCCCGGGATCGAGGCCGAGACGCATCGAGCAATCCAGACCGCGCACGCGGAGTCGAAGTTCGGGCTCGTCGCCGACGACGCTGTCGCTGCCGTCCGCGACGCGCGATCTGCTGGGCTCGACGTCGCAGGACTGCATGTCCACATCGGCTCGCAGCTCACGCAGAGCGCCGAAAGCCTGCTTGCGGTGGAGCGGCTGGCCGACGTCGCGCTCCATTGCCGGGCAGAGCTCGACTGGGCACCGCGCGTGTTCGACCTCGGCGGCGGGCTCGCGGTCCGGCACTCGCTGGCCGAAATCGTGCCGGAACCGGAGGAGTTCGCGCGAGAGCTGCTCGTCCGCCTGCGCGACCACTGGCCGGAACCGGCCCGCGTGATCTTCGAGCCGGGCCGCTCGCTCGTCGGATCGGCCGGTTTCACGCTCTACCGTGTCGGCGTGATCAAGCGAACGGCGGGCGTCGCCTACGCGGCGGTGGACGGCGGCATGTCGGACAACCCGCGTCCGCAGCTCTACGGCTCACGTTACGAAGCGTTGCTCGCGAACCGCGCCGACGAGCCCAACTCCGGTACCTATCGCATTGCGGGCAAGCACTGCGAGTCGGGTGACGTCCTCATCGACAGCGTCGAGCTGCCGGAGCCCCGGCGCGACGATCTGCTCGCGGTTCCGGCAACGGGCGCGTACACGCTCGCAATGGCGTCGAACTACAACAGCGTGCCGCGTCCAGCCGCTGTGCTCGTGGCCGACGGTCGCGCTCGAGCTGATCCGCCGGCGCGAGTCGCTCGACGATCTGCTCGCGTTCGAGCGCTAAGTAGCGAAACCAGGGCGAACGAGCCGGGGCGGCGCGACGAGGCGCGCGTCTTTCACGGGCGGATTCCAGGGCTCGGACAACGGAGCCGCGCCGAATGACGCCAGCCGCCGCTCCTCGGGCGCGTCGCCGTAAAGCGTGGTGCGCTGCCGCGGGATGCGGCCCGCCGAGCGAATCAGCTCCTCCATCGCCTCCGGCGCGAACTCCTGCCCGTGCTCGGCGCCGGCGGACCGCGAGATCGACTCGTTCATCAGCGTGCCGCCGAGATCGTTCACACCGGCGCGCAAAGCGGCCGCAACCCCCTGCGCACCGAGCTTGACCCACGACACCTGGATGTTCGTGATCCACGGATGCAACGCGAGCCGCGCGATTGCGTGCACGAGCAGCGTCTCCCCGAACGTCGGGCCAGAGCGCGCCTGCCCGCGCAACCACATCGGCGCTTCCATGTGCACGAACGGGAGCGGCACGAACTCGGTGAAGCCGCCACTCGAGCGCTGCTGCTCGCGTGCATGAACGAGATGACGCGCCCAGTTACGGGGGCCCTCGACGTGGCCGAACATCATCGTCACGTTGGAGTGGAGTCCAACCCGATGGGCAACGTCGTGCACGTGGAGCCACTGCGCCGTCGTGACCTTGTCCGGGCAGATCACCTGCCGCACCTCGTCGTCGAGAATCTCGGCAGCTGTGCCCGGAAGCGAACTGAGGCCCGCCTCCTGCAGCTCCGTGAGGTAGTCCTCGAGCGGCACCTCGAGCGTCGCCGCTCCCTGCCAGATCTCGAGCGCGGAAAACGCATGGACGTGCAGGCCGGGAACAGCTTCCTTGATCGCCCGAACGACGGACAGGTAGTAGTCCCCGGTGAACGCAGGGTGGATCCCGCCCTGGAGGCAGACCTCGGTTGCCCCGCGCTCCCAGGCTTCCAGGCAGCGCCGCACGATCTCGTCGTGCGGCACGAAGTACGGCGCACCGCGGAGGTTCGCAGCGAGCTTCCCCTTCGAGAACGCGCAGAAGCCGCAACGGAAATAACAGACGTTCGTGTACTGGATGTTGCGCGTGACGACGTAGCTCACCTCGTCACCGCACACCTCGCGCCTGAGGCTGTCCGCAGCGGCAAGCACCCGATCGCGTTCGTGGCCGCGCGCGCGAAACAGCCGCGCGATCTCCTCCTCCCCGAGCTCGGCGCGTGTGTCGATCGGCAGGGCGTCACGCGGAACGAACGGGATCGACACGTCTTCGCCCGGCGACCAGCCGTCTTCGCGCGCCAGCCCGAGCGAGTCGGATGCTCGCAAGCACCGCCGGCATGACGCGCGGATCGATCCATTCGCCGGAGATCCACTCCGGATAGACGGGAAGCCGAGGTGCGAGCTCGAGGCCGCGGCTCTCCGTAGCCTTGCGGAGCCGATCGAGCTCGGGCCAGGGCGCTTCCGGGTTCACGTGGTCGATCGTCACAGGCGAAACTCCGCCCCAGTCGTCGATGCCGGCGTCCAGCAGGCGCGGAAACTCGTCGTACGACAGATTCGGCGGGGCCTGCAGATGCGCGTGAGGCCCGAGCAGGATGCGCGCCACCGCGATCGTCCACAGGAGCTCATCGAGCGGCGGCTCGTCCGCAGCAGCCATCCGTGTCCCCGGCTTCGCCCGGAAGTTCTGGACGATCACCTCCTGTACATGTCCATACCGCTCGGCGAGCTCACGGATCGCGAGCAGCGCGTCGATGCGTTCGGCCCGCGACTCGCCGATCCCGATCAGGATTCCCGTCGTGAAAGGAACACGCTCTTCGCCTGCGGCGGCGAGCGTTTCGAGCCTGCGTGCGGGAACCTTGTCCGGGGAGCCGAAGTGCGGCCCGCCGCGAGCGGACAGCCGGTCGGAGCTCGTCTCGACCATCAGACCCATGGACGCGCTCACCGGTCTCAGCCGTGCAGCGTCTTCGCGCGTCATCACCCCCGGGTTGAGGTGCGGCAGCAGCCCGGTCTCGCTGAGGACAGCCTCGGCTGCCCGGCCCACGTAGTCGAGCGTCGTCTCACAACCGAGCGCCTCGAGCTCTTCGCGCGCAACCCGGTAGCGCAGCTCAGGCTTGTCGCCGAGAGTGAACAGTGCTTCGCGACAGCCTGCAGCCGCGCCCGCACGCGCGACCGCGAGCACCTCGTCGATCGACATGTACGCGCGCTCGCCGCGTCGGGGCGGGTGCGCGAACGTGCAGTAGTGGCAGACATCGCGGCAGAGCTTCGTCAGCGGGATGAAGACCTTCGGCGAGTAGGTGACCAGATGGCCGTGCCCCTCGTCGCGAAGCGCGCGTGCCTCGGCACAGAGCTCGTCGAGCGGCCGGGCGAGGAGCTCCATCAGGAGAGCTTAGATCGCCGTGTAGGAGCTACGGAAGCTAGATGAAGTCGACCGAGGCGACGCCGAGCGCCGTCGCAACCATGATCGCCGCCGTCGCGGCAGCGACGAGCGACCAGCGGCGGACCCGGGTTCCCGGAGCGGCCAGGACTGCAGCTCCTGCGAGACCAAGGGTTACTCCCGCAAACGTCTCGACGGCTTGAAAGGCGACGCCGAGCGCGAGCGAGACGCCCAGACCGACACCCGTCCCGTGCAGGGCGAGTGTCGCTGCACCCGCACCGGCCCCGAAGTTTCCCGGAGTGAGAGGGAGCAGGCCCGCGAGCGCCATCGCCGCCAACAGGACGACGGCCACCCAGATCGGATGCGGAACGCCGAGTGCCATCGCGATCGCCACCGCTGCAGCGACCCTTGCGACGCACGAGAGGGCGATCCAGCCGAAGAGGGCAGCACCCTCACGCGGCGAGCGCCCGATGGAGCGGAAAATCTGGAGCAGGCTGCCGATCCGGCCGGCCGTCCTGGCGCTCAGACGTGTTCCGATGCCGACAACGACGGCGACGCCCAGGACAAGCAAGGGTGCAGGCCAGACCGGGATCCGGCCGACCGACGCCGCCGGGATGATCAGCGCAGCGAGGACGAGCGTGCGGGCCGCAGCGACGGAAGCGGCGATGCCGCCTGTGCGCCAGAGCCGATCGTTCCCGGGAAGCGTGCGCGACAGCAGTCCGAGCCGGACCGCTCCACCGAGGTGCGCCGGCGCGACCGAATTGACGAGCGAGCCAATCGCGTAGCGAGCAGAGATCTGAGTGAACCCGGCGGTGCCTTCGCACGCTCGCAGGCCGACCCCCCAGCCGGCCGCCGAAGCGAGCAGGCCAAGCGCGAAGAAGGACGCTGCGGCGACGATCCAGGCAGGCTGCATGCCGGCCAGGTCGCCGACGGCAGTGCTGAGGGTCCCCCGGCCGAGCCGGGTCATGCAGATCACGACGCCTGCGGCCACGAAAAGGCCGGCACCTACCGCGTAGCTACGTCGCATCGACCCAAGCTGACCGAGCGCGAGCTCGTCGAAGAACCCCGGCTTGGTGTGCTCGCTGATCACGTCACTCACGCTATCGGCACGAAATGAGAGCAACGTTAAGAAAGCCTGCTCCGGTGGTACCGCGATGCCATCATGGCGGCCGGTGATAACCCGACGAAGGAGGCGAGCCCGCCGTGTCGGCGCGCGCGAGCCCTCACGGGCTCTCCGTGTGGCCGCAGCCGGGGAGATACTCCCTCGGGCACACAGGCAACATGCGCTGATGCGAACGGTCTGGCTTCGCCCACGCATCGATCTCTTCGTTCCGGCCGCCGCTGCAGGGCTCCTCGCTGCGTTACTGGTCTGGCTCGGCCCCCCGGGAACGGATCTCGCTGCGCACGTCTACCAGCGGACGTTGTTCATCGAGCACGGCTTCGTGCTCTGGAACAACTTCTGGTACGCGGGGCGCTACAGCTTCGTGAACTACAGCGTCCTGTATTACCCCCTCGCCGCGGCTATCGGCATCAAGCTGCTCGCCGTTCTCAGCGTCACGGTCGCAGTGGTCGCGTTCTCCGCAGTCGTGCGCCACGAGTGGGAATTGCACAGCCGGTGGACGATCCGGGCGTTCGCGGTCGTCTGGGCGTTGCTCGTCGTCTCGGCCGCGTATCCGTTCATGCTCGGCATGGCACTCGCCTTGCTCTCGCTCTGGTCGTTGCAACACGACCGCCGCTGGGTATTCGCGTGCCTCACACTCCTGACTCTCGCCGCGAGCCCGCTCGCCTTCCTGTTGCTGGTCGTGCTGCTCGTAGCTGTGGCGCTCGCACGCCGCGATGAACCTCACCGGTTCGTTGCGCCCGCCGCGGCCATTGCCTCGATCGGAGTGCTCGAGTTCTTGATGCGGCGCATGTTCCCGGGACGCGGCAGCTATCCGTTCTCTCCCGAGGAATTCCTGGCCGCGTGCACGTTCTGTCTCATCGGAGTCGGTCTGACGTGGAGAGTCGTCGGCGCGCACCTGCTTCGCTGGACCTACGTTGTGTACCTCGTTGCCTGCACCGCCGCTTTCACGGTCTCGTCACCGGTCGGCGAGAATATTGCGCGCCTGCGTTTCGTCGCCGCCCCGCTCGCGATCCTGACGCTCTCGCTCCGACGCTGGCAGCCTCGCTTCCTCTGCGCAATCGCTTTGACCCTCGCCCTCTCCTGGAATCTCACGCCGCTTGCAGCCAGCTTCGTGCACGGAGTCAACGACCCGGCCGCGCACGCGGAGTACTGGTCGCCGACCATCACCTACCTGAAACGCCACCTGCCTCCTTCGTACCGCGTGGAGGCGGTCGACACGGCGGGACACTGGCCGGCGGATTTCCTCGCCCGGGCACGGATTCCCCTCGCGCGCGGCTGGTTCCGCCAGGAGGACTTTCCGCAGAATCGCGTGCTGTACGGGGAATTCGGGGCCAAGGCGTACGTCGCCTGGCTGCGCCGGGTAAGCGTGCGTTACGTCGTGCTCACGTCGGCACGTCCCGACTACAGCTCGCGCGCGGAGGCGCGTTTGCTGAGAAGCGGCCGCTCAGGGTTGACGCCCGTGTACAGGACCGCGACGACCACGATCTTCAAGGTCTCCTCCCCACGCCCGCTCATCACGGCGCCGGCGCGCGTCCTCGCGCTCGGGTACACGTCGATCAAGCTCGCCGTCCCCGCCAAGGGCACGTACCGGCTCAACGTGACGTACGCCCCTTACTGGCACACGCGGGCGGGCTGCCTCACCGAGACTCCCGATGGCATGACGCAACTGACCGTGCGTCGCACCGGAATCGTGTCGCTCCGTTTCGCCGTCACTGCTACCCGCGCCCTCGAAGCGGTGGTCGGCACCCAGCCTGAGCCTTGTAGTAAGTAGAGCTACGGTTTGGCGGAGATCAGCTTCCCGAAGGGGTGCCAGCTGTTGTTCGACCAGCGCTGAAGCTTGACCTGCGTCAGCGGGAACCGGCTTGTCGGTGTCGTGTGGATGACGATGCCGCGGCAGGACGAAGGGATTGCCCCTCTCGGTCAGATGCGTGGCCGCGTTCATCACGCTCTGCCGGGTCAGGTTCTTGCCGGCCTTCTTGAGCGTGTTCACCATCGTGTAGGCGGTTGCCATTCCTGCGGTGAAGTAGCCGTCCTGCAGGTCACGCGAGTTGATGCTCGATCCGTACTTCTTGAGGATCGACTGGAAGAGCTTGATCCCCTTGTCGTTGCGCCAGATCGGTGCCGCGGGATCCTTGCCGAACACGATCGAGATCGATCCATTCGCAGCCTTCTGCGGCACGATCGCCATCAGCGCGGACGCCGACGAGACGTCGTTGACGAGGATCTGCGGCTTCCAGTTGAGCCGCGAGACCGCGTTGAAGGCCTGCAGCGAGAACTTTCCGAACGCGAAGACCATCAGCACGTTGGCCTTCGAGGCCTTGAGCTGCGTCACCTGCGGTTGAACGTCCGCCGAGGTCGGGTCGTAACCGACGCTCGCGACGATCGACTTCGTCTTCGAGCCCAGCCCGCGCTTGAGGCCGGCCAGCAGATCGCGCCCGTAGTCATCGTTCTGGTAGAGGACGGCGATCTTCGGTTTCTTCACGTTCTTGAGGACGTAGCGCCCGTAGAGCTCACCCTCCTCGGAGTACGGTGGGATGTAGCCGATCGTCCACGGGTACTTCTTGTAATCGCGTCCGAAGGTGGTCGCGCCCGAGGAGACGTAGAGCTGCGGCACCTTCGCGTCGTTCAACAGCTTGCGCACCGCAAGGTTGTTGCTCGTTCCGAGCGAGCTGAACACGGCGAAGACCTGCTCCTGCTGAATGAGACGGATCGTGTTGTTGACCGCGCGACCGGGGTCGTAACCGTCGTCGAGATACGTGAACGTGATCTTGCGGCCGAACACGCCCCCTTTGTCGTTGACGTATTTGAAGTACGCGTCGATCCCGCGCGCGACGTTGCCGGCGATGGCGGCTTCGCCGCTCAGCGGAACGCTCGAGCCGAGATGGATCTCGGTGGCCGAGACTCCGGGCGTCGCGATCGGACGCGCTCCGGCCGACGTTACGGCGATCGCGCCGATGATCGCGCACACAAAGATGACCCTCGCGCCCACTCCCACCTAGGACCGAGTGTATATCCGACTTGTTAGCGGCCCGAATACGCGACGCAACAAGCCGCCTGCGCCCGTTGGGAGCAGGATCATGACGACGATCAACACGACGCCGAAGACCATGCTCGGGATGCCCGGTTGCTTCGGGTCGAGATTGAACGCCGGCAGATGGTTGATCCAGCCGGCGACGCTGTCGGCGTGGTTCTGCAGGAAGTAGATGAGCCCGGCTCCGACGATCAGCCCCATGAGGGAGTCGAGCCCGCCCACCGCGAGCCCGGCGACGAGGTAGACGGAGAGGATGATCGGGTACACGTCGGGGTTGACATACGCATTGGCGATCGCGTAGAGCGAGCCTGCCACTCCCGCATAGAACGCAGAGATCCCGAAGGCCATTGTCTTGTACCTGCCGAGGCTGATGCCTGACGAGGTGGCCGCCACCTCACTGTCGCGAATCGCCTTGAGCGCGCGCCCGGCCTTACTTCCGACCAGCAGCCACGCTGCAACGAGCAGGACGAGCGCGATGCCCCAGGTGAGGTAGTACATCCAGTTGTTCGTCGTGGTCGAGAGTCCGAAAGGCGGCTTGGCGAGGTTGAGGATCTTGCCGGTCGTTCCGCCGAAGAGATGGTCGAACTTCTTCGGCAATTGCGGGAACGACACCGCGATGCCGAAGGTGATCAGCGCGAGATAGAGGCCGGAGAGGCGGAGCGCCGGCAGGCCGACGAGCAACCCGGCGGCGCCGGCGATCACGCCGGCGATGGGGATCGTCCAGAGATCCCTGATCTGATGCCCGTAGACCCCGTCCACGCTGAGAATTGCCGTGGTGTAGCCGCCGATCGCCATGAACGCGCCGTGGCCGAGCGAGATCTGGCCGCTGTAGCCGGTGAGGATCGACAGGCCGAGAAGCGCGATGAAGTACATGCCGACGATCGCCAGCTCACGGGCTCGGAAATCGCTGATGAAGCGCGGCAGGGCCGCCACGATCAGGGCGAACACTGCGAAGCCGAAGAGCTCGAGCACGAGCTTGGCTTTCATACGCGTCGCACCGCCACCCGACCGAAGAGCCCGCCCGGACGCACGAGCAGCAGGACGAGAATCAGCATCAGCGCCGTCGGCAGCTTCAAGGTCGAGCCGATGAAGCCGACGTAGCGGCCGAGCAGCGTGATGGTGACGCCGAGCAAGATCCCACCGACGACTGCGCCAATCGGGCTGTCCAGTCCTCCGAGCACTGCCGCGGCGAACGCGTACAGAAGGATCGTCTGCATCATGTTCGGATCGAGGAAGACGACCGGGGCGATCATCATCCCCGCAACCGCGCCGAGCACCGCGGCGATCCCCCAGCCGAGTGCGAGCATCCAGCCGACGCGAATGCCGACGAGCCGCGACGAATCGGGGTTGACGGCGGCCGCACGCAGTGCCAGCCCGAGCTTCGTGAGGCGGAAGAACAGCGCCAGCAGGAGGACGAGCCCGATCGATACCAGAACGATTCCGATGTCCTGAACGCTGATCGGGACGCCGGCGAGGTCGATCGTCCGCGTTGAGAACGGGCCGCGGAACTGCCGGTTCGCGCCGCCCCAGATCACGCTCATCAGGCCGTTGAGGAGCAACGCGAGACCGAGCGTCACGATCACGATGGTCAGAACGGGCGCATCCTCGACGGGTCGGATCACGATGCGCTCGATCGCCACACCTCCCGTGAAGGCAATCGCGAGCACGATGGGAAACGCAGTCCAGAACGAGAGGCCGTGGTTCATCAGTGACCAGGAGATGAACGTCGTGAACGTCGCCATCTCACCCTGCGCGAAATTGATGACGCGCGTGGTGCGATAGATGATCACGATCGCGAGCGCGAGGCCCGCGTAGATCGCGCCTTCGCGAATGCCCGCCGCAAGCTGCTGGGCGAACTCCGTCCAGGTGAAGGCGCCGATGAGCATCAGTAACCGAGGTACGACTTGCGGACGGATTCGTTCGCACGGAGCTCGTCGCTCGTGCCTTCGACGACGACGTTGCCGACCTCGAGCACGTAGGCGCGCGTGGCGTGCGCGAGCGCCAGGTTCGCGTTCTGCTCGACGACGAGCACCGACATGCCGTCATCGGTCTTCATGCGCGTCAGGGCCTCGAAGATCTGGTTGACCACCATCGGAGCGAGGCCGAGCGAAGGCTCGTCGAGCAAGAGCAGCTTGGGCCTGGCCATCATCGCGCGGCCGAGTGCGAGCATCTGCTGCTCCCCGCCGGAGAGCGTGCCGGCCTGCTGATCGCGCCGGTCTTCCAAGCGCGGGAAGAACTTGTAGACACGCTGCGCTTCCTTCTTGACGTTTGCACGGCGCGCATAGGCGCCGAGGCGCAGGTTCTCCCACACCGAGAGCTCGCTGAAGGTGCCGCGGCCCTCGGGAACGTGTGCGATCCCCGCTCGCGCCGTCGCATCCGGACGGCGCGGAAGCTTCTTCCCGGCGAACACGACCTCGCCGCTGCGGCGCACCGTGCCGGAGATGGCGCGCAGCGTCGTCGTCTTCCCTGCACCGTTCGCGCCGAGCACTGCGACCAGCTCGCCGTCGTCAACCTGGAGCGAGACGCCGTGCAACGCCTGGACCGGGCCGTAACGCGCTTCGATGCCGTGCAGCTCGAGGAGGCTCATTTCGGCGGCCTCAGGTACGCCTGGATGACGGACGCTTTCGGCGTCCCCAGGTACGCCTCGATGACGGATGGATTCGCCTGTATCTCGCGCGGAGTCCCTTCGGCGATCTTCTTGCCGAAGTCGAGCACGTGCACTCGGTCGGCGACGCTCATGACCAGCCCCATGTGGTGCTCTACCAGGAGGATCGTCAGCTCGAAGTCGTCGCGCAATCGCTTGAGGAACGTCCCGAGCTGCTCGACCTCCTCGTGACTGAGCCCTCCTGCCGGCTCGTCGAGCAGCAGCAGTTGCGGACCCGAGGCGAGCGCACGTGCGAGCTCCACGCGCTTCTGCGTCGCGTACGGGAGCTCCAGTGGCGAGCGATAGCGGACGGAGTGGAGGCTCACGTAGAAGAGGATGTCTTCGGGGCGCGGCTCGCCTGCCCGAGCATGTGCGCCGACCCTGACGTTGTCGAGCACCGTCATCCCGCGGAAGAGCTCGACGTTCTGGAACGTGCGTGCGATCCCGCGCTGGATGACCCCGCTCGGTGGCGTGTCGAGGAGGGTCTCGCCGTCGAAGCGAACGTCACCCTCGTCGGGTGTGTAGAGGCGCGTGATCACGTTGAACGCCGTCGTCTTGCCGGCCCCGTTCGGCCCGATCAGCCCGACGATCTCGCCGGCCTCCGCGGTGAAGGAGACGGCATCGAGCGCGACGATGCCGCCGAAACGCTTCGAGACGTTGTCGACCTCGAGGAGGGGCAAGAGCGCCATACCTTACGGCGAAGCGCCCGGGTTCAGTGCGAGTCGACTACCGGCTCAGCTTCTCCGTCACACTCCCGGCACGGTGTCCGACACCAGCCTGGTGAGCGGTGGCTCGCGGGGCTCGGCTCCGCGTGGCGGGATCGCTGAGTCTCGTCACGCCTTGGTCACACCCAGGCATGGGTGTCTGACACCCTTAGGCGGCACATGCACCCAACCGCAGAGCGCTACCAGGCACGCCTCCGGGAGCTCGGCCTCGATGTCGAGGTTCGGGAGCTCGCCGACTCCACCCGCACCGCCCAGGAGGCTGCTGCCGCGGTCGGTGTCGAGGTCGGCCAGATCGTCAAATCGCTGGTGTTCGTCGACGAGGAGTCACCGCTTCTGTGTCTGTGCGCCGGCGACCGGCGCGTGGACACGGACAAGCTCGGGGCCGGAGTGCGTCAGGCCAAGGGCGACGAGGTGCGGGAGGCAACGGGCTACGCGATCGGAGGGGTGCCGCCGCTCGGCCATGACCGGCCGGTGCGCACCGTCGTCGATGCCTCGCTACGGCGGTTCGAGACGGTCTGGTGCGCCGGCGGGACTCCGCACGCCGTGTTCCCGGTCGGCACCGAAGCGCTGATCGCAGCGATCCCGAACGCCGAGGTCCGAGAGATCGCCTAGAAACCCACTGCAGGGTTTCGACCACGCAGCGGGTCTGCTCAATTGAGGGGGCGCGCCTCCGCGGTTGTCGACCTGCTAGGAAGTCACAGTCGCGGCAGCGCCTCCTCTTTTCTCGAGCGAGGGCTAGCTCTCCTCGCGACGATGTCCCGCGGCCACCTCCTCGAGCGCCTCGCGGTTCAACTCCTCGCCGGGAATGCCGACGACCTTGCCGGCGGTCTTCGCGCGGAGCGTCGCCGTTCGAGGCCCATCCTCGATCTGCGCGCGCTCGCCGACGATCGCACCTGGGCCGAGCTCACCGACCACCTCACCGTCGACAACCACCTCGAGCACCCCGTCGAGCACGAGGTAGACGAGCGGAGAACCCTCACTCGTCTCCCCCTGTTCGACGAGGACGTCGCCTGCGGAAACGGATGTCGGGCGCGGCTTGCCGTCGCCGCCCATGATCTCCAGTGAGAGCTCGCGCTCCACCGCGCTCTCGACGGCTGTGACAACCGCAGGGGAGTCTTCATTCCCCCACGGGGTGTTCTGCTCGTGCGCCTCGCGGTACCACTTGTCGAAGTCGATCGCTGCGCTCTTCTGGACGAGCGCTCCATCCTTGTCGTAGATCCAGTGGCGCGGGAAGGGGCTGGCGCCGGCGAGCTCGTGCTCCGAGGTGCCGTCTGCGCGAATCGTGAGCGCAAGGGTCGTCCACGCGATCGCCGAGTTGATCTGGAAGTAGGGCTTGCCGCGCACGCTTCTGGGCGCCGGCATCCCGGTGCGACCACCCGCGGTTTGGGTGAAACGCACCCAACCGTCACCGACCTCGGCGTTCTGGAGCGTCGGCATGGCTACGGCGGGGACGGCGATCTCCTTCGGCCCCAGCTTGAGCCTGGTCAGTCCGATGCGCCCCCGGCCCGTCTGACCGTAGTCGGTGATCTTGCCGTCCTCGACCTCGATCCAGGCATGGAGCTCGTTCGCCTCGCGGAAGAGGTCGGCGCGATGCATGGTGTCGAGATGGTCGATGCGGTCGGGCGGTGGGTAGTCGTAGTGCGCGACACCCATCGTGAACGGCAGCTTCGGCAGCCCTTCGACTGCCTCCGACGGAATCCATGAGATGGCGGTGACGGAGGACTGAATCCGCATAGATGCCCCTTTCGCAACGTCGCTGATTTGCGTTTGAGCCTATGCCCCTCCGGTCGTGCTGACAAGATCTGCGGGCTGCGTGATCGGCGCCTGACAGGCGAAGTTCTGACAGATGAAGACCGCAGGACGCCCGTCGACGAGGTCCTTTCCCTGCAGCAGTGGGACGTTTTCGCTCGGCCCGAAGGCGACGACCGCATTCGGGTCGAAGGGGGCGAGAGCGGCGCGCGCAACCTCGGTGTCCGGCCCGCCGATCACCGCCAATTCGCGGGGCGGGGAGAGGTGGAGATCGAGGGCATTCAAAGCGTGACCGAACGCTGACGGCGCCTGCGGCAGCAGGCGGGCGACGAAGCGGAAGACGCCGACCGCCCGGCGCTCCAGCTCCGGATCGCCCCACAGCCGCGCGAGGCGCAGAAGCACGTATGCGAGCATCGAGTTCCCTGACGGTGTCGGGTGGTCGTCGAAATCCTTCTTGCGGCTGACGAGCTGCTCGCCGTCACTCGGCGTCAAGAAGAAGCCGCCGCGCTCATCGTCGCCGAACAACGCGACGGCGAGGATTGCGAGCCGGCGCGACTCTTCGAGCCAGCGCAGCTCTCCCGTTGCGACGTGCAGCTCGTAGAGGCCGTTGGCCACGTCTGCGTAGTCCTCGAGCACGCCTGCGTGCTTCGCCTGTCCCGCGCGCCAGCTGCGGAGGAGCCGGCCTTCCGAGGTCGAGAGCGGTCCGAGGAGGAACTCAGCGAGGGCACGAGCCGCTTCGAGATAGTCGGCCCGGTCGAGTCGGCGGCCCGACTCGGCGAGCGCGGCCAGCGCAAGGCCGTTCCAGGAGGCGATCGCCTTGTCATCGCGGAGCGGCTTCGGTCGCAGCTCACGCTCCTCGAAGAGCCGCGTACGGGTCTCGGGATCGAGCTCGCCGCGAATGATGAACCGACCGTGCTCGAAGGGCTGCAGGAGCTCGCGGGGAACGTCGTCGGCTTCGGTCCAGGTGTACGTCAGTCCCTCGACGCCGTCCGTGTCAGCGTCCTGTGACGAGGCGAAGCCGCCTTCGGGCAGCCGCAGCTCGCGCAACATGTAGTCGAGAGTCTCTTCGGCGACCTTCCGGTACTGCTCGTTTCCCGTCACGAGCCAGCCGTGCAGATACGCGGGCACGAGCAGCGCGTTGTCGTACAGCATCTTCTCGAAGTGCGGCACGAGCCACTCGCGGTCGACGGAGTAGCGGTGAAATCCTCCGCCGACGAGGTCGTACATCCCACCGAGCGCCATTGCGTCCAGCGTTTTCGTCGCCGGCTCCACCTCTCCGCGCCGCAGCAAGAACTCGAGCGCCGACGCCGGCGGAAATTTCGGCGCGGTGCCGAAACCGCCCCAGAGCGGGTCGAGCTGCTGCCGCAGCCCGCGCACCGCGTCGGACAGGAGTGAGGCGGTCAGCGGCTCGCGGGAGGGCTCCGCGGTCCGGCGCAACTGCTCGGTGATCGCGCCGGCGTCTCGCTCGATGTCCGCGCGCCGCTCGCGCCACGCATCCGCGATCGCCTGCAGCAACTGCTTGAAGCTGGGCAGGCCGTGACGGGGCTCGGGCGGGTAGTACGTGCCGCCGAAGAACGGCTCGCCCGCGGGCGTGAGGAACACCGTCATCGGCCAGCCGCCGTGACCGGTCAGCGAGACGACGGCATCCATGTACACGGAGTCGACGTCCGGCCGTTCCTCACGATCGACCTTGACCGGGACGAAGTGCTCGTTCATGAGCGCTGCCGTGTCCTCGTCCTCGAACGACTCGTGCTCCATCACGTGGCACCAGTGGCAGGCCGCATAGCCGACCGAGAGCAGGATCGGCTTGTCCTCGTCTCTCGCGCGCGCGAGTGCCTCGTCTCCCCACGGATACCAGTCCACCGGGTTGTCGGCGTGCTGGAGGAGGTAGGGGCTCGTCTCCTGAGCGAGACGGTTCACTCGAGCACCGTAGCTACATGCGAACGCGGCGCCAGCCCTCGACGCCGGCGGTGATCGCTGCCGCAATCCCGAAGGCGACGAGCAGCGCGAAGATCGGCCTGTCCTCGAACAAGCGCCCGCCGAGATAACCGAGCAACGCTGCGTACACGGACCACAGGACCGCCGCGACGAAGATGTACGGCGCGAACCGCGTCGACCAGCGCAGGTGCACCAACCCGGACGTGAAGGTCGCCGCAGTGCGGCCACCGGGGATGAACCGCGCCACGATCAGGACATAGCTGCCCCGTTCCTTGAGGAATTTGCTCGCCCAGTCGAGCCTGCCCTGCGCGACCTCCCCGCTGAAGAACCGTTTCACCGCCGGCGTGCCGAGCCAGCGGCCGACCGCGTAGGACGCGTTGTCCCCGGCGAACGCGCCTGCGGCCGCCCAGAAGATGACCCACTCCAGCGCCAACTCCCCGCGGGCGGCCTGGATGCCGCAGACGATCACCGCGGTCTCACTGGGGAACGCCGGGATGAGCGCGTCGCCCGCGCAGATCCCGAAGAGAAGTGGGTACGTCCACAGCGACCCGGTCAGCAGGTCGATCAGACCCTGGAGCAATCCGAGCAACACGACGAGTCAGTCTCCAGCCCACGTTCCGGCGCGGTAGACCTGGCCCTCGAGACGGCGCCCGAGGACGTCCTCGAGCCACACCGACGTCTCGATGAGGGCGTCGAGGTTCACGCCGGTCTCGATTCCGTCGCCCTCCAGCAGGTAGACGAGATCCTCCGTTGCGATGTTCCCCGTCGCGCGCGGCGCGAACGGACAGCCGCCGAGGCCACCGCAGGAGGCGTCGAAGAGCGTCGCGCCGGCTTCGAGTGCGGCGACCGCATTCGCATAGCCGGTGTTGCGCGTGTTGTGCAGGTGCACGCCCGGAGCGTTCGTGCGCTCAACAAGGTCGCGTACCTGACGAGGCGTGGCCACGCCGATGGTGTCCGCCAGCACCACCTCGGTCGAGGGAAAGCGCGCAGCCAGCTCCGCGACCACGCCCGGATCGACGCGACCTTCGAAGGGACAGCCGAAGGCAACGCTGATCGTCACCGTCACAGGTAGCTCGGCTCGCTCGATCACACCTGCCGCCGTGGCCGCGGCCTCCTCGACGGATTGGTTCGCGTTCCGCCTGCTGAAGCTGTCCGTCGCAGCGAGCGTGAAGTTGACGCGGTCGAGACCGGTTGCGGCCAGCCGGTCGTAGCCCTTCTCGTTCAATGCCAGACCCGAGTACTCGGTTCCATCTCGGCGCTCGATTCCGGCAACGACCTCTTCGGCGCCCGCCATCTGCGGGACGGTGTCTGCGCGGACGAAGCTCGCGGCCTCCACGCGTGGTAGCCCCGCGGCGGCAAGCCTGTTGATGAGCTCTGCGCGAAGCTCCGGGGCGAGCGTTTCCGGCTCGTTCTGGAGGCCGTCGCGCGGTCCCACGTCGCAGATCGTCACGCGCACGATGGGCTACGCGGACGGCCGCTCGAGCTGCTTCAGGATCTCCCCCACCTCGCCGGCGAGGTCCTGCGCCAGCTCGACTTCCTCGTCCTTGAAGTGACGTCCCTTCTCGCCATAGACCTCGACGAGCCCCCACGCACCGTCTCCACCTTCGATCGCCACCATGAGCAGCGCGTCGTAGCCCAGCTCCCTCAGCAGCTTCAGCTCGTTCTCGTCAGGCTCGGGATCGTCCTGGGACACCGTCTGAGGGCGCCGCTCCTCGATCACCGCGCGCGTGAGTGGATAGTCCGAGATGAGATACCCGTGCCCGAGCCGATGGGGCGGCCCTCCGTCCTTCTGATGTTGCTTCAGATCGACCAGCAGATCGCCGATCACGCGAGAGATCGTGCAAGCCGGCGCGTCGAGCAGCTCCACATAGGCGCGCGCGGTCACGCCGAGGAGACCGTGGACGGTCTTCTCGGCGCGAAGCCGTTCTCTCGCCGCGGCCACCTGATCGACGCTCATGCGTCGATCTTACGGAGCCTCTACTCGTCGAAGCCGGAGGCGTCGACCTTCTCGGGCTCGATCAGCACCTTCACCCGCGTTTCCTCCGGGTTTCGCCACGGATATTCGTCCTTGCCGAGGTACTTCTTCGCGAGCTTGTCGATCTGGGCGTCTGCGCCCTCCTCCGTCAACTCGGCCGGGCCACTCACCGCCACCCACCTGTAGGAGTTGTTCGGGTCGACCATCAGCACCGAGGCACGTGGGTCGTGCTGCAGATGCCTCGGCTTCGCCCGCCCGAGGGCCGTGTTGAACGAGACCTTGTCGCCCTCGACGTCGACCCAGACGATCGTCGAATGCGGCGAGCCGTCCTCCCGCAGCGTGGTCACCACTCCGACGTATGGACTCTCGTCCAGGAACTTGCGTGGCTTCTCCTCGAGCTTTGCCATCCCTCACCTCCGGTTGTTTCGACTCACAACGACGCGACCCGCTAGCGTCTTCCCCGATGGCCGTGCTCTTACCCGTCGGCACCAGGAAGGGGTTGTTCCTCCTCCGCAGCGACGATCGCAAGAACTGGGAGCTGGAGGGCCCGCTGCTGCCGGGCTGGCCGGTGTACCACGCGATCGTCGACCCGCGCGACGGCGTCCTGTACGCGGCGACGAACAGCTACATCTACGGCGGGACCGTGCATCGCTCGAAGGATCTCGGCCGGAACTGGGAGCGTGCGGAGGACATCGGCCTCCCGGAGGAATCCGGCCTCAAGCTCAACGCCACCTGGCACATCGAGCCGGGCAACGACTCGGAACTGTGGCTCGGTGGCGACCCCGGTGTGCTGTTTTGGTCTGGCGACGGCGGCATCACCTGGGAAGTGAACCGTGGCCTCCTCGAGCACCCGACGCGAGAGAAGTGGCAGCCGGGCGCAGGCGGCATGTGCTGCCACTCGATCCAGGTCGTGGACGGACACGATCTACATCGCCATCTCGGCGGCCGGTGCGTTCCGCAGCGACGACGGCGGCGACACCTGGACGCCGATCAACAAGGACGTCGCGGCCGACTTTCACCCGGAGAAGTACCCGGAGGTCGGCCAGTGCGTGCACAAGCTGCTCGTGCATCCCGCTCGACCGGATCGCCTGTGGCAGCAGAACCACTGCGGCGTCTATCGCTCCGACGACCGAGGGGACAACTGGGAGCGACTCGACGGAAACGGGTTGCCGTCGGACTTCGGTTTCGGGCTGGCGCTGGACGCCGCGGACCCGGACATCGCCTACGTGATCCCGGAGGTCTCGGGCGAACAACATTTCACCCCTGACGGCCGGCTCGGCGTCTACCGGACCGGCGACGGCGGGGCTTCCTGGCAGCTCACCGCGAACGGGCTCCCCGAACGCGCCTGGTCGGCGGTGCTGCGGGAGGGATTCGCGTACGACGACGGCGGGCTGTACTTCGGCACGCAGAGCGGCTCCGTGTGGACCGCTCCCCCCGGCGGCGACGAGTGGATCGAGGCGGTGCGGGACCTGCCGCCGATCCTCTCGGTCGAAGCTGCACACGTCTGACGTGGCGGTCGTGCTCCTGCCGGGAACGCTTGCCGCGGAAGCCGGCGGGCAGAAACGCTTCGAGCTGCAAGCCGCGACCGTCGGGGAGGCCTTGCGCCAGCTCCCGGTCGCGAATCTCCTGTTCGACGAGGCCGGAGAGCTCCGGCGCCTGGTCAACGTCTACGTCGACAGCGTCGACGCCCGCGGCGGCCGTCTGCTCGACGAGCCGCTCACCGATGAGTCGGAAGTCCGGATCGTCGGCGCGGTCGCAGGGGGCTAGTCCACTTTTTCAAGGCCGTCCGGCCCCGTGCCGATCCTTTGTCGGTGCGGGTCATTGCTGTACTCCTCGTTGTCGTCGGCGGTCTCGCTGCGCTTGGCTTCGCGCGTCACGAGGAGCGGGTGCGCGAGCAGGACCAGCTGGCCGCGATCGCAAGTGACCTCGCGGGCCGGACCGTCGCCGTTCGCTGCCCGAACCTGCTCGCGAGCCTGGTCGACGTGCGAGGCGAGGCGGGACGCGTGCAGTTCGACGACACGGGTCGCCCCGCGAATCACACGGATCTCTCCCCGCAGACATGCAAGGCGCTGCGCCACCTCAGCAGTGTCGACTTCACGTGCATCGAACGAGCCGACTGCGGCTTCAAGGAGTTCAACGCCGGCTGGGCCGCGCACACGCTTGCCCACGAGTCGTTCCATCTGCGCGGGTTCCAGGACGAAGGCGTGACCGAGTGTTACGCGCTGCAGAACACGGCGTTCGTGGCAGAGCGGCTCGGCGTGCCGACGCAGCCGGCGAAGGAGCTCCAGGCGTGGTTGTTCAAGCGCGGCTATCCGAACGAACCGACGGAGTACCAGTCTTCGCAGTGCCACGACGGAGGCCCGTTGGACCTCCGTCCGCAGCAGACTCTGTTCCCGTAGCTACTTAACTTCGGTCGGGATGTTCTTGATCTTGCCGGCGATGATGTCGGCGCGGACCTGCATCACCTTCGCGACTTCGGACTTCGGCACCTTCGGGCTGATCTTGCCGATGCCGACGCCGTTGTCCTTGAGGCCGAACGTGATGTTCCCGCCCTTGAACTTGCCGTCGACGACGAGCTTGATCGCATCGAACACGGCCGTATCCACACGCTTGACGGCACTCGTCAGGATGTGGGGGCCGAGGAAGGACTGGTCGGCGTCGACGCCGATCCCCCAGACGCCCTTCTCCTTCGCCGCGTCGAGCGCACCGAGACCGCAGCCGCCGGCGACCTGGAAGATCGCGCCGGCGCCCTGCTCGATCTGGTTCAGGGCGATCTGCTTGCACTTCGCCTGGTCGGCGAAGTCCTCCGAGTAGTCTGTTCAGCACCGTGATCCCGGGATCGGCGGCCTTGGCGCCCGCCTGGTATCCGGCGATGAAGCGGTCGACCGGCGGCTGCTTCTGGCCGCCGACTGACCCGATGACGTCCTTGCCCGGCCGCCGCTTCTCCTCGAGCCCGGCGAGATAGCCGACGAGATAGCCCGTCTCCTGCTCCTTGAAGAGCAGACCCAGAAGGTTCGGCGGCTTGTGCGGCTCCTCCGTCTGATCGACGTCGACGATCGCGAAGTTCGACTTCGGAAAGTTCGTCGCCACGGTGTCGATCGCCGTCGCCTCCGTGAAGCCGACGCCGATCGTCAGGTCATAGCCCTGACGCGCGAACGTCGAGAGATTCGGGACGTACTCCTGCGTCGACTTCGCCTGGTAGACGCGCTGGTCGACTCCCAGCTCGCGCTGCGCTCTCAGCAGCCCGACGTACGAGAGATGGTTGAAGCCACGGTCGTTGAGCCCGCCGATGTCGGTGACGAGCCCGACCTTCATGTTGCTGGCACCGGTCGTCGCAGTGGTGGTATCCGCCGAGGACTTCTTTCCGCCGCCGCCACAGCCGGCAGCGATGAGGAGCACGACGACGCCGAGAAGTGCGAGCGATCTCTTCATCCCTGTCCTTTCCGGTAAGGTTTGCGACTATGGGGCGAAAACTGTGAGCGAGCGTACCACGCGGCACCCTAGTCCCGCCCATGTGACGCTCGCGGTCGTCCTGCAGGTGCGAAACGGCGCACTGCAGGCGCTCCTCTGGCAACGCGCGCGAGAGCCGTTCAAAGGTCGTTGGTCACTTCCGGGTGGCTATCTCGCAGAACACGACACGCTCGAGGAGTCGATCCGCCGTCACCTCGCCGAGAAGGTCGACGTGCGTGAGCTCTCGCACCTCGAGCAGCTCGAGACGCTGAGCGATCCGACGCGCTCGCCGAAGGAGTGGCAGCTCGCGACGGCGTACCTCGGTCTCGTGCCCAGCGACGTCGATCCGGAGCTCCCCGGCGACACAGACTGGCACCCGGTCGACGACCTCCCTGCACTCGCGTTCGACCATGAGTCGATCGTGCCGGCCGGACGCGAGCGCCTGCGCGCGAAGCTGTCGTACACGAACCTCGGGTTTGCGCTCGCACCCACCGAGTTCACGATCTCCGAGCTGCGCGATCTCTACGCTGCAGCGCTCGGACACGACGTCTCGGCGACGAATCTCCAGCGTGTGCTGCTGCGGCGCGAGGTGCTCGAGCCCACCGGCCGGCAGCGCGCATCAGGTCCCACCGGCGGCCGGCCCGGCTCGCTCTTTCGCTTCCGGACGCCGGAGCTCGAGATCACGGATCAGTTCGCCGTGCTGCGCCCGCCGGGACCTGCACGCCTTCCCGTCTCGTAGTTCCCGCATGGACCTCGAGGGACTTCCAGCTCGTAGAGTCGGTGCGCGATGGCGGGCTCTCGAGGCGACGAGCGCGCCTGGATTCGGGGCGCACAGTCGGGATCGGTCTCCGACCTCGAAGCCCTGTTCCGGCACCACTGGCCGCGCGCCTATCGCGCGGCCTATCTGGTCGTCCACGACTCCGCCGCCGCCGAGGACATCGCGCAGGAGGCATTCCTCGCCGCGGTGCGCGGGCTCGACCGCTTCGACCGTCGCCGGCCATTTGGCCCGTGGCTGCACCGCATCGTCGTCAACCGTGCGATCGACTGGTCGCGGTCGCGCGCGTTGCGTCGTGAGTCGGGCGATGCCTGGCTCGGCATCGCCGAGGCCCCTGCTCCGCCCGAGAGCGAGCCACGCGCAGTCGCTCGCAGCCGCCCTCGCCGAACTCTCGCCCGAACACCGCGCGGTGATCGTCATGCGACATCTCCTCGAGTACACACCCGGCGAGATCGCGCAGGCGCTCGACCTTCCGCGCGGCACCGTCAACTCGCGCTTACGCCGCGGCCTCGACGAGCTGGCGGGACGGCTCGAGGAGGAAGTGCAATGACGCGCTGGCGCGAGCCCGCACCCGGCGAGCGCGAGGCGGCCGATCGCAGCTGGGAGGTCGTTCGTTCTGCTTTCGAGGAGCGCATCCCCGTCCCGCGCAAGCGCGATTGGCGCCCCGTGGCCGTAGTCGCCTTCGGTGTGGCGCTTCTCGCCGCTGCGTTCTCGCCGCCTGGGAGCGCGGTGCTGGGATCGCTGCGCGACGCGGTGCGCGGTCAGGACCACCTAGTCTCGCTGCCGTCGCGCGGCAGCATCCTCGTCAATGCGCAAGGCGGCGCTTGGGTCGTGAAGCAGGACGGATCGAAGCGCTTCCTGGACGGTTACGACAACGCTGCCTGGTCTCCGCACGGGCTCTACCTCGCTGCCGCGCGAGGGAACGAGCTTGTCGCTCTCGAGCCGAATGGACGCGTGCACTGGAAACTCGCGCGCGAGCTGCAAGTGGGCGCCCCGCAATGGTCGTACGAGGGTTATCGCATCGCGTACGGCGCCGGCCGCTCGCTGCGTGTCGTGAACGGCGACGGGACGGGCGACCGTCTCGTCACGTCGAACGCAGGCGGCACCGGACTGGCGGCACTGGCCTGGCGCCCGGGAACACACGAGCTCGCCTACAACAACTCGCGGAACCAACTCGTCCTGCTGGACGTCGATCGGCGCCGCGTGCGTCTGGCGTCGCCCCGCCGCAGGTCTCGAGCAGCTTCTGTGGTCGGATGACGGTCAGCGCCTGCTCGTGGCGGACGGCCGGCCTCGCATCCTCGATGCGACCGGGCGTACGGTCGCGGCCTTCCCCAGGCGGAGCGTTCTCCCGGCAGCCTTCCTCCGTCGGAGTCACTCGGTCGCGCTCGCAAGCAGCGCCAACGGGAGCAGCACCGTGACGATCTATTCCGGTCCACGCTACGAACGGCGCCGGAACGTTTTCTCTGGCGCAGGGCTCTTTGCCGGACTTGCGTGGTCACCCGACGGACGGTGGCTGCTCGTGGACTGGCGCTCCGCGGATCAATGGGTTTTCATCCGCTCAGCGGCAGTGAGGCGCATCGTCGTCCGCAATATCGGCAACACTTTCGACTCCGGTCCCGAGCACTACGCGACGCTCGGAGGCTGGTGCTGTCCGTAACCGCGTGCTACCGTCAGTGCGTTCCCGGCGATAAGGAGGTCGACAGATGACGATTGCGCTTGCCTCCTTCCGAAGAGCCACGCGGCTCGTCGTCTAGCCGGCACCCGACACACAACTAGCGCGAGTCCGTGAGCTGATCCGCCCGCTTCATGCGGATCTTTGTCGTTCACTCACTCACAAAGGAGACTCGCTGTGCCTGCTCTTGATGCGCTCGGATGGAACGCCGAACTGGCGTCCGCGTTCGAGCAACTGCAAGACGACAATTTATTTCCGGCCCGAATCGCCGCCCAACACCGCGGCGAGTTCGCGCTGCTCGCCGAGGAAGGCGAGGTACGAGCACGAGCTGCCGGACGCCTCTTCTACGCGCACGAGGTGGGCGGGCAACTGCCTGCCGTCGGCGACTGGGTTGCGGTGACACCGCCGGCCACGATCGCGTCGATCCTCCCACGGCGGAGTGCGTTCATCCGCAAGAACGCCGGTCAGGACTCGACCGAGCAGGTGCTCGCGGCGAACGTCGACTCGGCCTTCCTGCTCGCCGGCCTCGACGACGACTTCAGCCTGCGCCGGCTCGAGCGCTACATCACCATCGCCTGGGAGAGCGGCGCCCAGCCGATCATCGTGCTGACGAAAGCCGACCTCTCACTCGAAGTGGACGAGGCAGTGCTCGCAGTCGAGACGGTCGCGATCGGCGTGCCGGTCCACCCCATCTCGAATGTCACGGGCGACGGGCTCGCGGCGCTCGACTCGTACCTGCAGCCGGGTCGCACGGTCGTGCTGCTCGGCTCTTCGGGCGTCGGCAAGTCGACGCTGCTGAACCGGCTCGCAGGAGAAGAGGTGATGCTCACACGTGAGGTCGCGGCAGACGGAACCGGGCGGCACACGACGACGCACCGCGAGCTCGTCCAGCTCCCCGGGGGCGGAATGGTGATCGACACCCCGGGCTTACGCGAGCTTCAGTTCTGGGAAGGCGATCTCACTGCTGCGTTCGAAGACCTCGAGGCGCTCGCGCTGGAGTGCAAGTTCCGGAACTGTGCGCACATATCGGAACCGGGCTGCGCAGTCCAGACCGCTGTCGACGACGGCACGCTCGAGCTCGACCGGCTGCGTTCCTGGCGGAAGCTGCAACGCGAGCTCGAGGCGATCGCCGCGCGCACGGACACGCGTCTTCGCATCGCGCGGAAGAAGCGCTGGAAGCAGATGGCCTCCGTCACGCGACAGAAATCGAGGCGGTAGCGCTTAGGCGACTTCGCAGCCGAGAAGCTGCAATGCGACGAGCGAGCTCTCGATGAAGCTTCGAGCCTCCTGGCGGGTGTCGAACACGTACGGCCCTGCGCTCCTTGGCTCGAACCGTGAGCTCGTCGACCGGATAGACGTCGGCAGCGACGACCCACTCCGTTCCGTAATCGGAACAGGTCAGACGCACGACCGGCGTCCCGTCCTTGCGCACCGCCGAGATGAGCTCGCGGACGGCAGCGACCGGGAAGTTCACGCGCTGTTACGGCCGAGGACGTCGACCGACACGACCTGACGGCCGTCGATCGTTGCGTCGCCGATGGCGACGGTGCCGCCGGCCTCGGCTTCGTCGATCACGCGCATGCCCAGGTGCTTCGCGTACTCGAAATCTGTTGCTTCTGCCACCAGGAGCGTCGCGCCGCTCTCGAGCGTCACTTCGACGCGATAGATGGTCGTCGGCTTCGGCTCCGGCGGCGCCTCGACCCCCATCTCGGCCAGCGCCATCCGCGTGATCATTCCCTGCGGCTCGATGTGCACCCGCTCGATTGCGTCCTTGATGTCGGAGCGAGCAGCGGTCACGAGCCGGATCGGGCCGTGCAGCGCTGCTTGCAGCCTGGTCAGATGCGACGCGTTGTCGGCGTCGGGCACCGCGACGAGAATGCAGTCTCCCTCGCGGCTGAGCGGCAAAGCGCAGTACGTTTCCGCGACTGACCGCGGTAGCAAATGCGCGACCTCGGGGTCGATCGGATACTCGGTGAGGTCGACGAACTCCTGTCCGTTCTGGGCTGCGAGCAGACGCGTCAGATCGCGCTCGGGCAAGCCGTAGTCGAGCAGGACCTCGCCCAAGCCGCCGTCCGCTCTCCGCCGCTTCCGCGAGCGCGCGGTTGACGGTTTCGAGTGGCATCAGGCCCGAGCGATACACGAGCGTGCCAAGCGGATAGCTCCGCATCTCCGCAGTGCTGAATGGGGGGACGGTCGGCGAAGCCGACGCTGTTTGGCTGGACTCGTGCATAGTCATCGTGCCGCAGTTCTCCTCGCACAACTTCGTCAGATCCGGGGTCGGCGTCTAGCCCCCGAAAGAGCTAACTCGATTGAGCGACGATCGGCTTGGTCAGCCGGGTCAGCGCGCGCGCGTGACCTTGCTCAGGCCCACGGGATAGTCGGCATCGAGCCCCTTCGCATGCGCCAGAGCGCCCGCAAAGAGCTGGCCCGGCACCACCGAGAGGAGCGGGGAAAGGATCGGGTGGGGCGGTTCCGGGACGGGCAATGCGTAGGCCGCGCCTTCGATCTCGTGGGCGGCATTGCCGCTCGCCACCACCGTCGCGCCCGCTTCGCGCACCCGCGCTGCGGCCTCGAGCACCGCCGGCAGGCTCGCGTCTCGCGAGGCGATCGTCCAGACCGGGAACATCGAGTCGAGCGCCGCGATCGGGCCCGTGCGCCAGATCCGTCGCGGTGAGCGGCTCCGCGGCGACCCGGCACGTCTCGGTCAGCTTCAGCGCGACCTCGCGGGCGGTGCCGAACTCGATACCTCGCCCGATCACATACATCCGACCGACGTAGGCAAACGCCATTGCGACGTTCGCGACCGCTTGCTCGAGTGACTCGAGCGACTCCGACAGCTGATCCGATACGCGGCGCAGTCCTTCCGAGATCTCGCTGCCGCGCTCCGCCGCACCGCCGGCAACCCATGCCAGGGCCGCCAGCGTGTTGAGAAACGTCTTCGACGCCGCGACTGCACGCTCCGGCCCGGCCGCGAGCGCGAGAGTCGCATCGGCCGAGTCGGCAAGGCTCGACTCCGCTCCGTTCGTGATCGCGACCGTGAACGCCCCTTTCTCGCGAGCGCGCTTCACGTACTCGACGACGTCGGGTGTCTCGCCCGACTGCGAGAGCGCGATGACGACCGAGTCCGAGAGATCGAGCTTCGCGTCGTAGTAGACGGTGAGCGAGATGGAGTCCCGCATCGCAGTCCAGCCCGGCAGAAGCCCGAACGCGTACACGCCGTAGGAGGCCGCTGCATCGGACGAGCCGTGGCCGACCAGGCGGACGACCGCGGGGCGACGCTCGCGCATCGCCTTCGTGACGGCCTCGAACTCGGCCTCCTGCTCGAGCAGACGCAGGAGCGCCTCCGGCTGCTCTCGGATCTCGCCGAGGAACAGTTCTCCCGGACCCTGCGGTCCAGTTGCGGCGGACATCAGCGCTCCAGCCGCTCGCCGCTCACCGGATCGAAGAGGTGGGCCTCGTCGGCACGCGGCCGCAACGTCACGCGGTCGCCCTGCTTTGGTGCCTTCCGCGACTCGGAACGCGCCACGAGCTTCGTTGTCTCTCCTCCGAGCTCGGTGCTGCAGAACACGAACGCGTCGGCGCCGATGTCCTCCACGACGTCGACCTTCGCCGGAATGCCGTCCGGTGCGACCTCGAGCGACTCGGGCCGGACACCGATCACGAGACTCGTTCGCCCGTTGGCGGCGACGCCCTGCGGTAGCGGGACGTCCACGCCGCCGAACGATGCGGCGCCGTCGGACACCGGCACCGTGCAGAGGTTCATCGAGGGGGAGCCGATGAACCCGGCCACGAACACGTTCGTCGGGCGCTCGTAGAGCTCCCGCGGCGGGCCGCACTGCTGCAGGTGTCCCTCGTTCAGGACGGCAACGCGGTGGCCCAGCGTCATCGCCTCCGACTGGTCGTGCGTCACGTACACGGTCGTGATGCCGAAGTCGGCCTGCAGAGCGGCGATGTCGGCGCGCAGATGCACGCGCAGCTTCGCGTCGAGGTTCGACAATGGCTCGTCCATCAGGAAGACGCTGGGGACGCGCACGATCGCCCGGCCCATGGCGACCCTTTGGCGCTGACCCCCCGACAGTTGGCCCGGCTTGCGCTCGAGGTACTCGGAGAGGCCGAGCAGCTTCGCGACTTCCTGGACGCGCTTCTCACGCTCGGCCTTCTTCACTTTCGCGATCCGCAAGGGGAAACCGATGTTTGCGGCCACGGTGAGATACGGGTAGAGCGCATAGTTCTGGAACACCATCGAGACATCGCGGTCTTTGGGCGGCACGTCGCTGACATCGCGATCGCCGATGTAGACCGCGCCTGCGTCGACCTCTTCCAGACCGGCGAGCATGCGGAGCGCTGTCGTCTTGCCCGACCCCGACGGTCCAACGAGCACCATGAACTCACCGTCGTGAACGTCGAGGTCGAGCGCGTCGACCGCAGGCGCGTCGGTCCCTGGGTAGAGCCTCGTTGCCTGGACATACCGAACCTCAGCCAACGGCTGCCACTCCTTCCAGCCGGGAGTATGCGGCCCCAAGTTCACCGCGAAGCCTTGCTTGCGCCTCCCGCCCGGCTTCGAGCTCGTCGAGCCCGAGCAGCGCGGCGCCCACGATTGCGGCGGACGCGGTCGGCCGGACGGTGACGTTCGGGGCGACTTCGCGTAAGCCTGAATCGATCATTGCGAGCAGGTCGCCGTCCACGTCCTGCAGCACTCCGCCGCCGAGCAGCACCTCGACAGGTTCCTGGGTGAGCTCCAGTCGCGTCAGTGCCACCCGCGCAAGGGCGACCACTTCGGACGCGAGGTGGCCGACGATCTCCGCCGCGACCGCGTCGTCCACGGCTTCCGCCAGCACCAGCGGCGCGAGCTCGATGACACGGCGTTGCGCGATCCGCCCGGTGTGAATTCCTTCTGCGAGCTCGCTCGGCGTGGTCAGGCCGAAGTGCGCGGGAACGGCCCGCTCGAGACTCGTCCGAGGGCCGCGTCCGTCTTCGCTCCGCGCGGCGGCGGAGACGGCCGCCAGGCCGAGGTCGTAGCCTCCTCCCCAGTCGCCCGTGATCGCGCCGAGTGCCGGGAACCGTGCGTGCCTTCCATCGGGCGCAACACCTACGCAGTTGATTCCGGCGCCGCATGTGATCGCAACGCCCCACCCGCGCTCCGTGCCTGCACGTAGAACGGCGAACGTGTCGTTGCCGACGTGAACGCTTCGCGCCCAGCCGCGCTGCTCGACGGCGATTCGAACCGCGTCCTCCTCCGCGGGAAAGTCGACTCCGGCCATCAACAGCGCGGCGACCTGCGCAATCCGGCCGGCATGGTCAGCGAGCCTCGCTTCACGCACTGCCTCCGCCAAGAGTCCTTCCATCACAGCTAGGCACCCATCGACGCCGAGGTGATGAGGCGAGCTCAACGGACCGCGAACGAGGGCGAGCACCGAGCCGTCGGCGTTCACGAGCGCGAGATCCGTCTTCGAGTTCCCGCCGTCGACGGCGAGCACAGCTGCACTACTCATCTGATCTCCGCGTGGAATTGCGGCAGGTGCGCGGCGCCTGCTTCGAGCAGCAGGTCGACGAGCTCCTCGGAGAGTGGATGCTGCCCGATCAGTGGATGCGTGAGCAACGCCTTGCGCGCGATGGCAGGGTCGCCGCTCACTGCCGCTTGCGCGGCGAGCCGCTCGTAGGCGGTGACGTGCTGCATCAGGCCGAGCAGCTCTGGCGCGACCGGCGCTTGCGGCAACGGCTTCGCGCCGCTTGCACCGACCTCCGCCAGCACCTCGATCACATCGTCGTCGGCGAGGCCTTCGATGGTGCCGTTGTTGCGCACGTCGACGACATGAGCTTCCCCGGTGTCTCCGGCGAGCGCGCCGACCAGTCCGATCGCCGCCTCGCTGTAGAAGGCGCCTCCGCGCTTCTCGAGCAGAGGCGGTTTCTCGACGAGGTTCGGATCGCGGTACATCTCCAGCAGCTCGCGCTCGATCTCGGCAACCGTCGTCGCGCGGGGCACGCCGTCGAGCTGTTCGCGCGAGCACGGCGTCGTGTGAGTAGAAGTAGTGCAGGTAGTAGGAGGGGATCACGCCGAGCTCGTCGAGCAGCCGCCGTGACAAGCCGCTGTCGTCCGCGATCTCGTCGCCGTGCGCCGACATCAGATCCGCGAGCACGTCGTCGCCGTCGACCCGCACCTGGCGAACCCAGGACAGATGATTCAGCCCGACCTGATCGATCTGCACGCGGCTCGGCTCGACGCCGAGCATCCGGGCGAAGCTCCGTTGCCAGCCGATCGCGACGTTGCAGAGACCGACCGCTTGATGCCCGTGATCGAGCAACGACCGTGTGACGATCCCGACCGGATTCGTGAAGTCGACGATCCAGGCGCCGTCCGCGGCACGTTCTCGTACGCGGTCGGCGATCCCGAGCACGACCGGAACGGTGCGCAGGGCCTTGCCGAGACCACCGGCGCCGGTCGTCTCCTGCCCGATGCAGCCGCAGGCGAGTGGCACGGTCTCATCCGAGAGCCGAGCCTCCTGGCCGCCGACGCGGATCTGGATCAGGACGAAGTCGGCGCCGTCGACGGCCCGGTCGAGGTCGTCGGTGACCTCGAGCCGCCCCTCGTACCCCTGGCGGTCGAGCATCCGCTGCGCGAGCCCACCGACGACCTCGCGCCGCTCCGCATCGATGTCCTGCAGCACGAGCTCGCTGACGTCGATCCGCTCACGCTCGCGCGACAGCCCCGACACGAGCTCGGGCGTGTACGTCGAGCCGCCGCCGATGACTGCGATCTTCATCCTTTTACGCCCGTCAGCGTGACGCCTTCGACGAAGGCCTTCTGCGCCAGGAAGAAGACGATGATCACGGGCGCCATCACGAGCAGCGTCGCCGCCATCGTGAGATTCCACTGCACCTGGTGCAGGGAGCGGAACTCCGAGAGCCCGATCTGGAGCACCCAGCTGCTCGGGTTCTCACGCGTGTAGAGAAGCGGCAGGAAGAAGTCGTTGAAGGTGTAGAGGAACGAGAAGAGCGCAACCGCCGCGATCGCAGGCTTCGCGAGCCTGAGGACGACTGTGAAGAGGATGCGCAGCTCGCCGCAGCCGTCGACGCGCGCTGCGTCCAGGTACTCCTCCGGAATCGTGAGGAAGAACTGGCGCAGGAGGAAGATGGAGAACGCATCTCCGAACCAGTTCGGGATGATCAGAGGGCCGAGTCCGCCGACGAGGCCCAGCTTCGCCCACATCACATAGAGAGGCACGACCGCGACGACCGGCGGCAGCATCAACGCGATCAGCACGAGCCCGAAGGCGAAGTTGCGTCCACGCCAGCGGATTCGCGAGAGCGCGTAGGCAACAGGGATGCTCGAGACCAGCACGCCGAGCGTGGCGAGCACCGCGTAGGTCATCGTGTTCAGCGCCCAATGCCAGATCGGCGCCTGGTGAAACACGTCCACGAAGTTCTGCCAGCGAAACGGGTTGGGCCAGAGATGCTCCGAAAGCGCCTGGCCGTTCGTCATCAGCGCGGTGAGGACGATGAACACGAACGGCGCGAGGAAAACGACCGCCGCCACGATCAGCAGTGAGTGATTCGCGACGGCCAGCAAGAACCGGCGTCGCCGTACACTCGCGGGCACCTTTCGTCTCGTGAGCGTACGGGCGACGGGAGCGGTCGTCGCGCTCACTTTGCCGACCCCACGTAGTGCACCCAGCGCCGCGAGTTGCGGATGATGAGGACTGTGATGGTGAACGCGACGACGAGCAGCAGCACCGACATCGCAGAGGCGTAGCCCATGTTGAAATAACGGAAGCCGTGCTGGTAGAGCAGCACTGGATAGAAGAGCGTCGACCCTTCCGGGTAGCCAAGGTTGTTCACGGTCTGGTCGCCCGCCTGCGAGGCCTGGCCGGAGGCGACGTTGGCGGCGACGTAGGCCTGCGTGAAGTACTGGAGCCCGGCGATGACGCCGATCACGACCGAGAACAGGATCACGGGACTGATCGTCGGCAACGTCACCCAGCGCATCCGTTGCAACGGCCCCGCCCCGTCGAGCTCGGCCGACTCGTACAGGTGCTTCGGCACGTCGAGGATGGCGGCGAGAAAGATGATCATGATGTTCCCGACGCCCCACAGGCCGAGCATCACGAGCGAGGGCTTCGACCAGCCAGGCGACTGGAACCACAGCGGTCCCTCGATCCCGATGTGCTTGAGCAGAATGTTCACCGGGCCGGTCGCGGGGTTGAGGATGTAGACGAACGCAAGGGTCGCGGCCACCGGCGGCGCCAGCGCCGGCAGGTAGAAGACCGTCCGGAAGAAGCCCCCGCCGCGCCGCGCACGCGCGAGCATCATGCCCGACCCCGAAGGCGAAGATGACCTGCAGCGGCACCATGACGGCGATGATCCAGAGCGTGTTCTTCACCGCGTCCCCCACCTGCGGATCCTGGGTGAAGAGATATCGGTAGTTCGCAGTGCCGATCCACTTCGGCGACGACAGCAGGTCGTAGTGCGTGAACGACAGGTACACGCTCATCACGAGCGGATAGCCGAAGAAGACCGAGAAGCCGATCAGCCACGGCGCCATCAGCAGCAGGACGAGGCGGCGGCGGCGCCACGCCGCCTTCCGCCTCGCCCGCGTCCTGTCCAACGGTTGAACGGCCGCCGCTGCGGCGCTCGCCATTACGGCACTCCGCCCGCCTGCGCCTGCTTCAACTGTGCATCGATCTGCTTGTCGAGCTTCTGCAGCCCCTTCGCGAGGTCACCGGCGTGCCCGGCCTGCCACTTGACGGCGAACGCCTGGATCAGCGAGCCGTACGCATTGCCGGCTGCAGTGATGGGCGACGTCTTCGAGTTGGGATTCGCGAAGAGCGTTCAGGAACGTCTTGAAGTGCGCGTCCGGTTTGATGTCCGGCGACGTCAGCGATGCCTTGGTCGTCGGGACGTTTCGCACGCCGTTCGAGAAGATCGCGAGAGCGTGACTGTCGGTCGTCAGGTACTTGACCAGCGCCCACGCCTGATCCTTGTGCTTGACGCCCTTGGGGATGCCGATGATCGTGCCGTTGACGTAGCCCGCGCCGTAGAGCTCGGGATGAGCGTCGTCAACCGGCGCCGGCGCCGTGCCGTAGTCGAGGCTCGGATGCTCACGTCCGACGAAAGCCACACGCCACTCGCCGTCGATCATCATCGCGAGCTTGCCGATCTCGAACGCATGTGAGGCCGAGAACTCGTCGGCAGCACCCGCATTGAACTTCTGGAGCTTCTTGTACCCGTACCAGTCGACGAGGCTCTTCTGCCACTTCAGCATCTTCGACCACGCAGGATCCTTCGAGAGGACCGACTTGCCGCGCCGTCGACGTACTTCGCGCCGAACAGCGGAGCGTAGGTGCTCAGGTCCGGAGCATTGCCGGCGTAGAAACCGAGGAACGGGTTGTACCCGGCGACCTTGATCGAGCCGTCGGAATTCTTCTTCGTCAGCTTCTTCGCGTACGCCGTCAGCTGCGACATCGTCTTCGGCGGGCTCGTGAGCCCTGCCGCCTTGAACATCTTCTTGTTGTAGTAGAAGCCGTAGACGTCGGCGAGGAGCGGCAGAGCGCACCGCTTCCCCTTGTACTGCGTGTAGTACTGGGACGTCTTCGGGAACATGTTCACGTCGATCTTGTCCTTCGACAGGAACGGCTTCAGGTCGATCCACGCACCGGAGTTGCAGTACTGGCCGACGTTCGCCGACGTAAAGGAACTGACGACGTCCGGCACCTTGCCGCTGCGGATCGCGGCGGTGATCTTGTCGTCGTTGATGCCGCCGACGACCTTGACCGTCACGTCGGAGTGCTTCTTGTCGTACTCCGCCACCACGCCCTTGAAGGCCTTCAGCTCAGCCGCGCTCCAGCCCACCCAGATCGTGATGTTGTCGGCTTTCGCGCCGGACGTGCCGGCCGTAGCCGAACTCCTCGCGGTTGCCGCGATGAGCGCCGCGCCGAGCACGAGCGCTACGAGCAACACAATCCCCACGCGTCTCATACCCTGCCTCCCTTGGGGTGATTGTCGTCGACCCCGGTCTCCTCATCCAGCGCCGCCGCGGAGTGCGCCGACAATCTGGAATCTCGTAAAGGTTCCGAACGAGGACTCTACGACGGAGAGCGAACCGAAGTCAAGCTTGACGAGAACCGGGGTACCTGAGTTAACTTTCTTGACAGGATGGCGAAAATCCCCCTTCAGGCCGCCCGAGCCACGCCGCCCCTGCTCAAGCACCTCAACGAGCGCACCGTGCTGGAGGCCATCCGTGCAGGCGCCCCGATCTCCCGGGCCGAGATCTCGCGCCGGGCCGGCATCTCGAAGCCCACCGTCTCGCTCGCGCTGCAGACCCTGGTCGATGCGGGGCTCGTGCGTGAGGCGGCCAGCGGACCGAGCGGCCCCAGCTACGGCGCGGTTTTCTTCGAGCCGGTTCCGGAGGCCGCGTACGTGCTCGGGCTCGATCTCGGGGCGCGCTTTCTGCGAGGTGCGGTGTGCGACCTCGCCGGCGAGGTACGCGCGCGTCAGGACGTGGAGCTTCGCGGCGCGGACGCAGACGGTGCACTGCAGGCGATCGCAGCCTTGGGCGAGTCGCTGGTGGCAGCCGCTGCGCTCCCCGTTGAGCGCATCGACGGGATCGTGCTCGGAGTGCCCGGCGTGATCGACGCCGAGACTTCCACGTTGCACCTCACGAGCCCGAACATCCCGGGCCTCGAAGGTCGCGCCTTCGGTGTCGAGCTGGGCGACCTGCTCGGGATCGACGTCACGCTCGAGAACGACGTCAACCTTGCAGCAGTCGGCGAGCGGTGGGCGGGCGTCGCCCGCGGCGTCGACGACTTTGCGTTTCTCTCCGTCGGCACGGGCATGGGGATGGGCCTCGTGCTCGGCGGTGAACTGCACCGCGGCAATCACGGTGCGGCCGGCGAAGTGGACTGGGCACTCGCCGGCCTGGCCGAGGACGTCGATCCCTCGGCGGACGGAGTCGCGGCGCTGGCCGAGCGCGTTGCGCCGGCCGGCTCGGCCGGAACGTCGCTCGCACCTCCCTACGACGCCCGAGCCATCTTCGCCGCTGCACGACGCGGCGATCCCCTCGGGCGCACGGTCGTCGACGAAGTTGCTCGGCGCATCGCGGCGCACATCACGCCCATCGCCGCGGTCGCCGATCCCGCGCTCGTCGTTCTCGGCGGCGGGCTCGGCGCGAACGGTGACCTGCTCCTGACACCGGTGCGCCGGCTGCTGGCCGCGTGGATCCCCTATCCGCCGCGGATCGAGATCTCGAGCCTCGGCGAAGCAGCCGTCCTCATGGGCGCGCTCGCCGTGGGGCTGCGCTCTGCGCTCGACAACGTCTTCGTGAACCGCTCGCGCTCCCTACGCGCCTGAAAGCCGATTTGGGTGAGGCCGATTGGCGGAGCCACGCCGCTCGGTGCCGCTGGCGTCGTGTAGATGGGCCGCCGCCGTGGCTACTCTCCCGACGTGGGCCAGAAACGACCGCTGACGAACAAGGGCGCGAAGAAGCTCGGGGAGCGCGAGCGGTCTGTCGGCCTCGATCCGGAGGACGAAGCCACTCGGTGGCTCAACGAGCACGACCCGCCGCCCAAACCGCAGTCCCCGAAGTCGGCCGGCAAGTCGAAGACGCTGCACCAGTGGCGCCAGCGACAACAGCGCAACCGGTAGCCGGAGCCGACAAGAAGCGGTAAAGTACCGGTAATGGGTGGAGAGCCGGATACGCGCGAGGAGCTCATGCGGCGCCTGATGGATCTATTCGCGCGGACGCTTGTTCATCAAGGAACGTACCTCGAGACCCTCGGGCTCACGTATTCGCAGGCGAAACTTCTCTGGCGGCTCGAGGTCGGCGACACGCTCTCGCTGAAGGAGCTTGCAAGACGCTGCGGCGTCGATCCATCGAATCTCGCGGGCGTGGTCGGCCAACTGACCGAGCGCAAGCTCGTGCTGAGCCGCCCGGCGACGCATGACAAGCGCGTGCGAGTCATCCGCCTGACTGCGGAAGGTGTGCGGCTGCGCCGCCGCCTCGTCGCGTGCATGTCGCAGAACCCGGCGATCCACGCCCTGTCGCCGAAGCGGCAGGATCAGCTGCTCGAGATCCTGCGCGAGGTCGCGTGAGCTCTGATTTCAAGAAGTTCTGGGTCGGACAGACGATCTCCAACCTCGGCAGCTCGTTCACGCAGTGGGCCGTCCCGCTCCTCGTCTACCAACTCACTCACTCTGCGGTGAGTCTCGGGGTCGCGACGGCGGCGACCTTCCTCCCCTATCTCCTGTTCGGCCTTCCGATCGGAGCGTGGATGGATCGCGTCGACCGTAAGCGCGCGATGATCGCGCTCGACTGGTTGAACGCGCTGGTGATCCTGTCGATACCGCTCGTCGCGCAGTTTGGCCATCTGAACGTCTGGTGGATCTACGGCGTCACGTTCATCCAGTCCACGATCTTCATCGCATTCAGCGCAGGCGAGTTCGCCGCAATCCCGAGCCTCGTTTCGACGGACGATCTGGTCACTGCGAACGGTCGGATCCAGGCGACGTACTCGGCTGCGCAGGTCGTCGGTCCGCTGCTGGCCGGAGCGTTGATCTCGTTCCTCCCACTAACGTGGGTGTTGGCGTTCGATGCCGGATCGTTCGCGCTCTCTGCGGTGAGTCTCTCGCTCGTCCGAGCCAGCTTCAACGTGCAGAGCGGCGAGCCGAAAGAGGCAACGACGATCCTGTACGACATCCGCGAAGGGCTCCGTTACGTGTTCTCGCACCCGGTCCTGCGGAACATCTCGGTGATGATGGCGCTCATCAACTTCGTCGGCGCGACCACCTATGCCCAGCTCGTGCTCTTCGCCGATCAGCGGCTCGACGCGCAAGGCGCCAAGGTCGGTGGGCTCTTCGCAGCCGGTGCGGCCGGCGTGGTCGTCACCGGCTTGCTCGCAGGACGCCTGCGCAAACGGTTCAGCTTCACCACCCTCGCCATGACGTCGCTGATGTTGATGGGCGCATGCCTCACGATCTTCGCGGGGATGCGCTGGTACTGGATCGCGTTGCCGCTCTGGGCCGCCGCCGGTGGGCTCGGCATCCTCTTCAACATCAACACGGGCAGCCTGCGCCAGGCAATCGTCCCGAACCACATGCTGTCGCGCGTGCTCTCGATCGCGGGTGTGCTCGCGTGGTCGGCGATTCCGGCCGGAGCGCTCGTCGGCGGCTGGGTAATCAGCGCTACCGGCAACGTCGCGCTCGTCTACGGAGTGATCGGGATCCTCACGATCGCCATCGCGGTCTTCTTCCGACTCTTCACGGCACTTGGGGACGCGCAGCGTTACGTGGACGAGCGGCAAGCCGAAGAACGGCGGCTCTCAGCCGACGCCGTTCTCGCCTGACCGCTCGAACCTAGGCCGGCGCGGTTGCTGCTTCTCCGGCGTCAATCGTCGCGACGTCGGAGCGGCGCAGGAGCCCGATCACGACGAGCCCGGCTGCGAGCATCAGAAAGCCGCCCGCGGCGAACGCGAGCTGGTAGCCGTCGACCTGTGCCGCCGTCTTCTCGGCGCTCGACGCCACGTGACCGAGGCTGTCGACGACGTGATTCGTCCGGCTCGTGGCGAGCGTCGACAGGACCGCCAGGCCGAGGGCGCCGCCGACCTGCTGGGTCGTGTTCAAGAGCCCAGACGCGAGTCCGGCGTCGCTGGGCGCGATGTTCGTGGTCGCGATCAGCGTCAGCGGCACGAAGACGAGGCCCATGCCGACGGACAAGAGGAGGAGTCCCGGCAACAGATCCTGGAGATAGGTGCCGTGCGTTGGGATGCGTGCGAGCAGGAAGAGCCCGCCGGCCGCGAGGACGACCCCGATCAACGGAACATGGCGGGCGCTCATTGCCTTGATCGCGACCTGCGAGAGCGCGGCGCCGATCACGATTCCCGCAGTGACGGGCAGGAAGGCGAGACCCGCCTTTAGCGGGCTGTATCCGAGCACGTCCTGCACATAAAGCGATGCGAAGTAGAACATCGCGAACAGGCCCGACATGACGAAGAGCATCGCCGTGTTCGACGCGGTCAACGAGCGGATCCGGAAGATATCGAGGCGGATCAACGGCGCTCTCGAACGGCTCTCGATCACCACGAACGCGGCGAGCAACAGCAGTGCGAGCGCTCCGAGCCCGAGAGTGCGCCCGGACGTCCAGCCGTACTGCTGCGCTTTCACGATGTCATAGACAAGCACGAGCAGGCCGGCCGTCACCGTGACCGCGCCGGCGACGTCCACCGTCTCCGGACGCTCCTCCGCGCGTGAGTTGTGCACGTACCGCAGCGCTAGCAGGACCGCGGCGATCCCGATCGGCAGGTTGATGAAGAACACCCAGCGCCACGACAGGACATCCGTCAGGAAGCCACCGACGACGAGACCGACCGCACCGCCGCCCGCGGCGATCGCGCTCCACACGCCGAGCGCCTGCGTCCGCTCGCGTCCTTCCGCAAATGTCGTCGTGACGATCGAGAGAGCGGCCGGCGAGACGAGCGCCGCGCCGAGCCCCTGGAGGGCGCGGCCGCCGATCAACACGTTGGACGTCGTCGCGAGACCGTTCAACAGCGAGGCTGCCGTGAACACGACGACGCCGGTCACGAAGAGCAATTGCCGCCCGAACAGATCCGCCGCACGGCCGCCGAGCAGCAGAAAGCCGCCGAACACGAGCGTGTAAGCGTTGACGATCCACTGAAGGCTCGAGGCGGAGAAGTGCAGACCGCTCTGGATCGACGGCAGTGCAACGTTCACGATCGTCGCGTCCAGGACGACCATGAACTGCGCGACGCACACGATCACCAGGACGAGCCAGCGGTTGGTTTGAGTTCTATCGGTCACGTGACGACTGACGGTTTCAACGACTGGCTCTGAGTTCGTATTCGCGGTGTAACCGCGGTGTAAAAGGTTCGTGGGCGGCGTTGACTCTGCCCGGCAAGGGCGTAACGGTACCTGGGCCGTCATGCCGAGGTTCCTCCCGATCGGGAAGGAAGCCAAGGGCGCCGCAGGCTTTCTTCTCGCCGCCTTGCCAGCATTGGGGGCCCTGCTCACCGCACTTGCGATCAGCGGGGACCTCATCGGCAGAATGGCGCGGAACCATCCACTGGCAAGCTTCGGGGCGTTCGGGTCTGCCGCACTCGCGGTCTTCCTGGGTGCGATCGCGGCGTACGGTCTGCGAGAGGGATCGCGCGAGGAGCGCGCCGTTCTCTCCCTGGGGATCGTCGTGCTCGGCGCCGCGCTCGTCTTCGGCGTTTACGCGGGGGTCGAGACCTGGGGCGACCGGGCGCAGCCGAGCATCACCGTGACGCCAAAGTCTGGGTCCCTCGTCGCGGTGTCCGTGCGCGGCATCGGGTTGCGCTCGACCGACCACATCGTCGTCGAGGTCGAGCAGCTGCTCCGCGGCTCCGACCAGGGCGGGCATCCGACCTGGCACCCGGGCCAGCCGCTCTACGGAGCGTCGCTCGGCCCAAACGGCTCGGGCGAGATCCAGCACACCGTCAATCTCTCGCTGCCTGCAGGAGATTTCGACGACCTCGGCGCACGTGCCTGGGTCGGGGATGAGCCCCGCCCTTGTTACACGCGCGGGACCACGACGGGTTGCGTACGGGTGCACATCCCCCGGCCACAGGAGCGTCCTCAGCTCGCGGTGTCGTGGGAGACCTTCGTCAGAGCGCCTCGCCTCCTGGTCCGGCTGAAGGCTCGCAACCTGCCCCAGCGCCCGGCGCGCTCGATGACGCTGCGCGTCTTCGGCATCGCACCGGGACAGCCACGCCGCAACCTGGCCGAATGGTCACTGGCGCCGAACGCGAGCGGCGAATTCGATCGCAGCCTCTCCGTCGTGGTCGGCCGGGCGTACTCCGACGTGTGTGTGGTCGCGAGCATCTCCACGCGAGTGCCCGAGTGCCCGGCGCCGGTCGAGGTCGGCACTGTCTGGACGCAGCTCGCCGTACCGGCTGTGCAGTAACGGACTAGTGGACAAGACGTCCGTCGGGTCGCACCACACGCCAGACACCGCCGAACTCGGTCACGTTGTGGCAGAGAATCTGACCCTTGCTGCGATCGCCGACGTAGTAGTAGAGGGCACGGCCCGCGTACGTGACCTGCAGGCTGCCGTCTGCGCGCCGCGTCGTGCCGAGGAGGCGTGGCTTGACACCGCTCGCGGCCCGCAGCCGTGTCTTCACGACGTACGGCGGCCAGGCTTTCGCGCATGCACGGGTGCAGACGCTCTTGCCCTTCGGGTCGCGGGTGAACGCGTAGACCACGAAGCCGCGGCCGTCGAAGAGCACGCGCCCGTAGGAGGACAGTCCGGCCGCGAGCGTGGGCCGAGACGCAGATGACAACGCGAAAGCAGTGGACGAGCCATGAACAAAGGCAAGTGTTAGGAGGACGAAGAGCAGGGCCAGCGGTCGCATAGCACCTCTAAGTCCCGCCTGGGCCGGAGTTCGTTACAACCGGTGAGGGATCAGGTCTTGCTCGACTCCGCCCAGATGTTGATGTCGGCCTCGGTCGCGTACTGGTCGATCTCCGCAAGCTCCTCGTTGGAGAAATCAAGCTTGTCGAGCGCGGCAACGTTCGCCTCCAGTTGCTCGACGCTCGAAGCGCCGATCAGCGTCGACGTGACACGAGGATCGCGAAGGGTCCAGGCAAGGGCGAGCTGTGCCAGCGTTTGACCGCGGCGGGAGGCGATCTCGTTCAGGGCCCGGATCTTGGCGAGCGCCTGGTCGTCGATCAGGTCGGGCGAGAGAGATCCGTGCCGACTGGCCCTGGAGCCTTCCGGAATCCCGTTGAGATACCTGTCCGTGAGCATTCCCTGCGCGAGCGGTGAGAAGACGATGCAGCCGATTCCGAGCTCTCCCAGGGTGTCCAGCAACTCCGGCTCGATCCAGCGGTTGAGCATCGAATACGACGGTTGGTGGATCACGAACGGTGTTCCGAGCTCGCGCAGGATGGCATGTGCCTCGCGCGTTTTGGCCGCGGAGTAGGAAGAGATCCCGACGTAGAGCGCCTTTCCTTGCCGGACCGCCGTGTCGAGGGCACCCATCGTCTCTTCGAGTGGCGTGTCGGGATCGAAGCGGTGCGAGTAGAAGATGTCGAAGTAATCGACCCCGACGCGGCCCAAGCTCTGGTCGAGGCTCGCGAGTACGTACTTGCGCGAGCCCCACTCGCCGTAGGGGCCGGGCCACATGTCGTAGCCCGCCTTGCTCGAGATGATCAACTCGTCGCGGTACGGGGCGAGATCTTGTTGCAGCAACCGGCCGAAGTTCTCCTCAGCGGATCCGTACGGCGGTCCGTAATTGTTGGCGAGGTCGAAGTGCGTGATGCCGAGGTCGAAGGCCCGCCGGACGATTGCCCGGCTCCTGTCGAGCGGCCGGTCGTAACCGAAGTTCTGCCAGAGCCCAAGCGACACTCCGGGTAGCTGGAGACCGCTGCGGCCGGAGCGGCGGTAGCGCATGTGCTCGTAGCGCTCCTCTGCGGGGGCGTAGGTCATTCGGCACTCCCTTCCGTGGTCAATGCAGCCCGCAGGGCCTCCCGCCAGACGCCGCCTTCTGCGTAGCGAGACGTGCCCTCTTCTCGTAATTCGCGTGCGCCTTCCAGCAACGCACCGTAGGCAAAGCCGGCCAGCAAGCTCCCCGTGGAGACACGGCGCACTCCAGCAGATGCAAGCTCAGCGACATTCGGCGCCGACGGCAACGCGAGCACGTTGAGCGGAATTCGCACGTCTTGCACGACTCGGGCAATCTGGTCGAGGCCGGTGAGACCCGGCGCATAGACCACATCCGCGCCCGCGTCGCGATAGGCGATCAGGCGGGCGATCGTGTCGTCGAGATCGTCGACGCCGCGGATGTGGTTCTCCGCGCGTCCTGTCAACACCAGCGGCTCGTCCTGTTTGCGGGACGCCTCGGCCGCTTCCGCGACACGCTCCGCCGCAGCTGCGACGTCGTCCATGCTGCCCGTGTCCGGGTTGTAATCCTCGATCGAGAAGCCCGCCGCTCCGGCATCGGCGAGCAACTCCACCGTCCGGGTGACGCCACCGGAGTCGTCCGGGTAACAGCGCTCGCTGTCGACGTTCAGAGGCAGGTCGGTCGCCGCGGCGAGCATCGCGACGTGCGCGACGAGCTCGTCGCGCGAAACGTTTTGGTCGAGCCTGCCGAGTGACCAGGCGAAACCCGCGCTTGTCGTCGCGAGCGCCTCGAAGCCGGCGGATTCGAGCAACCGGGCCGAGCCGACGTCCCACGGATTCGGCATGAGGAACAGCTGCTCCCTCGCATGAAGAGCCCGAAATTGGGCGCGTCGTTCAGCCGCGGACGTGCTCACCTCCGTGAGTGAATCACGCCCGGAGACGGCGCGCAGTGCGAAGATCGCGACCTCATGAGCCACATCGACGTAGCAGTGCTCGGCAGGGTCGGCATCGACCTCTATCCGAACCAGCTCCGCACCCCGCTACGCGAGGTTCGCACGTACACGCGCTTCGTCGGAGGTTTCGCCGGCAACGTCACAACGGGGCTCGCGCGCCTCGGGCTCACACCGGCGATCGTCTCGCGCGTCGGTCCCGATCCACACGGCGAGTTCGTGCGCGACTTCCTCTCCGCCGAGGGGGTGGACGTGCGCTTCCTCGCCGTCGACGAACGGCTCATGACACCACCGACGTTCTGCGAGGTCTGGCCGCCCGACAACTTCCCGATCACCTTCTACCGCTACCCGACCGCACCGGACTGGCAGCTCGCACCGGAAGACTTCGATGCCGCCGAGGTCGCCGCCGCGCCCTACCTGCTCGCAACCGGCACCGGCCTGGCGCAGTCACCGAGTCGCGAGACGACGCTCTCTGCAATGGCAGCGCACCGAGGGAACGACGATCTTCGACCTCGACTGGCGCCCGACGCTCTGGGAGCGTGTCGACGAGTACGGAGAGCTCGCTCGAAAGGCCGCCGGAGCTGCGGACATCGTGATCGGCAACGAGGAGGAAGTCGCAGCTGCCGCGGGTGAGCCGCGCGTGTTGCTCGAGCTCGGAGTGCGCACGCTGGTGCTCAAGCGGGGCGAGCGCGGGGCTCTCCTCTTTCACGACGGTCACGAAGTCGATGTGCCGGGCCATCCCGTCGAGGTCGTCAACGGGCTCGGCGCGGGTGACGCGTTCGTCGCGACCTTCGTGCAGAGCTTGCATGCGGGACTTCCGGTCGAGGAGGCGGTGCGCCGCGGCTCGGTAGCCGGCGCGATCGTTGCCTCGCAGCTGGCATGCTCGGAAGCAATGCCAACACTGCAAGAGCTCGAAGCGGAGCTCACGTGACTGACCTCCTGCTGCGCCACGGCGAGTGGGACGTGGTCGATCCCACGTCGGCATCGTGGCGCTATCTGTCGTTCCGCGTCGATCGGCTTCGCAACGACGAGCACGTCTCACGGAACACGGGCAGCGAGGAGGTGGCTCTCGTGCCGCTGGGTGGCGGCTGCTCCGTCCACAGCGACGGAATCACGTGGGAGCTCGGCGGGCGCGACAGCGTCTTCGACGGTATGCCGTGGTGCCTCTACCTTCCGCGCGACACGCAGTACATGCTCTCAGCAGTCGGCGACGTCGAAGTTGCGGTGTGCGGCGCACTCGCAGATCAACAGTTCGAGCCGCGTCTTGTGTCGCCGGAGGACGTGGAGATCGAGGTACGCGGCTCAGGCAACGCGACGCGTCAGATCAACCACATCATCAAGCCCGAGTTTCCCGCGCAGCGTCTGCTGGTGGTCGAAGTGTTCACACCCGCGGGAAACTGGTCGAGCTATCCGCCACACAAGCACGACGAGGATCACCCACCGGGCGAAGTGGTGCTCGAGGAGGTCTACTACTACCGCACGCAAAGCGATCCACCCGGTGCGTTCGCGGTGCAACGCCTCTACAGCCCCCAGCACGGCACGGACCTCACGGAGACCGTGCGCGATGGCGACATCATGCTCGTGCCGCACGGCTACCACACCACCGCAGCCGCGCACGGGTACGACCTGTACTACCTCAACGGCCTCGCCGGCGACCGCCGGTCGATGGCGTCCGCCGACGACCCGTCGCTTGCGTGGATCCGCCCCGCGTGGGAGAAGCTGGAGCGCGACCCGCGCGTACCGCTCGTCACGCTCGAAGGACGGCGAAACTGAGCGGCATCCGCGTCGCGAACGCACCGTGCAGCTACGGGGCGTTCGAGATCACGGTCGGGGTCTTGCCCGACGTTCCCGGCCCCGAGCGGGTGCTCTCGGCAATCTCCGATGCGGGTTACGAAGGAACGGAACTCGGTCCTCCCGGGTATCTGGGCGAGCGCGACAACCTGCGCAGCCGGCTCGAGGAGCACGGTCTCGCGCTCGTCGGTGGCTACATCCCGATCCGCTTCAGCGAGCCCCAGCATTGGCCAGAAGACCTCGAGGCCATGAGCAGAACGCTGGATCTCTTCGAAGCAGCCGAAGGTGCAGACACAAAGGCCGTACTCGCCGATGGCGGGTCGCCTGAACGGGCTCAATTCCCGGGACGGGCCGCTTCGGATCAGTCGATCGGCCTCGATTCCGCCGGTTGGCGACGGCTGTCCGAGGGTGTCGCACGGGCTGCCGATCTCGCTCGGAACCGTGACGTCGAGCCGACGTTCCACCACCACACCGCCACGTTCGTCGAGGCGCCGTGGGAGATCGAACGCGTGCTCGAGCTGACCGACGTGGGCCTATTGCTGGATACGGGCCATCTCGCTCTCGGTGGCGGCGATCCGACCGAGGCATTGCGGGACTGGGGTGAGCGGATCAACCACGTGCACGTCAAGGACGTGCGGAACGACGTGCTCGCGAGCGTGATCGCCGACGGCGCCGACATGCCGGAAGCCTGGCGCCGCGGTGTGTTCTGCGAGCTCGGAACGGGTGACGTCGACCTCGAAGGCTTCTTTGCCGAACTGGCGCGGTCGGGCTACTCGGGCTGGCTCGTCGTCGAGCAGGACATGGTCCCGCAGTCGCCCCACGACGCCGCCGAGGCCGAGGCTTCGCAGGTGCGGAACCGCGCCTGGCTCAGAGAGCACGCGTCGATCTAGGACAGGTCACGCGTCCAGGCCAGGTCGAGCGCCCGCAGCGGCAGGACGACGTTACGGTGAGGACCGACGAGCAGAACCTTCTGTTCCTGTGCCACGGCCCGCCAGCGCTCGTCGGTAGACCAAGCGACCGACACGAGCAGGCCGAAGCGCCGAACGCGCGGGAGACCGCGTCGGCGTGCGTCGTACACACGCACACCGCCCGCCGTTCCCAACACCACGTAGTTTCCCCGCGGGCTCCCCCGCAATTCGATCACGCGGGAGGGCACACGCACCTTCAGCGCGACGATGTGACGGCCGGAGAACACGGCGAGCACCGTGCGCGACCCGTTGGACGCGATGACTGCGAAGCGCGCGGGACTGAGCCAGGCGACTCGTGTCGCGCGCCACCCGGACGTCCCTCGGAGTGCTGGCAGGCTCTCGAGCGCGCCTGCGAGCTGGGTCTTGCTCCGTAACACCTGCGCACGGCCCGTGCGTGGAAACTGCACGATTGCTCCTCGGCGGATGTATGTCATCGAGCCGTCGGGCCTCCAGGCCGGCGAACAGCCGCCGATCATCGGCAGCGACGGACCTGCGGTGGCGCTCACGATGACGCGGCGATGCTCGTCACAACGAGCAGCGAGCGGGGTGTTACGGGGCCAGAGCGACCACCCAGGCGGCGCGGACGCCGGCGACACGAGGGCCCGGCAACCTCCGCCACGCGGCGCTGCGGTGACCGCGAGCGACGGGAGCCGCAGTGCATGCAACCGGCAGGCTGAATCGACGAAGTAGAGGACGCCGCTGGCCTCACCCGCACGCAACAGGCCGGCGAGGTAATCGCGATCGCCCACGTGCACGTCGCGTGGCGGGAGAACCTCGCCGCGCGTTTTCGTAGCGCGATTGCCCTTTGAAGATCGACTTGTCGAGTGAGTCGACCACGGCCGCGCCGATGACGGCGATCGCCAACAGGGCCATTGCGATCGTCGCGAGTCGTGGACGCCGTCTCACGGCCACGGCCAATCTGTCCCGACCGCGAGCGGCTTTCCGGCCACGGCGCTCGCGCGTGCCGCGATGCCGGTTGCGACCGCCCGCCGGTCGTCGTCGAGCGTCGGGCCGGGTGGCCCCGAGCCCGTACAGGCGGCGACGAACGCCGCGAGCTCGGCAACGTAGGCGTCCGCAAACCGTGCGCGGTAGTCCGCGGGGAACCGCGCCGCGTCCGAACGGTCGATCACGTCCGCTGTTCCGTCGCCGGGCCCACGGACGAAGACGGAGCCTTCGCTTCCCACGACCTCGCAACGGATGTCGTGACCGAACGGCGACGTCCGCGACACGTGCGTGACTCCAATGCCGCCGTGGGCGAAGCGGATCGTCACGACGCCGTTGTCGAGATCGCCCAGGCCCGCGAGCACCGGATAGACGAGCGCCTGCCGTGCGACCGAGACCTCGACGGGCTCGTCGTCGAAGAGCCAGCAGGCCGCGTCGTAGTCATGTGACGCCATGTCGAGCAGAAAACCACCGGTGTCGTGCGGGTCCTCGCCCTGCGGCCACTCCGTGTCGCGGCTCGTGAGCAGGATGACGAGGGGATCTCCGCCTTCGCCCGCCTGCACGCGGCGGTGCGCCTCCACGAAGCCTGCGTCGTAGCGGCGCATGTAGCCGACCTGGACGACCTGGCCGGGACGCGCCGCGCTCTCCAGCCGCAGCGTGTCGTGCTCGACCAGCGAGGTCGCGCCAGGCTTTTCCAGGAAGAGGTGCTTGCCCGACCGCAGGACCTCGACGGCGAGCGGGCCGTGATCCACCGAGCGTGCGGCGAGGACGATCGCGTCCACGTCGTCACGAGCGAACAGCTCGGCGTAGCTGCCGTGGGCGACTCCGAGCCGCCTCCCCACCTCCTCGGCGCGCCCCTCACGAGCCGCGGCGACCGCCACCAGCTCGGCCCCCGGCAGCCGTTGGGCGTTCTCGGCGTGCAGTGTCCCCATCCCGCCGAGGCCGGCGACGCCGAGCCGAAAAGGACGCGTCGCCCTTGACACTGCGAGAGTGAGTATGGCAGCGTCGCAATCGCTTGCGCAATCGATTTTCCAGCCTGGCGCCGAGCGAGCTGCGGGAAGCCCCTGCGCCTGCCCTCGCCTCTCGCCGTAAGGCGACCCTCGCCGACGTGGCGGAGGAGGCAGGCGTCGCGACGTCGACGGCCTCACGGGCGCTTGAACGGTCACGGCGGTCTCGCGCCGGCTACGCGCGCCGCCGTAGAAGAGGCCGCAGCGAAGCTCAATTTCCAGCCGTCTGCCCTTGCTCGGTCCCTGCGAACGCAGCAGACCTTCACGGTCGGGTTCGTCGTCCCGGACGTCTCGAGCCCGTTCTACGCCGCCGCGCTCAAGGGAGCCCAGGGACGGCTCGAGCAGTCCGGCTACCGCGTGATGCTGATGGACGCCAGCCTGGACGTCGACCGGGAGCTCGCCGCACTCGAGACGTTGCTCTCGCACCAGGTCGACGGCCTGCTGGTGGCCAGCACGGGAATGCCGCGCGTTGTCTTCGACGGGGTCGTCGGTACGGCGACGACGCCGGCGATCTTCTTCGACGGAGTCGTCGAGGGGACCGGCGACGGTGCGGTCACGCTCGACAACGAAGGAGGAATTTCGCTGCTCGTCGACCATCTCGTCGAGCACGGCCACGAACGCATCGCCCTACTAGCCGGATCGCAGCGCGAGAGCGCCGGTGCGGCCAGGCTGCACGCCTTCATTGCTGCGATGGCCGCCCACGGGATGTCGCCCGACGACCGGCACGTGAAGGTCTGCGCGTGGGAAATTGCCGACGGCCGCCGAGCAGGACTCGAGCTGCTCGCCGACCCGGAGCCCGCAACGGCCGTGCTCGCATCGAGTGCCGAGCTCGCGCTTGGCTTCATGTCGGCTGCGGCGACGCGTGGCATTCGCCTGCCGGAGGACGTCGCGCTCGTCGCATTCGACGATCCGTATTTCGGCGACCTGCTCGAGCCGTCGCTCACGGCGGTCGCGTATGACCCGCGCCTGATCGGCGCGACGGCCGCCGATCTGCTCGTGGAGGCAATGCGTTCCGAGACCGAGGCGCGTGAGGTGCGTGTCCCGGTCACACTCGTCCGCCGCCGCTCGTGCGGCTGTCAGCCGGAGGGCTCACGGTGAGCACGAGCGACTCGCCCGCCATCACCTTCCGCAGCGTGACCAAGCGCTACGGTGCGCAGGAGGCGCTCCAGCCGACGGATCTCGAGATCGAGGAAGGCGAGTTCTTCTGCCTGCTGGGCCCATCGGGTTGTGGGAAGACGACCACGCTGAACCTCGTCGGCGGCTTCATCGCGCCGACGTCCGGTGAGATTCTGATCAGGGGAGCGAATGTCAATCGGCTTCCTCCCTACAAACGCGCGGTCAACACCGTCTTTCAGAACTACGCGCTGTTCCCGCACATGAACGTGCGCGACAACGTCGGCTTCGGATTGAAGATGGCCGGCACGGCAAAGCGTGACGCGGGCGGCAGGATCGAAGAGGCTCTCGCCCTCGTGGGGCTCGATACGTTTGCCGACCGCCTGCCGGCGCAACTGTCAGGAGGACAGCAGCAGCGGGTCGCGGTCGCCCGCGCACTGGTCAACCGCCCGGCCGTCCTCTTGCTCGACGAACCACTCGGCGCGCTCGATCTGAAGCTCCGCAAACGCCTCCAGATCGAGTTGGCCGAGATCCATCGCGACGTCGGCACGACGTTCGTGTACGTCACGCACGACCAGGAAGAGGCGATGTCGATGGCCACTCGCATCGCCGTCATGAACGAGGGGCGCATCGAGCAGGTGGGCACGCCGCACGAGATCTACCACCAGCCCAAGAGCGCTTTCGTCGCCGATTTCATCGGCGAGTCCAACTTCATCGAGGTCGAGGTCGGAGTGGGCGGCAAGGCCGCCCTCGACAACGGTGCAGAAGTCCCCGCCCCGGAGCCGCGCGTGAGCGGGCCGGCAACGCTGATGATCCGACCGGAATCCATTCAGGTCCAGCGTCTCGCCGACTCGAACGGATCCGGCCTGCGGGGACGAATCGCACAGACCTCGTTTCTCGGCAGCCACACCCGTGTGGCGGTGAAGTGCGACGGCGTCACGGCGCCCGTCACTGCCGCACTCTTCGGCAACGAGGGTGCTGCCGCGAGCGATCTGCTTCCGGAGACCGAGGTCGTCCTGATCTGGGATCCGGCGGACGTAGTGCTACTAGAGGGGTCGAATCCACGAGAGGAGGATGTACGTGACGTCAATTGACGAGCGCTTGTTCGACGAGCGCATGAGCCGAGGCCGCGTGTTGCGGCTCGGGGCAGTCGGCGCCGTCGGAGTCATCGCCGCAGGATGCGGGGGCTCTTCGAAAGGGTCGAGCGGATCAGCATCTGCAACCGGGAAGAGCGACGAGGCGGTCACGCTGAACTGGCTCACCTGGTCGGATCACTATGCAAACGACCAGCTCGCGGCCGTGAAGCAGCAGACGAACGAGCAAGGTCGGCCGCAGCTGTTCAGCGACAACGCCGACGCCTACCTGAAGATCAAGCAGACGGGAAGCCAGTTCGACATCGTGTCCGGCGACGCGCTCTGGGTTCCGAAGTACAACAAGGACGGATTGACGGAGTCATTCGACCTGTCGTCCCTGCCGGTGTCTTCGCAGCTGTACTCGATCGCGCGGGACTTCTCGTTCTGGAAGGACGGCTCGAACTACATGGGCTATCCGTTCTCGTGGTCGACGGTGCAGATCTACTACAACCCGAAGTTCGTCAAGACGATCCCGGACTCGTGGCACGCGATCCTCGATCCAAAGTACAAGGGGAAGATCTCACTCGAGAACATCCCGACGGACATGATGGCGATCGCCGGCAAGGCGACCGGCGCGAAGGAGCCGTACAACATGACGACGGCCGAGATCGCCGCTGCGAAGGGCTACCTGACGGAGTTCAAGCCGAACGTCCTCAAGCTCGCGTCGCAGAACAACGAAGTCGTACGCGCACTTGCGGACGGCTCCGCCTGGATCGGGATCACGAACCTCGGCACGGACGACCGCGTGAAGGACGCGGGCGGCCCGCTCGTGAAGCCGGCTTATCCGAGCGAGGGAACGGTCGGGTTCATCGACTCCGAGCAGATGGTCGTGAAGTCCAAGAACAAGGACGCCTTCCCACGTTTCATCAACGCCATGCAGCAGGCCCCGTACATCGCTCAGAACTTCATCACGAACGGGCGCCCGCTGTTCAACGAGAAGGCCTACAAGATGCTCGTGAACCAGGGTCACGGCGACCGCGCCCAGCGGCTGCTCTACAACCAGCCGGACAAGGCGCTGGAGATGACGCTGAAGGGCCCGTCCGGCAACGAGCAGGCGTACACCGATGCGTTCAACGAGGTGTTCGGCGCTAGTGCCCCTACCAGAATCGCCGACTCTGGCCCGCGATCACGCGGCGCCAGAGTCCACCCTCGCCCTTACGGCAAGCCTTGCTCGGCTCGAGCCCGGGTGGTGGAGCGACCCAGCCGGCAGACGTAGCGCTGCCGCTGGGTCGCCCAGGGCGACGGAGCTGGACCTCCCGGCTCGGCGAGTACGCGGGCTTCGCGCCCGCGCTCGTCCTGTTCGGGGTGTTCTTCCTCGTCCCGCTCGGGCTGATCGTCTGTTACAGCTTCTGGAAGACGGTCGACTACAACGTCGTCCACGACTGGACGCTCGACAACTATCGCTACTTCTTCAGCGTCCCGACCTACGTTTCGACGTTCTGGGCGACGGTGTGGGTGTCCTTCGCAGCGACGGCACTGGCACTCGTGCTGGCATTCCCGTTCGCCTACTGGCTCGCGCGCTACGTTCCCAAGCGCTACCAGAAGGTGCTGCTCATCCTCGTGATTCTCCCGTTCTGGACGAGCTACCTCCTACGCGTCTACTCCTGGCTGACGATCCTCGGCCCGAAGGGCGCCATCAATCGATTCCTCGAATGGACCGGAGCGACGTCGGAGCCGGTCTCGTTCTTTCTCTACGACCGGCCCGCGGTGATCCTCGTTCTCGTCTACCTGTACTTCCCGTTCGCCGCGCTGACGCTGTACGCGTCGCTGGAGCGCTTCGACTGGAACCAGTTCCGCGCTGCGATGGACCTCGGCGCCACACCCGCGACCGCCGTCCGGCGCATCCTCCTGCCTCAGATCCGGCCCGGGATCACGACGGCGGTCATCTTCGTCTTCATCCCGATCCTCGGGGAGTACCTGACCCCACAGCTCGTCGGCGGCGCCAGGGGAGTGATGATCGGGAACCTGATCGTCAACTTCTTCCAGGGCGCGCAGTACACGCGCGGCGCAGCTGCTGCCCTGCTCATCGCAGCGGTGATCGTGGTTCTCCTCGCGGTCTTCCGCCGCTCGCTCGAAGTCGAGGATCCCTATGGCACGTGACTTCGACGTCGTCTCGCCCCGCGGCCGTCTCTTCCGCGGCGCGCTGAGCCTATGGGCGGTGTTGATCTACGTGTTCCTCTTCGCCCCGATCGTGCTGCTGGTGGTCTTCAGCTTCAACGCCAACCAGTACGGCACGTTCCCGATCACCGGCTGGACGACCAAGTGGTACGGGCAGGTGTTTCACGATTACCAGATCCGCGATGCGCTGCAGACGACGACTCCGCATCGCACTGGAGGTCACCGTTGTGAGCACGATCGTCGGAACCGCGGCGGCGTTTCCGCTCGTGCGCTCCCGCCTGCGTTTCCGGAGCGGCATTCGGATTGCGATGGTCTTGCCGATCATGATCCCGGGCCTCCTGATCGGCGTGAGCCTGCTCGTGTTGTTCACGAGCGCCTTTCACCTGACTCTCTCCCCGACGACGGCGGTGATCGGCCAGAGCGTGTACACGACGCCGTTCGTCCTGCTGCTGGTTGCGGCCCGCCTGCAGGGTTTCGACGCCAGCCTCGAGCGAGCGGCGAGCGACCTCGGCGCGAACACCTTCAACCGTCTGCGCTACGTCGTGCTTCCTCTGCTCGCGCCGGCGATTCTCGCCGGAGCGCTGTTTGCCTTCACGCTCTCCCTCGACGAGTTCATCATCACGCTCTTTTTGATCGGCAGCCACAACACGCTGCCGATCTACATCTACACCCAGGTGAAGTTCGGCATCACGCCCGAGGTGAATGCCCTCGCTGCGTTGCTGCTCGCCGCGTCGCTCTGCCTGATGGCGCTGGCGTTCGTCCTACCGGGCATCGTTCGCCGCGCGCTACACCTCGTGCCACGCCGCGGGACGGCTGCGACTTAGTGGCTCTGAGCCCCTAAGTCCTCGGAGTCCGCTTTCAGAAACATCTGCGTCAAGACATCCATGTCCAACCGAGCCTGCTGCGGTGGTGTCCGGCACTCGGTCCCGTTCACGACGCAGTCGTGGAAGTGGGCGAGCTCGCGCGCGAAGCTCTCCTCGTAGGACTCGAACCGCTCGGTGACACGCGCGCTGTCCTTCGCCCGCGAGACTTCGTAGAGCGTCGGCGACTGCTTGAGCCACGGCGACGGGAAGGTCAGCGAATGCACTTCCTCGGCGAAGAAGAAGGTCACGGACTCGCGGTACTCGTACACGTCGAGGAGCTGGATCCAGGCACTGTCCCAGCGTGCGCCGTTCGAGAGGCGAACGGCTCCGGTGACCGCCTGCCCTTCGTTCCACCAGTCACCGCCGATCACCTCGGCCGGCAGCGGCTCCCCCAGTCGTTCGAGCAGACCGTGCACGAGGTTCACGTCGTGGACGAGGCTCCCGAGGAACGCTCCCTCGAAGGCCGTGATCACCGCCGGGCTGTCCGCGCCGGCCGCCTCGCGCACCTGCGCGCGCATCTGCTCACGCCCCGACTCGAGGATCTCGGCGGGGATGTCGGAGCCGCGGACGATGTCGCCGGGACCGAAGTACGGAACGAACTCGGGGTCGTGAACGACGACGCTGATGTACCGCAGCGACTCGGCGGAATCCGGCAGTCCTTCGAGCATGCGCTCCCACGCCCGGTCGAAGCGCTTCATGTACCCCACCTGGACGACCTTTCCAGTGCTGCGCTGCGCCTCGATGATGCGATCCGCATCCGCGAGCGTGATGCACATGGGCTTCTCGACGAAGACGTGCAGCCCGTGCTCGAGGGCGTCGAGCGTCGCCTGAGTGTGTGTCTGCGAGGGCGAACAGATCACGACCGCGTCGAGCTTCGCCCCCTCGAACAGCCCGCGATGATCCTCGTACGTCGCCTCGAGGTTGTACCGTCGCTGCAACGCGTCGCGGACGGTGGCGCTCGGGTCGGCTACGGCCACGAGCTCGAAGAGCGAGCTCAGATGCGCGAGAAAGTGGAGGTGCATGGCCTGAGCGACGAGACCGCCGCCCACGACACCGATGCGCAGCCTCATCGGCCGACCTTTGGCCGATGAGCGGGGGAAGGGGCGTAAGGGGAAACCGGGAGGTTTCCCCGCTCCTTCTCCTCAGCCCACGCCGGCGATCTCAGCGGCGCGAGGGCTGAGGCGACACCCAAAGAAGGGAGCTCGTGAGGGAAACATGGTTTCCCTCACGGGAGCGAGCCGAAGGCGAGCGACCTCACGTAAGGACCTGCTTGGCCACCTTTTCGAAGGCGAACGCGATCTCGTCGAGATCCTGCTCCTCGCAGAGCGGCGAGACGTCGACATGGATCGAGCGCTCGAGCAACTCGAGCGTGCGCGGGCAGTCGGGCGCGTCCGCGTCGGCGGTCTCGAGCGCGGCAAGGACGGGAGCCCAGTACGGATAGACGTGAAGATCGGGCGACGGCCGGCGAATAGATCTGCATCGCGAGCACGCCTTCCGCGTTGAGCGCGTCGACCGCGTCGGCGGCTCGTGCCGCATCTTCGGCGAATGCGATCAGCGCAATGCCGGCGTCGCCGTCTTCGTCGTTCCCCTGCCTCAGCTCGAGCCCAGGCAGGCCGCCGACCTGCGCGGAAAGCCGGGCGTGATTCGCGCGCATCCTTTCCAGCAAGCCGTCGAGCCTGCCGAGCTGGACCCGTGCCATCGCGCCGGTCAGCTCGGACGCGCGGAAGTTGTACCCGGCAAACTTCGGCAGCCCGACGCCGCGGCGGACGGAGTTGGCGCAGTCGTGCACGTCGAGTGCGATGTCCAGGAGGTCGTCGCGATCGGTGATCAACACGCCGCCCTCTCCTGTCGTGATGATCTTGTTGAACTGCAGGCTGAACGCGCCCGCGTCGCCGAACGTGCCCAGACGGCGGCCGCGATAGGTGGCGCCGGCCGCCTGGCACACGTCCTCGATCAAGACGAGGTCGTGTTTCTTCGCGATCGCAACGAGCTCGTCCATTGCGGCTGGCGCTCCGCGCATGTGCACGGGCAGAATCGCGCGTGTGCGCGGCGTGATCCGCCGCTCGACGTCGGCCGGATCGAGCGTCAGCGACTCGTCCACCTCGGCCAGGACGGGCAGAGCACGCGTGGCGAGCACGGCGTTCGGCGTCGCATTCCACGTGTACGCCGGCACGATCACCTCGTCGCCCTCGCCGACCCCAGCGCCGATCAGCGCACAGATGAGCGCCGACGAGCCCGCGTTGACGCAGAGCGCGTGCTTCGAGCCCATGTGCCCTGCGAACTCGCGCTCGAAGGAGAGAACTTCGTCCGGCCCGTCGCCGACGCCGTAGTAACGGAAGAGGTTCTTGCTCTCGATCACGCGGGCCAGCGCCTCGAGCTCCTCCTTCCCCACTTCCATCCCGCCGGGGAACATGGGCGGCTCCGGCCGGGTCCGGGCCGGCAGGCCCCCGTCCCGGGCAAGGGTCAGCTCACTCTGGGTATGGGTAGGCGCGGCCATGCCAGCCGCCCATTCTGGACATGAAATCGTTTGCGATCAAGGCGAGAAGCCGCTCCTTGCGGGTCTGCGATGTTTTAGGGTCGGCGGGACGCGACCGGCGTTCATCCAGATGGGAGGTTTTCGATGTCCTGGAAGCTCAAGGGCAGCTACGTCGAAACGTGCTCGTGCGATCTGATCTGCCCCTGCAACGCCACGTTCGACCACGGCGCCACCTACGACTTCTGTCGCGTGGTGCTCGTCTTCAACATTCGCGAAGGTGAGATCGAGGGCACCGACATCGGCGGGCTCAAGGTCGCAGCGATCGCAGACACGCCGAAGGTGATGACGGACGGGAACTGGCGGCTCGGGATGTTCATCGACGAGCACGCGACGGATGAGCAGGCGGACAAGCTCACGCAGGTCTTCGGCGGCCAGCTCGGCGGCCCGATGGCGGGGCTCGCACCGCTGGTCGGGGAGATGCTCGGTGTCGAGCGAGCGGCGATCGAGGTGGTGGACGACGGCGTGCGCCACAGCGTTCGGATCGGGGACGTGATCGATTTCGAGATCGAGGACATCGTGCCCTTCGGTATCGAGACAGGAGAGCCGGTCCGCTTCAACGGCATGTTCCACCCGGTGGGGTCCGACCTGACGATCGCGGAGGCGACCCGCTCGCGGATCAACGCCTTCGGGATCGAGTACGAAGGCAAGACAGGTCTCTCGACCTCCGAGTTCTCCTGGGCGGCTTGAACAGGTGATCGCAGAGGCGCAGGAACGTGCTCCGGGCACGGGTCTCGCGCCGGCCTTTGCTGCGGCACGCGCGCGCCTCGGCCTTGTGGCCCTGCTCTTCGTCCTCGCCGGTACGGGCTGGTGGTGGACGCTTGGACAGATGCGCGGAATGGACAATGGTCCGTGGACGGGTCTCGGAACGCTGAGTTGGTTCCTGGGCGTCTGGGTCGTGATGATGGCCGCGATGATGTTCCCGTCCGTCGCCCCGACGGTCGCGCTGTACTCGCGTATGGGCGGCGAGCGCACGCCGTTTTCCGCGCTCGTGTTCGCGGTGGGCTATCTCCTCACGTGGACCGCCGCCGGCGTGCTCGCCTTTTCGATTGCGTACGGCGGACATCGGGTCGCGGGCGATGTGCTCGCGTGGGATCGCGCAGGCCGATGGGTGGCAGGGGCAACGCTCGTCGTCGCAGCGGTCTACGAGCTGACGCCGCTGAAGGACGTCTGCCTGGGGAAGTGCCGGAGCCCTCTCGGCCTTCTGCTCCGCCACTGGAGCGGCGGTCATTCGGGTGCCGTGCGGATGGGCATGAGGAACGGCGCCTGGTGTGTCGGATGCTGCTGGGCACTCATGGCGTCGCTGTTCGCGCTCGGCGTCATGAGCATCACCTGGATGGCCGTCGTCGCAGGCCTGATCGCAGTCGAGAAGACCGTCCCCTGGCGCCGGGTAGCCGTCTACGGGACAACGGCAATTCTTCTCACGCTCGGCGTGCTCCTGTTCACGGCACCCGACGCGATCCCGGGTCTCACGATCCCCGGCAATTCGATGGACCAACAGATGACACCGATGAGCCCCTAGGTCGAAGCTCGAGCCCGCTCGTACTCCGCGCGTGCGGCCTTGACGGCTTCGACCTCCGAGACCTCGGCGACCGGGACGTCCCACCAGCTCTCGTAGCCCGGAACTCCCTCGTAGCGATCGACCTCGATCGCGAGCACGACCGTCGCATCCTCGCCCTTCGCGGCCTCTAGCCCACTCCGAAGCTCGTCGATCGTTCGGCACCGGATCACCTTCGCGCCGAGCGACTCGGCATTCGCGGCAAGATCGACCGGGAGCAGCTGCGCCGTCGGGTCGTCGCTGTCGACTCCGAGCGAGCCGTTCTGCCTGTAGCGGTACTGCGTCCCGAAGCCGTCCGTGCCGAGCGAGCGGGAGAGGCTTCCGATCGAGTTGAAGCCGTGGTTGTCGACGAGCACGATCGTCAGCTTCAGGCCTTCCTGGATCGAGGTGACGATCTCGCTCGAGAGCATGAGGTAGGAGCCGTCGCCGACCATGACGTACACCTCGCGCTCAGGCGCGGCCATCTTCACGCCCAGTCCGCCGGCGATCTCGTAGCCCATGCACGAGTACCCGTACTCGACGTGGTACCCCTTCGGATCCTGCGTGCGCCAGAGCTTGTGCAGGTCGCCCGGCATGGATCCGGCAGCGCAGACCACCACGTCGGTAGGTCGCGCTGCGTCGTTGACGGCGCCGATCACTTCGCTCTGAGCGGGCAGGGGCTGATGACGGAGCTCGTACAACCGCGTCACCTCTTCGTCCCACTCCCTGTTCAGCCGGGCGACCCGCTCGCGGTACTCCGGCTCGACTTGATAGCCCTCGAGCGCAGCAGCGAGCCGCTGCAGCGTCACGCGCGCGTCGGCGACGAGCGCAACACCGTCGAGCTTCGCCGCGTCGAAGTCGGCGACGTTCACGTTCACGAAACCCACGTCAGGGTTGCGGAACGACGTCTTCGAGGCGGTCGTGAAGTCGGACCAGCGCGTGCCGATGCCGATCACGACGTCGGCATCCGCAGCGATCCGGTTGGCGGCGAACGTCCCGGTCACGCCGACGGCGCCGAGTGACGCAGGATGGTCGTACGGAAGCGAGCCCTTCCCGGCCTGTGTCTCCGCGACCGGAATCCCGGTCTGGTCGACGAATGCACGCAGCGCGTCGGTCGCCTCCGAGTAGATGACGCCGCCACCTGCGACGATCAGAGGGCGCTTCGCGCTGTGAATGAGCGCGACAGCCTCGGCCAGCAGACCCGCGTCGGGCTCCGGCCGGGTTACGTGCCAGACACGGTGCGCCAGGAACTCGTCCGGGTAGTCGTACGCCTCCGCCTGCACGTCCTGCGGGAACGCGAGCGTCACCGCTCCGGTCTCGGCCTGGTTCACGAGCACGCGCATCGCCGACAGCGCTGCCGGGATGAGCTGCTCGGGCCGCTCGATCCGGTCGAAGTAGCGCGACACGGGCTGCAGCGAGTCGTTGACGGAGACGTCGCCGCGCGAAGGCACCTCGAGCTGCTGCAACACCGGGTCCGGCCGCCGAGATGCGAAGACGTCGCCGGGCAACAGCAGCACGGGCAGGCGGTTCACGGTGGCGAGGGCGGCGCCGGTGACGAGGTTCGTCGCCCCGGGCCCGATCGACGTCGTGCACGCCAGCGTCGCGAGCCGGTTCTTCATCCGCGCGAAGCCGGACGCGGCATGCACCATCGCCTGCTCGTTTCGGGCCTGGTAGTAGGTGAGGAGATCCGGGTGCTGGTAGAGCGCCTGGCCGATCCCGGCGACGTTGCCGTGCCCGAAGATGCCGAAGCACCCCTCGAAGAAACGCTGCTCTACCCCATCTCGCTCCACGTGCTGCGCGGCGAGAAAGCGGACGAGAGCCTGGGCGGCCGTGATTCGAGGCATGGGATAACTCTCTCAAAAAAAGGTACGGTCGTCCCATGGCGGTCACGGTCCGCACCCTCGAGAACTTCATCGGCGGCGACTGGGTCGCCTCGACCGGGGACAGCGCTCGTGCCGTCGTCTCCCCCGTCACCGGCGACACGCTCGCCGAGGCCCCGAATGCGAGCGCCGAGGACGTCGACCGCGCGGTGGCAGCGGCCCGCGCGGCACAGCCGAAGTGGGCCGCACTCTCGGCCTGGGAACGCGCCAAGATCTGCCACGCAATCGCCGACCTGATCGACGAAAGGCGCGACGACTTCGCGCGGGAGCTCTCGCTCGAGCAGGGCAAGCCCTACGCCGCGGAGGCGCTCGGCGACATCGACGAGACCGCGGAGAACTTCCGCATCGCCGCCGAGGATGTGAAGCGGATGGAGACGGCGATCATCCCGTCCCAGGACCCGAACAAGCGGATCCTCACCTTTCGCAAGCCGAACGGCGTCTACGTGGGCATCACCCCGTGGAACTTCCCCACGCTCATCCCCGTCGAGCTGATCGCGCCCGGCATCGCCGTCGGCAACACGATCGTGATGAAGCCGTCCGAGTGGACGCCGATCGCGATGGTGAACTTCATGCAGATCATGGCCGACGCCGGCCTGCCGGACGGTGTCGTGAACGTCGTCTACGGCGGCGGCGACGTGGGCGAGCGCCTCGTCACCCATCCGGGCGTCGACTGCATCGGTTTCATCGGGTCGCATCCGACCGCCGAGAAGATCGTCCGCGCAGCAGGCCTGAAGCGTTCGCTGATCGAGGCGAGCGGCAACGGGCCCGTCGTCGTCTGCGAGGACGCCGACCTCGAGCGCGCCGCACAGGGTGCCGTCTTCGGCGGCTTCTTCTGCGCGGGACAGGTGTGCTGCGCGACGGAGCGGGTCCTCGTCCACGAAAGCGTGCACGACTCCTTCCTCGACGAGGTCCTCAAGGCCGCGGCTTCCTGGCGGCTCGGCGATCCGTTCGACGACTCGACGCTCGTCGGGCCGATGAACAACGAACCGACTGCGGAGAAGATGGACCGGCATCTCGAAGACGCCGTGGACAAGGGCGCGAACGTCGTCCTCGGCGGCTCGCGCGCGAGCGACCGCCCGACCCGTCTCTACTACGAGCCGACCGTCGTCACGGACGTCGGAGTCGACACGCTCATCAACCAGCAGGAGACGTTCGGCCCGATCGTTCCGCTCATCCGTGTCGGGTCGGACGAAGAGGCGCTCGCGGTTGCGAACGACTCGCACCTCGGGCTTCAGGCTGCCGTCTACACGTCGAGCCTGAAACGCGCGTTCCGCTTTGTCGACAACCTGCAGGTCGGCAACGTCGTCGTGAACGACTCGACCGACTACTGGGAAGCGCACGAGCCCTTCGGGGGCGCGTCCGGCACGCAAAGCGGCTGGGGCCGCATCGGCGGGCGCTACACGATGCTGGACATGAGCGATCTCAGGACCGTGGTGCTCGACGTCGGAGGCCTTGAGTAAGCAACTCGAAGTGGGCGTCATCGGCCTGGGCAGGATCGGCACCCATCACGTCCAGACTCTCCTCGGCCTCGATGGTGTCTCGGTATCGGTAACCGACGCCGACGAAGAGCGCGCCAGGCGAGTTGCGGACGATCTGGGAGTGAGAGCCGTCGCGACACCCGAAGAGTTGCTGGAGTCAGGCGTCGACGCGCTCGTGATCGCAACGTCCACCCCGAGCCACGCACCGCTCCTCCAGTTGGCCGCCGCGTCAGCGGTGGCAGCATTTTGCGAGAAGCCGGTCGCGCTCGACCTCGCGACCCTCGATCGTGTCCGGGAGGCGGTCGACCGTGCCGGCATCGTCGTCCAGGTCGGTTTCCAGCGGCGCTTCGACCCGGGCTACCGAGCGGCGCGTGACGCCGTTGCGACGGGTGGCGTCGGAAAGATCCTGGTCATGCGTGCCGCGACGCACGATCCCGTTCCGCCTCCCGCGGAGTACATCGCCGCGTCCGGCGGCATCTTCTGCGATCTCCACATTCACGACTTCGACGCAATCCGCTTCGTCAGCGGCGAAGAGATCACCGAGGTCTACGCAGACGGCGCCGGCCTCGACGCGCCCTGGGTCGGCGAGCTGGACGACGTCGACGTTGCGGCAGCCATTCTGCACCTGTCGGGCGGAGGCCTCGTGATCGTTTCCGGCACGCGTCGCGATCCGCTCGGCTACGACGTGCGCCTCGAGGTCTTCGGAACCGGCGACAGCATCGTGGTCGGCCAGGACGCCCGCAGCCCGATTCGTTCCGTGGAGCCCGAGGCGAAACCGCCTGGGGCGACCTACAGGGACTTCTGGGATCGGTTCGAGCCTGCGTACCGGTCTGAGCTGGCCGCCTTCGTCGAGACCGTCCGCACCGGCGCGCCGAGCCCGTGCTCGCTGGAGGAGGCTCGCTCGGCCCTGGCCATCGCCCTGGCCGCCGACCTTTCGCGGGTGGAGCGCCGTCCCGTCTCGATCGAGGAGGTGGAACTGGCGCAGCCACCCCCAAACAGTTGAGAATCGCGCCAGCTACCCAACCGGGGAAAGGAGTGGCATGGACAAGGACATGTTCGACGAGGAGCTCACCCAGCTCACCACACGCAAAGGGTTGTTCCTCAAGGGCGGCGCCGCAGCAGCGGGCCTCACGGTACTCGGGTCGCCGACCGCAGCGGCGTTCGCAGCGAGCAAGGCGACGATCAAGGTCGCCGTCGTCACGCACGGCGACACCGGCTCCTTCTGGTCGGTCTTCAAGAAAGGCGTCGATCAGGCCGCGAAGGATCTGAAGTCGCGCGGCGTGAGCGTGACGCAGGTCTACGCGAACAACGACGTGGCGAAGCAGGTTGCCGGAATCAATGCCGCCGTCGCCGTCGGGCGCAAAGGTGATCGCGACCTCGGTGCCGGACGCCAGCGCACTCAAGGACCCGCTCCGAAAGGCCTCGAACAAGGGGATCGAGATCATCACGGTCAACTCCGGGCTCGGGGCATTCGACTCGCTCCCGACGTACATGGTCCACGTCGGTCAGACGGAAGACCATCGCCGGACAGGGCGCGGGTAAGCAGTTCAAGAAGGTGGGATCGAAGAAGGTCCTGATCGTCATCCACGAGGCGAGCAACTCGGGCTTGCAGCAGCGGGCCGCGGGTGTCAAGAAGGTGCTCGGCTCGAGCAAGGTGAAGGTCCTCACGATTCCGAACGCGAAGAAGGACATCCCCGGGACCAAGGCCAAGGTCAAGGCGGCTTTCAACGCCGACAAGAGCCTCGACTCGTTCCTCGGCCTCGATCCGGACGTGACGATTCCGTGCATTCCGTCCTGCCCGAAAGGCACGAAGATCGGCACGTTCGACGTCGGTGGGTCGATCAAGCAGATCCAACAGGGCAAGATGTTGTTCGCGATCGACCAACAGCAGTACCTGCAGGGGTATCTGCCGGTCGTGTTCGCCATGCTCTTCGTGACGAACCTCAACACCGTCGGCAACGGGGCGCCGGTCCTGACCGGCCCCGGGATCATCAACAAGGCGAACGCCTCCAAGGTGGCGGCGCTCGCTGCAAAGGGAACGCGCTAAACGAAAGCGGCCGGTGGGCGGCTCCGCCGCCCACCGCCGGACTGGAGGACCGCGATGGCCGAGGTAGCGTCGAAGGCCCCGGCGGACGAACGTCTCGTCACTGTCGGCTGGCTCACACGTGTGCTGACGCGCCCGGACATCGGAGCGTTTCTCGGAGCGGTCGCCGTCTGGTTGGCGTTCGGGTACTTCGCACGCGACGTCCACTGGCTCAGTGACCCCGCTATCGCGGCTGGGTGGACCGACCAGGCGGCGCAGTACGGCATCGTCGCGGTCCCCGTCGCGCTGCTGATGATCGGCGGTGAGTTCGACCTCTCCGCCGGCGTGATGATCGGCAGCTCGGGACTACTGCTCGGCTACCTGACGACCTTTCAGGACATGAATGTCTGGCCGGCGATGGCCCTCGTGCTGATCTTCGGCCTGGCGATCGGTTTCATCAACGGCGTGACCGTGATCAAAACGAAGCTGCCGAGCTTCATCGTCACGCTTGCGACCTTCTTCATCCTGCAAGGTGTGAACGCGGCCGGCACGCTCAAGCTGACCGGACAGACAGCGATCCAGAACATCGATTCCGCGAGCGGGTTCAACACGGCCCACAAGATCTTCGCGGGCGATCTCACCCACTACGCCTTCAAGGTCAAGGTGCTCTGGTGGATCGGCATCACGATCATCGGCGCCTGGCTGCTCGCAAAGTCGCGTTTCGGGAACTGGATCTACAGCGCGGGCGGCGAGCCGAACTCGGCCCGGAACGTCGGCGTCCCCGTCGCGCGCACCAAGATTCTGCTTTTCATGCTGACGTCGGCGACAGCCGCGCTCATGGGCATCATCGAGGCGCTCGAGCTGCGCTCGATGCAGTCGGGAGAAGGCATCGGCCTCGAGTTCATCTTCATCATCTGCGCCGTGGTCGGCGGTTGCCTCCTGACCGGCGGCTTCGGTTCCGTCATCGGCACGTTCTTCGGGGCCGCGATGCTCGGGATGGTTCAGCTCGGGATCGTCGACGCGCAGTGGGACAGCAACTGGACCTACACATTCCAGGGCGGAATCCTTTTCGCGGCCGTGCTGCTGAACACCTGGATCCGCACCAGAGCTCAGAGAGCGAGATGACGATGGCGCACCTGCTCGAGGCCGACCACATCAGCAAGTACTACGGGAACATCGTCGCGCTCAACGGCATCTCGGTACACGTGGATGCAGGCGAGGTCACGTGCATCCTCGGTGACAACGGCGCAGGAAAGTCCAGCTTCATCAAGATCCTTTCAGGAGTTCACCAAGCCGACGAGGGCCGACTGCTCGTCGAGGGAGAGGAAGTGCACTTCAGCTCGCCGCGCGACGCGCGCGCGGCAGGGATCGCGACCGTCTACCAGGACCTCGCCATGGTGCCGCTGATGTCGATCTGGCGGAACTTCTTCCTCGGGGCCGAGCCGCGCAAGGGCTTCGGCCCTGTCCAGTGGTTCGACGCGGCCAAGGCCAAAGGACGTCGTGCGCCGAGAGCTCCGCGAGATGGGAATCGACATCCGCGATCCTGACCAGACAGTCGGCACGCTCTCGGGCGGGGAGCGCCAGTCGGTCGCAATCGCGCGTGCGGTCTACTTCGGCGCGCGTGTGCTGATCCTCGATGAGCCGACGTCGGCGCTCGGGGTGAAGCAGGCGGGCGTCGTCCTCAAGTACATCTTGCAGGCGCGTGAACGGGGCGTCGCCGTGATCTTCATCACGCACAACCCGCATCATGCGTACCCCGTGGGCGATCGCTTCGTCATCCTGAACCGCGGCCAGAGCCTCGGCACGTACGAGAAGTCGGAGATCGACCGGCAGGAGCTCGTGCGCTTGATGGCCGGCGGCAAGGAGCTCGCCGAGCTCGAGCACGAGCTCGAGGCGATCAAGCTCGAGATCTGAGTTGAAACGCAAGATCGACCCTGCCAGGATCCGGCGAATGCGTTCGTTCGTCCGTCTTGTTCTCCTTACCTTCGTCTTGGCGCTCGTCGCCGGCCTCCCGGCATCTGCCGCACGCGCCCCGTCGTTCACGGCTCCGGTGCGGCTCGGCTTCCAGCACGGCGACGACTGGGAACCGGCCATTGCTGCCGATCGCTCCGGTCACGTCTACGCCGCCTGGTCGCACTACGTCGGCTACGCGGGTGTCGACACCGGCGATCCGGATCCCAGCTGTCCGACGTGCGCGAGCCCGCACACGGTCCTGCAGGTCTCGAACGACGGTGGGTCGACGTGGTCGTCGCCCCGGGCACTGTGGCCCTCGACGCAACGGCAGGACGATCCGCAGATCGTCGTCGACGCTGCAGACGGAAAGACGGTCTACGCCGCGTTCATGCAGAACAACAAGTCGAGCCAGTACGTTGCGCGCTCCGACGACTTCGGCCAGACGTGGCAGGCAGTCCTCGTCGAGCCGATTCAGCGCGGTACCGACAAAGACATTCTCGCCGCACGCGACGGGCACGTCTACCTCGTCTACCACACGCAACAGAAGATCTTCGCTTCCGTCTCGCATGACGGCGGCAAGCACTGGTCGACGCACAACCTCGTCGGCACGACGAACTCGGATCTCGGCGTCTCCCTTCCGAGCGGTGGCGCGATCGACTCGAAAGGCAACGCCTACTTCGCCTGGAACGGCATCAACAACCCCGGCCAGGCGAAGGGGATGAAGAATCTCTACGTCACGCGCTCGACCGACGGCGGCAGTGACGTGGACGACCTCGCTCGTCGACGTCTCGCGCCGACCTTTCCGCTGCGGGTGCCCCGGCTGGGACTACTGGGGCTCGCAGATGGCGCTCGGCATCGATGCGAAGGATCGGATCTACGTGGTCTGGGATGCGGCCCACTCGAGCTCCGGAATCCAGCGCCTGTACTTCGCCCGTTCTGTCGACCGCGCCGCCACGTTGGAGCCCGGCGGCAGACGTCTCGCTTGCCCCCACGGGATCGAACCATCTCTTCCCGGCGCATCGCCGCGCGTGGCGACGGCGACGTGCGCATCGCCTGGATGGACGATCGGAACGGCTTCGACCCCGGCGGCGAGGATCCGAACGCGCGGTGGAACGTCTACTACCGCTCCTCGACCAACGGCGGCGGCGGCGTGGTCGGGTGAAGCGAAGCTCTCGCAGTACGTCGCCGGCTTCTCATACAAGTACGCCACTCCGAAGGACGGTTTCGCCGAGCCGTACGGTGACTACTTCGAGCTGGACATCGACAGCGCCGGCCAGACGCAGGCGATCTGGGGCGAAGGCCCCAGCTACGTCGGCCCCGGCAACGTCTGGTACGCGCGCGGCTCGTAGCTCTGCGGCTAGGTGACGCTGGTTCCGCTGCGTCGGCGGTAAGCGCCTGCGTCGCCGCCGCGGCCGGAGCAGGACGACCGAAGTGGAAGCCCTGCGCACCGTGGCAGCCGAGGTCCTGCACGATGCCCTGCTGCGCAACGCGCTCGATTCCTTCGGCTACGAGCTGAAGTCCGAGCGCCTTCCCCAGGCCGACGATTCCCTCGAGCAGCGCGAGATCTGCTGCACCGGTGTCGATCTTGGCGGTGAAGCTGCGGTCGATCTTCACGATGTCGACCGGAAGTCGCTGGAGATAGGCGAGCGACGCGTAGCCCGTTCCGAAGTCGTCGAGCGCGAGCTTGACACCTCGGTCCTTCAGCATTGCGAGCTGTTGCTCCGCGCGCTCACCGCTCGCGACGAGCACGCTCTCCGTCAGCTCGAGCGTCAGGAGGTGTGGCGGCAGGTCGGCGCGCTCCAGAGCGCTTCTCGACGTGCTCGAGGAACTCCGGGTGCTGGAGCTGCCTCGCGGAGACGTTGACGGCGATCTCGAGATCACGGCCGAGCAGCGCGCGCAGGCGTGAGGCGTAGAAGCAGGCCTCGAGCAGGACCCAGCGCCCGATCTGCACGATCAGCCCTGACTCCTCGGCGAGCGGGATGAAGTCGAGCGGCGGCACTTCGCCGAGCGTCGGGTGCTGCCAACGCAGCAGTGCCTCGAGCCCGACGACCTCGAACGGATCGAGATTGACGACGGGCTGGTAGGCGAGCGTGAACTGCTTGTCGGCAATCGCCTGCCGCATCTCCGCGATCCGCTTGAAACGGTTCAGCGCTGACTGGTCGAGCTCGTCGTCGTAGAACGCGTAGTCCGCGTCTCCGTTCGCCTTCGCGCGGTACATCGCCGCGTCGGCCTGCTTGAGGAGCTCGGTGCCGCTGCTGCCGAGCGCGATGCCGATGCTCGCAGTCAACAGCAGGTGTCGCCCCGCGACCTCGATCGGGGCGGTGATCTGCTCGAGCAGGCGCTCCGCGACGATGGCCGGCTCCGCGGGTTCGCGGACCGACGTCAGGAGCACGGCAAACTCGTCACCGCCGAGCCGCGCCACCGAGTCGCCGGCCCGAATCACGGTCTTGAGCCGCGCTCCCAGGATCGCGAGCACTTCGTCGCCGACGCTGTGCCCGTACTGGTCGTTGATCTGCTTGAACTCGTCGAGATCGATGAAGACCACCGCGGTACCCGGCTCGTTCTCCGTGCGGATCGAGACCGCGTGCTCGAGCTGCTCGTGGAAGAAGGCGCGGTTCGCGAGGCCCGTGAGCGGATCGAACAGCGCCTGCAGCCGGAGCTGCTCCTGCAGCTCCCGCTCGGGGGTGATGTCGAGCAGGTAGCCCTGCAGGTAGAGCGGCTCGCCGTCGTCCCCGAGAACGACGACGCCGTCGTCGCGAACCCAGACAACGGCCTCGTCGCGTGCGATGAGCCGGTACTCGAGACTCAGCGGCTCGTGCGTTTGGTGAGTGCGCGCATGTGCAGCGAGCACGCGATCGCGATCATCGGGATGCAGGGTGCGAATGAAGAGGTCCGGATCATCCCGCCACTCCTCGACGGTGTAGCCGAGGAGGGGCTCGATCCCGCCACTCGTGAAGATGTTGGAGCTGCCCTCGTCCAGAGCGTCGACGTAGACGACGAGCGGCAACTGCTCGACGAGCGTGCGATAACGCCGCTCGATCTCTCGAGCCTCGCCCTCCACCGCCGCAGCGGTAGCCACTGCGATCGACGCCGCAGTCCACCAGACCGAAATCGGGCCAGACGGGCGACGAGCCGTCACCCCAAAGGGTGATTCGCGGGGATCGCAGAGCTGCCCACCGTGATGTTCAAGCCGAATCGAGACTGGGCCGCTCTCGATCCCGCACGAAACGAGTATCGGAGAGGTTTCCGCCGTGGGATTCGACCTCTACCATCCGGGTAGGAATTTCGGGAGGAGAACAGGGGCGGATGGTCGGGGACGAGATTCAACATCTGCGCGTCTTGATTGCCAACGAGCGGCGCGACCGGCTCGAGCTGCTCGCCCAGGTTGTCACCGGGCTCGGGCACGAGGTGATCGCCCGCGAGGTCGACGTCACGGCAGTCGCCGCGGTGACCGCGCGGGAGCACCCCGACGTCGCGCTCGTCGGGCTCGGTCTCTCATCGCAACACGCGCTCGAGCTGATCGAGGAGATCGTCCACGAATCCAGCTGTCCCGTGATCGCTCTGCTGTCTGCGGAGGACCCTGCTTATGTCCGTGAGGCAGCCAAACGTGGCGTCTTCGCCTACCTCGTCGATACCACCCCTGAGGAGCTGCAGAGCGCGATCGACGTGACCCTGCAGCGCTTCACGGAATACCACAACCTGCAGGGGGCGTTCGGCCGCCGCGCGTTGATCGAGCAGGCCAAGGGAATCCTGATGGCCCGCCACTCGATCGACGCCGACAAGGCCTTCGTAATGCTCCGCGAACACTCCCAGCACAACGGCAACAAGCTGGTAGACGTTGCCGGCGCGATCGTCGCCAGCCACCTCCTGCTCGTTCCGGCGACACCGCAGCCCGGCACGGCTCTCGCTTCCGACTAGCCCTGCCTGCATAGAAGTACGACCTCACCCGTCCGAGGGAGGGAGTGGTGCACGTTTCGGGGATCCCAGCGGGTGCGCGCGACGCCGGTATGAGGAAGGCGTGGATTGTCTTGCGCACGACGCGCAACTTCAAGGCGATCGTGGGTACGCGCGCAACGCCGACGCCACCCGGCAAGTTCTTCATCGAAGAAGTCATCCGACTGCGATCGGGCGACGCCGGGGGGCCATTCGCCTTCGCGTTGAGCGCCCGCTCCAACGTCCTGCAGGAGTTCGCCGGCGGCCCCGGTCAGATCGCCCTGCATGGACTGATGAACGTCGGCGGCTCGCTCGGTACCGCGGTCTCGCACGGCTGTGTGCGGCTCGACAACTCCGCGATCCGCTGGCTGAACGTCCGCATCGGCCCCGGCATACCGGTCACGATCCGCTGAGCACTCCGCGTACTGCGGCTCCTCAGGCGGAGGAGACGGCCATCCAGCGGAGCGTGGCCATGAGACTCACGATCGGCAGGAGGGCGAGCGGGAGAGCGAGTGCCATTGGGAACATCATTTCGGGCCCGTTCCGAAAATCACGCCGTAGAGCGCGAGGAGCAGCGCCGCGAGGACGATGCCTGAGATCAAGAGTCGCTTCTTCATAACGCCCAGTCTCGAGGACTGGACGACTAGCGTCTGTACGGCTGGCACCCCTCGCTCCGGCGGGCTGCAGGCGTATCGGTCCGTACGCCGCTCGAACGCTAGTGGGACATCGTCCCCTTGACGTTGCCGACGTTCAGGAGACCGACCTGGCCGAGGTCGACGCTCGCGAAGGAATGGTTGACGAACGGGTAGAGGCCCGGCTGATCGATCTTGACGTCGAACACGCCGCCGCCGCCGGCCGGAACCACTGCCGTCTGCACGTTCCGCTGGAACTGCGTCATGTCGGCGTTGACCCAGGCGCGATTCAGGATCGTGCCGACGACATGGAAGGCCGTATCGAAGCTGGGCCCGGCGTCGACGACCCAGAAGCGCACCGTGTCACCAGGGTCTGCAGTCAACGGATGCGTCACATACTGGCCCGCATAGCCGTTCCAGCTGACCCAGTCCGGCTGCTGCCGCTGCGCCTTCGCCATGTCGAGGCTTGCCGCCTTGGGGAATCCCGGGGAGTTCAGATACCACTCGCTCGCAACCAGGACGTAGTTCTTGTCCGCAGGCGGGAGCGGTTTGCGCGGTTCGACGATGATTGCTCCGTACATGCCGTTCGCAATGTGTGCGAGCACCGGCTTCGTGCCGCAGTGGAACATGAAAGCGCCGGCGTCGTTCGCAACGAACGAGTAGTGGATCGAGCCGCCTGGCTGCACATCTTTGAATGCAACGTTCGGCGCGATGCGCGCGGCGTGGAAGTCGACGGAGTGTGGAATCACGCCCTTGTTCGTCAGCGTCAACTCGACCTTCTGGCCCTGGCGGACGTGGATGAACGGCGCCGGCGCCCCACCGCTGAATGCCCAGGCGCTGTACTTCACGCCGGGCGCGATCTCGATGGTCTTGTCCACGAGGACGAGCTTGACGTGAGCCACGGGACCCGAAGGAGCAGGCGGCAGCGTCGCGTCCATCGCGACATGTTTCTTCGCGAGTACGTCCGCGTTGCTCGGGGCTTGCCCGGCGAAGCTCTGCAGGTCGCCACCGCCGGACATATCCATTCCGGCCATTGCGGAGCCACTGGAGACCGCGGCCGCCGCCTTGTTGGCGTCGTTGCGGGCCTCGTGGGCCGAGAAGCCCATCCACACGGCGACGAAGCCGAGGACGGGGACCAGCAGCCCAAGGATCAGCGCCAAGGCGGCCCAGTAACCACCGTTGTCGCTCGAGCGTGTCCGGCTAGCTCTCGGAGGCGGGTTGTGGTGCTCCCCACCCAGTTGGGCGTTCCCGTTGACGTCCTGGCGTTCGCGTGTCGCTGGCATTGCCAAAGCACTCCTTCAATTGGTGTGCACCCACCGTAGAGAGGCGCACCCCAGGGCAGCATCCGTGCAAAACGCCAATCGGGTTGCGGCTTTACACGGAGCGACCAACACGACGGGCTCTGGCTCGTCACCCCATACCGTGGTCGCGCTTCGCCTGTTCCTCCATCCGGTCGAGCCGCGTGTAGTAGTCCGGGAACTCGTTCAGATGCGCGAGCGCGATCTTGCCCGTGACCACGGGATCGTCGCCGGTGACGTTGGTGGCGGAGTCGTGAAGTCCGTGCTCCAGCTCCACGTCCATGCCCATGCGGAACTGCTCGACGTCGAACGGGGCTGTCTCCCAGTCGATGCCGATCTGCTCACCAATACGGCGAGCCTCGTCCTGGGTGAAGCTCGGCCGTCCGGTCACGAGCCGGTCATCCTCAGGGCGACAGCCGGACGAATTCGCGTCGCCGAAAGCGCCGGCGCAACCGTGGCGAGGAGCGATGCCGCCACGGTGGCAACGAGCAGGAGGCTGAGTTGCGCGATTGGGACCGCGAACTGAAGGTCGCCCATCGCGTCAGAGCGAGTGACGATCGTGTAGAGCGTGAGCAGCGCCAGCAAGACGCCGATCACCGTACCTTGCAGCGCGACGTAGCCGGCCTCGATCGCGAAACTTCGGCCCACGGACTGCGCGGGAAAACCCAGCGCGCGGAGCGTCCCGATCTGGCGGCGCCGCTCACGGACCGCGCGCACCATGACGACCGCGATCCCTGCGATTCCGACCAGCAGACCCATCGCGAGATATCCCTGGAAGAGCTGGAAGATCTGGCGCGTCATCGTAAAGGCCTCGTCCATGAGGGAAGCAATCGAGAAAGCCTCCGTGCCGTTGCCGATGAACTGGGTCTGGAGACGCGACGCGAACGCGTCGGCGTTCGTTCCGGGCGCAAGCGTCAGGTAGGAGCGACTGGCAACCAGGCGTTCGCCGAACAGCAGATGCGCACTGTCCCAGCCGTAGAGCATGCCGTTCGCGATCAAGCCGTCACTCGTGCTGAGCGCGGCGACGGTCACCTCGTGCGAGGCTCCAGAGATGGGATCCTTCACGGTCAAGCGGTCGCCGATCCTGACGTTGAATCCAGGAGGCCCGCCCGTCTGAAGGAACATCGGGTCGGCGATGATCAAGTCGGGATCGCTGAGAACCGCCGTCCAGGCCACACGATCGCTCACGTACCGCCCTCGATCCTCGAGCCTCGGCGGATGCATCCGAATGAGGCTTTCGTCGAACGCAGTCAGCGGCCAGGAATGCTCATCGGCGGAGCCTTGGAGCGCAAAGCTGGCGTCGACCCTCGAGAGCGGTGCGATCATCCGGACACCGGGAGTTTGCGAGAGAGCGGCGATGTTGATCGGATTCGCAGCGCTCGACTTCACGTACACCTGGGCGCCGCCGGAGACGTTAGCGCTGGCTGTCGTTACTTGACGGTCGATCATGTACGAGATCGCCGTGATGAACGTCAGGATGAAGACGACGAGCGCGTACATCGAGACGGTCAGGCCGGTTCGGGATGGGCGCGCAAGCGGATAGGCGAGCCCGAGCCGTAGCGAGAGCGCTCGACCCCCGAACCGACGTAGGCCTCTGCCAACTCGATCAAGCTGCAGGGTCGCAAGCGAAACGCCACCAGCCGTCATCACGATGCCCTGCGCGACGTACATCATGATCGAGGCACCCTCGGCGGACTTCGGGAACACCGCGAACACGACCGCGCCCCAGACCACGACGAGAGCAGCAATCACAGAGAACGACGTCCGCGCGTGTGTGACGCGACCGAGCGCCGGAGCGAGCCCGGCGAGCAGCAGTGTCGGGCCAAGGAGCAACCCAAAGGGCTCGTTCGACGGCATCGCACCGATCGTCCAGACTGCACCAAGGACAGCGGCAGCAGCTCCGATGAACAACCAGCGGCGCTTCCGCTGACCAGGCGGTTCGGGAATGTCGCGGATCGCACGGATGATGTTCAGGCGGCTCACGCGAACGCTCATCGTCACGATCGTCAAGATCGCGACGGCGAACGAGATCATGAAGGCCTGTCCGAGGCTCGCAGCCTTGAGCGTGAAGTAGAGGTCGAACCGGTTGTGCTCCGAACTAAACGCGCTCTGCGAGAGTGACACGAGAGCGCGCCCAAGCCCGATTCCGACAACCGTGCCCAGCAACGAGGCCGCGAACGCATAGAGAAAGCCCTCGGTGGCGAAAGCTCCGACGAGCGCGCTTCGCCTCATTCCGACTGCACGCGCCATCCCGAGCTCCGACTTTCGCTCGGCGGCGAGCATTACGAACAGGTTGACCAACAGCAACAAACCGGCGAGAACACCGAAGCTCCCCATCGCCGTGAACATCTGTGTGAACCCCTTGCCCACCTGGTCGGCCACGTCGAGCACCTGCTGCTTGATCGGCGTAACCTCTGGGTCGAGACCGCTCGCAGCCTGCCGAATCGCACGGTCGACCTCGTCGGTGAGCGGTGCCCCACTCTCGACACCCCCGCGGTTGGAGACAGCGACCATCCAGACCGGCGGTGCGCCGGTCTGCACCCCTCCCCGTAGCAGGGTGTCGAACGTTGCCGGTGAGACGAGCACGTTCCGCGCCTCCTGCTGGTCGCCCAACGTAAAGCCGGCGACGCCGATGCGAGGGACGATGCGATCGACGGTCAGCGTCCGCGGCCTGCCGTAGGCATAGACGTCGATCTGCGCTCCTGGCCCGATATTGAGACCTTGCGCAAGGTCTGTCGTGATGGCAGCGTGGCCCGCCCCGGGTGTCACGCCGCTGATGCCGGTGGAAGCCGGATCGCCGCCGAAGGCGCGAGCGGACTCGAAGTCGACTGCGACAACCTGGGAGTTCGGGACGCTCCGGAGTGTTTCCGCGCGGCCGGCCGTGGTAGGGGCGTCGAGTGTTGCGAGCTGCAGTACGCCGTCGACCTTCGAAGCCGGCAGCGAGCGAAGCCGGCCGGAGAGCGAGCGCCATTCCGGGGCGTCCTGCGCAAGGACGAGCTCGTCGATCGGTCCGAGATGCTGCCGCGCCCCCTGGCGGATCGACGAGTCCATCGTGTCACCCACCACTGCGGAGCCCGTGATGATCGCCGCGCCCAGCAAAGAACCGAGCACGACGAGCAAGGCTTCGCGCGGTCGCCTCATGGCGTTGCGCAAGGCGAGGCGACGCAGGATCGGCCGTCTGGCAAGGATGAACAGGAAGGGAAGCGAGATCAGAAGCGAGATGAGAGCTGCAACCTTCATCGCAGCACCGGCTCCCGCGCGTTCTCGTCTCGCTGCGGGCTCTTTGCGCCGAGTTGCTCGTCACCGACGAGGCGGCCGTCGCGCACGGTGATCAGCCTGTCGGCGTGCGCCGCAACCGTCGGATCGTGCGTGACGAGGATGATGCTGAGACCCTCGGCGTGGAGCTCACCGAGCAGCTCCATGACGGCTGCGGCCATCTCCGAGTCGAGGTTGCCCGTGGGCTCGTCGGCCCAGACGATGCGCGGCTTTCCCGCCAGCGCCCGTGCGACCGCGACGCGTTGCTGCTCACCGCCGGAGAGCTCCATCGGCCGGCGGTCGAGCCTGTGACCTAGCCCCACTCTGGTGAGTGTCTCGCGTGCGCGGATGTGAGCGTCATGCTCGCGCACACCGGCCAGGAGCAGCGGTAGCTCGACGTTTTCTGTTGCCGTGAAGACCGGGATCAAGTTGAAGGCCTGGAAGATGAAGCCCATCTCCTTGGCGCGGTGCTTCGTGCGCGCCTTGTCGGAGAGCTCGTGAATGCTGAGGTCATCGACCAGGACCCGGCCGCCGTCGATCTCGTCGAGGCCGGAGACGCAATTGAGGAGAGTCGTCTTCCCGGATCCGGACGGACCCATCACTGCGACGAACTCACCCTGCGGTACGACCAGGTCGAGCCCGTGCAGTGCGACGACCGAGTCCGCTCCGGACCGGTAGACCTTCCGTACGTCTTCAGCGACGAGGATGGGTTTGCGTTGGGTTTCGTTGGTGCTCATCGTCCGTCCTCCCAGTGAAGCCTCGAAGTGATCCCGACCACGCCGGGAACTCGGTCGACAAAAGCCTCGATCAGCCGCGCCTGCGCCTTGTTTCCGACCTTGCCGCTGAGCGTGACGACGCCTTTCTCAACCGCAACGTGGTAGTCGCCGGGCCGTTGCCAACATGATCGAACGAGCGGGTCGGTGTTGATCTCTCGGCGAATCTCGTCGTCGGAGCGTGCAAACGCCCGGACCAGGTCATGCTGCGTGACGATCCCGACGAGGCGTCCGTGATCGACAACCGGGAGGCGTGAAACGTTCTCGTCCAACATGGTCGCCGCTGCCTCCGCCACGCCTCGGGAAGGTCCGATGGTGAGTGGCGGCGATGTCATCGCCTCGCGCGCGGTTCTGGCGTCGATCTTGAGGGTGAGATCGCCCTCGTCCATGAGCCGTGCGAGCACGCCCCGGCTCAAGCCTTCAGACGGCCGCTCCTTGAAGAGGATGTCTCGTTCGGAGACGACCCCGACGACCCGTCCGTTCTCGACCACGGGCACGCCGGAGATGCGCCTCTCTACGAGCAGCGCGGCGAGATCCCTGAGGTCGGTGTCAGGTGCGACGGTCGCGACGTCCTGGGTCATGACGTCTCGGACTCTCATGTGAGACTCCTTTCGCGCTCCAATGCGCTCTGCCTGAACTGTGACCTTTCGGGCGAGGGATGACATCGGGACGCCGACGGAGACTGTGTGCGGCTTTTTACGGACTTCGAGCTGCGGGCTGGCAAAAGGATGAGGGCCGGCGCAGATCTCGCGTGCTGCCGATCCCGATTGGGGGGAACTACGGACGAAGACGGCGTTTAGAGAAAGTGTCCCGCGCCGCCTGGGACCGCATCTCGCCAAGTGCGGGCCCGGGTGGCGCGGGTGAGAGTGTGACGGTCCTCTCGAATTAGCTGGTTCCGACAACGACCTTGGTGGCGGCCACCTTGGCCGGCACGGCCAGCACGGGGCACGGTGCCACATGCAGAAGCCGCTGCGTAACGCTGCCGAGCAACATCCCGGCAACGCGGCCGTGACCCCGAGTTCCCACGACGATCAAATCAGCGTCGGCCTCTTTGGCGACGTCCGCGATGAGATCCGCGGGATCGGTGTTGAGTCCGCTGACCACATGGAAACTCGCCTTGACGCCCGACTGGACGAGATCGTTGACCTTCGCGACGAGCTCGCGCTGAAGGTCTTCCTCGTCCGCGAACATCGGCGCGCCTCCGGCGCGACCACCGAGGCGCTCGTTCGCATGCACGACGAGGAGCCTCCCGTCGGCTTCGGCTGTCAGTTCGAGAGCCGTTGAAAGGGCGCGCTCGGCGGCCTCGGATCCGTCTGTTGCCCAGATAATCGTCTTGAACATGACGATCTCCTTTCTGGTTGCTTGCTCATTCGGTTTCAGTCTCCGGCGGACGCTCGGGCGTGCCATCGGTGGCCCGCCCGATCCCTATTACGGCGTTCTACGGAGCGCCGAGTGTCACTCGCCCACCCGGTGCGGCGGCAGAGGGCGGCCGTGCTGCCATCTGCCGCGAGAGAGAAGATCGTTCTCGTCAGGCGAGTGTCTTGCCCACCGCGCGAGGTGCCGGCGCGTCTGGCCACGTGAGTCGAGGCTCGACGGAGACGACGCCTGGGACCCGCTGCGTGCAGTTGAGGATCTGTTCGGCCACGCCTTCGTCATCGACACGTCCCTCGAGCGTGACGTAACCGTCCTTGACGTGAACCTTCACTTCAGCAGGGTCGAGCCAAAGCTTTGCAAGGAGCACGTCTCGCCGGATCTCGAGCTCGATCTCCTCGTCCCCGCGCGCGAACGCTCGGACGAGATCTGCCCGCGCCACGATCCCGACGAGCTGCCCCGCATCGACAACCGGGAGCCGGTCGATCCCTAACTCGAGCATCAACTCGGCAGCATCGGCGACCGACCGTCGCGGCGTGATCGTGACCGCCGGCGAGGTCATCGCCTGGCCTGCCGTCCGGGCGTTCAACTTGGCAGCAGGCGGATCCTCTCCGTAATGAACGAGCCAGTCGACCAGACCGTCCCGCTTCGGGGCTGTTCGTTCCTTGTAGAGGATGTCCGTCTCCGACAATACGCCGATAACGCACTCCTCCTCGTCGACGACCGGCAGCCCGGAGATTCCGTACTCGAGCATTCGAGTTGCAACCTGCTTCAGTGGCATGTCTGCGGGGACTGTGAAGACGTTGGTGGTCATGATGTCACGGACTTTCATCACTCCTCCTTTGTTTTCTCTGGCCGAGTGTCACCGCCACTGGTTCGTGGGCCATCGGCGAGGACGCTGAACCGCCTGCGGGTTTCCCGCAAGCGCACGCGGTGGAGGTCGTCCTCATGCCGAGATCGGAGCCGCCGCTCTGACGTTGAGCTCGACCTCGACGGGAATCCTCAGCGCATTCCCGATGAGGCAGCCGGTCTCGGCCGCGCGTGCGGCTCGGCGGGCGTTCTCTTCGAATCCTTCTTCTGTCGTGATCTCGACGGCGAGCTCGACTACGACGAAGCCGAACCGCGCGTCGGCGCGGCGCGTTATGTGGCCGACGCCGCGGATCGCCACGTCATGCAGCGGAATCTGCCGGCGCTCCGCGATGCCCGCGAGCGTCAGGCCAAAACACGACGCGGCACTTGCGACGAGCAGGTGCTCCGGAGACCACATCCCGTGAACGCCACCTCGGAACTCGGGCGGCGTGGCGACGGAGAGCGCAAGCCCTTCGTCGGTCGTGAGCTCGACAACGCGCTCGGCGTCGCCCTTCAGGTCGACCGTGAATCGGAAGTCTTTGAGGATCGACATGTCATACCTCCAATAGAACTCTGGGACCGGCCTTCGCCTCGGCCTCGAACGCGGGCGCGACGATGACCGGACAGTGGGCGGATTGCACGACACCTTGCGAAACGCTTCCATGGAGCGCGCTGCGCACGCGGCCCCAGTGGTGGGAGCCGATGACGATCATCCGAGCGTTCCTTTCTTCGGCGACGCGGCAGATCTCGTCCACCGGAAACCCACGGCGAACAGTCGTCTCCACGCTGAGACCCGCCGCCCGTGCCCGCAATGCGGCTGCCTCGACGATCTTCGGGGCGCGCTCCGACATTTCCGCACCCACGTCGAAGACGAACGGCAGCGGCGCGTATCCAAGCCCCGTGTATGGAATGTCCCACACGCTCATGACGAGCAAAGGTGCGTGGGTTTCAGTGGCCAGCTCGATCGCTCGCTGCACGGCCGGCTCCGCGCTGGGAGAGCCGTCTGTCGCCAGGACTATGGGCCTCATCTGGCACCTCCTTCTTCTCTCAAAGGCTCGCGCCGGCGCGGCGGCGGCGCATCCGGGCGTCGTCTGAACCGCGCTGCGGCTTTACCGCAGCAGCGCGGCTACCAGCTCTTCAGCCGCGCGCTCGGGGGCGGAGCGCCAATTCGCGCGCGCGCGTCGACGACGACGCAGCCGTCAGGACGAGCGATCACGGGATTCAGGTCCAGCTCCGCCACTTCGGGCAGATCGTCCGCAAGGCGAGCGACCCGTAAGACGACGTCGGCGAGCGCCTGGGCATCAGCAGGTAGAGCACCACGGAAACCCCGCACGAGCAGTCCGGCCTTTCCGCTCTGCACGAGCTCGTCCGCGTCGGTGTCGGTCAACGGCGCGAGTCGGAAGCCGGCGTCTCCGATCAGCTCGGCCATCGTGCCGCCCGGGCCGAGGGCGACCAGCGGCCCGAAGACGGGATCCTGGAATGCCCCGACGAGCATCTCGGCACCACCACGCAGAAACGGCTGCACGAGCACCGGTAGCCCGATCCGATTAGCCGCCTCGCTCACCGCACCAGGATCACGCAGGTCGAGTGCAACTCCTCCCTGTTCAGTCTTGTGCACACCGGCAGCAGCCGTCTTCACGACGACGGGATACCCGAGCTCGTCCGCAACGGCAAGGGTCTCCTCGAGCGTGGCCGCGACTCGCTCGGCAACGACTGGAAGTCCGTACGCCTCCAGCAACCGCCGAACCTCGTCTGGAGCAAGCCACCGCTCCCCGGCTTCGTCCACGACCACACGCGCGGCGGCTAGGTCGATGCCGTCGAGCACAGGCACCCGTCCTTGCGGACGCCGCAACCACTCGGCGCGCTCGGCGGCACGCCCGAGCGCACGCGCGGCAGACTCCGGGTAGTCGAACGCGGCGACGGGCGCCGACAGCAGTTGCGAGGGAGTCCCCGTTTGACTGATCACACAGGCAAGCACCGGCTTGCCTTCGCTCGCCTCCGCCTCGGCAGCCCGGGCGATCGCCGCGGCCACCTCGTCAGCTCCGGCCACGACGGGTGGGACGAACAGAACGATGACCGCGTCGACACCGGGGTCGCGTAGAAGTGCGGGCAGGACGCTTTCGTAGGTCGTGCCTACCGCCGAGCCGAGCATGTCCACCGGGTTGCTCATGCTGGCTTCCGAAGGCAAGACCGCGCGCAGCGCGGCGACGGTCTCGTCGGCGAGCGGCGAGAGTGAGAGACCGGCGGCCTCGCACGCGTCGGCACACAGAATGCCCAGACCGCCGGCGTTGGTGAGTACCGCGACCCGGCGACCACGTGGCAGGGGCTGCCCATCGAGCAGGGCGGTCACGTCGAGCAGCTCCTCGAGGGTGTCGACCCGAATGACGCCCGCCTGGTGAAACAGCGCATCGACGGCGGCCTCGGAGCCGGCGAGTGCGGCGGTGTGCGAGCTGGCAGCCCTCGCGCCGGCGGCGGTCCGCCCGGCCTTCATCGCGACGATCGGTTTCGTCCGCGCCACGCGCCGCGCGACGCGCGCAAACTTGCGCGGGTTGCCGAAGGACTCGAGATACAACAGCACGACGTCGGTGTTCGGATCCTCTTCCCAGTACTCGAGCAGGTCGTTCGACGAGACATCCGCCTTGTTGCCGATGGACACGAAGGCGGAGAGCCCGAGGCTCTTTTCGGTTGCGCGCTCCAGCAGGGCGAGCCCGAGTGCGCCACTCTGCGACGAGAAGCCGATCTTGCCGGGTGGAAGCGAACGCGGACCGAACGTGGCATTCAGTCGAACGTCGGCCACTGCGATGCCGAGGCAGTTCGGGCCGAGGAGCCGGGCTCCATGAGAGCGAACCAGCTCGAGCAGCAGATCCTGGCGTGCTTCACCTTCGGGACCGATCTCGGCAAAGCCTGCAGAGATGACGCACAGAGCTCGGACGCCTGAGGCGAGCGCCTCTTCCGCCGCCTCGAGCACCGCACCGCCGGGCAGGCAGACCACTGCGAGATCGACAGCCTCTCCGATCTCGGCGATGCTCCGGTAAGCATGAACGCCTGCGACTGGCTCGCCCGACCTGTTGACCGGATAGGCGACCCCGCGAAACTCGCCGCGCAGCACGTTGCGGAAGAGCTCACCGCCGATCGAACCGGCGCGCGATGACGCGCCGACGACGGCGACCGTGGCGGGCTTGAAGAACGGATCGAGCGAAGCGGCGACGGCAATGTGGTCCCGTTCGTCGATGCGCGTGCGCAGGGCCTCGGTCGCATCGAGCTTCAGCCGCACCTCGGAGATACCCGACTCGAAGACGCGGCTCTGCTCGAAACCTGCGTCCCTGAAGACCCCGAGCATCTTGGTGTTGTCGGCCACCACTTCGGCGAGGAACTCCTCGATGCCTACGCCGCCGGCAAGCGAGGCGAGACGCTCGAGCAACCGCGTCGCGATGCCGCGCCCTTGGTGCTCGTCGGCCACTGCGAAGGCAACTTCAGCGGTGTGTGCATCGCGCAGGCGCACATAGCTCGCCAGCGCGACGACGACATCGTCCTTCGTGCCGACGAGCGCGCCCCGTTCGACCCAGTCGGGTTCGAGCACGGGGTCGACAAGGCGCTCGTCCACGCTCGGATGTCCGTGGAAACGGAGATAGAGGCTCCGGTCCGAGAGGCCGCGGAAGAAGTCGAGCAGCGCCTCGCCATCCGCCGCTCCGGGCGGGCGGAATCGCATCGTCGAGCCGTCGCGGAGGACGACGTCCGCCACGGCCTGTGTAGCTGCATCCATGAGAGGAGAGGTTGCCACTCTCGTCAAGCTTCGGCCAGCCGGAGCGTCATGACATCCGGCCGCAGCCGCAGCCCGATTGCGGATTGACCGCAACGCTATCCGGCACCGCCCCGATGCCGGGACCTCGCGCCGAGAGGATTCTCTAGTCAGCTTCGAAGAAAGGGGGCTGCCGTGGACGAGTCAGACCGCATCGATCGCATCCTCATCGCCTCGGACGGCTCACCAGGATCGCTCGTGGCCGCAGAGGAAGGCGTCCGGCTCGCCAAGGAGCTCGGCGCCAGCGTGACCTTCGTCGCGGTCGCACACGCACCACTGCCTGTACTGGGCGATCCGTACTACCAACGCGCGCTGAGTGAGAGTCTCGGCGCGATGCGGACAGCGCTCGCCAAGACGACTCCCTATGCCGAGGAACGGCACGTGACGTATGACACCGAGTTGCTCGAGGGGTCGCCCGCAGACGCGGTCCTGGAGTTCGCAAGGAGCCGCGACGTCGATCTGATCGTCGTCGGCTCTCGTGGGCTCGGGACGGTCAGGGGCGCCCTGCTCGGCAGTGTCTCGTCGGAGATCGTCCATCACGCGGACCGCCCCGTGCTTGTGGCGCGGTCGATCGAGCACGCGAGGTTGGGCCGGTCAAGCCGGTTCGCAGTCTGAGGCGAGAAGCTCTCGCGCGGCGCGCGCCGCGACCAGCTCTTCACGCGCGCGCACGACAAGAATGCGGACGGGCGACCTGTCCTTCGCGACGTCGCAGTCGGGCTTGGCGTTCTTGTTCTTCTCGATGTCGAGATCGACACCGAGGAAGCCAAGACGAGCAGACAGCCGCTCGCGCACGAGCGCCGACCCCTCACCGATTCCCGCGGTGAAGGCAAGGGCATCGAGCCCTCCAGCCGACGCAGCCATGGCCGCCACGGCGGCCGCGAGGCGATGCAGCATGACCTCGAGGGCTAAGGCGGCGTCGGCATCGCCTTGGCCCGCGCGGCGCTCGACGTCGATCATCCCGCCGTCGTCACCGGCGAGTCCTTTGACACCGGAGTCGAAGTTGAGCGCGTGATCGAGCGAGTCGACGTCGTGATATCCCTCGCGAAGCACGTAGAGGAGTGCACCAGGATCGATTGATCCCGAGCGCGTCGTCATCGGGACACCCTCGAGCGGCGTGAAGCCCATCGTCGTATCCACAGAGCGACCCGCGAGAACGGCGGTGACAGAGGATCCGCCACCGAGATGACAGACGACCAGACGGGCGACCGGGTAGCCCAAGAGCTCGGGGACACGCTGTGCGCACCACTCGACCGAGAGGCCCTGAAATCCGTAGCGGCGAATGCCCCATTGCTCACGCCAGACCGGCGGTACTGCGTACTCGGCAGCTTCGGCCGGGATCGTGCGATGAAACGACGTGTCGAAGACCGCAACGTGCGGTACATGCGGAAGGATCAACTGCGCTACGTCAATCGCCTCGAGTGCCGGCGCGTTGTGAAGGGGCGCGAGCGCGACCAGCTCGCCTATCTGGTCGCGAACCTCGTCATCGATCACCACAGGATCCCGGAAGCGCGGGCCACCGTGGACGACCCGATGCGCAACCGCATCGATTCCCTCGGGCACCTCAGCGAACGAGTCGACGAGAACGCTCTTCTCGTCCGCCTCCACAGCGTGGAGCTTCAGACTCGTCGAGCCGGCGTTGACGACGAGGATCGCGCCCACCGCGCGGCTCAGCCGGTCCAGGTCCAGTCGCGGATCTCCGGTGGATCCTCTCCGTGCGCGCGACCGTACGCCCGAGCTCGCAGACGCGCATCCACCATCTCCTGGCGGAGATGATCGGCCTTACCGACCAGCTGTGGCAGGCGGTCGATCACGTCGATAACGAGATGGAAGCGGTCGAGATCGTTGAGCATCACCATGTCGAACGGCGTCGTGGTGGTGCCTTCTTCCTTGTAGCCGCGCACGTGCATGTTGTCGTGGTTCTTGCGCCGATAGGTGAGACGGTGGATGAGCCACGGATACCCGTGGTAGGCAAACACGATTGGGCGGTTGGTCGTGAACAGCGAGTCGAACTCGCGATCCGAGAGCCCGTGAGGATGCTCGGTTTCGGGCTGAAGCCGCATGAGATCGACGACGTTCACGACGCGCACGCGTATGTCGGGCAGCCGCTCGCGCAGGATGGCCGCAGCGGCGACGGTCTCGAGAGTCGGCACATCGCCGCAGCACCCGAGCACGACATCCGGTTCCGCACCATTGTCGTTGGAAGCCCAGTCCCAGATACCGATTCCGCGGGTGCAGTGCAGGACAGCGTCCTCCATCGAGAGGAATTGCAAAGCAGGCTGTTTCCCGGCGACGATGACGTTCACGTAGTTACGGCTGCGCAAGCAGTGATCTGCCACTGACAGCAGCGTGTTCGCGTCAGGCGGTAGGTAGACGCGGATGATTTCCGCTTTCTTGTTGACGACGTGATCGATGAAGCCGGGATCCTGGTGCGAGAAGCCGTTGTGGTCCTGCCGCCAGACGTGTGAGCTGAGCAGATAGTTGAGCGACGCGATCGGCCGCCGCCAGGGAATCCTGCGCGTGACCTTCAACCATTTCGCGTGTTGGTTGAACATCGAATCCACGATGTGGATGAAAGCCTCGTAGCAATTGAAGAACCCGTGCCGGCCGGTGAGCAAATAGCCCTCGAGCCAGCCCTGACACATGTGCTCGGAAAGGATCTCCATGACGCGCCCATCCGCCCCCAGACCTTCATCGGTCGCTTCGACCTCGGCCTGCCACCTCCGGGAAGTCACGGCGAACACGTCGCCCAGGCGGTTCGAAGCCGTCTCGTCAGGGCCGAAGAGCAAGAAGTTGTCCCGATTGGCGACGATCACGTCGCGCAGGAACGTTCCGAGCACTCGGGTCGATTCCCTCACTTCGACCCCAGGCGTCTTCACTTCGACGGCGTACCGGCGGAAATCGGGCAGCACGAGGTCGCGCAGGAGGAGTCCGCCGTTTGCGTGCGGATTCGCACTCATTCGGCGCTCCCCCTTGGGGGCAATGGCGGCGAGCTCCGAACGCAGGCGGCCCTCATCGTCGAAGAGCTCATTCGGCCGATAGCTGCGCAGCCACTCCTCGAGCACACGAAGGTGATCCGGGTTCGTGCGCACATCGGTCATGGGTACCTGATGAGAACGCCAGGTCCCTTCCATCGGTAACCCGTCGATCTCGGCGGGTCCCGTCCAGCCTTTGGGCGAGCGCAGCACGATCATCGGCCAGGTTGGACGGGCCATCACACCGTCGATGCGTGCGCTCCGTTGAATCTCCTCGATTCGATCGAGCGCCTCATCTAGTAGTCCCGCGAAGCGCGCGTGCACGTCGGTGTGGTCGTCCTCGTCGGCGATCGAGATGAACAACGGCTCGTATCCATAGCCGCGCATCAGCGCCTCGAGCTCGTGCTCCGGAATGCGGGCGAGGACGGTCGGGTTCGCGATCTTGTAGCCGTTGAGGTGCAGGATCGGCAGCACTGCGCCGTCGGTACGCGGATTCAGGAACTTGTTGGCGTGCCAGCTCGTCGCGAGCGGTCCGGTCTCCGCCTCGCCGTCCCCGACGACGCAGGCAACCAGCAGACCCGGGTTGTCGTAGGCCGCTCCATAGGCATGGACAAGTGCGTAGCCCAGCTCACCACCCTCGTGAATTGACCCGGGCGTCTCTGGAGCCACGTGGCTCGGGATGCCGCCGGGAAACGAGAACTGGCGAAACAACTCGCGCAGGCCATCCTCGTCGCAGCCGACGTGTGAGTAGAGCTCGCTGTACGTCCCTTCGAGATAAGCGTTCGCGACCAGCCCCGGCCCGCCGTGGCCGGGTCCTGTCACATAGAGAACGTCCAGGTCGCGCCGGCGGATGGCGCGGTTGAGGTGGGCGTAGAGGAAGTTCAAGCCTGGGGTCGTCCCGAAATGGCCGAGTAACCGGGGCTTCACCTGCTCGGGGGTGAGCGGCTCGCGAAGCAGCGGGTTGTCGAGCAGGTAGATCTGACCGACCGAGAGGTAGTTGGCAGCCCGCCAGTACGCATCAAGCAACTCGACGTCGGTCGAACTGAGCTGTTCGGTCTCTGTCGGCGCCGGACGGGTTTCCGTCATGTCAGCGACACGCTAGTCGTTTTACCTGCGCGCGAGGAGTGCAGCGCATCGGGCACGATCTGCGCGAGCACCATCCACATCATGGCGCCCCCTGCGAAGCCGAGCCCGATGGGCAGCGCCTGACCGAACGCCGCGACGAAGGCAAACGCCGGCAGGGCGAGCAAGGGTTGGGGCAGGCTCGACACCACGCTCCAGCCGGCGGCGTGGAGAACGGTTACTCCCCGTGGCACGAGGACGAGACTGATAGCGAGCCCTTCAGGGATGTTGTGGACGGCAATCGCGAACGCGGTCAAGAAGCCGATCGAGTCTCCGCCCCCGAACGCGACGCCCACACCGACACCCTCCGCGGCAGAGTGCACCGTCATGACCGCGACGATGATCACGGCCGTTCGCGCCTGGGCGCCGCTCAGCGCTTCGAAACGCCAACTCTCGCGCCTGCCCAGCCAACGTGCGGAAAGCGCAATCGCCACGATGCCGATCGCGGCGCCGGCCAGCGTCTTGGCTGCGTCCGATCCGACCCCTTGATAGAAAAGCATGCCGCTGGCGCCGAGCATCAATGCCGCCGCGACCCAGTTGGCGGGCCCCAGCCACGTCTGTGACTCCCGCTTGGCGAACGCCAGCGGAGCCGCCCCCAAGCCGGTGGCAAGGGCCGTGGCCAACGCTGCGGCGGTGACCGCTAGGCCTCCTGCCTGGACAGCGCCGACCATGTCAGCCCTTCAGCTCAGACCGTGATCTCTTCGCGCGAGCCGTTCTTCGCGGCCTGGATCTCTGCCTTCTCCGCCGGGACGACTAGCACCGGGCACGTCGCATGGTGGAGAACACCGGAGGAGACGCTCCCGAAGAGCGCTCGTTTCATCGCTCCCCAGCCGTGCGAGCCGATGACGAGGAACTGCGGAGCGAACCTTTCGGCCGCGTCGCAGATCGCCTCGACGGGGAAACCACGCAGGACGACCGAGCGTGTTTCGACGCCGGCCTCCT
>CAWAAP010000009.1:0-175718 GCA_963779965.1 uncultured Actinomycetes bacterium | reverse complement strand
GGAACCGAAGCACGCGGCTCGCGCGCGTACATCCACAAGGCGATCGATGCTTCGCTGCAGCGGTTGCGCACCGACGTCGTCGATCTCTACCAGTACCACACCCCCGACAACATCACGCCGTTCGAGGAGACGTTCGGTGCGCTGGACGAGCTCGTGCGCGCAGGGAAGGTGCGCTATGTCGGCCACTCGAATCTCGACGCGGCACAGGTCGAGGAGGTCGAGGCGGTCTGTCGCGAGCACGGCTTTGCGCAGCCCGTGAGCGCGCAGAACCAGTACTCGCTGCTGCGGCGCGAAGCGGAGGAGGAGCTTCTGCCGACCTGCGAGCGTCTCGGGATCGGCGTGCTCCCGTACTTCCCGCTGGCGAGCGGTTTGCTCACCGGCAAGTACCGTCGCGGCGAGCCGCGTCCTGAAGGCACGCGACTGTCGGACCGCGAGGCAGTCTTCACCGATGAGATGTTCGAACGCCTCGAAGCACTCGAGGCGTTCGCGAAGGAGCGTGGCCGGACGCTCTTGCAGGTGGCGATCGGCGGCCTGCTGGCGCAACCGGCAATCTCGTCCGTGATCGCCGGCGCAACGAAGCCGGAGCAGGTGCGCGCGAACGTCGAAGCGGCGAACTGGGAAGCAACGCCGGAAGATCTTGCGGAGCTGAACAGCCTCCGCTAGCTGCCCGCGATGTGATCGCGCCAGGACCACTGCGGCTCGTACCCGAGCAGCCGCCGTGCCTTCTGGATCGAGAGGAGCGTGTCGAAGTCGCCCGCGGTCGGGGTGTAGGGCACCGTTGGGAACACCTCTGCCATCAACTCGCGGCTCGGTCGGTTCATGACGGTGTCGCCGGCAGCGACGATGAAGTGCTCGGCGCCTATGTCGGCTTCGAGTGCGAGCCGGCAACTCTCGGCCACGTCGCGCGCGTCGATGTAGCCCCACAGATTCCAGCGCCGCAAGCTTGGGTCTTTCCAAAAGGACGGAAACCGGTCGTAGTCGTGCGGTTCCATGATGTTCGAAAATCGCAGTGCGACGTACGGCGTGCCGGTCCAGCGATGCAGCTGTCTGCCGAGCTCCTCCGAGAGCACCTTCGACAGCGCGTAGCTCGATTCGGGATAAGCCGGGTGTTCCTCGTCGATCGGCGCGTATGCGGGCTGCTCGCGCTCGAACGGCAGGCCGAGGATCGTCTCGCTCGACGCCCACACGACCCGGCGCAGTCCGAGCAGCCGAGCCGCTTCGAACACGTTGTAGGTGCTGAGCATGTTCGTGCGGAAGGTCGTCTCCTCCGTGTGAATGCCGGACGCCGGTATCGCTGCGAGATGAACGACAGACTCCACGCCTGCCAGGCACTCGACGGTCTGGCCAAACTCGGTCAGGTCGGCCAGCAGAGAGGGCGCAGCTGATTCGGCGGGCGGCGAGACATCGACCGCAAGCACGTCGTAGTCGCGTTCGAGCAGAGCGCGGACGACTGCCCGTCCGGCCTTGCCGCTGGCTCCGGTGACGACGATCTTTGCCATGGCTGAAGCCTACGAGCAGTCGAGTGCTCTCTTCGGCCCATGTCTTGGGGTCAGACCCGAAGACATGTCGCGATGGGACAAAACGGCTGCAAACCGCACCGTTAGTGTCGCAAAGGACGTGTAACGCAGGTGTGCCCAAATCGTGACGATCGTCGGTCGCAACGGTACGGCTCGGCAGAATCGGCGCGATGAGTCTCCACGGCTCCGAGCACGATCTTCCCGCTGCGGTCGTCGACGTCGGCTGGGTGAACGGCTTGGCCGCGATCCGCTCGCTCGGGCGCGCGGGCATCCGCGTGCTCGCCGTCGATCACCGTCCGAGCGCGCTCGGCTTCCGGTCGCGCTACGCGGAACCGTTCCTCAGCCCCGACTGGCAGGCAGATCCGAAGAGATTCATCGCATCGATCCGCGCGCTCGGCGAGGTCGTCGTCTTTCCGACGCACGACGGGCAGCTCAACCTGATCGCGCAGCACAGCGGCGATCTTCCGGTGCTTGCTCCCTTTCCCGACTGGGAGATCCTCGAGCGCGTGCAAAGCAAGCGGGCACAACTCGAGCAGGCCGTGCTCGCCGGCGTCGCCGTGCCGGAGACCCGCCATCCCCTGACCGCGGCCGAGGCGCGTGCGGCTGCCGACGAGATCGGACTCCCGGTGCTCGTCAAGCCGGAGCAGCACGTCGGGTTCAAGCAACGCTTCCGCCGCCAGGCGTTCCGTTGCGAGACGATGGAGGAGGTCGACGAGGCCTACACGCGCGCCGAGGAGTTCGAACCGATGGTGCAGGAGCTCATTCCCGGCGGCGATGACACGCTCTACACCGTCGGCAGCTACCTGGACCGCAACGGCCGGCCGCTCGGCGTCTTCTCCGGCCGGAAGCTTCGGCAGACGCCGCCCGGCGTCGGCACCTGCCGCGTGGGCGAGGCCCTCTGGGTGCAGGACGCCGTCGACGCGGCGCTGCGCCTACTTGCCGCGTTCGACTACGTCGGCCTGTCGCAGGTCGAGTTCAAGCGCGATCCGCGCGACGGCAAGTTCAAGCTGATGGAGATCAACCCGCGGCTGTGGCAATGGCACTCACTCGCTGCGGCGTGTGGCGTCGACCTGCCCCGGATCGCCTATGCGGACCTCGTCGGCGAGACGCCGGCAGAGGCCACGATGAACGGGGACGGCAAGCGCTGGGCGATCACGCTGATGCCCGGCGAGAGCCCCGCCTTCCAGCGACCGCCTTACGTCGACGCCGTCTTCGCGCGGGACGATCCAAAGCCCGCCGCGGTCCACCTGGCACGCGTGGTGCGGAGCGCACTCCGATGATTCCCGCCTCGATCGAGCGGCGTGCCCGCTGGGTGCTGGATTCGATCGGCGCAACGGACGTCGGCTTCGGCGACGACGTGCCGTACGACGCCGACGCCTGGGAGCGAGTGGAGCGCGGGGAACGTCCAGAGGGCGACGACCTGGCCGAGGGCTTCTTCCATCTGGCGCGTGTCGAGGAGAAGAATGCGGGCCCGCGTGATGAGCACGGCCGCTTTCGCGCCGAGTGGTCGTGTCTCGACCCGCTCGACCCGCCGCTCGAGCGGCTGCGCCGCAGGCTGGGTGTTGCGTCCGCCGGCGGTCCACGCTTCACCGTTGCGCTGACGCACGACGTCGACACGCCCTGGCGCTGGACGCGGATCGGCCTGCGCGGCGCGGCTGCGCGGCTGAAGCAGAACGTCCGTCATGCGCGTCTCGGGCCTGCGGTGCGTGAAGCGACGGGTCTCGCGACTGCACCGCTGCATCGCGTGCGTGGCACCGATCCGAACTGGCGGTTCGAGCAGATCGTCGCGGAGGAACGCCGCCGCGGTGCAAGCGGCTCGACCTTCTACGTGATCGCAAGCCACCACGACCCGCACGACGGAGCCGCGCCGGAGGAATACAGCCGCCTCCGGCCACAGCTCGTCGAGACGCTACTGGGCGCCGGCGCCGAGGTCGGCCTGCACGGCAGCTACACCGCAGCTGACGATCCGGTCCGCCTCGCTGCGGAGAAGCAAAAGCTCGAGGCGCTCGCCGGCCCGATCGCCGGCCACCGCTATCACTACCTTCGCGCGGATCCGCACCGAAACCTCGCGCCGCTCGCGGCCGCCGGTCTCCGCTACGACACGACGCTCGGCTTCCCTGACGCTGTCGGCTTCCGGGCCGGCATCGCGCGCCCGTTCCGCCCGTGGGACTTCGAACGAGACGAGCCACTCGACCTCGTCGAGGTCCCGCTCGCCGCAATGGACGCGACGCTCGCGGAAGAGCGCTACCTCGGCCTGTCGGCGAAGCGCGCGGAGCCGCAGCTCATGGAACTGCTGGACTGGGCCGCCGAGCACGGTGGCGCATTCGCCGTCCTCTGGCACCCGGACCGGTTCGACCCGGTGACCTCCGGCGGCTGGGACCGGCTCTACTCGAGGCTGCTGGACGGAGTCCAGGAGCGCGGCGGCAACTGTGTCCCGGCCGCCGAGCTGGTTTCGTCCCACTCGACCTGATCGAAGTAGCGCAGTGCACGGCGTGTCGGCCGCGCCTGGGCGCTCAGCTGCATCAGCTCTTCACGCGAGATCTCGCCGAGCGCGCTCTTGATGCCGAGGTAAGGGAGGTTCAGGTCCTCCTGGTAGACGATCGTGGAGATGCGCGGATTGATCTCGATCACGTGGTCGCCGACCAGCTGGATGTTGAAGAAGTACTCGATGCCGAGCTCGCCGACGATGCGTTGCGCGACCTCCATCAGCCAGTGATCCTGGAGCGTCTCGAAGTACATCGCGAGCCCGGCCCGCATCGACTCGCGTGTCTTTGCATGTCCGAGTAGGACTTGGCCCGAGCGGGCGATCCCGTCCACGGTTCGCTCTCGACCCTCCGCGAGCTCCATCACCAGGAGATCCGGCCCGCCCTCTTCGGGCAGGAGCTCCATGACGTCCTTGAGGCGCATCGCGAGATTGCCCGGGCGCTCCTCGATCAGCTGCTTCGCGCGGTCGACGGTCGCGTCGAGGATGCGAAAGCCGCGTGAGCCCGAGCTGAACACGGGCTTGAAGCAGACGGGGCGGTCGGGGTAGCCGAGGTCTTCCGCTGCGAGTGCGAGCCCACGGCCGCCGCTCACTCTGCGCCACGCCGGCGCGCGCAGTCCGAGGCGCTCGAGCAGCGCGTAGGTCTCGGCCTTGTCGTTCGCCGTCCGGATCGCATCGGGCGGCGAGACCATCACCGTCGTGCCCATGAACCGCTCGCGCGCATCCGCGAGCCCTTGCAGATCGTGGGAGGACTGCGGCAGCACCGCGTCGATGTTCTCGCGGCGCACGACGTCGAGCATCGCGTCCGCGAAGGCGGGATCGTTGCCGGGCGGGACGACGTAGAAGCGGTCACAGAAGTGCCGGCCGACAGCCTGCGGGGACATGTCGGTGCCGACGATGCGCACGCCCCGCTCGCCGTTCAGGCGCAGCGCCCGCAGGAGCGCCGCGGTTCCGGGAGCGCCCGAGGCCGTGACGAGGACGGTGATGTCGCGCATCGAAGCCGCGATGCTACTGAGGTCGCCTCAGTTCAGCGGCTGTTCGCCGAGGTGGCCGCCCCAGGGAAGAGAAATCCGACTCGGTTCCAGCGGGCGAGCTGACAACCATCCTTCCGGCTGAACGTGGCGCGAATCTGCTTGCCGCGGAAGCGTCCGGTGACGAGCGCCACCTGGGGGCCGCCGTAGATCATGGTGCAAGCCGTGCCCTCCGGCACCGGCGCGAACGGCCGCTGCGCCCGCATCAGCTTCGTGCACGCGGCAGCGCGCTTCGGCAACGTCCCCCCGACCGGTGCGCACGTGAGCGTGTAGGTCTTCTTGACTGCCTGCTCTCCCATGCCGCCGGGCCACACCGTGATGTGGAGTGAGGTCGAGGCGACCACGAGGATCGTGGCCAGGATGCTCATCGTCCAAGGATAGGCAAGAGTCGGCGCAACCGCTGTCGCTCGGCCGGGAGATAGAAGCCCAAGAGCAGCAGCACCAGCGGGAAGGCCGCCGTGAGCGCTAGCGCGACGCCGAGTGGTACGTCGAGCACCTTCCCGAGGACCGTGAGGCCGACAGCGGCAAGGCCGAGCGTCGCGACGCGACGCCACTGGTAGGACACGGGGAAGACGCGCTGCGCGCGCCACGCCATCCCGACGAAGAGCAGCGTGTACGCGACGACCGTCGCGATCGCGGCTCCCATTCGTCCATATGACGGGATGAGCGCCAGGTTCAGCGCCACGTTGACGACCGCGGCGGCGCCGGTCACCAGCCAGTTCGAACGAGTCTGACGCGCGCGGCCGGTCCCGATCTGCACCACGACGTAGCCGCCGAATGCCGCGACGCCGAACGCGAGCGGCGCGACGACGTTCTGCGCCGGATAGAAGGGCTCCGTGGTGATCAGCCTCACGATCCAGGGGGCGAGCAGCCCGAGTGCGAGGGCGAGCCAGCAGCAGACGAAGACGACGTACGTGAGCACGAAGCTGTACGTGCGCTGTGCCTCACGGTCGTCCTCGATCGAATAGGCGAACGCCGGCCAGGCCATCCTGAACGCCGTCAGCAGCAGCACGATTGCCGACGCGATACGCACGCCGATCGAGTACAGGCCGACCTCGTGTGCATCCGCGAGCTTGATCAGGAAGAAGCGGTCGCTGAAGTTCGTCAGCCAGAGCGCGACGGCCGAAGGAACGAGCGGCAGCCCGAACCGATTCATTGCGCGGTACAGCGCGCGGTCGAACTGCAGGCCGAGTGCGTGCCGGCTGTAGAGCAGCAGCGCTGCGTAGATGATCAGCGTGCCGGTGAAGTTTCCGATCAGCACGCCGAGAGGCCCCTTGTCGAAGACGACGACGAGCAGGATCGTGGCGGCGATCGTGATCGCGACGTTGGCGAGAGTCGCAGTGACGTATGCCGTCGAGCGCTGCTCGACGCGGAAGAGCGATGTCATCTGCTCGTAGTTCAGGGCGGCCCAGAGACCGACGAACGCTGCGATGACGAGGTCGCGGTGGCCGTGCGTGCCGAAGAGGAACCAGGAGATCTGGGATGCGAGCGCGATGCCTGCGACGGTCACCGCGGTCGAGGCGACCATGACGTACCAGAAGGCGGTGCGCACGACGAGGTACTGGCGCTCCGGCTCGGCAGAGTCGAAGTAGAAACGGAAGAACGCGCTCTTCATCCCCTGCGCGACGAGAGCGGTCAACACCGCCGACAATGCGACGAGGGTCTCGATCAGGCCGTAGTCGCTCGGCGAGAGGTAACGCGTGTACAGCGGCAGCAACAGCACGCCGAGCACGCGCGCCACGATCGAGCCGAGCCCGTAGATGGCCGAGTGGCGCAGGAGCTCTTTGAGCCGCTCGATCATCGACGGCTCAAAGTATGGAGGGTAGACTCGATGAAACGGTCGGCGACCTTGTCGAGGTCGTGGACACGTTCGACGTAGGCGCGCCCTTCCGCGCCAAGCCGCTTGCGCAGCTCGAAGGAGTCGACCAGCGGCCGGAGCTTCTCCACGAGATCGTCCTTCGTCGCGGAGACGATCGGCACCTTCACGCCGAACGCATCCTCCGTCTGTGCCACGGCCTGCGGATCGAGGTGGGTCACGACCGGCTTCCCGTAGGCCATCGACTCGATCGCGAACACGCCGTGCCAGAGGTAGTGCATCTGGTCGACCACGATGTCCGCCCGCTTGAACCGCTCCACCGCTTCGTCGTGCGGCACCCCATGGACGACGTCGAGATCCACGGGCAGCTGTGCGCACGCTTCCACGACGTGCCGGGTCCCTTTCTTCTCGAGGTCCGAAGGCGCGTGCACGACGAGCGGCCGCTCGCGTTCCACCGCCGGAACAGGCTCGTAGTCGCGCAGGTCAAGGCCGGGTGGGATGACTGCGGTCGGGTCGGGAACCCAGCGCGTCGCGGCATACGAGCCGACGATGCACGCGTCGAACTTCTTGCGGTACTCGAGCTCGTCCGGGCGCTTGCCGCGAATGTCGTCGCCGAGGAAGTGCATCACCGACTTCTTCCGCGCAGCGCGCAGGATCGGCATGTTCAGAGACTTCGGGACGAGCGTCTTTCCGAAGTAGAAGTGAAAGATGTCCGTTTGCGGGAGGTAGCGCGCGAGGGCGCGCCACTGAACGGCCTGCTGACGAAGCAATCCCTGTCGCGGCAGGTCGAGGTTGATGTCGTACTCGTCAGGGCGCCACTTCTGCGGCCAGAAGACGAGCAGCCGCGCGTCCACACCCTTGCGGCGCAGGGCGTTCACATGCGCCCACCCGGTGCCTGCGAGGTTCACTGGGAGGTGGAGGACTCGGGCGTCGATGGGTCAACGATACGATCCGCGGCCTTGTCCGCCGGGTTGAAACGACGCCTGTACCGAGCTGTTCGTGACGTGCGCAATCCGGGGCCGGCCCTGGAGCGGCGCCGCATTCGCGACGAGGTCGCGGGCTTTCTCGGCGGTCGCGACATCCTCAACGGCTACGAGCGAGAGGTACGTGAGAGCGGGCTGACGGAGCACCTGCTCGAGAAGGGGCGCGAGCATCACGAGGCCGTCGCCGCATCCGGGCACTCGCTCGGCGCGATCGGCTACACGGAGGGGGCCTACCTCTACGCGTTGTTGCGCGCGGTCCGACCGAAGGTCGTCGTCGAGACGGGCGTCGCGAACGGCTTCTCGACTGCGTTTTCGCTGCTCGCGCTGGAGGCGAACGGGGTTGGGCACCTGCATTCGATCGACCTGCCCCGCGAGGTCGGCCGCGACTACGAAGCCGGGACGTTCTACGAGGGCGAAGGGCGCGCCGGCATCCCGCCCGGGTCGGAGCCGGGCTGGCTGATCCCCCCGCCGCTGAAGGAGCGGTGGACGCTGATCCTGGGCCGCAGCCAGGAGGAGCTCCCGCCCTTGCTCGAGCGCCTGGGGACGGTGGACACCTTCATGCACGACAGCGAGCACTCGTTCGACTGCATGTGGTTCGAGTTCAATGCCGCCTGGCCCGCTTTGCGGCCAGGCGGCGTACTGGTTTCGGACGACGTGAATTCGACCGAAGCGTTCGGGCGCTTTGCCGCCCAGGAGGGGCGGAAACCCGTCCGTCTGGCGCGCGGGATGGCCCTGCTGCGCAAGTGACTTGACAAGTTAGTGAGTAATCGCTAACTTACCTCCATGGCAGTCACAGAGCGAAGAAGCGCCGAAGAGCGTCGCGAGCAGATCCTCGAGGCGGCCCTGGCCGAGTTCGCCGCTCATGGTTTCGAGGGCGGCTCGACCGAGGCGATCGCGAGGGCCGTCGGCATCTCGCAGCCCTACGTCTTCCGCCTCTTCGGAACGAAGAAAGAGCTCTTCATGGCCACGATCGAGCGCTGCATGAGCGGGACGCTCGAGATGTTTCGGACGGCGGTTGCCGGCCTGAAGGGCGAGGACGCGCTGCACGCAATCGGCGAGGCCTACAGCGAGCGCCTGAGCACCGATCCGACCTATCTCCGGTCCCAGATGCAGGCCTACGCGGCGTCGGACGACCCTCAGATCCGCGAGGTCGTGCGCGCCGGTTACGGAGAGCTCGTCGAGTACGTCGAGCGTGTCTCGGGCCTGCCGCCGGACCGCGTCTCGCACTTCTTCGCCAAGGGGATGCTCCTGAACGTCATGGCTTCCCTGGACCTGCTCGGCGCCGACGAGGGCTGGGCGAAGCGCCTCATCGAGGGCTGTCGCACCGACGTCTAAGCGTCTTTTTTTGGAGATCAAGTAAGTGACTACTCACAAGCATAAGACGACCCGAAGGAGGAACCCATGAGTGCCAAGACTCGAACGATGTGGACTTTCGCAATCACCTCGGTGGCGGTGTTCATGGCCACCCTCGACAACCTCGTGGTCACGACGGCGCTGCCTGTGATCCGCGAGGACCTGCACGCGACCGTCGAAAGCCTCGAGTGGACGGTCAACGCGTACACGCTCACGTTCGCCGTGCTGCTCCTGACCGGAGCCGCGCTCGGCGACCGGTTCGGCAGACGCCGGATGCTCGCAGTCGGCCTCGGCATCTTCACGATCTCTTCGGCCGCAGCGGCGCTCGCGCCGACTGCCAACGCTCTGATCGCGGCCCGTGCGGCGCAAGGCGTTGGTGGCGCGATCATCACCCCGCTGACGCTCACGATTCTCAGCGCCGGCGTGCCCGCGAATCGCCGTGGTGCCTTCATCGGCGCGTGGAGCGGCATCGCCGGGCTCGCAGTGGCGTTCGGCCCGCTCGTCGGGGGCGCCGTCGTGAGCGGCATCTCCTGGCACTGGATCTTCTGGCTGAACGTTCCGATCGGGATCGCGCTCATCCCGCTGGCGCTCACGCGCCTGCAAGAGACGCACGGTCCTGGCGGCAAGCTCGACCTGCCCGGGCTGGGTCTAGCGAGCGTCGGCCTGACGGGAATCGTGTGGGGGCTCGTGCGCGGGCACGGTCAAGGCTGGCTGTCCCCGGAGATCATCATCGCCCTGGCCGGGGGCGCGGTCGTCTTCGCGCTCTTCGTCCTCTGGGAGCTGCACACGAAGGAGCCGATGCTGCCGATGCGCTTCTTCCAAAACCGCGTCTTCGCGCTCGCCAACGTCGCGTCCCTGCTGATGTTCTTCGGGATGTTCGGCTCGATCTTCCTGCTGTCGCAGTTCTTCCAGACCGTGCAGGGCTACTCACCGCTCGGTTCGGGGCTGCGGATCCTTCCCTGGACGATCATGCCGATGTTCGTCGCGCCGATCGCAGGTGCGTTGTCCGACAAGATCGGCGGAGCCCGTTTGATGGGCATCGGCCTGACACTGCAGGCGGCAGGCCTCGGATCGCTCGCTGCGATCTCGACGCCCACCACGCCGTACTGGCAGCTCGTGGCGCCGTTCATGGTGTCCGGCATCGGCATGGCGATGTTCTGGGCTCCGGTCGCCAACGTCGTGCTCGCCGCGGTTCGGCCCGAGGAAGAGGGCCAGGCGTCGGGCGCGCAGAACGCGATCCGCGAGCTCGGCGGTGTGTTCGGCGTCGCCGTGCTGGCGTCCGTCTGGTCGCACTACGGGAGCTACTCCAGCGGCCAGGCTTTCGTCGACGGGATGCTGCCTGCCTTGTGGATCGGCGCCGCAGTCGTCCTGCTCGGCGCGGTGGCCGCCTTCATGATCCCGGCCTTGAAGAAGTCCGCGGCCGACGCTCCCGCTGAATCCGTCGCCTACGCCGAAGCGGCGTAAAGAGATCCTCAGTTGAACGCGGGCGGCGGAACCGCTGCCCGCGTCAACTGCTCGACGACGCGGTGGTTCCGCTGGATCAGCTTGGCGGCGTAGAGGCGATCGTCTGCCTTCCGGAAGAGATCGAGCGGGCTGACGGCGTCCTCAGGAGCCGCCGCCCAGCCGAACGTGACGTGCATGTCCTGGGCGGCCAGCTCGGCACGCAATTCCGCGGAGACACGCCCCGCCTCCGACACGCCGGCCTCGGTGAGGATGGCGAATTCGTCCCCACCGACGCGCGCCAGCTCGTCGTCGGGGCCGACGGCCTCCGCCAGGGCGTTCGCGAGCCGTCGAAGCTCGGCGTTTCCGGCGGTGTGGCCGTGCGTGTCGTTGACCAGCTTGAGGTTGTCCATGTCGGCAAGCAGCAGCAGGAAGGGGCGGGCTCCGCTGCAGCGACGTGCCAGGGCATCGTCGAACATGCGCGTGTTCAGGATGCCGGTGAGGAAGTCACGTTCCGCGAGCTCGCGAAGCTGCCCGAGGTGCCGCCGGTGCTCGTTCGCGAACCAGCCGACCAGGATGCCGCAGGAGGAGTAGGTGGCGAGGCGGATCACGGTCGCAGCGGTGAGGACGTCGCCGGTCGGCAGGCGCGGGGTCACCACGATCGCGAGCGTGTAGAGCGCCGTGGCCACGACGCCGCCGAGCAGGCCGAGTCTTGTTCCGCCCGCCAGCGCGAGCAGCGCGACCGGGATGTAGAAGAAGTGTCCGAGCCCGAGGCCGGGGACCTCGAAGGCGACGAAGATCATGAAGACGACCGCGTAGCTCCCGATTGCGATCACGGTGAGCAGACGCCGTTGGAGCGATGCCGCAGGCATGGCAAGGTCAGCTTCGTCCCGGGTCGCGTGAGCACGCGTCCCTCGAAAGAGTGATCGCCTGCGCACTATCCTCTGTTCCATGGCCCGGATCGAAACGGAGGAGACAGGGCGCGTCACCGAGGCCGACCTCCCGGCGCCCGACGTCTCGATCGTCGTGACCCTCTTCAACGAGGCCGCGTCGGTGGAGGAGCTTTATCGGCGGACGATCGCGGCTCTCGACTCCGGCCCGCGGACGTTCGAGCTGATCTTCGTGGACGACGGCTCGACGGACGGCACGTTTGCTGCGGTGGAGCGCCTGCACGGCGGCGATCCGCGCGTGCGTGCGGTGCGGTTCAAGCGGAACTTCGGCCAGCACCCGGCAATGCACGCGGGCCTGTCGCGCGCTCGCGGCGATGTGGTGGTGACGATGGACGGCGATTTGCAGAACCAGCCCGAAGACATCCCGCGGCTCGTCGAGGCGGTCGAGGCCGGCTACGACGTCGCAAGCGGCCGCCGCCGCGCGCGCAAGGACCCGGTCGGCCGTTCCCTGCCGTCGCGCGTGATCAACGGGATGCTCCGCCGCTTTACAGGCGTGGACATCTCGGACTTCGGGTGCGCATTCAACGCGTACCGTCGCGACGCCGTCGAGCCGATGCTCGGATCGATCGGCAAGCAGAAGTTCACGAAGGCTCTGATTCTCTCGGGCGGAGCGAGTGTGATCGAGGTGGACGTCGCGCATGCGCCGCGCCACGGACCGTCCCGCTATTCACCCCTTCGCCTCACGCGGCTCGCACTGCACGTTCTGGCCGGCTACTGGCCGCAGCCCATCCAGTGGATCGGCGTGCTTCTCGGCACGGTGTCGTCGCTGCTCGCGTTCGCGCTGGGCATCTACGGCGTCGTGTTCTGGATCGGCGAATCGAACTTCCCGGGCCCACTGTTCGGCGGTGTTGCGGTGCTGTCCGTCCTCGGCATCCAGGGCTTCATCCTGGCCCTGATCGGCGAGTACCTCGGCCGCATCCAACGCGACGTCGAAGGCCGTCCGATCTACACGATCGACAAGGAACTCTGAGCTAGCTAGTTCACGGTGCAGCTGCTGCGCGGCGCCGCAGCCAGGATTGCTTCCTTCAGCTCGTCGTGGAGCGCGCCCTTCGTCAGCAACGCGACGGCGCCCGCCTCGCGGGCCTGCTCCGCCAGCTGCGGCTCGTCGAGGCCGGTGACCAGGATCACGCGTGTCTCCGGACTGCGCTTGCGCAGGCGTCGCGCCGTCTCGAGACCGTCGATCTCCGGCATGCGCACGTCGATCACCGCGACCTCGGCCGCCTGCGACGCCGCGAGCTCGATGGCTGTGTGGCCGTCTACCGCAGTCCCGATCACGGTCAGTCGATCGTCGTGTCCCAGCAACAGCGCAAGCGCGTCGACGAAGAGGCGATGATCGTCGACGATCACCACCCGCACGGGAGTGGATCGGAAATCTCTGGGCATGCTCCTGGGACCTGGGAGTCTGCCTCACCCTCCCCGGAAGCGCTCACGGTCCAAACCCGTAGTCTTCCCTCGTGGCCAAGCGCGTCCTCGTAACAGGCGGGGCGGGATTCATCCCGTCCAACTTCATCCACCATCTCCTGGCGAAGACGCCGTACGAGGTGGTTTCCCTCGATGCGCTCACGTATGCCGGGAATCTCGACAACCTGAACGGCGCCATGTCACACGAGCGGCTCTCGTTCGTGCAGGGCGACATCCGCGACGCCGAGCTCGTGCGAGACATCGTCGCCGAGGTGGACGTCATCGTGAACGCCGCGGCCGAGTCGCACGTCGAGAAGTCGATCGAGGAAGGCGCGCGTGAGTTCGTGACGACCAACGTCGAGGGAACGCAGATCCTGCTCGACGCCATCCGCGAGGCTCCCGTGGAGCGGTTCATCCTGTTCTCGTCGAGCGAGGTCTACGGCACCGCGGAGTCGGCGCCCATGGACGAAGAGCATCCGATCAACCCGCGCAGTCCCTACGCCGCGACGAAGGCAGGTGCCGACCGCCTTGCCTACTCGTACTTCGTCACGTACGGGCTTCCCGTGGTGATCGTCCGGCCGTTCAACAACTACGGGCCGCGCCAGCATCCGGAGAAGGTCGTGCCGCGGTTCATCACGCAGGCGTTGCAGGATCATCCCTCTGACCATCCACGGCGACGGCCATGCGAGCCGGGACTGGCTCTACGTGGACGACGACGCAGAAGCGATCGAGGCCGTGATCGCAGCGCCGCTGGAGAACGTGGCGGGTGAAGTCCTGAACGTGGCCACGGGTGTAGACATCTCGGTCACGGACATTGCGGACGCCGTGCTCGAGGCGTTCGGCAAACCGTCGTCGCTGAAGACATTCGTGCCCGAGAGACTTGGACAGGTCGACCGGCACATCGGCTCGACGGACAAGATGGAGCGCCTGACCGGCTGGCGGGCGCGCACGTCGTTCGAGGAAGGTCTCGCGCGCACCATCGCGTGGTACCGCGAAAATGAGGTGTGGTGGCGGGGGATTCTTCAGAGCGAGACCGGGGCAAGCGTCTCCTCGTCCTAGGCGCCGGGCCGGCCCAGCTGGGCTTGCTCGCCGCAGCGCGTGCGCGTGAGCTGCACGTGATCGCCCTCGACCGTGATCCGTCCGCTCCCGGCTTCCGTTACGCCGATCGCCGCGCGATCGTGTCGACGGAGGACGAGTCGGGAATCGAGCGGCTCGCGAGCGCGGAGCGCGTCGACGGGCTGATCGCACCGGGAATCGACTGGCCGGTCGCGATCTCGGCGCGGATCGCGGAACGGCTCGCGCTGCCGCATCCGATCTCACCGGAGACCGCAGCGCTGTCCACCTCCAAGCTCCGCCAGCGCGAGCGCTTCGCGCAGGCCGAGGTGCCGCAGCCTGCATACGAGATCTGCTCCGGCGCGGAGGAGGCGACCGCAGCAGCCGAACGGATCGGCTTCCCCTGCGTGATCAAGGCACCCGACCGCCAGGGTCAGCGTGGGCTCACGCTCGTTCGAGCTGCGGAGGACGTCGCCGAGGCCGTGCGTGTCGCGCTCGACGCATCGCGATCGGCGACGCTGCTAGTCGAGGAACACGTTGCCGGCATCGAGGTGACCGTCAACGCCTTCTCAGCCGGCGGGCACTTCTATCCGCTCACGGTGACGGATCGTTTGACCGCACCGCTGCCTGCCTTCGGCGTCGCACTGACGCATGCCTGGCCGAGCGAGCTCGAGCCGGCCGAGATCGGCGCCGTCGTCGAGGCAGCAGCGGCCGCGGCCGCCGCGGTCGGGATCGAGAACGGGCCTAGCTACACGCAGGTGCTCGTCGGGCCGGACGGGCCGCGTGTCGGCGAGCTCGCGGCGCGCCTCGGTGGCGGGCACGACGCCGAGCTCTGCCGCGTCGCGCTGGGAGTCGACCTGAACGGGGCTGCGCTCTCTGCGGCGCTCGGGGAGGAAATCCACGCAACGAACCTTGCGCCCGTGGCGCGTGTCGGCGGCGCGTGCGTCCGCTTCCTCGTTCCACCCCCCGGCGAGCTGCGCGAGGTCACCGGCATCGAGGAGGCCTTTGCGCAGGCGGGCATCCGCGGCATCCGCATCTATCGACGCCCCGGCTACCGCTTCGAGGAGTTCCGCCGCGGGCCAGACCGTGCGGGAGCAATCCTGGCCGTGGGCGAGAGCCGTGAGGAAGCGCTCGAGCGCGCATCCCGCGCGGAAGCGACAATCCGATTCGAGACCGATGTCGAAGCTCTCGTCTGACACCCGCCGCGCGACCATGCTCGGCTTCCAGCCGCCGGCGATCGGCGACGAGGAGATCGCGGCGGTAGCCGAGACGCTGCGGTCAGGCTGGCTGACGACCGGGCCGAGCGCCGCGGAGCTCGAGCGGCGCATGGCGGAATACCTCCAGGCGGAGCACGTGCTCGCGCTGGCCTCCGGCACTGCCGCGCTCCACCTTGCGCTCGTCGGCCTCGGCGTCGGGCCTGGCGACGAGGTGATCACGACAACGATCACCTGGCCCGCGACCGTGAATGTGATCGTGCACAGCGGAGCGACACCGGTCTTCGTCGACGTGCTCGAAGGCGACCTCAACATCGATCCCGGCCTGGTCGCCGAGGCCGTCACCGAACGAACGAAGGCAATCGTGCCGGTCGACCTCGCGGGACAACCGGCTGATCTCGATCCACTGCTCGAGCTCGGAATCCCGATCGTCGAGGACGCCGCTCATGCCGCGGAGAGCTGGTATCGCGGACGGAAGGTCGGGGCGATCGCCGACGTGACCTGCTTCTCGCTCTACGCGACGAAGAACATCGCAGCCGGCGAGGGTGGGCTGATCGCGACCAACCGCGACGATGTCGCGCAAGCGGTGCGTGATCTGCGGCTGATGCGGCGCGGCGACGGCTCGCGCTACGACATCGCGGTTCCCGGCTACAAGGCGAACCTCTCCGACGTGCTTGCCGCGATCGCCCTCTGCCAGCTCGACAAGGTCGAGCACCACGCAGAGATCCGACGCCATCAGTTCGCCGCGTATGACGCGGCCGTCGCCGAGCTCCCCGGAATCACGCCGCTCACGCGCGACGACCGTGACGTGCACGCGCTGCACCTCTACGTCGTCCGTGTCGATCCGGAAACCGCGGGCGCGACGCGCGACGAGTACCAGCGCGCACTCGCCGAGGAGAACATCGCGACGTCGATCCACTTCCTCCCCGTTCACAAGCTCACCTTCTACCGGGAGCGGTTCCCCGACCAGCCTGCCTTGCCGGTGGCCGAACGCGCTGGCGACGAGATCCTCTCGCTCCCGCTGTCGCCGGCGCACTCCGACGACGACATCGCCGACGCCGTCGCGGCGTTGCGGCGCGTGCACGAGCGCTTCACGGGATGACCCAAAAGCGTCTCGTCAGGGTCCTCCTGACGCTGGCAGTCACCGGCGGATGTCTGGCCTACATCCTCTGGCAGCTGGACGTGGCGAGGACGGTGCACATCCTCGTCCACTCGAACCTCGCATGGTTCGCAGGCGCTGTCTCCGTGATGCTGGCAGGAGTTCCGCCGATGGCATATCGGTGGCAGAAGCTGCTGGAGGCGCGAGGAATCCGCGAGCGCCTGCCCTGGTTGATGCGTGCGTACCTCGTGTCGTACACCGCAGGGCAAGTGCTGCCGACTGCAGTGGGCGGCGACGCGTCACGTATCTACGAGAGCGCGCGCCGCCATCCCGGCAGGTTCGGCGATTTGACGGCGATCGTCCTGCTCGAACGCGCGCTCGGCGGCGTCGCGACACTCGCTCTCGCCGCGATCGGCTTCGCGCTCGCGGTCGGCCGTTACGACGTCGGCGCCTACCTCTGGATCGAGGGAGCGTTCATCGTCGGCACGATCGTCCTGGGGATCCTGTTCTTCTCGCACCGCGCGCGGGGGCCGCTGCGCCGTTTCGTTCCGTTGCTTCGCCGCCTGCGCATCGAACGGCCGCTGCGGGCCCTGTACGAAGGCGTGCACGTCTTTCGCGGGCACGTGCGGCTGATGGCCTGGATCTCGCTGCTCACGCTCGGCGTGCAAGCGGTGCGCGTTCTCGCGATTTGGATGACCGGTCGTGCCGTCGGGATCGAGCTCTCGCCTCGTCCCTACTACGTGATGGGCCCGCTGCTCTTCCTCGTCATCCTCGTGCCCTTCACGATCAACGGCCTCGCGGTGCGCGAGGCGTTCTTCGTCAGCTTCCTGACCCAGCTCGGGGTGGACAAGGAGTCTGCGCTTGCCTGCGGCTTCCTGTTCTTCGTCGTCACGATCGCGCTCGCGCTGCCGGGGGCCGTGATCCTCGCCGTCGAGAGCCTGCGCGGGGTGGCGAGACCCAGGGCGCCTGAGCTGAGATAGCCTCCGCCGCGGTCATGCGCGTTCTCATCACCGGCGGCGCCGGCTTCATCGGCTCGCATCTTGCCGACCGGCTTCTGGCCGAGGGGCACGAGGTTCGAGCGCTCGACAACCTCGACCCCCAGGTTCATCCGGCCGGCGAGCGGCCCGATTACCTCGACGGCGAGGTCGAGCTGCAGGTCGGAGATGTGCGCGACCATGAAGCGGTAGGGCGCGCGCTCGACGGTATCGACGCCGTCGTGCACTTCGCCGCGGCCGTCGGCGTCGGGCCAGTCGATGTACGAGATCGAGCGCTACACGTCGATCAACGCCATCGGCGCGGCGGTGGTGCTGGAGGAAGCGGTCGAGCGCCGTCAACAGATCCGCAAGCTGCTCGTCGCCTCGTCGATGTCGATCTACGGCGAGGGCCAGTACCGGAATCCTCAGACGGGCGAGTCAGGGCTCGCGCCGGGTATCCGGCCTGAGAGCCAGCTGGCCGCTCGTGAGTGGAACGTGCTCGCGGACGACGGCACGCCGCTCGAGCCCGAGCCGACCGCCGAGACGAAGCCGTTGCGGCCGACCTCCATCTACGCGATCGGCAAACGTGACCACGAGGAGATGGTGCTCGCCGTCGGAGCTGCGTACGGGATTCCCGCGGTCGCGCTCCGGTTCTTCAACGTGTACGGCGAGCGGCAGGCGCTCTCGAATCCCTACACAGGAGTCGCTGCGATCTTCTCCTCGCGGCTTTTGAACGACCGTGCGCCCCTCGTCTTCGAGGACGGGAAGCAGACGCGTGACTTCATCGACGTGCGCGACATCGCGCGCTGCTGCGCGCTCGCCCTGCAGGAAAACGGCGCCGATGGGCGGACCCTCAATGTCGGCACGGGTAGGCCGACGTCGATCGTCGAGGTCGCAAAGGTCATCGCACGCGGGCTCGGGAAGGAGCTCGAGCCGGAGATCGTGAACGAGTTTCGCGCCGGCGACATCCGCCATTGCTACGCCGAGACGCAACTCGCCAACGAGCTGCTCGGCTTCCGCGCGGAGATTCCGTTCGAGGCCGGGATGCACGAGCTGCTCGAGTGGCTCGAGGGCCAGGAGGCGGCGGACTCGGTTGACGCGGCGCGCGAAGCGCTCGTGGCACGCGGCCTCGCCCGTTAGTGCCCGATCTCAGCGTCTCGATCGTCAATACGAACAGTCGCGAGCTCCTGCTCGCCTGTCTCGACTCGCTCGCAGGCACCGATGCCGAGATCGTCGTGCTCGACAACGCCTCGGAGGACGGGTCAGCCGAGGCCGTGCGGGACCGCTTTCCCGAAGTGCGCGTGATCGCGCAGCCGTACCGCGCGGGGTTCGGTGCGAATCACAACACCGTCATCCGCGCGACGACGGGCCGTTACGTCTACGTCCTGAACGAGGACACCACCGCCGGCGATTGGGGCTTCGGGGCCCTGACCGCATATCTCGACGATCATCCGCGCGTGGCAGCGCTCGGTCCGAGGATCGTCTATCCCGATGGTCGCCTGCAGGATTCGGCGTGGCGGTTCCCGACGCCGCTCGTGAGCACCGTTTCGCTGGCCACTCTCGGCCGGCTCGGCGTGACGCAGTCGCGCGGGGAGGAGCCGCGCGCCGTGGACTGGGTGACGGGAGCCGCGGTCGTGCTGCGAAGAGAAGCGCTCGACGAGATCGGGCTCTTCGACGAGAGCTTCTTTCTCTACTCGGAGGAGGTCGACCTGCAGGCGCGACTGCACCGCGCGGGCTGGGAGGTGCACTACTTCCCCCGGGTGAGCGTCGTGCACCACGAGTCGCAGTTCAGCGCTGACATCCCCGAGCGGCGCATCAACGAGATGTGGCGCAGCCGTCACCACTACTGGCAGAAGCATCACAGCGGCGCGGGTGCCCGGGTCGCGGCTCTTGCGACCGGAGCGCAGTACGCGGTGCGGGCTGTCTTGGCGCCGATCGCCCGACGCGATGCGGGAGCCGGAGCGCGCATGCGCCTTCACGCGCGCGACTCGTGGCGCGTGACGGGGCCGGGGCTGCGCGAGTTGGCGGACGAATGGAACGGCCGTGTGGGCACTGCGCCGCAGAGCTAGCGGCGCACCGATCCTGCTGCTGTCGCTGCCGCTGCTGGGCGTCGCGCGCCTGTTGCCCGCGCACGGCTTCGGACTCTGGCTCCGCCTTGTCGCCGCGTCGCTCGTCCTGTTGCTGCCGGGTGCGCTCATCGCACGCGCATTGCGGCTGCGCGGCGCTTCCGCGACCGTGGCGTGGGGGCTCGGCGCACTCGGGCCTGCGCTGCTCCTGGTCTTCATCGTGCACAGCTCGATCCTGCTGGCGCTCGCCGTGCTCGGCATCGTCGGCCTCGTCGCGCTGCCGTTTGCGCTTCGCGTCGTCTCGGGGCCGCCTGCATGGGACACGCTGGCGATTGCGTTTGTCGGGCTCGTGTTCGGTGTCGCTCTCTGGCACGTAGCCGGCGTCGTCAGCGGCGACGCGCTGTTCCATCTCGGCCGCGTGCAGAAGCTCTATGCGTTCGGCGACCTCCACGTCCGCTCGGTGGACGAGTTCGCGGATGGCGGCCTGCACCCTGGCTATGCCTTTCCGCTCTGGCACGCCTTCCTTGCTCTTGTCGCAAAGGTCGGCGGAGTGAGTCCGACCCAGGTGATGTTGCACGAGCCGAGTGCGATCGCTCCGGTTGCGTTCGCGGTGGTCTACGAGGCAGGGCTCGCATTGTTCCGCTCGGCGTGGCTGGGAGCTGCGGTGCTGACGGCGACAGTCACCGTTGTCGCGCTTGCACCGGGGCACGGCGGGTCGTTCGCGCTGCTCAGCCAGCCCGGGACGCTCGATCGCCACGTGCTCGTCGCCGTGGCGTTGACGCTCTTCTTCCTCTTCCTGCGGCATCCGGGTTGGGCGCTCGGCCTCTCGCTCGCAGCGATCGGCGTGGAGGTGCTGCTCGTGCACACCAGCACCGCCGTTTTCCTCGGTGTCCCGCTGCTCGGTTTCGCAGTTGCTCGCGTGCTGCTGACCCGCTCGGATGCGCGCAGCTTGGCCACGGCTCTCGCCGCGCTCTTCCTGCCGGCGGGTGCGGCGCTGGCGTGGCTCCTGCCTCTGGTTCGCGAGACGAAGTCACACTCGCCGCCGAGGAGTGAGCTCGAGCGTGCATTCACGAAATACGCCGGTGAGCTGAACGTCGACTCGCTGCATCATTACGCGCTTCGTCCGGAGGTGATCTCGCGCGCCGGCGCAGTCGCGGTTGCAGGGCTCGCGCTCGTCCCGCTCGCCGCGTTCGCCGCGCGGCAGCGTTGGGCGGCCTTCGTACTCGGCGGAACGCTCGCCGTGCTCGGCATCGAGCTCGTACCCTGGGTGTTCCCGCACTTCGCGGACGCGGTCTCCATTTCGCAGGCCCGGCGGCTGGCGGGGTTCGTCCCGATTCCGTTCGCGCTCGCCGGTGGAGCAGCCGTCCTCACCGGAATGGTGGGCCCGCTGGTGCTTCCTGCTGCGCTCGGCGCAGGCATCGCGCTGCAGCTGGCCTTCCCCGGGGACTTCGGCCCGGGATTGGAGGAAGGCGGTCCCGCGCTGGCGACGTGGATCGCCGCGATCGGCGGCGTCCTCGCAATCGTCATCGGCCTGCGTCGGGAGCGCAGGATCGAGGCGCGGACCTGGATCGTCACTGCGGCGGTCCTGCTCTTCTGTATCCCCGTGGCCGTCCATGGCTTCGGCGACTGGTCCGCAGCGGCTTCGGTAGATCGGCATGCGTTGACGCCCGGGCTCACTGCAGGCTCTCCGCACCGAGGTGCCCGAGCGCGCGGTCGTCTTCTCCGATCTCGAGACCAGCTACCGGATCGGTGCGTACGCGCCCGTCTATGTCGCGGCCGCACCGCCCGCACATGTGGCGGACACGCCGTCGAATCATCCGTACAGGCGTCGCCTTGCGGTCAACCGCTTCTTCGACACAGGCGACCTCTCGTTCCTCGATCCGTATCCACGCGGATTGGCTCGTCGTGGACAAGCAGCGCTTCCACATCCGAGTGCCCTGGAAGCTGGTCTACGAGGACGAGCGCTACGCGCTCTACCATCGACCCGGATGAAAGTCCTCCTCGTGACGATGTACTTCCCACCGTCGGGAGGGGGCGGAGTGCAGCGGCCACTGAAGTTTGCAACGCATCTGCCCGCGCACGGGATCGAGACGCACGTGCTCGCGCCCGACGACGCGAAGTGGATCCACTCGGACCCCGACCTCGTGCTGCCGACCCAGGCCTGGATTCACCGCGCCCGCTACCTCGGGCCCCGCTCGCGCAAGCTCGCCGACGAGCTGCACGGCCGGCAAGGGCTCGACCGGCTGTCGCGACAGGCACGTTCGCTGTCTCGTCGTGTGCTCGTGCCGGACGAGAACGTCGGCTGGAACCTGACGGCGATCCCGGCAGCGGTTCGCATCGCGCGCGCCGAAGGGATCGACGTGGTGCTCACGACCTCACCGCCGAACTCGGTGCATCTCATCGGTGCCGCGGTGAAGCGGATCACCGGCGCGCGCTGGGTCGCGGACCTCCGTGACTCGGTCGGCGCTCATCCGCACAGGCGCGTCGAGCGGGCGTCGGTGCGCGCCAAGGAGAAAGTCAGCGCGTCGGTCGCACGCCTGGTCGCGCGCCAGGCCGACGTCATCGTCGCCGCGTCCGAGGCGATCGCGGACGAGGCACGCACGCTCGAGCCGGCCGGAGCCGTGGCGACGATCCTCAACGGCGCCGACTTCGACGACTTCGCCGGTCTGGAGTACCACCGTGGTGACCGTTTCCGGATCACGCACACGGGCAGCTTCTTCGGGAAGCGCGATCCGAGGCCGTTCCTGACGGCACTCTCGGAATCAGGGCTCGAGGACGTGGTCGCGCGCTTCGTCGGCGACTTCCGCGTGGCCGACCGCGAGTGGGCGGAGTCACTCGGGCTCGGGGACAGGCTCGAGCTGCATCCGTACGTGCCGCGCCGACGGTCGCTCGCGCTCCAGCGGGACTCCGACGCGCTCCTCCTGCTGATCCCGGAAGCGGGTGGACGTGGGCGGGGAGTGCTGTCGGGGAAGGTGTTCGAGTATCTCGCTGCCGAGCGCCCGATCCTCGCCGCGGTGCCGCCCGACGGTGCCGCAGCGGATCTCATCCGTGAGACCGGTGCCGGTGTGGTCGCTGCGGCCGACGACGTTGCGGCCCTGACCGCGGCACTCGCGGAGCTGCATGCGAAGTGGCGGGCCGGCGAGCTGAACGGAACGCCGCTGTCGGCGGACGACCGCGAGCGCCTCGGCCGGGCGGCGCGCGTCGAGGAGCTCGCCGAGGTGCTTCGGAGGCTCGCGTGAGGATCACCGGGTCGCTCTTCCTCGCAACGCTCTTGTGCGTCACCTGGGAGAAGGTGCACTGGAACGTGGCGGGCGCCGTGGGCCTCGCGGATGTGCTGACCGTGATGTTCCTCGTCGCATTCGCGCTCGAGTGGGGGCGACCCCGCTTCCCGCGCACGACCGTCACCGTGCTCGCCATCTTCGCGGCACTCCTCGTGATCTACCTCATCGGCTTCTTCAACATCGAGACGAAGCAGTCGCTCGACCAGTGGGGCAAGGGAATGGTGAAGTTCGTCCTTCACTTCCTCTTTCTCGGCGCAGGTGTCGCGTATCTGGCGCGCCGCTCCATCTACTTCTACTGGCAGGCCGTAGCGGCATTCACCATCGGCCTAGTCATCAACGGCGCCTACGGCGTGCTGCAGCTGCTCGCGGCACGGGCCGGCACGAACCTCGACCAGGTCCTGCTCTCGCCGCTCACCGGCGGCGCCAGCTCGATCAACGTGTACGGCGCGATCGGCGGGACGGCGGTCTACCGCCCGAACGCGCTCACGAGCGATCCGAACCATCTCGCGGTGATGCTCTGCATCCCGATCCTGACGCTGCTGCCCGTCTACCTGCGCCTGGAGCGAGGACACCGACTGCGGGTGCCTCTCGCCGTGGTGCTCGGCTTCTTCTTCCTCGTCATGCTCTCGACGCTCTCCCGCAGCGGGCTCCTCGGTCTGATCGTCGGGCTGCTGGTGCTTGCGATTCCCTATCGGCGGCGGCTCGTGTCGCGTGCGCTGCTCGTGCCGCTCGCGGGCGTCGCCGCGCTGCTCGTCGCCGTCGTGTGGAGTCGCCGCCACTATTTCGAGGTGCTGCTGAAATCCCGCGTGCAGACGGGCGGCCGTTCAGAGAATGCGCACTTCGCCGTCTACGACTTCGTGCCGCAGGTCATCCACTCGCATCCGCTGTTCGGCCTCGGGCTGAATACGTTCTCGGTCTACTACGAGTTCGTCACCGGCAAGTCGAACTGGGGGCCGCACTCGTTCTACGTCGCGTTGATCGTCGAGACCGGGCTCGTCGGCGCCGTGGTGTTCCTGCTCTTCCTCCGCTACCTGTTCTCGCGACTGCGCGCGGCACGGGCGTTGGGCCGGCAACTGGCCCTCGAGGGACTTGCGGTCGCGCGCCGCGTGCGGCCGCTCGCGTGGGGGATGACGGCGGCGCTCGCCGGGACGATGGCGGCGAACTTCTTCTACCTTACAATGCAGTTCTATTACTTCTACGCATTCGCGGTACTGGTGCTTGCCTTACCGATAGTCTTCGCACGCCGCGCGCCGACGTGAACGACATCGCGCGAGGCGGGGTCGTCCTCTGTGTTGGACTCTCCATCGTCTTCGGCGCGATCTACTTTCTGCGGGCGCTCTCCGACTTCCACGACACGGCCTCGAACAACACGTCCTTGTCCTTCTCTGATCGAGAGATCGCCGGCGGAAACGGAATCGTCGCCGATCAGGAAGCCGCGTACCAGGCTCAGGCAATCATCCCGCGGAACGCGAAGTACCGTGTCGTCACGGGCTCGGCGCTCAAGAACCCGACGCCGTTGACGCTCGCGTTCGTCGAGACCTGGTACCGCTATTTCTTGATGCCGCGGCGGACTGGTGTCGACGCCCGTTGGATCATCTGTTATGGGTGCGAGGCCTCGAAGCTCGGGCGTCCATATTCGATTCTTTGGCAGGACGACGACGGAATCTCGATCGGGCGTCTGCAGTGAGCGTTCATGCGATCGCGGGTCTCGTCGCGCTCAACCTCTTTCTGCTGGCAGTGGGTGTGAGCATCCTCTATGCGCTCCGCGGCTGGGCGTCGTGGGCAGAGCTCCTTCGTCTTGCCGGGGTCGCCTACATGCTCGGTGTTGCAGCGACGGGCGTTCTGTGGACCTTCGAGCTCGTCATCGGGATCTCATTCGGCCTCCTGACGATCGTCGGGACCGGAGCAGCGTTGGCTTTCGTTGCGTCAGTTGTCGGCTATCGGGCCGGGCATCGGCTTCCCCGGCTGCAGTTGATGCGGGAGCTTCCGCGTCTCTCACTCGTCACCGCGGTTTTCGCCGCAATGACGGTTGTCTACCTCGAGGCGGCGTTCCGTGCCGCACGCCTGGCGGGACTGTACGAGTTCGATGCCTGGGCCTTCTGGGTCCCGAAGGCGAAGGCGATCTACTACTTCGGCGGCTTCGACGAGCAGTTCTTCCGAGAGGTGATCAACCAGGCCTACCCTCCGCTCGTGCCGGTGCTGCAGGCCGCAGCGTTCCATTTCATGGGCTCGCCGGATGTTGTCACCGTGCATCTCCAATTCTGGTTCCTGCTTGTTGGCTTCACCGCGGCCGTGGTCGGCTTGCTGTCGGGACGCGTCCCGCCGGTGTTCCTCTGGCCACCGCTGCTCTTGATGCTCGTGGCGCCTCACATCGGCGGCCACTTCTATCACCCGACGGCTGACTTCCTGCTCGACGAGCTCTTCGCGATCGCCGCGCTCCTGATCGCGTTGTGGCTCAGCGATCGGAAGGACTGGCAACTCTTCGCTGCGGGGATCCTCCTGGCCGGGGTGATGTCGACCAAGCGCGAGGGATACGCCTTCGCGGCGTCAGCGATCGTCGCGGCCCTCGTGGTCACGGCCCGTGAGCGTCGAGCTGTGTGGCCCAAGCTGATCGTCGTCGGCATCGTCGCCGCGGCGACCACGGTGCCATGGCGCGTTCTGCTGGCTGTGCGCGACCTCGGCGGCGGCGGTCCCGAGGCTGGAGGCACGGGGTTGTTCTCGAATCTGGATCGAGCGTGGCCTTCGTTGAGGCTCGCGATCTCGACGCTCTTCGACTATCACCTCTGGATCGTCGTCACCCCGCTCGCGATCGTCGCGATCGTTGCGGCTTTCGCCGCAGGAGCTCGGACGCTGCCCCTCTACACGACACTCGTCTTTCTGTTCGCAGTCGTTGCGTTCACGTACTCGACCTGGGCCTTTCCGAGTCTCGGCATCTCGAGGGAGCCGGCTTTGAATCCAATCGTGCGCCTCACGGGCGAGGTCGTGCTCCTCACACCTGCACTCGTACCTCTTTTGCTTGCGAGGGCGTGGCGTAGGACGCCTCAGTGAGACGGCGGTTCGTCCCCTGGGCCTTGGTCCTACTAGCTGGGATCGGCTACCCCGTGGCGGCTGTCAGCGGCGGCACTCCCCACTTTCCGAAGCGCAGTGACTGTGTCGACCTCGCGACGAAAGACGGCGAGATCGAGGCGGTTTTCGGACGGTACGACAGACGTGCCGACGCAGCGGCAAGGCTCGAGCTCGTCCTCGGGCGGGGTTTCAAGGGTTCGGAGGTGGAGGGCGACGGGTGCGGCCGGATGAAGGTCGTCCTCCACGGGATTCCCACCCTCGCGGTCGGCCGAGAGCTCGCGGCTGAGGCGCGGAGCGAGGGCCTCAACGTGACCCTCGAATACGCGGCACCGTAGTGCGGGTCGGTGTGCTGACGACGTCGTATCCGCGCTCGGCGGGTGACGCCGCGGGTCGGTTCGTCGCCGACGCGGTCGACCACGTTCGTGCGCGCGGCGTCGACGTCGAGGTCGTCGGGCCCCAGCAGTACCGCCACTACGGGATCGCGTACGGCCACGGCATGGTCGGGAACCTGCGGCGGCGACCCTGGCTCGCGCTGCTCGTCCCGGCACTGCTTGCGAGCTTCGTCCGCGCTGCGCGCCGTGTCGACGCCGATCTCCTGCACGCCCACTGGCTTCCTGCCGGCTGGGTCGCCGAGAGGAGCGGCAAGCCCTATGTCGTGCAGGTGTGGGGGACGGATGTGGAGCTTGCGCGACGGGCGCCCTGGCTTGCACGCCGTGTTCTGCAGCGGGCGAGGCTGGTGATCGCCGCGTCGAACGACCTCGCCGAACGCGCACGCGCTCTCGGCGCGCGTGAGGTGCGCGTGATTCCGAGCGGCGTGGAGCTGCCAGAGCGCGTTGGCACCGAGGCCGAGCCTGCCGAGGTGCTCTATGCGGGTCGTCTCTCGGCGGAGAAGGGCGTGCTCGAGCTGCTCGACGCGGCGGCAGGGTTGAACCTGGTCGTCGCCGGTGACGGGCCTCTCCGCGACCGCATCCCGTTCGCGCGTGGGTTCGTGCCGCACGACGAGCTCCAACAGCTCTACGCGCGCGCTGCGGTGGTCGCATGTCCGTCGCGCCGTGAGGGCTTCGGCGTCGCCTGTCTCGAGGCGATGGCGCACGGCCGTCCCGTCGTGGCAACGCGTGTGGGTGGCCTGCTCGATCTCGTCGTCGACGGCGAGACCGGGATCGTCGTGCCGCCGCGCGATCCTGCGGCGCTCCGGTCCGCACTGGAACGGCTGCTTGCCGATCCGGACTTGCGCCGCAAGCTGGGCTCGGCGGGACGCGAGCGTGCCCGCACGCACTTTTCCTGGGAGCGCGTCACGGATGCGACCCTCGCCGCATACGCCGAAGCGATAGGGACAATGGAGCCGTGAAACGCGCGCTCATCACCGGAATCGGCGGGCAGGATGGCTCATACCTCGCCGAGCTCCTGCTCGAGCGCGGTTACGCGGTGGCCGGAATGGTGCGTCCCGGTTCTTCCGAGTACCCGAACCTCGAGCCGATCCGCGACCGGATCGACCTGCTCGAGGCAGACCTGCTCGACCAGCGTTCTCTTGCGACGGCGCTCGAGTCGGCGCGCCCCGGCGGAGGTGTACAACCTGGCGTCGCCCTCCTTCGTGCCGGCATCCTGGGAACGGCCGGTTGCGACCGCGGAGTTCGCGGCGGTCGGCGCGACGTCGCTGCTCGAGGCGATTCGTGCCGTCGATCCGGCCATTCGCTTCTACCAGGCCTCGTCCAGCGAGATCTTCGGCGAGCCGCACGAGAGCCCGCAGACGGAAGAGACGCCACTGAAGCCCGTGACGCCCTACGGCGTCGCGAAGGCGTACGCGCACTTCATCGTCAGCTCGTATCGCCGTCAGTACGGTCTCTTCGCCTGTTCCGGGATCCTCTACAACCACGAGTCGCCGCGCCGTCCGCTGGAGTTCCTGCCGCGTAAGGTCGCGCACGGCGCGGCCGCGATCTCGCTCGGCCTGCAGGACGAGCTCGTGCTCGGCGATCTCGACGCGAAGCGCGACTGGGGCTACGCGGGCGACTTCGTGCGCGCGATGTGGCTGATGCTCCAGCAGGACGAGCCGGGGGACTACGTGGTTGCATCCGGAGAGAGCCACTCCGTGCGGGAATTCGCGCAGTGCGCCTTCGCGCACGTCGGCCTCGACTGGCAGGAGCACGTTCGCGTGGATCCTGCGTTGCAGCGCGGTGCGGCGGAGCTCCACCGGCTGGTCGGCGACGCATCGAATGCGCGCGACCGGCTCGACTGGAGGCCGGAGCTCGGGTTCGAGCAGCTCGTGCACCTGCTCGTCGATGCCGATCTCGAACGCCTGCGTACTCCCGCAACTAGCATGGAACGATGAGCGACGAGCGCCGGCTGACGATCGACGGTGTCGAGATCCATGACGGCAGCGCGTGCTACGTCATCGCGGAGATCGGGAACAACCACCAGGGCAGCCTCGAGCAGGCGAAACAGCTGGTCGACGCCGCCAAGGAATGCGGCGCCGATGCCGTCAAGCTGCAGAAGCGCGCGAATCGCGCGCTGTACACGCGCGAGTTCTTCGATCAGCCGTACGACAACGAGTCCAGCTTCGGGCGCACGTACGGCGAGCACCGCGAGGCGCTCGAGCTGTCGGCAGAGCGATCTTGCAGAGCTGCAGGCTCATGCGCGTGAAGTCGACATCACGTTCTTCGCGACCGCGTTCGACTTCGAGAGCGCCGACCTGCTCGCGGAGCTCGACGTGCCGGCGTTCAAGTTCGCCTCGGGCGACATCCGCAACACGCCGCTCCTGCGACACGTTGCCGCCTTCGGGAAGCCGATGATTCTCTCGACCGGCGGCGCTGAGCTGGCGGACGTCGATCGCGCGGTCGAGGCCATCCTGCCGCTCAACGATCAACTCTGCGTCCTGCAGTGCACAGCTGCCTATCCCGCCGACACGGATGACCTGAACCTGAACGTGATCACGACGCTCCGTGAGCGGTTCCCGGGCCTCGTGATCGGGCTCTCCGATCACCAGAACGGCATCGCGATGGCGCTCGTCGCCTACATGCTCGGCGCGCGAGTGATCGAGAAGCACTTCACGCTGAACCACGCTGCGAAGGGCACCGACCATGCGTTCTCGCTGATGCCGGAGGGAATGCGAAAGCTCGTCCGCGACCTGCAGCGCGTTCCGGGCGCGCTCGGCGACGGCATCAAGCGTCCGCTCGAGATCGAGGAAGCGCCGATTCGAAAGATGGGCAAGAAGCTCGTCGCTTCGCGCAAGCTCGAGGAAGGACACGTGTTGGCGGCCGAGGACGTCGCGATCAAGTCGCCCGCCGACGGTGGCCTGCCGCCGTACGAGCTCGAAAACATCGTCGGCCGGCGCTTGACCCGCGGCTTGGCGCCGGACGAGAGCGTCGAGCTTGCCGACCTCGAGCCGGTCGAGGAACCGGTCGCGGCGCACGCAGCTCCGCGCCCGTGACCGAGCTCGGGCCGCTGCTCGAGCGGGTGCGACTCGCGGTGTTCGACTTCGACGGCGTGTTCACGGACAACCGTGTCTGGGTCGACGAGCACGGCGCCGAGCTGCTCGCGTTCTCGCGGAGCGACGGCCTCGGGCTGCGCCGTCTCGAGGAGGTCGGCGTCCGTCCGCTGATCCTTTCGATGGAGCAGAACCCGATCGTGGCTGCGCGGGCGGGGAAGCTTCAGGTCGACTGCGTCCAGGGAGTCGAGGACAAGCTTGCCGTCCTCCGCGAGCGCACGGGCGAGCTCGGCGTCGCGCTCGAGGACACGGCGTACGTCGGCAACGACATCAACGACGCCGAGTGCCTGCGTGCAGTCGGAGTGCCGGTCGTACCCGCCGATGCCTGGCCCGAGGTCAAGCCGCTTGCGCGCTGGGTGCTCTCGCGTGCCGGCGGCACCGGCTGCGTGAGAGAGTTCTGCGACGCAGTGTGGGAGGCGCAGCGTTGACCACGGATCTGTTCTCGCTCGAGGGCCGAGTCGCCGTCGTCACCGGCGGCGCGGGTCAGCTCGGCGGCGAGATCGCGCGCGGGCTGGCGGCGTCCGGAGCCGAAGTCGCGATCTTCGACGTCGTGAAAGCTGCCGAAGGCGACGGTGTCAGCAGCTTCGTCGTCGACGTCACCGATCGCGGGGCGATCGAGCACGCCACCTCGGAGCTTCCCGACGTCCCGCACGTCCTCGTGAATGCCGCAGCGCTCGATTCGCCCCCCGACGCACCCGCCGAGGAGGTCGGACCGTTCGAGGACTTTCCGTCGGAGGCGTTCGACGAGGTGATGCAGGTGAACGTGAAGGGGACGCTCTTCGCCTGCCAGGTGATCGGCGCGCGCATGGCGGAAGCCGGCCGTGGCTCGATCGTGAACGTGTCCTCGATCTACGGAATGCTCTCGCCGGTCCAGGAGCTCTACGACTTCCGGCGCGCGAGCGGCGAGACGTTCTTCAAGCCGGTCGCATACTCGGTTTCGAAGTCGGCGCTCTACAACCTCACGCGCTATCTCGCGACGTACTGGGCCAAGAGCGGCGTGCGCGTGAACACGCTCACGCTGGCGGGAGTGTTCAACGAGCAGCCGGAGGAGTTCCTGAAGGCGTATACGGCGCGCATGCCGCTCGGCCGGATGGCCGAGGCCCGCGAGGTCGTCGGGCCAGTCGTCTTCCTCGCCTCGGACGCGTCCTCTTACGTGACCGGCGCGAACGTCGTCGTCGACGGCGGCTGGTCGGCCTGGTAGTCGCGGCGGTCGATCCGGACCCACTCGGCGGGAATACGGCCGCGCTCGTCCCAACGTGAGTCCTGTACCCACGGCCGCGGCGCGACGACGATCTTCGCGGGGCTCGGGCTCAGCCATGCGCCCCACCAGCTGAAGCTGCTGTTCGCCAGCACGTGATGGTCGCAGAGAGTCATCAGGTGCATGATCGACGCCCACTTGTCGGCTTCGGCGCGGGTTGCGCCGAGCACGACGTCCTGCTCGCTCAACCTGAGATTCGACCTGCACCACTCGGGATCGTCGGTGAAGACGAAGAGGCGCACGCTGCCGATCCCGGAGCCGAGCGCGTCGAGCGCATGGCTGTAGTACTCCGGCTCGAGCGTCCCCATCCGGTCGCGGACACCGGGGTCCGTGACGTAGTCGCTGCGGCGAACGTGCAGCGAAACCGTTGGCACCGGCGACTCGCCGATCTGTCGCGCCAGGTCCGCCTGCTGCGCCGCGATCTCGGGTCGAAAGGTGAAGTCGCGGCGGAGGTGTTCTTCCGCGTCCTCGAAGTACGTGACGTTCTGCCAGTAGCCGCGCAGATATGTGTTGTCGGTTGCCTGCAGCAGCTCCGGGCACGGCTGTCCGAACGGCGGCTCCTCCAGCTCGCGGAGGGCCGGCCGCCGGCTCGGGAGCACTGACCGGCGAAGGCGCCCGACCTGCTCGACGGGGGCAAGTCGTGACTCGAGCTCGAAGCAACCGAGCTCGTAGCGCCGGACCTCCGTGGAGACGGCCCCGCCCGCGCCGTCGATCCAGCTCGAGTCGAGCACGAGCTGTGCGCCGTGCCGGGCCGCGAGTGCGCGGCCCGTGGCGTACTGGAACATCTGGTTGCCGAGGCCGCCTGAGAGCTGGACGACGATCATCCGTCAGGTGAGTGTACGTTCGTGGCCGTGCTTTCCGAGATCCAGAACATCGTCGGCGGCCAGGCTGTCGAAGCAGCCGGTGGTTCCCGTTTCGAGAAGTACCGGCCGGCCGACGGATCGTTGCTCTGCACCGTTGCGCGTTCCGCCGAGGCCGACGTCCGCGCCGCGGTGACATCCGCGCGCGCTGCTCAACACTCATGGGCGGCGCGTACCCCCGTCGAGCGAGGCGAACTGGTGCGGGAGCTGGCGCTCGCGCTGCGCGATCGGCGAGAGGAAGCTGCTGAGATCGTCGCGGAGGAGACGGGGAAGGCGATGGAGCTTGCGCTCGGCGAGACGGATGCCGCAGTCGAGATGGGATTCTTCGTCGCCGGCGAGGGGCGTCGCCTCTACGGGCGGACGACCACGTCGGCGATGCCGAATCGCACGGTCATGGCGACACGGCGTCCCGTCGGCGTCGCAGGCCTGATCGTCTCGTTCAACACGCCGCTGCCGAACTACGCCTGGAAGGTGTTCCCCGCGGTGTTCTGCGGCAATGCGGCAGTGCTGAAGCCGTCGGAGCACACTCCCGCGTCGGCAGCGTTCTTCGGCGAGCTGTGCAACGACCTGCTTCCACCCGGCGTGCTCAACGTCGTCCAGGGTCTCGGCCCGGAGGCGGGCCCGCCGCTCGTCGAGTCTGCCGAGGTTGACCTGGTCAGCTTCACCGGCTCGGCGGAGACCGGACGCTGGATCGCGGAACGTGGCGGGCGCAGGCTGGCGAAGGTCGTGCTCGAGCTGGGCGGCAAGAATGCGCTCGTCGTCTGCGACGACGCCGACCTGGACCGTGCCGTCGAATGGTCACTGGCATCGGCGTTCTCGAACGCGGGGCAGCGGTGCGCCGCGGCCAGCCGTGTCGTCGTGTTCGAGTCCGTCTACGACGAGTTCCGCGAGCGCTTCGTCGAGGGCGCTCGCAGCTACGAGACAGGGCCCGTGATCAGCGAGGCGAGCCTGGAGCGCATCCTCGCGGCTCTTCGCGGCGCCGACGTCGTGGTCGGCGGTGAGCGACTCGATCGTCCCGGCTGGTGGCTCGCGCCGACGGTGGTCGAAGACGTGCGGGCCGACGCGGAGCTCTCGAGGCACGGAGCTCTTCGGGCCGGTTGCGATCCTCTACCGCGTGCGCGACCTGGGCGAGGCGATTGCCCTCGTCAACGACTCGCCCTACGGGCTGACGTCGGCGATCCACACCGCGAGCCTGCACAGGGCGATGCGCTTCGCCGACGAGGTGGAGGCGGGGGTGGTCGTGGTGAACGGCGGCACGCACGGCAGCGAGCCGCACATGGGCTTCGGCGGCGTCAAGCAGTCCGGGCACGGGCTGGCGCGAGGCCGGCATCGAGGCGCTCGACGTGTACACGGAGTGGAAGTACGTCAACCTGATCGCCGATCCGACGAAGACGTGATCGGCCCGCTGTGGAAACCGCGTCACGATCTCGTGACAGTGTCTGACACCAGGACGTGGCCCGCCGAGACGGTGGGTGCGACGGCTTGTTCTGGACGAGTCGGGCGCTTCGTCACCGCGGGGCGTCCCATCACGGCACGGTGTCTGACACCACGCCTTGGGTTTGGGAAGCCGTGACGTGAAGGTTGCCGTCCTCGGCCCCGGAGCAGTTGGCGGCGTCCTTGCAGTCGGGCTGGTGCGTGCCGGCGTTCCGGTGGTCTGCGTCGCCAGGCCGGACACTGCGAATGTGATCGCGTCCGTCGGGCCTGACCCTCAGACACGGCAGCCAGGAGGCCGAGACCGTGCGGCCGGAGGTGACGACCGAGCTTGCGCGAGTCGTGTCGACCTCCTGCTCGTGACCGTCAAGGCAACTACGCTCGACGATGCGCTCGGCCGCATTCAGGCTCCGCCCCGGACAGTGATCCCGTTGCTGAATGGCATCGAGCACATGCAGACGACTCGGAGCCGCCTGGTCGAGAGCGACGTCGTGGCCGGCAGCGTCAGCCTCATCGAGGCCTACCTGGAGGAACCCGGCACCATCGTGCAGACCACGCCCGCAGTGGTTTTGACGCTCGCGCGGGACGTCGACGGGGACACTGCCCAGCTGCTCCGCCGAGCGGGAGCGGAAGTGCGGATCAACGGCAGCGAGCTCGAGGTTCTCTGGCAGAAGCTCGCTCGGCAGGCTCCAGTCGCAGCCGCGACCTCGCTCGCGCAGCGCCCGATCGGCGAGTTGAGGAACGACCCGGACTGGCGTCCGCGGCTGCAGGCGGCTGTCGACGAGACCTGCGCGGTCGCTGCCCGGGAAGGAGTCTCGCTGACGGCGGCCGCCCAGTGGGAGATCATCGACGCGATGCCACCGGAGCTGACCTCGTCGACCGCTCGCGACGTCGCCGCGGGCCGACCTTCCGAGCTCGATGCAATCACCGGTGCGGCCGTGCGAGCAGGCCGTCGTCTGGGCGTCCCGATGCCGACACTGGAGCGCCTGTTTAGCGAGGCGGAGGACGCGTGCCGAGCGCAATCGCACTGATCCCCGCGCGCTCCGGCTCGGAGCGGGTCAAGGACAAGAACATCCGCCCGCTCGCGGGCCATCCTCTCCTCGCCTACGCGATCGCGACCGCGCGGCAGGCAGGCATCTTCGACCGCGTCGTCTGCTCCACCGACAGCACCAAGATCGCGGAGGTCGCGCAGCGCTACGGCGCCGACATCCCGTTCCTGCGCCCCTCCGAGCTCGCAACGTCCACGTCTCCCGACATCGAGTGGCTCACATACACGCTCGAACAGCTGGGGGAGCACTACGACCTCTTCGCAATCGTCCGCGCAACCAATCCCTTCCGAGGTCCCGGAGGTTCTCCAACGAGGCCTGGAGCAACTGCTGGCAACGCCGGAAGCCGACTCGATCCGCGCAGTCGAGCTCGTGAAGCAACACCCGGGAAAGATGTGGGTCGTCGACGGAAAGGTCATGAGGCCGTTGCTCGACCAGGCGCATCTGGACGTCGCGTGGCACGCCGGCCAGTACCAGGCGCTGCCCGAGATCTACGTGCAGAACAGCGCGCTGGAGATCGCCTGGACGCGCGTCGTCTCGCAGACCGGAACCCGCGAGGGACGAGTGGTGGCCCCGTTCTTCACCAGCGGCCACGAAGGCTTCAACGTCGACGACGAGGAGGACTGGGCCCGCGCCCGTGCGCTGGTGGACTCGGGGGAGGCCACCTTGCCCGGAGTCGAGCGACCGGCCCGTCCGTATCCTGCCGCGGGATGAAGGTCGCGCAGCTCGAGACGCTCTTCTGCGACGCCGGCTGGCGACCGTGGATCTTCCTGAAGGCGACAACGGACGACGGTGCGGTCGGCTGGTCCGAGATCACCGATTCCCACGGCTCTCCGCGCGGCCTCGCCGGCATCATCGAAGACCTCGCGCCGCTCGTGGTCGGCCGCGACCCGCGGGCGGTTGAGCGGATCGTCTGGGATCTCTTCCGCGCAACGCGGCAAAGCCCGGGCTCGGTGATCCAGAAGGCGATCGGCGGAATCGAGAACGCGCTGCTCGACCTCAAGGGCAAGGCACTCGGCGTTCCGGTCTACGAGCTCTTCGGTGGACCGATGCGCGACGACGTCGACGTCTACTGGTCGCACTGCGGGACGACGCGTGCCCGCGCCTGGGCGGTGACCAACACCGAGAAGCTCGCGTCGTACGAGGACGTCGCGAAACTGGGCGCCGAGGTCGTCGAGCGGGGCTTCCCTGCCTTCAAGACGAACATCGTCGTTCCCGGCGACGAGCCGCGGGTGCTGATGCCCGGGTTCCACGGCGACGGGCTCGACCGCAACCCATCGCCCGAGTTGGAGGAGGCGCTGGTGCTGCTGCTCGACGCGTTCGCCGAAGGGACGCAGGGCAAAGCCGAGCCGATCGTCGACCTCAACTTCAACCTCACCGCCGAAGGCGTGCTGCGCATCGCGCGCACGCTCGAGGATCACGACCTGATGTGGCTCGAGGTGGACGCTTTCGACCCGGTGTCGCTCGCCGCCGTTCGCAACGGCTCGGCGATCCCGATCTGCTCCGGCGAGAACCTGTACACGAATCGCGGCTTCCGTCCGTTCTTCGAGGCCGGTGCGATGGACGTGGCATCGGTGGACGTGATCTGGAACGGGTTCCACCAGGCGAAGAAGATCGCCGACCTCGCGGAGACCTTCGAAGTGAACTGCGCGCCCCACAACTACTACAGCCATCTTGCGACCTTTATCTCCGCGCAGTGGTGCGCCGCGATTCCGAACGTGCGCATCCTCGAGGTCGACGTCGACGACGTGCCGTGGCGCGAAGAGCTGACGACGGCAGTGCCGGAGATCGCAGGCGGCAAGTTGACGATTCCGACGGGGCCGGGGTGGGGCGCCGACGTGAACGAGAGCGTTCTGCGCGAGCACCCGTGGCCCGAATGAGGCTGCCCGCGCCTGCGCGCGCCGTCGTGTGGAGAGCGGGGCGCCGCGCCGTCGACTGGAGCTCCGCGAGACTGAAGCTGGCGAGCTACGTGCCGTTCTACGACTATCGCGAGCAGCTCGATCTGCACACGACCTACCGTGAGGACGCGCGAACGGTGCGGGACAAGCGCCCGTCGACCGTCGACGAGGCCGACTTCGATCTCACGCTGACCGTCGAAGGGCTGGAAGACGTACTCGAGGGCCGCGACTGGTCCGGCAAGCGCGTCCTCGAGGTCGGGCCGAAGCACGGCACGCATGCGTTGTGGATCGACGAGAAGCTGCGGCCGAGTGAACTGGTCTTCTCGGATTTCGCGGCCGACAGGCATCTCCACGAGCGGTGGGAGGACACCTTGCGTGCACCGCACCGCTGGGTCTACGGCGATCTCCGCTCGGCGTCCGAGCTACGTGAGCTCGAGCCGTTCGACGTCGTCTTCTTTCTCGGCGTCCTCTACCACAGTGCCTTCCATCTGCCGTTGCTCGGGATGCTCAACCGTGTCACGAGGCTCGGCGGCGAGATGCTGCTCGAGACGACGATCGATCCGCGGCCGGATGCGGCGGTCCGGATCCGCTGGCAGCAGGGCACCGGCAAGGCGAAGGCCGTGCCGACGCTTGACGCACTGCGCATCGAGCTCGCCTGGACGGGCTGGCGCGAGCGTGACGCTCTTCACCGACTACCGGCCGGGCTCGAGCGAGGTCGTCATGCTCTGTCGCAAGACGGACGAGCTGCAGGACGGAGCCGAGCTGGTCGACCTCGTCGCGCCGCAGCGTCAGCCGGCGTGACGCGGGCCCTCGCGCTCGCGGCGATCGTCGTCGCGGGCACGGTCACATACGGATCGCTCGGCGGGCTCCTCAAAGGCCCGTCCGTGTTCGCGGATGAGCTCATCTACATGGATGCGACGCGTTCCGTCGCGGATGGGCACCGGCCGATGGAGCGGGACCAGACGTACGGACGCGGATTGCTCTTTCCGGTCGCCGCCGCGCCCGTGGTCGCGGTTTCCCCGAACCAGCTCGACGCATATCGCGCGCTGCAGTGGTTCAACGCCTTCCTCTTCTCGCTGGCGGCGATTCCGGCGTTCTTCCTCGCGCGCCGCCTGCTGCGGCCCTGGTGGAGCGTTGTCGTTGCTGCCCTCGCAGTCGCGGCGCCTTCCGCGGTCTACAGCGGCATGATCCTCACCGAGGCCGCCGCCTACGTCACTGGGACGCTCGCGCTGCTCGCGCTGCTCCAGGTCGTGGAGCGCCCCACCGCTCGACACCAGCTGGTTGCCCTCGGCTCCGTTGCGCTGGCGGCGCTGGCTCGGCCCCAGCTCGTCGCACTCGGGGTGGCACTGCCCGCCGGGCTCGCGCTGCGCTGGTGGTTACTTCCACGCGAATCGCGTCCCGCAATCCTTGCCGGGTTACGCAGGCTGTGGCCGACCCTCGCCGCAGTGGGCTTCGTCGTCGTAGTCGGAGCCGCCGCCCTCGCGTCCGGACACGCATCGCTACGCGACTACCGCGACGTCTTCACGACGTACGACGTCGTCGCGGTCGCGCGCTGGAGTTGGTACACGCTTGGCAACCTCGGCCTGTATGTCGCGGTGATCCCACTCGTCGCCGCGCCGGCGGCGTTGACGGACCTCTGGAGTCGCGGCCGCCAAGGCTCGGTTCGTGACGCGTCCTTCCTGGGCCTCTTCGTCAGCGTCAACGTGATCACGGTCCTGATCGTGGCCGCGTTCTCGAGCGCAACGTTCGGCGGCGAGCGCCTGCACGATCGCTACCTCTTCTACGTCGTTCCCCTGTGGCTCGTGTTGTTCGCGCTCTGGCTCGTTCGAGGCGCGCCTCTCTCGTGGCGGTCGCTCGCCGTTGGGACGGCCCTCTGTGCCGCGCTGCTCGCGACCTTGCCTCAGCGCTTGCTCCTGCGCGACACGAACCTGCAGTTCGACGCTGTCGCGACAGCTGTCTGGGCGCGTCTCCGCGAAGTCGACGCGTCCCGGCCGAACGTTCTGCGCCTCCTGCTCGTGCTCGCCGTGCTGGCGGCCCTCGGTGCGATCCTCGTGGCCCGGAGCTGGCCGCTCGCGCTGCTCGTCCCGGTCGCCGTCGTGTTTGTCCTCAACGCCGTGTTCGTCTGGCAGTCGCGGATTCACGATGCAGACATCCGTGTCTTCGCGGACAACCGGCCCACGACGTGGTCGTGGGTTGACCACGCTGTCCCCGGCAACGCCGAGGTCACGGACGTCTTCGTCGAATCCGGCCGCTGCCAGCCCGTGAACATCGGCGCCTTCCGTTGGACGGAGTTCTTCAATGCGCGCATCACGCCGGTGCTGCGAGTCGGCGTGCCTGCAGACATCACGACCGACGGACGCAGCGTTCGCATCGGTGCCGACGGCATCGTTCGCAGGCTCGACGGCAAGCCGATCGCGACCGACTATGCGGTGCTTCCTCAAGGTGTCGCGGTCACCGGCCGGGTGATCGCGCACGGCACCCTCGCCAACCTTCAGCTGTGGAAGGTCGGTGGCACGCTGCGCTTCCTCGACGCACACTCGAATGCGGACGCCGTCGCGGCCGCTTGTCCGGAGGGAGCCGCGTGATGCGGCGTCTCGACGGCTGGACCGGAGTTGCGCTCGTCTGCGCGGTCGCGCTGGCCGTCTACTGGATCGAAGCGCTTGCGTGGCCGTTGCAGCGCGGCCGCGACTCCTGGGACTACTGGCTCTACTACCTGCAGCTCGGCGACCGTCACCCCGTGTTCTGGGCGGTGCAGCTGTTTCGCACGCCGCTGACGCCGCTCGTCACCGGGATTCCGATGAGCATCGGCGGCGCACAGCTGCTCGAGGTCGTCATGTCGCTGATCTACGTCGCTGCAATCGCAGGCTGGGCCTGGGCGGCTCGGCCGTTCGGTCGTACCGCCGCTCTCGTCACCGCCGTCGTCGCGCTCGCCCTGCTGCCGTACGCAGCGATGTTCCACCAGGTATCGAGCGATTTCCTCTTCGGAGCGTTGCTCGCTCCGTGGACCGGCCTGGTCGTCCGGGCAATGCTCCGTCCGACGACGCGCGTGCTGGCCGGGCTTGGCCTGCTGACTGCAGCGTTGACCCTCACACGTCCCGCCAGCCAGGTGCTCGTGCTTGCGGCAGGGGCCGCCGCGCTGATTGCCGGCGGGCCGCGGAGAACGCGCTTGACGCGGTTGGGAATCGCGGCGGCCGCTGCGATCGTGCCGCTCCTTCTCTGGGCCGGCCTCAACGCGATCCGCTACGACGACTTCACCGTGGCGCGCGGCGGCAAGGCCTGGGTGCCGTTCTTCAAGGTGCTGAGCCTGAAGACGATCGAGCCGTCCAACGGCCCCGCGTCGCGACGCCTCGCTACGGCGATCGAGCACGACGTGCTGACGCTGCCGGAGTACCGCCGCCTGCATGTCGATCTACGCACGTACCTGCACAGCCCTTCGAATCTCGAGGCGATCCGATTGATCGCGCTCTCCGACCGCGACTTCGGGCGCTCGAGCAACTACGACGTCCTCTTCGATACTTCGTGGGAGACGATCCGCCACAGTCCCGGCGCCTACATCCACTCGGTGACGCGGACGTTCAAGGATTTTCTCTGGTTCCGCTATTCGCTCGAGCCGGTCCGCCAGGAGCCGCCTCCATCCCCGGGCCCGCGCGTGGTGCGGGTCGACGGAAAGCCGAGCCCGAGCCCCGAGGCGGTGTCGCCCATGGCGCAGGCGGCGCGCTACGGCTTCGTCTGGTGCCCGACCGACGCGATCGACCGCTGCATCTTCCGGCATCCGGAGCAGATCTTTCCGGCGGCCGCTCAGCAACACCGCTACGTCGAGCTGACCGACCGCGTGCGCGACTGGAACTCGCAACTGCCGCTGCGCAACGGCGCTCACTGGCTCGGCGCGAAGCTCGGCACGCTCGAGCTGGGACCTCCCGGGCGCGCCGGTCGTCTGGCTCGTGCTCGCGTCCATCGGCATCGCGCTGCGACGACCGCGAGGCTGGCCCGCGCTCGTGGTGCTCGATCTTGCGGGCCTCGCCGTGCTGCTCGTGCACGCCCTCTCGCAGGAGCCGCAGGCCGAGTTCTCGATCCCGCTCACCCCGATGTTCGCTCTGGTGGCGGTCGCGGCGATCTTCGGAAAGCGCGTTGACTCGGCTACGGTCCCGGGATCGTGACCGAGCTCAGGCTGATACCGCCAGAGGAGTTCGAGCGCGCCGGCGACGATCTGGGTCTGCTCGCCGACATGTGCCGCGCCAACGCACTCGTCGCGGTGAAGCGCGCGGGCTCCGGACACCTCGGCTCGAGCTTCAGTGCGCTCGACATCGTCGTCCACCTGCTCTGGCAGGAGCTCAACGTCGCCGAGCTGGGGTGGGAGCATCCGGACCGGGACATCTTCTTTTCGTCGAAGGGCCACGACGTCCCCGGCCTCTATGCAGCCCTGAACGCACTCGGCGTGATCCCGGCGGAGCGATTGCTCCGGCTCAGGCGGCTCGGCGGCCTCGACGGGCATCCGGACGTTGGCGTGCCGGGCATCGAAGCGAACTCCGGCTCGCTCGGCATGGGTCTTTCGAAGGGGCGCGGGATGGCCTGGGCCAAGCGGCATCTGGGCCGAGGCGGCGTCGTCGTCGTGATGACCGGCGACGGCGAGCTCCAGGAGGGCCAGAACTGGGAGGCGTTCGCGTCTGCGGCGCACCAGGGTGTCGGGAATCTCTGGGCGATCGTCGACCGCAACGAGCTGCAGTCGGACCGGCCGACCGAGGAGATCCTCGCGCTCGGGGATCTCGAGGCGAAGCTCCGCGCGTTCGGCTGTCACGTCGAGGTCGCAGATGGCCATGACCACGATTCGCTCGCCGCTGCCTTCGCGGCGATGCGTGCCGCGCCGGAAGATGTGCCGAAGGTCCTCGTCGCGAACACGATCAAGGGCCGCGGCGTGTCGTTCATGGAACATCCGACCGCTCTACGCGAAGGAGGCGGCACGTATCGCTGGCACGCCGGCGCTCCTGACGACGAGTCGTTCACGCGCGCTCACGACGAGCTCGTGGAGCACATCCGTCTGCGTCTGCCCGAGGTGAAGCTCGAGCCGGTGCCGCCGCTCGACGAGCGCGTTTCGCTCGAGGGCGAGCCGGAGTCCGGCGCCGGAATGCGCCGCTCGGCGGTCTCGGATGAGTACGTTGCCGCGGCCTACGGCGAAGAGTTGCTGCGGCTGGTCGGACAGCATCCGGAGCTCGTCGTGCTCGATGCGGATCTCGCGTCGGACTGCCGTGTCCGCGGTATCGAGCTCGAGCAGCCGTCGCGATTCATCGAGGTCGGGATCGCGGAGCAGGACATGGTCTCGATGGCCGCAGGCCTTGCACGTCAGGGGCTTCTGCCCGTTGTGAACTCTTTCGCGAGCTTTCTCGCCTCGCGCGCCAACGAGCAGATCTATAACCAGGCCAGCGAACGGACGAAGGTCGTGTATGCGCTTCACTACGCGGGCTTGATCCCCGCCGGCCCGGGCAAGTCGCACCAGAGCGTGCGCGACATCTCGTTGCTCGGTGCTCTGCCGAACGTCACCATCGTCCAGCCGACGAACGCAGAGGAGACGAAAGCGCTGTTGCGCTGGGCCGTGGAGGATGCAGACGAGAGCGTCGCGGTGCGACTCGCGATCGGCCCGTCGCCGCGCCGTGTCGAGCTCGACGGTGCGCCCGTCTTCGGACGGGGCACGACCCTTCGCGAGGGTGACGGTCCGACCTTGCTCGCGTACGGGCCGGTGATGGTGCACGAGGCTCTCGTGGCAGCGGAGACGCTGGCACCGCGCGGAGTGCAGTTGCGTGTGGTCGCGATGCCGTGGCTGAACCGGTTCGACGCCGAGTGGGTCGCCGAGGAGATCGGCACGCTCGAGGAGGTGTTCGTCCTCGAAGACCATGCTCCCGTAGGCGGGCTCGCCGATGGCCTACGCCGGGCGCTCGACGCGCCCACGCGCGTGACCGCGTTCGGCGTCGAGGGCTGGCCGGCCTGCGGCACGCCGCCCGAAGCGTTGCGTGCACACGAGCTCGACGGCGTCTCGCTCGCCGTGCGGATCGAGCGCGCGCTGGCTGTCGCCGTCGAGACGTGAGCGATCGGCCGGTCTGGCTCGTCCTCGCAGATCCCCTCTCGACGCGGATCTTTCTCGACTGTGGCATCGCCGAAGGGCTCGCAGCGAAGTTCGGCCCGCGCCTTCAGCCCGTCTTCCTGTTCGACCGCGACGAGACCGACGCGTGGGCGGCACGTTTCGACGGTCGAGGCGCGCTTTTCTCACGGGATCTCGCCTCACCTTCGGCGCGACCGCTCGAGCGCGTCCTCGGTCGCGGTGACCGCTGGCTCGACGAGCGTTTTGGCTACTACCCGCTGGCAATCAGGCTCAACTACCGTCACGGCTTTCACCTGGAGCGCATGGAGCCCGGCCACGGGAACTGGCTGCTCGATTCCGCGCGGGTCGGGCCGCTCCCACGTTGGGACGGCTTCGAGCGCGCGATGCACCGCTGGCACTTCTCACCGCGGCGGCACGTCTCGCACTCGTTGCTCGAGCGGCTGCGTGGCGAGCGGCCGGCAATCGTCTTCAGCAACCTGCAGATGCAGGCGGCCGTTCCCTACATCGTCGCCGCAAGGCGACTCGGCCTTTCGCTCGTCGGCTACGTCGCCAGTTGGGACCATACGGTCGGCAAGGGGGTGATCTCGCCGCATCTCGACCGCTACGTCGTGCAGAACGAGGTCATGCGTGACGATCTCGCCCGTTACCACGACATCGATCCCGCGCGAGTCGTTGTCGCGGGCTGGCCCCAGACGGATGTCTTCCACGCGCAGCGCCCCCGGAGCGCCTACGAGGCGGTGACCCGTGCCTACGGGCTCGATCCCGCTCGGCCGGTAGTGCTGGTGATGGGGAACACGCCGACCAATGCGCCCTACGAGGGACGCTTCGTCGAACGTCTGGTTGCGTGGCGCGAGGCGACCACGGGCGCGCCTCAGTTGCTCTTCCGCCCGCATCCCCGCGATCGTGAGTGGCGCGAGCGGTTCGCGCCCGCGCTCGCCGCGCCGGACGTAGCCGTTCAGGAGCCGAGCTACACCGATCTCGAAACACTGGCCACGCTGTTGCAGCACGGCGATTGCGTCGTCGCGAACGCGGGAACGATCCTTCTGGACGCTCTGGTCAACGACCGGCCCGCCGTCTGTGTTCTCTACGACGAAGGCGCCCCACCGGGCGAGTCGTGGGCGCTGAAGAACGTCGTCGGCGAGCATTACCGAGAGCTGATCGAGTCCGGTGCTTTTCTCCGCGCGGATCGGTTCGAGGACGTCGTGTCAGGCATCCAACGCTGCCTCGAAGCGCCGGACGAGCTCGCCGAGGAGCGGCGACGGGTCGTCCAGGCCGTCGTCGGTGACGTCGACGGCACGGCGTCCGAGCGTGTCGTCGAGGCAATCGCGGACGCGATCGGGGGCGTGAGGCCGTGCACTCCGTGGCGGCTCGCCCAGACTGCGCGTGCGACTCGCAGGGCACTTGCGAGGCGCTCCGGTGCCCGGAGGGCTGGGCGCGGCGACGCCGTGAAGACGCAGCTCCGGCTCGCCGTCGGGGCGCGTCCAGACGGGAGAACGGTGTCGTGCGGTGACGGTCGCGGGGTTGGACGTCGCCGGCTTCTCGATCTCGTCGCTTGCGTACCTGCACCGAGAGATCTTCGTGCAACTCCAGTACTACTTCGAGCGCGACGCCGCGATCCGTTCATCGTCGACGGCGGCAGCAACATCGGGATGTCTGTTCTCTTCTTCAAGTCGCTCTATCCGAACGCGCGGGTGCTTGCGTTCGAGCCGGCGCAGAGGGCACACGCGCTCCTCGTGCGAAACGTCGAAGCGAACGCCTTAGCGAAACGTCGAGGTGCGTCAAGCAGCGCTGGGGGGCGAGACAGGCAACAGTGCAGTTCTTCGAGGATCCCGACGATCCCGCGACGTTCCGGATGAGCACCCGGCCCGAGCGGATCCCTGGGTCATCGACTTCCGTCACGCAGGAGCGCCTGTCGGATCTACTTGACCGGTGAGGTCGATCTGCTCAAGCTCGACATCGAGGGTGCGGAGGACAGCGTTCTTGCTGAGCTCGGTGACTCGGGCGCCATCTCGCGAATCGAGCAGCTGGTGGTCGAGTACCACCACCAACTCGATGCGCAACGTGATTTCCTCGGGGCCTTTCTCGAGCGACTCCGCGAACACGGCTTCTGGTACCAGATTTCGGCGAGGGAGAACGTTGCGCGACGCGCTGCCGACGGACCTGCGTACCAGGACGTACTCGTGTACGCGCGCCGTGTGCCGGTCAGCCGGTGACGCGGGTGAAAATCCCGTCGACCTGGAGGATTGTCCCGGTCGACTGGTCGACGAAGGCCGGAGTAAGTCCGACGAGCCCGAAGCGTCGCTCATCCAGATAGCCGACCACTGAGCCGAGCAGCGGAGCTCCGTCGTACAAAGGGAGGAGCGAGAGCTCTGCCTGAATGACCTCGACTTGATCAAGGACGTCCTCCGCTCCTTTTAGAACCTCGAGTTCCGATCCCTGCACGTCGAGCTTCAAATACGCACGCTCCGACGGGTCGATTAGGCGCTCTCGGAGACTGTCGAGGGTGACGACCTCGCACTGTTCGCTGCCGACGTACCCGGACCGAGGCTCTGCGATGCGGTGTCGGGGGTTCATCGGCAAGAGAGACGAGCTGGCCCAGTTTCCGGCAACGTTGAGTGTCGCGGTTCGTGCTTCCGACCCCAGAGCCAGGTGAAAGCTTTCCCACCGGTCATCGACCTCGGTTCTGCTCTCGAGCTTGCCGAACATCTCTTCGAGCGGTTCGAAGGACACGATCCGCCCCCGGTAGCCGCTTGCTCGCAAGCGAACTCCAAACCAGCCCTCATTCGCGCCGACGTCGAGCACGAGATTGATCCCGCGCTCGCGAAGGAGTCGCGAACCACGCTCCTCACTAGCGGCCGCCGGCCGGCCGAGGATGCGGTGGATCAGACTCGTAGCCAACGCATCGTCCTCCAGGTTCGGAGCCACTGCCTCCGAGCGGTCTGATGAGGGTCCGCGAACTTACGCTTGACCCATGCATGCGTGGGCTCTCCAAGAGCCCCCCATCTGGCGACGTAGGCGGCCCAATCCTGCTTCTGCTCGGACATATTCGACGCGCGAACCGACCTCGTCGCGTGCGGGTAATGCTCGATGTACGAATCGGGTGAATCGATGCACGCGTAGCCGGCCTCCCACATTCGCAGTACGAGGTCACCATCAGCGTGATAAAAGCGATAGGACTCCTCGTCTGCATAATCCACAGCCGCCAAAGCTTCTTTGAGGTAGAGCCCGTGGTTGACGAACATCCTGTCGCCCCAGGTGCGACCGACACGATACGACTCTTCTCCGGGCCAGTCGCGAAAATAGAACGCAACGGCTCCGAGCTTGTGGCCGTCCTCCAGCTTCTGCTCGAACAGCCGGAGGCCGTTCTTGATCGCGTCCGGCACGACAAGGCAGTCATCACTCAGCATGCACACGTACTTTCCGTGCGCAGCCATGAAGCCGAGGTTCATGAAATATCCCCAGGATCTCTGCTGTACCGGTCTGCCCGACCAGGCGCCACGGTTGTGCTGAACGATGGTGATGACGTCTCTCTGATTCAGGAGCCACCTGGTCGTCCCATCTGTTGAGCCTCCATCCACGATCAAGATCTCGCACTCGACCCCTTCCAGCTCGGATCGGACGCTTTCGATGGTCTGCCTCAGCAACCTCCGTCGGTTGAAACTTCCGATGACCACGGAAACGACCGGGTGCGCGCGCCGCGCTTGAAGCGGCGCTTCTAACCTTTCGACGATCGTGTTCATGCGAGAACTGGGCCGATGTCGGACCAACCCGGATTCAGACGATCCGCGAGTTCGATCTCGTCAAGTCTTACGAACAGGTGATTCTGCTCCAGCGATGCCACGTACCGATAGCCGCGACGTTCGACATGGTCACGGAGAGTTTGCATCCGCGCCGGTTCGTTCTCCTCGATGAGGAGCGCCGTCGGTTGCCAACGTGCTAGGTCGAAGCCCTCGAGAACCGGCAACTCGTGGCCCTCCACATCGAGCACCAGGAAATCGATCGGGCCGCGATGGTCTTCGAGAACCTGGTCGAGCGTGAGGACGGCTGTGCGTTCCTCGACCAGCTCTTCGGAGTCAGCATCGGGAAAGCCGAATCGAGGGTCTGCAGGCTCGAAGCCGGAGTACATTTCGTACCAGGGCACTCGGGTCAGCGTGGCGCTTTCGGGACTCCCGGGCCGGGAAAGCGCCGCGGTAACGACGCGACTCGACTTCCGGCGCGCCGCACATTCGGCTGCGCGATCTGGGAGGGGCTCGACGAGCACTCCGTCCCAGCCGACGCACTCGAACAGATAACTGACGCTAAAGGTGAAGCCGTCGTACGCGCCCGCCTCTACGAAGAACCCCCTCTCTCGATCACCGAGGAGATCCCAAAGTAGTGCATCCTCTCCGCCCTGAGAGCGCGCTTCGGGACGTGGTCGCCCGGTCGCCTCACCTCCCGCCACTTGCCAGCGCGCGATCGCTTCTGCTTCGCAAGCGCGCTGCCGCCAGCGTGTCACGAGCTTGTTCGGTCCGAGCCGGTCGGGCCACAGAATGTTCGCGAGCCTCCATCTGGCGCGACCAACGAGAGATGGACTGTTGGCCGACATGGGTTGGAGTCTAGGCTTGTCGCCATGAAGCTCGCTCTCACGCTTGCTCGCCAAGAACGAGGCCGATGTCATCGAGGCGAACATCGCGTACCACCTCGGTGCGGGCGTCGACTTCGTCGTGGCAACGGACAACGGCTCCACCGACGGCACGCTCGAGATCCTGGAGCGCCATGAGCGGGAAGGCGTGCTGCACCTGATCCGCGAGCCGAGCACGGACTTCCGCCAGGGCGCGTGGGTCACACGCATGGCGCGGCTCGCGGCCGACCGAGGCGCCGACTGGGTGATCAACGCCGATGCCGACGAGTTCTGGTGGCCGCGCGCGGGCAATCTGAAGGAGGTCCTCGAGCGGCTGCCCGAGCGTTACGGAATCGTGCACGGAGTCTGGCGGCCCTTCGTCGCACGCCCCGACGACGGCTCGCACTTCGCCGAGCGGATGACCGTGCGCTTGTCGATGCAGGCGGCGATCAACGATCCCACGAACCCGTTTCGTCCTGCGCGCAAGGCGATGCATCGCGCGCACCCGAAGGTGCGGGTGCGCGACGGGAACCACGACGTCGAGGGAACGCCGCTCGTGAAGTTGCAGGGCTGGTATCCGCTGGAGGTGTTCCACCTGCCGCTGCGCTCGCGTGCTCAGGTCGAGACGAAGTACGCGGGCGGCGCCCGCCGAGGGCTGCGCTTCGTCCCGGATGAGGACCGGCTTGACGCTGCAGCCGATCCGCTGGTCGTCGACGAGGTCGAGCTACAGCGCGGCCTGGCTGAGAACCTGCTCGTCGAAGACACGCGGCTCCGCGACGCGCTTCGCACGCTCGCGGGCGCCTCTCCGCTTCCCGAGCAGGTCGAATTTCGCCGGGAGGTGTTGACGTTCCCACGTCCCTCGGTCGTGGACGATGCGCTGTTCGCCGTCGAAGCCGCAGTCGTCTCGCAGGCCGACGACGTACGAGTTCGTCGCCAGGTGGACGATCTCGAGCGGCGCGTGCAAACGCTGGAAGCGCAGGTCGGCGCGCGCGCTCAGCGCCTGGTCGAGCGTCTGCTCAGACGCCGGACGTGACGTCCTTCTTGCGCAACCCCAGCTGGAGACCCGTCAGCTTGGCCAGCTCGTAGACGGCGGCATAGGGAATCCAGCGCCTGCGGCCGGTGCGCCAGAGCCAACGAAGCTCGCCGACCGCGTAGCGCCTGAATGCACGCCGTAGTGCCGCTCGAGACTCCTCGCCGGCGACGTAGGAGCGCCCTGCGGATGCGCCCGAGTCGTAGAACCGCTGGAACGCGCCGCGCAGCGTGTAGGTGTGGGAGTGCCGGACTGCCGCCTCGGGCTCGTAGACGATCGTGTGCCCGGCCAGGAGCATCCGGCGCGACCATTCCTGGTCTTCGCTCATCGTCACGTCATCGCGAAACGGGTTCGCCTCCCAGACGCTGCGCGGGATCGCCGAATTGACGTTGGAGAAGAGCGTCTGCTCGAAACTCAACTCCTCGATGCCTCCGAGACGCTGAGTTCGAGGAGAGGCGCCGTACATGAAGTCGAGGAAGAACTGTTCCGGTGGAGTCGCGTTCTCGTGCGGAAGTTGACGGCCGTACGCACCGACGACACCGTCGCCGTTGAGTGCCGCCACCAGCCGGGCGAGCCAGTGGTCGGTCGCAGGCACCGCATCCTGCGTCGTGAACACGAGCACGTCGCCACCGGAGAGCCGTGCCGCGAGGTTTCGCGTCGCGCCGTGGACGAACTCGCTCGCCGGGATCTCGTGCACCGTCGCGCCCAGCTCGCGGGCGCGCTTCGCGCTCCCGTCACTCGAGCCGGAGTCGACCACGACGACCTCGACTTCGTCCTCGACGTTCTGTGCCGCAATCGCCTCGAGGCAGCGAATCAGGTCAGGGCCGCCGTCCTTGACCGGGATGAGAACGGAGATCACTGCGGTGTCGCAGCGACGACGAACTGGTATGCGAGCAGGGACGGCCGCAGCCGCGCCAGCGCATGTGCGACGCGCTCGACGATCGGCGTGCCGATGCCCGGAACCGGCGCGGTCACTTCGAACGCGACGATGCGGTAGCCGGCCTGCTCGAGTGTCTGCTCGAGTGTCTTCCTCGTGAAGAAATGGGTGTGTGTGCGGTCGAGGATGCCGCGGTCGGTGTACTGCCAGCGGCCTGCGAGGAGCCCGAGGCGCATCGCCCAGTTGGCCACGTTCGGGGTCGTCAGCACGAGCTTTCCTCCCGGTCGAAGCAGGGGGCGCACCCGCTCCAGGAAGGCTTCGGGATCGCGCAGGTGCTCGATCACGTCTCCGCAGAGCACGACGTCGAACGACTGTTCCGCAAAGGGAAGCTCCATCGACTCGACGTCTCCGACGAGCACCTGCTCGCAGACCGTTCGAGCCTCCGCAGCGGCTTGCTCGTCGGTGTCGATGCCGACGACCGTCGCCCCACGCTCGACGAGCCGGCGGGCGAGGTAGCCGGATGAGCAGCCGACATCGAGCACGCGCTTGGGCGACCCGGTGAGCGCGAGCAGTCGCTCATGCCCTCCGTACGGCCGTGTGTTGAGGGGGACGTACGCGGCGTCGCTCATAGGCCGATCTGTGGCCTATGAACAGGGGAAGGGGCTTCGGGGGGAACCGGGAGGTTCCCCCGCTTGTTCTCCTCGAGCTGCGCGGCGATCTCAGCGGCGCGTGGCTCGAGGCGAACAGGAAAGAAGGGGGCTCGTGGGGGAAACATGGTTTCCCCCACGGGAGCGAGCCGAAGGCTCGGGACGCTCACGCGACTGGACGCCCGTTTACCTCGTACGGCGTGCCGGCCCAGCGCATGGTCAGGAGGCTGAGGAAGAACGAGCCGAGCACGATCTGGACGCCGAGCCCGAACAGTGTGAAGCCAAGCGCCGTTGCGTGCGCGTGGCCGAGCCGGCCGAAGCCGCCCGCTGCCCATTCGCCGAAGATGATTCCGGCGATCACGAGCCCGGCGAGTATGAGGCCGAACCCCGCGACGAGCCCGTACTCCAGCTTCATCCGCGAGTGCAGACGGTCGATGAGCGGGTCGTGCTCGTTCAGGTGGACGAGTGCATACGTCCGGGCGAAGAGCCCGAGTTGGACGACCTGCGCGCCGACCAGCGTCGCCGCAATGCAGGCGAGCATCGTGTGGATCTCCCAGGTCCGTCCGAAGATGTCGACAGGTCCCGTCGCGAGTACGACTGCTCCTACGAGTCCGAGCACCAGCAGGATCGCGCCGGGAAGGAAGTAGAGCCAGCTCGGGCTGTAGACGAGCATGAACCGTGCGTGCCGCCATGCGTCGCCGAAGCGATTCAGCTTGGACTCGCCGACGCGCGGGAAGTAGTCGATCGGGATCTCGCTCACGCGCAGGCCGCGGCGATACGCCTTGAAGACCATCTCGGAGGCGAACTCCATTCCGGTCGCATGGAGGTCGAGTGTGCGCAGCGCGTCCTGGCGCACGGCGCGCATGCCGCAGTGCGCATCCGACACCTTGACTCCGAAAAAGAGGTTGAGTAACCCGGTCAGGATCGGGTTGCCGATCCGCCGGTTCAACCAGGGCATCGCGTCGCCGTGGATCTTGCCCTTGAAGCGCGAGCCGAGCACGAGATCGTCACCCTGCTCGAGACGGTCGACGAAGGGTCCGAGCTCCTGGATCGGATAGGTCTCGTCCGCGTCGCCCATCACGACGTACTCCCCGCGCGCATCAGCGAGGCCGGCGAGATAGGCGCTGCCGTACCCGCGCCGCGGCTCGGTCACCACGCGGGCGCCGTGCTCGGCGGCCACCTCGGCGGAACGATCGCTCGAGGCGTTGTCGACCACGATGACCTCGCCTTCGCGGCCTGAGCTCCGGATGCCCTCCCATGCCTGGTCCACGACGGCGCCGACCGCCTCCTCTTCGTTGAGGCAGGGGATCACGACGGAGATCTGGACGGACGACGACATCGGAACGCTCACCAGTATGATCGCGCCCCGCGATGTCTTCGGCGCGGACGACCGCCTTCCACACGCGAGTCGTCCCGGTGTTCCAGGGCCTCGAGCGGCTTGCGGGCACCCGCCGCGGGGCCGCTCTCCTCGCCGTCCTGGCCCTGGTCGTCTATGCGTTCGAGAGCGTCGGCTGGGCGCTTCGACCCGGTCGCGACCTGGGCGTCTACCTGCGGTACTACGTCCAGCTCGGGCAGGACCACCCGGTGTTCCCGTGGGCGATGCTGACGCGCACGCCCGTAGCGCCCCTCTTCGCCGGGGGTCTGCTCGAGGCAGGCGGGGGTCTCTTCGCGGAGGTCGTGCTGGCTCTGCTCTTCGCGGCGTCGATCATCGCCTGGAGCTTCGTGGCCCTGCGTGTAGCCGGCCGGCGCGCAGCTCTCCTCGTCGCCGTGGCGCTCCTCTTCTATCCCGGCTACGGCGGTCTCTTTCACCAGCTCTCCAGCGACGTTGTCTTCGCGATCGGTTTCGCCGGCTGGGCGGTACTCATCATGCGAGTTGTGGAGCGGCCGAGCGCGTACCGCTTCGCGGCGGCAGGCGTGGGAGCGGCGTTCCTCGCACTCACCCGGCCGGCGAACCAGGCGCTCGTGCTCGTTGCGCTGTTCGCGTTCGTCGTCGCCGAGCCCTGGCGCCTTCGGGCGGCGCACGCAGCTGTGTACGCGGTTGCAATGGCGCTGCCCCTGGTGGCGTGGGCCGGCGTGAACGATCTGCGCTACGACGATTTCACCGTCGCTCGTGGCGGGCAGGCGAGCGTGCCGTTCTTTCGCGCCTTCGTGACCGACCGGATCATGTCGCCGGACAACGGCCCCGCGTCACGCCGGCTGGCCGCCGCCGTGCAAAGGGATCTGCTGCCGCGCGAGCCGTACCGTTCCTACGGGATCGACCTGCAAGAGTTTTTCTCCTTGGGCAGCCCGCGCATGGAGGAAGATCTGATCAGCCTGTCCGACCGCGTCTTCGGCTGGAACACCGACTACGCGGTGCTCGGCCGGGCAGCGCGCGAGGCGGTGCGCAGGCACCCTGGGAAGTACGTTCGCGGCGTGACACGGTCGATGTGGGACGAGTTGAACCAGCCCCTCTACGTTTCGCCGCGAACCTCCGCGCCGGCAACGGCCCCGCCTGTTACGTCTCCGAGTGCGGCAGACAAGAGTGCGCCACTCCCCGTTCCGTCTGAAGGCGAGCCGATTCCGGCGGCCCGCCAGGGTGCGTACACCTCGACGCCGGACAACCACATCCACGAGGTGTGGACGTCGCCGACGGCGCACGACATCGTGTTCGACGATCCGCGCGACCAGCGGCGCTACGACCGGCTGAACGAGCGCCTGCGTGAGCTCGGCAACCGCTTCCCGACGCGCCGCGAGAGCAGCTGGCTCGGGCTGCAGCTGAATCACGCCTCCAAAGCGTTTCCGCGTTCCTGGTTCTGGCTCTTGCTCGGAATCGGCGCCTTCGTCTGGCGACGTTCACAGCCCTGGCGTGTCCCGGCGATCCTCGTCGCCTCGTCGCTGCTGCTTCTCCTTGCAACCGTGCTCGGGGTCTACGCAATTCCCGAATACGAGGTTCCAACAGCGCCCTCCTTCATCTTGCTCGCCGCGGCAGGGCTCTTCGGCGCCCGCGGCCGCCGTCGACAGGAAACGGGGCGGGTAGCATCGACCCGGTGAGCCGCTCTCCCGACAGCGCGGTCGCCGAGCCAAAACCAACGAGATCCGCGGGTAGGCGGGCCGTCGACCGGGTCGGCGACGCCCTTGCGCTCCGACCGGACCGCGTGACCGTGATCAAGCCGCCGGCGCGTTGGCCCCGCCTCGACCTCCGCGAGCTGTGGCACTACCGGGAATTGCTGGGCCGCTTCGTCTGGCGGGACGTCAAGGTGCGCTACAAGCAGACGTTCATCGGCGTCGCCTGGGCGATCCTGCAGCCGTTCCTGACGATGGTCGTCTTCACGCTCGTCTTCGGGAAGTTCGCGAAGTTCCCGAACCAGGGTCAGGAGTACCCCGTGTTCCTGTATTCGGGTTTGCTGCTGTGGACGTACTTCTCGTCCGCGCTCGTGGGGTCGAGCATGAGCATCGTCGCCAATGTGCCGCTCGTGACGAAGGTCTACTTCCCGCGGGTGCTGCTACCGGCCGGCGCGGCGCTCGTGCCCATCGTCGACCTGGCGATGGCGTCCACCGTTCTCGTCGGGCTGATGGCGTACTACCACACGGCGATCAGCCACATGGCGTTCCTCGCGCCCCTGTTCCTCCTGCTTGCCGTGGTGACGGCGCTCGGCACCGGGTTGCTCTTCGCGGCGCTCAACGTTCGCTACCGGGACGTGCCATACGCGATCCCTTTCATCGTGCAGACCTGGCTCTACGTCTCGTCGGTCGTCTATCCGATCGCGGCCCTCCCGCGTGAAATGGCAGTGGGTGCTCGCGACCAATCCGATGAACGGGGCGATCACGGGCTTTCGCTGGGCGCTCGTGGGGACGCCACCACCGGACACCGGCCAGTTCCTGGTGAGTGTTGCCTCTGCAATCGTCATCTTCGTGGTCGGGCTCGAATTCTTCCGCCGGTCCGAGCCAAAGTTCGCGGACACGATCTAGCGTCATGTCGGCGATCGCGGCAGAAGCTCTCTCCAAGCGCTATCGCATCGGCGAGCTGCAGCACGGCTACGGGACGCTGCGGGACACGATCGCGGGTGCGGTCCGACGCATTCGCCAGACCGGACACCATCAGCACGAGGAGATCTGGGCCCTGAAGGACGTCTCCTTCGAGGTCGCGCCGGGTGAGGTCCTCGGGGTGATCGGTCGTAACGGCGCCGGCAAGTCGACGTTGCTCAAGGTGTTGACGCGAATCACTGCGCCGACGTCGGGCCGCGCGACGATCCGTGGTCGCGTCAGCAGCCTGCTCGAGGTCGGGACCGGTTTCCACCCGGAGCTCACCGGTCGCGAGAACGTCTTCCTGAACGGCGCAGTCCTCGGCATGAAGCGTCGCGAGATCGTCCGCAAGCTTCCTGACATCGTCGAGTTCTCGGGCATCGACCAATTCATGGATACACCCGTGAAGCGCTACTCGAGCGGTATGTACGTACGACTGGCCTTTTCCGTCGCGGCGCATCTCGAGCCGGAGATCATGCTCGTCGACGAGGTGCTTGCGGTCGGCGACGCGGAGTTCCAGCGCCGCTGCCTCGGACGGATGGAGGAGATCGGCGGCACGGGACGCACGGTTCTGTTCGTCTCGCACAACATGCAGGCGATCGCACAGCTCTGCGACCGGGTGATCTTGATGGAGGGCGGAGCGATTGCGCTCGACGGGCACGGCACCGACGTGGTCGCTCAGTACCTGCAGATGGGCCACGGCACGAGCTCCGAACAGGCGTGGCCCGATCTCGAGAAGGCGCCGGGTGACAGCCTCGTGCGGCTACGGCGCGTGCGGGTTGTCGACGAGTCAGGGTCGCGCACCGAGACGGTTGACGTTCGAGACCCGGTCGGGATCGAGATCCAGTTCACCGTACTGCGCGATGGCGTGCCGGTCTTCCCGAAGATCAAGCTCTTCGACGGCAAAGGCGACGTTGCATTCAACGCGCTCGACACGAGCCCACGCTGGAAGGATCCCCAGCAGCCTGGCGACTACAGCGCCACCGCTTGGATTCCGGGAAACCTCCTCAACGAAGGGCTCATCTCCATCCACGTCGACATGTGCTCATTCGGGCCGGCGAGGCTGAGCCACCATGCGACGGCGCGCGATCTCATCTCCTTCCACGTGCACGACCCTGGTGAAGGCGGCTCGGCGAGCGGTCAGTACCGTGGCAAGTTGCAAGGAGTCGTGCGCCCGCTGCTCGAGTGGACCTAGCTCGCTCTAACGACTGACGGTCGGGCTCCAGGCCTCCACGTTCTGCTCGTAGATCTCCCGCAGCGTGTCCTCGATGCCGTACGTCGGACTCCACTCCGGGTAGTCGCGGGTGAACTCGACCAAGTCGCTGATCCACCAGCGGTGGTCGCCGATACGTGCCTCCTCCGCGAGCTCCCAGTCGAGCGCGCGACCGGCGATCTGCTCGCACAACGCGATTGCTTCCAGCATCGAGCAGTTCGCTCCGCGCCCGCCGCCGATGTTGTAGACCGATGCGGGTTGTGGTTTGGCGTGGAAGGCCGCGAACGCCCGAACGAGATCGGCGCTGTGCAGGTTGTCCCGCACCTGCTTGCCACCGTAGCCGTGCACGGTGTAGCGCTCCCCGGTGACGGTGCAGCGCATCAGATAGGACAGGAAGCCGTGCAGCCGTGCGCCTGCATGGTTGGGGCCGGTGAGGCAGCCCCCGCGAAAACAGACCGTGGGGATGCCGAAGTAACGGCCGTACTCCTGAACGAGTAGATCGGCCGCGGCCTTCGACACGCCGAAGAGCGAGTGCAGCGACTGGTCGATCGGCATCGACGTGGGAATGCCGTCGTAGTACTCGTGCTCCTCGGGCAGCTCGAGGCGCGTCTCGTTCTCGACGAGCGGCAATGAGTTCGGGCGATCGCCGTAGACCTTGTTCGTCGACGCGAAGACGAACGTCGCATCCGGGCAGTGCTTGCGCGTGGCCTCGAGGAGATTGAGCGTTCCGTTTGCGTTGATCGTGAAGTCGGTCTGCGGCTCGGACGCCGCCCAGTCGTGTGATGGCTGTGCAGCCGTGTGCACGACCAGCTCGAGCCCCGGCGAGTGCTCTCCGAAAAGCGAATCGACCGCATCCGCGTCACGGATCTCGACCTCGAGTGAACGGAAACCGGCTCCGTAGGTCTCGAGAAGCCGTCGCGTTTGCGGCCGCGTCGATGCCTCGGGCCCGAAGAAATAGGCGCGCATGTCGTTCTCGACCCCTGTCACGTCGAAGCCCGCCTCCACGAGATACGAGACGGTCTCGGAGCCGACGAGGCCTCCGGATCCGGTCACGATGGCGCGCGGCACGACGGCTGCGACGCTATCTCATTCCCCATCCGGCGCCGAGACCAGAATGGGCATTGGTGCTGGAAAGTAAGCGATTTGTGAGGTCTGTTTGCTCCCTGTCTTTTCCTGCTACTTTCCGAGCCGCCATTGGGGGCGGGTAAGACCGAGCCGTCGTTGAGAAAGGGGCTTCATCCTTGAAACGCCTGATTCAGTTCACACTTCTTTTCGCCGTGCTGGCCTGTATGGCCGCCGGTAGCGCATCGGCGCTGACGTTCCAGGATCGGACCTGCGACAACGACAAGCCGACCTGCCCACTTCCGGCCGGCAATGCCGAGGTGCCGTATCAGTTCGACATGTACGCACGCTCCGGCTGCCCGCCGTACCACTACGTCATCGACGGCGGAACGCCGCCGCCCGGCCTGACGCTCTCCACCGTCAACGACGGCGCAAGCGGCGGCATCGGGCGGCTGGCCGGCACGCCGACCACGCCGGGCAACTATTCGTTCTGGGTCACGCTCTTCACACCCGAATCGCCGACCTGTCTCGGCGATCGCGCCGACCGGTTATTCACGATCACGATCGGGGTCGCGCCGCTGGGGATCAAGACGACCTCGCTCAGGCGCGGAGTCGTCGGTGCGCCCTACACGGAGACGCTGACTGCCTCCGGTGGAGGCAGCCAGACGTGGTCCGCCACGGGCTTGCCCCCCGGCCTCGCCGTCAGCGGCAGCACGATCACCGGCACGCCGACCGCGGCCGGCAACTACACGGTCACCGTCACGGTCAACAACGGCACCTCGTCCAAGTCCGCGCAGTTCACGTTGCAGGTGATCGAGCCGCTCAAGGTCACCGGTCCCGCCACTCGTCCGGCCGAAGTCGGCAAGCCGTTCACGGCCGCCTTCCAGGCGACCGGTGGACTCGGCACGTACACCTGGGCGGCCACCGACGTTCCCGAGGGTCTCACGTTCGATCCCAACACGCATGTCCTGAGCGGCACTCCGACTGCCGCCGGGCTCTACACCGCGAAGGTGACGGTCACCGACGCGGCAGCCGGCCTGACTCAGGATCTGCTCCTGAAGCTGAACGTCGCCGCGCACGTCGCGATCTCGACGACCAAGCTCAAGGCGGCGACCGTCGGCAAGGCGTACGCGCTCAAGCTCAAGGTCACCGGTGGCGTCAAGCCGCTGAAGTGGCGCAGCCTCGGCAAGCTTCCCGCCGGCCTCAAGCTCGGCGCCACGACGGGCGCGCTCACCGGCACGCCGAAGAAGGCGGGCAAGCTCACGATCACGATCCGCGTCACGGACGGTCTGCGCGCGTCGTCCACGCAGACGTTCACCATCACAGTCAAATAGCGATTCAGGTAACGGGCGTTCGGTTCCGGCCTCCTTGGTAGGAGCCGAACGCCAGGGATACACTCGGCCCCCTGAAATCGCTGTCAAGAAAGGGGTCTTGATGCGCTTCATCAAAGTTGTGGTGCTCGTGGCGCTGCTGGCCGGGGTCTTTGCGGGTGCCGCTTCGGCCCTGGACTTCAACGATGAGTCCGAAGAGGCGCCGATCGGCGAAGTCGGCAAGGTCTACGACTTCAAGCTGCTCAGCCACGGGGGCTGCTTCTACGCGCCGTACCGTTATGTCGTCGAATCCGGAGTGCTGGCGCCCGGGCTCAAGGTCAGCAACTACAGCAACCTGACAGGTCTCGTCAGCGGCGTTCCGACCGAGGCCGGTGTTTTCAACGCCTGGATCGCGCTCAAGGACATTTGTGGCAACAGCGCAGAGCTGCTGTTCACGTTCGAGATCTGGGTGCGCAGATGGGGAATCGCCACTGACTCGCTGAAGCCGGCGACGGTCGGCGCCGCCTACTCGTCCCAGCTCCAGGACCAGGGCATCACCTCGAATGTGACCTACGAGGTGACCAGCGGTTCGCTACCCGCCGGAATCACGCTCTCGCCGGGTGGGCTGATCTCCGGAACTCCGACCGCGGTCGGCTCCTCCACGTTCACGGTCAAGGGCACGGCGGTGAGCACCAACCCGTCGGCGGACGGTACGCGCGTCGACTCGAAGACGTACACGCTGAACGTCTCACAGCCGCTCGTGGCGAGAGTCTCCACGCGGGCGGCCGAGGTCGGTGTCCGTTACGTCGGTTCTCTGTCGGCGACCGGTGGCCAGGGCCCGTACACCTGGTCGGCCTCCGGCCTACCGGCGGGGCTCTCGGTGGGAAGCGGCGGCTCGATCACGGGCACGCCGACGACAGTGGGCTCGTATCCCGCGCAGGTGACGGTTACGGATGCGAACGGGAACTCGAAGGCGACGGCAGTCACCTTCCGCGTCGCGCCGAAGCTCGTCATCTCGACGAAGCGGGTTGTGCCGGCGAGGGTCGGTTCCGCTTACTCGTTCAAGCTTGCCACGAAGGGCGGCGCTGGTTCCGTGCGCTGGACGATCGTGCGCGGGAAGCTGCCGGCGGGACTGAAGCTCAATGCTCGCACCGGCAGGATCGCGGGCACGGCACGGGCAGCAGGCACCGCAAGAGTGACCGTCCGGGCGAGGGACGCCGCGGGCGGGATCTCGTCGAAGACCTTGGTCGTCTCGGCCGGCTAGCTGACGGCGTAGCGCCCCTCCCGGCTGAGATCGCTCAGCTGGGAGGGGTCTATGTCGTAGTTCCGCTGGGACAGAGCGGCAAGCGATGCCGGCGAGCAGTACGTCGCGGTTGCAAGCACGCGTGCCCGCGCGGTCGCGAATCCACCACGATGAAGGCCGCTCGTGTTGCAGAAGATGATCGTTCCCCGGGGGGCCGCGAACGTGCGAATTGCTTCGTCCGGAACACTGCGTTGCACGACCTCCTCGGGCACACGGCCGTACCCCATCGGCCGCCACGGACGCACGGCGTGATGCGGCCCTCCCGGCTGACTGCCCGCCACATACTCGAACGGGCCGGTTTCCTTGTCGACGTCATCCAGGTAGAGGAACGCCTTCAGGAGATGCCTGTCGTCGAAGTCGTAATGCCAGAGTTGGGAGGCGACGCGCTCTGCCTCGGCAGGCTGCGGCACGGTGTACCAGAGGTCGACGTACGACAGCTTCGCCCACATGCGCAGGTACGCGTTCGCTACCGCGAGCATGTGCGGCGACAGCGCCGCACGCAGCCACGCGTGGTCGAGGCCGAGCCGGACGCCGTCGAAGCTGTGAGCCCTGACGAGGAACTCCTTGCCGGGACGGCGGCGAAGCTCCGAGCCCCCGTTCTTGTCCTCCTCGCGCAGGCCACGCTCCGTCTCCTCGACGAACGACGCTCCCTGCTCGAGCACGGCGTCGCGCAAGGCGTCGTCGGTGACGAGCTCGTCGAAGCGCAGGGTCGTGTACCCCTCACGGTCGACCGCCTCGACGATGTGGCGCTGAACGTCGCTCAGAACCGCCGGGCTGTCCGCGTAGTGGCGGCGGCTCGCACGGTTGGAGAGAAGCCGGTCGTGCAGCTCGTACGTGGCGACGATTCCTGTCTTTTCGACCGCCTTCGCCACGGGCTGGGCGCGACCCGGAACGCGTGCCGCAAGTCGTGTGCGCTGTCGGTGCATCGTGGCCCAACCGTACCGCGCGGTAGCCTCGGGCCGCCGAGATGAAGATCGCCTTCGTTCATTACCCCGGCCGGCTTTCGCGCCTGGACGCGGCCCGAGCCGGCACGGCTCCGACCGAGTTCCTGTTCGGCGCGATCGAGCTGGAGGGCTCGGGCCACGAGATCGAGCAGTACGAGGTGGATCCTGCGGCACCTGCCTCGCGGGTAACGCGGCGGCTCATCGACGGCAACGCGGGTCGCGGGCACCTCGCGCCGCATCTGAGCGCAGCAGTCCTTGCAGGCACTCGACGGCTGCTACCGGAGCTCCGCTCCGCCGACGTCGTCGTCGCGACCACGACGGGCACCGCGATGGCGCTTGCCGCGTGGAGCCGGGCAGGTCGGCTGCGGAAGCCGCTCGTGGGAATCGTCGCGGGCCTGCTCAACGATCCCTGGCGGCGCACGCGCAGGCTCACCACTCTGCCGTTGCTGCATCGCATGCAGTCGGTGCTGTACGGCCCGGGCGAGCTCGACGGTCTGCGTGGGCTCGGCCTGGCCGAGCGGGTGCACGTCGTGCCGTTCGGAGTCGACGCGGATTTCTGGGTCCCCGGCAAGATCGAACAGACGCGCGAGGTGCTGGCGATCGGCAACGACGGCCATCGCGACTGGGAGACCCTCATTGCTGCGGCGCCACACATCTCGGCGCCGATCAGGATCTTCACGAGTGAGATTCCGCCGTCCACGCTCCCCGCGAACGTCACCTGGGAGCGCGCCGACTGGTACTCGCAGCTGCTCACCGACGAGGAAGTCCGCGACCTCTACAGGCGCGCAGCCGTGGTCGTCGTGCCGACGAAAGACGTCCCCCAGCCGTCGGGGCAGAGTGTCACGCTCCAGGCAATGGCGACGGGGCGGCCCGTCGTGCTTTCGAACACGCGCGGGCTGTGGGCACCCGCAGAGCTGCGCGACGGAGAGAACCTCGTGCTCGTGCCGCCCGCGGATCCCCGCGAGCTTGCTCATTCGGTGCGCCTCTTGCTCGACGACGAGGGGCGGGCAAACGCGATCGGGCTGGCCGCGAGGAAGAGCGTGTTGGCCGATGCGACGAGCGAACGGTACGCGGAACGGTTGCTCGAAGTCTGTCGGCTAGCGTTGGCCGCCGGCTGATGGCTCTGCGCACGAAACCGCGAGCGGCTGTGGTGCACGCCCGGCGTCTTCTCCGTCCTGTCCGCACGTATGTCGACTGGCTTTCGTCGCGACATGGCCGCGCCGACCTGTCCGTGTTTCACGAGTACGTGCCGCCGCCGTCGGGCGGTGGTCACCAGTTCGTTCGTGCGTTGTCGCGCGAACTCGAAAGGCGTGGTCTCGTGCTCGAGGCGAATCGGATCTCGCGCGGCACCCGGACCTGCCTCTTCAACTCCTTCAACTTCGATGCGCCGCGTTTGCGCCGCTTCGCGCGCGAGGACGTGCGCATGGTGCACAGAGTGGACGGGCCGATCGGTGTCTACCGCGGCTTCGACGACGGAACGGACAAGCACATCGTCGATCTGAATCGTGCGTTCGCGGACGCAACGGTGGTCCAGTCGCGCTACAGCCTCGAGAAGCATGCGGAGCTCGGGCTCGAGCTGCGGTCACCGGTGCTGATCCCGAATGCCCCGGATCCCGAGATCTTCCATCCGCCCGCTGCACGGGACGCGCTCGAGGGCAGACGTCTGCGCGTGGTTGCGACCAGCTGGTCGGACAACCCACGGAAGGGCACTGACGTGCTCGAGTGGCTCGACCGCCATCTCGACGGAGACGAGCTCGAGGTGACGTTCGCCGGCCGTACCGAGACGAAGTTCGAACGAATCCGCGTCGTGGGACCGCTCGCGTCACAGGAGCTCGCCGAGCTGCTGCGCGTGCAGGACGTCTATCTCGCGGCGAGCCGTGACGACCCCAGCTCCAACGCGTTGCTCGAAGGGCTGGCGTGCGGGTTGCCCGCGGCGTTCCTGCGGAGCGGCGGTCATCCGGAGCTCGCCGGAGAGGGCGGTCTCGGCTTCGACGACGCCGAGGAGCTTCCGGATCTCTTCGCGCGGCTGCGTCGCGAGCTCGACGTGCGCCGCGCCGCGATCCGTGTGCCGGCGCTCGCCGACGTGGCCGAGCGCTACCTCGAGGTGCTGCGAGGGTGAGGCTCGCGCGTCAGTACCTGCGTGCCTATGTGCCTGTGCGCACCGCGCGGTGGCCGGAGGCATCGCGTCTCTTCGTCGTCGGGGATGACATCGGCTGGTCGATCGACGATGACACTGCGCGCCTCTCACGGGCTGCGCGCCGGCTCGGCTACGACGCCTTCCCCGGCTCCTGGGCACGCTTCGCGAAGCGTCAAGCCGTCTTCCATGTCGAGCACTTCGGCGCGCTCAGGCCGCGCTGGCTCGATTCGTCGCATCGCCTAGGCCTGTCGTACTTCCACGGTCGCCCCGGGACCCCCGGGTACCCCGAGTTCGACGAGGCGTACGCAACCCTGCGCGGCCATGCTGCGCGCGTCGATCGCGTTCAGGTCACGCACGGCGAGATGGAAGAGCTCGTTCTGGAGGCCGGCGTCGATCGTTCGAAAGTCTTCAGGATCCCGATCGGCGTCGACATCGAACACTTTCCGCTCGTCGATGCGCAGGCTCGCGCCGACTCGCGCCGGGAGCTCGCATTGCCGGAGTCGGCCTTCGTCGTCGGCTCGTTCCAGAAGGACGGCGTCGGCTGGGGGGAAGGGCTCGAGCCGAAGCAGATCAAGGGCCCCGACACGCTCGTCGCAACGCTCGAGCTGTTGCGGGCGCGCATTCCGGATCTCACCGTGCTGCTGACGGGGCCGGCCCGCGGTTATGTCCGCCGAGAGCTCGAGCGCATAGGCATCCCCTACCGCTATGCCAACCTCACTCCGCGCGGCCGACTCGCGTCCGCGTACCACGCGCTCGACGTCTATCTCGTCACCTCGCGGCAGGAAGGTGGACCGAAGAGCGTGCTCGAGTCGATGGCGGCGGGAGCCCCACTCGTGACGACTCGCGTCGGCCAGGCACCGGAGCTCGTCTCCGACGGTGAGAACGGACTCCTTGCCGACGTCGACGACGTCGAAGTGCTCGCCGCGTCCGTGCAGCGAGTCCACGACGATGCGGAACTTGTGACGCGTTTGCGCACGGCGGGCCGTCCAACGGCCGAGGCACACGCCGACGAGCGGCTCGATCCTCTGTGGGCCGACCTGCTTGCCGGCTTCGTGGAGAAGGACGGCCGGCATGCGAATTGATGCGGCACGCGGGGGTCGGTACGCACGAGCGGGGTGGCGATGGCTGCGACTACTCGCGCCGTTGCCGCGGCGACACGGTTTGCGCGTCTTCTACGGGCACGATCGGGTACCGGCGGCGGGCGAGCCGGTCGCCGGCGGATCGGCGAAGTTTCAGCGACTCGCGTCCCGCTTTCCGAACGATCCGAGTGGGTTCACGCTGCTCTATCTCGGATCGACCTGGCTGCCACGCGACCTGGGGCCGCTGCTAGACCTCGCGAAGCGCCGCTCCGTGCCGATCGTCGTCAACCAGGATGGTGTCGCCTATCCCGGCTGGGCGGGGGACAGGACAGAGGAGCTCAACGACGAGTACAGGCGCGCGCTCGCGGCGGCGGAGCACGTCATCTACCAGAGCGAGTTCTCGAAGCGATCCGCGGACGAATTTCTCGGTGAGCCTCGCGGTAGCTGGGAGATCCTCCCGAACGCAGTGGACGTGAGCCACTTCACTCCAGCCGCGCACGCCCCCGCCGGCGGCCCGGTGCTGCTGCTCGGCGGCGATCAGACCCAGGAATACAGGCTCGAGCTCGGCCTGCGCGTGTTCGCGCAGGTGCACGCATCCGAGCCCGAGGCGCGGCTGCTCGTGACCGGCCGCCTCGTGTCTTCTGCCGAGCCTCTGTTACAGGAACTGGGACTGCGCGACAGTGTCGAGTTTCTCGGCCGCTACTCACAGCGAGAGGCGCCCGCGATCATGCACCGCGCACATCTCCTTCTGCACACGAAAGTCCAGGATCCATGTCCAAGCGTGGTGATCGAGGCGATGGCGTGCGGCCTGCCGGTCGTCTATCCGGCAAGCGGAGGGACGGTGGAGCTCGTCGACGAGGAATCAGGCATCGGCGTTCCTCATCCCGTCGGCTGGGAGCGTGACCAGCCACCCGCGCCCGAGGATCTGGCCGACGCGGTCCTGCGGGTGCTCGCCGACCGTGCACGGTACGCGGAGGGCGCGAGGCGGCGCGCCGTCGAGCGCTTCGACGTGCGCCCGTGGCTCGACCGGCACGAGGAGCTGTTCAACCAGCTCCTGGCGAAGCCTCAGCTCCGGTAGCCGCGCAGGCGGCCACGCAGGGTCGAGAGGTGGAAGCTCGCCCGTGCCCGGTCCCGTCGCGCGAGCGCGAGCGCTGCACCTCCGGCGGGGCGGATCAGCATCCTCGCGACCGTCACCGGCGGATAGCGGTGCTTGCGCAGGATGTAGCCGACGCTCGCGCCGTCCCGGGCGCCGGCAATGCGCAGATCGGCGGGCGTGTAGGCCTTCTCGTCATGTGGCACCAGCAGCTCGGGGTCGTACTCGATGCGGGCGCCCGCATCCACAGCGCGGACGAGGTACTCCGTCTCCTCTCCCGATGACCACGGCCGCCCCGAGCCCAGGCCGAGCTCCTCGTCGAAACGACCAACCGCGCCGACCACTGATGCGCGCAGAAAGATCGCGAACGAGATCGCGCGGTTCCACATGTTCTCGCGCGTCACTTCAGCGGGCGCCAGACGGCCACGACGGCGACGAACGTCCGTTCATGTCCGCGGCACGCCCGGTCAGTCCACCCAGGCTCGGATCGGCGGCGAAGCGATGCGCGACGCGTTCGAGCAAGTCGTCCGGGTAGGTGCAGTCATCATCCGGAAAGGCGATGACGTCCGCGCTGAGCCGCGCGAGGCCGGCGTTGCGAGCGTGGGAGAGGCCTCGTTTCGCATGGACGTGGTCGATCTCGAGCGAGCCGTGGCTCTCGACGAGCTTCGCGAGCCGGTCGTCGTCGTTCTGGTCGACGAGCACGATCCGAAACGCCGGGTGCGTCTGGCGCTCCAGCGAAGCCAGCAGCCGCTCCGGCTCGGCTGTGCGATCGACCGTGGCGACCACGAGATCGAATGAGGGAAGCTCGGCGGGCGCCACGGCCGTACGCTAACGCCCGTGCCGCTGGTCTCGGTTCTCCTCTCTGTCCATAACGACGCGCGCTTCCTCGCCGCGGCCGTCGAGAGCGTGCTGCGGCAGACGGTCGACGACCTCGAGCTGATCGTGGTCGACGACGCATCGACGGACGAGACGCCTGCAGTCCTCTCCGCCGTCCGGGACCCGCGGCTCCGGGTGCTCCGCAACGAGCAGCAGCTCGGCCTCGCTGCGTCGCTGAACCGTGGCCTCGGCGAAGCCCAAGGCAGATACGTCGCCCGACTCGATGCGGACGACGTCGCCCTGCCGCAGCGCCTCGAGTCGCAACTCGCCCGCATCGCTGCGACTCCTTCGGTGGCCGCGGTCGGGACCGCTGTCCTCGACCTCGACGAGACCGGCCGCGTGGGAACCCTGCATCGGAATCCGGTCGGGACGCGAGCCGTGCGTTGGCTCACGCTCTTCGGGTCGCCGTTCTTCCATCCGACGGTGCTCGTCGATCGCGAGCTCCTCGACCGGCACGGGCTTCGCTACGACCCGGCCTACCTGGAGAGCGAGGACTACGAGCTCTGGTCGAGGTTGCTCGAGCTCGGGGACGGTACGAATCTCGCCGAGCCGCTCGTGCTCAAACGCGTGCACGCCGGACAGGCATCCCTCCGCCGCAGCGACCTGCAGGAGTCGTTCCAGCGTCAGGTCGCCCTCGGCGAGATCGCCCGAATCGCCCCGGAGCTGGGTGCAGAGGCGGCGGAGCTGGCCTGGAGGCTCGGCAGTGGCCGCGGGGACCCCGAGGGCGCGGTGGGTCCCTATGCGGCCCTGTTGGCGGCATTCGAGCGCCGGCACGGCACCGACCCCGAGGTACGCGAGACCGCAGCGAGGGTGCTCCTCCGCGCCAGGTCGGCCCGTGGGCTCGTCCTCGGGCCCACCTATCCCATGCGCCTCGCCCTGGGCCGGGCGCGCCGCCGGCGCGAGGAGAGCCGTGTCCGGGGACTCGCAGCCACCTGGCTCGAAGGTCTCGACGAGCCGTCGGCTCCCATTCGCGTGACCGTCGTCTCCCCTGAGCCGACGCCTTATCGGTCGCCGCTCTTCGACCTCGTCGCCGCCCGGCCGGAGCTCGAGCTCACCGTGATCTACGCCGCCCATACGGTGGCCGGACGGACGTGGTCGGTGGAACCACAACACAGCAGCACGTTCCTTCGCGGACTCGCCTTGCCCGGGCTCGGGCGGGTGCTCCACCACGACTATCCCGTGACACCCGGCATCGTCAGGGCGCTGCGCGAGTCCCGGCCCGACGTTGTCGTGGTATCCGGCTGGAGCACGTTCGCGTCGCAGGCCGCGATCGTGTGGTGTCGCCGCCGCGGCGTGCCGTATCTCCCGCTCGTCGAGAGCCATGATCTCGGCCCGCGCAAGGGCTGGCGGCGCGCCGTCAAGGGTGCAGTCGTGCCGCGTGTGCTTCGCCGTTCAGCGGGTGCGCTCGCACTCGGCACTGCGTCACGTGACTCGCTCGTCGAACGAGGCGCGCAGCGGGAGCGCGTCCACATCTTCGCGAACACGATCGACGTTTCCGAGTGGGAGGGACGGCAGAGCGAGCTTGCACAGCGGCGTCCCGAGTTGAGGGCGGAGCTCGGCGCTGCAGCCGACGACGTCCTCCTGCTCTCCGTCGCCCGGCTCGGGCCCGAGAAAGGCCTGGACGTTCTCGTTCGGGGAGTCGCGGCTGCAGGCGATCCCAAGCTGCTGCTGGTCATCGCAGGTGAAGGTCCTCAGCGTCGGGAGATCGAGGCACTCGCGCAGGACCTCGGCGTGCGACTGCGACTGACAGGGGACCTCGCGGCCGACAAGGTCGCGGAGGCTTACGCGGCCGCGGACATCTTCGTGCTGCTTTCGACCCGGGAGACGTGGGGTGTGGTGGTGAACGAGGCCGCGGCCTCCGGGCTGCCGCTCGTTCTCTCGGACCGCGTCGGTGCGGCGTACGACCTGCTTCGTCACGGCGAGAATGGTTTTCTCGTCGGCGCAGGGGACGTGAACGCGACGGGCGAGGCGCTCAAACGTCTCGCCGCGGACGCCGCTCTGCGCGTGCGGGCCGGCGAGCAGTCACGCGAGCTCGTGCGAGGCTGGGGCTACGAGCCTTCGGTCGAGAGCTTCGTCGCGGCCGTGCTTGCCGCCGCGCGATAGATCTCTTCCTGCAGGTCTGCGACGCGATCCCACGACGTGCGCTGTGCCGCAGCTACGCCGCCGAGCGCCAGCCGCTCTCGCAACGCTGCGTCCGAGAGGACGCTCCGAACCGCGTCGACCACAGCGGCGCTGTCGTAGGGAACGATGAGGGCCTCGCCGTCCTCGAAGAAGCCTGCGATGCCGCAGCGGTCGGAGACGACGACCGGCGTGCCTGCCGCAGCGGCTTCTGCGGCCACCATTCCGAAGCTCTCGCCCGCCGAGGCGAGAACGAACACGTCGGCCTGCGGGTAGAGATCTCGCGGCGGCTCTTCCGACACCGGCAAGGTGTGAACCCGGCCGGCCGTTGCGGGAGCGGACTGCGCGTCTTGCAGCAGGGCGCTTGCGCCGTGCCGGTCATCAGGGCCGGCGACGACGAGGTGGGCAGCGGGAATCTGCCGCGCGGCTTCGATGAGGTGCTCGATGCCTTTGCCCGCCGCGATCCTGCCGACGTAGAGGATGAGTGGCGCGTCTGCGGGGATGTGCAGCTGCGTACGCAACGCGCCGTTTGTGGTGACGCTGTCGCCAGGGTCCGGAAAACCGTTGCCGCGCACGTGCACCTTCCCGGGATCCACGCCGCAGGCGATCACTGCGTCACGCTCGCGCGGCGACGCGACGACCACCGCTGCAGCGCCGCGCGCGACGCCGCGGTAGAGCGTCCCGTCGAGCGCTCGCTTGAGCAACACCTTGCGCAGCCGTGGTTCGAACATGCCGAGTGGCTCGAAGACGTACGGCACGCGTCGTATCCGGCACCACGCAGCGGTCCCGGTGGTGATCGGGTCGCGGAACCCGAAGACGTGCACGACATCCGGACGGCGCAAACGCGCAAGCGCGATCGGGAGCGTCGGTGTGATCCCCATCCACCGATAGCGAAGCGGCGTTGCGAGGTAGTGGACCGTCGCGCCGTCCACTACCGCCACGGCCGAACGGAAGGCGGGCCGCCGCTCGAGATCGAGGATCGTCGTCGTGATCACGTCGACGGTGTGTCCATGGGCCACCAGGCGGCGGACGAGCTCCCCGGCGGCGACGACCGGGCCGCCGAACGCGCGTGACGGCGCCCAGGCGGGCGCTGCGAAGAGAATCCGTAGGGGCCTAGAGGCCATAGGCAAGAGGCTAGCCTTGCGCGGTGCGGAGAATGCGCCTACTGGTTCTGAACCAGTACTACTGGCCCGGCGTCGAGGCGACGGCGCAGCTCCTGACCGAGCTGTGCGAGGCGCTGGCCGAAGACATGGACGTGCGCGTCGTCACCGGAGTCCTGCATGGCCACGAGGCGGAGCCTCGCGTGGCGGTGCAGAAAGGCGTCGAGATCGTGCGCGTCCCCTCGACCTCCTTCGAGCGCTCGAAGATCGCGGCTCGGGCCTCGAACTACCTCACCTACCTCGGCAACGCGCTGTTGAGCGGCCTGCGCGGACCGAAACCGGACGTCGTCCTGTGCATGACCGACCCGCCGATCATCGGCGCCATCGGGCTCGCCGTCGCGCGACGCTACCGCGTGCCGCTCGTCGTGATCAGCCAGGACGTCTTCCCCGAGATAGCCGTGCAGCTAAAGCGGCTCGAGAATCGAGCTGTGATGAGCGTGCTCCGCGGGCTCGTCTCGCTGTATCTCCGGCGTGCAGACCGCATCGTCGCGATCGGAGACACGATGCGCCTTCGGCTGGAGGAGAAAGGAGCCCCCCCGGGCCGGGTGCGCGTGATCCCCAACTGGGTCGACACCAAGCGGCTCGAGCCGTCTGCCAACGGCAATGAATGGGCCAAAGGGTTCGGTCTCGACAAGAAGTTCGTCGTCATGCACAGCGGCAACGTCGGCCACGCACAGGACCTCGACTCGCTCGTCCGCGCCGCCACGTTCCTGCGCGACCTCGACGACCTGCGGATTGCGATCATCGGCATGGGCGCGCGTCACGCAGAACTCGTCGCGTTGGCGTCGCTGCTCGAAGTCGACCAGGTCCAGTTTCTGTACTACCAGTCGCCGGGTGTCCTGCCGCACTCGCTTTCGGCTGCCGACATCCATGTGGTCGGTCTCGCGCCGGGCCTCGCGGGCTACGTCGTCCCCAGCCGCCTCTACGGGGTTCTTGCGGTTGCGAAGCCGGTGATTGTCGCAGCGGACGAGGAGAGCGAGACGGTGCAGGTCGTGCGGCACGCGGGCTGCGGCATCGTGGTACCGCCAGGACGCCCCGAGCTGCTCGCGCGCGCGATCCGCGACGCGCACGACGGCAAGTACGACCTTGAAGCGATGGGTGCGCGCGGGCGTGAGTGGGTCGAGCGCGAGGCCGATCGTTCGGTCGCCGTGCGCCGCTACCGCGACCTTCTGCTCGAACTTGCGTCCTAGCGTTTTCGCGGCGGCTCTCGTCGCCGCATTCGCGCTGGTCGCGGGCTGGAACGCCTACAAGTATCCGAGCGGCGCCGGCTACGACGTGCGCCAGCATCGCGAGTACGCGGACCTGTTGATCCACCACGGTGAGATTCCCGGCCCCGAGACTCGCAGCGAGTACTACACGCCGCCGGTCTTCTACGCGCTTGCCGGTGCGGCGACCGTCGTCGGCGAGCACGTTCATGCCGGGGATCCGCACAAGCTCGGCCAGGTATTGAACTGGCTCGTGCTGCTTGCGACCGCGTGCGTGCTTTGGCTGCTCGCACGTGAGCTCTTTCCGCGCCGTCCGTGGCTGCAGCTCTCCGCGCTCGCGTTTTTCTGCTTCTTACCGGTCGTCCTGCGCGTGGGCGCGATGTTCCACCCCGAGCCGTTGTCGATGCTCCTGTGCGCGGTCGCGCTGCTGCTCGCGGCCCGGATGCTCGGGCGTCACCAGTACAGCTGGCAGTTCGCCGTGGCAACGGGCGTCGCGCTGGGGTTGGCGCAGTTGGTGCGCGCCTTCTCGCTCTGGACGTTCGCCGCCGTGGTGCTCGGGTTCGCAGCCGCGCGCGCGTGGAGGCCGCTGCTCGTCATCGTCGTCGCGACTGTGGTGGTGACGGCGCCCTGGTACGTCCGGCAGGCGATCGAGTACGGCAATCCGGTCTTCGACCGTCCCACGAAGGAGGCGGCGATCTGGGATCGGCGTCCGGCTCGGTTCTACGTCGGACTGGGACTGCCGGACGTCGTCACCGATCCGATCCGGCCGCACTTCCGCAACGAAGCGATCCCGACGACCTACAGCGAGGTCTGGGGCGACTACTTCGGCGTCTGGAGAGGGAGCCGCGAGCGCCAGAGCATTCTCGGCCTGCTGCCGACGCTGCTCGCGCTCGTGGGCTGGGCGGTTCTGCTGGCACGCTCGCGCCGAGTGCCGGCGCGCCTACCGGCGGCTCTCTTGCCGGGACTCGGGATCCTGGGCTACCTCTATTTCACGGTCAGCTATCCCACGCCGGACGGAGACGTACTGAAGGCGAGTTACATGCTCACGACAGCGCCGGCCTGGGCGCTCGCCTTCGGCTATGCAGTGGACAGGCTTCCCGGGCGTACGCGTGTCGTCGTGGCCTCGATCCTGGCCGCCTCGGCGCTCGCAAGTCTGCCGTTCCTGCTGTACTGACCGCCGTGACGGCCGTTCTCTTCACATGTGCCGGGCAGCGCGTGGACATCGTGGGCGCGTTCCGCCGAGCCGGCGCCACAACCGTTGCGGCGGATGCCAACCCGCTCGCGCCGGCGCTCTACCACGCCGACGAGCACGCCCTTGTCCCGAGGGTGGACGACCCGGATTACATCCCGGCTCTGCGTGCGCTCGTCGAGCAGCACGACGTCCGCCTGATCGTGCCGCTGACCGATCTCGACCAGGTCACGCTGGCACGCTCGCGCGAGGAGCTCGGAGCCGTGGTGTTGCTCCCCGACGAGGAGATCGTCGAGCGTCTCGAGGACAAGTACCTGGCACACGTCCTCTTCGTGGAGCGCGGGATCGCATCGCCTCCGACGTGGCTGCCGAACGGCGTGCCCGACGGTGTGTCGTTTCCGCTGCTGGTGAAAGCACGTCACGGCTTCGGCTCGAGGCACATCTACCGTGCTGCCGACCGCGCTCAACTCGGCTTCTTCCTCGGCTACACGCCGGTCGAGTCGATCGTGCAGACGTGTCTCGGCGGCGAGGAGTTCTCGATCGACGTGTTCTGCGACCTCGAAGGGCGCTGCCTCAACGCGATCCCTCGCACGATGATCGAGTCGAAGGGGGGCGAGTCGATCAAGGGGATGAGCATCAGGGACGAAAAGCTGATCGAGCTTGCGCGCGACGTCTCCGAGAAGCTCCAGCTCGTCGGGCCGGCGAACATCCAGTGCTTCCGCGAGGCCGATGGGTCGCACTACCTCACCGACATCAACACGCGGTTCGGCGGTGGGTTCCCGTTGCCGCTTGCGGCCGGAGGGCGCTATCCCGAGCTTGCTCTTGCGCTCGCGCGCGGTGAGCACCCCGAGCCGCGGCTCGGCGACTTCCGCGAGGGCATCGTCATGACGCGTTTCTTCTCCGACCTCAGTCTCACTCCGAACGGCGACGGAACGTTGAAACCGCTCGCGCCTACCGAATGAAGTTTCCTCACGTCTCTGACGCGGCGCTGGCGGTGCGAGGCCGGAGGGCACAGTGCTTCTCGCACGGGCCCGGAGAGCATCGCGCCGTCAGCGCCGCGAGCCTTTCGCGGAGCCCGGCTCCGCCGGGCGGGAGCGGAAGGCGGTCAGTGGCGTGAGGTACGTCGTCACTGGGGCCGCCGGGTTCATCGGCTCACATCTCGCGGAGAAGCTGTTGGCGGGTGGGCACGAGGTATTCGCGATCGATTGCTTCACGGATTACTACGACCCTGCGTTGAAGGAAGAGAACGCGGCCGGTCTCGACGTCTCCCGTATCGATCTCGCCGAGGAAGATCTCGACCTTGCCGGTGTGGACGGCGTCTTCCACCTCGCCGGGCAGCCCGGGGTGCGCAGCTTCGGCGACGTCTTCGAGGAGTACGTGCGCCGCAACCTGCTGGCGAGCCGGAGGGTGTTCGAGGCGGCCGCTGGCGCAGGCGTCCGGGTCGTCTTCGCGTCGTCGTCGTCGATCTACGGAGATGCGGAGCGGTATCCGACGCCGGAGGAGACCGAGCCGCGCCCGATCTCCCCGTACGGGATCACGAAGCTCGGGTGCGAGCAGCTCGCACACGCGTATGCGCAGGGCTTCGGGCTCGACGCCGTCGTCCTGCGCTACTTCACCTTCTACGGGCCGCGTCAACGTCCCGACATGGCGCTCGCGCGCATCGTCGACGCGCTTGCGCGCGGCTCCTCGTTCGAGCTCTACGGCGACGGGCTCCAGTCCCGTTCGTTCACGTACGTCGCCGATGGGGTCGAGGCGACGATGGCGGCGATGGAGCGCGCCCCGGCGGGCACCGTCTACAACGTCGGCGGTGGCGAGGAGGCGACGATGCGCGAGGCGATCGCGACGTTGGAACGAGTGTCGGGTCGCACCCTCGACCTCGTCGAAAGCCCGTCGGCCGCCGGTGACGTGAGGCGAACCTCCGCGGACGCAACCAGGGTCGAGCATGACCTAGGTTGGCGGGCGACGACCTCACTCGAAGACGGCTTGCAGGCCCAGTGGGAATGGGCCTCGGTTAGAGTCGCCGCGCCTTGAACGCACCCGACATGGATCGCGAAGCCGAGCAGGAAGTCGATCTCGGCCGCTACTGGAGCGCGATCGTCGCGCACTGGTGGCTTCCCCTCACCGGGCTGCTCGTCGGCGTTCTCGTCGGCTATCTCATCTCCCTCGGCGGCTCGCAGGTCTGGAAGGCGAGCTCGACGATCTTCGTCGGTGCGCCGTACAGCGTCGTCGGCAGCGTCCCTCTTCAGGGCCCGCAGGCGAACCCGTCGACCGTCGGAACGATCGTCCGCTCGGAGGACGCGATCCAGCGGGCCGCGACCTTGGCCGGCATGCGTGCCGGGGACCTGCGTGGCCACGTTGCGACGAAGACGATCTCGGCGGGCACGACAACGGGGACCGTTCGCACGGCCAACCCCCTCGTTCAGATCACCGTGCAGGCGGCGACGAGGCGGAAGGCGCAGGTCGCCGCGAACGCGCTCGCACGGCTCGTCGTACAGCGGCTTGCGCCGTACACGACAGAGAAGATCGACATCCTCAAGCAGCGCATCGCGGTGGATGAGCAGGAGGTCGCCGTGATCGAGCGGCAGGCTCGCAGCTCGGGTGACCCGACCGCGAAGGCGGTGTTCGGCGTCCATCTGGCAGACGTCCTCGACGACGAGCTTCAGGCGAAGCAGCTCCTCATTCAGGCCCAAGAGGTCGAGCGGCCGAAAGTGCTCACGCGTGCTGCGGCCGTGAAGACGACTGCCCGGAGTCGGCGGAACTCGGTCGTCGTCGCGGCGTTCCTCGGCTTGCTCATCGGCTTGTTCGCGGCGCTCGCGTGGGAGCCGCTCATGCGCCGTCGCTCGCGCTGATGCTGGAAGGCAGGACGGTGGCGGTGGTCGTTCCCGCCTTCGACGAGGAAACGCTCGTCGGGACAACCATTCAGGGCGTCCCTGACTTCGTCGACCGGATCTTCGTCGTCGACGATGCGTCCCGCGACGGAACGGCGGCAGCCGCGCGCGGTGTCGGAGACCCGCGCGTCGAGGTGGTGACGCACGAAAGGAACTCGGGCGTAGGCGCGGCGATCGTGACCGGGTACCAGCGCGCAATCGTCGAGGGAAGCGAGGTTGTCTGCGTGATGGCTGCCGACAACCAGATGGACCCGACCGATCTGAAGAAGATCGCGCTACCGGTCGCGCGAGGCGAGCTCGAGTACGCGAAGGCCAACCGTCTCATCTCCGGGGAAGCCTGGCGCGTGATCCCGCGCTCCCGTTATCTCGGCAACGCGGTGCTCTCGTTGCTGACGAAGATCGCGTCGGGCTACTGGCACGTCGCCGACTCGCAGTCCGGGTACACGGCCGCGAGCCGCGAGATCCTCGAGCAGCTGGATCTCGACAGGATCTATCCCGGCTACGGGATGCCGAACGACATGCTCGTCCACCTGAACGTGTGGAACGCAAGGGTGCGTGACATCCCATCCCGTCCGATCTACGGCGTCGGTGAGCAGTCGGGCATCAAGATCCGGAAGGTCATCCCGCGCATCTCGTGGCTGCTCGTGAAGGGCTTCTTCTGGCGGATGCGCGAGAAGTACGTGATCCGCGACTTCCACCCGCTCGTCTTCTTCTACGCCTTCGGGTTCCTGATGACCGTGCTTGGCCTCGGCCTCGGGATCGCAGAGGTGGTGTTGCGGATCATGGGCAACGCCGTGTCAGTCGGCACCGTCGTGCTCGTTGCGCTGCTGCTCATCTTCGGCTCGCAGTTCACGCTGTTCGCCATGTGGTTCGACATGGAGTCGAACAAGGACCTGCGCTAGCTGAAGTCAGGCACGGCTGCGCCGACGAGCTGGGATCCCGACAAAGTGCTTCCCGACGGTGGTTCCCGTGAGCGCTTGGCAGCCGATGTAGTACGCGAACGGGAGCGCCAGCAAGAGCCAGTACGAGTTGCTGTACACCCGGAGCAGAATGCCGAGCGGGACGAAGACGACCACGGCGTCGATCAGCGCGGCGATGAAGCGGACCGGGATGCCCGCTCCGGCGCGTGCAGCCGTCCATTCGTCGTCGCTCCACTTCTTCCGCACAGCAGTGGCGATGTCCCGTGCCTCCTCCTCGGGAATCCCGGCCTGCAGATGCAAGATGTTCGCGAGATCCGCGTGGTCCCAATTCTCGATCGCGGCCGCGACGGGACGGCCTTCGGCGTCGAAGCGGTAGAGGGAGACGATTCCACTCTCCTCGTCGAGGAGGATCTCAACAGTGCCCACCGAGGTGGTGAATGTCTGCTTCATTCCGAACCCGCTGCGGCTGCGGGCCCTCCTGCCCTGGAAATCGGCAGCAGAGTGCCCGGACCTAAGAGCTCAAAAGGTGTTCCAGCTCGGCAAGCCCTTCGGGTGTCCCGATCTCATAGAACCGTTCGGTCGCTTCGTAGCCCGCTAGCCTCGCTTCGCCGGCGAGCTTCGAGAGCACGTCGGCGAGGTCGACGGTTTCGCCGGGAGGGATCTCACGCACGACGTCGCGATCGAACACCGAAAGGCCGTAGTCGATCCACTCGAAGCCGTCCTCGTCCTTTGCGTACCGCGTCACGCGCACACCGTCGAAGTCGGCGTTGCTTCGGTCCCAGCGTCCCTCGTTGTGGAGGACGGTCATCAGCGCCGGCAGCCCGGAGTTGCGAAACGTGGCGAACACGTCCCGGAGGTCGATCCGCAGATACGAGTCGCCGTAGAGGACCGCGAAGCTCTCCCCGAGCGCTTCCTCGTCGAGCGCGAGCCGCAGCGCGCCGCCCGTTCCGCGCAGGTCGGCTCCTTCATCGACGTAACGCACCGCGAGACCCCACCGCGAGCCGTCGCCGACGTACGTGCGAATCTGGTCGCCGCGGTAGCCGATGCAGTAGACGACCTCACGCACGTCCTGTGACGCGAGCCACTCCAGCTGCAGCTCGGCGAACGGGAGACCAGCGACCGGTACGAGCGCCTTGGGCAGGTTGCCGGTGCGTTCTCCGAGCCGCGAGGCGACCCCTCCGGCGAGGATGACGCACTGACTCACGGGGTTCTGAGCCGTGTCCGAGTGATCAGCATGGGCTGCTTAACTGTCCGCCGTGGCACGGCTGGAGTAGGAGATCGTAACGGCCCCGCAGCGGGCGAAGCCGGCGACCTGCGACTGCTGGTGCCGGTCGACGACGTCGCGAACCCGGAGGTCTCGATCGTCATCCCCGCTCTGAACGAGGAGCTGACGGTCGGAGAGCTTGTCGACTGGTGCCGCCAGGGGCTCGAGCAGGCCGGCGTCGCCGGTGAGGTCCTGATCGTCGACAGCTCGTCGGACCGGACGTCCGAGATCGCACTCGCGGACGGTGCGCGCGTGCTGCAAACGCCGAAACGCGGGCTGGGACGTGCGTACATGGACGCGCTGCCGTACGTGCGTGGCCGCTACATCGTCATGGGCGACGCCGACTGCACGTACGACTTTCGGCAACTCGCGCCGTTCGTCGAACGCTTCCACGAGGGCTACGAGTTCGTGATGGGCTCGCGCTGGCGCGGCTCGATCGAGCCCAGCAGCAGCTTCAGCTGGTGGGGCGCCTGGCTCAACGCGAGCCCGGCGAAGATCGTCGTCGCTCCCCGGCCGTGGCTACCCGACGAGCGCTGGGACGACGATCACCGCCTTCCGTCGGAATGGATACGCATCGACCGCGGCGATCGCGATGCGGGAAAGCCACTGTGCTCCGACGGCTTGAGAACTGCCCTGTTCCCGCAGACGAGCGCCGGAAAGACCTTCCATGCGTAGTTCGGCGCCGCCCCGACGCGCTGCTCGCGCAGTGTGAGTGCGAGCTCGCCTCACTTGACTGGCGTCCGACCGGCCCAGTCTGGTTGGGCTTGGCGTGCGGCTGCAACCGCTGCGTCGGCGTCGGGTTTACCGAACGGGCGACCCCACAGAGGACCGACCACCCACGCCGCGATCGGACTCAACTCGCCTCGGAACGACTCCTAGGCGTCGCCGAAGGCCAACTCGAGGCCGAGAACAAGATTCAAGGTGACGCTGGGGAGCAAGAGGGGGAACCAGCGCGACGCAACCTCACTGAACCCAGCATCGGCGAGCGCCGCCCGAATCTCTTGCGGACGGTTCAGATGCTCGGCGCGGATAAACCAGTCGTAGGGCACGCCGTATCGACGGACAAAGAGCCGCTGCGAGCTAATACGCCGCGCAAGTCCGTAAACGAAACCACCTTCACAGGGGATCACGGCGACGAGGCGACCTCCAGGCCGCAGCAGGCGCCGCGCCTCGACCAAGGCTGCGGGCAGGTTTGGCAGGTGCTCGAGTACGTGTACGGCCAGCACACGGTCGAAGGATGCATCCGGGAACGGCAGCCGCTCCTGGCAGTCGCCGACGACAACCTCGACGTCTGGGTGCGCGCGGCGAAGGCGGTCGGCCATCTCCTCGCGCAACTCAAGTGCGACATACCCGGCCCGATTCGTCTCCCAGCGCAAATGCTCGCCGAGCCCGGCGCCGATCTCGAGTGTGCGTCCGCTGCCGCGGCCTGCCGGCCAACCATGGTTGAATCTCTCAATCAGGCCGTACCGTTGGGGAAGCTCTTCATGCCAGTACCGCATGAAGTCTTCCCGGATCTGCTGCTGCTCGACGGTCAACTCCGGTACCGCTTTCGGCCATTTTGACTCAGCAGCCACGATGTCCTAATAGGAGCCGATGCGTTCTTTCGCCCGTCGATCGTCGAGAAGGACAAGAAGCATCGGCACCCCGAAGGTGACGGGGACGCCAATCACAAATCCAGCCACGAGTTCCAACCAGAGTAATGCGGAGCTTAAAGGGAGCCGCGGAGTGAGGATGCCACCCGACATGGCTGCTAACGTCCCGTGCTCGTCAGCCGCGTCGGCGTTCCCGAAAGGCGCCTGAGAATCTCCTTGCGCAGACCACGTCTTCCCTCAGTCTCCTGCCGCTCGCGTTCGCCTGAGCGTCGTCATGGCCGTCTACAACGAGGGCGAGACGGTCGCGACTGCGATCGAACAGGTGCTGGCCCTCGAGATCGAGGATGTCGACATCGAGCTCGTCGTAGTCGAGAGTAACTCGACGGACGGCACGCGCGAGATCGTCTCCCGATACGCGGCCGACCCGAGGGTCGGAACTCGTGCTTCAGGACGCCCCGAGAGGCAAGGGCGCCGCAGTTCGCGAGGGATTCAAGCACGTGACCGGAGACATCATCCTCATCCAGGACGCCGACCTCGAGTACTCCGTGGAGGACTACCCGAGGCTAATCGAGCCGATCATGCGCGGTCACGTCGACTTCACGCTCGGTTGTCGGCACAGCCCGGGTAAGCCGTTACGGGTGATGGACGGGATGCGCAAGGTTGCCGTGGTCATGAACGCGGCGCACTGGGCGTTCACGTGTCTCTTCAACATCACATATGGCACAAACCTGCGCGATCCCTTCACGATGTACAAGGTCTTCCGGACCGAGTGCATCGAGGGAGTCGAGTTCGTCGCGGACCGCTTCGACTTCGACTGGGAGCTCGCAGGCAAGCTCGTGCGGCTCGGCTACACGCCTCTCGAGATTCCCGTCGCGTACAGCTCGCGGGCGTTCGACGGCGGCAAGAAGGTTCGATTCTTCCGGGACCCCCCGACCTGGATCGCCGCGTGCCTGCGGTTTCGCTTCTGTTCGCTGCCGGCGCAGCGCCGATCGACTCACCCGTCGCTGAGGAACGAGACGGGCGCACGTCGCGGAGTTGCCGAAGCCCGATCGAACGCTCGAGCGGGCTATCGACTCGATGGATGGCTAGTCCGCGCACGACGTCCGTCGCGCCGAGCACGTCTTGGCCGTAACGCCTCGACGCAAGCTCGCGGCATCGTGACCGAGCCGGCGTTCCTCGACGCCGTGACAGAAGTCCAACCGGAAGCTCGCGCCAGGTTCGGTCTCGACGAGGCATCCAATGGAGCGATCTCGCGGGACTGCTCGTCTCGTGCCTCCTCGTCGTAGTCGTCTTCTCACCGGTCCTCTTTGGCGGTCGCACGCTCAGCACCGCAAGCGAAGTTCCGGGCACTAACGGCCTCGCACCGTTTCCGGGTCAGCCCGACACCCGACACGGGCCGACTTTCGCGCCGATCCAGCGGCGCAATCCTGGCAGCGGAGCCCTCGGCGAAAGTGGCCCACCGGGCGTACGCCGACGCGAGCTACCGCTCTGGAATCCGTACCAAGGGGCCGGCGCGCCTCTCGCCGCCAACATGCAGAGCGCGGTGTTCGACCCGCTCCTGCTCGCGGTGAACCTCCACCCGACTCCGCTGACCTGGGACCTCTCCCTGATCGGTGCCTTTTTGCTGGGCGCTGCGGCCGGGTACCTGTTCGGCCGCGTCCTCGGCCTTCAAGTCATACCGGCCGTCGTCTCCAGTGCGGCGTTCTCGCTGAGCGGCTGGTTCTTCCTGTACAACAACAACCAGTTCAGCAGGTCATACGTCTTCCTGCCGCTGCTCTTCCTCTTGGTGGAGCTCACACCGCGCTCACGGCGGTGGTGGCCCGTCCTCGGGCTCGGCGTTGCCGTCGCGGAAAACATTTACATAGGGATGCCCGAGGCATCGTTCTTCGTGATCGGTGCCGCTGCGATCTATGGGGCGGTGCGCCTGGTGCAGCAGCGTAAGGAGATGCCCGTCCGCGTCTCGCTCGCTCGACTAGGCGGCGGGGGTCTGCTGGGCCTGCTGCTCGCGGCACCAGTCCTGCTCCTGTTTCTTCAGTACGAGCGCCTGTCGTTCAACGTGCACAAGCCGGAATTCTCAGCGGGTTCGCAGATCATTGATTACTGGGGCGTGCTCAGATGGATCGTTCCGTACTTCGTTGACGCCGGCGTGCCCACCATCGGCTGGTTTGGCGCCGCCGTTGTTATCGCAGCCCTCGCCGCCGTGTCGGGACGGACGGAGACGAAGCGCTGTCATGCCTGGCTGTTCCTCGCGCTAGGCATCTTCCTCCTGGCGAAGATCTACGACCTCCGGGTGACCCAGACCCTTACGAGCTGGGTGGGCAGATTGCCCGGCGCAGAGCTCGTCATCTTTCCGACCTTTGCGGCGCCCGTCGTCTCGTTCGCATTCGCCGTCCTGGCAGGGATCGGCGTTCAGGTCCTGTGGACCCGCGACCTGCACCTCAAGCGCTTTCTCGCCCTTCTCGCGGCGGCCTTCGCGCTCTCGTCGCCTTCTGGGGCACAGATCGCCGCTGGCACGTCATCACCGACTCGTTTTCCCTACGTTCGTGGAGTCAGGCTGCATTCTTCGCCGCCGCCGCCGTCGCTGCCGTCGTCCTTGCCGCCCGGCTCAGATGGCGATGGGGCGCGTCGATCCTCGCCGTGGTCATCATCTCCGAGCTCTTCGTGCTCGCGCCCTTTCGCATCTACCAGAAGAGAGCCGATCCGTTCCGCACTCCCGGCTGGATGACGCTCGTTCGAACCGCTCAGGCTTCCGACCCAAACGCACGTGTGTTCGGGACCGACGGCAAGCTGTATCCGAACACTGCGGGCGCGCTTGGATTGCAGGACATTCGTTTCCTCGACGCACTGTACGTCGAACGGTACTGGCGTTATGTGCAGGACGTTCATTTTGCCGTCTCTCTTCGACAGATTCACGGGATCCCCGTCGCTTTCGGCAGCGAGCGGTCCCGCGCACTTCCAGGACAATCCGATGTTCGACGCGCTCGGGGTGAGAGCGGTGCTCTCCCGACGCAGCCTTGCCCGCGTACCGGGGTTCCGGTTGGTCGGCCGAGATCTCGACACGCGCGTCTACGAGAACACCCGCGCATTCCCGCGGGCCTGGGTCGTGCACAGAATTCACATCGCACGAGACGAGGACGAGGCTTTCCGTATCCTCGAAGCGCGTTCGCGCCGTAGGGGTGGCACGTACATCGTCGACCGGTTTGACCCACGGCGGGAAGCGGTCGTGGAACCGCATGCAAAGACGCCGAGTGACGTCACTTGACGCGCTGCCGGCTGACTCAGCTACCTGCCGGCCTGGCGACCGCGCGACGATACGTCATTACTCAGCCACCCACGTGACGCTTGGAGTCGAAGCCTCATGCGCGGGGCTCCTGGTGCTGTCCGACACTTACTTTCCGGGCTGGACGGCAAAGGTGAACGGTCGGGAGCGTCCGATCTACCCGACCGACGGTGCATTGCGAGGCCTGATCGTGCCGAAAGGAACGTCACGGGTGGACTTCCGGTACGAACCGCGGCAGTTCTCGGTGGGAATCGTTCTCGCGCTGGCCGGGCTCGCGGGGTTCGCCGGCGTTGCGTTCGTCGCAGGGTGGCGTCGGCGAGCCCGACGCGTGGAGTCGTCCGCCAGCCCCGCGCGGCCCTGAATCGCGGATGTGCCTAGCTCAGCCCCACGAAAGTCCGCGGTCCGACGGAACAGTTCGGCGCAGCGTGTAAACGTCCGACTCGCGGAGATCCTCCGCGTGCAGAGGCAGTTCGCCCCACGGATCCCACGGGGCGCTGATCAGCTTCCCCGTGATGCCGTCGCTCTCGCCCGAGGCGAGGAACACGGCAAGACGGGCAGCGAGATCGAGCGGCGTGCCTCCGCTCTCGCGCTGCTCGAGCGCGCGCTCGTAGAACGACGCGCCTACACCCTCCGGCCCGGCTTCGAGCACTTCGTCGAGCAGCCGCGTGTTCAGGGCGCCCGGCGCGATCGCGTTGACGTCGATCCCGCTCCCACGTACTTCCTCCGCCAGCGTCTCCGCGAAACGGACGACCGCCGCCTTCGAGGCGGCATAGGCGCTTAGACGCGGAAGCGGTGACGTAGCGCCCCCGCCCGACAGCTGAATGATCTTGCCGTAGCCGTTCCCGCGGAAATGCGGCAGCAGAGCTCGACAGAAAAGAACAGAGCCGAGGAGATTCACCCGGATCGCCTGCTCCCACGCGTCCCACTCCACGTCGTCGACGAGCCCTTTCGGCCCATAGACGCCGGCGTTGTTCACGAGAACATCTATTCGAGAGAAGCGTTCGAGCGCGTCGCCGACGAGACTCTCGACGTCCGCAGGCACCGACACGTCTGCGACCGCAGCGGCGCAGACGAAGACGCGCGCGCCGGCTGCGAGGTACGCCCGTGCAATCTCGAGCCCGAGACCATGGCTCCCGCCCGTGACGATTGCCGTTCTGCCTTGAGGACGGCCGTCATCTCGACGTGCTGCCGACTCTGACGTAGCGCACCCCGGCCATGTCGCCGAGGCTTTCGGCGAGAAAGCCGTTTGCGTCCACGACGTTCGGCGTCCGCATCCTCGCCACGAGCTGAGCCGGATCGACTTCACGATACGACGGCCAGTCGGTCTCGATCACGAGTGCCGAGGCGCCTTCGGTCGCAGCGAGCGGCGTCGCACACAGAGTCAGGACGTCGGAGAGATCGTCCGGGAGGGAGCGAACCCCAGGGTCATGTGCCTTGACAGTGGCCCCTGCGCGGGCGAGATCGCGACAGAGCTCGACTGCATTCGACCGGCGCAGGGTGTCGGTTCCCGGCTTGTAGGCGAGGCCCCAGATGCCGATGGTGTGCCCCTCGAGCCCGTCGTCTTCGTCCAGGAGCGTCTCGATCGTCCGCCGTGCCCAACGTGCGTGCTCGCTGTTGCTCACACGAATCGCCTCGAGCAGGTTCGTCGGCACGTGCTCGCGCCGGCCGATCTGCGTGAGGTAGTCGACGTCGCGGGCCAACGTCCCCCCGGCGAACGCAGCCCCCGGCCGGAGGTAAGCCCGTGGTCCGATCCGGCGTTCGGTCTTCAAGCCGCGCTCGATGTCGGATGCGTCGGCACCGACGCGCTCTGCGATGCCGGCGAGCTCGTTCGCGAATGCGATCGACATCGCGAGGAAAGCGTTCAAACCGTGCTTCACGAGCTCTGCCGACTCCAGCCCCATCCATTCGATCCGGTTCGAGAACGACCCCAGTAGCTCCTCGATCCGGCGCCGGTCCGCGTCGGATCGGATTCCGACGACGATTCGCTCCGGTTGTGTGAACGCCGAAACCGCATCGCCGAGCCGCAGGTTTTCCGGGGAGTAGGCGAAGGTGCGCCTCGGTCGGCTCGAGGAGTCGAGTTGTCGTGTTGTCCCGACGGGGAGCTGTGACGAGACGATGATGTCGGTCGAGGGATCCGCCGAATGAATCAACGCCCGCGCCCTCGAGACCACGTACTCCACATCGGCGCGATCGTCTGCATCGACAGGGGTGTCGTACGTGATCCAGAGCACGTCCGCGTCGCGCAGCGCCAGCTCGCGCTGCGTCGTGAAGCTGAGCCGACCGCTCGAGAGCTGCTGTCGCAGGAGCTCGGCGAGCGCCGGCTCGTCGACCGGCAGGACTCCATTCGTAAGGTCCTCGACGACGGCGGGCTCTTCGTCGAATGCGACGACCTGATGGCCAGCGGCGGCGACGCAGGTCGCGGTGACGACGCCGAGATGCCACAGACCGGCGACGCAGATCTTCACTGCACACCGCCCATGGGCGGTAGTATCACCGCTCGCGATCGTCAAGAGAGACGCGTTTTGGCGTCATGACAACCTCGTCCGACTCATATGCCGCTCTCTACTTGCGAGAGGTCAGCGAGCTCGTAGGATCGGTCGACCCGTCCGCGTTGGACGAGCTTGCGCACGCACTTGCGGAGGTGCGGCGCCAGGGAGGCCGGCTCTTCATTCTCGGTGTAGGAGGCGGCGCCGCGCACGCTTCGCACGCCGTCAACGACTTCCGCAAGCTCTGTGACTTTGAGGCATACGCCCCAACGGACAACGTCGCCGAGTTAACGGCCCGAACGAACGACGAGGGGTGGGAGACGAGCTTCGATGCGTGGCTCCGGACTTCCCGACTCTCCCGGCGTGACGGAATCCTGGTGTTCTCGGTGGGGGGAGGCAGCCTGACGCACAACGTCTCGGTGAACCTCGTTCGCGCAATCGAGCTGGCGCACGAGGTAGGCGCACGCGTCTTCGGCGTCGTGGGACGATCCGACGGCGCCACTGCGGAGCACGCCGACGTCTGCATCGTCATCGATGCGCCCCCCGAACGCCGGACGCCACATGTCGAGGAGTTCCAGGCAATCGTCTGGCATCTCCTCGTGTCCCACCCCGCTCTCGTGACGGCGCCCGGCAAATGGGAGTCAGTCGAGATCGCGGAGGCCCGTTGAGCGACCGCGCAGTCTTCCTTGACCGGGACGGTGTCATCGTCGAGCTTGTATGGGACGAAGATGACGGTACGTTCGAATCGCCCAATCTGAAGGACGACATCAAGCTCGTTCCCGCGGCGGCCGATGCGATCCGCCGCATCCGCTTTCTCGATTACCGTACCGTCGTGGTTTCCAATCAGCCGGGCGCGGCGAAGGAGAAGGTTTCGCCGTGAGGATCTTCTCCAAGCCCATGGGGAGGTCGTTCGGCTCCTTGCCGAACAGGGAGTGCAGATCGACGATTACCGGTACTGCTTGCATCACCCCGAGGGGCGGGACCCGAGCTTGGCCGGCGCATGCGAGTGTCGGAAGCCGTTGCCGGGGATGCTGCTGCAGGCTGCCGCTGCGCTCGAGATCGACCTCTCCCAGAGCTGGATGATCGGTGACTCCGACACCGACGCGGAGGCGGGGCGTCTCGCCGGGTGCACGACGATCCTGATCGAGAATCCACGCTCGGCGCACCGCCGGAGCGCCGACTCCCACGCGGACTACCGAGTCGAAGACGTCGCGCAGGCCGTGGCCATCGTCGCGAGCGAGAAAGGCTGAGCCGTGCTCGAGTCGATCAGGACGAAGATCTTCGCGGACGGTGCTGATCTCGCCCAGATCCTGGAACTCGCCTCGGACGAGCGGATCAAGGGCTACACGACAACCCCAGCTTGATGTGGAAGGCCGGACTGACGGACTACGCCGAGTTCGCGGAGAGCCTGTTCAACTGTATTACCGACAAGCCGATTTCATTCGAGGTGGTCGCCGACGACGTAGACGACATAGGCCTACAGGCGCACGCGATCACAACATGGGGAAGCAATGTCTAACGTGAAGGTCCAGATCACGACGTCGACGGGCGAGTCGTTCGCTCCGCTCGTGCGCGAGCTGTCGGAGGCGGGTGTCAAGGTCAACGTGACGGCGTTGATGACGCCGAGTCAGGTCGATGTGATCGCTCACGCCCTCAAGGACGGGGCGCCCAGCTGCGTCTCCGTGTTCGCGGGGCGCATCGCGGATTCCGGCGTCGAGCCGCTGCCGATCATGAGCCGGTCGCTCGAGATTCTCGAGTCCGTGGCACCTGCGGCCGAGCTCATCTCGGCGAGCCCACGCGAGGTCTTGAACCTCGTTCAGGCGGACTCGATCGGCTGCCACATCATCACGATGACGAACGACCTGATCGCGAAGCTCGACCTGCTCGGCAAAGATCTGGATGCGTTCTCACTCGAGACCGTGCAGATGTTCCGGTCGGACGCGCTGACTGCCGGCCTCCAGCTCTAAGAGCGGCTTGCGGAAAGCTCTCATCACCGGAGGAGCAGGGTTCATCGGTAGCACTCTGGCCGACCGTTTGATCGCCGGGGGCGTCGAGGTCGTCATCTACGACAACCTCTCTCGAGGCCGCCGCGAGTTCATCGACGAGGCCTGCTCCAATCCGGGTGTGGAGTTCGTGCAGGGTGACGTGCGCGACGAAGAGCTGCTGAAACGCTCCCTGGAGGGGTGCGACACCGTTTTTCACCTGGCGGCCAACGCCGATGTACGCCACGGATTCGACCAGCCGAGAGTGGATCTCGAGGAGAACACGATCGCGACCTTCGCCGTGCTCGAGGCAATGCGCTCCGCCGGCGTCAAGCGCATCGCTTTCTCCTCCACCGGCTCGATCTACGGCGAGCCTGAAGTCTTCCCCACCCCGGAGACGTGTCCGTTCCCGGTGCAGACCTCGCTCTACGGCGCCTCGAAGCTCGCCGGGGAGGGCCTGATCCAAGCGTACGCACATGGCTACGGCTTCGTTGGGTTCATCTTTCGTTTCGTTTCGATCCTCGGCGAGCGCTATACGCATGGTCACGTCTTCGATTTCTGTCGGAGTCTTCGCAAGGATCCCCAGCATCTGCGCGTGCTCGGCAACGGTCGGCAGGAGAAGTCGTACCTCTACGTCGGCGACTGCATCTCCGCGATAACGCTTGTCATGAATCAAGACGTCGAAGCGGGAACCCTCCTCATCTACAACCTCGGGACGGACGAGACCATCGTCGTCGACGACTCGATTGCGACGATCACCGCGTACCTGGGCGTTACGCCCGATCTCGAGTACACGGGCGGAGTCCGCGGTTGGCGGGGCGACAGCCCATTGATTCACCTCGACTGCGAGCGGATCCGCGAGCTCGGCTGGAGACCGACCTTGTCGATCCGAGCCGCGATCGGGCGAACCGTCGCCTGGCTCGAGGAGAACCCGTCCGTCTTCGACGAGCTCGAGGCGGCGTGAGCGTTATCCTTACCCGGGCGCCGCTGCGCGTGAGTCTTGGAGGTGGCGGGCACCGATCTCCCCTCCTACTATCGCCAGTACGGCGGCTTTCTCGTCGGCGGTACGATCGACAAGTACGTCTACATGCTGACCGACACGGTCTTCCAGCGGCGGTACAGGATGAAGTACTCACGGTTCGAGGAGGTCGATGATCCTTCGGAGATCCGCCACCCGATCCTGCGTGAGTCGTTGCTGCGCCACTGGCACGGCGACCCACTCGAAGTGAGTGTGATCGCCGATGTGCCGGCCGGGACGGGTCTGGGGTCGTCAGGATCGTTCACGGTCGGCTTTCTGAAGGCCCTTGCTCTGGCCCGCCGCGTCGCCATTCCTCCTGGTCGCCTCGCAGAGGACGCCTGCGAGATCGAGATCGATGTTCTCGGTGAGCCGAGCGGTAAGCAGGATCACTACGTGTCCGCCCATGGCGGCATCTGCGCGTACACATTCGACCGCGATGGCTCGGTCAATGTCGAACCGCTCTCCCTCTCACGGGAAACTCTCGAGGGGTTGCGAAACAACCTCTTGCTCTTTTACACATGCGAGGCGCGCACCGCATCCACGATCCTCGCCGATCGCGCGCACGACGAGCGCCGCTCCGCGCCTTCTCGGCCAGCTCCCCGTGCGCGTAGCGCCGTTCGTGCCCGAGGAAGCGGTCGTAGTAGTCGTACGTTGACGGACCCGCAGGCACCACGAGAACGGCGCGCGCACCGGGTACGAGCACTCGGTGGATCTCTGCGATGGCACGACGGTCGTCATCCACGTGCTCGAGCATGTTCGCACTCACGAGCACACGCACGGCTCCACTGTCGAGCGGTAGGTCACGCGCGTCCGCCTGGATCAGCTCGGCGTCGGGAACGAGCTCCTTCGCCTTGACGAGACCTGCGGCAAACAGGTCGATCCCGATCAAACGGGCAGCCGGATACGCATGCCGGAGCTCTTCCAGCAGATAGCCGGTGGAGCAGCCGAGGTCGACGATCGTCGCGTGCTCCGGCTGGGGGCCGAGGCGGGCGAGGATCGCTTCGCGGGTCCAGACGTCGAGGAAGTGCGTGCGGCTCGCCTCCTCGTGCAGCGCATGAACCTCCTCGGGCCAGGTCATACGTCTTCCAGGCGTCCGTACAACACGCCGTCGATGCGCCGTACCGTGCCGAGGTCCGGGTCCGTGGCGAGCCGCTTGCGGAAGGCAGGGTCGCGCCACGGATCCCACTGGGCGGACACGAGCTTTCCCGTGAACTCGGGGTCGAGCACGAGCAGCCGCACGAGCTCCGCCGCGTCGCTCGCCGGGAAGCCGCCCTCCTCCACCGTCTGCCGCGTGCGCTCGAAGAACTCCGGTCCCGCCGCTTCAGGTCCCGCTGCAAGCGTCGCATCGTGCAGGCGCGTGACGACGAAGCCTGGTGCGATGCAGTTGACCCTGAGCGGCGCGAGCTCGATCGCGAGGTTCTCCGTGAGACGTGCGACGGCGGCCTTGGATGCGGCGTAGGCGTCGAAGTTCGGCAACGGCCCCGTCGCGCCGCCGCCTCCGAACGTGACGATCGAGCCGCCGGTTGCTCGCAACGCCGGCAGGCAGTGCTGCACCGCGAGCAGCGTCCCGACGACATTGATGTCGAGCGTGCGCCGGAAGGTCGAGACGGCATAGCTGCCGGTCGCGCCGATCGGATCCATCACTCCCGCCGCGCAGACGAGCCCGTTCAGCTCGTCAACCTGCACGCTCTGCCAGGCCGCCTCGTCGCTGACGTCGAATGCATGCGTGACGTGTCCCGAGCCCGGTAGCGATTCGGCCGCCGCGGTGAGCGTGTCGGCGTCGCGCGCAACGAGAAGGAGCTCGACGCCATGCTCGGCGAGGTCTGTCGCGACCGCGAGCCCGATCCCGCGTGAGCCTCCGGTGACGAGCACTCGCGTCACCTGTATGCGTCCTCCACCCGTGACCACGCGTAGTGCGCGTCGGCGGGAGAGCCCATCAGCTCGACCTCGCCTGCGAGCGCCTTCGCGAAGTGCTCCCATTCGCGCGTCCAGGACACGTCCTCGTCGGGATAGGTGTGCACCTCGAGCTCGGGCGGCCCGAGCTCCGGGCTCATGCGATAGATGCTGAGCGTCTGGGGGCCGTACGAGCGCACGAGCCCGTCGACCGCGAGCTTCGCGGTCCGGCAGGAGATCTCGAGCGAGAAGGTGTTCTTCCACTCCGTCCACGACGCATGCAGCAGCGCCCACGGCCCTTGCCGGTCGGTCGCGTCACCGAGGAGGAGCGCTGCGTTGTCCTCGACCGGCGCCGACCAGAACTGTGTGCGCAGCAGCGCGGAATGCAGTGGCAGCGGCCCCGCGAGCCAGTGGACGAGGTCGAGCAGGTGCATGCCCTGGTCGACGAGCTCGCCGCCGCCCGAGCGCTCCGGCTGAAGACGCCACTCGTTTTCGTAGCCGAGCCGGCCGCCGTGTCCGTAGCGTGCCGCGCACGTACAGCACGTCCCCGTGGCGGCCGGAACGAACCTCCTCCGCCGCGCGCGCGAGCCCCGGATGGAAGCGGTGGTTGAAGCCGACCTTGACCATGCGTCCCCTTCGCTCGGCCGTGCGGGCGATCTCTTCCACCTGGGCCGTCCCGAGCCCGGCGGGCTTCTCGACCAGGACGTGCGCTCCGGCTTCGAGCGCCACCAGCGCGAACGGGGTTAGCAGGTCGTGCGGCGTCGCCACGACGACGACGTCCGGGTCGAGCTCGAAGAGCTGCTCCGCGCTGACGCAGGCCTGCCCGCCGAACTCCGCGGCGAACCGGTGCGCAACGTCAACGTCGGCGTCCGTGCACGCGACGAGGGTGTCGTCCGCGCGGAGTGCCACCGCGCGCTTTCGACCGACGAGGCCGCAGCCCACGATCCCGACCCGCAACGGCGCGGCGCTCATCCGTGGATGCTCGCGTACGCGCCCCCGAACTCGAAATCGAAGACGAGCTCCTCGGAGCCTGCGGCCGCCATTGCCTGGCGCGTGTCGGCCGGCCGACTGGCATAGACGAGCAGGAATCCGCCTCCACCTGCACCGACGAGCTTCCCTCCGATCGCGCCGCTGCGACGGGCGAGCGTGTAGAGGTTGTCGATGCGCTCCGAGACCATTCCGGGCGAGCGGCGGCGCTTGTTCTCCCAGTGCTCGTGCATCAGCTCTGCGTACCCGTCGAGATCGCCGGCGACGAGCAGGCCGAGGCTCTGGTGTCCGAGCTCCTTCGTGCGGTGGAGATTCTCGAGCATCTTCTTGTCTCCGCGCCGCGAGCGCTCGTCCTGGTCGCCGAGGACGGCGGAGGCGTCGCGCGCCTCGCCGGTGTAGAAGAGCAGGAGGTTCTCCCGCAGACGGCGGAGCGTGTTGGCGTCGAGCTCGAGCGGGACGACGTCGACCGTGTCATCCGGGTTGAACGTGTAGCTGCAGATCCCGCCGTGAGCGGCCACGTAGGTGTCTTGCTTTCCGACCGGCTCTTTGAGGACGTCGATCTCGATCTCCGAAGCGGCCTCGGCGAGCGCGGCGGGGGCGATCGAGGTCTGACGTGCACGCGCGAGCGCCTTCAGGAGGCAGACGGTGAATGCGCCGGATGAACCGAGACCGGTTCCCGCCGGAACGTCGGCCACCGAGGCGATCTCGAGCGGCTGCCCCGGCCAGTAGCGCTGCAACGCTTCGCGCAGGATGGGGTGCTTGATCTCGGAAACCTCGTCGACGACCTCGGTCTGCGCGTACTTCATCAGGTACTGGCGCTGGAAAACCGTGTGCGTGAGCATGTAGACGTACTTGTCGATCGCACCCGACACGAGGTGGCCGCCGTGCTGGCGGTAGTAGGAGGGGAGATCGGTACCGCCTCCGCCGAGCGAGATGCGCAGGGGCGCGCGGCTCGAGATGACGCTCACCGCGCGGCCGCCCGCTCCCAGACGGCGTAAGGATTCGTCTCGAACCAGTCGAGCGTGCGCACGATCGCGTCCTCGATCGAGACCTCGGGCCTCCACCCGAGTGCGCGGATCCTCGAACAGTCCAGATGGATGAGCGGCGAATCGCCCGGCCACCCGCGCTTGCCGCCCGCGTGTTCGATGGTCGGCGAGACGCCGAGGTGACGAGTGATCAGGTCGACGGAGTCGTCGACGACGAGCGTCTCGTCCGTTCCGAGGTTGTAGACCTGTGTCGAGCCCGTCTCCCCCTGGTGCGTCGCAACGGCGAGGCGCATCGCGGCGACACAGTCCTGCACGTAGAGGTACGACTTCTCCTGGCGTCCATCCCCGAGCACAAGCAGACGTGAAGGGTCGTTCTTGAGCGCACGGTAGAAGTCGTAGACGTGCCCGTGCGTGTAGCGCTCGCCGAGGATCGAAACGAAGCGGAAGATCACCGACGTGAAGCTGAACCCATCGGCGTACGCGGAGAGCAATCCTTCGGCTGCGAGCTTCGACGCACCGTAGAGGGATGTCTGCATCGGGAAGGGCGCGTCCTCCGGTGTCGGGAAGACGTCGGGCTCGCCGTAGATCGAGCCGGTCGACGAGAACGCGACGGAGCTCACGCCCACCGCGCGCATCGCCTCGAGCACCGTCGACGTCGCGACGACGTTCTGCTCCAGGTCGCGCCGCGGGTGATCGAGCCCGAACCGGACGTCGGCGCTCGCCTGCAGGTGGAAGACCCAGTCGCATCCTTCGAACGCTTCCTCGAGGAGCGACTGGTCGAGAACATCTCCCTCGACGAGCCGCGTCCCCGGACGCTCGAGCAGGTCGGCGACGAACTCGCGCCGGCCCGTTCGGAAGTCGTCGACCACCACGACCTCGATCCCGTCGGCGGCGAGGCTGTCGGCGAGCGTGCTGCCGATGAAGCCGCCTCCCCCGGTGACGCAGGCGCGCTGCACCGGCTAGAGCTCGAACCCGGCCGTGATCGCGTCGCGGCGGAACATCTGAACGGTCTCGAGGGAGAATTGCTCGAGGTCCTTGCCGAGCAGGTCCAGCTTCGCGAGCAGCTCGTGCGTGAGGGTGATGATGTGGCAGCCGATCTGATCAGCCTGCACGATGTTGAGTACCTCGCGCGGCGAGGCCCAGATCAGCTCGGCTCGGGGTGCGTCGAGCACGATGTCGAGCGCTCGCGACATGATCGGCGTCGGCTCGACCCCGGCGTCCGCGATGCGCCCTGCGAACACCGACACGTACGAAGGGGCGCCGTCTTTCAGGGACGCCGTGATCAGCTCCACCTGCGCCGTCGTGAAGAGGGCCGTGACGTTGATCTGCAGGCCGTCCTCCGACAGCTCGCGAACGAGGGGCGCCATCGATTCGCCGCTCGTTGTGGTGACGGGAATCTTCACGTACACGTTAGGGCCCCAGGACGAGATCAGCCGGGCCTGGCGCCGCATCTCCTCCGCGTCGTCGGCGAAGACCTCGAAGGAGATGGGATGGGTCGTGATGCGCTCGAGCAGACGCTGGGCGAAGTCCGCGTAGTCGATCAATCCGGCTTTCCACATCAGGGTCGGATTTGTCGTGAACCCGGCAATGCGAGGGTCCTCGGCGAGCGAGAGAATGCCGTCGAGGTCGGCCCCGTCGGCGAAGAGCTTCACGGAGAGCTCGGCCAAAGCGTCTAGGTTAGCGTGCCAGGCGGCTTCTGTTAGGGCGCGGTAAGGATTGACTCGTCCCGGCCAAGACCCTCGGTAGCATCCCCCCGATGCCTACGGCAGTTGTGACTGGTGGAGCCGGGTTCCTCGGCTCGCACCTCTGCGATTACCTCATCGCGAAGGACTACCGCGTCGTCTGCGTGGACAACCTCGACACGGGGTCGTTGCAGAACGTCGAGCACCTGCGGGGCGACAATTTCCTCTTCATCAACCAGGACGTGACGCTCCACCTGGAGATCGACGAGCCGGTCCACACCGTCTACCACCTCGCGGCTCTGGCCAGCCCAATCGATTATCTGCGCATGCCCCTGCACTCACTGAAGGTGGGCTCATACGGGACGCACAACGCGCTCGGACTGGCGAAGTTCAAGCGTGCCCGGTTCCTGCTTGCCTCGACGAGTGAGGTCTACGGCGATCCGCAGGTTCACCCGCAGCCGGAGACGTACTGGGGCAACGTCAACCCGATCGGGCCCCGCGGCGTCTACGACGAGGCCAAGCGCTACGCCGAGGCGATGACGATGGCGTACCACAGCCAGCAGGGCGTCGACACCTCGATCGCGCGGATCTTCAACACCTACGGCCCGCGCATGCGGCCGAGCGACGGCCGTGCGGTTCCCACGTTTGTCAGACAGGCCCTGGAGGGCAAGCCCTTGACTGTGTTCGGCGACGGATCCCAGACTCGCAGCTTCTGCTACGTCGACGACCTCATTCGGGGGCTCGTGGCGCTCGCCGAGTCAGGCGAGCATCTCCCTGTCAACATCGGCAACCCGACCGAGTTCACGCTCAACGAGCTGGCGGAGACCGTCCTCCGCATCACCGGCTCGAAGAGCGAGCTCGTCTACGAGGCACTGCCCGTCGACGACCCGCAGGTCCGCCAGCCCGACATCACCCGTGCGCGCCAGCTCCTCGGCTGGGAGCCCAAGGTTCAACTCGAGGAAGGCTTGCGCCGCATGCTGCCGAGTTTCGGACGGGAGCCGGTCGTTGCGTAGGCGCATCGGGGTCGCAGCGGCGATCGTTCTCGTCGCTGCCGGTCTAGCCGTGCCCGCGGCCCAGGCCAAGGCGCACATGCTGGTCGGCATCCAGGACGACGCGATGACGCTGCGCGGCAATCCCACGTTCACGTTCTCGACCCTGAAGCAGCTGCGCACACAGATCGTGCGCATCAACCTGAACTGGAACGACGTGGCCAAGAGGCGTCCGGCGCACGCGCAGGATCCCGCCGACCCCGCGTATGACTGGGATCTCTACGACCGCGCGATCAGATACACGGCGCAGTACGGCATGCAGGTCCTGCTCACGATTCTGTTCACGCCTTCATGGGCGAACGGCGGCGGTGCGCGCAACGTCCCGCCGAGCAACTACACAGACCTGCGCAACTTCGCGTACGCGGCCGCGACTCGCTACAGCGGCCACTACATCCCGAACACAGACTCGTTCGACGAGGTCTACCTGCCGGCGGTGAAGTACTGGCTTGCGTGGAACGAGCCGAACAACCCCAACTGGTTGAAGCAAACGTCCGGCGGGAGGTTCACCAGCCCGCGCTCGTATGCCCGGATCTGCACTGCGATCTGGCAAGGCGTCCACTTCACGAACTTCGCCGGCGAGAAGGTCGCCTGTGGGGGAACCGGGCCGCGTGGGAACAACGCGCCGCGCTCGAGCCGGCCCTCGTTGGCGCCGATCCCGTTCATGACTCTCGCCAAGCGCGCCGGGCTCCGGAACCTCGACGCGTACGCCCACCATCCGTACTACGGAAAGCCGAGCGAGACACCCGCCAGCAAGCCGGGCGGAAGCGCTGTGACTCTCGGAAACATCAACACGCTCATCGCTGCCGTGAACAAGCTTTGGGGCAAGAAGCGCATCTGGATCACCGAGTACGGCTGGCAGACACGCCCACCCGATGCACTCTTCGGCGTCTCGTTTGCCCGACAGGCGGCTTACGTGCGTCAGTCTTTTGCGATCGCCCGTGCGAACCCGCGCATCGACCTGATGGTGTGGTTCATGCTTCGCGACGATACAAACCTCGGAATCGGGTGGCAGTCCGGCTTCCTCACTGCTGCGGGGAAGAAGAAGCCGTCGTTCAACGTCTTCGCACGCCTCCCGCACTGAGCAGCGACCTGTAGAGCTCGTCGACGTCGTCGACGAGCCGCTTCACGGCATAGCGCGGCAGCACGCGCTCGCGGCCTTTCTTGCCCATGCGCGCGCGTAGGGCCGGATCGCGTGCGAGGCGGCCGAGGCGGTCGGCGAGGTCTTCTGTCGCTCCTGCCTCGACCAGAAAGCCGTCCTCGCCGTCTCGGACGACGTCGGGGACACCGCCGACGCGCGTGGCCACGACGGGACGCTCTGCCGCAAGGGCCTCGATGACGGTCACAGGCGTCCCTTCGTTCCCCGACGGCAGCACCAGCACGTCGAAGGCCGCGTAGAAGGGCGCGACGTCTTCCTGATAACCGAGGAAGACCGTGTCGCGGGCGACGCCGAGCTCGTGTGCACGCTGTTCCAGCGGAATGCGGTCGGGCCCGTCACCGACCATGCAGAGCACGGCGTCGACACCGCTGTCGCGCAGGCTCTTGAAGGCGATCAGCACGTCATCCGTCCGCTTGACCGCCGTCATGCGGCCGATCCACCCGACGGCAAAGCGGTCGCCGGGAATGCCGAGGTAACGACGGCTCTCGCCGCGGCCGTTCTCCTCCGGGGCGACGCGCTCGTCGAGCTCGATGCCGAGCCGGATCACGACGAAGCGCTCCCGCGGGGCGACGCCCAGGGAGACGAGGTCGTCGCGAACCTGCGGGCTCACTGCGATGAGCGCCGTCGTGCCGGCGGCGAGCCAGCGTTCGAGCAGCCGAAAGAGAAGCGTGCGGACGGGCCCGAAGTAACCCCGGAGGACGTGGCCGTGGAACGTGTGGACGACGATCGGCGGTTTCCGCGAGCCGGCCAGCCGCGCAGCGACACGACCGACGGTGCCCGCCTTCGCGGTGTGGGTGTGAAGGATCTGCGGGCGCTCCTTTCTGATCAGCCGGGCGAGCCGGATCGTCGCCATCAGGTCACGCAGCGGCGAGATCTCCCGGCCGAGCTCGTCGATCCGTACGACCTCCACGCCTCGCGCGTCGGCGACGAACGCCATCGAGTCCTCGCCGCGGGCGAGCGAGCCCGCGACCAGGGTCGTGTCGTAGCCGCGCTTCGTCAGGCCCTCCGTCAGGTAGGCGACGTGCAGCGCGGGGCCGCCCATGTTGAGCCGGGCGATGACGCGCAGAATCTTGATTCGCTTTTCAGACTCGGGCAACGATCGCCTCGGCCGTGAGCTCGAGCCCTGCGGCGAGGTCGGTGCGCGGCTCGTAGCCGAGCAGCTCGCGAGCCGAGGAGATGTCCGCCCACGAATCTCGAATGTCCCCCGGACGCGGCGGCTCGTAGCGCTTCTCGACCGGCTTGCCGAGAATGACGCCGATCGTCTCCGCAACGTGGTTCACGCTGGCCGGTGACCCCGCGGCGACGTTGAACGTGCGTCCGCTGGCCTCGCGCGCATCGGCCGCTCGAATCGTGGCGTCGACGACGTTCCCGACATACGTGAAGTCACGCGACTGCTCGCCGTCGCCGTAGATGGTGACCGGCTCGCCCTGGTCGATGGCTGCGATGAAGAGCGGTATGGCCGCGGCGTACTGCGAGTACGGGCTCTGCCGCGGTCCGAACACGTTGAAGTATCTGAGGACGACGGTCTCGAACGAGTCGTAGACGCGGCCGAAGCTGATGCAGTAGCGCTCCGCCGCGAGTTTCGCGACGCCGTAGGGAGAGATCGGGTCCAGGGGAGTCAACTCCGAGGTCGGGAGCTCCCGGCTCGATCCGTAGACGGACGTGGAGGACGAGAAGATCACGCGCCGCACGCCTTCGTCGCGCGCTGCCAGCAGCACGTTGAGCGTGCCCTCGATGTTCACGGCGCTCGAGGTGAGCGGGTCCTGCACCGAGCGCGGCACGGATCCGAGCGCGCCGAGGTGGTACACCACCTCGATGCCGCGCACCGCGGCGTGGACACGCTCGTAGGAGCGGAGCTCTCCCTCGACGACCTCGACGTCGAGCCCTTCGAGATTCGCCCGGTTGCCGGTCGAGAAGTTGTCGAGCACGCGGACGTCGTCGCCCCGCTCGACGAGCGCATCCACGAGATTCGAGCCGATGAACCCGGCCCCGCCTGTCACCAGAGCTTTCATTCCTGCCATTTTCCCTGAGGAGGCGCCTGACTCCTCTGCGCAGCCGCCGTGGCCGCAAGGCCGAAGCCCAGCCAGGTGACGGCGTCCAGGGGAATTCCGGCCACGAGGCCCTGTCCGCCCCAGATGCCCATCGCCGAGAGAATCGCGAAGGCCGCCACGGCTCCGGGCGGCGCATTCGCGCGGAGGGCGAGGACGAGCGCCAGCGCGAACGGTGCCAGCCAGAGGACGAGGCCGATCAAGCCGAGGTCCGCGGCGGCCTGGACATACGCGTTCTGAACGCCCCACTCGTGCTCGCGGGTGGGAAAGGCCAGCGGCGCGACGTCGGGGAACTTCTTACGCGCGGCCGGCAGCTGAGGATCGACGACCTCGGGGTCGGTGGACGCCTGCCAACCCGCGCCGACGATCGGGTGGTCGTGCCAGATGCGGTAACCGATATATGCGAGCAGCGTGTGGTGCGAGTACGTCTGGATGTCAGTGGTCTGCGCCTCCTTTCCTTTGAGATGCACGAAGCGCAGGAAGTTCTCGAAGTCGCCGGCGCGCAAGACGAGCACGCCGATCGCGACAACCCCGACGACGATGCCGCTCACGGCGATGTCGCGCACTGCAAGCCTGCGCCGTCGCGAGACGGCGTACAGGAATGCTGCCGTTCCCGCGACGATCCCGATCAGCCCCGCGGTCGCGCCGGACAGGATCAGACCGATCCCACCGGTTGCGATCGCCGCCCAGCCGATCCGCTTGCGGGCAAGGAGCACGGCAGCGAATCCGATGCCGAGCGCGAGCGCCGAGAGCGCGGCGAAGTCCGAGTGGCCGAGGAACGACGGCTGCCGCCGCCCGGCGGCCCAGGCATCGGCCATGTCGACGCCGAGGAACTGCAGTAGTGCGAAGCAGGTCGCCACGACGCTCCAGGCGACCACGGCAGCAGCGACCAGCTCCCAGTCGGTGCGGCGCCGGAGGATCAGCGGCGCGGAGAACGCGAGCAGGGCGTACTCCGAGAACTTCGTCGCGGTGACTGCGTGCTCGAGCGAGCCCGAGCGGATGAAGATCCAGAGGAGTAGCGCAGCTGATGCGATCCACAGCGGCAGCGCAGGGCGGAGAGGAGCGAATCCCATCTTCAATCCCTCACGCAGGGCGACGAGCGCCACGACGACGATCGCGACATCCGACAGCTCGAGCCCGAGGTGGGTGGAGCCGAGCGGCACCCGCACGCCCGGCTGGTACTTGATGTGGAGGAAGAGGAAGGGGACTGCGAGGGCCAGAGCGACGGCACCGGGGTTGATGCCCGAGTTCGTCGCCACGGATCGCGCCCTCAGCGCCAGGGTCTCCGCCGAGGCCATGGAACGAGTCTAGGTATTGCCCTCCCTAGAATGGTCGTTCTAATGCGCTCGCGGCTCTTCTGGCGCCGGTCGGCGGCAGCCGCTGGGATCTATGCCTCTGTCGTCCTCGGCTTCTTCGGGACGGTGATCGTTGCCCACGCCTTCACGACGCACATGCTTGGTCTGTACGCGATCGTCATCGCGGCCACAGGGTTCTTCCAGACCTTGCTCGACCTGACGATCGAAGAGGCGCTCGTCAAGTACGGATTCCGTTTCCAGGAGCGCGAGGACTGGGGTCGGTTGAGGCGCCTGTTCGGCCAGGCGCTGCAATTCAAGGTCGCCGGGGGAGTGGTGGCCGGTCTGTGTCTGCTTGCGCTGGCACCGGCCGCGCCTGCGCTCTTCGGTGACGCTCGCCTGGTGACGCCGATGTTGATCGCAGCTGCCTTGCCTCTGGTGCAAGCGCCCGAGAACGTCGGCGGAGTCGCTCTCATCCTGCGCGGCCGTTACGACATTCGCGCGTTCTTCCTCTTCCTGTCGATGGCGTTGCGGCTCGGAGCAATTGCGATCGGCACGCGCTACGGGCTCACGCAGACGATCGCCGCCATCGTGGTCGCGCAAGTCCTCGCGACAGCTGCGGTGCTCGGTGCCGGGTGGGCGGCGTTCAGACGCAATCCCCGGGTCGCCGCCGTTCCGATCGGCGAGGAGCGTCCGGAGATCAAGCGTTTCGTCATGCAGTCCACCCTCGCAACCGGGGTGGTCGCGCTCCGCAGCACGCTGAGCCCGTTGCTTCTGGGTGTTGTCTCGTCGCCCAACCAGGTTGGGTACTTTCGCGTCGCGCAGGTGCCCCAGCAAGGATTCGCCGCACTCTCCGCTCCGGCGCGGCTCGTGCTGTTGACAGAGCAGACCCGAGCCTGGGAACGCGGCCTGCGTGGGTCCGTTTTCGCAGGCGTGCGCCGCTACTCGTTCGGCGCCGCAGTGGCAGTCCTGGTCGCGGTCCCGCTCCTGCTGTGGCTGGCGCCCGACTTGATCCGGGTGTTCTTCACGTCGAAGAACGTCGGTGCGACGGATGCGTTTCGCCTGATCGTCGTCGCGGGCGCGCTGCAATTCGTCTTCGGCTGGACGAAGAGCTTTCCCGTTTCAATCGGGCGGCCGAAGCTACGAATCTGGGCACACGGAATCGAGACACTCGTCCTCATTCCGCTGGTCGTCGTTCTCGGTTCGGTCTGGGGGGCAACCGGCGCCGCGGGCGCGGTGCTCGCGTCCACGGTGGCGTTCATCGTTTTCTGGACCGCCCTCTTCTTGCGAATTCGGCGCGAACCCGGTAGCCAGGGAACACATCCCCCTCAACCAGAGGCTGTCTTGCTGCCGTGAGGGTGTTGATCGTCTCCGGGATCTGGCCGCCCGACGTCGGGGGCCCAGCGAGCCATGCGCCCGACGTCGCGCAGTTCCTGCAGGACCGCGGACACGAGGTCGAGGTCGTCACGACCTCGGATGCACCTCCGGCCGTGCGTCCGTATCCGGTGCGTGCTGTGCCACGGCACCACCGCCTAGGCGTCCGGCACGTTCGCGGGGCGGCGCTCGTTCACCATCGCGCGCGCGAGGTGGACATCGTTTACACGACCGGCATGTTCGGCCGCAGCGCTGCGGGGTCGACCATGGCGCGAAAGCCCTACGTCGTGAAGCTCACCGCGGATCCTGCGTTCGAGCGATCACGCCGCCGAGGCTTCGTCGAAGGCAACGTCGACGACTTCCAGGAAGAGGGCGGTGGCCCTGCAGTTGCGTTGTTGCGCTTCGCGCGTGACGTCGAGCTACGGCACGCCGCACATGTGTTCACACCAAGTGCGTACCTGCGAGAGCTGGCGCTCGGATGGGGCGTGGCTTCTGACCGCGTCAGCGTTCTGCCGAATCCGTCGCCTGTGGTGGGTGAGCTCGGTCAGCGGGACGAGCTGCGACGGGCATTCGGTCTGAACGGCGCGACGCTCGCGTTCGCCGGTCGCCTGACAGCGCAGAAGTCGCTCGGTCGCGCGCTCGAGGCGGTTGCCGGCGCGGACGGGGTGAAGCTCGTGATCGCAGGCGAAGGTCCGGAGCAGGAGCCGCTTCAGGCCAGAGCCGTCGAGCTCGGGATCGGCGACAGAGTGACGTTTCTCGGCGCACAACCGCGCGAGCGCATCGTCGAGCTCTTTCACGCCGCCGACGCGACGATCCTGTCCTCGAGCTGGGAGAACTTCCCGCACACAGTCGTCGAGGCGCTCGCAGTCGGGACGCCGGTGCTCGCGATGGAGGCGGGAGGGGTCTCGGAAGTGGTCCACGACGGGGTGAACGGGCTGCTGGTCGGTGCGGGAGACACCGCCGCACTCGGAGACGCGGTCCGGCGCTACTTCGCCGACGACGAACTTCGTGAGCGGCTGCGCCAGCGCCGCCGCGGCGTCAGTGGCCGACTATGCGCCTGAACGCGTCTTCGGCGAGCTCGAGGAGACCCTCCGGCGAATCGCGGGGACATGAAGCCGCGCGTCCTGTTCGTGTCGCGGCGTGTGGAGCTGCCGTTGTCGCCGAGCCTTGCCCGCAAGTGGGACGCGATCGGCGCGGAGCTCGAGTTTCGCGTGCTGGCCGGGGGAAGCGGAAGCAACGGCACGTTCCATCTGGCGCGAGAGTTACCCGCGCTCGACGGCCCGGCGTTCTTCGCGGCGCTGCCCCTCCGCATCGCGCGTGAGCTGCGCGACTTCAAGCCTCACGCCGTACTCGCGCAGGGCGCACACGAGACGGCAGCTGCGCTGAGCGGGCGCAAGCTTGCGCGCGCAGACACGGTCGTGATCGCGGACCTGCACGGCGACTGGCGTGCGCCGACCCGCCTCTACGGCTCGCGGCTGCGCGGAGCGCTGAGCCCCGTCGCCGACCGCGTCGCGCTCGGCGCCTTACGCCGAGCCGACGGCATCCGCACGGTGACCGGCTACACGACCGGGCTCGTGCGCGAGCTCGGTCTCGAGCCGGCGGACGAGTTTCCCGCGTACATGGACTTCGACTCCTTCCTGCAGGAGCAGCCGAAGCCGATCCCAACGCGTCCGCAGGCGCTCTTCGTCGGCGTGCTCGAGCGTTACAAGAACGTGGACGGGCTGGCCGAGGCCTGGCGGCGAGCAGCGCCACGGGTTCGCGACGCGCGATTGCACATCGTCGGCTCGGGAACACTGCAACCGGTCGTCGAGCAACTGGTCAGAGATTTCCCCGAGCAGACGAGTTGGACGGAGCGGCTGACGCAGAGCGGCGTCGCATCGGCGCTCGACGATTCGACGCTGCTCGTACTGCCCTCGCGCTCCGAGGGGATGGGCCGGGTGATCGTCGAGGCCTTCTGCCGGGGCCGGCCGGTCGTGGGCAGCCGCGTCGGCGGCATTCCGGATCTCGTCCAGGACGAAAGCAACGGACTGCTCGTCGAACCGGGCGACACGAACGGCCTCGCCGATGCGCTGGTCCGCGTCCTCGCCGAGCGGGAGCTAGCCGTACGGCTCGGTGCGGGAGCACACTCGAGTGCCGGTCTCTGGACGGTCTCCCCGGAGGACTTCGCCTCCCGTCTGCGGGACCTCGTCGGCCGGATCACCGGGCTAAGCTAGGTCGCCGTGCGCGCAGACCGCTTCAAGCAGGTGTTGAAGAACTCCGTCTACCGGACGATCGGCGAGACGGCGTCCGTGATCGGCGCAAGCAACGGCGAGCGGAGCCTGCGCGTGCTCATGTACCACAAGGTGAACGATCTGCCCGGCAATCCCTTGACGATGCCCGTGTCGATCTTCGACGAGCAGATGGACCAGCTGCGCGACCTCGACTACACCGTGGTCGGTCTCGATGCCGTGCTCGACCACTATGTCGAAGGGAAGTCATTGCCGGAACGCGCGGTGCTGATCACGTTCGACGATGGCTATTACGACAACCTCCACAACGCCGCCGGCGTGTTGCGCAAGTACGGCTACCCGGCTGTGCTGTTCGTTCCCATCGGCTACCTCGACGACCGTCATCCACTCCCGCACGAGGAACATCTCGCAGCGCAGGGCATTCTCAACCGAACGATCGAGTGGGCCGAGCTTGCCGAGCTGGAACAGGAGGGGATCCGCATCGAGTCACACGGCATCTCACACCGTCCGCTCGCGGATCTCGAGGTCGACGAGGCGGCGCGCGAGATCGCTCTCTCCAAGCTTCGGCTGGAGGAACGCCTCGGCCGGCCGGTGCGCGCCTTCTCGTACGTCAAGGGCTCGGAGGCGCACTACAAGCCCGTCCACCTCTCGCTCGTGCGCCAGGCCGGCTACGACGTCGCGTTCACCGCCGTATCGGGCTCCAACTCACAGGCGACCGACCCGCTGCAGCTGCGCCGTTACAACATCGAGCCCTACTCCCCGCGCACGTTCGAGCTCGTGCTGGCGGGAGCGTGCGATCTGATCTCGCTGAAGGACACGGTCAGCGGGACGCATGCGCGCCGCCTTTTCAATGCGGCGCTGGGCACGTCCAGCAAGTAGATGTCAGGGTACGAGCTCGCCTCCTACGAGCCGGAGCAGCGGGAGGACTACCTGCGGCTGCTGCACGATGCCTGGGGCGACCTGGCCCTGTCCGGGCCCGAGTTCGACTGGTGGTTCAAGGAGAACCCCGTTGGCTCGCTCATGTCCGTCGCGCGTGTCGGCGGGCAGGTGGCAGGAGTTGCCTCGCACTCCCTCCTGCGCGTGGTGCTCGACGGCGTGCAGCGCGAGGTGAGCTTCTCGGTCCATGCGACCACGGCCGAGTCCGCGCGTGGGCTCGGGATCTTTCCCGCCCTGGAGAAGAAGCACGAGCAGGAGGCCGAGGACAGGGACGTTGCGGTCGCGCTTGCGTTTGCCTCCAAGCCGACTGCGCCCATCTTCCTCGGCCCGCTCGGCTGGACGGAGATCGCGCGAATCCGTGTCTGGGCCCGGCCGTTTCCGCGCAGGCCACGCCGGCTCGAGCCGTACGCGCGACTTCCACGCTTCCGGCATGCCGGCGACGCGGCCAAGTCCTGGCCAAACCATGTTGTGCGGGACGCCGAGTACATGAACTGGCGTTACATCTCATCGCCTCGCGACTATGTGGCCGTCGCGGCAGGCGGGAGCTACGCGGTCGTCGGTCACAAGGAGCACAGAGGCACGGCTCTTGCCTACGTAGCCGACCTCGTGGCAACGAAGCCGAAACCCTTGCTGCGCGCCTGCCTCGCGGAAGTGCGGCCAGGCTCGCGCGCATTGCTCGCCATCCCTGCGCCCGAGCATCGTGCTGCTTACGCCTCGCTTGGCTTCTTCCCAACCCGTACGACGCTCCACTTCATGGGCAAGGCCCTTGCAGGCGAGTTGGACACCGATCGTCGAGCGTGGCGGTTCACGCTCGGCGACACGGACTTCTTCTAGAAGCCGATGCGGCGGCTCGTTTTCCTGACCCAGAGCGTCGATCCGGCACATCCCGTGCTCGCAGCGACGATCCCGAAGATCCGGGCGCTCGCCGAGCGTGTCGACGAGGTGGTCGTCATCGCACAGTCCGGCGGCGGTGACGGACTGCCCGGGAACGTCGAGGTGCGGACGTTCGGTGCACCCTCCCGTGCCCAGCGTGTCTGGCGCTTCGAGCGAGAGCTTGCACGTGCGTTGCCGGCGGATGCAGTCGTCGCGCACATGATTCCGGCCTACGTCGTGCTCGCCGCGCCCATGGTGCGCGCGAGGCGAACGCCGCTTCTGCTCTGGTACACGCACTGGAAGGCGTCCTCGACGCTACGTGCGGCGGCGAGGCTTGCAACGGCGATCGTCAGCGTCGACCGGCGCTCGTTTCCGCTGGCATCGCCCAAAGTCCGGCCGATCGGGCACGGTATCGACGTGAACGAGTTCGCCTGCACGGATCGCACGGGTCGCAGCGGCGTGCGGGCGCTGGTGCTCGGGCGCTATTCGCCGGCAAAGGGGATCGAAACGATCCTTCGCGCCGTCCAGCAGGTCGATGGCACGGAGGTCCAGCTCCACGGCGTCGCGTTGAACGGGCTCGAGCGTCGACATCGCACCGACCTCGAGAAGCTCGGGATTCCGCTCGGGGACGCCGTGCCGCGGACGCAGGTTCCGGAGCTGTTCGCGCGGTCTGACCTTCTGGTCAACAACATGGAGGCGGGAGCGCCGGACAAGGTGGTCTACGAAGCCGCCGCGGCCTGCCTGCCGGTGCTCGCGTCCAATCCCGTGTTCGACGAGCTGTTCGACGGCTATCCGCTGCTCTTCGAGCGTGACTCGCCCGAGAGCCTCGCCGCGCGTCTGCGCTGGTTCGCCGGGCTCGACGAAGGCGAACGAGCCGAGATCGGGCGCACGCTGCGGGAGCGCGTTGCAGAGCGGCATTCGGTCGACACCTGGGCCGACGGAATCCTGGCGGCGGCCCAGTGAGTCAGAACCGAACCGTCCTGCACCTCCAGAAAGTGGCCGGGATCTCGGGCTCCGAGGCGCATTTGCTCTCACTTCTACCGCGACTGAAGGAGCGCGGCTGGGACATCCGCTTCCTGATGCTGCACGAGCACGAGCCGGGCGCCTGGGACTTTGCGCGCGAGCTGACGAGTCGCGGCATCCCCCTCGATTCGATTTCTTTGGCGGCCGACGTCGACCCCTTTGCGTTCCTGAGGCTCGCCGGGTATCTCGCGCGCCGGCGGCCGATGATCCTTCACACGCATCTCGTGCACGCGGACGTCTACGGGCAACTCGCCGGAGCGTTGACAGCGGTGCCCCTGCGTGTGTCGACGAAGCACGGCTTCAACGAGTTCCGCGAGAACCCGGGCTTTGCGCTCGGAGATCGTGCGATTGCAACCTTCGCCCATACGCACATCGCGATCTCGCGCGGCCTTGCGCGCTACCTCGAAGAGGTCGAAGGCTTCGACGGTTCGAGCTTCGAGATCGTGCACTACGGCATCGAGCCGAATGGTTCACCCCGTTCGTATGGAGGAGGTGTGCCTGTCCTGCTGTGCGTCGGCCGCTTGATTCCGATCAAGGGCCACATCGTGCTGCTGCGTGCGTTTGCCGCCGCGCGCCGGCGCATCCCCGACCTCCAACTCCACATCGCGGGCCGCGGGCCGCTGGAGCCGGCGCTGCGCGCGCTGGCCATGGAGCTCGAGCTCGAGGACTCGATCCGATTCCTCGGCTACGTCACGCCGGTACAGCGAGCGATCGAGGATGCAGCGATCGTCGTCGTGCCGTCGATGGGCGAAGGCTTCGGCATGGTCGCGCTCGAAGCAATGGAGCGGGCGCGACCGGTGATCGCCGCGGAGATCGGCGGCCTGGGCGAGCTCGTGCAGGACGGAGTCACCGGCCTGCTCGTTCCTGCCGGCGAAGCAGAGCCGCTCGAGCAAGCGATCGTGCACCTCGCGGGGAATCTGCCGCGTGCGGCGGAGATGGGAGAGGCCGGCCGCCGCCGCGCGCTCGAGCACTTCCTGCAGGAGCGCTGCACGGACCGGACGGAACTGCTCTACGAAGGCGCCCTGGCCGCCCGCAGCTGAATCCGGCGGCGAGCTGATCCGTCCATGGACCCCCAGGGCCTGACCCAGCCTTCGGTCACGGTCAGAGATACGTCCGAACGGAGTCCGCGCCCTCGGCCCTCCGGGCACTGAAACCGTCCATCGACCCTCCCCCAAGGGCCTGACCCGGCCCTTCGGGTCACGGTCACAGCAGTGACGTCCCGAACGGCAAGGGTCTGACCCCGGCCTTTCGGGTCACGGTCACGCCCCAGGACCCGTCCTACGGAGTGCTGTTTCGTAGAGCGCGACGGTTCGCTCGGTCATGCCCCTGACACTGAACTGCGACTGCGCGCGCTCACGGCCTTGCTCGCCGTAGCCGCCCGGATCGTCGAGCACGCGGATTACCGCAGTCGCCAGGGCCGCCGGGTCGTCGGGTGCGACGAGCAACCCCGTCTCGCCGTCGGCGACGATCTCCGGGATCGAGCTGACGTTCGTTGCGACGACGGGCTTCGAGGCCAGCATCCCCTCGAGCAGCGCGAGGCCGAAGCCCTCCCAGCGCGCCGGATGGACGAGCAGGTCCGCCCTTCGCAGCCACGCGGCGACGTCTGGGACTCGGCCGAGCAGATGCACCGGGACGTGTAGCTCACCTGCCAACCGCTCGAGCTCCGAACGCTGCGGGCCCTCGCCCAGCACGACGAGCTCGGCCTCCGGGTGGCGGGCCCGGATGTCCGGCAACGCCCGCACCGCGACGTCCAGGCCCTTCTGCGGCTCGAGCCGACATACGGCGAGCAGCACGCGGGCATCCGGCGGCACGTCATCCGGCGGATTCGATCCCCACGCCGGCGGCAGGTCGTCCAGCCCGTAGTGGATGACCTCCACTTTGTCGGCCGGCAGGCCGACACGTTCCACCTGGAACCGCGCCAGCGCTTCGGTGATCGCGATCACCCTGGAAGCACGCCGCGCCAGCGCACGTTCCACGAAGCGAAACGCTCCCGCTCGAAACGGGTCGTCGTTGTGCTTCGTCGAGACGAGTCGTCGCGCTCCCAGCGCTCCGTAGACGTCCGCATGCACGAGGTGCGTGTGCACGAGGTCGGCAGCCCGGGTCTCGCGACGGACGCGTAACGCCAGCCGAGGGTCGATGTCGCGCGGCGCAGGAACACGGACGAACGGCACGGTCAGCGCTTCGTAGAACGGGTCGGGCGCGCGCGACGTGTCGTCGAGGCCGAGGAAGCGCACGTCGACTCCGCGCTCTGCGAGTGCAGGCAAGAGCGTCAGCAGGTGGCGCTCGGAGCCGCCGATTCCTCCGATGCGGTGGATGTGCAGGACCTTCACTGCACCCTGCGCCGGCGCCGCAGCGCCCAGTCGATTGCGCTTGCGGCCAGAAGGGCAAGCAGGAAGTCCGTCGAGACGCGGTAGCGAGTCGCACCCACGAACGCCATTGCGGCGAGTGTCTCGTAGGCGAGCACGGCGAGTGCGAGGCCGACGAACCTGGGCGCGGCCACGAAGATGCCGAGGAGCGCGAGCGCGTACACGAACGACGTGTAGAGCGGCTGCGCCAGGCTCCGGATCGCTCCGTGGCCCGAGTCCGTCGCGGAGGCGGTGGTGCGCGGATCCCACTCCATGCGCACGGCCTGCGCAGAGAGCTTCGCCTTCTCGCCGGGATGGTCACGCACGAATCGCCAGGCCTTGTGTTGGTAGTAGGACTGATTCGCACACTCGTCGACGTGATTCTTCTTGCCGCTCTGCAGGTAGATGTCCCGCGCTTCCTCCGGATTGGGGAACGGATGGTCCGGCGGGTCCTTGACATCGTCGATCCACTTCCCGTGTGCGAGCAGGCCGTACGTCTGCTCGTTGTTCGCCTTCCAAAGCGCTCGGCCATCCGTCGTGAGCGCAAAGCACCCGACCTCGACTTTGTTTCGGATCACCCAGGGCGTGATGGTGAGCGCAGCGACGACCACGAGTGCGACCGGCGCCCAGCTCCAACCGTTGCGGAACACGAGATAGGCCGCGACGACGAGCGGAATGAAGATCAGTCGCACGTTGCCGAGCACGGCGAGCCCGCCGAAGAGCCCGGCGGCAGTTGCCCATTTCACGGAACGCCGATCGGCGGCCACGAGCGTGCAGAGGATGAGCGCGGCGGCGACGAGCTGGTCGAGCACCTCGCGGTTGAGATGCATGTCGTGCCAGACGAGGTACGGGTTGAGGGTGGAGAGGATCGCGGCGATCGTGCTCGCGCGGCGCGACAACACGCGAGTGCCGATCGCATAGACGAGGAAGGCGGTCACGGTCGCAACGGCGATCTGTGCCCCGCCGACGGCCCACCAGTTGCGCCCGAAGATCCAGTAGATCGGGATCAGGAAGAAGCCGTACAGCGGCTGCGTGTACGCGGACGGCTCACCAGGGATGAAGCCGAACGTCCCGTGATGGACGAACGTCTGCGCGAAGTCGTCGCTCTTGTCGGTGAAAGCAGTGAGGATGCGCCCGCGTTCGTGCAGGAGGACGGCCAGGCGTGGGGCGATCGCCGCGACGGCGATCAGCCAGAGGTGCGCGCGCTTCACGCGGCTTCGACGAGGACGGGCGCTTCCACGTGCTCGCGCACCCAGAGCTCGAGCATCAACAGGCACCAGAGCCGGTGCCCGTGATCCGCGCGCCCGGACTCGTGCTCGTCGAGCAGGCGGCGCACGGTGCCGGGACGGAACCAGCCGCGGTCACCGGAAAGGAGATCGTGAGCCGTGTCGCGCAGGTCGGACCGGAACCAGCGGCCGAGCGGAACGCCGAAGCCGCTCTTGCCCCGGCCGGCGACCTCGGCCGGAAGATCGGCGGCAAACGCACGCCGCAGCGCGACCTTTCCCTCCCGGCCATGTGTCTTCAACGAGTCCGGCAGCGCGAGGCCGAGAGCAACGACGTCGTGGTCGAGGAACGGCGAGCGCAGCTCCAGCGAGTGAGCCATCGATGCCAGGTCCGCCTTCAGCAAGAGATCACCGGGCAAGTACGTCTCGATGTCGAGCAGTTGCAGGCCCGTGACGCCGGGCCGCGACTGTTCGAGCCGCACCTGTTGCGCCTGCCGTGCATCGGACCACAGCTCGCGACGGAGCTCGACGGGAAAGACCTCCATCAGACGCGCGTACCTCTCACCGGCGGGTGCGGAAGCAACGTCGAGGAAGCGAGTCGCGCGAAAGAGGCTGGACCGCGGCTCCCGCCGGGCAGCCGGAAGAAGGCGCAACACCGCCGCGCTTCCCTGTGCCAGCCGACCGGGGATGCGCTCGGCCAGGCGATGCGCGATGTAGCGCTCGTAGCCCGCGAATGCTTCGTCTCCGCCGTCACCCGCGAGCGCCACCGTGACATGTCGCCGCGCCTGCTCGGCGATCAGGAAGGTCGGGAACGCAGCCTCGTCTCCGAGCGGCTCGTCGAAGGTTGCCGCAAGGCGCGGCAGCGTCGACGCGATGTCCTCCTCGATCTCCACCTCTTCATGGACCGTCCCGTAGCGTGACGCGACGGCACGCGCGTACGCTCGTTCGTCATAGCGCGCATCCGGAAACCCGACGGTGAACGTGCGCACCGGTTGCGACGATGCCTGTGCCATCAGCGCGACGACGATGCTCGAGTCGATCCCGCCGGACAGCAATGCGCCGAGCGGAACGTCCGCGACGAGACGCTCGCGCACCGCAGCTCCCACCGTTGCACGCACGCGTTCGAGCCATTCCCCCTCGTGGGTGCTCGTTTCTGCGGGCTCGGGTCGCCAGTACCGCTCGATCCGCTCGGTCTCGCCCTCCGCGACGAGCACGTGACCCGGCGCGAGCTTGTGGATGCCGCGCAGCGCCGTCTGGTTGCCCGGGACGTACTGCAACGCCAGATAGGCGTCGATCGCGTCGAGGTCGATCTCCCGCGAGACCTGCGGCAGCCGCAGCAGCGCCTTCAGCTCCGACGCAAATGCCAGCGTGCCGTCGGGCAGCCGCGTCCAGAGGAGCGGCTTCTTACCAAGCCGGTCACGTGCGAGGACCAGGCGTTCCCGGCCGGCGTCCCAGAGCGCCAACGCGAACATGCCGTGCAGCCGCTCGACGAAATGGGGGCCGCTCTCCTCGTAAAGGTGCGGCAGGATCGGAGTGTCGCCGGTACCCCTCACCTCGTGTCCGCCCAGCTGGTCGCGCAGCGACATGAAGTTGTATGCCTCGCCGTTGAAGACGGCGACAACGTCGCCCGTCTCGTTCGAGACCGGCTGGTAGCCGCTCTCGAGGTCGATGACCTTCAGTCGCTGGTGGCCGAGCACGCAATGGCCGAAGGCGTCCGTCGATCCCTCGTCGGGCCCGCGCTGGACGAGTGCGGCCCGCATGGCGTCCACGAGCTCCGGATTCGGCGCGCCCGCTGGCGAATAGAGTCCGGCGATGCCGCACACGGGACACATACTGCACGGGCGGTACGCGGTCGTCTCGTGTCATGTGGAGCGTCCGCTGGACGACGAGGTCTGGAGACGCTTCAGCGCGCTCCAGGAGCGCCCGCCGGGAAGGTTCGCGATCGCTGCCCTCATGCGCCCGCCGGCCGAGGGAGAGAACGAGGAACGCTGGCTCGAGCGGGCGCGGGAGGCGGAGGGGCGGGGGCCCTTCGGGTTGCACACGCACTGGACCGCGCCGGATCACGCGCGGCCGACCGGCGGTGATCCCGCGGGGCTCGTGCGCGAACAGGGACGCTGGCTCGACTCGCTCGGGCTCCGGCCCACCTTCTTCTGCGGCGGCGGCTGGTATATCGACGACGGAGTGCTGGCGGCGGTCGCCGACCTCGGTTACGCCGACTGCACCGCAACCACGTTCCGGCCCGGCTACCTGGAGCCGGGAGCTCCGCACCTGCAACTGGAGGAGCCGGTCTGGCTCGAGCTCGGTGACGGGCGCCGGCTGCTCGAAGTGCCGACGACCCACTCGATCGGCATGCTTGCGCGCGGCCTACTCGCTCCGTTTCGTCGGCAGATCGTGCACGCGTACTTTCACGACACCGATCTGCTCGACCGTCGCCGCGCGGCGGCTCTGCGCGTCGGCCTCCGCTTCCTCGGTATGAAGAGAACCGTGACCGACCTCGACGCGCTTCAGCGCGACTTGCGGCCGGAGAAGACGATGTCGTTCGCAAACAGCCGCGCATGAAGCGGTACGAGCCTGCCCGCGATGAGGTGCAGGTGGACGTCCTCGAAGCCGTCGAGCAAGGCGCGCACGTCCTTGGGCGCGAACATCTGCAGATGCGTGGGGTCGTTCTCGGGCTTGTGTCCTCGGAGAAACCGCAGTCGGTTCTTCAGCCGGTAGGCGTTGGGCACGGAGCCGACGAACGTGCCGCCGGCCCGCAGGACGCGTAGCACTTCGGAGACGACGCTCCGTGGATCGCGCAGATGCTCGAGGAGCTCGCCCGCGACCACGACGTCGAAGCTGCCGCTCTCGAACGGCAGCGCATCGTCGAGGTCGGCCCAGCGAGTCTCGATCCCGAGCTTCTGTGCCTCGGCGAGCGCTTCGTGGTCCGCATCGACGCCGACGATCTCGTTCCCGCCGGCATAGGCCTGGGTGAGCGCGCCGTCGCGGCAGCCCAGATCCAGCACGTGCCGCCCCGGCCCGCCGACGTAGCGCCGGAAGAGCTCGACGCGCTCCGGGCCTGCGAAGACGAAGCCGGCGCCGCGTTCGACGCGGTTGTGCTCGGCGTACCGCTCGCTCAGCTGTTCCAGGCCCACGAGAGGGCCAAAGTACACTGCTGCGGGTGAACACGAAGCCAGCCGTGCCGGCCGAGCCCCGGCCGGCGCCGGTCGAAGACATCCGCTCGGGCCGGCCCTACCTCCTCTCCCGCACGACGCTTTCTGCCGTCGCCCGACGCCTCGCCAGCGTCGCCGCCCTCGTGACAATCGACCTGGCCGGCCTCGTGCTCGGCGTCTGGGTGGCGCTCATCCTCCGCGAGCTCTACCTCGGCGACTGGCCGCCTCTGTGGGGAATCGTCTGGGAGACGGAGAGCGAGTGGCTTCCCTTCCTCACGGTCATCACGGTGCTCGTGTTCTGGGTGGGCGGTCTCTACCGTCGGCGCGAGCTGCGGGCCGGTGTCGGTCAGATCGTGCTCTCGATGGTGCTCGTGGCCGCGATCACGCTCGCATTCGGCCTTGGCACCGGCTACCACTTCACGACCTACGGCTTGGCGCCGACGGCAGTCGTCACGACGGCGTTCTTCATCGGGATCCTTCGTGCGAGCTACGAGGTGCTCACGCGTGACGTGCTGCGTCTGACCGGTGCGCGGCGACGAACCGTGCTGGTAGGAGAGGGCGAGCAGCTGGCGGCCTTGCGTCGCACGCTCGGCTCCGATCGGAGCGGGATTCGCTACGAGTTCCTCGGTGCGATTGCTCCCAACGGCGACGCCGGAGATCTTCCCGTGCTCGGTGGCCTGGACGCTGTGCCGCAACTCCTGCGCGAACACGACGTTCACGAGCTCATCGTGACGGACGGAGGCTTCGCCGAGCGCGACCTGCTCGAGCTCGTCGAGGAGGCTCACCGCTTCGGAGCCAAGGTCAAGATCGCTCCCCGCACGACGGAGCTCCTCCTGCAGCGGGCCGAATACATCCCCGGCGAAGGGGCGCCGCTGTTCGAATTGCGCCCGCCGGCACTCGCGGGATCGGAGTGGGCGTTGAAGCGCGGCTTCGACCTCGTGGTGTCGAGCTTCGTCATCGTCGTCGGCTTGCCGGTCTGGCTCGCCGTCGCCGGCGCGGTCAAGCTCAGCTCGCGCGGGCCGGTGTTCTACCGCGACCGGCGCATCGGGCTCGGAGAGCAGGCGTTCGGGATGATGAAGTTCCGGACGATGTACGCCGACGCGGCCGAGCGTCAGGCCTCGCTCGAGGTGGACAACGAGGCCTCCGGCCCGCTCTTCAAGATCAAGGACGATCCTCGCGTCACGCCGTTCGGGAGGTTCCTGCGCCGCTTCTCGCTCGACGAGATGCCACAGGTCCTGAACGTTCTCTGGGGGGAGATGTCGCTGGTCGGGCCGCGGCCGCTTCCCATCCGCGACTACGAGCAGCTGCTGCCCGTGGCACCGGAAGCGCTACCTCGTGCTGCCGGGGATGACGGGCCTGTGGCAGGTCTCCGGCCGCATCGACCTGAGCTTCGACGACCTCGTCCGGCTCGACTTCTACTACATCGAGAACTGGTCGATCTGGCTCGATATCACCATCCTCGCCCGCACGCTGCCCGCAGTGCTGGCCAGGCGTGGCGCGTATTAGGCGCCGACTCGGCGGCGCCGACCATAGAGGTCGTGCGGGCTTCGCCCGCGCGACCGTCTGGGTCTTAGTGGACTCGAGCCTCGCGCGCAGCGCAGCGATCGCTCATGGATAAAGAGCCGACACATCCGTTCGCCATACTGATCGCGTGGCAGGAGCGCCCAAGATCCTCGCGGTTGCGTCCGCGACCGACCTCGACTTCCGTTACGGCTGCACGCCCGCCTGGTGGCAGATCTGGAAGGGCCTCAACGAGGTCGGCGTCGACCTCATCGTCACTCCCTACCGCGGGCGGGCGATCGAATCGCCGTGGTGGCGGACGGCGCCCAATCCCCTTTACCGCGAGGCCGAGCTGTTCGCGGGCGCCCGCGGGTTCGCCGCGCGCCTGAAAGGCGACACGTTGCTTCGGCGCGGCGAGGACAACCCGGAAGACACGATGGGCGACAGGCTCACACGCGAGGCGATCTGGCGCTACGTCACACCCCGCTGGCAGCGGCATCTCGAGCGCATCCTCGAGCAGGAACGTGATGTCGCAGCGGTGATCGTCTTCACCGTGCCGATGGCGCACCTGCGGGGCATTCCGACGCGCCTGCGTGAGCGCTTCGACGTGCCCGTCGTGTTCTACGACGGCGACGTGCCGATGAGCCTCCCCGAGTTCGGCGGCATGGACACGGGGTTCAACTACTACCACGGTGCCGATCCGTCCGAGTACGACCTCGTGCTCTCGAACTCCGAGGGTGGGCTCGACCGCCTGCGCGAGCTGGGTGCGCGGCGCGCGGAAGCGGTCTTCTGGGCTGCGGATCCGGAACTGTTCCAGCCCGCCGCCGTCGAGAAGGAGCACGACGTCTTCTTCTACGGCTACGGGGACAAGTTCCGGCGCGAGTGGATGAAGGAGCTCGTGGGCGAACCGAGCCGACGTGACCCCGAGATCGACTTCGCACTCGGTGGAACGGACTTTCGCGGCGATATCGGGAACGCGCGCATGATCGGCGACGTGCCTTTCAACGTCTTCGCTCAGGCGATCTCGCGGGCCAGGATCAACCTCAACATCACGCGCCGCTCCCATGCGACCGTCTATGCGTCCTCCACGTGCAGGCCGTTCGAGCTGGCGGCCTCCGGCGCCGCGATCGTGTCCAACCCACACGAGGGCATCGAGCGTTGGTTCGACGTCGGCTCGGAGCTGCGCGTCGTCACGAATGCCGAGGAAGCCCTCACCGCATATCGCGAGCTGCTCGACGATCCGGCGGCGGCCGAGGCAATGGGACGCCGCGCGCGCGAGCGCGTGCTCGACGAGCACACCTACGCGCACCGTGCGCGGCAGATCCTCGAGCTCGTGGGCCTGCAGTCCCCCGTGGCCGCCGGTGGCTGAGCTCGCGCAGGTACCCGTGCCACCGCGCGCCGCGGTGCTCATGCAGATCGGCGAGCTGCGGCGCATTGCGATCGTCCCGGCGCTGAACGAGGAGGAGACGGTGGGACGCGTCATCGACGAGATCCACGCCTTCGATCCGGGTTTCGACATCGTCGTGGTCGACGACGGCTCGACGGATCGCACGGCCGGGATCGCCGCGGATCGCCGGTGCGCACGTGCTCCGTCTCCCGTTCAACCTCGGCATCGGCGGCGCCGTTCAGACGGGATACCGGTTCGCGTTCGAGCGTGGCTATGACATCGCGGTCCAAATCGACGGCGACGGACAGCACGATCCGGTGCAGCTTCCGCTGATCCTGGAGCCGGTGCTCGCCGGAGACGCCGATCTGTGCGTCGGGTCGCGCTTTGCGAGCGGCAGCGGCTATCAGTCGTCGTTCACGCGCCGGCTGGGGATCCGGCTGTTCGCGTGGGTGGTGTCTGCGGTCGTCCGGCAGAAGGTGACGGACACGACCTCCGGTTTCCGGGCCGTGAACCGGAAAGGCATTGCGTTGTTCGCCGCCGACTACCCGCACGACTATCCGGAGGTCGAAGCAACGATCATGTGCGTGAAGCACAAGTTGCGCCTGCGCGAGGTTCCGGTCGAGATGCGTGAGCGGGCTGGCGGCGAGTCGTCGATCACCGCGCTTCGCTCGATCTACTACATGACGAAGGTGCTGCTCGCGATCTTCGTCGGTCTGTTTCGCCGCTACGCCGTCCCGCTCGAGGAGGAGCATCGCCGATGACACCACTTCCCGTTTCGATCGCCGCGGCGGTCGCGTCCTTCCTGTTGCTCCTCGTCGTGTTCGAGCTGATTCGCTCGCGGCGTCTCCGCGAGCGCTACGCGTTGCTGTGGCTGTTGACCGGCGTCGTGCTGCTCGGGCTGTCGGTCTGGCGTGACGGCCTCAACACGATCGCGAGCTGGTTCGGCGTCGAGACCTATCCGCCGGCCATCCTCGGCGCCATCGGCGCGCTCTTCATCCTCGTCGTGCTGCTCCACTACTCGACAGTGATCTCACGGCTCTCCGACCAGAACACGATCCTGGCCCAGCGCCTCGCACTGCTCGAGCAGCAGCAGCGTGAGGGCGACGACGATCAGGGAACCGTCACGACGACCGGCGGGCTGACGACGTAGGCATCTCCCTGCTGCGTGTCGTTCAGCCAGTTGGCCGAGACCGTGACGCGATAGCTCCACGTGCCCGGGCCGGGAGAGTCGGTCAAGGAGGTGGCGCGGGTCGGGAACAGCTTGTCCACCTCCAGGCGACAGTCGACGCTCGCACCGGTGACGTGCGCACACGTCACGCCACCCGCCGGTCGGTTTGTGCGCAGCACGGTGTAGAAGATCTTCGCCGGGCTCACGTGCTGGTCGTTCCAGGTCAGCCGGACCGCATCGCCTTCCTGCATGGCCTTCAGCCCCAGGTCACGTACGGGCACGAGGGTGTCGCCGTAGTCGAGCATGTGCGCCTCGTCGCCCACCTGCTTTGCGGCCGCGATGACCACGACGGGGAAGATCGCGAAGACGGCGACCGCAGCCGCGGCGGCTGCGAGTAGCCGGCGACCTTTCAGGACCGTGGGCGGGACCGGTGCGGGCTGGGCCCGCGACGCCGGGGAAGAGCAGTGGGACTGCCGCCACCAGCAGGACGAACGCGGGAAAGGCGGGCAGCAGGATCCGGAAGAAGCTCGCGTCGTCCATGCGCGCCTGGAAATAGCTGCCCTTGATCGCGCAGGAACGTCGCGAACCAGCGGCGCGACCAGCAGCAACCCGCGTCGAGAGCGCGCGAACAGCGCAATCGCGCCTGCCACCGGCAGCCATTCGAGCACGCGCGCGACCCAGAAGTGCTCGCGAAGCGCGGTCACGTTCGCATAGAAGTGCGACCAGCTGTTGGCATCCGGGTTGTGAATCCGGCGGAGAAGGTCGCCCACACCGCTCGCCAGCCGGACGGGCTCCTCGTTCGCCGCGCCGAGATGTCCGAGGCCGCGGTACTTCCAGAGTGCGAGCGTCGCCAGCACGGGCGCGAGTCCGAGCACGAACGGCAAGACCGTGCGCCAGCGTGTCGAGCAGCAGCAGCAATGGCGGGGGCGAAGAGGAAGATCGCGCTCGACGGCTTGATCGCGATCGAGTACCCCGCCGCAAAGCCGGCCGCGCCCATCGTGAGCCGGCTGCCGGTTTCGAGCGCCCGCAGGCACAGGTACGCGGAGATCAGGAGTCCGACCATGCTCGGGAAATCCGACATCGCGGTCAGCCCGACGACGTGCGGAATCGTCAACTCGGTGTACTTCTGGTGGTACCCGGGCTCGACGAACAGGATTCCGAGGTAGGGCAGCGCGATCCACAGCTGCGGCGGCCCAGTACCCGAAGAGGCGCCCGCCGATGCGCGCGGCGATCCCGTAGATACAGAGCAGCGCGATCGGCAGCAGCACCACCGTGTTGAACAGGACGATCGCCGGCAGCGCGGAGACGAGATTCGGGCCGGCGAACGGCGTGAGCGGCAGGAGCAGCATCGACCAGCCGTAGCCGACGAAGGACGGCGGCTGCAGCCGATGCCCGAGCACGTACGCATCGGTGTAGTGCCAGAGCTGGTCGCCGCCGGAGTAGAAGAGCCAGCCGTTGTGGCGGACGGTGAGGGCGAACGCGAGCACGGCGAGCCACTGCACGGTGACGAGGCCACCGAGAACGTATGCGCGCCGGACCGAGAGCACCACCTCCGTCGCGCGGCGGAGCCGCTCGGTGACGGCGATCAGCGGAGCGGGGGCGGAGGCCGCCGGCGAGCTCACGTCTGCGCGCCGGCAGTCGCGCCGGCGTGCTCGCGGTACCACGCGATCGTTCGCTCGAGCCCTTCGCGCAGGGGCGTGCGCGCCTCGAAGCCGAAGAGCTCCTTCGCCCGGCTCGCGTCGAGGCTCCGGCGCGGTTGGCCATTCGGCATCGAGGAGTCCCACTCGATCTCGCCGTCGAAGCCGGTGAGCTCCGCAATTTGCTCGGCAAGCTCGCGAATCGAGATCTCGACGCCGGTCCCGAGGTTCACCGGCTCCGCGCCGTCGTAGCGTTCGGCTGCGAGCACGAGCCCTTCCACGCAGTCGTCCACGTAGAGGAACTCGCGCGTTGGCGATCCGTCGCCCCAGAGCGTGACGCGCTCGGAGTCGTCCAGCATCTTCCGGATCAACCCTGGAATGACGTGCGATGTCTCGAGGTCGAAGTTGTCACGCGGCCCGTACAGGTTTGCGGGCAGCAGGAAGATCGAGTCGAGCCCGTACTGCTCTCGATATGACTGTGCGCCGACCAGGATCGACTTCTTCGCGACGCCGTAGGGCGCGTTGGTCTCCTCGGGGTAGCCGTTCCACAGATCGTCCTCGCGGAATGGCACGGGCGCGAACTTCGGGTACGCGCACACGGTGCCGGCAATGACCAGCTTGCCGAGGCCCTGTTGGCGCGAGAGCTCGAGGACGTGGGCTCCCATCATCAGGTTCGCGTACCAGAACCGCCCGGGATTCACTCGGTTCGCGCCGATGCCGCCAACCTCGCCGGCGAGGTGAAACACGCGCTCGGGCCGGGCTTCCTTGAACAGGCGCTCGGCGTCGTCCCACCTCGTCAGGTCGTACTCGGCCCGTCGTGCGACGAAGACGTCGTGACCGTCGGCCTCGAGGCGCTCGACGAGGTGCGAGCCGAGAAAGCCGCCGCCGCCTGTGACCAGGGTCTTCATGCGGGGGCGCGCGTCTGCGACAGCCAGTCGACCCGGCCGATCCAGCGCGGCCGGTTCTCGGCAAACCACGCGATCGTCCGTGCGACACCGTCCTCCCACGAGACGTGGGGCTCCCAACCCGTCTCTCGGTTGAGCTTTTCGTACCCGACGCGCAACGACATCACCTCGCTGGCTCCCGGCCGGAACCGCTCGGCAGTGGAAACGATCTCGCGCGCCTCCCAGTACCCCTGCTCGCGCCCGACGCGGAGGATGAGCTCGGCCCACTCGCGCATCGAGATGTTCTTGCCCTGCCCGTAGACGTAGAGGTCACCCGGGATCCCACGCGCGGCAACCGTCAAGTGCCCGCGCACTCCGTCGGTGCAGAAGCAGAAGTCGCGCATCGGCTCGAGCTGACCGAGCTCGACGGTCTCGCGGGTGAGTGCCTGGGTGATGATCGTCCCCGTGACGTAGCGCGGGTTCTGGCGTGGCCCGTAGTTGTTGAACATTCTGGTGACGACGCCCGGCAGGCCGAACGCGTCGTGGTAGTTCATCGTGAGGAAGTCGGCTGCGACCTTCGAGGTCGCGTAGATCGACTTCGGATTGATCGGCGAGCGCTCGTGGAGGATCAAACCGCCCTCGTCGTCGAAATCGTGATGGTGCGCGACCGATTCGTGCACGTTTCCGTACTCCTCCGACGTGCCGGCGGTGTCGAACTTCTCGAGCTCCAGACCGTGGTCGACGATCGACTGGAGCAGGTTGAGCGTGCCGATCGTGTTCGCCGTCACCGTTTCATACGGTCGGTGCCATGACTCACCGACGTGCGCCTGCGCGCCGAGATGGAAGACGTAAGGCTTGTCGGGCGCGTCGAGGAGCTCCCTGACCAGGTAGTCGATCGACGTCTTGTCCGTCAGATCGGCGAAGTGCACCTTGAGCTGTTCGCGCAGCGGAGCGATGTTGTTCAGCGCGCCGCTGGAGGTTGCGCGTACGAACGCATGCACATTCGCGTCGAGCCGGACGAGCGCATCGGTGAGGTGTGAACCCATGAACCCATCGGCGCCGGTGACCAGACAGGTCCTGCCGCTGAAGAACTCGCCGAAGTCTCGCCGCAGGTCAGCGACGGCATCGTCCGTCCAGGTGGAGTCGTGTTGGTCTGCTTTCATGCAGCGGTGCCCGCCGACGAGCAGCCCAAGGGTAGCCCGGGACGCGGCCGGAGCGCCGTTCGAAGCGGCGCCTTTACAGGTCTCTCATATGTGATCTTGAGCCTCGCGGCCGCCGTGGCCGGTGCTTTTCTCGCGCACAAGTTCGGACGAAGCCGGGAGACCGACGGGTTCATGGCGGCCTACGGCGTCTACCTCGTGCTGGTGCTCGGGGCCCAGGCCTTCCGGATGGTCGTCGTTCCGGACCTGACGCGAGCGGAGGCGGAAGGACGTCTCGGCTCGGAGTTCCGGGCCTACGCGCTCGCCTTTCTTGCGGTGGCCATCCCAGCCACAATCCTGGCGGCCGCCTTCTCGCATTTCTGGGGCGAGTTGATCACCGGGCGGCTTCCGGAAGAGTCGGCCGTGGTTGCCGCCGACGCGCTGCCATGGCTCGTACCGGCGGCGTTCGCCCAGTTGATCGCCGCGCTTGTCGCCAGTGCGCTAGCTGCGAAAGACAGCTACTTGCCCGCCGCTCTCGGCTTCGCGCTCGGGGGCATCGGCGGCGTCGTTTTCTTCGTGTTGGCTGCGGACTCGTACGGGCTCGTCTCCCTCGCGTGGGGGCTGGCGCTCAACGGCGCGATCGCGATCGGCTTGCCGATGATCGTGCTGCTCGTGCGCGGGAACAGGCTGCGCCTGCATCGAGGCGTTCCGCTTCGGCTTGGTTATCGGCTCTGGCGACTTCTCTACGGGGCAGCTGTGCCCATCGCACTGCAGAGCCTGTATCTGATCGCCCTCCGCTTCGCGGCCGGCACGGGCGAGGGCAGCGTCACGAGCCTGTCGTATGCGTATCTGCTCGCGGCGACGTTCACGAGCACCACGGCGTTTTCGCTGTCGCTCATCTCGGCCGCCCCGTTGACGCGCCGCGGTGTCGATGCCGAAAGCGCAGCGGCGCACGTCGTGCACTCGGCCTGGGTGTCGCTTGCATTCGTCGGCGCGGCCGCCGGGCTCGTGGCGCTCCTCGGAGGGCGAGTCGTCACTGCAGTGCTGGGCGACGCATTCTCGGGCAACGTCGGCGACGAGCTCGGCCGGCTCGTCGTGTTCCTCTCGCCGTGGATGGTCGCCAACGCGGCCTTCCTGATCATGTATCCCCTGGTGTTCGTGATGCACCGAACGCGGCTGCTGATCCCGCTGGCAGTCGCCGCTGTCGCGATCGACATCCCCATCTCGATCGCCGGACGCGCATTGTGGGGCCTCACAGGCGTGACGGTCGCACTCGGCGTCTCGACGCTTGTCGTCGTGCTCGGATTGATGGCCGCGCTTGCACCTCGGATGCTCGTGCCGACCGTCGTCGGGCTCGGGCGCCTGTCGATCCTCGTCGGAGCGGCAACCGCGCTGGCGTTCGGGGGCGCCTCGCTGGTCCTGGACGCGGTGCCCGCGGCAGCGGTGGGCCTGGCGCTCTACGCCCTCCTGCTGGTGGCGATGCGCCAGCTCGGCCTCGCCCAGGCCTGGCACTACGTGCGCGCCCTCCACTGACAGGCCCACCCCGTACAATCAGGTGAATGTCCGGGCCGGAGGCGAAAAACCCGGCGCCTGCAGGTATTTCCTCGCCGGAGGAGATCGACGTCGCCGCCCTGTTCGACCGACTCCGTGAGGAGCTTCGACGTGGTGCCGTCCATGAGGACTCGCGAGGCGCCGAATTCGCGTCGACCCGGGCGCTCGCGGAGCGATTCTGGCCGGTCACGGCGGAGCGTCCAGCCGGCGGCGGCCCGAAGGGAGCCGTCAAGCGCTTCCTCCGCAAGCTCATGCGCTGGTACGTCGAGCCGCTTGCCGCCGACCAGCGCGTCTTCAACGACTCCGTCCTGAAGCTCGTCGATGCCCTGTCGGAGCGGGCCGACGCCTCGGCGGCCGCGCGCGAGCAGGCGGAGCGGCTCGTGCGCGAGTTGGAGGAACGGCTCGCGCGGCTCGAGCGGCGCGCTCCCGCAGCTGGTGGCACGTCAGCGCCCGTGACCGTCGCGGCGCAGCCGGCCGCGGCTTCGGTTCCGGACTATTTCGCCTTCGAGAGCAGAATGCGCGGCAGCGTCGACTCGATCCGCGACCGCCAGCGTCTGTACGTCGACGTCCTGCGCGACGCGGCTCCCGTTCTCGACGCCGGGTGTGGGCGCGGCGAGTTGCTCGGTCTCCTGCGCGAGGCGGGCGTGGAGGCGCGCGGCATCGATGCCGACTCCGACATGGTTGCCTACGCGCGCGGCGACGGTCTCGACGTCGAGCAGGCCGACCTCGTCGAGTACCTCCAGGCCGCTGCTGACGCCTCGCTTGGTGCGATCTTCATGGGCCAGGTCGTCGAGCACCTGCCGGCTCCCACGCTGGTGCAGACGTTTCAGCTCGCCGCCGGGAAGTTGCGGCCGGGCGGGGTTCTCATCGCGGAGACGATCAATCCTCTGTCGCCGATCGCGCTGCGCAACTATTTCGCCGATCTGACGCATGCCCAGCCGCTCGTGCCGGAGACCCTCGAGCTGCTGGCGCGCCAGTCTGGGTTCGCCGAGACGGAGATCCGGTATCTCAACGAGCCTGCCGAGCGGCTCACGGAGCCGGACGATCCCGTGATCGCCGCCAACGTTCGCCGCCTCAACGATCTCTTGTTTGCGCCGCTCGACTACGCCCTCGTGGCGCGAACGGCCGCGCATGAATAGACGCGCAGACGTTCCGCTCGTGACACGGACACGCGACGGTTCTCTCCCTAGGCTGTTGGTGGGCGGGAGTGGTGGGACCCGGTTTCTCGCGCGTGTACCTCTAGAGGGCCGGGGATGAGGATCGCCGTTTGCGCGCCGCAGGTTCCGTTCGAGCGCGGCGGGGCCGAGATCTTCGCGGACGACCTGGTCGGCGAGCTCCGCGCTCGCGGGCACGAGACGGACCTCGTCACGGTTCCCTACAAGTGGTATCCGGGCGAGCGTGTGCTCTCCCAGGCCTTTCTCTGGCGGCTGCTCGACCTGAGCGAATCGGATGGACGCGCGATCGAGCTCGTGATCGCGACGAAGTTTCCTTCGTACGCCGTTCGTCATCCCAACAAGGTGGTTTGGCTGCTGCACCAGTTTCGGCAGGCCTACGAGCTCGATCGCACGGAGCTCGGCCAGTTCGGTGAGAGCGCGGAAGAGCGCGCGACGCGCCGGGCGGTTCAGCGCCTCGATCGCGTCGCGCTGGGCGAGGCGAGGAAGGTGTTCGCGACTTCGCGCAATGTCGCCGACCGCCTGCAACGATCGACCGGAATCGCTGCGGAGGTGATGCCGCACCCACCGCAGGAGCTGCCGTACCGGACGGAGAGCTACGACGACTTCGTGCTTTCGGTGGGGCGACTCGACCGCGCCAAGCGGCACGAGCTGCTGCTCGACGCGCTTGCGGCCGACGCGACGTTGCACTGCGTGATCGTCGGCGACGGTCCAGACCGCGAGCGCCTCGAGGACGTCGCCCGCAAGCACGGCCTCGACGGGCGCGCACGCTTCACCGGGCGCGTCGACGAGGAAGAGCTCGCGGGGCTCTACGCGCGATGCCTCGCCGTCTACTACGCGCCGGTGGACGAGGACTTCGGCATGGTTCCCTACGAGGCCTTTCTGGCCGAGAAGCCGGTCGTCACCACGACGGACGCCGGCGGCCCGCTCGAGATCGTCGCCGATCGTGAGACCGGGCTCGTGATCGAGCCGCAGGCCGCAGCTCTTGCCGAGGCCTGCTCGTGGCTGCGGGACCACGTCGACGACGCGAAGGCGTGGGGGCAGGCCGGAAAGGAGATCGCGCGCCGCGTGTCCTGGGACGAGACGATCGCGCGCCTGCTCGCATGAGAGTCGCCTACTACTCGCCGCTGCCGCCAGAGCGGTCGGGGATCGCCGACTACTCCGCGTTGCTGCTGCCTGCGCTCGAGCAACTCGTGGAGGTCGTGGTCGTGCGGCGCGGACGCACGCGCCCCGTGGCCGCCGACGTCGCGCTCTACCACGTCGGCAACGATCCGGAAGCGCACGGCTGGATCGTCGATGCGCTGAGACGACGGCCGGGAGTAGTCGTCCTGCACGACTTCGTCCTCCACCATCTCGTCGCGGGACTGACGATCGGGCGGAAGGACGGCCACGGCTACCTCGCTGCGATGGAGCGCGACGCCGGCATTCCGGGACGCTTGCTGGCCCACGGGGTGCTTGACGGGCGTGTGTCCCCTCCGTGGGAGACCCGGCCGGACGAGTTCCCGCTCGCCGGCGAGGTGCTGGCCAACGCGACGGGCCTGATCGTCCACTCGCACTACGTCGAGGAACGCGTGCTGGCTGCCGGCTACCACGGTCCGATCTGGCGCATCGAACACCCGGCCTGGCCCCCGGTCGACGTGCAACCGGCGCAGATCGAAGGCAGGCCGCTGTTCGGCTGCTTCGGCCATTTGAATGCGAGCAAGCGCATTCCTCAACTCGTCGAAGCCTTCGGTGTGGTGCGGAAGCGCCATCCGAACGCCAAGCTCTTGCTCGTCGGGCCCGCATCTCCCGGCTTCGATGCGAGCCGGCTCGAGGCGGAGGGCGTCGAGCGCATCGGCTACGTCGAGGAGGAGCAGCTCTGGTCACTCATGGCGGCGTGCGACGCCTGCATCTCGCTGCGCTCACCCACGATGGGAGAGACCTCGGGCAGCGTGATTCGCGCGCTCTCACTCGGCCGGCCGCTCGTCGTCAGCGATCTCGGCTGGTTCTCGGAGTTGCCGGACGACGTGGCGCTGAAGGTGCCCGTCGACGAGGACGAGATCCCGGCGCTTGCAACAGCGCTCGAGCTGCTTGCCTCGAGCGAGCCGACGCAGCTGGCGATGAGCGATGAGGCCCGCGTCTACGCCCAGCGCGATCACGATCTCGGGCGCGTTGCCGAGAATTATGCGTCGGCACTCGAGGAGGCTGCCGGAGGGACGAGGGTCGGTGACGCGGTTGTCGCCGAGGTCGCGCAGGCCGCCGCCGAGATCGGTATCGAGCCCGGGACGCCGTTCGCCGCGGAGCTCGCGGGCCGGCTCGACGACGTCGGACTGGCACGAAACGGCCGGCCCGAGCCTGAACCGCCGCCGAAGCGCAGTCGGCTGGCGCGCGTTCCGATCTGGGTCTGGCTCGCAGGGCTCGTCATCCTCTCGGCGGTCTTCCGCTACGGGTTGTCGCGCCGCGTCGTCGCGCCGTGGATCATGGTCGACGAGCTCATCTACTCCGAGCTCGCGAAGAGCTTCGCGCAGTCGGGACACTTCCTCATCCGCGACGTGCACGCCGGTGCCTACGGCGTTGTCTACCCGCTGCTGATCGCGCCGGCCTGGCGCGTGTTCAACTCCGTGCCGGACGCCTATGCGGCGGCGAAGACGATCGGTTCCGTGCTGATGTCGCTGACCGCGATTCCGGTGTATTTCCTCGCGCGACGGGTCCTGATGCCGATCCCCTCGTTGTTTGCCGCTCTGCTCGCCGTCGCCGTGCCGTCGCTGATGTACACGGGCACGCTGATGACGGAGACCGTCTTCTATCCGCTCTTCGCCTGCGTGGCACTTGCGCTCGTGCTCGCGCTCGAACGCCCGACGATCCAGCGACAAGTCGTCCTGATCGGGCTTTGCGTACTTGCGTTCCTCACCCGTTCGCAGGCGATCGTGCTCATTCCGGCCGTGGCGACGGCTCCGCTCCTCCTGGCGTGGCTCGACCGCCGGCGCCTGCGCATGCTCGCCGACTTTCGCGTGCTCTACGGAGTCCTCGCCGCCGGCGTCGTCGGCGTGCTCGCCGTCCAACTTGCCCGTGGCCACTCCCCGTACGACGTGCTCGGCAGCTACAGCGTCACGGGGCACGCGACCTACCGCCCCGACCAGGTGTTGAAGTGGGTGCTCTACCACGTCGCGGAGCTCGACCTCTATCTCGGCATCGTCCCGTTTGCGGCACTCGTGCTCCTCACGTTGGTCGGCCGGTCGCTCGACCGTCCACTCCGCGTCTTTCTCGCCGCGGCATTGCCGTTGACCGCCTGGCTGCTGCTCGAAGTCGGCGCGTTCGCATCGGCGCTCTCGCCGCGCATTCAGGAGCGCAATCTGTTCTACGTCGCCCCGCTCTTCCTGATCGCGCTGCTGGCGTGGATCGAGCGCGGGATGCCGAGGCCGCCGCGCGCTGCCGCGATCGCGGCCGTGCTCGCCGCCGCCTTGCCCGGAGCCCTCCCGTATCACCGCCTCATCGATGTCCCCGCCGAGTCGGACACGCTTGCGTTGCTACCGCTCTGGTGGCTCCAGGAGACCATCGTCGGGATGGACACGATCGCGGTCGTGGTCGTCGCAGTGGCCGCGGCGATCGCTCTGCTCTTTCTCTCCATCTCGCCGCGCTACGCGCTCGTGCTACCTGCAGTGGTGCTGCTCTGGTTCGCATTCGCGACGGAACGAATCGAACGCTTCGACCACGGCTTCCCGAAAGCATCGATCGGTGCGCTCTACCAGGGAATCACTGCGCCGAGGCGTGACTGGGTCGATGCTGCGGTCGGCCGGAACGCCGACGTTGCCTTCGTCTTCTCCGGCAAGGACGCGACGCATCACCCTGACACTCTGTGGGAGAACGAGTTCTACAACCGCAGCATCGGGCCTGTGTACGACCTGCGGCAGCCGTCGATGGGTGGGCTGCCCGAGACCCACGTGACGCAGAGAGCGGATGGTGTTCTGCTCGCCGATGGAAAGCCGGTGCGCCATGCCTACGTCCTGAGCGAGGAGGGCGTGCCGCTCGCCGGAGCGGTTGTTGCCCGCGACGACCTGAAGGGGATGGCGTTGCGGCGAACCCACGGTTTCGTGCGGATCGGCTACCGCGTGCAGGGCCTCTATCCCAACGACACCTGGTCCGGGAAACGGGTGACCTACACACGCCTTCGCTGCGCGGGCGGCGCGGTCACGGCGCATATGGCTCGGGACCCGAACCTCGTCCGCGGTCCACAAACTGTGCGGGCAGGCGGGAGGAGCGTGACCTTTGGCTCCAGCGACGAAGCAAGCCTCACCGTCCCACTGCGCCCACTCAACGGGGTGTGCCGAGCGGTCTTCACGGTCACCCCCACCGCCGTCCCGGGGCCGGCAGACCCACGTGTGCTCGGCGTGCACTTCCTCGAGTTTCGTTACGCAGCTCCGTGAGGATCGCCTATGACGTCACGCCGCTCTCGCATCCGCGGACGGGCGTCGGCAACTACATCCTCGGTGCACTGAAGGGGATGGTCGAGGCGGCGGACGGCTCGCACGAGCTCGTCGCCTTCGGCCCGGTCAGCGTCCGCGGGCGGAGTCTGCTCGACGCGACACTGGCGGACCTACCGGTCGAGCGACGCATTGCGACCGTTCCGTTCGGCCACGCGGTGCGAACGGCCTGGAGCCGGCTGGGACGCCCGCCGGCAGAACGCTTCGTCGGCAACGTGGACGTGCTGCACTTCACGGACTGGATGGTCCCACCGGGACGGCCGCGTGTTCGCGCCACGATGATTCACGACCTCGGCCCGTTGCGATATCCCGAGCGGCTACATCCCCGGACGGTGCGCATGCATTCCGCAACTGCTCGTGCGGCGATCGAGTGTGACGTCGTCTTCACCAACGCGGAGTACACCGCGAACGACGTCGTCGAACAGCTTGGGATTCCGCGTGAGCGGATCCGGGTCGCGTATCCCGGGGTGGATGCTCGCTACCAGCCCGACGGCGAGCGGCACGAAATCGGGCGCCCGTACGTCTTCACGACGGCCACCGAGGACTGGCGCAAGAACCGCGTCGTCGTCGAGGCCGCCCTGCAGCTGCTCGGCGACGACCTCACGCTGCTGTCCCTCGGGCAGGGCGGTCTCGGGTACGTCGCCGACGACGAGCTTCCGGCGCTCTACCGCGGGGCGGCGGTCTTCGCATACCCGTCTCGATTCGAGGGCTTCGGGATTCCGATCATCGAGGCGATGGCGTGCGGTGTCCCCTGCGTCGTCTCTTCCCACCCTTCGCTGGATGAGGCCTGCGGGGACGCGACCGTTCGCGCCGATCCGGAGAGCCCGGAAGCGTTCGCCGAGGGGATCACCCGCGCGCTGGCCGAGCGCGAGGAGCTCGTTGCACGCGGCCTTGTGCACGCGCGCCGCTTCAACTGGCTCGAAACGGGCCGCGTTCACCTGCGGAGCTACGCTGACGCGCTGTGATGCGCGTCGCGATCGACGTCTCCCCGCTCGCCCAGACTCGTGCGGGGACGGCGCGTTACCTGAAGGGGTTGATGCGTGAGCTCCAACGTCGCGAGGACGTAACGGTCTCGACCCGTTCGTTCGGAGGCAAGAGCCGCGTCTCGACGCTCGCGCGCGACGGCGTCTGGTACCCGTTGCTGCTTGGACGCGAGAGTGCGGCCGACATCCTTCACTGTCCGACGTATCGCGGGCCGCTGCGCTCGCGAGTGCCGCTCGTCGTCACCGTGCACGACCTTGCCGTGCTCCGCCATCCGGAAGCGTTCAACCGCTGGACGCGGACGTACAGCCCGCGTGTGGTGCCCGGCGTCCTGCGCGCTGCGCGCCGCGTGATTGCGGTGTCCCAGTTCACGCGGCGCGAGCTCGTCGAGCTGCTCGGAGTGCCGGACGAGAAGATCCGGGTCGTGCCCAACGCCGTCGGCGACGAGTTCACCCGTGACGGCCCGGCGGAGAGCGGCGACTACGTCCTCGCCGTCGGGACGCTCGAGCCTCGCAAGAACCTCGAGCGTCTCGTAGAAGCAGTCGGCCGCACCGACTGGGAGCTGCGAGTCGTCGGTGCCCGAGGCTGGGGCAGAGTCGACATCAGCGGGAACGGCGTCCGCTGGCTCGGCGAGGTCGACGACGCGGAGCTTGCGCGTCTCTACCGTGGCGCGGCCTGTGTCGCGTACCCGTCGCTCTACGAGGGCTTCGGGATTCCCGTCCTGGAGGCGATGGCGTGCGGCGCGCCCGTGGTCACCACGCGTGGCACCGCGATGGAGGAGGTCGCCGACGGAGCGGCTGTCCTCGTCGATGCGCGCGATCCCGCGGAGATCGCGGCCGGCATCGAACGCGCCACCATGGAGCGTGACTCACTCGTTGCGCGCGGCCTCGAACGGTCACGTGCGTTTCGTTGGGATGCCGTGGCCGCGGCGACGGTCGAGGTGTACCGGGAGGCGGCAGAGTGACCGACCGGCCGCTCGTGGTCGTCGACGCGGACGTGCTCGGGCGCCGTCGCACCGGTGACGAGACCTACGTCACGCAATTGCTGCGAGAGCTTCCTGCGGTCGCCGAGGACCTTCGTATCGTGGCCGTCACGCGTGACCCGGAGCTCGTTCCCGATGGGATCGAGCCCGTGCTTCTTCGGGCGCGCTCGCAGGAGCTGCGGATGGCAGTCACGCTGCCGCGCCTGCTGCGGCGGCTCCGTCCGGATGTTGCGCACTTCATCCACGCGCTGCCGCTTCGATGCCCCTGTCCTGCCGTTGTCACCGTGCAGGACCTCTCCTGGGAGAGAGATCCGAGCGTCTTCGGCTTCTGGGACCTCGTGACCTTCAAGGTCTTCGTACGTCGCGCCGTGCGAAAGGCCGAGCGCGTACTTGCGATCTCCGAGCGCACGAAACGCGACTTGATCGAGCTGTACGGGACGCCCTCGGAGAAGATCGCCGTCACGCCGCTTGCTCCCGATCCGGCCTTCGTGCCTGCCGGAGAGCACGATTCCTTCCTTCTCTTCGTCAGCGCGATCGAGCCGCGAAAGCAGCCGCTGGCCGCGATCGATGCTGCGAACGCGGTCGGCCGGAAGCTCGTCGTGGTCGGGCCGCCAAAGGACGAAGAGCTCGCGGCCGAGCTCAGGCGCCGCGGGGCGGACGTGCGCGGGTACGTCCCGAAGGACGAGCTGGTGCGGCTGTACCAACAGGCGGCGTGCCTGGTCTTCCCGTCGCGCTACGAAGGCTTCGGGCTGCCGGTGGTCGAGGCGATGGCGTGCGGGACACCGGTCGTGGCCGCGCCTGAAAAGGCGATGCAAGAGGTCGCCGGGGACGCAGCGATCTTCACCGAGGACCTGGCCGAGGGAGTACGCCGGGCGCTCGCGGATCGAGCAAGACTTTCCGCGGCCGGCCTCGAACGGGCCAAGACGTTCTCCTGGCGCGAGACCGCGCGGATCACCGCCGACGTCTATCGAAGCGTGCTCGCGGCATGAAGGTCTCCGGCGTGTTCGTTGCCACGGGCCCCGGCGAGGCCGAGCTGCTGCGCACCTCGCTCCCCGCGCTGCGGCCTCAGGTCGACGAGCTCGTCGTCGTCGCAAACGGTCCTGGGAGCCGGCCGGGGAACTTTTCCGGCGACGCGCGCGTATTGGAGAACGATCATGCGCTCGGCTTCTCTGCCAACGTCAACAAGGGGATCGCCGCGACGACCGGCGAGTACGTCGTGATCTCGAACCCGGACGCTGTTCCGGAGCCGGACTGCGTGCGCGAGCTCGTCGCGTTCGCCGACGCACATCCCCGCTGCGGCATCGCGGGGCCGAGGATGATCAATCCGGACGGCACCCTGCAGGCATCGCGGCGCAGCTTCCCGACTGTCGGCGGAACCATTGTGCGGCGCACGCCGCTGCGGTCCCTCTTCCCGCCGTTGCGCTGGCAGCGGCGGCACTACCTCCTCGACGCCCCGGACGACGAGCCGCTGCAGGTCGACACGATGCTCGGCGCGTTCTTGCTCATGCGTCGCACGATGCTCGACGAGATCGGCGGGTGGGATGCCGGCTACAAGCTCTACGTCGAAGACATCGATCTCAGCTACCGCGCGATGAAGTCCGGCTGGGAGCGCTGGTGGGTGCCGAGTGCCGTTGTCCATCACGAGTATCAGGCAGTGATCGACAAGCATTTCTTCACGCGCCGGAATCTCTGGCACCTGCACGCGATGCTTCGCTTCCTCCGCAAGCATCCAGAACGTCTCTTCGCGCTCCGATGACGGAGGACAAATACAACGCGCGTGCGGAACGCTGGTCCGAGCTCGCCTATGCGGACGCTGCGACCTATCTCGCTCACCGCGGCGAGCTCGTTCTGAAGCTCGGCCCGCCGCTCGCGCAAGGCGACGCCGTGCTCGATCTCGCCTGTGGCGACGCCGGCGCGGCCGACTATCTGCCGGGAGTTCGCTACTCAGGCCTCGATGCGAGCGCGGAGATGGTGAAGGCCGGCAAAGGTCGCGGCCGCAACGTCGTGCTCGGGGACCTCAATGACTACGAGCCGCCCGAGCCTGTCGCGGCCACCACGTGCTTCCGCGCGATCTACTACGCGGACGACCGCGCAGCCTTCTTCCGTCGCGTCGCCGGGTACACCGAGCGGAAGTTCGTCTTCGACCTGAATCCGCGGCAGTACGGCGTCGAGGATGTGCGCTCCGATCTGCGTGCGGCGGGCTTCGATCGACTGGAGCTGCGTCCGTTCTTCTCGCCGCAGCACGTCTCGCTACCGCGACCAGTGGCGAGTGTGCTCTATGCGTTCGAGCGGAGCGGGCCGTTGGCAAGGCTCCTGCTCGCCGTGCGCTTCAGCTACTTGTGCGCGGCCTTCCGCGGCGGCAAGAACACGTAGCGCACCTGCGCGCCCAACTCGCGGGCGTCGCTTGCCCCGGGGGAGATCTCCTTGGGAACAAAGGTCGGCGTGATCTTGATCTCGACGCGAAAGCGTGGACCGGGCGCACGGAGGACGAGCACACGTTCTTGCTTGCTCGTGATGTCGAACCGCTTGACCTCGGTCGGCTTGCCGAGATGTGGCTGTTTGTCGTCCCCGATCACCATGGGGCCGATCGCGACCGTGGCGTGCCCGGTCATCTCGTGCGCCCCTTCGGGTGGCCCGGACATCACGATGCGCATGCGTCCGGCGCCGTTGTTCTCGGTCGCGTATCGAGTGTACGAGCTGAAGGAGCCCATCCACCCGTCGGCGTAGACGTCGGTCACTGCGCCGGCCAGCCTGAGCGGCGGATCGATCCTGACCAGGCGCCACTTCTCGAGGCCCCCGCCTGCGCGGTGGAGATGCGTCGCGACCGTCTTCCCGACGACTTCGATCCCTTCCTCCTCGACCACGTACGGGTAACCCCAGTCGCCGCATCGACCCTGGCTGCAGAGTGCGCCGTCTGATCCTCGAGGATCCGGCGTCAGGAACGGCCCCGGGCCCTGCGCGGTCCCGTCGAGGCTCCAGACTGCCTTGATCGAGCGGTTCCAGAATTCGGTCAGCCACTCGCCGTTCTGATCCGCCATCTGCTGCCCGATATACACCGTCGGCGCTCCGCCGGTCTTGTCGTCGACCCAGGTGAATGGCGCCCGGATGTTCTCCTCGAAACGATCCGACGCGCGGTTCGACGCCGCTGCGAACGAGATCTCCCCGGTGAGATTCCATGCGACGACAGCTCCCGCAACCAAGACAACGAGCCACCTTGCACTGCGGCCGATAAAACGCGGCGCGAGGAGGAGGGCGATCGAGAAGCCGAGCAGGGCGACCAGTCCGATCTTCGCGCCCGTCGGATCGATCTGGAGGTAGCGATTCCCCTGCTGCAAGATCGCGAGCCCCGGTGCGTTGTAGGAGAGATCCTGGCCCATGTCGTAGGGGGTCGTCAGGATCAGGACGAGGACAAAGGCCGACGAGGCTGCCAGCGCGAGCGGATGCAGGCGGCGACGCTCGAGCCAGAGTGCGGTGCCCGTGAACAGAAGCGGCGCCAGGTAGATGAGATTGCGTTCGTACGTGTAGGTGCCGAAGCTGATCGAGACGTACGTGGCTTTCACCGCGGTGTAGACGCCGAAACAGATGATCGAGGCGAGCAGCACGCTGCGAAAGACGCGGAGCGGCATAGGACACCGGTTCGTCCGGTGCACGCCAGAGGACCGCCAGTCCTGCGACCACCGGGAGCACCCCGAGCCCGATCGTCAACGCGCCTGCGGCATCCAGGCTGAGATCGAGCATGCGACCTTTGTAGAGGCGGGTCGCATAGTTCCACTCGAGCGACCGGTGCCCGAGCACTGCGCTCACGATCACGACGGCGCCGACGACGAGGGTTGCGAAGCCCACCCAGTCCCAGCCGGTCCAACTCCTGCGCCACCGGGCGGCGTACTCGGACCGCCAGAGCAGGAAGATTCCCGCGAGCAGGAAGATCGCCGGGAGCATGCCAAGCTCGCCACGCACGAGCGGCGCGATCAGAGAGGCCGCCACCGCACCGCCGATCCACCAGCGGGATGGCGTGATCAGTGCGCGCAGGATCAGGAAGAGCGTCAGCGTCGACCAGAAGTACGCGAACGGCTCCTCGACGATCATGGACGAGTACGCGACCGCGGGAATCGTTGCCGACGCCGCCGCGACGAAGAGCGCCGGCCTGCGGCCGACGAACAGTCGCGCGATCCCGTAGGCGGGAAAGACGGTCGCCGCCATCACGAGCACGGTGAGGTACTTCACCGTCGCATACGCGGCATGGAGGTTGTCGATCAGCCACGCCGGTGCAAGCACGTACGTCCAGAGCGTCGTGAAGGAGTAGGGCTCCCCGCGCCGTGCCGCATGGCCGGTGTCGGCGATCGCGCGCGAGAGCTGTGTGAGCTCGAGCTCGTCGCCGAAGAGCCACGGCGTCTTGTGCGCCCAGGCCTGGATCATGTAGACGATCGCCAGCCAGAGAAAGACGCTGAGCAGCGGGACCGCCGCCAGGAGTCGGTCGACCAGCGTCTGTTCAGCCGGCGTCGTCCGCGCGGTCACGACGGCCATTCTGGGCTCAGTCGCCGGTTGCGCCGAGAATGGCGTGAGGATCGAGGTTGCTGTCGCGACGAACGAAGCGGCACGGCACCTGCGCGAGCGCGCAGGCGTCGATGACCAGGCCGAGACGTTCCCGCGGGGCGTCGGGAATCGTGACGAGGACCGTGTCCGGCCGCGCACGGGCGAGGACACTCTCGATCTCGCCCGTTCCGCCGAGCACGAGGACGCCTTGCAGCCGTCGCCGCGACAGTTGCGGATCGTCGTCCACGAACCCGACCACCTGTTCTCCCGGGGTCTCGCGTAGCTCGCGCAGCAGGCTGCGGCCACCGCGGCCGGCACCGACGATGAGCGTGCGGTGTCGGTCGCCGCGTCCGGTGAGCGCGGACACTCCGCGTACGAACGCACGCTCCCAGAAACGCGAGGCGCCGATCAGCAGCGTGCACACGAGCGCGTCGATGATGAAGATGCTCCGAGGGAATGGGCCCCAGGTCTGAGTGGCGTCGAGAATCAGATACGCCACGACCTCCGACGCGACGACCGCCGCGACGATGCTGGCCGCGTCGCGTGCGCCGGCGTATCTCCAGACGCCGCGGTAGAGACCGAACGGGATGAAGGCCAGGTAGCGGACGGACAGAACGACGGCGAGCGAGACGAGGAAGATGTGCCGCTGGTACGGGCTGCCGCCGCCTTGCAGCCGGATGTAGTACGCGACCGTGAAAGACGCGGTGATGAGAGCAAAGTCGACGAGCGACTCGACGAGCCGGCGCGGATTCGCGACGAAGGTGCGCAGCCAGCCGCGGTCACTGGCGAGGCCCGACGTTCGTTCCACATCGGAGAGCACGCTCGCAAACTGGACGAGGAGCGCAAACGTGAGGAGCACTCCGATCAGCGTCACCCAGGCGTTGTCGAGCACCGCGTAGAAGAGGCTGGTCGTTCCGAGCGCAGCGGAGATCACGGCGAGCAAGACGACTGCGCGCTTCTCGGAGAGCCCGTGATAGACGAGTCGGTGCGAAGTGTGGTCGCGTCCGCCCTGGTAGACGGGTCGCCCGTCGAGCAGGCGTCCGATCGTGACCAGCGTCGTGTCGAGAATCGGGACCGCGAGCACGAGGATCGGCAACAGCAGGGTTGCGACCGTCGTGCCGGCCACCTTCCAGCTGGCGGTCAGGCCGAGTGCGCCCAGAGCGAAGCCCAGCGGCTGGCTGCCCGAGTCGCCCATGAAGACAGCCGCCGCCTTGCCGCGGCGCAGGTTGAAGGGAAGAAAGCCGGCGCACGCCGCCGCGAGCGCGAGCGAGAGCGCGAGCACTGCGTCGTTCTTGTGGACAGTGACGGCGTCGACGGCGAAGAACGCTGCCGCAATCCCGGCCAGCGTCGCTGCGAGCCCGTCCATGTTGTCGAGGAGGTTGAAGGCGTTCGTCATCCCGACGAGCCAGATGAGCGCGACGACTCCGGCCAGCAGGTCATTCGAGATCAGGCCGGAGATCGTCAGCCCGTTGAAGATGACCAGCCCGGCTGCTGCAAACTGGGCGGCGAGCTTCGGGATCGGCCCGAGCGAGAAGAGATCGTCCAGCAGCCCGGCGACGAAGAGGATCGCGCACCCGCCCAGGATCGCCAGGAGCTCTCTGCTCGCCGGTGCCGCGCCGACCGCGAGGGCGACCCCGACTCCGGCGAAGAGACCGGCGACGATCCCGATCCCACCGAACATCGGCGTTGCGCGCTCGTGCCAGCGGTCCTCGCGCGGCGCCGCTGACAGTCGGGTCGCGAGTGGGGTGCGAAGCAGCAGCCAGATGACCGCGGCCGCAGCGGGGAATGCGACGATCGCCGCGAGCACCTTCACGGAGCAGAAGCGTAACGAAGGGCTGTAAGCGCCATGTGAGGCCACCTCTAGACTAGGCCGCGCCCATGACGACGGTATACGGGGATCTCGTCCGCTACCGCGAGTTGTTCGGGAACCTCTTTCGCCGGGACGTGCAGGCGAAATACCGGGGCTCGCTCCTCGGCGTGGCCTGGACGCTCGCGAACCCCGTCCTCCTCATGGCCGTCTACCTGCTCGTCTTCTCGGTCCTCTGGAAGACCCCGTTCTCATCGGGCGGGCACTACGCGCTCTTCCTGCTCGTCGGGCTGTCGGCCTGGATCTTCTTCGCGACGTCCGTGCAGTCGGCGTCCAGGTCGATGCTGGACAACGCGAATCTCATCCGGAAGACGCGTTTCCCGCGACAGCTTCTGCCGTTGTCGGTCGTGGCGACGCACCTGATCAGCTTCGGCGTCATGCTCGTCGCGCTGCTCGTTGTGAACTTTGTCGCTCTTGCCGCGCGTTCGGGCGACCGAGCTGCTCGCTCTGCCACTCGGGCTGGCGATCGTCGCATTCACGTGCGGCCTTGCGCTCGCGATCGCGTCGCTGAACGTGTTGTTCCGCGACCTCGAGTTCCTGGTGTCGGCGCTGCTGCTACCGCTGTTCTTCCTGACGCCCGTGCTCTACCCGCTCAGTGATCCGCAGATCGCAGCGCGGGACTGGGTCGTCAACCTCATCCACTGGGGCAATCCGCTCTCGCCGCAGATCGAGGCGCTCCGGGATCCGCTGTTCTACGGCCGTCTGCCCGGGCTCGGAGACACGGTCTACACCGTTGTCGCCGCTGTGCTCGCGCTTGCGCTCGGTGCGTTCGTGTTCAACCGCGTCGACGACCAGATCGCAGTCGAAGTCTGATCCGGGCGTCGTAGATCCAGGGCTCGTCGCCTTCGGGCAGCCACGCGGGCAGGCCGGCGACCTCCGTGTTCGGCTCGAGTGGAGGGAGCAGCGACGGCAGGATCAACGGGTGCGCGAATGCAGGATTGCGTCCGCCTCCCGGAGCGTACGGCTCGAGCTCGGCCGGCGGTCGCCGCGCATCGATCGACCCGCCGACTGCCGCGTATCCCTCCGTGTGCGCCGCGTAGACCCGTTCCTCCCAGTCCGGGTCGAGGTCGGCATCCGGAGGCAGGTGCGCGCGTGCTGCTGCGGCGTCGCGAGGCGCAACCTCGACGTCGAGCTGCGGGGAGTAGTTGCCGAGCTCGGCGAGCCAGAACCGCTGCTCGTCCACGAGATCGAAAGCGAGGCGGTACGCGCCCGGCGGGATCGGACCGCGGAGCTCGAGCTCTCGCTCGATGCGCTCGCCGGGTGCGGCGCCCACCTCGAAGCGAAGCCCGTCCCAGAGAATCGGGTTGCCCCGCTCGTCCAGCCAGTGGTACGAGAGGTTGAGGCCGCGCCAGGGCGCGGTGCCCGCGTTCTCGAGCTGGACGCGAGCGCGAGTCAGTGTTCCCGCTTGCGGCGGCTCCAGCTCGTAGGCGAGCCAGCGCACCGCGAGCGGGCCGGCAGGAACGGGATGGTCACCGACCGCTTCCAGAGCCGGACTAGCCTACGTGGCGTGGAACCGCTCCTCGTGAGGGCGTGCCGGCGAGAGCCGGTCGAGCGCACGCCCGTCTGGTTCATGCGCCAGGCCGGCCGCTCGCTGCCCGAGTACCGTGAATTGAGAAAGCGCTACGGACTGTTCGACATCGTCGCGGAGCCGGAGCTCTGTGCCGAGGTGACGCTGCAGCCGGTTCGCCGGCACGACGTGGACGCGGCCGTGATGTTCACGGACATCATGTTCCCCGTCCTCGGCATGGGCGTCGAGGTCGACCTCGTCGAGAACGTCGGCCCGGTGATCTCCGAGCCGATCCGCACCCGCGCCGACGTGGATCGCCTTGTCGTTCCGAATCCGGAGGAGTCGGTACCGACGATTCTCGAGGCAGTGCGGCTCGTCCGTGCAGCGCTGCGCGACGATCAGGCGGTCATCGGCTTCTGCGGCGGCCCGTTCACCGTCGCGGGCTACCTGATCGAGGGGAAGCCGAGTCGTGAGTTCGCAACGGTCAAGGCGATGATGTATCGCGATCCCGAAACCTGGCACGCGCTGATGGACAAGCTCGCGCACGTGTTCGCGCGTTATGTCGCGGCGAAGGCGCGCGCCGGGGCCGACGTCATTCAGGTCTTCGACTCGTGGGTCGGTGCGCTCTCGCCGTCGGACTACGAGGAGTTCGTGGCGCCGTACTCGGCGCGCATCCTCGCTGCGGTCGACGTTCCGACGATTCACTTCGGCACGGGCACGGCGACCTTGCTGTCGTCGATGGCCGAAGCGGGCGGCGACGTGATCGGGCTCGACTGGCGTGTGCCGCTCGATCGAGGCTGGGCGGAGGTGGGCGAGGACCGCGGCGTGCAGGGCAACCTCGATCCCGCGGTTCTGCTCGGCCCCTGGGCGCGAATCGAGTCCGAGACCCGCGCTATTCTCGCGCGTGCTGGAGGGCGGCCGGGTCATGTATTCAACCTTGGGCACGGAGTGCCACCCAATACAGACCCGGCCGTTCTCGGGCGTCTGACGCAGTTCGTGCACGAGGCCACCGTGGAAGCGCGCGTGTGAAAGCGGCGGTCGTGTTGATGGCGTACGGCTCGCCGGAGCGGCTGGCCGACGTTCCCGCGTACTACTCCGACATCCGCGGCGGCCGGCCGATTCCAGCCGAGCTGATGACGGATCTCGTCGAGCGCTACCGCAGGCTCGGGATCGAGGATGGGTCGCCGTTGAACGCAATCACCGAGGCGACGCGCGCTGCGCTGGAACGCGAGCTGGGAGACGTGCCGGTCTTCACCGGCATGAAGCACTGGACGCCGCGCATCGCGGAGGCTGCGGACGCTGCGGTTGCGAGCGGCGCGGAGACGGTGGTCGGCCTGGTTCTGGCGCCGCACTACTCCTCGATGTCCATCGCGGGCTACCGGCAGCAGTTGGAAGGCGCGCTCGGCGGCCGCGCCGAGCTCGCGTTCATCGAGAGCTGGCATGACGAGCCGGGCTTCATCGACCTCCTGGCGGAGCGCGTGCGCGGGACGGACGCGCACGTCGTCTTCACGGCGCACTCCTTGCCGGCGCGCATCCTCGAGTCGGGCGATCCATACAAGGACCAGCTCCTCGAGACCTCCCAGCTGGTCGCAGAGCGCGCAGCGCTCGAGACATGGTCGTTCTCCTTCCAGAGCGAGTCCCAGACCGGCGAGCCGTGGCTCGGGCCCGACATCCTCGACCACCTCCGGGAGCTGCACGGCGAGGGGATCCGCGAAGTGCTGGTCTGTCCCGTGGGCTTCGTCGCCGACCATCTCGAGATCCGCTGGGACCTCGACCATGAGGCCGTCGAGCAGGCCGAAATGCTCGGCCTGGGCTTTCGCAGGATCGAGATGCCGAACGACGACCCCGCGTTCGTCGAGGTTCTCGCCGGGCTGGTGCGACGGGTGCTCGCGGTACCCTCGGAAGCGTGATTCGACCCGGCGAGATCGTCTCCGAGCATGCCTCGCGGCACTTCAAGGTCTATCCGCGCGAAGCGCGGCGGCTGAAGGATGTCGTGGTGGCGCGCCGCCGGTCACAGCCGACGGAGGTGCGTGCACTCAGCGATGTGTCCTTCCACGTCGATCCCGGCAGCGCGATCGGGCTCGTCGGGCGCAACGGTTCCGGCAAGACGACGCTCCTCCGCCTGCTTTCCGGGATCATCAAGCCCACGTCCGGACGTGTCGACGTCGGCGGGCGCGTCGGGTCGCTGCTCGAGCTCGGGGCCGGGTTCCATCCGGACATGACCGGTCGGGAGAACGTCTTCCTCAACGGCTCGATCCACGGGCTCAAGCGCGCTTACGTGCGCGAGCAGCTGGACGAGATCGTCGCCTTCGCCGGGCTGGAGCAATTCATCGACCTGCCGGTGCGCACCTACTCCTCCGGGATGTACATGCGACTCGGATTCGCGATTGCGGCGCACATCGACGCCGACGTCCTGTTGCTCGACGAGGTCTTCGCGGTCGGCGACGAACAGTTCCAGCGCAAGTGCTTCGGCAAGATCTTCGAGTTCAAGCAGCGCGGCGGCACGATCGTGTTCGTCTCGCACGACGCGGCGGCGGTCGAGCGGCTCTGCGACCGTGCAGTGCTGCTGCGCGACGGGCGCGTCGAGTTCGACGGGGCGACGCACGACGCGATCGTGCGCTACCGGCAGCAGCTCGCAGGTGAGCTCGATCCTGCGGAGCGCGGCGCCGGTCTGAAGGAGTGGGGGAGCGGCGAAGCGCGGATCGAGGGTGTGGAGCTGCTCGGACCGGACGGAGCGGCGCGGACGCAGTTCCTCGCCGGCGAGGCGCTGACGCTGCGCCTGCGCGTCGTCGCGCAGCAGGCGCTGGCTCCGCCGCGGCTGTCGCTCGAGTTGAGGGATGCATCAGGCCTGCTCGTCGCGGGCTCCGGGCGATCAACGGCCGAGCTTGGTTGGGACGAGGCGACGACAGATCTCGCTGTGCGTTTCGAGGTCGAGCAGCTGCCGCTCGCGGACGGGCGCTTCCATCTGCGTCTGGGTCTCACGGACGAGACGGGGGAGCGCCTGTACCACTGGCTCGACGATGCGCTTGCGTTCGTCGTCTATCCGGCCGGCGAGGAGCGCGGCGTCGTGCGGCTGGAGGGCCGCTGGGCCGGGGAGGAGATCGGCGTGCCGACGGAAAAGGTCGCGACATGAGCTCCCGTACCTGTCCGGACTGGCCGAAGCTGATGGAGTACGCGCCGGACCTGCAGTTCAAGCACTACACCGTCGCCGAAGCGAAGCTCCCGGGCGAGGCGCTGATGAGCATTCCCGACGTCAAGCTCGAAGCTGTCGCGATCTGCTGCGACCTCGAGCGGCACGTCTTCTATGCGGAGCACACGGACCCGGAGGTCGCCCAAGCCCTCCGCGCAACGCACTGGTACGAGCTGGCCGAGTGGACGTCGAGCGGCCCAGGCACAGCCTTCGGCTGAGTCCTCACTTCCGGCACAGTTTCGTCACACACGCGGCCACCGTTTTCTGCATCGCGACCTGACCGCGAGAGGCCTGACTTTGGGTCAGACCCAAGGACCGGTCCGCGCCCCGCATGCTCGATCTAGACGGTGACGGGGAGTGAGTAGCGGCTCGCCTCGTTCGCGCGTTCGGCACAGTTTCGTCACACACGCGTCAGTCTTTTTCTGCATCGGGACCTGGCCGCAAGAGGCCTGACTTTGGGTCAGACCCAAGGACCGGTCCGCGCCGCGCATGCTCGATCTAGACGGTCACAGGAGTGAGGAGCGGCTCGCCTCGCTCGAACGCCAGGATGTTGTCGACGACGATCCTGGTCATCGCTTCGCGCGTCTGGCGGGTGGCGCTGCCCAGATGCGGTGTGAGGACGACGTTCGGTAGCGCCAGCAGCTCCGCTGGAACAGTCGGTTCATGTGCGAAGACGTCGAGCCCCGCACGCAGACGCCCGGCCACGAGCTCCGCGACGAGCGCAGCCTCGTCCACGATCTCGCCTCGCGCCGTGTTGACGAAGCACGCGCCGTCACGGAGCAACGCGAGGCGCCGCGCATCGATGAGGCCGCGCGTCTCCGGGGTCAACGGCGTATGGATGCTGACGACGTCCGACTCGGCGAGCAGCGCGTCGAGCTCGCGGTACTCGCCGAGCTCCGTCTCCGCGCGCGTTCGCTGCGCGTAGAGCACGCGCAGCTCGAATCCCTGCGCACGCCGGGCGACGGCCTGGCCGATGCGCCCGAGCCCGACGATGCCGAGGGTCGAGCCGGTCAGCTCCTCGGCGACGATTCCGTTGGCCCACTCCGACCGCCACTCGCCGGCCCGGACCAGCGCGTCCGCCTCCACGACGCGTCGCCGCGCCGCCAGGATCAATGCGAACGTCAGATCCGCGGTAGCGGCGGAGAGGACGCCGGGCGTGTTCGTCAGAGCGATGCCCCTGCGAGTCAGCTCCTCCAGGTCGATCCGGTCGTAGCCGACGCTGAAGTTCGCGACGAGCCGCAGCCCCGGCAGGAGGTCGAGCGGCACCGGCTCGTTCGCCACCACCAGCGCCTCCACCTCGGGCCGTGGACCCTCCAGCTCAGCGAGCGCACGCACCTCGACGTCCCCGAGCTCGTCGAAGGCCGGGCCCGGATAGCGGTGGGTGGCGAGAACCTTCAAGGGTTGAGTCTCCCATGCCGAAACGAACAAGCGATGAAGCTGAGATCTGCGGCAATCCTGATCGTGACGCTCGTCGCGATCGCCCTTCCGTCCCCCGCGGGCGCGTACCAGCTCGAAGGCGGTCGCTGGCCGACGGCGACGATCACCTACTTCAACGAGGTCCCGGCCTACGCGTGGGCCGTCGACTCCGCCGCATACGCGTGGAACACGAGCGGCGCGCGGGTGCAGTTCGTGAAGAGCTCACGTCGCAATGCCAAGGTGCTGGTCGGGATTCGCTGGTTCAAGGCCGCGGGCGACGCGTACGTCCAGCGCAGCAGAGGACGCTTCGTCGGCGCGAAGGTCGGCATTCAAAGCGGACAGGATCGCTACACGATGGCACTCGTCGTCACGCACGAGCTGGGCCACGTGCTCGGGCTCGATCACGAGGACCGGGTCTGTGCCACGATGAACACCTACCTCGTCGAAGGCCACACGGAGCACTGCCCCGCCGCGCCGCCGGGGACGTGGGTCTGCCGCCTGCTGCGTGCGGACGATGTTCGCGGCGCCGTGAAGCTCTACGGCGGAAGCGTACGGCCGATCCGCGGTCCCGAGTTCTGCACCAAGTAGTCAGCGCCTGACGAGCACTTCGTCGAGCGGCCGCGTGTTGACGACGTCGGCCGCAGTCGCCCAACCGCGCCGTGCCGTGTGGACGGCGAGCCGCATGTTGCCGAGCCCGCGCACGGAGTGCGCATCGGTGGACACGACGATCGGGACACCGGCCTCGATCGCGAGCTTGATCTCCGGGCCCGACAGATCGAGCCGGTCCGGCAGCCCGTTCGTCTCGAGGGCAACGCCCGTCTCCAGCGCGACCTCGAACGTCCGCTCGAGATCGAGAGCGTTCGGAGGACGGTGATTGATGATCCGTCCCTTCGGATGGCTCAGCGCACGCACGGCCGGATGTCGCATCGCCTCCGTGACCTTGCGCGTCAACTCGTCACGCTGCTGCCGTTGCCCGGCGTGCAGGCTGAGCTGCACCCACTCGAGCTCCGCGAGCACGTCGTCGGGAAGATCGAGCGTGCCGTCGGCCCGTACATCCACTTCGGTGCCTCGCAGCACGCGGAAGGGCGCAAGCTCCTCGTTGACCGCTGCGATCTCCTCGGCCTGCCGCCGCAGAGCGTCCGCGTCGAGGCCGGGAACCACGCGCACGTTCGGCGTGTGGTCGCAGATCGCGACGTACTCGTAGCCGAGGTCGCGCGCAGCCGTCGCCATCTCCAGGATCGACGCCTTCCCGTCCGACCACGTCGAGTGCATGTGGAGGTCGCCGCGAATGTCGTCGCGCGTCAACAACGGTGGCGGCTCGCCGCGGAACGGTTGCTCGCGCAGCTCCGGTGGACACCAGGGAATCCCGAGCTGCGCGTACAGGGACTCCTCGTCCGGTGCAGGCGGCAACTCCCCCAGACCCGCGACGTATGCCTGCGATCCGGTCCCGATCACGAGCTCGGTGCCGAAGCGCGCCGGCTCTGCGACCACGAGCTCGACGGGCACGCCTTCGACCGTCACGCCGACCGCGCGCCGTTCGCTGCGCTCGAGCACCGACACGATCGCCGGGAGCGCCTCGAACGCGTCGAGCACCGGCCCGGGCCGCGCCGCCGAGGACACCACCGCGAAGTCGAACGAGACATCGGCCCAGCGGCGCGGATCGCCCGCAACCTGGCCCTCGACTCCGGCAGCGATCTCTTCGAGCACTTCGCGCGCCCGATTCAAAGTCAACCCTTTCGGCGGCTGCGGTTTCCCTTCGCGTTCGAGTGCGGCGAGGAGGCGCTGTTCCGTCTGCGGTCCGATCCCCGAAACCGACGTCAGCCGCCCTTCCCGCGCCGCCACCCGGAACTCCTCGGCGCTGGAGACGCCGAGCGCCTTTCCGATCTCGACCATCCGCTTCGGCCCGACGCCGAGGAAGCGACCAAGTCCGATGAGCTCGGGCTGCACCTCGCGTTCGAGCTCGTCGAGCTCCGCGATGCGACCGGTCTCGACGAGCTCGCGCAGGCGCGTCGCTATCCCCGGGCCGATCCCTCGCAACTCCTCGACGCGTCCTGCGGCAACGAGCTCGGCGATCGGCGCCTTCGTCTCGCGGATCGTCTCCGCCGCTCGCCGATACGCGCGCGACGTGTAGAAGCTCGAGCCGGAGAGATCGAGGAGTGCCGCGAGACTCTCCAGCTGCTCGGCGATCGTCGCGTTGTCGAGGGAGTTCGGCATGGTCTGGTTAGTCTTGATCCGTGACGACGTACCTCATTCCATACAGGATCGGGGGCAAGACGCGTCTGGGCGACCCAGAGCTGGCGTTGGCCATGCTCTCTGACGTCACCGATGCCGTGAACGAGCTCGCCGAGGAGGCTCTCGTCGTCGACGGCCCCGGCGGCCAGGGGGAGGCGGTCGCCGACACCCTCGCGGTGCACAGCGGGCCTGTGACGATCCTCAACGCCGATCTTCCGTGCGTCACGAGCGCCGAGATCGAGGAGCTGACGGCGGCTGCACCGGCGCTCGTCGCCGCACGGGACGGAACCACCAACGCACTCGCGCTTCGCGATGTCGGCGACTTCAAGCCGCTGTACGGCCCCGGCAGTGCGGCGCGATTCGCGAAGCATCTTGGTGCGGTCAGCCTGGATCTTTCTGGGCTGCGCGACGATGTCGATACGTGGGACGACGTCGAGCGCGTGCGGGAGCGGGTCGGCAAGCACACCCATCGGTACCTGAGCCAGCTGGCACGCGCATGAAGGTCGCCGTCCTGACCGGGGGCGTCGGCGGCGCGCGATTCCTGCGTGGCATCGTCGACGCCGTCGATCCCGCCTCGGTCACCGCGATCGTCAACGTCGGCGACGACCTCGAGGTGCTCGGCCTGTCCGTCTCGCCCGACCTCGACAGCGTGCTCTACGCGCTCGCCGGCATTGCAGACGAGGAGCGCGGGTGGGGTAGGGCGCGACGAGACGTGGAACGCGCTTGCGACGGTGGAGTCACTCGGAGGGGAGTCATGGTTTCGCCTCGGCGACCGCGACCTCGGGCTGCACGCCGTGCGCACGCAGGCTCTGAGGGAAGGTGCGCCACTCTCGGCCGTCACGGCGAAGCTCGCCGCCGCGCTCCGTGTGGAGACCACGATCCTTCCCGCGACCGACGGTCGGCTGCGTACGTGGCTCGATACGACGAACGGGAGCTTCCCGTTCCAGGAGTGGTTTGTCGCCCGCGCGCACCGCGACCCGGTCGACCGCGTCCGCTCCGAAGGTGCGACCGAAGCACGTCCTGCGCCCGGTGTGCTCGAGGCGCTGCACGAGGCCGACCTGATTCTGATCGCGCCGAGCAATCCGTTCGTCTCGATCGGCCCGATCCTGGCCGTGGAGCGAATCAGGTCCGCGCTGGAACGACGACGCGTTCCCTGCGTCGCCGTCAGTCCGCTGATCGGCGGTCTCGCGGTCAAGGGCCCGGCTGCAGGAATGCTGCAGCGCTTGCAAGGCGGAACGACCGCCGCGCACGTCGCGGGCTGCTATCCCGGCCTGATCGACGCGCTCGTCATGGACGAGGAGGACGCAGCCGACGCAGACGCCGTCTCGAATGCCGGCGTCCGGCCGGTCATCACGCACACGCTCATGCATGACGCCGCCGCGCGCAGGCGTCTCGCCGAAGCGGCACTCGACGCTGTCGCATTCGCATGAAGGTCGCGATCGTCGGCGGCACGGGTGCGTTCGGGCGCGCGCTTGCCAAGCGCCTCCACGAGATCGGCACAGACGAAATCCTCATCGGCTCACGAGACGCGGAGAGAGCGCAAGCGAGCGCAACGGAGCTAGGCGTCACGGGCGGCCGCAACGACGAGATAGTCGACGGCGCCGACATCGTCGTGCTCGCCGTGAAGTCGAATGCGACGCTCGAGACCGCGCGCGAGCTCGCGGCGGCGATCGGCGCGACCCCGGTGCTCTGTGTCGCCAGCGACCTGCGCTTCACCGATGCAGGCGTGCTGCCCGGTCGCCATCAGGGCTCACTCGCCGAAGAGGTCGCGCGGATCGTGCGCGGTCCGGTCGCGTCCGGCCTCCAGTCGTTCGCCGCTGCGAACCTCGTCGAGGGCGATCCCGGCGACGCGCTCATCTGCGGCGGTGATGACCGCGCGAAAGAGCTCTCTCTGGAGCTGGCCGGACGTGTCGCGGACCGAGCGATCGACGTCGGCCCACTCGAAAACTCACGCGCCCTCGAAGGTATGACTGCGGTGATCCTGAACGTGAACAAGCGCTACAAGGCGCACGCCGGCATCCGCCTCACTGGACTGCCCTGAGCGGGGAGCTCCGCATCATCCCGGTCACCGGCCTGCCGGAGATCAAGGAAGGGACAGACCTGGCAGAGCTCATCGTCGCCAAGCTCGAGCTCGAGGACGGCGACGTGGTCGTGCTTGCGCAGAAGATCGTCTCGAAGTCCGAGGGCCGGGTTGTCGCTCTCGCCGGCATCGAGCCGTCGGAGCGGGCGCTGGAGATTGCCGGCAACGAGGAGGATCCTCGCCGGATCGAGGTCATCCTCCGCGAGGCGGCGCGCGTGGTGCGAGTTCGGCTGCCGCTCGTCATCGCCGAGACCAAGCACGGCTTCATCTGCGCTTCCGCGGGCGTCGATGCATCGAACGCGCCCGAGCCCGACATGCTCGTCCTGCTCCCGGATGATCCCGATGCTTCAGCCGAGCAGATCCGCGACCGCATCCGTGAGCTCACAGGCCGGGAGGTCGCCGTCCTCATCACCGACTCGTTCGGCCGCCCGTGGCGTCAGGGAACGATCGACGTCGCCCTCGGTGCGTCGGGGCTCGAGGTCATGCGCGACCTACGCGGCACGCGTGACAGCGTCGGGTACGAGCTGCACTCGACGATGATCGCCGTCGCCGACGAGATTGCGAGCGCCGCCGAGCTCGTCATGGGCAAGGTCGACGGCGTTCCGGCGGCGGTCGTTCGCGGTCTCGAGGTCGCGGGCGACGGACGCGCCCGCGACCTCGTCATTCCGGAGGAGCGAGACCTCTTCCGTTAGCGCTCGGCGACCTGGCGGTACTGCTCCAGCACTCCCGGCCAGCCATTGTCGTAGCCCGCGCGGCCTTCGCGACGCTCGCCGGTGAGGTTCTCCCACCCGCGATGCTCGAGGACGACGACCGTGCCGTCCTTGTCCGCGGTGAAGGTCACCTCGACCTCGGTCGGCTCGTCGTCACTGTCACGCCCGGGATGCCACGTGAAGCGCACCGGCTCGCGAACTCGTAGTCGAGCACCTCACCCCACTCGGTCTCGCGACCGTCCTTTGCCTTCTCGATCAGGCGCCAGCCGTCGCGGTCCTCGAAGACGACGGTCTCCCCGTCCTCGAGGAAGATCCCGTACTTGTTCAGCGGCCACCAGGCCGCGGTCTGCTCGGTGAAGACGCGGAACGCGGTCTCCGGAGCAGCGTCGACGAAGATCTCCTTGCGAATCGTCTCTGTTGCAGTCACCGTCACTTCTTCCTCCGTTCCTCTTGCTCGGCCGCCGCCTTGAAGTTTGCGAGCGCCTCTTCCCAGAAGCCTTCTAGGTACTCGCGTACTTCGGCGAGGCCATCGGGGTCGACGCGGTACAGACGCCGCGTCCCGTTCTGTCGTTCCGTCACCAGACCCGCCTCCTTCAGGACCCGGAGATGCTGCGACACGGCAGGCCGGCTGACCGGAAGTCGGGCTGCGATCTCTCCGACGGCGCGCGGGCCGTCACGGAGCTCTTCGAGAACCGACCTCCGGGTCGGGTCGCCGAGCGCCTGCAGTGCCTGTGCGTAAGCCATGACTTACCGTAAGTCTACACTTACGCTGAGGATCTGTCAATAGGCTGGCCGCCAATGGCCGAGCTGCTGGAATCAGCCGTCGACCCGGACCCGCTGGAGCAGTTCCGGCGCTGGTACGCCGACGCAGAGGGGGCGGAAATCAGGGCACCGCAGGCGATGGCGCTCGCCACCTCTACGGCGGACGGCGCGCCCTCGGTGCGGATGGTGCTGCTCAAGGGCGCAGATGAGCGCGGCTTCGTCTTCTTCACCGGCTACGTCAGCCGCAAGGCCGGCGAGCTCGACGCGAACCCGCGTGCGGCGCTCCTCTTCCACTGGGATCCGCTCGGGCGACAGGTACGGGTCGAGGGTCATGTCGAGCACGTCGCGGGACAGGAGTCCGACGCCTACTTCGCAACGCGCCCGCGCGGAGCGCAGCTCGCAGCTGCGGCTTCGCAGCAGAGCTCCGTGCTCAGCAGATCGTGCGGAGATCGACACGCGCGTAGAAGAACTCGCCCGCGAGCACGAAGGCAGCGACGTGCGGCGGCCCGATCACTGGGGCGGCTATCGCCTCGTGCCGGAGGCCTACGAGTTCTGGCAGCACCGCGACGACCGCCTGCACGATCGCCTGCGCTACCGGCGCGCGAACGGCGACTGGGTCGTCGAGCGGCTCTCGCCCTGTAATCACGCGAAGAGCGCGCCCACCTCGGCGGCGTCCGCTGCGGACAGCGGGTACTCGAGGGCGCGCAGTGCAGGCTCCAGGTGCTGCGGCCGGCGAGGCCCAACCACGACGGCCGTGACTCCGGGCTGGGCGAGCAGCCAGGCGATCGCAAGCGTCGCGGAGTCGACGCCTCTCCGTTCTGCGATCTCGGCGAGCCGGTCGAGCGCAGTGAACGTCTCCGGCCTGCGCAGATGCTCGTAGGGGCCGGGACGCATCGCCATCCGCGATCCCTCCGGTGCGGGCTCGTCGCGCTTGTACTTCCCGGTCAGCCAGCCGCCGGCCAGTGGTCCGAACGGCGTGTACGCGATTCCGAACTCGGCGCACAGCTGCACGAGGCCGTCCTCGTCGCCGCGGGCGAGCAACGAGTAGGAGTTCTGCACGACGGCAGGCTTTCCGCTGACCAGCATCTCTACGAGTTGCTCCGCACTGAAGTTGCTGACGCCGTAGGCCTTGATCAACCTGAGCTCGATCAGGCCCTCAAAGGCTGCGACCGTCTCCGCGACAGGGACGTCCGGATCGAACTCGTGCGCGAGATAGAGATCGACGGCGTCGACGCCCAGGCGGTCGAGGCTGGACTCGATCTGCCGCCCGATGCGTGCACGCGCGAGACCGTGATCCTGTCCTTCGGCCATCGGGTTGAAGGTCTTGGTCGCGATCTGCGGACGCACACCGCGACTCGCCATCCACTTGCCGATGATCGTCTCGCTCTGTCCGCCGCCGTACGCATCGGCGGTGTCGAACGTCGTGATACCGAGCTCCCAGGCCGCATCCATGATGCGGAAGGCCTCTTCCTCGTTCTCGCCCTGCCCGAAGAACTCCGGCGCGGAGCCTATTCCCCCGAAGTTGCCGCAGCCGAGAATGATCCGGGAGACCTCGACGCCGGTGCCGCCCAGCTGTCGGCGTTCCATCGCGAGAGTCTACGGACGGCGGTCACTCAGGTGCCTGCGCAACGCTGCGAGTCGCGTGTCCCACTCGGCGCCCACGCCTGCCATCCAGTCCATCGCTGCGCCTAACGGCGCCGGCGTCAACTGATAGAGCGTTTCCCTCCCTTCGCGTCGGCTTTCGACGAGTCCGGCCTGGTTGAGCGCAGCCAGATGCTTCGCCACCGCCTGACGCGTCACCGGGAGCTCGGCCGCGAGCTCGGTCGCCGTGGCCGTCTCGCGCGACGCGAGCGCCTCGAGCACGTAACGGCGGTTGGGGTCGGCGAGCGCGTCGAAGACGCGCCCCGTCGGGTCGGTCACACGCAGACGAGAGCCTGCGCGCGGAGCTCGAGGGCCGTCGAGAACTCGGGCGTCGACTCGCGCACGAGCAGGCGCGTGCCTTCCTCGACTTCCTCGAGGGTGAACTCCACCTCGCCCTCGTCGGCCCAGTCGAAGACGAGGCGCTCGCCCGGCTCCACGACGAGGACCTTGGCGCGGCGCTCCTCGCCGTCGTCCCAGCGGAAGACACCGTCCCCGCCTTCGCGGACGTCGAGCTCGACGTCGTTCGCAAACCATTCCTCGAGCTGCTCCGGATCGGTCAGCGCCTCCCAGACCTCGTCGGGTGAGGCCGGAAACACGATCTCGCGGGTCACTTCCATCGCTCCTCCAATCCGCAACCTCTGGGTTGCGTATACTAGGCGCAACCTACAGGTTGCACATTACCAGGAGGCGTTGATGCCGCTGATTCCGATGGTCGTCGAGCAAGACGGGCGCTACGAGCGCTCCTTCGATATCTACTCCCGCCTGCTGCGCGAGCGGATCGTCTTCCTCGGACAGGAGGTGGAGGACGGCATCGCCAACGTGATCACGGCGCAGCTCCTCTTCCTCGAGGCCGAGGACCCGGATCAGGAGATCTCGCTCTACATCAACTCACCCGGCGGCTCCGCGTACGCCGGGATGGCGATCTACGACGCGATGCAGTACGTCAAGCCGGACGTCCGCACGATCTGCACGGGGATGGGGATGTCGGCCGCGGCAATGATCCTCTCCGGCGGCGCGGCCGGGAAACGGTTCGTGCTCCCGAACGCCAAGGTGATGATCCACCAGGGCTCCGGCGGCTTCCGCGGCTCGCCCGCGGACATCCAGATCGCTGCGAAGGAGATCCTCGAGATGACCCAGCGGATGGCGGAGATCATCGCGCGCCACACGGGTCAGCCGCTCGAGCAGGTGCTGAAGGACATCGACCGCGATCACTTCATGGCGCCGGAGGAAGCGGTTGCGTACGGCCTCGTGGACGAGGTCATCCAGCCGGCCGACCTGCGGCCCGAGAAGGCACGCTGATGGAACTCGGGAGACCGCAAGGGAAGGTGGAGTCAGGCGCGGCGGTGCTCGGCTGGCGGGCGTGGGCGGTGACCCGGACGAGCCGCGGTGTCAGGCTTGCCTCGCCGCTCTTCGATCACCTCTGGCTTCCGGGCGAGCCGGGCGTCGCGTCCTGCCTGCGGCACGAGGATCCCTTCGCACCTGCGCTCGACGCGCACGAGGTCACGACGCTGGCCGAGTGCAGCTGCGGGTTCCACGCCGCGCGCGACCCTGCCGACGCGCTCTCCTACCTGCACGGACGGGACGCGCCGTCGACGCTCTGCCGCGTGCTCGGCGAGGTGACGCTGTGGGGCGAAGTGCTGCAGACAGAGGCGGGTTGGCGCGGCACGCTCGCCTATCCGGCTCGGTTGTACGTTCCCGACCCGCTGCTCGCAGAGGAATTGGCGGTCTACGGCGTGTCCGTAAGCTCCGCAGAGTGCGGGTCGCCCTCCTCTCCGACATGCACGGGAACGCCGTCGCTTTCCGCGCCGCACTCGCCGATGTCGAGCGTCACGACGTCGACCTGATCGTCTCGCTGGGCGACGTCGCCCAGGGCGGGCCGCAACCCAGAGAGTGCATCGACCTGTTGCGTGAGCTCGGTTGCCCTTGCGTCTTCGGCAACTCCGACGACTTTCTCCTCACGCTCGACTTCGGGGCGGACCCGGTGGAAGACGACGAGCGCAGACAGCGCCTGCTCGACACGGCCGACTGGTCGCGCGAGCAACTCGGCGAAGAAGGGCTGGCCTTTCTGCAGGGCTTCCAGCCGACCGTGCAGGCCGGCGACGTCCTCTGTTGCCACGCGACTCCCGCGTCGAACGAGGACGTGATCCTGCCGGGCACGGACCGGGCGGAGCTCGAGCGCGCGCTCGCGAACGTCGAGACCGCAGCGGTCGCCGCCGGTCACGTCCATCTGCAGTGGCTGCGTCGGGTCAACGGGAAGCTCTGGTTCTGCGTCGGCAGCGTCGGCCTCGTCTATGAGGACAGGGAGCCGCTCGATCCCGTGCCGTTCCTACCCTGGAGCGAGTACGCGATCGTGAGCGACGAGCTCGAGGTCTCGTTCCGGCGGGTCCCGTTCGACGTGGAGGAGCTGATCGCCGCGGCGAACGCTGCGGACTTCCCCCACCTCGACAGCTGGGCTGCGATGTGGCAGCGGTGAAGGTCAGCTTCTGCGACGAGTTCGACGGTGGCTTCGGCTGGATCGTCGACGAGTTCATGGAACGGTGCTCGCACGCCCTCGTCGACGACGGTCGCGTCTGGGTGATCGATCCCGTCGACGGGGAAGGTGTCGAGGAGCGGATCCGCGCGGCAGGCACACCGGCGGGCGTCCTGCAGTTGCTCGACCGCCACAACCGCGACTGCAGCGCCTTCGCCGCTCGGCTCGGTGTGCGGCACCACGTTGTTCCGCACGGGTCGCTGGGACCGTTTGCCTTCATCGGCGTCAGGGACAGCGGATCCTGGAACGAGGTCGCGCTCTGGTGGCCGGAGCGCCGCGTGCTCGTCTGCGCCGACGCGCTCGGCACCGCGCCGTACTACCGCTCAGGCGATGAACGGCTGGCAGTGCATCCTCTCCTGCGGGTGCGCCCACCGCGCCGGCAGCTAGGAGCGCTTCAGCCGGATGTCATCCTTTGCGGTCACGGCGAAGGCATCCTCGAAGACGCCGGCACCGCTCTCCGCGAGGCGTTCAGCACATCGCTACGGCGGATCCCCGGTCAGGTTGCCAGCGCCTTGCGTGCTTGGCGGGCGAGTCGACCCAGCTAGCGGCGACGTAGCCGATCCCGATCGCGAGCGCGCCGCCCGCTGCATCGAAGAAGAAGTGGTTGCCGGTTGCGACGATGACGAGCAGCATCACTGCCGGATAGCTCCAGCCGATTGCGCGTGCGACGCGGCCCTTGGCAAGCAACGCAACGGTCACGCCGACGAGCAGCGCGTAGCCGAAGTGCAGGCTCGGCACCGCGGCAAACGGGTTGTAGAGGCTGCCGAGCAGGTCGGAGCTGAGGTTCACCTTCGCGTTGTGCGTCACCGTGTCCACGAAGCCGAGCCCCGCGAGCCGCGGCGGCGCGACCGGGTACAGAAGGTAGATCGAGAGTGCGACACCGGTCGCGGCGATCAGCGTGTTGCGGACCAGGGGGAAGCGCTCCGGATGCGTCCGGTGCAGCCAGATCAGGAAAGCGGTAGTGCCGAGGAAGTGCAAGGCGATGTAGGCGATCCCGAGCAGCGTCGGGAGGGCCGGGACCCAGTGAGCCGCCTGCTGAACCGTTCGCTCGCCGAAGAGGTGCAGATGGCGCTCGAGCGCGACGATCCCGTCCGTGTGCTCGCGGGCCACACCAAGACTCGCGTGACCCTGGCCGCGCACGACCTCGTAGAGGCCGTAGAGACCGATGATCGTGGCGACCTCCACCAGTCCTCGGTGGGGGGTGGACGCGAGGCTCCGGAGGGAAGGGAGACGGTGGAGGGTCGCCACGTTCATGGCTCCAAGCTACGCCCGCTCGCCCGCCTGGACAGTACGGCTAGCCCTACTCGGCGCCCCGGGCTGACCCCCGTCTTTCGAGGCCTTATAGGCTCGCGCAGGCGTGTGCTTCGAGCTTGATTCCGTCCCGCCGATCCCGGCGATCCGCGGCGCCGCCGTCTCGCATGAGGACATCGTCCTCGAGGCGGACGACGGGAACAGCTTTGCGGCCTTCGCGGCGACGCCAGACGAGCCCGGCGAGGTCGGTGTCGTGATCCTCCCGGACGTGCGCGGTCTCTACCGGTTCTACGAGGAGGTGGCACTGCGTTTTGCCGAGCGTGGGATCGCGGCTGTGGCGTTCGACTACTTCGGCCGCACGGCCGGTGCCGCAAAGCGCGATGACGACTTCGAGTACATGGAACACGTCGAGCAGACGACGCCCGCAGGAGTTCAGGCCGATGTCGGCGCTGCCGTCGAACACCTGCGTTCGCGTGGCATTCGCACGATCTTCACCGTGGGCTTTTGCTTCGGCGGACGGAACTCATGGCTCGCGGCGGGCGGCGGCCACGGACTTTCAGGTGCGGTCGGTTTCTACGGGCGACCCGGCGAAGGGAGAGATGGAGCTCCTGGGCCGACGCAGCGCGCCTCCGAGCTCGAAGCGCCGATCCTCGCGCTCCAGGCGGGCGCAGATCAGAACATCACCGCCGAGGACAACGCCGCGTTCGACGAGGCACTCACGGCCGCGGGCGTCGAGCACGAGGTCGTCACCTACGAAGGGGCGCCGCACAGCTTCTTCGACCGTAAGCAGGAGGAGTTCGCAGCAGACTCCGATGATGCCTGGGCGAGAGTCCTCGCGTTCATCGAAGCCCACTCGGGCTAGCCGGCTTCTTACGAAGCTTCTTACCCGGCTCTCAGCCGCATTCTCAGGACGGACTGTGTCACGACCGGAGGTTTCCCGATGAATGACTCCAGATTCACTCGACGTGGCTCGCTCGTGCGTCTTGGCGGCTTCTGGCGACGGCGGCCGGCGCGGCAGGGCTGAAGATCGAGACTTCCGAGGGCGCCGGCCCGGCGGCTGTCGCCTCCGGCGCGCTGACCTGCGTACTGACGCCCGAGCAGACAGAGGGGCCGTACTACATCGCGAACGAGGCCGTGCGCCGCAACATCACAGAAGGGCGGCCGGGGACGCCGATGTGGCTCCGCGCGTTCGTCGTCAACGCGTCCACCTGCAAGCCGATCAAGGGCGCCGCGGTGGACATCTGGCATGCGGACGCGGGCGGTGTCTACTCAGGATTCGGCCAGGGAGCAGCCAACCGCACGTTCATGCGCGGCATCCAGCGAACGAACGCGAAGGGCCTTGCGCTCTTCCGCACCGTCTATCCCGGCTGGTACCAGGGCCGCACGGTGCACATCCATGTGAAGGTCCATCTCGGCGGCAATGTGCTGCACACGGGGCAGCTCTACTTCCCGGACACCGTGACCGATGCGGTCTACCGCAAGGCGCCCTACGCGAGCCGGCCGAACCGTGACGTTCGCAATGCGGACGACTCGATCTACCGCAACGGCGGCAAGAGGTCACAGCTCAGCGTCAAGAAGAACAGCGCGGGCGTCTACGTCGCCTCGATCGTGATGGGCGTCCACAGGTCTTAACACCTGGTAGCTAGATTCGGCGCGTGGAGCAGGTCACGCGCCGAGAGCTGCTCGTCCGCGGCGGCAAGTACGCGGTCCTCGCCGCCGGCGCGATGCCGTTCGCCGGTGGGCTGGCCCACCTTGCGAGGGCGGCGACGAGCGGGATCTTCGACGAGCTCGCGCAACTGGTTCGTGGCGCCGTGGTCGTTCGCGGCGATGCTGCGTACGACCAGGCGCGCGTCCTGTACGACACCCGCTTCGACACGTACAAGCCGCAGGCCATCGTCTTCTGCGAGTCGCTGGCCGACGTGCAGCGAACCGTCCGCTGGGCTCGCAAGCACCGCGTCCGGATCGTTCCGCGCTCGGGCGGCCACAGCTACGGCGGCTACTCCTCGACGTCCGGCGTGATCGTCGACGTCTCCCGGCTGAACGGTGTCTCGCTCGACTCCGTCGCGTCGGGCGGTCGTCGGGGCCGGTGCGCGTCTCATCGACGTCTACGACGGGCTCTGGCAACACCGGCGCACGGTTCCCGCCGGCTCCTGTCCGACCGTGGGGATCGCTGGGCTCACGCTCGGCGGGGGCGTGGGCCTGGCCTCGCGGAAGTACGGGCTGACCTGCGACAACCTGCTCGAGGCGACCGTCGTCCTCGCGAACGGAACGGCGGTCGTGGCCAACGCCCGGCAGCACCCCGATCTCTACTGGGCGCTCCGCGGTGGGGGCGGCGGCAACTTCGGAATCGTCACGCGCTTCCTCTTCCGCACGCACCCGGTCGGCCAGGTCGCGACGTACTCGCTCGAGTGGCCGTGGTCGGATGCTGCGAAGGTCGTCCAGGCGTGGCAGAAGCTCGCGCCTCACGCGCCCGACGGCCTCTTCTCGGTGCTGAACCTGAATGCGGCCGCCGGCGGTCATGCCCGCATCACCTCGGCCGGGCAGTTCTTCGGTAGCGCCGACCGCCTGCGCGAGCTCGTGAAGCCGCTCGCGAACGCAGGCACGCCGACGCGCTTCACCGTGACGTCGCGGAGCTACATGGACGCGCAGGAGATGTGGGCGGGCTGCTCCGGGACGATCGCCGAGTGTCACCTACCGCCGCAGGGTCACCTCGGCCGCTCGACGTTCAAGGGCAAGTCGAGCTTCGCAAACAAGCCGCTGAGCCTGCAGGGGATCAACACGATGCTCCGCCAGATCGATGCGCGCATCACCACCGGCACCGGCTCGGGAATCATCCTGCTCGACTCCTACGGCGGTGCGATCAACCGCGTGAAAAAGGACGCCACCGCGTTCGTGCACCGCGACGCGCTGTTCTCGATGCAGTACCTCGCGTACTGGGATCCGTCCGCATCGGCGGAGCCGAACCTCCGCTGGCTGAGGAACTTCTACGCGGCGATGCGCCCGCACGTCTCACCGTTCGCGTACCAGAACTACATCGACCCCGATCTCGGGAACTGGGGTCGCGCGTACTACGGGACGAACCTCGACCGCCTGATTGCTGTCAAGCGTCGCTACGACCCGCAGAACGTCTTTCGCTCGAGCCAGAGCATCCCGGTCAAGCGCTCGTTGAGCGGAAGCTGCGCAGTCACGACCGTGCCCTTGCCCGGCGGACTGATCACGAACAGGGTGCCGCCCACCGCTTCGGCGCGGTCGCGCAGACCGAGGATGCCCGAGCCTGCGAAAGGATCGGCGCCGCCGCGGCCGTCGTCCGTGACCTCGAACTTCAGGACGTCGCCCGCCAGAGTCATGTCGACCTTTGCCTTCGTCGCCTGTGCGTGCTTCACCACGTTGGTCAGCGCCTCCGAGACGATGTAGTAGGTCGTGGCCTCGATGTTCTCCGGCAGCCGCTGATCGGGCGCGCTCAGGTCGACCTCGATCGGCAAGCGTTTCGCAAGATTCGACAGCGCAGGGCCCAGGCCTTGCTCGGTGAGCGCCGCCGGATGCAGTCCGCGCGCGAGCTCGCGAAGTTCCTCGAGCGCGAGATCGAGCTCCTTGGCCGCGCCCTCCAGCGACGCGGCGACGGCTTCCGGTTTCGTCTCCAGTTGGCGCCGCGCGAGCCGGATCGTCAGCGCCAGCGAGACGAGCCGCTGCTGGGCTCCGTCGTGGAGGTTCCGCTCGAGCTTGCGGCGCTGCTCGTCGCCCGCCTTCACGAGGCGAGCGCGTGAGGCGCTCAGGTCCGCTCGCGCCTGAGCGCTCGCGACCGCAAGCGACACGAGCTCGCAGAACGCGCCGAGGCGAGCCTCGGTGTCGACCGGGAGGGGCTCGGCACTCGCGATGGCGACGGCGCCCCAGAGAATTCCCGCGACGACGATCGGAGCCGACACCGACGAGCGGTAATTCATCTGTCTCATGCTGTCCGCGATCTCGCCGGGCCGTTCCGTGTAGTCGTGGACCCGTGCCGGGGCGCCCGTGCTGAGAACCTGGCCGATGCCCGTGTCCTCGGTGGCCGGCAGGCGCATCCCGAGCTGGAACGCGTCAGCGGCCGTCCCGGCGCGGCTATGGCGCCCGACGATGGTCGCAGTGTCGTCGCCCTCGTAGCGAAACACGGCGGACGCGTTTACCTCGAGCACACGCGCAGCCTCCTCCGACACGGCCGTGAACACTCGCTCGGGGCTCGCCTCGGACGCGACAAGCGTCGCGACACGCCGGAGCGCAAGTTGCTCCTGCGCGAGCCGGCCGACTTCCGCGAGCTTCGCCTCCGGGCTGCCTTCGAGCGCGTCCTCGTCCGCGCCACCCGGTGTGGAGCCGCTGAGGTCGATGCCGCTGGTGACGAGCAGTGCCGGGCGGCCATTCTCACTCGGCATGAGCCTGTTCGACCACGCGATCAACTTGCGCTTCCCGTCCTTCGTCAGCCAGTGACCTACCTGCGGGCTGGAGAGCCCGGTGCTCCAGATGTAGTCGAGCACCTCCTTGAACGTTTCCACTTCTTCGGGGGGAATGACGAAGTCCCGCGCATCACACCCGACCACCTCGCCGCGCGAGAAGCCTGTTACACGCTCGCACGCATCGTTGAAGAACAGGATTCGCGCATCCTGATCGAGGACACAGACGAGCGACATCGTCGTCTCCGTCAGGACTTTGGCGAACTCGTCGCCGAGGATGAAGTCAGGCGTCTGTGACATCGAAGAAGCTCACCTCGTAGTCCTCGAGCGCGAGCCTGGTCGTCCCCACCGTTTCCGCCGTGAGCTCGCCGAGGTGGATGCCCGCCTCGGCGCTGGCCCGCAGCGACTCCTCGTCGGCCCACAACGTAATGACAAGGGTCTTCGACTCGGCGGGATTCCAGAGTCGGATCAGCCCGCGGAAGCCGGAGCTGTCCCGAAGCCAGGGCAGCAGCTGGTCGCGGACGATCTCCAGGCCGAGATCGTGCTGTTCCGGAGTCGTCCGGAGAGCGTGCAAGCGCGCGAGCACGCTTTCGTTTTACACTGTCGCGATGTCTTTCGTGCCCCGTCTCGCGATCGCGTGGGCGATCAACCTCGCCGCCCTCTGGGTGGCGGATGCTCTATGGACGGGGGTTCGGATCGACGGCTGGTGGGCTTTCCTGATCGGCTCGGCCGTCCTCGGGATCGCAAACGCCGTGCTCAAGCCGCTGCTCACCCTCCTGACGCTGCCGCTGATCATCATCACGCTCGGCTTCTTCTACCTCCTGATCAACATCGCGATGGTCGCGCTGGCGGAGTGGATCGCGCCGGACTTCTCCATCGACGGCTTCTGGACGTACGTCGGCACCGTCGTAGTCGTGTGGGCAGTCAACTGGATCGGCGACCTGGTCCTTGGTGACCTGGACCGCCGCGCGCGACCGAGCCTCGCCTGACCGCGGGCTCAGTCCCAGAAGCCGTCGTGGACAGCGCTCGACTCCCTGGGCAGGTGAGGGCCGCTGACCTCGACGGGGTGATCGCCGCGCTCGAAGATCTCGCGCGATGTGATCGCGAGCTGCATGTTCTCCGGGTTGTGGCCGCTGATTGAGCGGATCTGCTCCTGGCTCAGGCCGAAGACGACTCGCCTGACGTTCCCCCAGTAGATCGCGCCCGCACACATGGCGCAGGGCTCGGTGCTCGTGTACAGCGTGCACCGCTCGAGGAAGTCGGGCTCGAAGCGCGCGCTCGCCATCCGCATCAGGTTCGTCTCGGCGTGGGCGGTGACGTCCTTGTCGGTGCGGACCGTGTTCTCCGCCTCGAGGACGACGTTCCCTCTGTGGTCGACGAGCAGCGCGCCGAAGGGATGGTTGCCATGGTCGCGTGCCTGCCGAGCGAGCTCGATCGCGCGCCGGAGATGTTGCCGGAACCCGTTGCTCATCCGCGCCGAAGATACCGTCGCAAGAGAGAGCGACGCCGTGGCTGTGTCGCGCGCCAGTCGTCGTACGTCTTGAACGTTCCGTCCTTGCGAGCCGCGAGCACGCACTCGGTATGCGCGTGCCGCCGCGCGGCCGCGTCGTTTTCCGGCGCGATCACCACATGGTCACTCATCGCATGCAGCTGACGCGCCGCACAACGGGCACGTATACGTCGCCGGTTTCTGGCTATGCGCGCGTCGGACGGCCCACCATTCGGTCACGTGGGTCAGTCGAGTCGGGGCGGCAGTGGGCAGGAAACGAAGGGACGGCCGAGCAGGAAGGAGCCCAGCTTGTACGCCTCGCAGCCGGTGCAGAAACCCGTTGCCGCGGCGAGCAGCGCAAGGGCCGCGACGATTCCGCCCAGCACCGCACCGAGAGTTGTGAGACCGGCCGCATAGGCGACGGTTGCAGCAACGAGGAACGCTGCGCCGACGAGATTTGCAAAGCGGGGCGGGCGGGCATCCTCCAGCGCACCCTCGCCAAAGCGAGGCTGCACGAGCTCGAAGTAGGCGAGGCACGGCAGGCAGAAGCGCCGGCCGAGTGTCAGCCCGACGAGCAACTGCGCTCCGAGCACGCCGAGCAGCCACCACCAACCGGTTGCCACCGCAAGCGCCGCCAGCAGCTCCGATCGTCGCCTGGTTGAAGCGCGGGGCGCGCGAGTCGATCACGTCGAGGTCGCGGTATGGATCGGCAGTTCGCTTCACTTCCGAAAGTATTGCGAATGGCATGGCCGCCGAGGTCTTAGGCTTCGCCCGTGTTCGTCCCGGTGGACTTCGTCGTGCCGCTAGGTCTCGAGACTCCTCGGTTCCGGTTGGAGCCTCTCGGCCCCGAGCACAACGACGCCGACTACCGGGCCTGGTCGTCCTCGATCGAGCACATCCATGCGACTCCGGGGTGGGAGAAGAGCTCCTGGCCGCGCGAGATGACCCTGGAGGAGAACCGGGCCGACCTGCAACGGCATGCGAACGACTTCGAGAACCGCTCCGGGTTCACGTACACCGTCCTCGAGCCGGATGGCGACGTCGTCGGCTGCGTCTACATCTATCCGCCCAAGGATGACCGACACGACGTGCAGGTGGAGTCATGGGTTCGAGCGAGCCACGCCGACCTCGACGAGCCCCTCTGGCGGGCGGTCAGCGACTGGCTCGCCGCCGAGTGGCCGTTCGAGAACGTCGATTACGCCGCCAGGGAAGGTGCCTGAGAGGGACTGGTCCCTGGGTCTGACCCAAAGTCAGGCCTCTAGCGGACACGTCCCCATGCAGAAAAAGGCGGACGCGTGTGTGACGAAACTGTGCCGAGCGTGCGAACGAGGCGAGCCGCTCCTCACTACTGGTGACCGTCTGGATCGAGCATGCCAGGCGTGGACCGGTCCTTGGGTCTGACCCAAAGTCAGGTCTCACGCGGCCAGGTCTCGATGCAGAAAAAGACGGACGCGTGGGTGACGAAAGTGTGCCGGGAGTGAGACTCAGCCGAAGGCGGTGCCTGGGCCGCTCGACGTCCACTCGGCGCGGCTCATACCAGTGCGTCGCCCGGACGGCTTCACGCCCGTACCGTCTGGATCGAGCATGCCTGGGGGAACCCCAGTATGCGCGGCGGCGGCCCGTGCTCTAGGCGAAGTCGATCACGCTGCGGATGCCGTCCTGCGCCTCCATCAGCTCGAAGCCGCGGTTGACGTCGTCCAGCGTGAGCTTGTGGGACACGAACGCATCCACGTCGATGTCGCCGGCGAGATACATGTCGACGAACTGCGGAACCTGGTCGCGTCCCTTCACGCCGCCGAACGAGGAGCCTGCCACCCGGCGCCCGGTGATCAGGAAGCGCGGGATGATGTCGAGCGTCTCTCCCTTCCCTGCGACGCCGCACATCGTCGCGAGGCCCCAACCCATGCGCGCCGATTCCACCGCCTGCCGCATGACGTTGACGTTGCCCGTCGCCTCGAACGTGTAGTCGGCGCCGAGGCCGTCGGTCATGTCGACGATCTGCTGCACGGTCTCCGGGCCTCCCACCAGCGTGTCGGTTGCGCCCTGTCCTCGTGCGAGCGCGAGCCGGTCCTCCGAGAGATCGACGCACACAATCCGCTCGGCACCTTGCAGTCGGCAACCCGCAACCGCGCCAAGGCCGACCATGCCGGCGCCGAAGACGACGCACGTCGATCCACCCACGACCTTCGCGGTGTTCATCGCGGCACCCAGCCCGGTCGAGAGCCCACACGCGAACAGGCACGCGCGGTCGAGCGGCGCCTCCGGGTCGATCTTCGCAAGCGCGATCTCCGGCATGACGGTGTACTCCGCAAACGTCGACGTCCCCATGAAGTGCCGGATCGGCTCGCCGTCGCGCGAGAGCCGGGTCGTTCCGTCCGGGAGATAGCCCTGGTTCTGCTGCTCGCGAATCGCCATGCAGAGATTGGTGCGGTGATCGCGGCAGTGCTCGCACTCGCGGCATTGCGGTGAGAAGAGCGTGACGACGTGATCGCCGGCCTCGAGATCCTTCACGTCCTCGCCGACGCGTTCGACGACGCCCGCGCCCTCGTGTCCGAGCACGGTCGGTGAGTAGCCGGACGGGTCGGCGCCCGATGCTGTGTAGAGGTCGGTGTGGCAGACGCCGCAGGCCACGAGCCTCACGAGTACCTCGCCGGCCTTCGGTTCGGCGAGGTCGATTTCCTGGACCCCGAGGGGAGCGCCGAATTCCTCGAGGACTGCGGCCCGGATCTTCACTAGGCGTCGATTGTGACGTGTCCCGGCTCGGAAGCCACTCGCTCGAGCCACGTCCGCAGTGCGGGATAGGGCTCGAGGTCGAAGCCGCCCTCGTCCGCAACGTGCGTGTACGCGTAGAGAGCGATGTCCGCGAGCGTCACCGTGTCTCCGACGAGGAACGTCCGCCCGTCGAGGTGCCGCTCCATCGCCGCGAGCGCGCGCGTTCCCGCGGCCTGGCGCTCAGGGAGCCGATCGGCGAACTCCTCGGGACGACCCGAGTAAGCGAGCCAGAAGCGTGCGACTGCGATTGCCGGCTCGTGGTCGTACTGCTCGAAGAACATCCACTGCAGCACCTGGGCGCGTTCGTAGCGATCCTCCGGGACGAAACGCGTCCCCTCGCCGAGATACCAGAGGATCGCACCCGATTCGCCGAGCGGCCGCCCATCGTCGAGCACAAGGGTCGGCACTCGCAACGCAGGATTGAGCTCGCCCAGCACCTCGCCGCCGGTTCGAGCGGTCGACGACGTCCATCGTGCGCCGCTCGTACGGGATGCCGAGGTGCGCGAGTAGGAGCCGAACCTTGTAACAGTTGCCCGAGACCGGGCTGTCGTACAGCAGCACCGCTAGCCCCAGGGAAGTCCGTCCCAGCTCTTCGGGCCGTCCGTCCTTCCACTTCGGGAACGGTGCGTACGCCTCGGCCGGCGAGCTCGTTTCCTTCTCGACGCCGGCGCCGTGCCGGATTGCGAGTTCCGAGCGGGGATAGACGATTCCCTTGTCCTCGAGGCGGGCTCCGGTCATGAAGATGACGCACGGCCCATCGCCTGCGCCGACGAACGAGTGATTGGTATCGGGCGGGCAGTGGACGAAGTCCCACGCCTTGAGCGGGCGCTCCTCCTCTTCGATCAGGAGCAGGCACTCGCCGGCCAGGACGAGAAAGTCTTCCTGCGCGGACTCGCGGTGGTACCGCCCGCCGGACTGCCCTGGTTGCAGGACGCCGATCGTGTAGCCGACCTGAGGGAACGACACGTCGTCGCCCTCGACGATGAAAGCCTCTCCGAGAACGTCGTTCGTCATCCAGCGGCCGTCGCGGACGTTCACGACGAACCAGCCCTCGGTCGCGGGCGCGAGACCCCCGTCGGTCTCCTCGAGCCGTGCTTCTTCGACCATCCGCCGCTACGCCGTCGCGAACCGCTTGGCCGCGCGGGCGCGAGCCCGTTCGGCTTCGACCTCGCGGTCCTTCGGCGCCGCCGAGGTCACGAGTTGCTCCAGCAGCCGCGTGGTAGCTGCGGCGATTTCGTCGACCGCGCGGGCGAAAGCAGCCTCGTTCGCCTGCGACGGCTTCGTGAAGCCGCTGACCTTGCGCACGTACTGGAGCGAGGCGTCGTGGATCTCCTCGTTCGTGGCGGGTGGCTCGTAGTTGTAGAGCGTGTGGATGTTTCGGCACATGCCCTCATCCTACGAGTTACCCCAAGGCGAACGTCACGCTCACCGTCGCCTCGATCTTCTGGGTGCCCGGCTCGATCGGCACGCTCGAGTCTTTCGCCGCCCCGAGTGCCATCGGCATCGGCACTGCCCCACCGCCTTCGACGATCGCGGTGATCTTGCCGAGCGTCGAATTCGACGCCGTCGCCAATGTCTCCGCCTTCGTTCGAGCTTGCGCGACGGCTTCTTTGAGTGCGTTGCGGTAAGCGGCATCCTGATCCGAGGCGAGCAGGTTCGGCCCGTAGACCTGGTTCGCGCCGGCACCGACCGCCGCATCGACGACGTCACCCGCGTCTCCGAGCTTCCTGATCGTTGCGGTGACGGTGTTCGAGGCCGTGTAACCGACGATCTCGTTGCCGTTGTCGTTCATCCGCGGTGACAGGGAGACGTCAGACGTCTGAATGTCCGCCTGGGCCACGCCCGCTTTCTTCAGCGCCGCGATCACGCGGGCGACCGACTGGGAGCTCGCCGCAAGAGCCGCGTTCGCTGTCGCGGCCTGGCTGACCGTGCCGAACGCGAAGGAGGCGCGATCAGGCGTGACATTCGTCGAGCCGGTGCCGAGGACGGTGATTCCGCCGGACGACCCGTCTGCGGCCGGGGCGCTTCGCGCTCCCGAGGGTTGAAAGACACCGGCGAACGCGGCGATGGCGACGCCGCCGGCGGCGAGTAGCGCGAGACGAGCGAGTTTCATCGGACACTTCCCTTCGGTTGTCTACGACGTAGTACGTCGCAGCCCCCGCGATCCTCACACGATGTGATCGAATTTCTCCTGTGGCGACCTTCGAAGACCTGCTCGAGGAGTGGGACGGCGAGCAGGTGGTGATCCACCGAGACCGCGAGAGCGGAGGCTGGATCTTCATCTGCATGCACTCGACGCAGCTCGGCCCCGCGGCAGGTGGGACGCGGCTCAAGGTCTACGACGCTCCTGCTGACGGGCTTCGAGACGCGATGCGCCTTTCGGCCGGGATGACCGCGAAGCTTGCCGTTGCAGATCTGGGGCTCGGCGGCGGCAAGGCCGTGCTCGCGATCCCGAAGATCCCCCAGGGCGACGAGCGCAGTGCGCTGTTGCATCGCTACGGAGACATCGTCGCGTCGCTCGGCGGAAGCTTCATCACGAGCTCCGATGTCGGGACGGGCGAGTCCGACATGGATGTGATCGCGGACCGGACCGAGCATGTCTTCGGCCGCAGCGTGGCGAAGGGCGGTGCCGGCGATCCGGGGCCGTTCACCGCCGTCGGTGTCTTCCACGGGATCAAGGCGAGCCTCGCGCATGTCCACGGATCGGACGATCTATCGGGCAGGACGGTGCTCGTTCAGGGTGTCGGCAGCGTCGGCGCGGCGCTGGCGGACCTGCTCGGCCGCGAGGGCGCTGTGGTGCTCGTCGCGGACCTCGACGCGGAACGAGCGCGGACGATCGCAGCGTCGGTAGGCGGTTCCGCGGTCGAGGCGGGCCACGCAATTGCAACCGAGTGTGACGTCTATGCGCCCTGCGCTCTCGGCGCGACGCTGAGCGCGGAGAGCGTTCCGCAGCTCCGTTGCCGCATCGTTGCCGGATCTGCGAACAACCAGCTTGCACAACCGGAGGCGGCTGATCTTCTCCGCGCGGCGGGAATCCTCTACGCGCCGGATTACGTCATCAATGCCGGCGGTGCGATTGCGATCAACTATCTCGAGCTGAACGGGCGGAGTCAGGCCGACGTGGACGCGGCGCTGGTCCGGATCGGCGACACCCTGAGGACGATCTACGTCCAGGCCGACACCGAGGGCATCACGACGGCCGCGGCGGCGGATGCGCTAGCCGCTGCGCGATTGACGTAGCGAGCCCGCCGCGCCGATCGCGATCTGCGGTAGCGCCTCGGGATCGAGCCAGCGCAGAACGTGGATGAGCGCAGGGCGTCGCAAGCTGATGCAGCCGCTCGTCGCCTTGCCGATCTGAACGTGGAGAAAGATTCCGGAGCCGCGTCCGCGTACGACGGGGTGCATGTTGTACTCGACCACCGCGAAATGGGCGTATGCGCGAGGCGACGTCGACAGATCGGGTGTCGTCACCTTGAACGGTGGCGTCCGTCGACAGCCGATGCGCTGGAACGTGTTGTACGTGGGCGACTTCGAGTCTTCGACCCACCAGTCGCCGCAGCGCAGACGGACGTAGGGATACGAAACGCCGGGGTTCGGTGAGTTGCCGTACATCTTCCTGCCGAGCGCAAACGTGCCGGCGGGCGTCGAGCCGTCTCCTTCGCGCTTGTTCTTGCGCACTCCGTTCCTGCCGACACGAGCCGTGTAGGGACCGCCGGCCGGCGCCCAGCAAATATCGGTGCGTGCCCAGATTCGAGCGGTGGCGTAGGTCGCGCGCGACGTCGCGGCCTCGATCGTGATCAGTTGCCGCGAGGCGGCGGGAGCGGGAGCTGCGAGCTCGTTCGCGAGGTTCGGCGGACACGACGCGGCGCCGACCGCGAGCGCCGCGAGCTGGACGGCGAGGAACATCTCCGGACGTTATCGCCCGGGCATGACTTCCCTTAGGCTGGCTCCATGCAGTCGCTGGGCGAATTGAGAGAGCGTCATCGCGGGCCGGTCATCGACCCGACCGACCGCGGCTTCGACATCGCGCGTGCGACGTTCAACGGGATGATCGAGCGGCGACCGGAGTTGATCACGCGGCCCCTCGATGTCGCGGACGTCCTGACGGCTCTACGTTTCGCGCGCGAAGCGGATCTGCCGGTGGCCGTGCGCGGAGGAGGCCACGGTGTCGCGGGCCATTGCGTAGGCGACGGAAGCCTCGTCGTCGACCTGCGCCTGATGCGCGAGGTGGTAGTCGATCCGGAGACGCAGACCGCGACTTGCGGTGGAGGAGCGCTCTGGGAGGACCTCGACACACCCAGTCAACGGCACGGGCTGGCGACGCCGGGCGGGACGTTCGGCGACACCGGCATCGCAGGGTTGACGTTGGGTGGCGGTATCGGGCACCTGTCGCCGACGTATGGCCTCACGCTCGACAATCTGCTCCAGGCGACGGTTGTCACGGCTGACGGAAGCGTGCTCACCGCGAGCGAGAGCGAGAACGCGGAGCTCTTCTGGGCGCTCCGTGGCGGCGGAGGTAACTTCGGCATCGTCGTCGAGTTCACGTTCCAGCTCCACCCGGTCGGGCTTCTGCTCGGCGGGCATCTCGACTATCGGCTCGAGGACGCGCCGACGGTGTTGCCGGCGTGGCGGGACGTCATGGCGAATGCGCCTGACAGTCTCGCGAGCTTTGGGCAGATCTATCGCGACGCTGCCACCGGCGATGGCATCGTCAACGCCTCGATCGCCTGGATCGGCGACCTCGACGAAGGCCGCGAGGCGATTCGCGAGTTGACTGACGGCCTTTCGCCTGTCGCGAACAGCGTCAGGCCGATGTACTACTCCGAGCTGCAGGAGCTCTACGCCCGCATGCCGTTCGGCCTGCGGAACTACTGGTCGGGAAGATTTCTCGGCGAGCTTCCTGACGAACTGCTCGCTCTCACGAGCGAACAGTTCCTCGAGCTGGGAACCGTCGGCGGCGTGCTGTTCGAGCCAATGCACGGAGCGCCGACTCGCGTTCCTTCCGATGCGACCGCGTTCGCCGGCCGAGAAGCACGCTGGAACGCAACCTTCATCAACGTCTGGACCGATCCCGAAGAGGACGAGAGCCAGATCGAGACCGCCCGCGCGTACTCGAGGACGCTGGAGCCTTGGAAGATCGGCGGCGGCTATCTCAACTACGCCAACGAAGCTTCTGCGGACGGTCTCGAAACGGAGTTCGGTGCTGAACGGTTCGGACGGCTACGGGCGGTGAAGCGTCAGTACGACCCGTCGAACGTCTTCAGGTTCAACCACAACATCTCTCCGGACTAGTAGCTACATCCCCTTCGCGAGCCCGACGACGTGCCCTTCGGGATCGGCGAAGAGCGCGATCGTGACCTCCGGCAGCTCGGTCACCGGCAGGATCGTCTTGCCGCCGAGCTGCTCGGCCTTGTCGAGCGTCGCCTGCGGATCGTCGGTGCCGACGTAGAACGTGACGTGACCGTTCCCGTCCGCGGTCTGACCGATGCCGCCGCCGATGCCGCCGTCCTCTTTCTCGACCATCGCGTACGGCATGTCTCCGGGGATCTTCTTCGTGTTCCAACCGAAGAGATCGCCGTAGAACTTCTGGAGCTTGTCGAGGTCCTTGCCCACGACCTCGAAGTGCATGACGGAATGTGCCATTACCGGTTCTCCTCCTTCACATCGATGGTGCTTGCGTGACCCAGGGGTCCTCGCCCGGGTTGCCGCCGCCGGCGGCCGTCTCCAGGCGCGGCAGGTAGTGGTCCCAGCCGTGTGCATGTGAGGCGATTGCTTCCGCGTTCGGGAGGTCCTGGTGCACGAAGCGGAGGCTGGTGCCGTCGCCATCCGACGCGAGCTCGATCACGATCGTCGACGAGCCCGGGGGAACGTCTTCGCTGCCGTCCCAGCCCCAGGTGAAGACGAGCTTGTTGGGTTTGTCGATCTCGACGTATTCGCCACGGGCGACGTGGCCCGGGATGACCTCGCAGCGGAAGATGCCGCCGGGCTGGGTGTCGAGGTCGGCGTTGATGCCCTTCCAGCGCATGAGCTTTTCGGGGTCGACGAGAAACTCCCAGACCGTCTCCGGGCTGGCGTCGATCGCGAGCGTGCGCTCGTAAACGGTGGTGTCAGTTGCTGCGTCCATGCTTCTTCCGCTCCTCCTTTTCTGCTTCGCGTTTGAGTGTCTCGAGCCGGACGTCCCAGAACTCCTCGAGGAAGTCCTTGAGCTCGGCAAGCCCTTCGGGACGTGCTCGGTACAGGCGCCTCGTGCCGTTGCGTCGCTCGCTCACGAGCCCCGCCTCCTTCAGGACGTTCAGGTGCTGGGAGACCGCAGGCCGCGTGACGTCGAAATGGGATGCGATCTCCCCGGCGCTTAGCTCGTCGTCGCGCACGAGCGTGAGGATCTGCCGTCGCCGGGGCGCGGCGATTGCTTTGAGTGCGGCCTCCATGGTCAGTATGTAAGCATATCCTTACGTAAGAAGCAACTTAACTTTACGATCGGCTCGGTTTGAAGGAGATTGGGTCTCTTGCAGACCGCTGACGAGCTGGAACGAGGCCGGGATGCCTACGCGAGATCCGCGTGGAGCGAGGCCTACGAGTTGCTGGGGCACGCCGAGCGCGCGGCTCCCCTCTCCGGCTCGGACCTCGTGCTCCTCGCGACGGCGGCCCACATGCTCGGGCTCGTCGACGAATGGATTCCGTTGCTGGAGCGCGCGCACCACGCGTACGCGGAAGAGGGCGAGGCGCTGCCCGCAGTCCGCTGCGCGTTCTGGATCGGCATGAACCTCGCGCTACGCGGTGAGATGGGGCCGGCCACGGGCTGGCTCGGCCGCGCTCAACGGCTGCTCGAGCGCGAGGAGGGCGAGTGTGTCGAGCAGGGTTACATGCTCCTGCCGGTCAGCTTTCAACACGAAATGAGCGGTGACTTCGACGGCGCGGCTGAAACGGCTGCCGCAGCCGCCGAGATCGGCGAGCGTTTCGGCGACAACGACCTCTTCGCGCTCGCCGTGCACGTTCAGGGCGCGGTGCTCGCGAAGGGCGGACGCGTAGCAGAAGGCCTCAGCCTGCTCGACGAAGCGATGGTCGCGGTGACTGCAGGGGAGGTGTCTCCTGTCGTCAGCGGCATCGTGTACTGCGGGGTGATTCTCGCCTGCGAAGAGGTCTACGAGTTGCGCCGCGCCCACGAGTGGACCGCGGCACTGACACGCTGGTGCGAGCAGCAGCCTGACCTGGTCTCGTTCCGAGGGCGTTGCCTCGTGCACCGCGCTCAACTCTTGCGGTTGCACGGCGACTGGCCCGCAGCGCTCGAAGAAGCGCGCCTGGCCGGCGAGCGCTTCGCGGAGGCGATGAATCCGGGAGCGATTGCGAAGGGGTGGTACCTGCAAGGCGAGGTCCAGCGGCTGAGCGGACGGTTCGAGGAGGCCGAGAAGGCGTACCGGGAGGCGAGCCGTCTCGGTCTGGAACCGCAGCCTGGACTTGCGCTCCTCCGGCTTGCGCAGGGGAAGGAGGAGGCGGCGGCAGCGGCGATTCGGCGGGCCGCGGGCGAGACGACCGATCGCGCGGCTCGCGCAGGCCTGTTGCCGGCGTACGTCGAGATCATGCTCGCGGCCGGCGACGTCGACGCGGCGCGGGACGCCTGCGGTGAGCTCCGCGAGATCGCGGCTCAATACGGGACCGACATGCTCCAGGCCGTCGTCACGCAGGCCTGTGGCACGTTCGAGCTCGCCGCGGGCGATGCGGGAAGCGCGCTGGTCAGCCTGCGGCGCGCGGTCCAGGCCTGGCAGGAGCTCGAGGCTCCCTACGAGGTAGCGCTCACACGTGTGCTCGTGGGGCGAGCGTGCCGTGCGCTCGGCGACGAAGATGGATTCGCGCTCGAGCTGGACGCGGCGCGGAGGCTCTTCGAGCAGCTCGGCGCGGCGCCGTCCGTTGCGTCGGTGGACTTGCTGACGAGAGGCGACGAAGGTGACGGGATGCACGGATTGAGCCCGCGTGAGCTGGAGGTGCTGCGACTGGTCGCCACCGGGAAGAGCAACCGCGAGATCGCCGTGGTGTTGGTGATCAGCGAGCACACCGTCGCCAGGCACGTGCAGAACATCTTCACCAAGCTGGGCGTCGCGTCGCGGACCGCTGCAGGCGCGTTCGCGTTCGAGCACGACCTCGTCTGACGACCTGCATGGTCAGAAATGACCATGCAGCCGCAGCGTCAAGTTGGTGGATCCGCGGCGATGCGGGCTCATCGGCCTCGTCTTAACGTCGTCGTCAAGGTCATTCGAGAGTGGAGGAACGATCATGGCGACGCAGGAAGCAGCTATCGGCAGCAGCAGCGAAGCAATCGCAAGCACCGAGACCTTCGAGACGATCGTCATCGGCGGCGGCCAGGCCGGCCTTGCGGTCGGCTACTACCTGAAGAAGCAGGGGCGGCCGTTCGTGATCCTCGACGCGAACGAACGCATTGGCGGCTCCTGGCGGACGCGCACCTGGAGCTCCCTCCGCCTCTTTACTCCGGCACGCTACGACGGGCTGCCGGGCTGGTCGTTTCCGGCGCCCGGCTGGTCGTTTCCCACTGCGCTCGAGGCGGCTGACTATCTCGAGGCCTACGCGGCGAGATTCGATCTTCCGGTGCGAACCGGTATGGCCGTGACTCGCCTTGCGAAGGACGGCGACCGGTACAGCGTCGAGTGTGGCGAGCGCCGGTTCGAGGCCGATCGCGTCGTCGTGGCGACGGGCTTCTACGGAAAACCGTCAGTGCCCGAGTTTGCATCCGAGCTCGACCCCCGCATCGTGCAGATGCACTCCAGCGAATACCGCGATCCTTCCCAGCTGCGTCCGGGCGGCGTTCTCCTCGTCGGCGCCGGGAACTCCGGCGCGGACATCGGTATGGAAGTGTCGAAGACTCACCGGACCTGGCTCTCCGGAAGAGACAAGGGTCAGATCCCATTCCCGATCGAGCACCCGCTCAGGCGTGCTGGTCTTGCCGGTGCTCTGGTTCGTCGCCTCGCACGTCCTGACCATGAAGACGCCGCTCGGCCGCAAGGTTCGCCCGCACGTCCTCGAGGGCGGCGCACCGCGCATCCGGGTGAAGTCGCAGGACCTCCTCGCAGCCGGCGTCGAGTACGTCGCAAAGACGACCGGAGTCCAGAACGGCTTGCCCATGCTCGAGGACGGACGTGTCATGGACGTTGCGAACGTCATCTGGTGCACGGGGTTCCGGCAGGACTTCAGCTGGATCGACGTGCCGGTCTTCGGTGAGGACAGCGAGCCGGTGCAGGAGCGCGGCGTCTCGTCCGAGCCGGGCCTCTACTTCGTCGGTCTCGACTTCCTGTACTCGTTCACCTCGGAGAACGTCGGCGGCGTCGGGAGGGACGCGCGGCACATCGCCAAGCACATCGCGTCCTGAGCCGACTTCCTTACGCGTCGCGTGTGCAGGTCCGCCATGCGCCGATCGCGAGCGGGATGACTGTCCACATCGCGATCACGAGAACCGCTGCGGCAATCGAGATCGACACTTTCGGGCTGCCTTCGAAGAGAGCGGCGGGTGCAAGGCGGTCGGTTGCGGCGCCGAGCGAGTCCTTCACGGAGAGACCCGAGCGTCTTGATCTGGAGCAGCACCGGCGCGGCGACGACCTGCCAGCCGAGGACGATCCCGATCGTCGTTCCACGCGATCCGACCGTGGAGGAGACCCCGAGCGCGAGCACCAGAGCGAGCGAGGCCACGAGCCCGAGCCAGGCCGCCGAACCGATGAGGAGGCTTGCGCTGGGTGCGCCGAGGTACCCCGCGAACACGACCGACCCGGTCGCCGTGATGGCGTAGCCCGCACCCACGATCGGCAAGAGGAGCATGAGGCCGGCAGGAATGCGCGCCGCGAACAGGGCGAGCCGCGAGCGTCCGGTGACGACCAGCTCGCGGAAGACGCCGGAGCCGAGGTCCCCGGCTCCCAGAGTCGCCCCGACGAGGATCGCGGCGACGACGCTGAGCGTGGACAGCATGTCCATCGAGCCCGACAGGTTCTCCAACCCTCCTGCCGGCCCATGCTTGGCGGGATTCGCGGCATGGATGCTGAGCAGGACCGTGTAGCCGGCGATCATCGGCAGGACTGTGAGCGCGAGCGTGGAGATCACGAGGCCGCGTCGCTTGCGCAGCTTGAGGAACTCGGCGCTGACGAGTCGCGGTCGCCAGCTTCTCCTGGCACGTGTCCGGGGAGCCGTTGCAATGACTGTCGTGGAGCTCATGCTGCATTCCTCCAGTCGGGACGTGATCTCCAGGAAACGCTGCTCGAGCGACACGCGTGCAGGCTCGAAGCGGCGAATGGCCAGTCCCGCGAGGACGAGGCGCCGGCTGATGTCGTCCTGCGCTTCGACGGAATGGGCACTGAGCGTGATGCGGATTCCGTTCGCTTCCGCAATCGCGGACTTGACTCCGCGATGCTCGGAGAGGATCGCCAGCGCCTGCTCCTCGTCGCTCGTCGCGATCAGAATCGTCTGCTTGCCGCCGGCGGCGAGCTCTGCGATCGAGCCCTGCACGACGACCTTTCCTCGATCGACGATCGCGACCTCGTCGCAGATCTTCTCCACCTCGTCGAGCAGGTGCGAGGAGAGGAGCACGGTCCGGCCCTCGGCGACGAAGCCGCGGATCATGTCCCTGAACTCGTGGATGCCTGCCGGATCGAGCCCGTTGGTCGGCTCGTCGAGAATCAGGAGCTCCGGGTCGGCGAGCAGGCTGCGGGCAACGCCGAGCCGCTGGCGCATGCCGAGCGAGTACCGCTTCACGCGTTCGTCCGCCCGCTGGGAGAGACCGACGCGTGCGAGCGCGCCGTCGATCCTCTCGTGCGCTTCGGGCTCGCGTGCGGCCGCGATCACGGTGAGGTTCTCGCGTCCCGTCAGATGTTTGTGGAACCGAGGCTCCTCGACGATCGCACCGACGCGTGCAAGCGCCGCGGCGCGCTCGTCCGGTACCGGGCGGCCGAGCAGCCGCATCGTCCCGCCGGTCGCCTTCGTGAGGCCGAGCAGCATCCTGATCAGCGTCGTCTTGCCGGCGCCGTTCGGGCCGAGGTAGCCGAAGGCAGAGCCGCGCGGGACGCGCAGCTCGACGTTGTCGACCGCGACCCGATCGCCGAATCGTTTCGTCAAGGCCGAGGTCTCGACCACGAATCCCGATGTTCCCTGCATGCTCATGTGTCCTCCTGTGTGAAATCCGGTGATCACCACGCTACGGCTACGGGCCCGGGCCGTCTTCGGCCGGGGTGGCGATTTCGATGTCGTCCTCACGGACGATGTTTGGATCGTTCTCGAGGACGAGGCGAAACGGCCGCGATCCGAGTACCTTCAAAGCGTGAAACTGCTGTGGCGACTGTGGTCGCGCTACTGGTTCGACGTTCTGATCGTTGCCGGGATCGTCGGCGGGATTGTGGCCGCCTTCCACAACCACGGAACGGTTGACGGCTGGCTGTACCGCTCCCTCTGGCTCGAAGTGCCGTTGATCGTGGCGATCATTGCGCCTCTTTTGGCACGACGGCGCTTCCCGTTTGGCGCGCCTGTCGCTGTCGCCATCGCGGTCATCCTCGCGACGCTTCTGGACGACCGCCTCGTGCCGAACAACTTCTTCGTTTTCCTGGCCGGGATGGCTGCTGTCTTCCTCATGGCCTTGCTGCGCGATTGGAGGCAGGCGGTCGCGGGGCTGGCGATCGTCTTCGGCGCAGAAGCATTTGTGGCTCGGAGCGATCCGAACGGCGGCATCTGGGACTTCGTCTTCTCCAATGTCGTCTTCGGCGTCGTCTGGATCGTCGGCTTCTCGCTCGGGCGAAAGTTCGAGGAGGCCGACGAAGCGAAGGAGCGGGCGGCCCGGGCGGAGCGCGAACGTGAGCAGCAGGCCCGCACAGCAGTTGCGGAGGAGCGGGCGCGAATCGCGCGCGAGCTTCATGACGTCGTCGGTCACAGCGTCAGCGTGATGACCGTCCAGGCGTCCGGAGTACGACGGCTTCTGCGGCCCGATCAAGACCGCGAGCGCGAGGCCTTGCTCGTCGTCGAGCGGACCGGGCGCGAGGCGCTCGCCGAGATGCGCCGCATGGTGGGCGTGCTGCGGCGGCCCGAAGAGGCGCCGGCTCTTGCGCCTCAACCAAGCCTCGATCACCTGAACCGCCTTGTCGAGCAGGCGCGGGAAGCGGGCCTGCCGGTCGAGCTGCGCATCGAGGGCGAGGCCATCCAGCTTCCTGCGGGCGTCGACCTGACTGCGTACCGACTGGTGCAGGAAGGGCTGACGAATGTGGTGAAGCACGCTGCAGGCGACGCGGGCCGAGGTGCTCGTCAACTACGGCGACGGCTACCTCGAAGTGACGGTCAGCGACGACGGGAAAGGCGTCGGGAACGGGGACGGCGGCGGACACGGCCTCGTCGGCATGCGCGAACGAGTGTCCGTCTACGGCGGCGAGCTCGACGCCGGGCCGCAGACCGGCGGCGGGTATCGCCTGCGCGCAAAGCTGCCGCTCACCTCATGACCCTGAGCGTCCTCATCGTCGACGATCAGGCGCTCGTACGTGCCGGCTTTCGCATGATCCTCGACGCCGAAGAGGACATCGAGGTCGCCGGCGAGGCTGCGGACGGTGTCGAGGCTGTGGCCGAGGCGCTGCGCCTGAAGCCGGACGTGGTCCTCATGGACGTCCGCATGCCGCAGGTCGACGGGATCGAGGCGACTCGCCGTCTGCTCGCAGCCGACAGCGCGGAGACGAAGGTCGTGATGCTGACGACGTTCGACATGGACGAGTACGTCTACGACGCGCTCAGGGCCGGCGCGAGCGGGTTCCTGCTCAAGGACACTCCTCCCGAGGCGCTTGTTGCCGGAATCCGCGCGGTCGCTCAAGGCGATGCGCTCCTGGCGCCGTCGGTCACGCGCCGAGTCATCGAGGAGTTCGTCCGCCGGCCGCCCCAGTCGGTGAAGACTTTGCCTCCCGAGCTCGCCGAGCTGACCGCGCGCGAGCTCGAGGTGCTGAAGCTCGTCGCACGAGGCCTGTCGAACGCAGAGATCGCGAAAGAGCTCTTCGTCAGCGACACGACGGTGAAGACGCACGTGGCGCACCTCTTGACGAAGCTCGACCTGCGCGATCGGGTGCAGGCCGTCGTGCTCGCCTACGAGTGCGGCCTCGCCGGCGCCGAGGCGTAGACAACGTCATCCAGAAGGATGACGGCGGCGTCCTGAAGATCCGCCGTTCGACGACGCGAGATCGTCCGCGGCGCCGACGAAATTCCGGGCGTGCGGACCTAGCCTTCGGAGTGTCAATCGACGCTACGAAGGAGGCTCGAGATGATTCGCACGGGAGACACGATCCACAACCCCGTCACCGGGGAACGCATCACGTTCCGCGCTACATCGGCCGACACGGACGGCGAAGCCGTCGTGATCGAGTGCACGGTTCAGCCGGACGGCTTCGTCGCCGCGACGCACCTCCATCCCTCGCAGAGCGAGCGCTTCGCAGTGATCGACGGAACGCTCGGCCTCAAGAACGGCAAGGAAAAGGTCACGCTCGAGCGCGGCGAGGTCGCCGTCGTCGAGCCGGGGACGCCCCATCGCTTCTGGAACGCCGGCAAGGAGGAAGTGCGCTTCGTGTGCGAGGTGCGGCCGGCGCTTCAGTTCGAGTCCCTGCTCGAGACGATGTTCGTGCTCGCCGAAGACGGCAAGACGAATCGGAAGGGCATGCCGAACCCGCTGCGTCTTGCCGTGATCGCGCAAGCGCACTTCGACACCGTGCGGCTCCCGCAGCCCCCGGCGTGGCTGCAGAAGGCGGGTCTGGCGATCGGCGCACCGCTCGGCCGAGCCCTGGGTTATCGCCCGACGTATGCGCCGGAGGCCGGCTCCTCCGCAATCCCAGCAGTCTGATGAGGAAGAAGCACTTCTACTTCATGCTGCTGGTGCTGGCGCTGATCTTGCTGGCGCTCCCCGGATTCGCTGCCAAGGCCGCGAAGCGAGTGACCGGGCCGGCTCTCCGCTTCGCCTAGTTCGACACAGTGCCCCGTCCGGCTTCGGGCGGGGCACGCCTCAGTACACGCGGAGGCGCGCTGAGACGCCGAGATTGCCCCCGCCGCATCTCGCCGTGATCAGGTAGCGACCGGCACGGATGGACGTCCGTATGTGGACGCTTCGCGCAAACGAGCCGTTGGAGCGGGCTCGGGTCGCGACGGAATGGGACACGAAGGCATGCCCGACGAAGGGCGGGGAGATCAGATAGACGAGGTCGCCGGCCCGGCAGCCTGTTCCGCTCACCGTCACCGTGCCGCCACGCGCGACGCTTGCCGGATGGACGCTGAGTCGAGGCGTCGCTGCGGCGACAGTCCCGGCGAGAACGAGCGCGGCGCCCGCCGCGGCAACCGCGCCGATGAGCAACCGCCTGCTTCTTCCGGGCACGGGCAAGACACTAGCGAGGCCGATCCCAGCGCTCCGTTAACAGGACGTAGCGGTGTGGTTAACCGCACCCCGATTGGCGGGCGCAGACCCTTGGCCAGCCTGTCCGCGCACGGGCACCCTGAACGTAGAGCAAGTCTCATCTCTACGTGAAAGGAAAACGGACGCCATGGTGACTTCTGATCGACGCAAATGGCTGGCACTGGCGCTTCTGAGCGTCGTGCAGTTCATGGTCGTCCTGGACATCGCAATCGTGAATGTGGCGTTGCCTTCGATTCAGGTCGACCTCGGGTTCTCACAGGAGAACCTGCAGTGGGTAATCAGCGCGTACGCGCTCGTGTTCGGCGGCTTCCTGCTCCTCGGCGGGCGAGCGGCCGATCTGCTCGGGCGTAGGCGCATCTTTCTCGCAGGCATCGTCCTCTTCACGCTGTCGTCGCTGATGGCGGGCCTGGCGTGGTCGGAGGGGTCGCTGATCTCCGCGCGCGCTCTCCAGGGGCTCGGTGCTGCCGTCATCACGCCGGCGGCTCTGTCGATCCTCTCGACGACGTTCACCGAAGGCCGCGAGCGCAACATCGCCCTCGGCGTCTGGGGCGCCGTCGGCGGCTTCGGCGCGGCTGCGGGTGTTCTCCTCGGCGGCGTACTGACGGACGCTCTCAGCTGGGAGTGGATCTTCTTCGTCAACATCCCCGTCGGCGTGACGGCGTTCATCCTGGCGCCGATCCTGCTCAAGGAGAGCCGCGACGCGAGCGTCAAGGCGTTCGACGTTCCCGGTGCGGTGCTCGTGACGGGCGGACTGTCATCGCTCGTGTATGCGATCACCAAGGCGGGCCAGGACGGTTGGCTCGCCGGCCCGACGCTTGCCTTCTTCGCGGTGTCGTTCGCCATGCTCGTCGGTTTCGTCGCCTGGGAGCTGCGCCACCCGGAGCCGCTCATGCGCATCGGCATCCTGCGCATCAAGACCGTGAGTGGCGCCAACGCGGCGGGATTCATCATGGGCACCGCGATGTTCGCGATGTTCCTGATGCTGACCCTCTACATGCAGCAGGTGCTCGGCTACTCGGCGATGAAGACCGGCGTCGGCTACCTGGCCGTGGCGGGGACGGCGATCTTCACCTCGGCGATCGCCGCGCAGCTCGTGACGCGGATCGGCGTGAAGCCGGTGTTGCTGATCGGGATGACGTCGCTCACAGCGGGCCTCGTCTACTTCACGCAGGTGTCGGTGGGCGGCTCGTACCTGGGCGACCTGCTGCCGGGCTTCCTCCTGACCGCAGTTGGAATCGGCTTCGCCTTCGTGCCGATCTCGATCGCGGCCCTCGCCGGCGTAGAGGCCGCGGAGGCCGGGCTCGCATCCGGTCTGATCAACACGTCGCAGCAGATCGGCGGGGCACTCGGCATCGCGGCCCTCTCGACGATCGCCACGTCGCGGACGAGTGATTCGCTCGCCAACGGTTCGACCCAGGCTGCTGCACTCGTCGACGGTTTCCACGGCGCGTTCGCCGCGGGCGCCGTCATCGCCGCCCTCGGCATCGTTGCGACGCTGGTGCTGATCCGTCGCGACGAGGTCGAGCAGGTGGAAGAAGTCGTGGTCGAGCCCGCGTTCGACCTCGCGGCGTAACAAGAGCTCGTTGGGGGAGCCTCGGCTCCCCCAACGCTGCTGGCTTGCTTTACGCGACCCGGCTGGCCGGGCGCGACTGCATGAAGATCACGATCGACACGATCAGGATCCAGAGCAGGAACAGGAACTGTGGGAAGAACGCGATCGAGGCGAGCGTGAGGACGCCGACGACGGCGCCGACCCACCCGGCCCAGCTCGGCCAGAGACCGCCCCACATGAATGCGAGGGAGGCGGCGATGATCATCGCGCCGAGCCCGACGGCGCCCGTCGCATGCATGACCCAGCTGACGTCGCCTGCGGCGTGGATCAACTCGGGGTAAACGCGGTGCTGGTAGGTGTCATCGCTCATCGTCCTGATCCCTGAGTCCAGCGCGACAGACGCAAACGCCAGGGCCGCATAGATACCGCCGCCGATGCCGACGACGCCGGTGAGGATTCCTTCGCCGTCGACCATGCTCACGGCTCGACGCAACGCGGCGATGAACCACAGCAGGCAGAAGACAGCCAGCGTGATCATGATCCACCCGACGTTGATGCGGTCACGGTGGCCGCTGTCGGAATAAAACTGGATGACCTTTGCCGGAGTGTCGTCCCCGTCGGGCGCGCCGCTGAAGAGCATGATCGTCCCGACGACGAAGAAGATGACGTACAACAGTCCGCCCAGAATGGTCCAGCGCGCCACGCTACGCGGGCGGGCGGTAGCGACTGCAGCTTCCATGGAACCTCCTCTTGACGCGGGCGCCGATGCCCGACGATTGAGGCCACCGTTCTCTCCGTGTGTGGTGAGTCCTGCGCCGCTGACGCTGCGACGGTAGTGCCCAGGGCGCGGACGTCTACAGCTCACGCCGCAGCTCGGGCGTCAGGGGAGAAACCCACCCGAGGGTAACCCTGGGCAAGGGTCTTTTCGACCTCGCGAGTGCCGCTCCTGGGTTCCCGAGTTCCGATCGGCGTGCTGCCCGGGTTCCTTGCGTGGTTCGCGAAGTTTCTCCCCCTCACCCACGGGCTCGCGCGCGTCCGCTACGGGCTGCTTGGAGACAGCAGTGGACTCCACAAGCATCTGGAGCATGCACAGCGCGACGATGATGGCTGCCCTCAGTCTCGCCGTCGTCGCCGCTTTCGCCGCGGCGCTGACGGTGATCTCGATCCGAGTCTTCAACCGCGCC
>CAWAAP010000008.1:0-86545 GCA_963779965.1 uncultured Actinomycetes bacterium | reverse complement strand
CGTTAGCTCAGCTGGGAGAGCGCCGGCTTTGCAAGCCGGAGGTCACCGGTTCGATCCCGGTACGCTCCATCTCGGAAAGCCCTGGTGACAAGGCTTTTTTACTTTCCAGCTGGTAGAAGGGCAGCATGGCTGCAAGCGATTCTGCAAGCGGATCCGGTCGAGCCGCCCTTCTCGCGGGCAGTTAGCCGGGTGGGTGGGTGTCGCGCTTCGTCACCGCTTGCCTGAGAAGGCGAGTCCGAGAAAGACCGCAGCAAAGATCACAAAAACCACGCCTATTCCTGAAGAATCGCGAGTGAAGTCAACGATCGCGACGATGAGGAACAAGAGGCCGGCTAGGGCGTTACCTAGGGCTTGTCTTGACATGTCAGTCTGTAACGAATCGATGTTTCGTTTTGTGAGATCGACCTAGATGAACTGGCGAACGCGTTTCTTGTACGGAAAGGCGTGATTACGTCAAGTCGTACCGTCGAGGGCTTCTAACGGACGAAGACTCGCGAGCAGTCGAATCCGTACTTCGTGGCTCCGGGGGTCTACATAGAGCTGACGGCGATGACGAGCTTGCCGCGCGCTCGTCCGGCTATGAGGTGTCGCATGGCGTTGGGCATCTCGCTGAGCGGGTAGGTCTGCTCGATCGCCGGCACCAATTTGCCGCCCTCGATCAGTTCTGTCAGGCGCTCGAGAACGGTGTGGTGCTCTTTGGGGCCGAGCATGGTCAGTCGCTGGCCGACAAGAGGTGACAGGGCGAGTGCGCGTAGTTGACGACCCATGCCGGTCAAGCGGCCTCCGCCTTCACCGCCGACGATGACGAGCGTCCCGCGGGGAGTGAGCGCACGTCGGAGCCGTGAGAGCGTCGAATTGCCGCCTGTGTCGAGGATCAGGTCGTAACGCGTCTCACCATTGGCGAAGTCGTCCTGGCTGTAGTCGATTACGTGATCGGCGCCGATCGACCGCACAAGGTCGAGCTTGCTCGTGCTGCACACGCCGGTGACTTCCGCCCCGAGTGCCTTGGCGATCTGCACGGCGTAGCTGCCAACACCACCCGACGCACCGATGATCAACACCTTCTGCCCAGCCTGCAGGTGGCCGACGTCAGTGAGCCCTCGCAGTGCGGTCATCCCCGAGACCGGCACGGCCGCGGCCTGTTCAAAATTCAGGTTTGACGGTTTGCGTGCCAACTTGTCCTCGCGCGCGGCGGCAAACTCGGCGAACGAGCCCTTGCTGACACCGAACACCTGATCGCCGGGCTGAAGACGCGTTACTTCACTCCCGATCGCAACCACCACACCCGCCACGTCGAGACCAGGCACCGGATTCTTCGGTGCACGCAGACCGACCACCAAACGCGCGGCATAGGGCATGCCGGCCATTAGATGCCAAGTGCCCCGGTCAAGGCCGGCGGCACGAACCTTCACTAGCACCTCGTCGGCTCCGATCACCGGCCGCTCGATCTCGGCCACACGGAGCACATCTGCCGTCCCGTATTCCGTCTGGACGATCGCGCGCATCCGTTGACTGGCCGTCGCCGTCATCTGCTCGGCTGTCGCTGGCATCACTGCCATCTCGTTTCCTCTCTGTTGGACCGCCCGGCGGGCGATAGCTCGACGTCAGGCAGGGTTTGCGTCCTCGAGGAGGCGGCTTCACAGCTTCTCGCAGGCGATGCCGTCCCTGTCGCGATCCAGACCTCGGTTGACCTCATTGCAGTCCTGTAGAGAAATTTGCTGCGTTTTGAACCGTGACGATCTTGTCTCAAGGGACCCAAGTCGTCAAGGGCGCCGCGAACCCAGCCGCCTGAAAGCCCGCCATACGGGTCGCGACCATGTCTGGCGCTGCCAGAGGTACGAAAGATCCTGGGACAAGCCTCTCCGAAGCATTTCGCGACGGGAGCTGCGGGCCTGCCTGGGAAATGGGGCTCTACGCTCGGGCCGTGGGCATTTCGTCTCGAAGACATCCGGGCGCCGGTGCACCTGTGGCACGGGGAGCAGGACGCCAATGCTCCGGTCTCCATGGGGCGCTATCTCGCGACGAGTATTCCCGAGTGTCGCGCCACGTTCTACCCTGGAGAAGGTCATCTTCATTTCGTAGACCGCCTGCCGGAGATTCGCCGCAGTGTCTCCTCGAGCTACTGGTCGATAAAGACAACAGGCAGGCCGGACTGGCGACCGCCGGCCCACCGCCGCACAAACCAACGGCTCAGTTCAATCGGCTAGTTCGTAGCGGGGTCGTAAGGGGCAAGCCGTTCGCATAAGACGCGCATGAGTGCGAGTGCCGTGTCGGGTCGCTCGCGCAGGATTGCTTCGAAGGCTGGCTTATGGATCTCGAGGACACGGACGTCGGACTTCGCGCGCAGCGACGCGACGCGAGGGCGGCTCGAGATGACCGACATCTCTCCAATGACGTCGCCGCTGACGCGAACTGCCAGCATTCGGTCGTCAGCGACCACATCGACATTTCCGTCCACAATGACGAAGGTCGTCTCGCCGGGCTCTCCCTCCGCAGCGATGAGCTCTCCTTCGGCAAACACATGCTCCTCTGCGACCTCCGCAATCGGAAGCAAGTCTTGTGGTGCGAGGGCAGCGAAGAGCGGCGCCTTGCGCAGGAAGACGACACGCTCGACGAGTGGGACGGTGGTCTGTGTACGCGTCATGGTTACTCCTTCCAGCGCTTCACTCGCGAACTCCGCGCAAGCGCGAATCCACTGATCGTCGTCGCTTCGTAACTGTTCGAGTACGTGAGGGTCGCGCTCGCCGATCCGTGGCGGCTCCAAGAGCGCCAGCAAAGGGCGGACGATCGCTGGCTCACCCACCGTCTCGATCACTTCCACGGCATTGGCTCGCTGGGCGGGGTCCGAGACGGTGAGGCTCTCGATGGCAGCCGAGACGGTGGCCCGCTCGCCGAGCAAGGCGGCCGCGCGCAACGCGTCGATGGCACTTCTCACCGCGCGCGCTCCCAACGAGCGGCGCAGGAGTTCGAGAGCCTCGCCGTCTGGCGGGCCGAGAGCATCCCGAAGGCGAATGTCCTCTAGCGCGCGGGTCACGGCCTCCGAAGCGAACCGACGTAGCCGGTCGGCGGCGCAGTCGAGAGGAAGTCGCTCGAGCGCCGTGAGCGCCTCCTCCCTACGGTGATCAAAGAGTGCCTCGGAAACAGCATCACACGCAGGAGCTCCGATTTCTGCGAGCCCGTCGACGGCGGCGGCACGCACGCGGAGATCGTCATCGTCGAGAGCATGGATGAGCGACGCGACAGCGTCTTTCGGCGCCGTGGCGGCGATCGCGCGCAGTGCCTCTGCTCGTACCTCCGCGTTCGGATCGGCCAGAGCTTCGAACGCTATCGATGAGGCGTCTCCGATGTGCGCCGCCGCTATGCCACGGAGGGCGCCGGCACGAACTTGCGAACTCGGGTCACGAGCGGCACGGACCAGCGTGGGCCTGGCGTCGCCGTCGTGGCCAAGGAGAAGGGCAGCCGCATGCGAGCGCACGGTCGGATCATCGTCGGCAAGCAACGCCGTCTCGGGAAGCGCGCCAGAGTGTGTGAGGACAACGAGCGCCGCTCGGCGAACCGTGGAGTCATGGTCGGCAAGGCACTTCCGCGCGGCGCGGATGGCGGAAGGGCCGCCGAGGCGGTCGAGCGATTCGAGCGCCTCCGCTCGGATGTCCGCGTCTCGATCGTCGAGCGCCAGAAAGAGAGCAGCCGCCGCGGGTTCGAGGTCGAAGTCTCCTAGGGCGTGAGCCGCGAGCCGTCGTACGGCTGGATCGTCGTCGGTCAGTAGGCCTTCGAGGACAGCGAGGCTCGTCGCGTCCGCGTTGAGCACGGCGGGTCGAGGGCCCTGGGGCCCCCCGAAGATTGCGGGGCGCCCCTCGCGCAGGGCGGCGACCAACGCTCTCGGATACGCGCCGCGGATGTGCGCGACCGATCCGACGGCGAGGATTGCGCCGACGAGACCGGCGCCGTAGACGATGGCCGGGTGAGCGAGCCGCTGCGCGATGAAAGCGACGAGACCGGCGAGGATCGTGCCGAGTTGCAAGGGCACGCCGTAGAGGAAGGCTCTCGCACGGTCCCGCCGGTCGGCCGGGAAGGTGTTGATCAGCGCCTCCCAGGTGCCGTTTGCGCCCCCGTTGTCCCAGGCAACCTGGGCGAAGCGGAAGGCCAGGAGGGTCGCAAACGTGGCTGCCACGGCGGATACCCCAAACCCCACCAGGTAAAGGAGCGGGAGGACAAGCACGACGGTTGGAACACCGAAGCGTGCAAGGAGTCGGCTCGTGACGAGGAGCGAGATCACGAACGCGGCGGCCATAGCAATCGCGAAGAAGACGCCGAAGAAACCGGCGAGCTTGTCCGGGTCGGGGTACCTCTCCACCGCCACCCTTGAGAACGCGAGGTAGAGAAGGCTGAAGAGAAGAGAGATGAGCAGGTTCGTCGCGCTCATCCATCGCAGGAGGCCAGACTTCATGACATCGGTGAGGCCGCCCGTGAGATCGGATCCGCGCCCCCTCGCCCGAGCCCGCGGAGCCGCGAGCGATATGCCTTCCGTGCGTACGAGCCGCCAGGCAAGCCCCGCGGTGCCAGCGATCAAGGCGGCCCAGACGAGCAACAGGTTCGCTGAGCCGAGCGTTGCTGCAAGCGGCGCAGTGGCCACTCCTCCGACGACGAGACCCATCACACCGCCCGCAGCGATTACCGGGAAAAAGCGCTTTGCCTGGCGCGTGTCGGCCACGAGCCCAGCGAGACCCCAGACGGCAAGGATGAGCGTGACCCCTGCGACGTTCCGAACAAGCCAGAGCGCCGCATACACCCACGATGCCCCCGCCTCGAGCGTGGCTCGGCTTCCTAGCGCGACCACGAAGATGACGGCGGGAATGAGCAGAAACGCGCGGGCTCGTCCAACGCGCGCCAGAAGAGTCGCGACACCGAGAGTCGTCGCGAACATCGCCATCCCGACCAAGGCGTACATGAGAGGAAGCTTCCCGACTCCATATCGCGCAAAGAACAGGGCATCGATGGCGCTCTGGGCGATCATGATTCCTGCATCCGCGAAAAATGCGATCGCCACGAGGAGCGCGACCGTGCGGCCTTCTCCGCGATGAAGCCGAAGCGTGGCGAGGACTCGTTGTGAGACCACCTAGGCCCTTTCCGCCTCGTGAACGACGACGTCGCGCGAGACGCTTTTGAGCGCGACAGGCCAGACTCGCCTGAACCGGACATCTTCACTCGCAGCGTGCGAGACGACATCCTCGTTCACGAGGATCTGTCCCTGTTCAGCGTGCGCTGCGAGACGCTGCAACCGCTCGCGGGTTGCATCCGTTCGCCAGCCAGCTCATCCAACGCGACACGCCAGCTTCCCGGTGGCAACGCGTCAGGGACTTTCACCGACCTGCTCCTGCTTCTTGTCGCTATGTCAATCCCGCAATGCTTCGTAAAGCGTCACCGGCAGGGCGATTCCCTTGAGATCGAACTGGCCAACCTCGTGCACCTGAAAGCCCTCGGGCTCGACGCCACGAACGAGGTCCTCGCCCACGAAGACGCGGTTCGCGGACGCCTGCGCGGCGATCCGTGCCGCGATGTTGACTGTGCGCCCGAAGTAGTCGCCCTCGTCGTAGATCATCGGCCCGGCGTTCACGCCCACATGGGCGGGCGGAAGGCCTCTGGGGCCGACGGTGTCGACGATTTCCAGCGAGGCGCGCACTGCGTCGCCCGGGTCACGGAAGTGGAAATGGACTCCATCCCCGAGCATCTTCACCACGTCACCGCGGTGGTCGCCGGCGATCTCGTTGACCAATTGGGCAAGACTGAGTGACACGCGCGCAGCTTCGTCGTCTCCGGCTTCCTCCGTGAGCCTCGTGTAGCCGGAGAGATCGGCGAACGCTGCGGCCTCGATTCCGCGCGGCGAGCGCTGGCGGACCCCCGCTTCCTCCAGTGCAGTCTCAACGTGCTCGAAGTGATGTTCGGTGGAGAAGATCTCCGCGTGTCGTCGGAAGACCCAGCTCAGCATTTCCTCAGTGGAGTGACCCATTCGGTAACCGACCTCGTTGAGCGCGGCCTCGAATGCCTCGTTGTTTCGAAGACCCCGTCGGCGGAACGGCTCTTCGATCGTGTTGTGGAAATAGTGCGCCTGGAATTGCGCGACCCGCCTGGCGCTGTCTCCCAGGATTCTCACGGCGCGGAGTACGTCTCCCTCCTCGACACCGGCGCCTAGCAGCATCGTTAGGGCGTTCAAGATCGGTTCGTCGTCTTCTCGGATGTATTCGTCCTCGCCGGGTCGCGGCAGTCCAAGGGTTACGTACATGTTCTGCAACGTGTCGACCGGGACGCCGGTGTGCTTACTGAACTGTGCGAGAGTGCGGTCAGTCCGGGGATGACGTCGCCCCGCGCTCTCGAGATAGCCCAGCGTGAGATGTCCCGAGGCGTGGGCGGATGCGAGCGTCTGTGAATCCAGTCCTTTCGCCTCGAGCTCCACGAACACCCGTGCCCGCATGACATCGCGGCGACGGAAGGCACCGTCCTCGGGCACGACCAGTCTGAGCTCGACGAGCTCGCGCAGGCGCTCGATGCTAATCCCAGCGCGGTCCGCGACCTCCTGTTCGGTTAGGTGATCGGCGTCGGTATCGCTCGGTGCTCCGTGGGGCGACAGATCCGAGACGAAGATGTCGCGGCAGCCTTCCGAGCAGAAGTAGTACGTCTGCCCCTGGTGTTCTGCGATGGCAGCGGCGTCATCCGACTCGATCCGCATGCCGCAGACGGGATCGATCACGGTAGCCATGGCAGACTCCGCCTTAAGACGAGCGTTTTCATATTCAGCCGAGCCCACGCAAGGAGTCGGCGTTTTGCGGAGCCTGGTTCTGACATGAGGCGAGGCTATACGGCGTCATTCTCGATGCATGCAATCTAACCCGTGGTCGGCGCAAAACAACTAGGTCATAGCGAGTGCGTCGCTGCTAATCGACCGCTGTAAAGCGTCACAAATTGATTGTAGAGTCGCTCCTTCCAGGACGTCCTCAACGTTCGCCGAAGGAGCGCTATGGCCGGCTCGGCCGGGGCCGCGAGCACCGTCGCCCTCCCGGAAGACGAGAAGGAACATCCCCGCGGCCACATCGGGCTTGTCGTTCTGGGCTCCATCGCGGGAGGGCTCATTCTGGGGTTAGTACTCGTCCTCGGCGTGTTCGATGGTGGGCCTGAGCATGTCATCACGGGTGCAGCCCTCATCGCGCTCGCCTTCGGAATGCTGATGCTCTTCGAACTAGCTCGTCGACGCACAGATCAACCTCAACCCTGGGCGCTCGTCCCCGGCTTGGCCCTCGGCGTCGCGGGCCTTGCGCTTCTCATTCTCCGGCCGAGTGATCGCGTCCTCGGCCGGCTGGGCTGGGTCTGGCCGCTTCTGCTTGCGCTCGTTGTCGTCTGGTCGGTGCGGGGTGCGCGCAGCTCCTTGCACAACTGGTCGCGTCGAGCGCTTCTCTATCCGGCATTCGCCGTCTTGGCGCTCGTCGCCATTGGCGGCGCATTCGAAACCGTCATGGAGGCGGCGACGAGCAACAACCCGCCTCCCGGCGGCCGCACCTACCTCGTCGCTGGCCACAACTTGTATCTGCGTTGTACGGGTTCGGGGTCTCCGGCTGTGATCTTGTTCAATGGGCTTGGAGAGCGCACTCCGAGCTGGGCGTGGGTGCGGGGAGATGTTGAGCGTCAGACCCGGCTCTGTGCCTTCGATCGCGCGGGTCAAGGTTGGAGCGGAAAGGCGCCCGGTCGCCAGGACGCGCATCAGCTTTCGGCCGACGTGCGCGGCCTTCTTGCGGCTGCCAATGTTCCCGGGCCATATGTTCTCGCCGGTCACTCAGTCGGCGGCACATATGCACTCGCCTACGCGATGGACTATCCAAAGGACGTGGCCGGGGTCGCGCTGCTCGACTCGTCCACCCCATATCAGTTCGATCTGTCGGAATATCGGAGCTTCTACTCCTTGTGGCATCGTGCGTCGGCGCTACTTCCGACGCTCGCGCGCGCCGGCGTCGCACGCGTCTACTCGTTCAACAGCTTCAGTTCCTTCCCATCCGATGCCCGTCGCGCGCTGCGCGCGTTCAGTTCCTCGCCCCGTGAGTTTCGCGCCGATCGCGACGAGTTCGCGGAGTTGCGCACCGTCTTTCGTCAGGACAAGGCTCTTACGAGTCTCGGCGGGAAGCCGCTCTTCGTTCTGACAGCCGATACTGGACAGTTGTCGGGTTGGCCCGCAGCGCAGAAGAGGCTCGCAGGTCTCTCGACAAACAGCGTTCAGAAGACGGCCCACGGCGCGACGCACGCCGCTCTCCTTGAAGACAGGAACTACGCCGCTGTCAGTAGCCGCGCGATCGATGCGGTCGTCCGCTCCGTTCGCACTAACAGTCCGCTCGCGCGGTAGACCCGCGTAACCCGACGGTGGTGGCGACGTCTCGGAGGCCCACATCGGGTCGCCTGCGATGCAGGCGAGGACGCGGTTCATTTACCAAGTCCTGGGACATCGGATTTCGTCTGGCGGCGCTACTGCAGCGAGGCGGAAGACTCTTTGCACTGACACATGTGGGCCGCCGGCTAAAAGGGGGCAGGCCGTACCCAATTTCCGGCCGGCCCAGGCGAGGATGGGCGCATGAAAAGCCCGACACATGGAGGTAGAGGATGAACCCGGTGCGACGCTTCTGGCGCTACCTGATCGATCGCCCGCTCGTCTAGAGACAGAGCTCGAGCGGGACTCGGAGAAGCCGCTCCTCGCTTGATTTCAGCTTTTGAGTGGTCTATGAGTGAACTCTGATGCTGGTATGACGGTCGCCGCACTCACACGACAGGATCGTTCGACCTGGCGCATGCCGGTCGTCTGGGGGCTTGTCACCGGAGCGGCACAGGCTGCCTCGCCACTGGCCTTCTGGTGGCTCGATACGGCGACGGTCTACGCGCTCGGCCTCGTCGCGATCGCCTTCGTCTACATCGGCTTCGCCGTCGGCGACGGTCGTCCCCGGGTCCTCGCCGTCGAAAGCAGCGTCGCGATGGTCTTCGTCGTCGTCGCGGCGGCGGCAGTGACCGGCTCACCCTGGCTGCTCGTTGCGGGCCTGCTCGGACACGGCGCAAAGGATCTCTGGCAGCACCGCACGCACTACGTCGCCAACACCCGTTGGTGGCCTCCGTTTTGCCTTGTCGTCGACGTCGCAGCGGCAGCCATCATCGCCGTCGAAATCATCGCGGGCGTCCAGTTCCACCATTAGGAGCTCGCGTGTCGAAGCCGGAGTCGAGAGCTCGTTTCGATGTCGCCGTGATCGGCGCCGGCCAAGCGGGCTTGGCGATCGGCTACTTCCTCGCGCAGCTTGGGCGCCGCTTCGTGATCCTCGAGAGCGCCGACTCGGTCGGATCGGCGTGGCGTGATCGCTGGGACTCCTTGGTCCTGTTCACCTCGCGTCGCTACGACAGCCTTCCGGGCTTGATCTTTCCCGGTGACCCCGACGGGTATCCGGGTCGCGCTGAGGTCATTGCGTACCTGGAGCAGTACGCGGCCTCCTTCGATCTTCCGATCGAGTTCAACAGTCGCGTTCGATCCCTGACGAAAGAGGACGGGAGATTCGTAGTCGAGTCTGCCGATCGCGTGATCGAGGCCGATCAAGTAGTGGTCGCCACAGGTCCCTTCCAGGTACCGAACCTGCCGGCCGTGTCCGGGCAGCTCGAGCCGGAGGTCTTCCAGATCCACAGCACCGGCTACCGAAGGCCGAGCGATGTGCCCGAGGGCGACGTGGTCGTGGTCGGCGGCGGTAACACCGGTTTTCAGATTGCGAAGGAGCTGTCGGCGTCACGCAACGTGCAGCTCGCAATCGGCTCGCGACAGACACCGCTGCCGCAGCGCATTCTCGGCCGCGACCTGTTCTGGTGGCTGACCAAGCTGGGTGTGCTCGAGAAGACGGTCGACTCGCGAATCGGACGGCGCGCCCGAGATCGGGACACGCTGATCGGATCGAGTTCGCGTGAACTCAAGCGTCGTTACGGTGTCGGCCTCAAGCCTCGGGTCGTCGGCGCCTCCGGTCGAACGCTCAGCTTCGCCGACGGTACCGAACTCGAGGTCGATGCCGTGATCTGGGCAACGGGATACCGACCGGACCATTCATGGATCGAGGCCGCGGTGATGGATTCAGAGGGAAGCGTTCGCCATCGTCGCGGAGTTACCGACGTTCCTGGCCTGTACTTCCTCGGTTTGTCGTGGCAATACACGCGGGGCTCTGCGCTCCTCGGCTGGGTCAAGGACGACGCGGAGTTCATCGCGGCGCAGATCGCCGCCAACGCGACGACAACCACGGCTGAGGGCCGCACAGAGCAAGACGAACCGCTGGGTGCCACACATGCAATTCGCGCCAGAGAGGAGACCTGAGCAATGCAGAAACACCACCACCAGGGACATGTGGCCACGGACGAGCATTTCCCGACCGACACCGCGGGGCTCGTCGAGGCAGTCGGTTCTGAGGTAGTCGACCTTGGTGACGGTGACGAGGTCGAGCTCCGGATCGCGCCAGTCACAAAGCGGATCGGGGATTCGACTGTGCGGATGCTCGCGTACAACGGCTCGATCCCGGGCCCGACGCTGCGCGTGCGGGAGGGCTCCGAGCTCGTCGTCAACGTCGCCAACGAAGCTGATCTCGACGCAACGGTGCACTGGCACGGGCTGCGCCTCGACAACCGCTACGACGGGACGCACGAGACGCAGGCGCCCGATTCCCGTCGGCGGAACGTTCACGTACCGGATCGAGTTTCCAGATCCGGGCGTCTATTGGTATCACCCGCACATCCGCGAGGACTACGGCCAGGAGATGGGTCTGTACGGGAACATCCTCGTGGTTCCCGCCGACCCCGACTACTGGCCGCCGGCGGATCGCGAGTTGCTGCTGACGCTCGATGACGTCTTGATCGAGGACGGCAAGATCGCCCCGTTCGGTCGCGAGGAAACGACGTACGCTGCCATGGGCCGTTTCGGCAACGTCATGCTCGTCGGCGGCGAGACCGACCTTTCGCTGGACGCGCGGGCTGGCGAGGTCGTTCGCTTCTACTTGACCAACACTGCGAATACGCGCGTCTTCAACGTCGCCCTACCGGGCGCACGGATGAAGCTCGTCGGGGGCGACAGCGGCCGCTACGAGCAGGAGGAGTTCATCGAGTCGGCGATCCTGGCTCCCTCGGAGCGGCTCGTGATCGACGTGCTCTTCGAGGAAGCCGGGGCAACGAACCCTCGAGCACCGCACTCCTGAACGGACGTACTCGCTGGCAACGATCGAAGTCAGCGCCGAGCCGGCGACGCCGTCGCTAGCGGACAAGTTCGACTCGCTGCGCCACAACCCGGAGTGGGTGGCGGAGCGCGAGCGGCTGACTTCGTACTTCGACGCGCCGCCCGACAAGACACTCGCGCTCCTCGCCGAGATGGACATGGGCGCGCCGGAGGGACCGGTCGTCTACGCCTGCCCGATGCACCCGGAGGTAGTCAGCGACGAGGCAGGCCGCTGCCCGAAGTGCGGAATGAAGCTGCTGGCGACGGCAGCGAGCGGCTATGTCTGCCCGATGCACCCCGACGTGGTCAGCGACAAGGCCGACCATTGTCCGAAGTGCGGAATGAAGCTTCTGCCCGCGGCCCTGGTCGCGCACAGCTCCGGGCACGGCGAGCACGGCACACGGGCACGGACACGGCGGCCACGGCCACGGCGGACACGGCGAAGATCAGTCCAGCAACGCGAAAGCTCACGACGGACACGGGCACCATGCCCCAGACGTTGACCACGACGATGAGCAAGGACAGCACGGTGAGCAGGCTCACGGGCACGGACATCATGGTCACGACACGCACGGTGAAGCTGACGGGATCGAGTGGGAAGACGACATGGTCGACGTCAACCGGATCACGACGCCGGCAAACATGCATTGGAGCTTCGTCGACCGAGAGACGGGCGCCGCCAACCACGCGATCGACTGGCGCTTCCGCGTCGGCGACCAGGTCAAGCTGCGGCTCGTCAACGAGATGGACTCCGACCACCCGATGCACCACCCCTTCCATATCCACGGCGCCGGCCGCTTCGTCGTGCTCGCACGTGACGGCGTCGCCGAGGAGAACCTGGTCTGGAAGGACACCGTGCTGGTGCGAACCGGCGAGACCGTCGACATCCTGCTCGACGTGACGAACCCGGGCATCTGGATGGCGCACTGCCACATCGCCGAGCACCACGAGAGCGGAATGATGTTCAGCTTCAACGTCGAACCGGCCGCGTGAGCGTCGCCGCTCCCGCGCAACCGATGCGTGCGGGGCTGCGGGCGTTCGCGCAGTTCAGCGGCGTAGTCGCCGCGCCCTGGGAGTGGAGCCTGGAACATCTCCACGGCCTTCTCGCCACCGCTGATGTGGACTGGCTTCTCGGCGGGAGCGTGGCGTTGGCTGTCCGCGGTGTTGAGGTTCAGCCGCGGGACATCGATTTCACCCTCGCGGAGATGGAGCCGACGGTCGAGGCGCTCCGCGACCTCATAATCGAGCCTCCGATCCGAGCCCACGGGCAATGGCACGCAGAGTGGTTCGGGCGGGCGTGGAACGGGACCCGCATCGAGTGGGTGGCGGAAACCAAGCCGGATCTCGACGAGCATGAGTGGACGAGCGACATCGGCCCGGACGCTGTCGCACGGGCGGAAACAATCGAGTGGCAGGGTTTGTCGCTTCGTGTACCGCCTCTGGATCTCCAGCTCGCGGTCTGACGTGACCGGGGACTTGATGAAAGAGTTGCGGCCATCGAACGTCTTCGATGGGCGGATGAAAATCTGTTGATAGATCGAAGGGCTGGTCGAGGGCCGCCTCGTGTCAGAAAGCGCAGCGACGGGTAGGGACCGTTCATGACAGATACAGCCACCCCACCAGAACACGACCGCGAAAACCAGGAGTCGTCTGAGGACGAAGGCAAGCAATCCCAAGAACAAGACTCCGAGGAGCGACGGCAAGCAGCTGACAGCGACGAGAGGACCATGACCGAGAGCGGCGGTTACGGATCACCAGACCCCCGGAAAGAGGAATCGCCTTAGACGAAGATGCGTTGAAGCCGCCTGTTGATCGCCGACTCCCGCTCGAGCTCCTTTTCGCCACGGCCACCGAAACACCGGTGTCGAGACCTTGAAACGCTTGCTTCGCCACGGATAGCCGAATACGGTCCCATGCGATGCGCCTGTACGCGCTCACCGAGCTTCACGACCCGGAAGCGATAGAGCTCTTCATCAGCGAGGCGGACGCCAAGCGTGCGCTCGAGGACTGCCTGCGAGACGAGCCCCAGTGGCGGGGCCGCCTCGAAGTGAAAGAGGTCGAGCTCGACCACGAACACACTTCCCTCAACTAGCCACGTCGATGCGCGGGCTTCGTTCCCGCGGCGCGGGTTGCAGCTCGTCCGGCACCTATCTTGACTCCCCCTGTACAGCGGAGGACACTCCCGAGCGGGGTTATAGCCTCAAAGAAGGGAGAGCAATGACGCGACTGCGCAGATTGCTCGTGGCGCTCCTGGCCATGGGAGCGCTGACTGCGGCCCTGTTCGCGGCAACTGCCTCGGCTGAGTACGGACCGGGAGCGGTGTATCAGGTCGAGATCTCGGCCAACGCTCAGCCTGGGCCGTCCTTTTGGTTTTGGGCAGAACTCGATCAAGGCGGCACGAGCGGCGACTACCAGATGACCGACTGCATCCATGTCGGGCGAGGCGGACCAAATGCTGCTGCGCATGCCTCGGGCGAGGTCGAGAGCTGGTCCGTGGACAGCGGAATGCTCACGATGACGGGCGTCAAAATCGTCGGCGGAGCGAACACGGCGACCATCTCCGTGGCACTGCCGTCGTCGGGCATGTACGGGCACTCGAACTACGTGACCGTGACCGTGACCGCGGCCGTTCCAGGTGCGCCCCTTCCGGTCGGAGCGGTATTCACCTTCACCGGAAGCCATGCACAGGTGCAGCTGGCTCCGTAACATCGAAACGGAACCATTGACTCACGCGAGGGCGGCCCACGGGTCGCCTTCGCGCTCTTACGCGATGAGGAACCGCTGTCCGAGCGGTCTTTCGTGAAAACACACCAAGCCGACAGCGTCGTACGCTCGCTCCGTGAGCGCTAAGGGTCATTAGGCGTCATCTTGAGAGCCGCACTTGCGGCGAAGTGATCGTTATTCCTGTGTCTACCTCGCGATGAGCCAGTACAGCGTTAAGGAGATGGCCGCGACCCAGGCAATTTCGACTAGTGCCAACACGTAGAGCCAAAGAGGTGCCGTGTGCTCATCGCGCGACTGCACGCTGATCATGCTTTCCGTCAAGTTTCTGTCTCCCCTGGTTCTCGAGGAAGAAGGCTGGGAGGCCACAGCACCCTCTAGGAGCGACCCCCCAGCGCCTCCCTCAATGAAATCGGCATCTCTTGTTTGACTAAGCAGACAAGGCTTAAACGCCTTGCTCAAATCCGTAGACAGCAGGTCCTACGCTTCGCTAAACCGGCTTGGCGAGTACGCCTGTTGTAAGAGCTTCGTTAGCGGAACTAAGGGTTTCCCCCCTCGGTGGCGTCTTATGGAAGGGGTCGGCCCTCGCAGGGGAGACCGCGCCAGCAATTTGCGGCAAAGCCAGCGCGGACGAACGAGGGCCAACCCCGGCTAAAAGGTACTGGGCTGAGCTGTCTTGTCCAGCCGGGGATCAAGTTCGCGGTCAGGTAAGTCCTTTCGCTCAACCATGCGGCTGGCCGGGTTTTTTCTCGCGAAGAGTTAGCCGGGTAGCCACACGCCATTCGGTTACACGTCCGCCTCCCACCCCCGGGGGTACCTCGAACGCGGAAAACCCGCGAGACGCTTGGCTACCTCACCTAGTTGCGTTCCAGAGCAGGCCCTGATGCGAGCTTGCTCTGCGGCCTCTCGCGCCTCTGTAGCCTCTGCCGGTTGCTTCACGCAGAAACGCGAGGAGGTCGCGTGAGCGAGGAATCAGGGCTCCAGGGATGGCACCGCTTCATCGGTAGGTGGGAGACCGAAGGAGCCCACCCGATGCTCCCTGGCGAGCCTATCCGTGGAACGAGCACCTTCGAGTGGCTTGATGGGCAGCGATTCGTGATCTGGCGCTCGCACTACGACCATTCGCAGATCCCAGACGCAATCACGGTCATCGGTGTCACCGACGGGCAGCTGTCCATGCATTACTTCGACTACCGCGGCGTGTACAGGGTGTACGCCGTCAGCCTCGATCAAGCCAGGTGGCGGTACTGGCGTGACGCGCCTGCGCCGGACTTCTCGCAGCGCTTCACCGGCACGTTCAGCGATGACGGCAACACGATCACGGGCCGAGGTGAGCTATCGCAGGACGGGAGGACCTGGGAGGACGATCTTGCTCTCAACTATCAGAGGGTGGTCTGAGCTCGATCCGCAAGCGCGCCTGACCCCCCTACGGCTTCGCGCAAAAACGCTGCTTAGCTGTGCGGCGAGCCGGCGAACACCGCCACTCCGAGCTGCTCCATGAGTCCAAGGTCGTCGCGGTGGTTCCAGATCTCGATGACTTTGCCGTCATCACCGAAGCGAAAGATGTTGACGCCGGAGAACTCGGCACGCCTGCCCGTCGCCGCGATGCCACCCCAACTTCCGCTGTGCGTGCCGGAAGCAGTCCAGCGAGCCGCTACCAGGTCGTCGTCCCCGATGACGAGATCGACGCGCCATTGAAGATCAGGGAACCCGCTTCGAAACGCTTCCGCAATCATTGCCTGTCCAGCAGGCCCGGGAACTGCTTGCGTCGAGCGCAGATCGTGGCGTACATAGTCAGGCGCGAACACTTCTTTCGCGAAGTCAACGTTCCCGCGTGCCCAGACTTCGTCGTAGAAACGCTCGATGAGCCGTTTGTTAGCCGCAGCGTCCATTCGCGCCAGTGGATCTTAAGGCGAAGATCGGGGCGCTGCGTGATCGTGGGCGAACGTTCGACGCCTGCCCCGCGTAAAGAACCCGCGGAGAGTTAGCCGGGTAGCCATCCGGTTTCTCAGATTCGCGTGATCGGGGTACCCCGTCCTAAGTGCTAGGGCGAGAGGACACTGGTGCAGGTCAGCATCACGACGCCATGCGACGATGCACGCGTGCGTGTCGTCCTCTTGCCGCGACCCCAGGAACCGCAGTGATGCGGCTCTGGCGGCTCACGCGGACGGACGAGACGGCGCTCGACGGCGCGGGCACGTTGAAACATGGCGGCCGCTACTCACCGCCCGGCTTGCCGGTCGTGAACTTCGCATCCGAGGCGGGACTTGCGGTGCTTGTGGCCCTGCGGTACCTGCCGGGCAATCCGGCCAATGCGCCAGATGATTACGTCCTCGGTTGGACTGAGATCGATGCGGTTCCGGGGAGGGTCCCCGACGCGGATGACGATGCGATCCGCGACTGGGTGAGCGACTGGCTCCGCGAGCGCCGCAACTTGCTGGCGGCAGTGCGCTCGCAGGTTCTCCCGGAGGCGGACGTCGTGCTGATGAACCCGCTCCATCCCGATGCCGCCCGGGTACAGCCGCTCGTCACGCGGCCGTTCAGCTTCGCCGAGTGCCTCCACACTCCGCCGATGCTTGCGCGCTACTCCGGTGAGAGCGACGTCCTCCACGTAACCCCCACACGCGGAACCTACCCGGGCTTGCGACGCCCGCTCGAGGGACATTCCCGAACACTGGCGCAGGCGAGCTGTGGCCTCGCTGTCGATCCGCGCCCCCTCGCAGTTCAGGCACGGTGCCGGGCTGCAGGCCTGGCTGGCCTGGAATGATCGCCGGAAGTGGAGCGTGGACGTCGGTCAGCTTGCCCGAGGTCAAGCTCAGGATCCCGTATCTCGCGCCCTGCTGGTATGACAAGAAGGCTCGGGTTCCGACTACCTGGGATCCGAGCGCTGGCGTCGACGTGCGGATGTGGAACCGTTCAGCGCCGGTCAGATCGAGAAGGTCTCGGTCGTTCTCGTTCACGCAGAAGATGGTTGCTCCGCCGACCCAGCACAGGCGCGACGCTGTCGAGACCGAGCCGACCGCACGCCAGCTGCGTGTATCGACGACGAGGACGTCGAGATCAGAGACGAGGGCAAGCTTGTGCCCCGCCAGTGCGACGCTCCGCCTGGCCAAGAACGCACGCCTACCGAGAGCGTGATAGGCGACCCGCAACGTCCGCAAATCAACATCCACCGTGACACCGTTCCCGCCAGAGACATACGCGTGCTGCGCGGCCGCGTCGATCGCGAGCAGCGCTGATCCGACACCGATGTTGTTGTGCGAGCCGGTGGGGAATCTTGCGAGCCGGAGGGTTCGTACGCGTTGGGCGATCAGCGACAATCGTGCCGGCGCAACCCGTCCTCGAGGACTCAGCACAACGGCGAGCCCGATCGGCGTCGCCGCAACCGCGGCAACCGTTCCACGTAGCCGGTAGCGGCGCGTGACGCGCCGCTTGGTTGTGTCGTAGACCATCACGAGCGGATTCGTCCCGGTACTCAACGCAAACACCTGCCAGCCCGTCGGCCAGGAAAGAGCCGCTAGACCCCTCGCCGAGTCTGAGACGACGACCGAGCGAGGAAGACGCCGCATGGACGCGACGTCGACGAAGCTCAAGGCGGCGACAGCTCTACTCGCGAACACAGCCTTCGAGCGGTCCGGCGATAGCGTCGGCGTGTCCGCCTGCACGAGCGCAACCCGTCTCCCGAGCGGACGTAGCGTCATCGGATCGACCTGGGTCAGCGTCGGCAGGTTCAGGTCGATCAATGGAAGGATCGCCAGCGTGCTCTGCGTACCTGCATCTGCCGATGGTGGCCGGCGTCGTCCTCTTCGCCTTCGCGCTGAAGAAGACGCTCGCGCATGTCGGCGACGACCTCGACACGGTCCCTGCATTCGCCCTCTGCGGCGGCCCTGCGCTCTACCTGCTCGCGTACGTGGCCTTGCGCTTCCGCATCGGGCGCACGCTCGGCGGCGGTCGGCTGGTGGCCGCGATCGCCTGTGCGTTGCTCTGGCCGGTAGCCGTCGTCGTGCCGGCACTCATTGCGCTCACGCTCATGGCCGCCGATCTGGGTCGCACTACACGCGTACGAGATCATCTGGTGGCGCGAGGCGCGCGCGCAGACGCGTGCACTTGCGCGTACGGGCCGCATCCTGAAGGCGAAGCGGCTCTAGGCCGCGACCAAAGCGCGGGCCCGGGCGGTGCGCACCTCATTCTTGAGCGTCTCGATGTCGTAGGCGCCGTAGTGACGCCGGCCGTTGATGAAGAAGGTGGGTGTGCCTGAGACGCCGCTCAGGTCGGCGCTGTCGACGTCTTCGGCGACGCGGGCGGCACCTGAGTGGTCTTGCAGCTGGTTGGTGAACCGTTCGACGTTGAGCCCGAGCTGCTCGGCGTGGTGGGCGAGGTCGCCGAAGGTGAGGAGGTCCTGGTTGTCGAGCAGCCGGTCGTGCATCTCCCAGAACGCGCCCTGGTCGGCCGCGGCCTCCGCCGCTTCCGCGGCAAGCCGGGCGTGGGGATGGACATCGCTCAGAGGCAGGTGCCGCCAGACGTAACGGACGTCGCCGAAGTCGCGAAGGAGCTCGCGAACCACCGGTTCCGCCTGCCCGCAGTAGGGACACTCGAAGTCGCCGTACTCGACAAGAGTGACCGGAGCCTCGAGCGGCCCGCGAATGTGGTCCCGCTCCGGATCGACATCGATGTAGAGGTCGACTAGCGGCTCCGCCGTGCCGAGCAGCGCCCGGAGCCGCAGCCGCCGGGGCAGCAGCGCCGTGGCGCGGAACAGCAGCCAGGTGATGAGCGCCGCTGCGAGAGCGGCGCTCAGGATGCCGACCTTCGCCTCATCGAGCCGCCGTCCGTCGAAAGCCAGCGTGGCGACCAGCAGCGAGACAGTGAAGCCGATCCCGGCAATCGTGCCGCCGCCGGCAACCGCCACCCATCCCACCGGTGGCCGCAGCCGGCCACCACTCAGCCGCGCCGCAAGCCACGAACAGCCGAGAATGCCGACGGGCTTGCCGACGACGTAGCCGAGCAGGATCCCGAGCGTGATCGGCGAGCTGAAGGCTTGCGCCAGAAACGCGCCGTCGAGAGCGATGCCCGCATTCGCGAGCGCGAACAGTGGCACGATCACGTAGCTCGTCCAGGGATGAAAGAGTTGCTGCAACCTTTCGTTGGGCGAAGTCGCTGACCTGAGCTCCGCTCCGGCGGCGCGCGCCAGGTCCGCCGTCGGTTGCTCGCGGAACTCGCGGAAGCGCTCCGTCGCGCGTTCGAGAGTGGACCGGGGAGCAGGGTAGGCGTAGACCAAGAGGCCCATCACGAGGCCGACGACAATCGGTTCCACTCCCGACTTGAGCAGCCCGACCCAGGCGCCGGCTGCAAGCACGAAGTAGACGAGCCCGCCGCGTACGGGCACGCTTCGTACGGCGAGGACGGCTGCGAAAAAGCCGAACGCGACCAGGAGCGGCGCAAACCGGAGCGATTCTGTGTAGACGGTCGCGATGACGAGAAGCGCGACGATGTCGTCGACGACGACGACGGTCAGGATGAACGCCCGCAGGCGGTCGGGAAAACGCGGCCCGACGAGCGCGAGCAGGCCGAGCGCGAAAGCAGTGTCGGTTGACATCGCAATTCCCCAGCCGTGCGCAGACGACCGGCCCGCGTTGAAGGCGAGGTAGATCCCAACGGCAGCCGCCATGCCGCCGATGCCGGCAAGGAGCGGCAAGGCGAAGCGCCGCCGCTCTCGCAGTTCGCCGAGGTCGATCTCGCGGCGCGCCTCGAGCCCGACGACGAAGAAAAAGAACGTCATCAGCCCGCTGTTCACCCAGTGGCGAAGATCCAGCGAGACTCCTGCGTCCGCGACGTTGATCGACAGCTTCGTCGTCCAGAACGAGTCGTACGACGACGCATCGACGTTCACCCAGACAAGTGCCGCGACGGTCGCCGCCAGCAAGACCGCAGCACCCCCGGTCTCGGTGCGCAGGAACTCCCGCAGCGGCGTCTCGATGCTCCGGGCCCAAGCCGTTCGTCCCGAGAAGGTCGCGGGAGGACCGTTCGGAACGCTGCGACTGCTCATGGCTCCTTCTGATTTGCGTCTCGCTGATGATCCGAGCGCCGCGGCCGTGCGTGACGAAGCTGAAGGCCCAGCGGGTCACGACGAGCAGCCGGTTCTGGAATCCGATCAGATAGAAGAGATGCACGACGAGCCAGGTGACCCAGGCAGGGAAGCCGGCGAGCCGCACTCCCTTGATGTCGGCGACGGCTTTCGAACGGCCAATCGTCGCCAGGTTGCCCTTGTCGATGTACTTGAACTCCTTCGTGGCGCGACCACGGAGACGGTTGCGGATCACTCGGGCGACGTAGCGTCCTTCTTGCATCGCGACCGGCGCGACTCCGGGTAGCGCCAAGATCGTCCCATCGCTCTGCGCGATCCGGACCATGTCTCCGATCGCGAAGACTTCCGGGCGACCGGGCAACGTCAGGTCGGCCGTCACCGTCAACCGTCCGGCTCGATCGACCTCCGATCCGATCTCGGACGCAAGCGCCGCCGCAAGCGGCGACGCGGCCACTCCGGCGGCCCAGATGACCGTGTGCGCGCCGACATCCTCCGCCTCGTCACTCTCAGAGCGAATCGTGACCGAAGCAGAGCCGACGTCGACCACCGTGTGTCCAACGAGCGGCGTCACTCCGAGCTTCTCGAGCGCACGCTCGGCCTTGTGCGAGAGCGAAGGCGGAAAGCCGGTCAGGATGCGATCGGCCGTCTCGACCAGGAGCACCCGCGCGCTGCGCGTGTCCACCTGGCGGAAGTCGCGGCGCAGGCTTTCGCGAGCGAGCTCGGCGATCTGCCCGGCCATCTCGACACCCGTCGGGCCGCCGCCGACGACCACGAACGTCAGCCAGCTTCGACGTCTTTCCTCGTCGGGCTCGACCTCGGCGGCCTCGAACGCGGTGAGGATCTCTGTTGCGGATGTCGAGGGCACCGGCGAGCGACTTCAGCTCGGGCGCGCGTGACATCCAGTCGTCGTGGCCGAAGTAGGAGTACCGCGACCCACCGGCGACGACCAGCGTGTCGTACTCGAGTCTTTCTCCGCGAGCACCGTTCGGGAGGTGATCGAGCAAGACCTGCCGTTGGTCAAGATCGAAGCCGTTCACCTCTCCCAGCACGACTCGAGCATTCGCCTGACGCTTGAACACCGCGCGGAGTGGTGCAGCGATCTTCGGCCGCCGAGAGCGCGCCGGTCGCGACCTGGTAGACGAGCGGCTGGAACAGGTGGAAGTTCTGCCGGTCGACGAGCGTCACGTCGACCGCGGCGCCTCGGAGCTTGCGCACCGCCTGCAGACCGGCGAAGCCGCCGCCGATGACGACAACCCGCGGACGAGCGCGTTCAGTCGACGACAACACCCGTGTTATTGCTCATACCGCTCCACGACCTCGGGTGGTCGAACGTCGGCCGCGTCCGGGTCACCACCAGCTTCCCGCAGCGCGCGTCGCTGCCGCAGCAAGTCCCAGGACTGGTCGAGCGAGACCTTGAGTTGGTCCAGCCGACGCCGGTCGGCGTCACTCGCGTTCCCTGCCGCCTCTCGCTGCCATAGTTCGTGCTCCTCCGCAACGAGTTGCTCGATGGTTCCGTGGATCTGTTGATCGTCCATCAGTCCTCCTGAGAAACGTTGACATCGATGAGCACTCTGCCTGACGGGATGCGATCTGGCGATGCCAAGCGCTTGGTAACGTGGCGTGATGGATCCTGACCGCGCCCGCGAACTGTTGGCCGGAGAACGCGAGCGGATCGAGCGGACGCTCGCGGGGCTCGTGCACCAGGACACCGGCGAGCCGGCGGACGAGGACGATCCGGCCAACCAGGGATCCGATCTCTACCAGGACGAGCTCGACGAGGGTCTTGCAGACGATCTGCGGGAAGAGCTTGCCGCCGTCGAGCGTGCGGAGGCCCGTCTTGCGGCCGGCACCTACGGCCTCTCGATCGAGAGCGGCCAGCCGATTCCGGACGAGCGGCTCGAAGCTCTCCCTGCAGCCGAGCGTACGGCCGAAGAGGAAGCGCGCTAAGTGACCTGTCGAGCCGCCGCCGAGTATGAGGCGCCCGATGTCGCGGCTCGTGGAACTCCCGCAGCCGCGTAGGCGTCCTCTTCATCGAGGGTCTCGTGCTCGAGGAGCGCGTTCGCAAGCGAGTCGAGCTTGCTCCGGTTCTGCTGCAGCAATGCAAGGACCTGTTGATGGGATTCCTCGACGATGCGGCGCACCTCCTCGTCGACGACTCGCTGTGTGTCCGGCGAGACCTCGGCGGCGCCTGGGAGGAAAGGCCCCGTTCCGTCGCGTGGAATCACGGCGATGGGGCCGATCGCGGAGCTCATGCCCCAGCGTCCGACCATCTGGCGGGCGATCTCCGTGAGCTGCTGGATGTCCGATTCGGCACCCGTGCTCGTCTCGCCGTAGACGATCTCCTCCGCGACGCGGCCGCCTAGGGCGACATTGATCCTCGCCCTGATCTCAGGCTCCCGGTAATTGAAGCGGTCACTCTCGGGTGCTGCGAACGTCACGCCGAGCGCAAGTCCGCGCGGGATGATCGAGATCTTGCGCACCGGGTCGGCGCCTTCGGTCAACATGCCGACGATCGCGTGACCACCCTCGTGGTAGGCGGTCCGGCGGCGGTCTTCGACGCTCAACATCACCTGCCTTTCCGCGCCGAGGACGATCCGTTCGAGGGCGTCGGTGAAATCGGATTCGTCGACGACCTCGTGCTTCCGCCGTGCCGCCAGCAGCGCAGCCTCGTTGACGAGATTCGCCAGATCCGCGCCGACCATGCCGGGCGTTGTCGACGCGATTCTGCCGAGGTCGACATCAGGCCCAAGTGGGACGCCGCGAGTGTGCACCTTGAGGATCGCCTCTCGACCGGCACGATCGGGCGGCGACACGGCAACCCTGCGATCGAACCGGCCCGGTCGAAGCAGCGCCTGGTCGAGGACATCCGGGCGGTTGGTCGCGCCGACGACGATCACGTTCGTTGACGAGTCGAAACCGTCCATCTCGGTCAGGATCTGATTCAGGGTCTGCTCGCGCTCGTCGTTGCCACCGCTGAAGCCCGCTACTCCAGAGGTACGCGACCGGCCGATCGCGTCGAGCTCGTCGATGAAGACGATCGCCGGAGCGGCTTCCTTCGCCTGGGCGAACAGGTCACGCACCCGCGACGCCCCCACGCCGACGATCGCCTCGACGAACTCGGAGGCGGCAATCGAGAAGAACGGAACGTCCGCCTCACCCGCGACCGCCCGCGCGAGCAACGTCTTCCCCGTGCCGGGCGGCCCCGAGAGGAGCACACCGTGCGGAATCCGGCCGCCGAGCTTTCGGTAGTTCTCCGGATGGCGCAGGAAGTCGACGACCTCCGACAGCTCGGCCTTCGCTTCGTCGATGCCGGCCACGTCCGCGAAGGTCACACGTTCCCCGGCGGGTTGGTACCGACGGGCGCGCGAGCGACCGAACGACCCGAGGACGTTCTGAACGTTGCCTGCCCGCCGCATCAGCCAGAAGAGCAGGAAGATGAACAGAATCGTCGGCCCGAAACCGAGCAGCAGGTTTTGCCACCACGGGAGGCCCGAGTCGAGCGGTTGGGCGTTCACGACCACGCCCTTCCGCTGAAGCAGCTCCGACAGGGCGTCGTTGTTGGCAAACGCAGGGATCTCTGTGCGGAACTTCGTCGTCGGCTTATTTGCCGCGTACTGCTGCTTGGGCTTGAAGGTGCCTTGGATCGCGGTGCCCTTGGAGGTGATCTCCTCGACGTGCCCGGCGGTCACCTGGTTCAGGAAGAACGGGCTGTACGGAACGCGGACGCGCGATGCGGGTTCCGTTGCTCGCGAGCCGATGTAGAAGTTGAAGACCAACAGCGCGATCGCGAAGAGGATCCAGCCGCGGGTCGGACGGAAACGAGGCAGCTGCGGCGTGGGCGGCGATGGCGACGGCGATCCACGCGGTGCAGGTGACGGGCTCGCGTTCGTCTGCTGATCCTCGCGCGTTGTGGTCACAGCAGCGGGCTCACGATCGCCACGAACCAACACTATCGCTCTGCCTTCGCCGCACGCGTCTCAGGCCGTGCGAGCAGGAAGGCACCGACTGTCACAGCGACGAACGCCAGCACCCGCAGGCCGCCGAACGCGCCTGACGGAACCGGCTCGGCGAGCACGATCGTTCCTGCCGCTATCGGCAGCGCGTTGGTCAACAACGTCGCGAGGCCCGCAACAGTGAGTGCCTCGCCGGCCTGGTAACCAAGCTGAAGCAGAATGGTTCCGAGCGTGTAACCGAGGATGAGGAGAAGGACGAAGCCGATCCTCGCACCGCCCTGCGTCGCAACCTTGGTCGCGATGTCACCGATCGAGAAGAAGATGCCGCCCGCAATACCGGCGGCTACTGCGGCTCCCAGAAGCACCCGTCCAAGAAGCAGGACGAGGAGGGCGAGCGCAGCGCTCGTGCCCAGCCAGACGAGAATCGTCACCATCGAGCCGCTCTGGCCCTCACCACTCCCTCCGACGAGCGACACGCCGAGGGCGAGCAAGCCCAGCACGGAAACGATCACGCCGGTCAGCTCCCGCCTGCTGAGCTGACGGCCGCTCACGCGGGCGGAGACGTATGCGAGCACGCCGATGCCGCCGGCGGCGATGCTTTGCACCAGCGCCAACGACGCGAGGGCCAAGGCTGCTGCATAGAGCAGGAACCCGGCGGTCTCCATCGCGAAACCGAGCAGCCAGCTGCGGTCGCCGACGAGGAGTTGGAACGACTTCACCGGACGGCGCATCGACAAGACTGGAAGGGCCGCTGCGGCGTCGTGCTCGCGCAGGTAGGCCAGACTCGTGATCGTCGTCGACAGGAGCGCGAGTACGAGTGCGACGGCCGTGCTGATGGTCATGACTCGTCAGACTCTCGACCGGACGCTTTTCCGGCAACCGGGGCATCGCCTAGGAGGGTGATCGTGGCGGCGTCAGGCACGACCGTGTTTCGCGTGGTGGGGTTCACCTCGCTACTGCTCGGGCCGGTCGTCATTGTTCTGGATCGGCTCGATGCCGTTGACGAGCTGACACTGTTCGTGCTCGCCGCGGCGGCGCTGATCCCAATCTCGTGGCTGATCGGCGAGGCGACCGACAATGTCGCCCGCTACACCGGTCCAGGGATCGGAGGCTTCCTGAATGCGACGTTCGGCAACGCGCCGGAGCTCATCATCGCGATTGTCGCCATCGCCGATGGCTTGACGGAGATCGTGCGAGCGTCGTTGGTGGGCTCGATCGTGGGGAATCTCCTGCTCGTCCTCGGTTTTACGCTTCTGCTGGGCCAGAAGGGAAAGATCGATCGGCTGTCTGCGTACGTATCACTTGGTCTCGTCGCATTCGTCGGCATCCTCGTCCTCGTGGCCGCGACGCCGGGTTTCCACGGCGATCCTGACCGGCGCTCGCTCGCGGTGCTCTCGCTGCCTCTCGCCGTCGTACTCCTGATCGTGCGCGTGGTCGTTACCCGCCGCGCGCTTCGCCGTCAGCGGTCGCTCTATTCCCCTCCTGAAGAGTCCGACGGCTGGACACTGTCCACCGCTCTCGTCGTACTCGGCGTCGCAACGATCGTGACCGCCCTCGTCACCGAAACGCTCGTCAGGACGCTCCGGTCATTTGCGGACCAAGCCCATCTGTCCGAGTTCTTCGTCGCGATCGTGATCGTGGCGATCGTCGGAAACGCGACCGAGCACGGCAGTGCGGTGGTGCTTGCGCGACGAGGAAGGGTCAAGCTCGCGGTCGAGATCTCCATGGCGTCGAGCGCTCAGATCGCGGGCCTCCTGATCCCGCTGGTCGTCTTGATCTCCTGGGCTTTCGATCCCCTCGCCCTCAGCTTCCGGCCCATCGAGCTCGTAGCCATCGGCGTGGCGGCTGTCTTGCCCGCTCTCGTTCTGAGGACCGGGAGAACGACTCGCCTCGGCGGAGTCGTTCTCCTGTTTGCTTACTCGGTTCTCGTCGTTTGCTTCTATCTGTCCGGCGACCGCTGAACGACCGACGGCAGGTCCCTAGACCCTGGCGAGAGCCAGCCGCTCGTTGAAGCGGTCGATCCTGTCGCTGCTGATTGCGCCGTGCACACGGCCGGTGTAGGCCGGATGGCAGGCCGAGCAGACGTCGACGGACAGCTTCGTCGCCGTCGAGCGAGTGGTGAACGACGTTCCGCAGGAGCTGCAGCGGACATCGATGAGATGTAGGTCTGGATGATGAGTCATAGGTTCTCCTTGTTTACTGCGGAGCGGCACAATCGTGCCGACATTCCGTCATATGGTGTAAACGCTCGGCCGGCCTCTTCTGTTCCCTCATCCGTATCCTTTGAGCATGAGTGTGACCGCTCCGACCTTGGAACTTCTCGAGTGGGTGACGACGCGCGCGCGGACGTACGACGATGTGCGTGAAGCATGGCGGAGCAACTGCCCACGTACCGCCGTCTGGGACGACGCAGTCACAGACGGGCTGGTTCGGATCGACCGACGGGCAGACACAGCTCGAGCGGTGATTCTGACTCCGCGTGGCCAGGCAGCGCTAAGCGCCTCGCGTCAAGTCTCCGGGAACTAGGAGGGCGGGGAGGGCCGGAACGGATTCCGGACTTCGCCGCGCGCAAAGGCTTCGGCCGCGGCGTGAGCCGACTCTTTCAGAGCCGCATTCGACTCCCGGCAATCGAGGCAACGCAGGGATCCCAGGACAGCGAGGGACTCCTCGAGACGTCGACCGCAAGCCAGGCAGCGCAGGCCGACTCTCTTCTCTTCGGTGCCTGTCGCCGAGTCCCAGCTAGCCATCACTCGCCTGCCGAGAGCTTCGCCTTGATCGACCGGGCAGTGTGAGCGAAAGGATGTTGGTAAACCTCCGCCGCCTCGGCGCCGCTGACCGGGATGATGATCTCCTCGTCCGTCAGTCCGTCGTAGGCGACGACACGCAGCGTCTCGTCGCGCCGGTCCCAGACGAGTGCAACCGCGATCGAGCCGGTCTTGCGAATCGCCAGATCGACCACTTGCTCCACGGACACAGCATCGTCCTGGTCGTGGCAGACGCGCTATCCGAAGGGCGCGAAACACCTAGACCCGTGAGCGGGTCGGCCCAGAAGTGACGCCCACGGGCGCCGCGCAGCCGCCGATCACGATCGCTCGCGCAGCGCTCTTCACCCGCAGACCCTACCCCGAGGTCGTGTGACTCAAGGCGCACACGAACGGGCCCGGAATGGTGGCCCGGGCCCGTTCGAGTCTCTGCGAGTTACGAGATTGTCAAGGCCGCGGCAGGAAGCTGCCCGCGGATCTCACCCGCCGGATTCTTCTTCGTGTGAACGTTCACGTAGCCACGGCCTGCCTCGAGGGCGTTCAGGACCGACGCGCCCACGGTCGCTCGACCGGTCGCGCCACTCTTGCAAGGCGCGCACAGCGGCACGATCACCGGGCCCGCCTTACCACGCGCGCCGCTATGGATGTGCGCAGCGAACGCTTTACCGGTCAGTCGGCTGAACGTCAGTCGCCAGACGAGCACCCCCGACGAGCCCTGCTTCGTGATCGTCACGGTGAACGCACCCCGCGCCCGGCGAACGTTGCCCTTCGGCTTCGGCCGCTCCTGCGCGGCCCGCAGCGACGTCTTCAGGCTCGTCTGCCGGTGACACCTGCCCCCTGATCTCACCGGCGGGATTCGTCTTCGTATGGACGTTCACATAGGCGCGATCGTTCTGAATCGCTTCGAGCACCGTCGCGTTGATGTTCGCAGTACCGGTCACGCCACTCGTGCAGGGAGTGCAGAGCGGCACGACGACAGGGCCTGCCACACCGCGGGCGGCGATGTGGATGTGCGCGGCGACGGCATCCCCGGTGAGGCTCCCGAACGACAGTTGCCAGTTGAGAGCTCCGCCGGTGTCCGATTTGGTGAGCGTCGCGGTGAAGGATCCGCCGGCCGAGCCGACATTCCCCTTCGGGGTCGGCACCTCGTCTGCCGCGACCATCGTGGCCACGATCTGAATCCGCGATGCCTCGCTCCGCGCGCCGGCTGATCCGGTGACGGCCAGCAGTGTGAGCCCGACAGCCCCGATTACTACAAGAAGCTTCTTCACCTCTATCCCCCTCCTCGCGATTCGGGATCGCCAGCCGACCCCTTCACACGCGCCTACGCGGACCTCGCGGTACCGGATTGTGGTGTCGGCCCTTAGCGATCCTGCGTAGCCCTACTCCCTCGGATGGGGGACGCCCTCCGGGCCGCGGATCGCCGATGTTTGAGCGAGTACCGGCGGTTGGAGTACCGGCGGTTCGAGTACTGCGGTTTGCGGACATGAAGAATAGGCGGCACACACCCACACAGCCCTGGAGGGCTTCAAGGCTCCTGTCGACGTTTCGAGTCGGCGGGCCTGGCCGCGACGGCGACGTTCGCGAGCGTGCTGTGGATCGGCCTGGCCCTGCCGGGACTGCCTCTGCTCCCAGGTGTGGGCGGTGGCCAGAACAGCAACGTCGCGATCTCTCTGAGCAGCGCGGTCCTCGGCGTTCAGGACAGCCGCACGTTCGGGCCTTCGCTGGGGACTGCCGGCCGGCAGGCTCGGCTTCTCTCCCTCTTGCTGCCGGCGCCCGACCCACTCGGCAAGGACCTGGCCACCAAAAACCGGATAGCGAGGCGTCGTCGAACGGATCGATGGTCGTCGCGCTCCCGTCCCCGCCGCCTGCAGCTGCCGCTCCCGTGACGACGGTCCCCGCGTCATCGAGAGCACCCATCTGGCTTCGGCATCTGGGCCGGCCCCCGCTCCGCCTGCGCCGCCTGCCCCGCGGCCTACGCCTTCCTCGCCGCCGCCCCCACGACAGCCAGACCCGAAGCCCCAGCAGCCTGCAACTCCCACGCTCCCCGTTGATCCGCCTCCGCCCGCGGATCCCGATGGCTCGCCGGTGGCCGGCGATACCCCGCCCAGCGACGGAAGCTCCCCGGACTCGACCACGCCGCCTGACCCGGGCACCAGTCCCGCGAACGGAAACGGCAACGGGAATGGGAACGGCAACGGAAGCAGCAACGCGGGCGGCAACAACCCCAACGCCGGTGGCGCCAACGCAGGCGGCAACGGCAACGGGAATGGCAACGCCGGCGGGAACAACCCGAACGCGGGCGGCAACAACCCCAACGCCGGCGGCGCCAACGCAGGCGGCAACGGCAACGGGAATGGCAACGCCGGCGGCAACAACCCAACGCCGGCGGCAACAACCCCAACGCCGGCGGCGCCAACGCAGGCGGCAACGGCAACGGGAATGGCAACGCCGGCGGCAACAACCCCAACGCGGGCGGCAACAACCCCAACGCCGGCGGCGCCAACGCAGGCGGCAACGGCAACGGCAACGCGGGCGGGAACAACCCCAACGCGGGCGGCAACAACCCCAACGCCGGCGGCGCCAACGCAGGCGGCAACGGCAACGGGAACGGAGCCCCGAAGGGCCCGAACAAGGGGCATTAGATGGAAGGCCGCTTTCGTTCTCGTTACGGCCGGATGGCCGTCACCCGGGCTGCGCTCGTCGTCTTCCTGATCTTCGCGGCCCTCATTGCCGGAATCGTCTTCACGCTTGACCTGAGCGCCAGGCATTCGAACCGGCACGAGGCCACGACCGAGCTTGGGAGCACGGCACGCGTCGCCGCCTCGACGTTCTCGACCATGCAAGCCAACCTCCGCACCCGGGTCAGCGAACTGGCCGCCTCGTCGTCACTCCAGCAAGCCGTCCTGCAAAAGAACGACGCGCGAATCCGTTCGTTCGCTCTTGCACACGACGCCCGCATCGTGCTCCGAGGTCGCGCGTTCGGAAAGATTCCCCAGGAACCGCGAGTCGCCGCGACGGCAACTCTTGCACGGCAGAATCACGTCGTCGCACGGGTGACCATGGCCGTCCCCATGGATCGATCGCTGCTCGCTGTATTGCAGAGCGCGACGCCGATGCCGAAGCACGCCGCGCTACTACTCGTCCGGCACGGTCGTGTGATCGCGGGAGGCCCGGCCGGCACACACGTCGACGTCCGGGATCACCGAATCCAGCTCGCAACGGTGCCGTTCTTCTCAACGGCCACGAAGCTCGTGGCCGGAAATGCCTCACTCGTCGCAGTTGAGCCGGTCTCGGCCGTCGAGGCTCGGGTGGATGCGTACAGAAGGCGTCTGCTCTTCGTCGCGGCAATCACTCTGGCCCTTGCGGCTGCGCTTGCGACGCGTCTCGCTCGCCCGGTTGCCCGCGTCTTTGCCGATCTCGCACGCCTGACCCGCCAAGCGCAGACCGACGACTTGACGAATCTCGCCAACCGTCGCGCGCTCGACGAGCGCCTCGACGTCGAGGTCGACCACGCCCGGCGACTCGGCACGAACGTCGCGTTCGTGATCGCCGACATCGACGACTTCAAGTCGATCAACGACAGCTACGGCCACCAGACCGGCGACGACGTTCTGCGACGCGTGGGTCGAACCTTCGCCGAGGCGGTTCGCGAGCTGGACCTCCCGGGCCGTTACGGCGGCGAGGAATTCGCGATCGTGCTACCCGGAACGAATCTGAGCGGAGCACGCGCGCTGTCGGAAAAGATCCGCAGGAACCTCGAGGAGCTGCTCGTCACGACGCCGGACGGAAGCCCCTTCCAGGTGACTGCCAGCTTTGGCGCAGCTTGCTTCCCGGCGCAGGCCGGCGTAGAAGAGCTCGTCGCGGCGGCCGACGCCGCGCTCTACGAAGCAAAGAGGACAGGCAAGAACCGCGTCGTCACGGCAACGGCGAAGCGGAAGTCCCGCAGCCAGGCGGCTGCCGCCGACGCACCCGCGCCAGCCTAAGCATCCCCTCACCGAACAGCTGCGGTACCCGAGGGCTGTGAAATCATTCTGCGGATGGGTCGAAGGGGTCTGCCTGTCTATGTCGCCGCGCTCGCTGTCTGCGCCGGACTTGGTCTGCTCGGGCCGTCCGCCGGCAGCGCGTCCTGGGACCAGGTCCTGGTGAAGGTGGTGACGATCCACTACAAGACTCACGACGGTTACCGCCGAGCGGCGTACGTCGTGCTCCCGGACTGGTACGGACCGGGCAACAATCCGCCCCTGCCGCTCATCATCTCGCCGCATGGACGCGGGGTCTCGGCGGAGAAGAACGTCGATCGCTGGGGCAACCTACCGACGCTCGGTCCGTTCGCAGTCGTGAATCCGGAGGGGCAGGGCCGTCGATTCAGGCGCTTCTCCTGGGGTTACGCCGGGCAGATCGACGACCTCGCCCGGATGCCGGAGATCGTTCGCCGGGCGATTCCGTGGCTACGAATCGAACCGAAGCGCATCTATGCGTTCGGCACGAGCATGGGCGGCCAGGAGACCTTGCTGCTCGCCGCACGCCATCCGAAGCTCCTCGCCGGCGCGGCTGCGTTCGACCCCGTGACCGACATGGCCCAGCGCTACCGCGATTTCGCTCGGCTCCCGTGTAACCGCGGCTGTCTCAGAAAATGGGGAGACCCACTCGGCCTGGGATTGCGCAGGCTCGCACGGGACGAGATCGGCGGTACGCCGCGTAGCGCTCCACGTGCGTATGCGCGCCGCAGCCCGATCGCCTACGCGCGCTCGCTCGCGAAGTCGGGAGTCCCTCTGCAGCTCTGGTGGAGCAGGACCGACCGGGTGGTCAGATCAGCCGACCAGTCCGCGCCGCTCGCCCGGAGGTTGCGGCGGCTGAATCCCGACGCACCGCTCCACACCGTCGTGGGCTCGTGGCCTCACTCCGCGGACATGCGGCCGTACTTCATGCTCATTCCCTCGTTGAAGAAGTTCGGCCTGCTGGCCACTCGCAAGCCTGACTCGGTGCGGGCTGCGAAGCCGGGCCTCGTGCACGAGCTACTGCCCTGGCATCGCGCCGTGCGCGACTCGCAGGGACGGCTACTGCCCTGGTATCGACCGCAGGCAGGGCTCGGCTACGACAGAGTGCTGCGCCTCGGCTGGAGGTTCATCGAGCAGCAGGTTCCGCGCGATCCGCGCACGGGCGCGAAGGTCTATCTCAACTATGCGGTCTTCGACGGCGAGACGCTTCGTGGCCTCTACTGGCAACACAACCCTGCGTTCCTCAACGCGACGTTCGTCGACTCGCTCGTGTCGTGGTACCCGTACTCGGGTGACCGCCGTGCGGTGCGGGCGGTCCGCGAGATGCTGGACTACCAGCTCGCGCACGGCACGTCGCCTGCGGGTTGGGCATGGCCACGGGTTCCCTTCGCGACAAGCTGTGCAGGTGAGCGTAGATACGGCCGCTGCCTGGCCGGCCTGCCCCGGCGTTTCTACGGCGGCATCGAGACGGACAAGGTCGGGATGCTCGGTCTCGGTTACCTCCTCTTCTATGAGCTCACGGGGGAGCGTCGCTTCCTGCGTGCTGCGGTCGCGACCGGCGATGCACTTGCGCGCCACGTGCGACCTGGGGACGCGACGCACACGCCGTGGCCTTTCCGCGTCAATGCGCGCACGGGCGCCGTGCTGGACGGCGCACAGTTCGGTGGGCTCGTCGTCGGGCCCGTCCGGCTGCTCGACGAGCTGATCGAGATCCGCGCCGGAAACACGGCCGCGTACACACGCGCACGCGACCTTGCCTGGTCCTGGTTGTTGAAGCACCAGCTCAATCCGGACAGTCCGGCGTGGAACCGGTGGGCCGGGTTCTACGAGGACGTCCCGAACAACCCGCGCTCCATCAACCAGGCAGCGCCCACCTTGACGGCTCAATATCTCCTCAGCCAGGAGTCGCCGGCAGCCGTCGATCCGCAGTGGGCCGAGCACGCGACAGCTCTCCTGCGTTGGGTCCGCACCTCCCACGGGCGAGGTCCTTTTGCCGGCGCGTGGGGAATCGACGAGCAGCGGGCTCCGGGGAAGCCCGGTTGCTGCTCGCGCGTCGGCCTCGGCAGCACGACCTCGCGCTGGGCGGCGGCGAACGCACTCCTCTACGCGCGCACCGGCGACGAACGCGCCCGCGAACAGGCAGTGCGTTCGTTGAGCTATGCCACCTACTTCGAGGCCGGCAACGGACGCATCTCCTGCTGTGGGCAGCGTCCGGGGAACACGTTCTGGTTCAGCGACGGCTACGGCGACTATCTGCGCAGCTTCAACTGGGCAATGGCAGCCATGCCTGAGCTGGCGCCCAAGCGACAGAACCATCTCCTCGGCTCCAGCTCGGTGGTTCAGTCGGTCGCGTACTCGCGGGGTGCCGTCGCCTACAGGACATTCGACGCTCGACAGCACAGAGGTGCTTCGGTTGCGGTTCCGGCCTCGCAGCGTGACAGCCGGCGCGGCCCTCGCGGAGCGCGCAGGACCTCGACCGCCGAGGGCTACGTGCTCCAGCCGCTCGGCGGCGGCGACTACGCGATCCGGATCCGCCACGACCGCGTCGCGGCGCATCCAAGTCAAGGGCTAGTCGGTTTCCCCTGCTCGGAGGGAACAAAAGAGCCGTGAAGCACGCTACGCTCTAGAAGATGGAGGGTCGGGGGGACTCGTGGGAATCGGGCGGCTGGGAGGCAGCCTGGCAGCAGCCTGAGCAGGACGCCGATCGCGACCAGGTGCTGCGCCTGGCGCGGCACCTTGCCGAAGCGCGCGAGCGCCAGCAGGTTGAGGCTCTCGTCCAGGTCGACGACCTGAAGCGGGCACTGCGCGAGCGGGCGGCCGACGTCGCGCGCCGAGAGCTCGAGGTCGAGCGGCGCATCCGGGAACTGGACGAGCTCGACGCGCGCGGTCACGAGGGAAGGCGTCTGCGCCTACGCCGGTCCGAGCGCCCACCGGAGACGGATCACGCTTACGCGGAAGAGTTGCTCGCGCGACGCGAGACGGAGGCTCAGCAGCGGCTCGACGCGCTCGTCCCGCGGGAACGTGCGGTCGCGGAACGCGAAACCGCGCTGCGCGCGCGCGAGCTCGAGGTCGAGGAAGCCGAGACTGCGCTGACCGGTCGTGCGCAAGAGGTCGCAGAGTTGAAGTCTTCAGTCGACCGCCGCAAGCACGAGCTCGAGAACTCCTACGCGCGACTCCGCGAAAGCGAAGCCGCATTTGCAGCACGGCGGACCGAGCTCGAAGAGCAGGAACGACTACTCGAAGCTTCGCGCACCGAGGTCTCCCGGACGACAGACGAGCTCGTCGCGCGCACCGCCGCCCTGCAGGCGGCCGAACAGGAGCTAAAGGCCGAACGCCGCCGCCTCTCGCTCGAAGCCCGCGAGCTGGAGTCACGCACCGACGCAGTCCGTTCCGACCAGGCGCTCAGCGCCGACGAGCGGGGCCGGGAGTTCGCAGAGCTGGCGATCGAGCTCGAGGAACGAGCGAAGGCGGTCGACGAACGGGAACGGCAGCTTGCCGCCCGGGAACACCAGGCCGCGGCCGTCGAGCAGCGATCGACCGTGGAGAGTGAGCGCAAGCTCGCACTCCTCGAATCGCAGCTCGCCGCGCGAGAGGCAACGCTGCTCACTCGCGAGGCTGAGCTCCTACGCGTTCAAGCCGGCCTCGCCGCGCAGCAGGAGAGCATTCGAAGACGCGAGCGGGCGCTGGAGGACGAAGCGCGCCTGCGAGAACGAGAGGCGGCGTTGCCCGCGGTCCCGTACGTCAGCTTCACCGAGGGGCTGGACGCCTTCACGGGCGGCCGGTCGAGGTAAGCCCCCTGAACTAGAAGTACTCGGCGAGAACCCGCTTGCAGACCTCGACCACCGCAGGGTCGAACTGCGTCCCGGCGCCTTCGTCGAGTCGACGTAGCGCCTCCTCCTTCGGGAGCCGCTTGCGGTAAGGCCGATCGGTGGTCATCGCGTGGTATGCGTCGCAGACCAGGATGATCCGCGACTCGATCGGAATGTCCTCGCCGAGCTTGCGATCGGGATAGCCGGTGCCGTCATAGCGCTCGTGGCAGTGCCGGACGATCGGCCGGACTTCTTCGAGCCGGTCGATTGGCGCGATGATCCGCTCGCCCAGCTCGGGATGCTTCTCGACGACCTTGCGCTCCTCCGCCGTCAACGGGCCCGGCTTCGACAGGATCGCCTCGGGAATGCCGATCTTCCCGATGTCGTGGAACAGCGCACCGAGCTCCAACTGCTTGAGCGAGCGCGTTTCGAGGCCGAGCCCCTCGCCGACCTTCAGTGCCAGGTCCGTAATCCAGCGGGCGTGTGAGGAGGTGTACTCGTCGTTCGCTTCGAGCGCGTTGGCGAGCGCCTCCACCGTCGAGAGGAAGGTCTTCTCGAGGCTCTGGAAGTTGCCTGCATTCGTGAGCGCGAGCTTGGCCTGGTGCGCGACGCCCGCGAGTAGGCGCAGGTGCCGCTCGCTGAACTCGCCGTCTTCAGGTGCGGCCACCGCGATGCAGCCGAGTCGTCCACCGTCGAGCGTCAGCGGGGCAACTGCGAACCGGCTCCGCGCGTCGACTTCGTTGACGCCGTTGATCGTGGCGCGCTGCTCGTCAGTGACGACGAACGGCTCGTTCCCGGCGAAGAAGTGTTCCGCAGACTCGTTGTCGAAGTGCATCCGGGAGAGGCGTTCACGGTCGAGATCCGTGTAACCGTGGGTTGCGCGGACCCTGAGCTCTTCACCTGCGGTTTCCTGGAGCCACACCGACGCACGCGGCGAGCCGAGCGTTCGGGCAGAGCGCTCCACAATGCGTCCGACGACCTCGTCCATGCCCTCGGCGGTCGAGAGCTGACGACTGAACTCGAGGAGTGCAGTTGCGCGCTCGGCCTCGCGGCGGGCGGCCTCGTAGAGGCCGGCGTTCTCGAGCGCGACCGCGGCATGGCCGGCAAGCACCTCCAGCAGCCTGACGTCGTCCTCGTCGAACTGGTTCAACCCCAGCTTGGAGATCACGATGATCCCGACCACGCGCGTCCCGTATGTCAACGGCACCACGACCTGGGATTCGTCGATGGCGTCCGTCCCGGGAAGCACGCGCGCGAACTCGCAGTTCGCGGCGTCGCCGATCAGCAGCGACTCGCCGGTTTCGGCGACCCGGCCGGTGATGCCCTGGCCGACCTTGCAGGCAAGGATCTCGAGCGGCTCCTGGGTCTCGGACGTGAATTGGCCGACGAATGCAATCGGAATCACATCGTCTCCCTCGACGACGGAAACACGGCAGTTGTGGTAATCGATCAGCGAGCGCAGCTCCGTCGCGATCACGTTGCCGATCTGCCGCACGTCGTTGAGGCGGTTGAGCTTGCCCCCGAGGCTCTGCAGCATCTTCATGTGGGCGACTGATCGCACATCGCGTGTGGACGGAAACTCTTCGCCTTCGGGACGCTCGAGCTCGGCGTCGTCGTAGAGGACGATCTGGTTCTTGCCGCGTGCCTTGGCGGTCATCATCGCGGCCTCCGCGCAGGCGATCAGCTCGCGCGGGTTCATCGCGTGCTCGGGACCGCGCGCGAGCCCGACCGAGATCGTGACGCGGCCGGCCGGGACGAACTCGGTCGCCTCGACACGCTCGACCAGCCGGTGGGCCAACCGCTCGGCATTCTGCGCCGACCGTGACGCGATCACGATCGCGAACTCCTCGCCGCCAAGGCGGTAGACGACGTCCGATGTACGCACGGCGTCCTTCAACGTGTCGGCGAGGCTGCGAAGGATTTCGTCGCCGGCACCGTGCCCGTAAACGTCGTTGACGCGCTTGAAGTCATCGATGTCGAGCATCAGGAGCGAGACCGCATGGTGCGACCGGCTGGCGTCCGCAAGCGCCTGGCGCAGGCGCTCGTGGAATGCGCGGTGGTTGAAGAGCCCGGTGAGCGGATCGGTCTGCGCCTGGTGCTCGAGCCGGGCGCGGATCTGGGCGTTGTCCAACGCGAGCGCAGCGGCATCGCCGAATCGCTTGGCGAGCTCGAACTCGTCGTCGCCAAACGACGCGTCCTCTCCGAGGCGGTAGATGTTCAGCGCGCCCTTGATCGAGTCGCGCGCGATCAACGGGATCGTGATCAGCGCCTCGGGCTCGTCTTCGGGTGTGCCTGCAACCGTCATGACGCGCGGGTCGAGGTGCGCCTTGTTGACTCGCACCGATTCGCGATGCTCGACGCCCCAGCCTGTCAAGCCTTGCCCGAAGGCGCAGGTGTCGGCCAGGATCTTGTCCGCCCACTTGTCCCGCGCCCAGACCGGGATCAGCAGCCGACGCGGCTCGTCGGCCTCGTAGATGGTGAGCGAATCGTGCGGGACGAGCTCAGCAAGGGCATCCGCGATCCTGTCCAGCAGAGCGTCCAGGCTCTGCTCGGCGAGCACGTGGTGGAACACGTCCGCCAGGCGACGATAGGACTCGACGCGCGCGGTCCCCTGGGACGTGTCGGAGTGCGCGTCCTCCTCGACCAGGCGCAACGGGAGTGCGTGATCGCTCACGGACAAAGCTCGATTCGGTTGTACGACCGCAGTGAAGCCCCCTTTTTCAGAACCGACACAAAGCAAAGCTGGGGCCAAACCGTCTGGTATCCCCCTCTTGAGGGGTTCCTCTCGTCGTCGAACGGTCATAGAAGAGCCATGGCCAGGGCTGAGCCGGACAATTCAGCTGCGGCATTCCTCCCCCAGGAGATCGCTCTGCCGGCGCTCCGAGAAGCGGCGGCCGGCTGCAAGGCCTGCCACCTGTGGCAGCTCGGCACCCAGACCGTCTTCGGAGAAGGCCCGGAGTCCGCGCCGGTCATGCTCGTCGGAGAACAGCCCGGGGACCAGGAGGACAAGGCAGGGAAGCCCTTCGTTGGCCCGGCCGGGCGGCTGCTGGACAAGGCGCTCGCGGAGGCCGGGATCGATCGCTCGGACGCCTACTTGACGAACGCCGTGAAGCACTTCAAGTGGGAGGCTCGCGGCAAACGCCGTATCCACCAGAAGCCGACGTGGGCGGAGACCACGGCCTGTCGTCCGTGGCTGGAGGCCGAGCTAGGCGTCGTTCAGCCCCGCGTGCTTGTCCTGCTCGGCGCAACCGCGGCCCAGTCACTGCTCGGTCGGCAGTTCCGCGTGACCCAGAACAGGCGAAAACTGATCGAGTCGGACCTAGCAGAGGCCGTTACGGCGACCATCCACCCTTCAGCCATCCTCCGCGGCGAGCCTGATCGCCGCGAGGCAGAGTTCGCTGCCTTCGTCGGCGACCTGCGGTTCGCCGCTGGTCTGCTTTAGGCCGGCGCTTCTTCCTCGGCGGCCTGCGCTCCCTCGGCTTCGCGTGCGCGCTGCGCGAGGTCTTGGCTCAGATCCTCCGGATCGTTGTCGGTCTCGTCCCAGCTCGGGTGCGGCGGCAGAGGCGCCCCGAACCATTCGCGCACGGCATAGGCGAGACCCGCCGCGAGCCCGAATCCCAGCAGAAGTCGCTTCATTCTCAGCCTCCGGTCGTCGTGGTCCGAAGGACCTACCCTACGACGCGGGACCGCACCCGCGAATCGTTAGTCGCCCCAGTCGAAGTCGCGGCTGCGGCCCCAGAGGCCTTCTTCGGGCTCCGGGCCGGCGGCTTGCTCTACGGTCTCCTCGCCGGGCCACGCGAGCACAGGCGACTCGGAACCGACGGCCGCGTCCTCACCGTCCATGGTCTCTTCGAGGCGTGCCTGCTCCTCGGTCTTGAAAAGTGGGTGATTGTCGAACGGATCCGCGGCCTTGTAATGACCGATCGGCATCGACTCCTCGAGCCTGGCGTTTCGCTCCTTCAGCTCGAGATGGTCCTGAATGACCTTGGCGAAAATCGACGGCGTCTCAACTTGCATAGAGGCTCCTGGGTTGGGGGCTGAGTTGTCCCTGCGTGCGAGATTGTAGCCCTTCAGCGGGACTTTCCCCACGGAAACTGCTGGAATCGGCCGAGTGCGATCAGGAGTGCGAGACCGGCTGGGGCGCCATCTCGACTCGATTCTTGCCGGCTCGCTTCGCCTGATACATGGCGGCATCGGCCGCTGCGAAGAGCTCCGAGGCTGTCTTGTCCGGAGGTATCGCGGCGACTCCGAAGCTGGCTGTGACGGTGATCGGAGTCCGGTCCACGGCCAGAACGACCCGGCCGGCCAGCGCCACCCGGATCCGCTCGGCCACCTGGGCGCCGCCGGCGAGATCGGTCCCGGGCAAGATCAGAACGAACTCCTCCCCACCCCACCGTCCAGCGAGGTCGACGTCCCGGACCGTTTCCTGGAGGAGCGCGGCGAAGTCGCTCAGGACGCTGTCGCCCGCGGGGTGGCCGTGGCGGTCGTTGACGTCCTTGAACCAGTCGAGGTCTGCGACCACGACCGCGAGCGAGCCGCCAAACCGCTCGACGCGGGCGAGCTCGTCGGCCAGGGTCTCTTCGCACTGGCGGCGGTTGGCGAGACCCGTGAGGCCGTCGATCAGTGCCTGCCGCTCCACGATCCGATGCAGGCGCGCGTTGTCGAGTGCCACGACTGCATGCGAGGCGAGCGAGATGGCCGTGATGCGGTCCTCCTCGCTGAAGTCGTCGCCGAAGAGGATCAACGAGCCGAAGTTGATCGAGCCGGCCAGCAGAGGCACCTCGAGGCGTTCCGAGCCTTTGTCGGGATGGCCGGCCGTGACGAGCGAGCCGCTCGTCCCGACCAGCACTCCCCCGGCGGCGCTGGTTGCCTCGATTGCAGCTTCGACGACCAGGCGCATCAGCTGCTCGGCGTCGTGCGTCGCCCCGAGCGCCTCGCCGAAACGCGAGGTGACGTCGCGCAGACGCCCGCGCTCTGCCTCGAGCTCGTCGAGACGCGTCTGAAGCTGGAAAGCCATCTGGTTGAACGTTCGGCCGAGCAGCGCGAACTCGTCTCGGCCCTGAACAGGCACGCGTTGCTTCAGGTCTCCACGTGCGATTGCGTGAGCAGCGTCCACAAGACGCCGAATCGTGCGCACGATCGAGCGGCCTTCGACGTAGGCCACCGCAGCGACGAATACGAGCGCGGCGATGAGGCCGATGAGAAGTTGATTCGTCGCCTTCCGGTTCGCAGCGTCGATGAGTGACTGGGGGCTGATCACGCCGAGCGTCGTCCTGGGCCGTTCTTTGATCGTGCCCGCAGCCAAGGCCCGGTACTTCGTTCCGCCGAGGGAAACCGTTCCGGTCTTGCCGGAGCGGAGATCGACGCGGCCAGCCAACGCCGTGCGGCCCGGCCACGATCTGGCCATCCTCCACGAGGAGAACGTGGTCCGACGTCTCGAGCCCGGAGCGAGTCTCCAGGCGGTTGACGAGGGCCTGGTCGAGCGGAACGGAAGCGATCACCACGCCGCTGGCGCCTCCAGGCCCGACGACGGCTACTTGCCGCGTCGCCGCAGTCGGGTGGCGCTTGCCGACGCGGAATCCGCCAGGCGCCTCGACGGCTAGCTCGGGCTTGTCCTTCAGCATGCTTTCGAGCGACGCACGATCGCGGGCGAGAAGCGCCCGCTGGAAGGAAGGTTCGCGGGCGAGCCTCCCGGCGGCCTCATCAGCCGAGCCGAGCGCCTCCTGGTAGGCGGCCAGCGTCGCCCGAAGCCCGGCCTGCAGGCGCGCGTCGACCCGCCGGCCCTCGCTCTGCGCGGCGACGGTCGAAAAGCCCCAGAAGGCTGCCGCCAGGGGAAGCAAGGACAGCAGCAGGAAGTAGGCGACGAGCTTGACTTTGAAACTACCCAAGACTTCCCTTCAAGCTATACCCCCCACGTGCCGATACCTGGAAGAGATATCGACAACGTAGGGGACAAACATGAGGGAAACATGCGCGCGCGTCCTAGCCGCCGCGCTGATGACGGGAGCCATCGGTTTCGCACTTGCGATGCCCGCGATCTTCGCCACGGCGCACAACGCCGGCCGGTCGCTGACAGCCCCGCCGTCATTCCTTCAGCGCTCCGTGCACGTCGTCGCGTCCGCGCCGTCGCGCTCGGCCCGCGGTGGGCGGCTCGAGGAGACACAGGCAATCACGCCGGCCGGCCTCCTGGAGGCGGGTCGATCCGGCTCAGCCACTAGCGGCAGCACTCAGGCATCGAGTCGCCACTCCACAAGGGCAGGCCGGTCGGAGCGAACGCCGAAGCCGGCACCGAAGCCGACCCCTGCTCCCCCGACTCCGCCCGCTCGCGAACTGGCCTCCACGGCGCCTCAGGCGGCGGTCTCCCCTTCCCCGAGCCAACCCGCCGCCACCCCCGACAGCAAGGGCAAGGGAAAGAAAAAGCACCACAAGAAGCACAAAGTCAAGCCCACAGAAGTCTCCCAGCCATCCGGAGCGACTACGACGCCCGTGCCTGCGAGTGAGCCCACGGCGACCGAGGCTGAGAAAGACCACGGCAACGGCAACGGCAACGGCAACGGCAACGACAAGGGCAAAGACAAGGACAAAGGCAAGAGCGGCGACAAAGGGCGCAACGGCTAGCCCTATGCGAGGATAGCCTCGTGCGACCGCGCCTTGGCAGACGTCTCGGCCCCGTTGGACTCGCGCTCACAGCGTGGGATATCTGGCTCCGCTTGCCCCCGAGGCAGCGAAAGCAAGTCCTGAACGTGGCCCGCAAGTATGGGCCGAAGGTTGCCTCGAAGGTCTTGAAGGCAAGCGCGGAGGCGCGAACGCGCCGCGCGAAGAAGCTCTAGGCCGTTCCGAGAGCAGCGCGGACGATGCGGTCCTGCTCGCGCAGGTGCGCAGTCGGATACCCCTCGCTGGGGCTCGCCCGCCAGGGCCTGCCGGCGTAGGTGAGCGGGATCCCCGTTTCTTTCAACGGCGCCTCGAGCCGATGCCGGATCGTGCGCCAGGCACCCATGTTCTGCGGCTCCTCCTGCGACCACACGACTTCGCGCAGGTTCGGGTAACCGCTAATGAGCTCCGCGTAAGCATCGACGGGGAACGGATAGAGCTGCTCGAGCCTCGCCACGGCAACCTGCGTTGCCCCTGCGCGCGCCTCGTGCCCGGCGATGTCGTAGTAGACCTTTCCCGAGCACAGGACGAGGCGCGTCACGTCCTCGTGCTTTGCATTCGGATCGTCGATCACCTGCTGGAACGAGCCTTCCGCCAGATCGGCGAGTGTCGAGGACGCCTGCTTCAGCCGCAAGAGGCCTTTGGGCGTCATCACGACGAGCGGGCGGCCGGCGGCGTCCAACGCCTGGCGTCGGAGGAGATGGAAGTGCTGTCCCGATGTCGACGGGTTGGCGACCCGGATGTTCTCCTGCGCGGCGAGCTGGAGGAACCGTTCCAGCCGTGCGCTCGAATGCTCAGGGCCGTTCCCTTCGTACCCGTGGGGTAGCAGCAGCGTCAGGCGAGTCGTCTCTCGCCATTTCGCCAGCCCGGCGACGATGAACTGGTCGATCACTATCTGCGCGCCGTTGATGAAGTCGCCGAACTGCGCCTCCCAGAGCACGAGCGCTTCCGGCGCGGCAATGGAGTACCCGTATTCGAACCCGAGACAGGCGTACTCCGAGAGCGGCGAGTTGTAGATCTCGAACGACGCGGTCGCATCGTCGAGGTTCTGCAGCGGCGTGAACGTCTCGCCGGTCTGGACGTCGTGAAGAACTGCGTGTCGGTGCGAGAACGTGCCGCGCTCGGTGTCCTGGCCCGTGAGCCTGATCGGGATTCCCTCGACGAGGAGTGATCCGAAGGCGAGGGCCTCGGCCTGGCCCCAGTCGATGCCGCCTTCCTCGATCGTCTTCAGGCGGCGCTGGAGCTGTGCCATCAGCTTCGGGTGGCCCATGAAGCCGTCGGGCACACGCAGCAACTCGTCGTTGAGCTCGCGCAACCGGTCGGCCGCAACGGCCGTGACGACACCGTCGCCGCTCGAGAACGGGATCTTCCCCTCGGCCGGATGCGGCACGCCGAACGTCGCTCTCAGTGCTTCGTGCGCTTGTTTCAACTCCGCGGTGACCTGCGCGAACAACTCATCGGACTCTTCCTCGGTGACGACTCCTTCGTCGACAAGCCGCTGCGCGAATTGCTCCCTGACGGTCGGGTGCTCTGCGATCTGCTCCGTCATGAGAGGTTGCGTGTACGCCGCCTCGTCCTGCTCGTTGTGACCGTGACGGCGGTAACCCACGAGGTCGATGACGACGTCACTCTCGAAGCGGCGACGGAACGCCAGCGCGAGGCGGACCACGGACATCGCCGCCTCCGGGTCATCCGCATTGACATGGATGATCGGGACGTCGAAGCCTTTGGCGAGGTCGCTGGAATAGCGCGTCGAGCGTCCTTCGCTGGGATCGGTCGTGAAGCCGACCTGGTTGTTCGCGATCAGGTGCAGCGTCCCGCCCGTCGAGTAGCCCTCGAGCGCAGCAAGGTTCAACGTCTCGGCGACTTCCCCCTGTCCGGGGAAGGAGGCATCTCCGTGGATCAGCACCGGCATCGCGACGCTCGGGTCGTGCATGCCGTGGCGCGTCGAGCGATCGGTCTGCTCCGCGCGCGCACGTCCCTCGACTACAGGGTCGACCGCTTCGAGATGACTAGGGTTTGCAGCGAGGGTGACGGTGATCTCCCCGGCGGGAGTCGAGCGCGTCCCCTCCGCACCCAGGTGGTACTTCACGTCGCCGGTTCCGCCCTCGTCGGTGACGACGACCGCCTCGATCGTGCGCTCGCCCTCGAATTCGCGGAGGATCGAGTCGTAGCCAAGCCCAAGTGTGTGCGCGAGAACGTTGAGTCGGCCACGGTGAGCCATCCCGATCACGACCTCGTGCGCGCCGTTCTCCGCAGCAAGCTCGATTGCCTCGTCGAGCATCGGCACCATCACGTCGAGGCCCTCGATCGAAAACTGCTTTTGTCCGAGGAACGCACGACGCAGGTACTGCTCGAACGCCTCGACCCGGGACAGCCGCGCGAGCAGGTCCTTCTTCTCCTCTGCCGACAGTTGCGAGCGGTACTTGCCGGACTCGATCGCCTGCCGCAGCCACACGCGCTTCTCGTGGTCGGCGATGTGCTCGATCTCGTACGCGATCGTTCCCGTGTACGTGGCGCTCAGGCGCGGCAGGGCGTCGGCAAGCGTGTCTCCTGTGACGTACATGCGCAGGACGGCGGCGGGCACGCGCGCCTGAAGCTCCGGCGTCAGCTTCGGAATCAGCCGCTCGGGCTCGAGCGCGGGGTCTCCGGGTGGCTCCGATCCGAGTGGATCGAGATGCGCAGCGAGATGGCCGTGCATGCGGTGAGCCTTGACGAGAGCCATCGCCGCGGCGACGGCACCCAGCAGCTCGTCCGAGACGGGCACCGGCTCGGGTGGCGTTGCTGCGGGTGCGGCAGCAGGCGTCGGCGTCGGCGCCGGAGCGGCGGAGCCGGGTGTCCGTTCCCGGCCGCCTCCAACAGGCGGGCGAGACCGGGATGGGTTGCGACGATGTCGCTGTCGCCACTCTCGAACAGCTGGCGCCACTCGCTCGGGACCGCGTCCGGGTTCTCGAGGTACTCCTCGAGCAGGTCACGCGCGAAGCCTGCGTTCAGGCCGTCGACGTCAGTCATTACGTCCTTTGTAGCAACGGGCGCGCTACCAGAGGGGATGGCTGGTGATCACAGCCACCGCCAGCCCGATCGCGAAGCAGGCGGCTCCGATCGCGACCGCGTACGTCGCAAGCCGCTCACTGCGCCCGCCGATTCCGGCCGCGATCAGCGAGAGCAGGATCGCGAACGGGATCAGCCGGAGCGGCCGGTAGGCCACGCCGGCGAGGCTGACGAAGATCGCAGCGGCGGCGAGAAAGCCGGCCACCGTCTCGGCCGGACGGCGCTGCCCGTAGGGCGTCGAGCTCACGTGTGCACCGTAGCGCGACGCGTCCGGGCGTATCCGCGTGAGGGGCGACCGTGCGGGCCGGGCCTGCGCGGATGGGCGCGCTTGGGCCGCCACGGCGGCGGATCCGAACCGTCAGAGGCCGTCACGAGCGCGGCCGGTTGCTCGGGTCGCGGCTCGGACTTGATCGCCCAGTAGACGACCCAGCAGAGGTAAATGATGGGGATCTTCATGATCACCATCAGCCAGATCAGCTCCCACACTATGGCTCGAGTGTACCCCTGAATTCAGCCTGCAACCTGGGCCTCGAGCTTTCCCTTGATCAGCTCCTTTCCGTCCCTGTCGTACTGCGTCACCTCGAAGGTCGCACGCGCTCGGCTCGGCTGCACCCCGCGGGCGGATGCGATCCGCACCGGTAGCCCCGCGAGCACTTCGTAGATCTCGGTGTACGTGTCCTGGTCGACGCCGACCCACCGCGCGCCCGCGGCCGGCTCGACCCATGCGTAGGCAAGCGGCCGGCCTTTCGGGTCGCGGCAAAGGACGTCGAGGCGCGGGTCGAGCAACTTCCCGCCGACAAGGCGCCCGGCCGGGTTGCCACACCACGGCGGCTTGCGCTCGCCTGCCGCATCGGTGCCACCGTCACACCCGTACAGCGTCTTGTGGTCGGCGTCTGCGAACGTCAGGCTCTCGCCGAGGACACCGATCCGCTCCACGACCACGGCGTCGTTGGGGACCCCCGCCTCCGCCGGCCGGCAGCTCGTGAAGCGGCCACCGAGTGTCGTACCGTCAAGAACGCGGCCGAGCGCGATCACGCTTCCCGGGACCTGACTGAACTCCTGTGCGGCCTGGCCGTAGAGCAACCGCTCGGGTCGATGACTGCCACTGTCGCACCCGGAAAGCACAACAACCGCGAGCAGAAGCGCGACGAGGGTCAGCCGGTCCAGCCCCACCTGGCCACTCCGCCGTAGCTCGGATCGCTGCGATAAGTGCGGTAGAAGATGTTCGTCCCGCAAGCTTCGCACTTTGCTTCGACGATCTGGTCGCCGCCCCAGAGCGAGCGCGTGAAGATCATGCCGATGTGCGTCGGGCTCGCGAACGCGTCCATCACGCCTGCGGTCGCCTTGGCGACGACGTGGTTCGGCGCGCCGAGACCGTTCCTGAAGTCTCCGGCGGTATACGGGCCGTGCACGTTGCGGAGGGCACGCCAGTAGTACCGGCCGTCCCGCCAGTCGTCAGTCGACTCGCGCCAGGTCTTGAACGTCAGCCCCGAGCAGTCACCGCCCTCGCCGTGGGCCGAGGGATCGCCCGGCGCGTCGTATGGATACGCGTCGGAGTCGTCGTAGTTCCAGCAGCCTCCGCCCCACTGATACCCCTCGTACCGCGCGGCGTTCGCGTAGTCCTGCGCGGCGTCGCGCGTCATCGTCGTCATGAACGTCGGAGCGTCGTAGTTGCAGTTCGCCCAGAAGCGGTGATACGCCTGGGCACTCGTCGCCCCCGCAAGCACGACGGCGACACCGAACGCGACGAGAAACGCTTTCATCTGAGCACCTCCAGGTCGAAGCGGTCGACGAACAGGCCCGCGGGTGTGGAACCGAGTCGATACAACGACGAGCCGGCGAGCCGGAAACGCGCCAGCGGTGCGGACTCGGCCCACTCGCGCGACTCGACGGCGAAGCTGTCCACGACTCCGGAGCGACCGAGCACGAGCACCACGTACTCGCTTCGATCGTCCGTGTACGTCTTCGTGACGACAACGAGCCGATCTCCGTGCGGCTCGGCGAGCTGCACCTCGCCGAGCGGCGTCGCGCTGGTGATGCGCCAGCTGCGCACGACCGCGTTGCCCACGAGCTCGGCCAGCCGGAGCTCAGCCGAGCCGACGCGCTCGACCACGACCTCCCGCCCGTTGGCGAACGGCTGGCCTGGGCGGCCGTGTCCAGCTTGCGCCTCCCGGCCGAGGGCGACGCCATGCTCGGCGACGGGCAGCCATTGCTCCGAGGGCTGCTGCTGCACGACCGGTCCTGCCTGCCCTACCGCAAGCTTGGCCCAGGTCCGATCGGAGAGCCGTTGAGCCCAGAGCAACGTTCCGTCACCCCGGAAGCTCCGCAGAACGGGCGCAGGACTGACGCGACTCGGCGGCTCGAGGACGTCCATCGCTCCGCCGGGCTCGAGAGCGAAGTCCGCCAGCCCGCCGCTGACTTCGAGCGACGTCACCTTCAGACCCGCGCGTGACCAACGCTGGACACGTGCGTTGACCTGATCGAGCACCACGACCGAGCCGTCGGCAGCGACGTCGAACGAGGATGGGCCGACGAAACCGAGCTCGCGGGAGCCCACCAGGCCGGCCTCTCCGACCTCGCTGCCCCACGCGGCCGCGACAACTCGCTTGTCCGCCGCGCGATCGCGGCCGAAAGCATGCGCACCGAGGGCGACCTCTGTTGCATCACGCAGCGGCACACTCCGCTGAGGCGCTGCGGCCCCACCTGCCGGAACAGTGATCGTCGCCCCGCTTCCGCCGTCGCGGAGGGTCGCGTAGTAGGAGAAGCCAGCCGGCCACGACGCGATCTCACGCGGCAGGTCGACGAAGTAGCGGCCGTCGCGGGAGTCTTCGCCGCGCCGCAGCGCCAGCTGCTCGAACGGCCCGCTCTGACCCCTGCGCACGAAGACCGAGCCGGAGCCGTCGCAGGGCTCGCCGTCGTCCCTCGGGGCGCAAACGATCGCGTACCGGAGCGTGACCGGCTCGCCCGCCCTGGTGAGCACAGGCGGAACGTGGACGGCATCGAGGTCAGGCACGGCGGCCGTTGGCCCGCTCGCTGCCGAGACCGAGGTGAGCGCGATTCCCCCGATGACACCTGCGACGATCCCGGCCGCTCCCCCCGCGAGCGACCGGATGCCTGGTCGGCGCATGGGATTCCTCCTGGTCGGGATCGCTCCAACGGTACGCGGCTAACTCCGACGTCTGGGTAACGTCTTTGCAACAGAAGTGCTAAACCCGAGTTAGACCAGCCGCCAAAAAGGGGAATACGCCGCGAAATGGTCGTGGACGAACGCCTACAAGCCATGCTGGAACAGGGAGAGGAGCTCGGCTGCCTCAACCTCTCCGCGGTCAGCGAGTTCCTGCAGGAAGCCGATCTCGACGAGGACCAGACCACCGGCTTCTTCGAGCAACTCGAGGAACGGAACATCGCGCTCACGGACGACTGCGCACGACCGGACGCCGTCGGCAGCACGTACGTGAACGGCGACCTCGCCACCGCCACCACGGACGCGCTCCAGCTCTTCCTCAACGAGGCCGGCCGCTACAAGCTGCTGACCGCCGCCGAGGAAGTGGAGCTGGCCAAGCTGATCGAGGACGGCGACAAAGAAGCGAAGGACCTGATGATCAACTCGAACCTCCGCCTCGTCGTCTCGATCGCCAAGAAGTACCAGGGCCACGGCATCTCGCTGCTCGACCTGATCCAGGAAGGGATCATCGGGCTCATCCGGGCGGTCGAGAAGTTCGACTGGCGCCGCGGTTACAAGTTCTCGACGTACGCGACGTGGTGGATCCGTCAGGCCGTGCAACGCGGCGTGGCGAACAAGTCACGCACCATCCGCATCCCCGTCCACATCGTCGAGCGCGAACAGAAGATGTCGCGCGCCGAGCGGACGTTGACCGCCAAGCTCGAGCGAGAGCCGACCGACGAGGAGGTCGCCGAACTGGCGAAGCTCTCGCTCAAGCACGTGAAGGAAGTCCGCGCGGCTGCACGCGCCGTCACCAGCCTCGACAAGCCGGTCGGCGCCACCGGGGACGCCAGCTTCGGTGACCTAATCGCCGGCGAGGACGTCGAGCCGTCCGAAGAGGTCCACGTGAGCCTCGCCGAGGACGTCGTCCGCAGCGCGGTCGAGACGCTGCCCGAGCGCGAACGCGACGTCGTCAAGCTCCGCTACGGGATGAACGGCGACCCCGATCCGAAGTCGCTCGAGGAGATCGGCCGGACGCTGGGCCTGACGCGCGAGCGGGTTCGGCAGATCGAGGCTCGCGCGCTGCAGAGGCTGGCGGAACGGCGGGAAGTCGCCGCGCTCGGCGAACCCGCCTAGAGAGTGGAGCCAGCCGGGCTCGAACCGGCGACCTTCCGGCTGCCAGCGCGGACGCTCTCCCAGCTGAGCTATGGCCCCGTGGGCGCCTAAGTGTAGCGGCGAATTCGAAGTCCTTGGCCCAGTTCACCCCCGCTCGCTTGATTGTTCTTGGTCGGCGCCAGACGGAGCTGAATGGCAGCTTCGCCCTGCAAAGGTTTCGAGCGGGAGGAAGTAGCAACGATCAGTGTCCGCGCAGTAGGCGGCGAACGCATCGATCTCATCCGGCGAATAGAGCGTCCTGAGTAGTCCATCGCGATTTCTGCGGTTCGAGTAGCAACGGACGACGACGACGTCGCCGCGCCTGGCTCGCCCATTTGCACTGCACCCGAATGAGTTGTGGCCGCAGGTCGAAGATCAAGTCGTAACGTTCGACGGTGTACGCAGCCCAGACGCCGATGCCAAGCTCTGCGGCGCTCGTGCGATCGCGAGCTCAGCGACAGCACCTTTCTGATCCGTCGTAAGCATGTTGTCGAAGCTAGCAACGACATCGGCTGGGCCATGTCCCGTCTGGACACCTTGCGGTGCGAGAACGCCGCCCGCACCCTCGAACGATGTCGACGCGCACCGCACTCGTCGCGATTGCACTGCTTCTACTCGGCATCGCGATCGTCTCTCCGCATGGTTCCTCATCGAAAGGCCCGTACGCCGCCGACATCGTGCGCTCGCCCGGCGTCCTCAACCCCGACGTCACGCAGGCGAACATCGACTCCACCATCTGCGTGCACGGGTGGACGAAGACGATCCGGCCGCCGACCTCGTACACGAATGATCTGAAACGGAAACAGATGCGTGAATACGGCGTCGGCGGCTCGCTCTCCGACTACCAGGAGGACCACCTGATCAGCCTCGAGCTCGGCGGGCATCCGACCGACCCGCGGAACCTCTGGCCCGAGCCGTACCCACGCGCGTCCGAGGTCGACTCGATCGAGAACGACCTCAACGCGAAGGTTTGCGCGGGTGAGCTGTCACTGGACGAGGCGCAACGCAAGGAGTCCGAGCTGAAGCATCGCGACGGCTAGGCAAAGCCTGGGGACAGTCCTACACTCGATGGCCTGAGATCCGTGGCGACGATCGGGCGTTGGAGCACGCGTCACCCGTGGCGCGCGATCGTGGCCTGGCTCGCGTTCGTCGCAGTCGCCGTCGCGGCGATGGTCGCAACCGGGACGGAGACGCTCCAGAACGGCGCCGTCGGCGAGTCCGCACGCGGCTACGAGATGCTGGACGCGAACAACCTCTGGCCGCCCCCGCGCGAGATCGCCTACCTGCACAGCACGACGTCTGACGGTCGACGATCCGGCATTCCGCGCGACCGTCGCCGACGTCGTCAGACGCCTTGGCTCGCAGCCTGTCCAAGTCAACGACTCCGCTGCAAGACAAGCAGCTCGTCTCGCGCGACAGACACTCGGCCCTCGTGGTCGCATCGCTCACCGGCGGGCCCTGCGGAAGAGGTGCGCAACGCGATCCTCGCAGCAGCGCCCAAACATCCCGGCGTGACGATCGAGGAGACCGGCGACATCACCGCCAGCGACGCCCGCGACCGCTCGATCAACGACGATCTGCAGCGCGCAGAGATCCTCTCCGTCCCGGTCACCTTGTTCGTTCTCCTCTTCGCATTCGGCGCGGTCGTCGCCGCCAGCGTGCCGGTGCTGCTCGCGCTCACAGCAGTCGCAGCGGCGTTCGGGCTGCTCGGCCCGATCAGCCAGGCGATCCCGATCGACGACAGCGTGCGCACCGTGCTCGTGCTGATCGGGATGGCCGTCGGCGTCGACTACGCGCTCTTCTACGTCATGCGCTCGCGAGAAGAACGACGGCGCGGCCGGCCACCGCACGAAGCGCTCGAGCGGACGATCCGAACCTCAGGCCGCACCGTGATTCTCTCGGGCACGACGGTGATCATCGCGATGGCGGCGATGTTCCTCATCGGCGCCAAAGTCTTCAACAGCCTTGCCGCCGCGACCATCTCCGTCGTCGCGTGCGCGGTCGCCGGATCGGTCACCGTCCTGCCCGGCGTGCTGGAGCTGCTCGGGAACCGCATCGATCGCGGCCGGATTCCGTTCCTGCCCGCACCTGCGAACAGACCAGGACGCACTCGCGCTTCTGGGCCGCTGTGATCGATCGTGTCCTCAAGCGCCCCGCCCTTTCGTGCGTGCTCTCGGCCGGCCTGCTGGTGGCGCTCGCGCTCCCTGCGCTCGGGTTGAAGGTCGCGAAGCCGAGCGACAACACCCTTTCACCGCAGAACATTCCCGAGCTGCGCGCCATCACGGACATCCGTCGCGAGTTCCCGGGCGCAGCGGAAACCGCCAAGATCGTCGCAACCGTTCCGCCGGGAGGCGCCACCGCGCTGCGCGCGCAGGGGCGGCGACTCGAGCAGCTCGCCGTCGCACGCGGCATCGGCCACAAGCCCGTGCTGGCAACGTCGAACGACGATGGGACCGCCGCAGGCCTCTTCCTGCCGCTGAGCGGCGCCGGAGACAACAACGCGAGCCGCCGCGCGATCCTGACGCTCCGCAACGAGCTGATTCCGCGGACGATCGGCACCATCCCCGGCGTGAGGACCGCCGTCACGGGCGACGTCGCCGAAGACGTCGACTTCACCCGCCAGTTGAACCACGGCCTCCCCTACGTCCTCGCGTTCGTCCTGTTGCTCGCCTTCGTGCTCCTGCTGGTCGCGTTCCGGTCGATCGTCGTACCTTTGAAAGCAATCGTCCTCAACCTGCTCTCCGTCGGCGCGGCCTACGGCGTGCTCGTGCTCGTCTTCCAGCATCACTGGGCCGAGCCGCTGCTCGGCTTCACCTCGAACGGCGCGATCATCTCCTGGCTGCCGCTCTTCCTCTTCGTCGTCCTCTTCGGACTGTCGATGGACTACCACGTCTTCATCCTCAGCCGCGTACGGGAGGGTGTGGACTCCGGCATGACGAGCGACGACGCGGTGCGCTACGGGATCACGGCCACCGCGGGCGTCGTGACGAGCGCCGCGCTCGTGATGTTCGCCGTTTTCTCGATCTTCGGGTCGCTCTCGTCGCTCGACGTCAAGCAGGCCGGCGTCGGGCTCGCCGCTGCCGTACTGATCGACGCGACAATCGTCCGCGCCGTGCTCCTGCCTGCCTCGATGAAGCTCCTCGGGGACTGGAACTGGTATCTACCGCGCGCCCTGGAGCGCCTACCGCGGGCTGAAGGCGAAGCATCCCCGGCGCGCGATCCGGTCTAGATACCGTCCACCGGGGAACGATCGAGCCATGAGCACCGCCGCAATCGAACGACACGCCCTGCGCACGGTCGCGTTCGCGCCGGCCTTCGCGCTCGCGGGATTGATGGCGTTCCTCTTCGCACGCCTCCTGCCCGACATCGGCGGGAAGCCGTTGCACGAGGACGAGGCCGTCGCCGGGTTGATCTCCGCACGGCCACTTGGCGACCTGTTGCACACCGTCGTCCTCGATCGCGGAGGAGCGCCGCTGCACTTCCTGCTGGCCCATGTTGCTCTGGCCGTCGACACAACGCCGGAGTCCCTGCGCTGGCTCTCGCTCGTCTTCGCGCTGGCAACGGTGCCGGTCTGCTACGACCTCACGCGCCGGCTCGCCGGCCGATCCGCAGGGCTCATCGCAGCTGCGCTCACAGCAACGTCGCAGCTGCTGCTGGTGTACGGGACGTTCGGGCGGATGTACTCGCTCTTCGCGTTTGCGAGTGCGCTTGCCGCCGACCTGTTCGTGCGTGCGCTCGAGCGGCCACAGCGTCGTGAGGTGCTCGCCGCGGCAGCAGCAGCGCTGTTGCCACTTACCGTTCATCCCTTCGGCGCGTTTCTGTTCGGCGCGGAGGCGGCGGTTGCGCTCTGGCTCTGGCGCGGCCGGACACTGCGAGGAGCACTGCCCGTCCTCGCACTGACGCTGCTCGCCCTTCCGCTCCTGCTCGCCGACCTCCGGCTCTCCGACAGATATGCCCCGGAGGCAGGCCAGGACCTCGACAGCGGCACCTCCGCCGGCGCGGCCACGTTGCACGCGCTCGGCGGTGCGGCAGGTGGACGCGGGGCTCTGTTTGCCGTCTTCGTCTTGCTGGCCGCGGCCGGAATCTTCGCGGTTGCGCGCCGGCGCCCCGCGGTCGCGGCTTTCGCCGCGCTCACCATCGCCGTCCCTCCCGTCGTCCTCGCCGTCGCGAGCGCGGCGGGTATCGCGGGTGACCGGCTCGGCCCCCGCCATCTGATCTTCATGCTCCCGGTCTGGATCGCGCTCGTCGCGATCGGGGCGACTCAGCTCGGGGCAATGCTGCCGCCGAAAGCACGCGTCGCTGCCCTCGCCGCGATCGTCGCCGCCGCAGCGCTCGCCCCGAACGCCGTCTCGGAGCCACGCACGATTCCGACGGGAGCGGAGAGCAGCCGTAGCGGCACCCGCCGCCTGGCTCGCAACGCAGCTCGGCCGCGGCGACGTGCTGTATCCCTACTCGCCGGTTTTCTTCGCCGCGCTTCCGGCTGCGAAGGAGGCGCGCGCATACTCTCGCGAGCCGGTCGCGCTCGCGCGCGCTGTCAAGCGAACGGGCGCAACGCAGACGGTCTTCATCTCGATCCCGCTGCGCGAGCCCCTCAATGGAGAAGCGTTGCGAAGAGCGGGAGTCCAGTTCCAGGCGTTCCCCTCGTGGCTGATCCTCGAGTCACGCGGCCCGTTCGCGAACGGAACTGCCGCGCTCGAATCAGCGGCGAAGCTCCTGAAAGCCGCGACCCCAATCGTCACGGAACCGAATGCGCATGCGTACGCGGAGCAGATCCGCGGCACGGCGTGCGACGCGCTGGTTCGACTCCGCTCTGCCTGCTAGCCGGCCGCCACCTCAACGGGTGGGGCATCGCCCCAGAGGTCCTCGAGCCGGTAGTAGGCACGTGACTCCGGGGTGAAGATGTGGAGCACCACGTCGAGGTAGTCCGCGACGATCCAGGTCGCTTCGCTCTGGCCGTCGACCGAGCTCGGCAGGAGACGCACGTCGTGCTTCATCCCGCTGTGCACCTCGTTGTAGATGGCTGCAGTCTGCCGAGAGTTCTGTCCGGTGCAGACGACGAAGTAGTCCGTGTAGGAGCAGGCGGGCCGCATGTCGAGAATGACCACGTCCTGTGCCAGCTTTTCCTGGGCCAGGCTGGCGATGCGGCGGGCTTGTTCGAGAGACGTCAGTGTGGCTTCAGCTCCGTTCGGATTACGACCAAAGTCTAGCCGCCGGCCTGGTCACCTCGGTAGAGCCCGAGTGACCGGATCAACTCGGCCACGGCCGGAGGCACGAGCCCGTCGATCGACTCGCCGCGGCTGACACGGTCACGGATCTCACGCGACGAGATCGGGACCGGCTCGATCTCGAACATCTCGACGCGATCGGGCCGCGACAGCTGCTGCAAGACCGCGGCAAGACGCTCTCGCGGATAGCCGGGTCGCGTCGCGACTGCAATCCGCGCAAGGGCGAGCACCCCTTCCGGGTCCTTCCAGGTGAGGAAGTCCACGAACTGGTCCGCGCCGATCAGGAACAACGGCTCGCTCCAATCGCCCGCGCGGAGCATGTCCACCGTGCGCTCGTGCGGATCGGGCTCGACCTTGTAGTCGGGGAAGGCAGCCTGCGCAAGCGTCAGCCGCGTCTCGGCGTCAAGTTGGACCTCCTTGTGGCCGGGCCGTTCGGCAACGAGCACGACCAGGTCGTCGAGGCCGAAATGCTCCTGAGCCGCGCGCGCCAGCGCGAGGTGACCGTTGTGCGGTGGGTTGAACGTACCGCCGAGCAAGCCGGTCACTGGACTTCCAGGATCTCGCCGTCCACTTCGACCTCGTCGCCTCTGCGCGCTCCGGCGGCTTCGAGCGCGGCGGCCAGCTCCTCCTGGTCCGAAGGCACCTCGCCGGAGATGCGGAAGCCGCGATCCGTGCGGAGAACCCTGAAGCGGCGTCCGCCGGCCCGCGGCCGGTAGACGAGGAAGTCGACCAGCCCGTCCTCGGACGGAGCGGCGAGAGCCTGCGGCGGACAGAGCTCGAACAACGCACGCCGGAACTCGTCGATGCCAGCGCCGGTCGCGCACGAGACGTGGAAGACCCGCACGATGCGTTCGTCCTCGACGTCGAAGCTCGGCGTGTCCGCGCGCAGATCGATCTTGTTCAGGACGATCGCCTGCGGTCGGGTCTCGAGCCCTGCACCGTAGGCCGCCAGTTCGCGATCGATGGTGGCGAATCGCTCGGCGGCATCGTCCTCCGACGAGTCGATTACGTGCAACAGCAGATTCGCGCGCTCCAGGTGCGCGAGAAACTCATGGCCGAGACCGACGCCCTCGCTGGCCCCTTCGATCAGTCCGGGCACATCGGCCACTGTGAGCTGCCGCGATGCATCGGGAGCGTCGACCGTGCCGAGGATAGGCGCGAGCGTCGTGAAGGGATACTCCGCGACCTTCGGCTTCGCGTTCGAGATCCTCGTGAGGAGCGAGGACTTGCCGGCGTTGGGAAGGCCGACGAGCGCTGCATCCGCGAGCAGCTTGAGTCGAAGGTCGAACGTCGCTTCCTCACCGGGAAGACCGGTCTCCGCGAAACGCGGCGCGCGCCGAGTCGGCGTCGCGAAGCGTTTGTTGCCGCGACCCGGAGTTCCGCCACGTGCCGCGATCATCCGCGCTCCCGGCACGGCGAGGTCGGCGATGAGCTGCTCGTCCTCGTCGAGCACCTGTGTCCCGACCGGGCACGCGAAGCTCGATCGACTCGCCCGTTGCCCCGTGCTTCAGCGCGCCGCGGCCGGGCTCACCGCTGCCGGCCTTGTAGCGGCGCTTCACACGAAAGGCGGACAGATCGCGCAGGTCCGGATCCGCGACGAGAACGACGTCGCCTCCCGGCCCGCCGTCCCCACCGTCGGGGCCACCCTTGGGGACGTGCTTCTCACGGCGGAAGTGCAGGCTCCCGTCGCCGCCTCTGCCCGCCTGGACGTTGATCTCAGCTCGATCGTGGAACACACGCGAACGCTAGCGGCCCGGCGGCCGAAATCACGTCTCTACACTCCAAGCGATGGAAAGAGCCCGCAACGGACCACAGCTGGTGACGGACGAGCTCACGGAGGTCGCCAAGCAGGACCGGCCCACCGTGGACGCGCAGGGACGCAAGCTCGCCGAGAGCATCGAGGGCGTCATCTTCGAACGACTCGCACCCCTGGCCGATCATCGCGGCTCCCTCCTGCCCTTTCTCGATGTGCGCGACGAGTTCTGGTCCGAGCCGGTCGTGTACGGGTACGAGATCATGATTCGACCGGGACGAATCAAGGGCTGGGGTATGCACGAACAGCAGACCGACCGCTACCTGGTCGCGACCGGAAACGTCCGGATCGCCCTCTACGACGGCCGGCCCGAGCAGGAGAGCCACGGACGCATCGCCGAGTTCTTCTTCACGGAGGCGACGCCCGGGCTACTCGCGATTCCGCCCGGTGTCTGGCACGCCGACCAGAACTGGGGCAAGACGGATGCGTACATCGTCAACTTTCCGACGCATCCCTACGACCACGCGACTCCGGACAAATTCCGGATCGACCCCCACTCCGACGTGATCCCGTTCGACTGGGAGCTACGCGACGGTTAGGAGCTGGGCGCCGAGTCCGAGTCGCCGACTTCGATGAAGCGGCGCTCGCCACTCTGACGAAACGCAACGGTGCCCGGGCGGGTTGCGAAGATCGTGTCGTCGCGCCCGATGCCCGTACCGCTACCCGGACGGAACTTCGTCCCGCGCTGCCGGACGAGGATCATCCCGGCCTTGACTTCCTGGCCCGAGAAGATCTTCACACCGAGCATCTTCGGGTTCGAGTCGCGCCCGTTGCGCGAAGAGCCGAGTCCCTTTTTGTGAGCCATCTAGTTCTTCTCCTGCTTCGCGGCGAGAGCGGACTCCAGTGCCGCGATCGCGCCTTTTCGATTTGCGTTCTTCTTCTCGAACTTCAACGCCGCTTCGAGCTGCTCGACCTTCCACCGCTTGGACTTTTCGGCGATCTCCGCAACCGTGAAGTCCTCATACCCGCGCGGCGGCTGGGCGGGGGCCGGTGCCGCAGCGGTCGGGGCGGGTGCTGCAGCTGCCTTCGGCTCTGATTTCGCCTTCGGCGCCGGCGCCTCCTGCTCGGCGGCCGGAGCTGCCGCCGCGGCCTGCTTCGAGGTGCCGCCGATCGACTGGATCTCGATCTGCGACAGGTGCGCCCGGAAGCCGGTCTGCTTTCTGTAGCCGGACTTCGGGCGTCGCTTCCCGATCCTGATCTTGTCGCCGAGAACGTGGCCGACCACCTTCGCGGTCACCTGTGTCCGGGGCGAAAGCGTCCCGTCGCCGTCCCCGCCGAGAAAGAGGACGACCGGGTTGAACGTCTTCCCCTCGTCTGTCTTCAGCCGGTCGACGAGCAGGCGTTCGCCCTCACGGACGCGGTACTGCTTCCCGCCGAGCGAGATGATCGCGTATGAGGTCTTGGTGGCAGCCATGGCGTGAAAATGCGGGCTTTCAAGCCCGCGAGCGCGGGAAAGTGTAGCGAAGGCCGTGCTACGCCCTGGGAAGATCGTCCCACTCGGACATGGGCACGTATTCCCAGTCCGAGGGCTTCTTCCCGTCCTCGGCGTCCGAGGGCTTCTCCTCTATCTCTGCGGATTCCGCAGGCTGCTCGACCTCGGTCAGGCCGGCGGCGTCCTCAGTGCCTCCCGTGCCGGTGGCCACCACCGCAGCCGCCGTCTTCTTCTTCCGGCCCCGCCCGCCCCGGGTCCCCCTCCGCGTCTTCTTCTTGGGCCTGGGTGGCTCCGTGCCGTCCCCGGCAGGCTCGTCGGGGGATTCATCGGGCTCGCCCAGGTCCGGATCCGGAACATGGATCCTGGCTGCTGCGGGGAGCGCCACGTCCTCCGGTTCGCCCGCGCCGTTTCCGGCCACCGCTGGTGACGCCGCGGTCTTCTTCTTGCGGCCGCGGCCGCCGCGTGAGCCTCTTCGCGTCTTCTTCTTCGGGGCGGCCGGCCCGACCGTTCCGTCCGCCGTGCTCACGGCCTCCGCTTCCGGCTCGTCCGCTTCGGGCTCGTCGGCCTCGAGATCGTCCGCCTCCGGCTCGTCTTCCTCATCCTCGTCGTCGAGCTCGGGATCGTCGAGCTCCGCCGTCTTGGCCGGTGTCGCCGCCGTCGCGGACGCGCTGCGGCGCGTCGGCTTCTCCGCCTCGCTCTCGGCGGTGATCGGTTCGTCGGCCGCAACCGCCTGGCTGACGAGCGTGGCGTAAACGGCATCGTCGAGCACGCGCTCGATCTGCACCTCGACCTTCTTGCCGACCTGCTTCGCAGCATTCGCGACGCAGATGTCGAGTCCGTCGAGCTTGCCGACACCTGCGTTGGCGTCGTGCAGCCCGACCTCGACGAGCTTCAGCTCGATCTTGGCGCCTTCGGCGACCGGCGCCGCCGGTGCGAGCTCCTCGCGCTTCCCTTCGGCGAGCACGAGGAAGTGATCGAGATGGGTGTCCTGCTTCGGCTGCAGGTAGAAGCGTCGGCGCGTCTGCTTTCTCCAGCTCGAGCAGGCGCGAGGCTCCCGGCCCGATCAGGATCGAGGCGACCTTCGCAGCGACCTCCACTCGATAGGCCTGGTGGCGTGACGCGCCGGCGAGCGCGCGCAGGCGGCGCTCGATCTCGACTGCGGCGGATGTCTCCGACAGGACGATGCCGTCGCCACCGCAGGTCGGGCACTTCTTGGTCATGATCTCGCGTGGGCCGTCGGTGACGTTCTGGCGCGTCATCTCGACGAGGCCGAGCGGCGAGATCTCGACCACGTACGTCTTCGTTCGGTCACGCTCGAGCTCGGTGCGCAGCGCGCCTTCGACGGTGGCGCGGTTCTTCGGGTTCGCCATGTCGATGAAGTCGATGACGATGATGCCGCCGATGTCGCGTAGGCGCAGCTGGCGGACAACCTCCTTCACCGCTTCGAGATTGTTCTTCGTGATGGTGTCCTCGAGCCGTGCCCCCGAGGACTTCGAGCGGGAGCCGACGAAGCGACCCGTGTTGACGTCGATCACCGTGAACGCCTCGGCGTAGTCGAAGATGAGGTAGCCGCCCGACGGCAGATCGACGCGCCGGCTCAGGGTGGACTTGATTTCGGCGTCGACCCCGTAGGCCTCCATCAGCGGCGGCTTGTCCTTGTAGCGGACGACTCGCTCGACCATGTGTGGCGACGTCTTCTTGAGGTAGCCGACGATGCGTTTGTACGCCCGGTCCTCGTCCACCAGCGCTCGTTCGAAGTTCTCGGTGAACAGGTCACGCGTGACGCGAAGCGGCAGTTCGGCCTCCTGGTAGAGCAACGTCGGCGCCTTCGACTTCTTGGCGCGCGCGTCGATCGACTTCCAGAGCTTCTGGAGGAAGAGGAGGTCGCGCTCGATGTCCTCCGGCGACGCACCCTCCGCAGCTGTGCGAACGATCACACCGCCGCCTTTGAGATCGAGTGCCTTGAGCACGTCCTTGAGGCGAGCGCGTTCCTCGTCGTCGAGGCGGCGCGAGACGCCGAACCCGTCGCCGTTCGGTTGGTAGACGACGAAGCGGCCGGGCAGCGAGATCTCCGTCGTCAGCCGCGCGCCTTTCGTCTTCATCGGATCCTTGACGGCCTGGACCATGATCGTCTGGCCGCGACTGATCAGGTCCTGGATCTTCTTGCCGTGCCTCGCCTTGCCTTCGAGCTCGGGCGTGACGATCTCGTCCACGTAGAGAAAGCCGTTCTTCTCGAGGCCGATCTCGATGAACGCGGCCTCCATCCCCGGCAGGACGTTGTCGACCGTCCCCAGATAGATATCGCCGGCGATCGACCGGCGCTCGGGGCGCTCGAGATACACCTCCGCGACCCGATCGTCCTCCAGGACGGCAACCCGTTGCTCGCCGACGTCGACGGACACGAGAAGCTCCCGCTTCGCCTGCGGAAGCGGTGCCCGACGCGGCGGCTCGCGACGGCGACGCTGTTGCGGGCGTTCGCGCTCACGCCGTTGCGCGGCAGGCTTCCGGTCGGCCCTCGGCGCCCTCGCCGCCGTCTTCGCCTTCGGCTCTGCGGTCTCGCTCTTTGCCTCGGCCGTCGCCGCTGTCTTCTTCGAGCGGCCGCGCCCGCCGCGGCTACCGCGACGACGTCTCGGCCTGGTGCTGCTCGATTGTCCCGCTTCGTCGGCGGGCTCGGTGCTTACAGGTTCAGGTGCTTCTGGAGCGGCAGCCTCGCTGGGCGCCTTCTCCTCGGACTTTCTCGATCGAAACCAGCGCAAGAAAAATCTCCTTCGTGCGCGCGCGCTGCGGCAACGCCGTCAAGGACGGCGGCGCGGAGCGTGCGCGGCAGGTTGTGGGTGATGGAAAACATCTGCTCACAGGGTACCAACCGCCCCTGCTGGGCCTGCTGTCCGGTCCAGGACCTAGGGTTTCCGCCATGAGCGCTAAGGAGGTGGATCTCGAGTGACCGGACAACGCGAAGCACACGAGCTGCTGTTGATCGAGGAAGCGGATGCCTGGTTCGAGTACCTGGAAGCGACTCGAGGCCAGACTGCACTCCGCTACAAGGAGGTCGAGCCCTGGGCCTGGGCCCGGCTCTCCCAGCGACTGCGCGCGATCAAGACGCGTCGGGGCAAGCTGCGGCCGGCGGCCGAAGCAGCCTGACCTCTGCCTGATCTCTAGCGGCGCGCGCGCGAACGCACCGAGATCGAGAGCAGGATCCCGACCGCGATCAGGTTCGCGATCATCGACGAGCCCCCCACGCTCACGAACGGGAGCGGGATGCCGGTGATCGGAGCGATGCCCATCGTCATGCCGACGTTCACGAAGATCTGGAAGAGCAACGAGAACACGAGCCCGCCCGCGACGATTGCCGAGAACGGCTCGCGTGCCAGCGTCACGATCCGTAGTCCGCGCCAGACCACCAGCAGGTAGAGCATCAGCAGCAACGAGGCGCCGACGAAGCCTCGCTCCTCTGCAAGCGAGGCGAAGACGAAGTCGGTGTGGTGCTCGGGCAGGAAGTTCAGCGTGGTTTGCGTCGCGTTGTCGACGCCACGGCCGCGCAGCTGTCCGGCGCCGATGGCGTTCTTCGACTGCGTGATGTTGTACGTCGTCCCGCCCGGATCCTGGTCCGGGTTGAGGAAGCTCGTGAGCCGGTGCTGCTGGTACGGCTTGAGAATCGGGAGGCCGGCTGCGGGTAGGACGCCGAGCACGAGGACCGCAACCCCCACGGCGGCGACCGCGAGTGCGGCGATGTGCGTCCAGGGCGTCCCGGCGACGAACAGCACCGCGCCGACGGCCGCGCAGTACACGAGCGCCGTGCCGAAGTCGGGCTGCAGGAAGACGAGGAAGATCGGGACCGACGCCAGGCCGAGCGCGGTGAGCGTGGTGCGAAACTCGTGCAGGTGCCGCGAACGCTCCGCCAGAAAGCCGGCAAGCGCGAGCACGAAGAGGACCTTGCCGAACTCGGAAGGCTGAAAGCGGAAGAAGCCCAGGTCGAGCCAGCGCTTGGACCCTCGAATCGCAGCGCCCTGAAAGTAGACGATCGCAATCACGCCCGCGGTGCTGCCGAAGATCCAACGCCAACGCGTCCGGTAGTGGTCGGGATCGATGAGTGTCGCGAGCACCAGCCCGAGCGTCCCGATCACGGCGAAGGCCACCTGCCGTGTCAGGTAGTAGCTCTGGTCGCCTGCGACATCGTGGTGCGTGATCCCGGCGATCGCCCAGAGGCCGTACCCGACGAGCGCCCCGACGCTGCCGATCAAGATCCAGTCGAGACGCCGGACGAAGGAGGCGACCTCGACCTTCTCGCGTCGGCGGGCGCGGGCTGCTGCACGGGGAGTTGGAGACGTAATCGACCATCAGTCGCTGTGGATCGGCCCGGTCTGTGTCGCCTGCTTGCCGAAGAACGACTCGAAGACCTTGAGCGCGGCCGGCGCTGCAGCGTCGCCGCCGTGGCCGCCGTTCTCGATCAGCGCACAGACGACGAGGTCGGGCGAGTCCGAAGGCCCGTAGCCACACCACCAGGACTGGTTGAAGTTTCGCGGGATGCCGTCACCCGGATCGATCAACTTCTCCGCTGTGCCGGTCTTGCCGGAGATCGAGATCGGAAAGCTCCCGAAGATCGAAGTGGACGTGCCGAGTGTTGCGTGCGTCGCCTGGAACAGGCCATCACGGACGACGGCGAGCGCCTGCGCGTCGACGTTGGTGGGCTGCGGCGCAGGCGGCGGCGGCGTTGGAACGACCCGGCCGGGATTGTGATTCGACGAAGGCTGCTCGACGTCGAGCAGCAGGTGTGGCGTGACGAGCTTGCCGCCGTTCGCGACCATCGCGTAGAAGCGCGCCATCTGCATCGGCGTCACGAGCAGGTCCTTCTGGCCGATCGCGAGCTGGATCGAGTCGCCGGGCTTCCAGAGACTGTCGATCTGCCAGTGCCCCGGGTCGCTCTTCTTCGTGTACGTCTTCTTGCGCCAATCGGGTGTCGGCAGCAGACCGCTGCGCTCCGCACCCAGGTCGATTCCGGTCTTCTGGCCGAAGCCGAACCGGCTCGCCCACGCCTGCAAGCGCGGCCCTCGATCGGACGGCATGCCGTAGAAGCGATAGCCGACTTGGTAGAAGTAGGTGTCGCACGATCTCGCGAGCGCCGTCGGCAGAGTCATCGCCTCGTTCACGAAGGGATCCCAGTTCTTGAAGGTCGTGCCGTTCTTCTCGTAAGAGCCGGTGCAAGCGAGGGGCTCGAACGGCTGCAGGATGTGCTCTTGCATCGCCGCGATTGCCGTCACGGGCTTGAACGTCGAGCCCGGTGGATATGCGGCGTTGATCCCGCGGTCGAGCGCCGGGTAGTTCATCGCCTCTGCCGTACGCGCCGTGAGACCGGCGGTATCGAGCGCCCGCTGGCGCACGCGACCGACATAGAGCGACGGCGGATACGTCGGGGACGACGCGAGCGCACGGATCGAGCCGTCCTTCGGATCGAGCGCGACGATCGCGCCGCCGTTCGAGAACCAGCAGCCGTAACACTGCGAGTTGTGCGCGCGTTCGATGCCGTACCGCAGCGCCTCCTCGGCGGCCTTCTGCAACTTCACGTCGAGCGTCAAGCGGACCGTGTTGCCGGGATGCGCGGGGACCTTCGGCACGACGAGGCTGATCGGCCTGCCGAGCGAGTCGACGCGCAACTGCGAGACACCGGCGGTCCCACGTAGATACCTGTCGTAGTACGACTCGATTCCCGTCTGGCCGATCGTGTCGCCGCCCCTGTACCCCTGGCTGTGCAGAGCCGCCACCTGCTCCGGCGAGATCTCGCCGACGTAGCCGAGCACGTGTGCGGCAAGCTCCCGATTGGGGTAGAAGCGCAGGTAGGCCGGCACGATCTGGACGCCCGGGAAGTCCTCAGCCCTCTCCTCGAGGTAAAAGACCTGAGCCCGGCTCGCGCTGTCCTTGATCCTGATCGGCGTGAGCGGGTCATGCCGATGGCGCCTGATCGCCGCCCCGATCTGGTTGGCCGGAAGCCCGAGGACCCGGGCGAGCGCACGGATCTCGCGCAAGCGCACGCCGCGCCGCTTGGGCAAGTCGGATGACCAGATCTGGACCGCACGGCCGGGAACGTTCGTCACGAGCACGTCCCCGTTGCGATCGAGAATCGGGCCACGCGGAGCTTGCACGCGGATGTCCCGGCGCTGATTGTTCTGCGACGCGCGCAGGAGCTGCTCGCCGTTCAGGACCTGCAGCGACCACAGACGAAGGAAGAGCGTGGCGAAGACCGCGAGCGCGAGCATGCCGAGGATCCCCACTCGCAGGGCGAGCTTCGGCGTGAGCCGGTACGGCTCCACGGCGTGAGGGTCGGGCGGCAGGAAGCGCCGCGAGGGGCTCCGCTTGTCAGCCAAGGAGACGCACCTCCCGAGTGACCCACTCGTGCGGACGGAGCAAACGGCGCGTCAACGCGTAGACCGGGACGGTCAGGATCAGATTGAGCAACACGGTCGGGAGGAGAGCCGCGAAGATGTGGCGGGCAGGAGCCGGCTCGCCGAGCATGTAACGCAGCACGAGCGCGGAGATCTGGTAGAGAACCGTGATGACCGCGATCGACAGCAATGGCGCGTGCGCGCGGTCACGTCCGGTCGTCTCGCCGTAGCGGCCCGTCCAGTAACCGGCGACCGTCAAGAGCAGCGCGGTGAAGCCGAGCGTGCCGAACACGCCGGTGTCCATCAGCAGCCCTGCACAGAACCCGGCGACTGCGCCGAAGATTGCACCGCGTAGGAGCGAGACGCAGACGAGCGTGACGAGCAAGAGGTTCGGATGGCCCCCGAGGATGTCGACGTTCGCCATCACGGACAGCTGAATCACGACGACGAGGAACATCAGCCCTGCGGCCTTGGCCACGTCGGCAGGCATCAGGGCGCCTTCGGCGTTTGCTTGTGCGTGATCAGAGCGGTCACCGCGTCGAGAGCTGCGAAGTCGACGAAGGGTTCGACCTGAATCTGCTTGTACAGCGCGGTGTCACTCTGGCCGACGTGTGTGACCACTCCGATCTGGATTCCTCCCGGGGAAGAGCGACGGGTATTGCTTCGAGCGTGTGCCCGCCGTGACGATGACGTCGCCCACCCGCACGTTCGCTTCCTTGGGGACGAAGTCGAGCAGGAGCGAACCCTGACTCTGGCCGTGGCGCACGAGCCCCCTGGCGCCGGTCGTCTGATCTCGCGCCTGCACCGCGCTGTTCTCGTCGGTCAGGAGCGTCACCTGCGCTGCGCTGCCGGTCATGTCGGTGACCCGCCCGACGAGCCCGTCGTGCGTGACGATCGGCGTGTCCTGCTTGATGCCTCTGTCGGAACCGGCTGCGATCACAACCTGCTGTTCGAACTCACTCGCCCACGAGATGATCCGTGTGTTCACCGGCAGGTAGTCCTTCGGGAACTGCGGGCTGTCGACGAACTTCAGCTGATCCTTGAGCACCCGGTTCTGCTGCTGCGCCGACTGGCCCTGCAGCTCTTTCTGGCGCAGCTCGTTCACCTCACGCCTGAGACGCGAGTTCTCCCGCTTCACGTGCACAAGACCGGCGAAGTAGCCGTAGACGTCCCGGAACGGCCGCGCAACGCGCTCGGCCGCCACCTCGAACGGGCGAAGCACCGTCGCTCCCGCGCCTTCGACCCGGTGGACCGCCCCACCCGACCCCGAGCGGAAGGAGATCGTGATCAGCACGAGCGAGAGCAGCACGAGCACTCCCACTACGAGCCGCCGCCTGAGCGTCGACCGGTTACGGGAGGGGAACGGCTGGGGTCTCGGTCTCGGTACGGACGAGCCCAGGACCGCGCTGACACTGCGGTTGCGAGGCACGAGAGTGTTCTAGGTTAGCTGGAGTAGCGCCGGTGGTTGTTTCGGCGCGCCTTGGCGCTCCGGTGGATCGCCTCGAATTCCTCGAGGCTGCGCCCTGAGCCCACAGCCACGCAGGTGAGCGGGCTCTCGGCCAGGTGGACCGGCATCTGGGTCTCGTGGCGGAGCCGCTCGTCGAAGTTCGTCAGCAAGGCCCCACCGCCGGCCATGACGATCCCTCGGTCCATGATGTCCGCGGCCAGCTCCGGAGGGGTCTTGTCCAGCGTGGACTTGATCGCTTCGATGATCTGCTGCACCGGCTCGTCGAGGGCCCGCCTGACCTCCTCCGAGCTCAGGACGACGGTCTTCGGCAGGCCGGTGAGCATGTCGCGCCCCCGAACCTCCGCCTGCAGCTCCTCACGCATGTCGTAGGCCGAGCCGATCTCGAGCTTGATCTCCTCGGCCGTCTGCTGGCCGATCAGCAGCTTGTACTCACGCTTGATGTGATTGATGATCGCCTCGTCCATCTCGTCGCCGCCGACGCGCAGCGATTGCGAGACGACGATGCCGCCGAGCGAGATGACTGCGACCTCAGTGGTGCCGCCGCCGACGTCGACGATCATGTTCCCCGTCGGCTCCGCGACCGGAAGGCCGGCGCCGATCGCGGCTGCCATCGGCTCCTCGATCAGGTATGCCTGACGTGCGCCTGCGCTCAGCGTTGCCTCTTCGACCGCACGCTTCTCGACACCCGTGACGCCGGAAGGAACACACACGACGACACGTGGATGCGCGAAACGATTCTGATGCACCTTCTGGATGAAGTGCCGCAGCATCTGTTCGGTCACGTCGAAGTCGGCGATCACGCCGTCCTTCAGTGGACGAATCGCAGAGATCGTCCCCGGGGTGCGCCCGAGCATCCGCTTCGCCTCGACGCCGACGGCGTGCACCTCGCCGGTGCGCTGGTCGATCGCGACGACGGAGGGCTCGGAGAGCACGATCCCGCGGCCGCGGACGTAGACGAGCGTGTTGGCCGTGCCGAGGTCCACGGCCATATCGCGGCCGCCGAAGCCGCCCAGTCTGTCGAAGAGACCCATCGGACGTTCGAGTCTAGTTCAACCGAAGCCGTATACCCCGGAAAAGCGCTCGGCGAGCAGGCGAACTAGTAGTGCGGCTGGTAGTCCGACGACGTTCAGGTAGTCGCCTTCGATCTGGCGGACGAGCGACGCGCCACGACCCTGGATCGCGTAGGCGCCCGCTCGACCCTCCCATTCGCCGGTCGCAACGTACGTGCCGAGCTCGCGCGGAGTCAGCTCCCGAAACGAGACCTGGGTCGCTTCGTGCTCGACGTCTTCCCAGCCGGGTGTGAGGAGGCAGAGCCCGGAGACGACGACGTGCGTCTTGCCGCTCAGCTCTTCGAGCATCTGCTCGGCGTCCGACGCGTTCGTGGGCTTGCCGAAGATACGACCGTCGAGCACGACGGCGGTGTCGACGCCGACGACCGGCCGGTCCTCCGCGATGTCGGCGACGGACCGGGCTTTCCCGCGAGCATGCTCGCGCACGACCTGCAGTGCATCGCCGTCTGCAGGCGTCTCTTCTTCGTACTTCGGCGCGACGACGTCGAACGGGATGTGCAGCTGTTCGAGGATCGCCTTGCGCTGCGGCGATGTCGACGCCAGCAGGAGCGGCGGCGACGGAGGCGCGTCAGCCACGTTTACGCGCGGCCCAAGCCTCTTCGTGAGGCCACTTCCGCGCCCACTCGGCCGTGACGTACTTGTAGTACGTGTGTGTTTCCGACTCGGGGTTCGCGAACAGCTCGACGAGGCGCTCGACCTCGAACCCGTTCTTGTGCAGAAGCTCGATCCAGTCGCCATGAGCGAGGTGGAACTCGACCTCGTTCGTGTCAGGCCACACCCACTTGCCCAACTCGAACTGCGGTCGCACGAGCTGCTCGCCGACACCGTCCATGGTCATGCAGAGCACGGAGACGGTCGAGTTGGTCAGAAAGACGAGGCGCCCGCCGGGTCGGAGCAAGCGCGCGGCCTCCGGAATCCAGCGGTTCGGGTCGGCCCAGAGCGATGCGCCGTACTCGGAGAGAACGAGGTCGAACGACGAATCCGGCAGCGGCACGTCCTCGCCGATCGCCTCGACCAGGGGAAACTCGATCCCGGTTTCGGCCTGGAGCCGCCGCGCGGTTGCAAGCTGCGCCGGGCGTCGGATCGACGCCGACCACCCGCGCGCCGCGGCGCGCCAGCCACGAGGAGAAGTAGGCGGTGCCGCAACCGAGCTCGACGACGTCCAGGCCGTTGACGTCCCCGAGCAGGTTCAGCTCCGAGTCGGGCACTTCGAACACGCCCCACGTGATCTCTTCCTGCGCCCAGGCCCGCGCCGCAGAGGCGTCGGTGTAGTCCGTATTCGCGCGAGTCCAGTTCGCGACGTTCTGCTGAACGTACTCGGGTCGGTCAGACGAGCTCATCGTCCGAGAACCAGAGCGCGACCTCGCGTGCCGCAGACTCGGCCGAGTCGGAACCGTGCACGAGATTGTTGGGCATCGAGCTCGCCAGGTCACCGCGGATCGAGCCCGGCTCCGCATCGGCGGGATTCGTCGCACCGATCGTCTTGCGCATCGTCGCGATCGCGCCCTCGCCCTCGACGACGAGTGCCAGCGTCGGACCGGAGGTGATGAACTCGACGAGCTCGCCGAAGAACGGTTTCTCGCTGTGTTCTGCGTAATGCGTCTCGCCGAGCTTGCGATCGACGTGGATGAGCTTGCCGGCCCGGAGCGTGAAGCCGCGGCGCTCGATCCGCGCGAGGATCTCGCCGGCAAGCTTTCGCTCGACCGCGTCGGGCTTGATCAGGATGAGGGAGCGCTCGACCGCCATCGGCGGACGAGTCTACTCGGAGCGTCGCCTCCGTCTCGGCGGTCGCACCTCGAAGGTCGGGAAGTCGACCGCGGTCGGCTCGACCGCCGTCTCGCAGTACGGGCATACCTGCCAGAGCGCCTCGAGCGGCGCCTTGCAGTTGGTGCACGCCTGCTTCAGCTTCGTCGTGCAGACAGGGCAGACGAGAAACTCGTTCGAGACCTCCGCGCGGCAGACCGGGCAGTAGAGGTCCCGGCGGGCAAGCCGCTCCTCCATCGCCTTGATCTCGAGCTCCCGCTCGCGCACATCCTCGAGGTACTCCGGCGGCCGGAAGAGCATGTACACGAGCGCGCCGATGTAGGGAATGATCAGCCCGATCGCGACCGCGGTCGCGATCAGCACCGGGTCCTCGATCCGGCGCTTGGCGTCTTTGTAGACCCAGTAGCCCACGGCGAGCCAGAACGCGATCAGGAAGAAGAAGAGCAGGTTCCGGATCACCTGCCACGTGCCCGAGGCGAAGAAGTCGTGGATGCTGGTGAAGGCGCTGGCGGTCACAGAAGGATTCTTCCTATTACGTACCCGGCAAGAAACGCGAGTCCCACGATCGCCGCCAGGACGAATGCGGCGAAGGCAAGGACGATCAGCCTGTCGCCAACGTTCGCCATCGCAAGCTCTCATCCTTGGCCAGATCGGCCAAGAGGTAAAGGGACCCCGTGACCAGCACCGGCTCGCCGAGGGCGCGGGCGTGCGCAAGCGCCTCAGCCGAGTCCTCGATCGGCTCGACGTGGGTGAAGAAGGGCTCTGCGCGCCGGGCCAGCTCTGCCGCCGGCAGGGCCCGCTCATTGGTCGAGGAGGTGGCCACGAGCCGGTCCCCGAGCACCGAGAGAGCCGCAAGCATCCCGTCGACGTCCTTGTCGGCGAGGATCGCGGCGACGATGACGTACCGCGCGCCCGGCAGCCGCGGCAGCGCATAGCCGAGCCCGGCGAGATTGTGGGCTCCGTCCCAGATCTCGAGCGGATCCTCACTCAGCCGCTCGAGCCGGCCCGGAAGCTGCACGTCGACGTGGCCGTCGACGGAGCGCCCGAGGAACGCTTCCGCGGCAGCCATGGCCAGGGCAAGGTTGCTGTTGCCGGCGACGACGACCTGGCCGGCGCCGTTGTCGCGTGCAAGCGCCTCCCACTCCGGCTCTCCGAGCACCACGACCGCACCGGGCTGGACGACGGCGAGCTTCTCGGCGGCGATCGCCTCGCGGGTCGCGCCGAGCACCTCCGTGTGCTCCAACGCGACGTTCGTCAGAACCTGAACCGGTGAGCGCAGGACGTTCGTCGCATCGTGGCGCCCGCCGAGCCCCGCCTCGACCACGGCCACGTCGACGCCTGCTTCCGCGAACTCGGCGAGGGCCGCGGCGGTCAGCACCTCGAACTGGGTCGCCTCGAGCAGCTCGGCTTCGGCGCGCACGCGGTCGATCGCCGCGTCGAAGTCCGCTTCCTCCCCACGTACGCGAATCCGCTCGCCCCACCCGCGCACGTGGGGCGAGAGGTACGCGCCGACCGCCAGTCCGGCGCCGGCGAGCAGTGCCTCGGTCGTGCGCGTCACCGTCGACTTGCCGTTCGTCCCGACGACGTGAATCGACGGGTAGTGGAGTTGAGGGTCGCCGAGCCTGGCAAGCAATGCCTTGATGCGCTCGAGCCCGAAGCCGTCCTTTGGCCAGGGGCTCAGCGACTCGACGAACTCAACCGCTGATGGCACCGAGTTCTCGCTTGTAGCGCGCGAGCTTGTCGCGCTCGGCCTCGACCACGTGGGCGGGCGCGTTCTTCACGAAGTGGTCGTTCGCCAGCATCCGTTCGGCGCGCGCGATCTCTTTCTGTAGCCGCTCGATCTCGGCCGCCGCGTTCCCATCGCCGGATCCTTCGCCCGGTTTCACGACCGCGTCGAAGATCCGCCGTTCCTCCCCCTCGAGCTTCGGGAGCACGCCGCTGCGACGGAAGATCACCGCGGCTTCCTGCACCGCCCTGAGGGCACCCGCGTCGGCTTCGTCGCCCGCAGTAGGCCACGGCGCCACGATCAGGCGAGTTTCACGTGCCGGCAAGTTCGACCAGATCTCCTCGGTCACGTGCGGCATCGCGGGATGTAGGAGCTTCAGCAGCCGTTCGAGAGCCGCGACGGCCGTGGCACGTGCGTCCGCGTCTCCTTCGTAGAGCCGTCCCTTCACGGCTTCCGCATACCAGTCGCAGAAGTCGTCGAAGGTGAGGTGGTAGAGCTCGTCCACCACGTGCGAGAAGTCGAACTCCCCCAGGAGCCGCTCGACTTCGCGCTGCGTTTGCGAAAGGCGAGCCAGGATCCAGCGTTCCTCGAGCGTGCGTGCGCGTTCTGCCGGTGTAGCGCCCTCCGACGCCTGCAGGATCAGTCGAGCCACGTTCCAGAGCTTGTTCGCAAGCTTCCGCCCCTCGTCGATCGCACCCTCGGAGAAGCGAACGTCCTGCGACGACGCCATCTTCATCAGCCCGTAGCGCGTCGCGTCCGCGCCATAGGTCTCGATAGCCGCAAGCGGGTTCATCCCGGTGCCGAGGCTCTTCGACATCCTGCCGCCGGTCGGGGCGTGCACAGTCGAATGGATGACCACGTCGTGGAACGGGACGTCACCCATCATCTCCAACCCACTGAAGATCATCCGGTTCTCCCAGAGTCGGATGATGTCTCGCGCAGTCGTATTCAGATCACCGGGATAGAACGCGCGTAGGTCTTCCGTGTCTTCCGGCCAGCCGAGTGTGGCGAAGGGCCAGAGCGCCGATGAGAACCACGTGTCGAGGACGTCGGTGGAGCGCGTCAGCTCGTGCGAACCGCACTGGGCGCAGGCTTCGGGCTCCGTCTCCGCGACAGTGATGTGTCCGTCCGGGCACTCCCACACCGGCAGCTGATGGCCCCACCAGATCTGGCGGGAGATGTTCCAGTCCGGGGCGTCCTCGAGCGACTGGATGGCAAAACGGTGCTGCGACTCCGGGTGGTAGCGGACGCGGCCGGATCGGAGCGCTTCAAGCGCAGGCTTTCGCAGGTCCTCCATCGAGCACCACCACTGCAGGGAGATACGCGGCTCGATGCGGCTCTTGCAGCGGTCGCAGATCGCCACGGTGTGGCGATGCGACTCGCGCTTTTCCAGTTGGTCATGCTCTTTGAGCCACTCGAGGACGCGCTTGTCGGCTTCCTCCTGGGTCAACCCCGCCAGCTCGCCGGCCTCTTCGTTCATACGCCCGTCAGGGCTGATCACAGTGAGCTCGGGCAAGCCGTGGTCGCGGCCGATCTCGTAGTCGAGTGGGTCGTGACCAGGCGTCACCTTCAGCGCCCCCGTCGCGAACTCGCGCTCGACGCGCTCGTCGGCGATCACGGGCACGTGGCGCTCGACGACCGGAACGATCACCTCACGACCGATCAGATGCCGATAGCGATCGTCGTCGGGGTGCACGGCCACTGCGACGTCGGCCAGGATCGTCGCCGGTCTCACCGTTGCGATCGTGATGTGACCGTCGCCGTCGGCGAGCGGGTAGCGCACGTAGGTCAGGGCATCGTCCACCTCCACGTGTGCGACCTCGAGGTCGGAGAGCGACGTCAGGTGGAACGGGCACCAGTTGATGATTCGGTTCGCGCGGTAGATCCAGCCCTTGCCGTAGAGATGCACGAAGAAGTGCATCACCGCGCGCACGTAGGCGTCGTCCATCGTGAAGCGCTCGCGCCGGTAATCCATCGAAGCGCCGATGCGCCGGAACTGGAGCATGATCTTGCCGCCGTACTCGCGCAGCCATTCCCACACCCGCGCTTCGAACGCCTCGCGACCGAGGTCCTGGCGCGTCTTCCCCTCCTGCGCGAGATGCTTCTCGACCGCGTTTTGAGTCGAGATGCCGGCGTGGTCGAAGCCGGGCTGGAACAGCGTGTTGTACCCCTGCATCCGACGCGTACGGACGATCGTGTCGGCGAGGGACAACTGCAAGGCGTGACCCATGTGGAGGTCGCCCGTGACGTTCGGCGGCGGGTGAGCGATGACGAAGCTCTCGCGCGTCGGGTCCGGGTCGGCGTTGTAGTGACCCTCCTCTTCCCAGGTCTGCTCCCAGCGTTCCTCGACGCCTTCCGGCTTGTAGAGAGTTTCCATCTCGCGGGCGATCCTAGCCTTGCTTCCGAGGCGAATCAGTTCGCCGGCCGTCTAACGGCCGGCAGCGTAGCCCTGCATGCCACGTGGATTCGCGGCGGCTCTCAGTTGGCCGTCCGTTTTTTGGACGGCAGTGACTCGCCCGAGCGACCAGTCCGGCGCGACGGTCACCTCGTGTCCACGCCCGCGTAGGTCCTCGATCACGGCGGGCCCGAACCTCCCCTCGAGATCCAGCGACCGGGGGACGAAGCCGCGCGGGTAGAAGGACGAGATCAGATGGTCAGTGTGGAACTCCGGCGCGTCGATCGCCTCCTGCAGGTTCAGCCCCCGGTCGACGTGGCGCAGAAAGACGTGGAACGCCCACTGCTCCTGCTGGTCGCCGCCGGGCGTCCCCCAGGCGAGCCACGGCTTCCCGTCGCGGAGTGCAAGGCCGGGCGACAAGGTCGTGCGCGGCCGTGCGCCCGGGCGTAACGATGACGGCAGCCCTGCTTCCAACCAGAACATCTGCGCGCGTGTCCCGAGCGGCCAGCCCAGCGCAGGAATGACCGGGGAGCCGTAGAGCCAGCCTCCACTCGGCGTGGCAGAGATCATGTTTCCCCACCGGTCGACGACATCGACGTGCACCGTGTCGCCGCGCGTCGGCTCACCCGCGCCCGCCATCTGCTCGGCCTGCACCAGCGTGGGCAGACGCCCCATCCCGGGCTGGTGAGCAGACGAGGCGTCGTCGCCGATCAGCGCGCGGCGCGTGTCGTTGTACTCGCGGGAGAGCAGTGTCTCGAGTGGGACGTCGACGTCGCCGTAGAGCGCATCGCGGTCCGCGAATGCGAGCTTTGCGCACTCGGTGACGACGTGAACGAACTCGGCCTCGGAGAGAGCTCCGACGTCGAAGCCTTCGAGCAGCGCGAGCTGTTGCAGGGCAACAGGGCCGGCGCCCCACGGGCCTGTCTTGCAGACCGTGGTCTCGCCGTACTCGTAAGAAACGACGGGCTCCAACGTGGCACGCCACGCGGACAGGTCGTCGCACGTCAGCAGGCCACCTTCCTCTTCACAGAAGCGGTGAATCTCCTCGGCCACGAACCCTTCGTAGAAGAGTTGCCGCGCCCGCTCGATCTCTGCGTCGCGGGACCCCCCGGCCGATTCCTGGACGATTCGCCGGTACGTCGCCGCGAGCCCGGGATTGCGGAACTGCGACCCGAGCTCGGGCACTGGGAGGTAGAGATCGGCAGAAGCCGGCCAACCGGCGATCAGGTCGGTCTGGCGTTCGATGGACAGACGCATGCCGCCGACGACCGGGAAGCCGTTGTCGGCGTAGCCGATCGCAAACGCGAGCACCTCCTCCAGAGTCCAGGTGCCGAATTCCTGCAGCAGCAGCAGCCAGCCTCCGAAGGCGCCGGGAACGCAGGCGGCGAGCACGCCCGTGCCGGGAATCAAGTCGTGGCCGAGCTCGCGGAAGCGTTCGATCGTCGCTGCCGCGGGAGCGACTCCCTGACCGCAGAGGGTCAGCGGCTCGCCGCGATCGACCGAGTAGAAAAGCGCCGGGACCTCGCCGCCCGGCCCGTTCAGGTGCGGCTCGACGACCTGGAGCGTCAAGCCGGCCGCGACCGCTGCGTCGAACGCGTTGCCGCCGCGTTCCAAGACCGCCATTCCGGCGGCGGAAGCGAGCCAGTGCGTCGACGCGACCATGCCGAACGTCCCGCGCAGCTCGGGTCGCGTCGTGAACTCCACGTCGCGGGACTCTAGTCTGCGTCGTGTGCAGTACGCGATCTGTCTCTCGAACTTCGGGACCTACTCCGATCCTCACGTACCCGTGCGGGTCGCGCAGTCCGCCGAGGCAACCGGGTGGGACGGGGTCTTCATCTGGGACCACCTCTCGTTCACGTGGGGGCCGCCGGCGGCAGATCCCTGGACCGTGCTCGCCGCGATCGCCGCGACGACCGAGCGCGTGCGGCTGGGCACCGGCGTGACTCCTGTCGCTCGGCGGCGCCCGCACGTGCTGGCGCACCAGGTCGCGACGCTCGACAACCTCAGCCGCGGCCGCGTGACGTTCGGCGCGGGTCTCGGCGGCGTGACGTCAGAGTTCGGCAAGTTCGGCGAACCGACCGACGCAAAGGTGCGCGCGGCCATGCTCGACGAGGGGCTCGAGCTCCTACGACGACTTTGGTCCGGGGAAGAAGTCGTGCATCGCGGCGAGCACTACACGGTCGACGGTGTGACACTCGCGCCGGCACCGGTTCAAGAGCGGCTACCGATCTGGATCGGCGGGAACCGCCCTGCGTCGCTGCGGCGCGCTGCCCGCTGGGACGGCTGGCTCGCCGACGGCGCCGATCCGACGGGCGTGACTCTTTCTTCCGACGACGTCGCGCGCAGCATCGCAACGATCGGCCGCAAGGATCAGTACGACGTCGCCGTGTTGGGCGAGAGCGACCGCATGGATCCGACCGCGTACGCCCAAGCCGGTGCGACGTGGTGGCTCGAGAACCTGCACGACAAGCGTGGGTCGATCGACGATACGTTCGCCCTCGTGCAGCAGGGCCCGCCGCGCTAGAGCTTTACGCGGACTCTTCGATCGGGTCGGCGTCGTCCTCGTCCACGACACCTTCCGCGCTCGTGACGAGCGTCGGCTTCAGGTGCTTCTCGATCGTTTCCTTGGTGATGACGCACTTGGAGACGTCGCGGCGCGACGGCAGCTCGAACATCACGTCGAGCAGAGCGGTCTCGATGATCGAGCGCAGGCCGCGTGCACCGGTCTCCCGCTCGAGCGCCTTGTCGGCGATCTCCCACAGCGCGTCATCCGTGAAGACCAGCTCGATGTTGTCGTAACCGAAGAAGCGCTGGTACTGCTTGACGAGCGCGTTCTTCGGCTCCATCAAGATCTGCACGAGGTCCTCGCGCTTCAACTGGTGCACGGCGGAGATCACGGGCAGACGCCCGATGAACTCCGGGATCAGCCCGAAGTTGAGGAGGTCCTCCGGCATCACCTTGGCGAGCAGCTCCGAGGACTCGATCGAGCTCTTGGAGCGCACCTGTGCGCCGAAGCCGACCGCGCTCTTGCCGATGCGCTTCCCGATGATCTTGTCGAGCCCCGCGAAGGCGCCGCCGCAGATGAACAAGATGTTCGTCGTGTCGATCGAGAGGAACTCCTGGTGCGGGTGCTTCCTCCCACCCTGGGGCGGCACGGAGGCGACCGTTCCCTCGAGGATCTTCAGCAGCGCCTGCTGGACGCCCTCGCCCGACACGTCGCGCGTGATCGACGGGTTGTCCGCCTTGCGCGCGATCTTGTCGACCTCGTCGATGTAGATGATCCCGGTCTCCGCCTTCTTGATGTCGAAATCGGCGGCCTGGATCAGCTTGAGGAGGATGTTCTCGACGTCCTCGCCGACGTAGCCGGCCTCGGTGAGCGCGGTCGCGTCGGCGATCGCGAACGGGACGTTCAGGATCCGGGCGAGCGTCTGTGCGAGGAGTGTCTTCCCGCAGCCGGTCGGGCCGAGCAGGAGGATGTTCGACTTCTGGAGCTCGACGTCGCCTTCCTCGGTTCCCATCTGCACGCGCTTGTAGTGGTTGTAGACGGCCACCGCCAGCGTGCGTTTCGCCTCTTCCTGGGAGACGACGTAATCGTTCAGGACGACGTAGATGTCCTTCGGCCGCGGGAGGTTGTCGAGGTCGAGCGCCGCGGGAGCGGTGAGCTCCTCGTCGATGATCTCGTTGCAGAGATCGATGCACTCGTCGCAGATGTAGACGCCGGGCCCGGCGATCAGCTTCTTGACCTGACGCTGGCTCTTTCCGCAGAAGCTGCAGAGGAGCTGCTCGTTTCCGTCTGATGCTCGGGCCACGTGTCTCCTTTTAGACGGTCAAAGCCCCGTCGTCTAGCGATGAGCGATGACGTTATCGATGATGCCGTAGTCCTGGGCTTCTTGCGAAGTCAGGAAATAGTCCCTTTCCATGTCCTTTGCCACCTGCTCGGTCGGTTTCCCGGTGTGCTCGGCCAGAATCTCCTCCAGGCGCCGCTTCAGATTGATCGTTTCGCGGGCCTGAATCTCGATATCCGTCGCCTGCCCCTGGAAGCCACCCGAGACTTGATGGATCAGGATCTTGGCGTTCGGCAGGGCCACGCGCTTTCCTTTCGCCCCACCGGCGAGGATCACCGCGCCCATCGACATCGCGATCCCGATACAGGTGGTCTGGATGTCGGGCTTGACGTACTGCATGGTGTCGTAGATAGCCAGCCCCGAGTACACCTGCCCGCCAGGAGAGTTGATGTAGATCTGGATGTCCTTTTCGGGATCCTCGGACTCGAGATGGATCAGCTGCGCGATGATCAGATTCGCGATCTGATCGTCGATCGGGGTGCCGAGGAAGATGATCCGCTCGTTGAGCAGACGGGAGTAGATGTCGAACGAACGCTCGCCCCGCGAGGTCTGCTCGATCACCATGGGAATCAACGGGCTCATGTAGGTGCATTCTCCTTGCTGCCGGGGGTCCATAGTTTCGGCTTCTCGGTTGGCTTTTCCTTGTCTGGTGTCCAGATGGCCTCGCGGGCGGCGGCCTGTTCGGGCGCAATGCGCTCGACCTCGCCGACGATTCTGTCGAGGGCACGGGCAAGGCGCATGCTTTCGCGCTCCGTGTCGTAGGCGCCTGCCTCGCGTGCCTGCTCGATGATCTTGTCCGGGTCTTCGAAGCGGTCACGGAAGGCCTGGTCGACCTCCTCGTCCGAGACCTGGATCCCCAGCTGGTCGGCGGCAGCCTCGAGCACGAGCTCCCCGGCGACCGACGCGGCTGCCTGGTCGCGGAGGCGCCCGACAAGATCCTCGGCTGAATCGCCGGACATCTGCAGATACGCGTCGAGCGAACCCCCGCTGCGCTGGAGGACGGCATCGAGCTCGCGCAGCAACGTCCTCGTGCGAGCTTCGACGAGCGGCCCGGAAACCTGGACCTTCGATGCCTCGACGAGCCTGTCGAGCGCAGCCCGCCGGAAGACCTCGTCGACCTCGGCCTCGACCTGCTCGCGGATGCGCTGCTCGATGTCGGCGCGGAGCTCCTCCAGAGTGTCGAATTCGGAGGCGGAGCGCGCGAGGTCGTCGTCGAGCTCCGGCAGCACCTTCTCCTTGATTTCCTTGACGACCGCCTCGACCTTGATCGGCTCGGCTCCGTCGGCCCGTTCGAGATCGATCTCCTTGGTCTCGCCTGCGCTCATCCCGACCAGCTTTTCCTCGAGCTCCGGAAGCAGCCGGCCCGAGCCGAGCTCGACGACGTAGTCGCGCTGACCGCCGTCGTCGGCAAGCAGATCGAGGACGATCGTGTCACCGGCCTCGGCAGGCCGTCCCTCGACCGGCTTCAGCTCTGCGACCGTCGAGCGCAGGACGTTCAGCTCGTGGTCGACGAAGTCCTCGGGAACCTCAGGCTCGACGTATGGCACCTGCACCTTTGTCCAGTCGGCGACTTCGGGCTTCGGCAACACGGACACCGTCGCCGTGAAACGCCAGTCCGTGTCCTCGGAGTCCGGCAGCTCGTAGTCGAGCTCCGGCTGCTCGACCGGGCGGATGCGCTCCCTGGCTGCCGCGTTCCAGAACCAGCCCGAGATGTGGCTCTCGATCGCTTCGCTGAGGAGACGCTCCTTGCCGATGTGAGACCGGAGCACTGGCATCGGAACCTTCCCCTTGCGGAAGCCGGGAATCTTGACGCTGGACGCCAGATCGGAGGCAGCGTGCTCGACGGCGTGATGGACGTCCGCCCTCGGGACATCCACCGTGAGCCGGACTTTGTTGTCCGGGAGCTCTTCGACCTGCGTCGCCATCGACCCATTAGAACAAACGGCTTATAGCCTGCGGCTAATGGAGGTCTATGTGCTTGCGCGCCACGGGGAATCGACCCTGAACTCGGAGAACCGGATCAACGGGAACCCGGACGTTCCCGTTGCCCTCACGGAGAAGGGACGAGACGAGGCGCGGCTGCTGGGCCAGCAGATCGCCCACATTCGGCTCGACGTCTGCATCTGCACGCGTTTCACCCGCACGCGGGAGACCGCGGAGATCGCGCTCGAGGGCCGGGGTGTTCCGATCGAGGTCGAGCCGCTTCTGGACGACATCGACGTCGGCGACCTCGAGGGACTCTCAATCGAGGACTACCGGGCTTGGAAGCGCGAGCACACGCGCCGGGATCCGTTTCCGGGCGGGGAGTCGCTCGACGCCGCGGCACGACGCTATGCGCAGGCCTTCCGGAAGCTACTCGGGCGGCCCGAGACATCGGTGCTCGTGGTCACCCATGAGATTCCCGTGCGCTATGCGATCAACGCCGCCGACAGCTCCGACGACCTCGACGGGCCGGCCCATCAGTTGGCAAACGCGACGCCGTACCTCTTCGACAAGGAAGCCCTCTCCCATGCCGTGGAGTGCATCGAGCGCCTAACGTAGGATCGGGTTGAGAGGGTCCCGACGGCGAAGGGAGCGATATGAATCTGATCGAGCGAATTGACGAAGTGCGGGCACGCTGGAACGTCCTCGACCACCCCTTCTATCTCCGCTGGGAGCGCGGTGACCTGACTCGCGAGGACCTCGCCTTCTATGCGGGCGAGTATCGGCACGCTGTCGTGGCGCTTGCCGACGCCGCGGCCGTCGGAGGCGACGCCGAGCATGCCGCCGAAGAGGCGGCGCACATTCAGCTGTGGGACGACTTCGCCGCAGCACTGGATGCACCGCTCGATCGCGAGCCGACCATCGAGACCCGTGAGTGCGCCGGCGTCTGGCGAGCGGAAGACTCTCTGGAGGCGCGCGCCGTGCTCTACGCAGTCGAATCCGGCCAGCCCGACATCTCGAGGACGAAGCTCACCGGCCTGGTCGACCATTACGGGTTCGCAGCCGGCACGAAGGGCACCGGCTATTTCGAACTGCACTCGGACAAAGACCACGAACACGCAGCAGCGTCAGCCGAAGTGCTGCGCCAGGCAGCGCCCGAAGATGCAGATCGACTAGTCGCAGCAGCCGAAGCAGCGCTCGAGGGCAACTGGCGCCTCCTGGACGGCGTCGAATCCCGAACGTAATCCGCGCGAATGCCGGCTCCGCCGTCCAACCGACCGAAATCATCATGTCTCCGCGAAGGGGAGACCGATTTCGGTCGGTGATGCGGGCGAGAGGACTCGAACCTCTAAGGAGCGTCAGCCCCACCGGGACCTAAACCCGGCGCGTTTACCAATTCCGCCACGCCCGCCGGCGGATTCCAGGGTAGACCTTTCCTGTCGGAAAGGCGTACGATCCCGGGCGGCCAGAACGTGATGAAGCTAGCGGTACCTATAGCCCTGCTGCTACTTGCCGCTACCGCTTTCGCGGCGGCTGCGGCAGGTCGGGATAAGGCCGGTCCCACGCCGGTCCGCTGTGGCGGCGAGTTGTGGCGCCTGAAGACGCTCAGCGATCTCGGACGCAACGCGGTCCAGCTTGAGGCGGCGGACACGACAATCGCCGCGATCGGCAAGCGTCCGTACCCGCGTCCGGTGCCGAGGTTGCGGCGCACGGCCTTTCAGCGCCATGCCTGGCAGGTCCCGGCGCAGATCACCAAGTACCGCGTCGAAACGGACGGGATCAGAATGGAACTGTACGACCACGGGTCGTATCTCCACGCTGTCATTCCGACGCCCGACTGTCTCTCGGTCGTGACCCGCGCGCGCCAGGACATCGCCACGACATTCAACCTGTTCGCCTCGGAATGCGGGACTGCGAAGGACTGGCAACCGCTCGGAGCGATCGTCTACGTACGCGGCATTGGTTTCTGGAGCCAGCGTCGATCGCTGAAAGGCGCGGCCCGCAACGGAGCCGAGCTACATCCCGTGACGGGGCTCCGCATTGTCGCCGGCTGCTAGCGAGGGCTCCGGGTCGTCAGCGTAGGAGTGAAACGCGGGCAGTTGGAGCCAGAAGGTGGAGCCTTGCCCGGATTCGCTCTCGAACCCGATGTGGCCCCCATGGGCCTCCACGATCTGGCGCGCGAGGACGAGACCGAGTCCGGTGCCCGAGATGCCGAGCTCCCGGCCCACGTCGCCACGGAAGAACTTCGTGAAGATCTGCTCCTGGTGTCCTCCGGGAATGCCGAGTCCTTCGTCTCGCACCCAGATCCAGGCCTCATCGCCGATGGCCGTTGCGCTCACCTCGACGACTCCGCCGCCGGGCGAATACTTGATCGCGTTCGAGAGAAGGTTGCCGACCACCTGGGCAAGACGGTCGCGATCGCCGCGGACGGTGAGCGGCTCACCGGCCGGCTGGAACTTCAGTTCGTGCTCATCGCTTTGGGCTGAGTACAGCGTGATCTGGGTGGACAGCAGCTCGTTCAGATCCACCTCGTCGCTGCGCAACTCGAGCGCGTCCTGCTCGACGCGCTGTAGGTCGAGCAGGTCGTTCAGGAGGGCAGCCAACCGGCGCGCCTCCGTGCGAATGACCTCGAGATAGCGCCTCGTCTCTTCGGGGGTGACTTCCCGGTCGAGCATGAGCGACGAAAATCCGAGCACGCTGGCGAGCGGTGTCCGCAGCTCGTGGGAGACGTTGCTCACCAGCTCGCTCTTCACTTGCTCGCTCTCGCCGAGAGTCCGGTTTCGCTCTTCGAGATCGGCGACGGTGCGCTCGAGTGAGGCTGCCATCGTGTTGAACGTGCGCTCCAGCTCCCCCACTTCGCCTGGGCCATCCTCGTCCAGGCGTTCCGACAGTTCGCCACGCGCGATACGTGCCGCAGCGTCTGCGGTTCGGCGCAAGGGCTTTGCGACTGCCCGGTTCATGTACAGCGCTCCCACAAGGATCAAGAGGAGCGCCGCGCCGAGCCCGATTCCACCGACAAGCAGCGAGTTGCGGGTCGTGGCGTTCGCTAGCCGGTTGCGCGCCTCACTAAGCTCCGTTTCGGTGTCGAGGAAGCGTTTGAATTGCCTGCGAATTGCCTCGACCTTCGCCCGTCCACGCGCGTCCGTCGCGACACTCGGCGCCGCCTGTGGGTTCCTCTGCAGGAAGTCGACGATGCCAACCGAGTAGATGCTGAAGTAGCGCCGGATGTCCCTCGTGATGGCGAGCGCGCGACGATGCTGCACCGGGCTGTCGCCCGTGAGCTCGACGAGTCTGGCGATCGCGCCCGGATACAACGCCTGGGCCCGGTACCAGGGATCGAGGTAACGCTCGTTGCGCGTGATCGCGAAGCCGCGTGCTCCCGTTTCGAGATCGATCACGTACGTCTGCAACTCGTTGGCAGTCGCAATCACCTGTTGTGAACGCCGTGCGTCGAGGGAGCGCTGATGGAGGCTGCTGATCGCGAGAAAGAGGACGCCGAATACGATCGCAAGCCCGATTGCGACTGCGATGGCGACAAAGGCGATCCGTGTAACGAGACCGGAGCCCGCCCACAACGTTCTCGGCCCACGTTTCGATCCGTCCGCGCCTGCTGCAGATTCTGCGTCGGGGCCGACTTGGCTCATCGTCGCTCTGCGAGAACCTCCTCCACCGCAGCCGTGATTTGCTCGGGCTCGAACGGTTTTACCATCACGAGATCGGCGCCCTCCCGCAAGGCCTCCTCGCGGGTTCCCGGCTGCGCCGTCAGGACGATCACCGCTGTGCCCGACAACGCCTCGTCTTGCCGCAGCTCGACCAGGACTTCGAGCCCGCTCCGACGCGGCATCATCATGTCGAGAATCATCACGTCCGGACGAAGGCGACGCGCTAGCTCGAGCGATTCCTCGCCGTTGTCGGCCTCTGCAAACTCGTACGGGCCGTCCAGGCTGATCCGGATCAGCTCGCGAAGTGACGGCTCGTCGTCGCAGATGAGCACGGTTGCTAGGGCACCGGCCATCTGCCCTGCATGCAAGCAGATCCCGCCTGAAAGGCATAGCCATATGTGTGGACGGGCGGCTTCCCTAGGATGTCCGCGACTTGGCGGACGCGAAAGAGGAGACCCAGCTCGAGCCGAAGGAGTGCCCCAGCGGACACGGACCGATGCGGCTGCGCACCCGCTGGGCCGGCCAACAGACCCGGCCGGGCCAGAAGGGCTCGCACGCGGAGCCGGTCACGGAGTGGGTCTGTCCGCGCTGCGGTCGAACCGCCCCCCTCGACTGATCCGCCGATGAGAAAACGAAGCCGGACCTGGCTTGCCATCATCGGCGCGGTGATCGGCGTGGCAGTTGGGATCGTCGTGAGCGTGACCACTGACATTCCTCTTGCGCCCGAAGTCGGGTTGCTGCTCGGTGCTGTCGCCGGCTGGTTCTCCGCCACCGCACACTAGGGCTAGGCGGCTCCGGCGTGGTTCGCGATGGCCCCGGGAGGAGTCGAACCTCCGCGCACGGATTCGAAGTCCGTCGCTCTATCCGCTGAGCTACGGGGCCGTGCGCAGCAGCGTAGCCACGTCTAGGGCCAGATCGAGTCCGCGCGGCCGAGGTCGAGCTCGCCGCCCCTCCGGCACTCGGACGAGCGGTAGGCGGGTAGTTCTTCGCCGTAGCGACGCCAGTAGGTGCGCACGAGCTGGGTGGCGTAGGCAGGGCTCGCGCCAAGCTTGATCGCGGTTCCGCCGGCGAGCTGAATCGCGTTGCACTCTGCGACGGACTCTTCCGCGATGCCCTTGCTGTGCTGCGGCTCATGGCTGAGCGTGACGACCGCTGCGGCGAGCATGAGCTGTCCCGCTTCGTCGTTCGGCCGTGCTCGCCTGTACGCAAGATCGACGAGCCCGTCGCACACGGCAGGGCCAAGGTTCACGCGAGTACCGCCGATCCCCGCGAAGCCGAGCGTGTTGGCCCCGAGCTTCCCGTGGGTGTAGCTCGACTCCTCGCGCATCAGGCGCTGCCAGTCGGCGCCGGACCAGCAACGGACCTCGAGCTGCTTGCCCGCGAGCGCGCTCGCAACGCGACCGAAGCGAGGCTCGACCCGGCTCTGGCCCACATCCCCCGCGATCACGGGAAGTGACCGGACCTCTCCGGGTGGGAGCATCTGGTCTGCCGTGAGCAGAAGGCCGGCTGCGCGCTTGCCCTCCGCTTGCGCGGTACCGATTTCCGAATCCTGTCCGTGGTTGATCGCGAGCGTGATCGCACCGTGGAAGCGCTGCAGGTGCTCGCACGCGAGGCGGAAAGTCTCGAAGGCACGGTGCAGGCGCGCAGTCGGAGGAGCGCCGACCTTCGTCGTCAGGTCAGCGGCGCACGAGCCAGCGGGCTCGAGTGCACGGGAATGAAGGACGACCGTCGTCCCGTCGCCCCTCATGAGCTTCTGTGCGAGGCGCGGCGTGGTCTCGACACGTGCAGCCGACTGGAGCCCGCGCAACAGCCGTGTGTCCCACGAGCCGAGCTTCTCGAGCCAAGCAAGCTCGGCGGGCGTCGCCCACGATCCACTCGTTACACCGGCCCCGAGAACGTGACCCTCGGCATGCTGACTCGACCCTGTAAACACAACGGCGAGCGCAACCACAGCCAGGCTTCCGGCCAGGCCAATGAGAAAACGCAAGAGAAACCTCCCCGAGGTCACGTCCGACACGACGGTAGTGGGTTTCAGACTGACCCACTACCGACTTTGGTACTGGCTCTGTTCCAAACGGCCCGAGCGAGCACGTGGTTACGGAGACAGGTGAGAGGGTGGCTGATGGGACTCGAACCCACGACCACCTGGACCACAACCAGGGGCTCTACCAACTGAGCTACAGCCACCGCGCTCAACCGCAGGATAGCTTTCGGTTTAGGCCTCCCGATCAGCCGATGACCCTGTGACGCGAGTGCCGGCTTCGCCGGCGCTCGCCACCCAGCGCCTTACCTCGTAGCAAAGCCGCGGCAAGTCATCATGGCCGCGCGTCAGCGCGGCCGGACTTGACGCGGCGATGCGCCTGGGAGGATTCGAACCTCCGACCCGCGGCTTAGAAGGCCGCCGCTCTGTCCACTGAGCTACAGGCGCCGGGGAAAGAGGGTATCGCGCAGGCGGTCGAGCCCCTGACCGCGGCAAATCATCATGGCAGCGCGCAAGGCGCCGCCGGATTTGTCGCGGTTTTAGTGCCTGACGCCGAAATCGGCAGTCACGATGGTGACTTCGCGTCCGCCGAATGCGCCGGGAGCTGCCTGCACGTGCACGGCGGAGAGACCGATGTCACGCCAGCGTGCGGTGAAGAGAATCTTTCTGTGCTCCGGGCTGTTCAGCCACATGTCGAGCGCAGCCGAAGCGCTGACGTCGGGCGACGACCAGAGCAGGTTTTCACCGACCGACCAGTAGCGCTTCCCACCCAGCGAATAGAAGCGGGCGATGCGCTTGTCGAACGATGTGCCGTTGGCTGAGTTGTGACTGAAGTAGCCACGCTGCGCCATCTCGGCAGAGTGCGCGCGAGCCGCGGCGGAGAGTTTCGTGGACAGCCGGAGCGCGGCGAGACCGTGCTGGCGCCTCACGAGGTTGACGTTGGCGAGGACATCCTGTTCGAGCGCGCCCGTGGCGCCGGCGGGGCCCTGACTGGTCGCCCCTGCGGGCGTTGCGCCGGCCCAAAGGGCCAGGATTGAGACGCCGAGCAAGACAAGGCGTAGAGCACTTCGGGCCATGCCTTGGAGATCGGCTCACGGCCTGAAAACTTTAGGTCCCTGACGGGATCTGACGGGGTCAGGTCGCCCCGGCAGGCTCCTCGCCGCGCCGCTGGCGGAGCCAGTCGCGGAAGATCACCTGCAAGGAGCCTGCAACAGGAATTGCGCCAAGGGCACCCAGGACGCCGGCGAGCTGCGCCCCGATCAGCACCGCGATGAGCACGGCGAGCGGGGAGAGCTGCACGGTGCGCCCGTAGACGACGGGCTGGATGACGTGGTTCTCGAGCTGCTGGTAGAGGACGAAGAACACGACGACGATGATCCCGGCCGGAATCGAGTGGAGGAAAGCCACCGAGCCGACGATGATCGCTGCGATGCGTCGCCCCGGCGAGCGGGATCAGGTCGAGAATCGCGACGATCAGCCCGAGCGCCAGGGCATACGGAACGTGGGTGATGAGAAGGACGATCGTCGTGAGCGTCCCGGCGATCAGACTGATCAGAAGGTTGCCCGTCACATAGCCGCCGACCGTCCGGTAGATGTCGTATCCGACCGCCCGCCAGCGCCGGCGGGACTCCGGCTGCAGAAGCGTGAAGAACGACTCCACCCATCTCGGCCCCTCGAGGAGCATGAAGAACGTCATGAAGGAGATCGTGACCGTCGCGAGCACGACGTTGACCACGCCCTTTGCGAGAGCCAGGGCCGTTCCGGAGATGCCGAAGAGCTTTGACGCTCCGCCGGTGTGAAGTGTCTCCCGGGCCTTGTCGACCAGGTGGTACTTGGTCTCGAGGAACCCGAGCCGGCCGCGGCCCTTCGTCAGGTCGTTCAGGTAATCCGGAACCTTCCCGGCGAAGTCGTTCACCTGATTGACGAGCGTCGGGATGAAGAGCAATGCGACCCCGACGGCGGCGCCAAGCGCCATGAGGTAGACGACCCCCGTCGCGATCCCGCGACGCTTGATGCGCCGCTCGAGGCGGTCAACCGCGGGATTGAGGGCGAGCGCGAGGAAGAGGGCGATGAAGATCCACGTGAGGACGTGGCGTGCGATCCAGACGACCTCGAGCACGACCGCGGTGGCGAGCAGGATTCCGACGATCCGGAACACGGTCCGCGGCAGGAAGTCGACGACGCGTACGGGGCCGTCCGGCACCACTGCAGCATCGCGATCAGGCCGGACGGTAGATTGGCGGCGCGATGAAGGCGATCCTCCAGACGAACCACGGCCCGATCCACCTGGAGCTCTATCCGGACGACGCGCCGAAGACCGTGAACAACTTCGTGAAGCTCGCGAACGACGGCTTCTACGACCGCGTCATCTTTCACCGGGTGATCCCGGACTTCATGATCCAGGGCGGCGATCCCACCGGCACCGGCTCGGGTGGGCCCGGCTACACGTTCGAGGACGAGTTCAACGACCACAAGGTCAATCGGGGTGCGTTGGCCATGGCAAACGCCGGCCCGAACACGAACGGCAGCCAGTTCTTCATCGTGACTACCGAGGCGGCACCCTGGCTCGACGGGAAGCACACGGTCTTCGGACGCGTCACGGACGGCATGGACGTCGTGGACAAGATCGCCGAACTGCCGCGCGATGCGCGCGACAAGCCGCACGACGACGTCGTCATCGAGAGCGTCTCGGTTTCCGACGGTCCTGAATAGCTGCGGCCAGCGGCAGCCCGTACCAGAGCAGTAGGAAGCACGCCGCGATGAACGCGGAGAACGTCGCCGCCCACGCTCGGTGAAAGAGAAAGTCGGTGGTCACGAACACGACGCTCGTGATGGCGACGGCGAGGCAGGCCAGCCCGGCGATCGTCAGCCAGTTGGAGGCGATGAGCAGCCGCTCCTTGTCGTGCTGGCGCCAGCGGAGCCTGTGGTACGAGCTCGGGGCGATCAGCAGCACCGTCGAGAGCGCGGTTGCGATGAAGGCGACGTAGTAGATGTCGCGGTCGAGCGTGCCGAGCTTCGGAAACCCGTTCGAGAAAGGCACGGCGAGCAGGAAGGCAAAGAGCACCTGTACGCCGGGGAGCGCCACGCGAAGCTCGTTGAGTAGCTCGATCAGCTCTCGGTTGTGACGTTCTTCCTTGTTTTCCTCGGCCATGCGCAGCTTTTACCAAGCTCGACGCGACTTAAGCGCCCGGCCGGGCTCGAACCGGCGCCAGGAGCTTGGAAGGCTCCTGTGCTACCACTACACCACGGGCGCGTCACTACT
>CAWAAP010000007.1:0-25789 GCA_963779965.1 uncultured Actinomycetes bacterium | reverse complement strand
TAACGCTTGTTCTAAGAAGTGGCGAAATCACAGTACGATCCACCGGTGGCGACCGCGGCAGCCCCAGCCAACGAGAGCCGGATCCTGCACGAGATCATCTCGACCGCGTCGTCGTCACTCGATCTGGACGAAGTTCTCAAGGCCGTCGTCCGCCTGCTCTCCGACGCCAGCGCCGTTCACGCCTGCTTCGTCTACCTCGTCGACGAGGGGGGCGATCGGCTGATCCTGCGGGCGGCGGGCGAGCCGTACGGCCAGTACGTCGGCCGCATCGCTCTCGAGCGAGGCGAAGGGCTCGCCTGGTGGGTGGCGGAGCAGAAGAAGCCCGCCTTCATCCGCGACAACCTCCTCGCCGACTCCCGCGTGAAGCACGTGCCGGAGCTCGATGAGGAGCGGTTCCAGTCGCTCGTCTCGGTCCCGATCCTCGGCAAGGACCGCACCGTCATCGGCGTCATCTCGATGCACACCGAGGCGCCGCGCGAGTTCACGGAGGACGAGGTCGAGTTCCTCGTTTCGAGCGCGTCGCTCGTGGCAGGTGCGATCGAAAACGCGCGTCTCTACGAGGAGAGCCGGCGACGCGTCGGCGAGCTCGAGCACCTGCGGGAGCTGGGCGAGGCAATCGCCGCCGCGGAGACGCTCGACGACCTCTTGCCCGCAGTCGCCTCGCGGTCACGCGAGCTCCTGCGGGCGGACGCCTGCAGGCTCTACCTGCTCGACCCGTCGAGCGAGCAGCTTCAGCTTCGTGCTTCGGCGCCACCCGGTGCAGAGTCCCGCGCGGCGATCCCACTGACGGAGCTCGGCCCGGAGCTGTCGCGCCGCGGTCAAGTTGCGCGGGTCGCCATCCCGCTCGTTGCGAGCGACGAGCTGCTGGGGGTCCTGCAGGCCCAGGGGACGGCGGAAGTCGACCTGGCACGAGCCGTTGCGAACCAGACCGCGGTGGCGATCAAGAAGATCGAGTTGATCGAGCGTCTGACCGAGAAGAACCTGATCAAGGACTTCTTCGAGCAGCTCGCAGGCGGCAAGGTGCTCGGGGAGCTGGAAGGGCGCGCTGCGCGGCTCGGCTGCGACCTCGACCAGTCGTATCTCGTGATCGCCGCGAGCCCTGCCGACGACCGTTTCGAGAAAGCCCTGAGGAGCGCTGCCTCCGGCTCGCTCGTCGATCGGCGCGACGACTCGATGAGGGCGCTGCTCCGCGTGCCGTCCGGAGGGGGCCCGCGGCTGCTCGAAACCCTGCGCGGCGTCCAGTCAGAGCTCGGTGGGAGTGTCGCGATCGGCGTCTCCAACGTCTGCACGGGGGCCGCGAGCTTTCCCGCTGGATTCGAAGAGGCGCGCCATGCGCTCCTCGGGACGACCGTGCTTCTGGCCCAGCCGAGCGTGATGACCTACGACGAGCTCGGTCCGTACAAGTACCTCCTCCCGATGTCGCTCGACGGGGCCGTTCGAGACTCTCACCAGGAGGCCGTCGCGCGGCTGGCCGCCTACGACCGCGAGCGTTCGACCTCGCTCTTCCGAACGCTCGAGGAGTTCCTGCACCGTCGCGGCAACATCAGTGCCACCGCCGAAGCCCTCTTCGTCCACCCGAACACGCTCCGCCAGCGCCTGCGGAGGATCATGGAGATCTCGGAGCTCGACCTCCGGCGGGACGACTGGCTGATGGTCGAGATCGCGGTCAAGCTCGTGAAGCTCCAGGAAGCCCTCGGGACGGCACCTCTCGACATATCGGGGCCTGCGCGCCTGTAGAAAGCCGCCATCGGCACAGCGCCGAACGAGAGTTATCGTCCACTCAGGCCGAGGAAGGGAGGGTTCGAATGGCGACGACGGTCGCCCCGAGCGTGGAGGACATCCGACGCCTCTCGCAGGAGCGTGGGGTCGAGTTCTACTTCGCACAGTTCGTAGACATGTATGCCCGCCCGAGCGCGAAGCTCGTTCCGGCGGTGCATCTCGACGACCTGGTCACCGAGGGGGCAGGGTTCGCCGGGTTCGCTGCCGGCGAGATCGGACAGGTTCCGAGCGATCCCGACATCGCTGCGATCCCCGATCTGCGCAGCTACACGCCGGTGCCGTGGGAGCCATCGCTTGCCCGCTTCGCCTGCGACATCACCGTCGAGGGCGAGGAGTGGCCGTACGACCCGCGGACGATCCTGCGACGCCAGCTCGAGAAAGCACGGACTGCCGGTTACGAGTTCATGATGGGTCTGGAGCTCGAGTACTTCCTCCTTCGCAGCGACGGGAACGGCGGGATCAAGATCGCCGACGAGCTCGACGACCTGGAGAAGCCCTGCTACGACCTCAAGGGCCTGACGCGCAACTACGAGTTCCTGCGCACCGTCTCGAACTACGTCAACGATCTCGGCTGGGGCAACTACGCCAACGACCACGAGGACGCCAACGGGCAGTTCGAGCAGAACTTCACCTACACCGATGCCCTCACGAGCTGCGACCGCGCGATCTTCTTCCGCTACATGGTGCACACGCTCGCGCAGCAGCAGGGCCTGCTGGCCACCTTCATGCCGAAGCCGTTCACCGACCTGACCGGCAACGGGTGCCACTTCCACCTGTCCCTCTGGGATGGCGACACGAACCTCTTCCTCGACGAGGACGACGCTCGCGGTCTCGGCCTCTCCGAAACGGCCTACCACTTCATCGGCGGACTGAAGAAGCACGCGAAGGCGTACAGCGCGGTCACCGCGCCGACGGTCAACTCGTACAAGCGGCTCAAGCTGGGGTCGACCTCGAGCGGAGCCACGTGGTCGCCGGTGTGGATCAGCTACGGGTACAACAACCGCACGCAGATGCTGCGGATCCCCGCCCCCGGCCGCGTCGAGGACAGGACTGTCGACGGATCATGCAACCCCTATCTCGCGGCCGCGGTGATTCTCGCGGCGGGCATCGACGGGATCGAGAACGGGATCGATCCCGGCGAGCCGAACTCGGAGAACCTCTACGCGATCCCACACGACGAGCTGCGTGCGCGCGGTCTCGAGACACTGCCCACCAACCTGCTGAACGCGACCATCGAGCTCGAGGCCGACGACGTGATGCGCGCGGCCCTCGGCCGGGGACGGAACGAGGACTACGTGGACTACTTCATCCGGGTGAAGCGGGACGAGTGGAACCGCTACCACGAGCAGGTCACGCCCTGGGAGATCCGGGAGTACCTGACGCGCTTCTGAGACTATGGAGGAAACCTCCATACGGCCTTGGGGAAGAGTGGGAGGCTTTCCCCGGCAGAAAGCCTAAAGTTCGAACAGCTGCCTCCTGAACCGAGTGTAGGAAGTCACCATATGTGCGGAATCGTCGGCCTTTTCTACAAGTCCCCGGAGCTCGAGCCTCGGCTCGGCGGGCACCTCGCCGCCATGCTCGAGCAGATGAGCGACCGCGGGCCGGACAGCTCCGGTGTGGCGGTCTACCGGGACCCGGCGCCGAGCGGCTCGAGCAAGCTGACGCTCTATTCGTTCGATCCTGAGATGTCGTGGGACGCTCTCTGCGGCGAGCTCGCAGCGACCTTCGGCGGCGCGCATGAGGCGGGAGTCCGGGCGAATCACGCCGTGATCGTCGTCGAGGCGGAAGCGGGCGAGGTGGAGGAGTGGATCCGCGGGCGCCGTCCCGACCTGCGCGTGATGAGCGCGGGGCGGGCGATCGAGATCTACAAGGAGGTCGGCCGGCCTGAGAAGTTCATCGAGCAGTTCCACCTCGGCGACATCGAAGGCAGCCACGGCCTCGGCCACACCAGGATGGCGACGGAGAGCAGGGTGACGACCGAAGGGTCGCATCCGTTCTCGACGGGTCTCGACCTGTGCCTCGTGCACAACGGCTCCCTCTCGAACCACAACCGGCTGCGCGAGCGCTTGCGCCGCGAGGGGATCGAGTTCCAGACAGAGAACGACACCGAGGTCGCGGCCGGCTATCTCACCTGGCGCATGCGTGAGGGCGCCTCGCTCCAGGAAGCCCTGGAAGGCGCGCTCTCGGACCTGGACGGCTTCTACACGTTTCTGGTCGGCACCGCGGACGGCTTCGCAGTGCTGCGTGACCCGATCGCCTGCAAGCCCGCAGTGCTCGCCGAGACGGATGACTGGGTCGCGATGTCGTCCGAGTACCGGGCAATCGCCGTCCTCCCTGGTGCAGCGGACGCACGGCTCTGGGAGCCCGAGCCGTCCGTCGTGTACGCATGGGAGAAGGTGCTGGTCTGACGCGGTGGAGACCGCCGAGCGGACCGGAGTCGAGCTCGTCGATCTTGCAACCACTCCTCTACGCGAGCTCAATCGGAGGCTGCACGAGCTCTCGGGCGAGTCGAAGAGCTGGCGCATCCTCAACCCGAACGGAGCCCATGCGATCGCGTGCGGTCTCGACGCCGAGATCGACGTGGAGATTCAGGGCCATGTCGGTTATTACTGCGCCGGCATGAACAAGCTCGCGACCGTGCGCGTTCACGGAAACGCGGGGCCGGGGCTGGCGGAGAACCTCATGTCAGGCGCAGTCCTCGTCGACGGGAGCGCGAGCCAGTCCGCGGGCGCCAGTGGCCACGGCGGGCTCTTGGCGGTGCACGGCGACGCGTCGGCTCGCTGCGGCATCTCGATGAAGGGCATCGACATCGTCGTGCGGGGCTCGGTCGGCCACCTGAGCGCTTTCATGGCCCAGACGGGCCGTCTCGTCGTCTGCGGCGATGCGGGCGAGGCGCTGGGCGACTCGATCTACGAGGCGCGGCTCTACGTGCGCGGCGAGGTGGCCGGGCTCGGCGCGGACTGCGTCGAGAAGGAACTGCGCGACGAGCACGTCGCCGAGGTGTCCGACCTGCTCGCGCGCGCGGGCGTGGACGGTGTCGATGCGCGGGAGTTCCGTCGTTACGGCTCCGCGCGCCAGCTCTACAACTTCAAGGTCGACAACGCGGCGGCCTACTGATGTCCAGCGACGTCTGGCATCCGGGACTGCGCGAGTCGTACCTGTACGACCGCAATGTCATCGCCGAGATCCAGCGCGCGTCGCGCGAGGGGATCTACGACATCCGCGGCTTCGGCGCGAAGCGGCGGCTGCCGCACTTCGACGACCTGCTCTTCCTCGGCGCCAGTGTGTCGCGCTACCCGCTCGAGGGCTACCGCGAGCGCTGCGGCACCGACGTCGTGCTCGGAACCCGCTTCGCGAAGAAGCCGCTCGAGCTGAAGATCCCCGTCACGATCGCCGGCATGAGCTTCGGCGCGCTGTCCGCGCCTGCGAAGGAGGCGCTCGGGCGCGGAGCGACCGAGGTCGGGACTGCGACCACGACGGGCGACGGCGGGATGACCGAGGAGGAGCGCGGCCACTCGAAGACGCTCGTGTACCAGGTACTGCCCTCGCGCTACGGCCTGAACCCGGACGACCTGCGGCGCGCGGACGCGATCGAGATCGTGGTCGGCCAGGGTGCCAAGCCGGGCGGGGGAGGGATGCTGCTCGGACACAAGATCTCCGACCGCGTTGCGGCAATGCGCGATCTGCCGACGGGGATCGACCAGCGCAGCGCGAGCCGCCATCCGGACTGGACGGGACCCGACGACCTCGAGATCAAGATCCACGAGCTCCGCGAGATCACCGACTGGGAGAAGCCGATCTTCGTCAAGGTCGGCGCGACGCGCACTCACTACGACGTGCAGCTGGCTGTCAAGGCAGGCGCCGACGTGATCGTCGTCGACGGGATGCAGGGCGGAACCGCAGCGACGCAGGACGTCTTCATCGAGCACGTCGGCATTCCGACGCTCCCGGCGACGCGTCTCGCCGTGAACGCCCTCCAGGAGCTCGACATGCACCGGAAGGTGCAGCTGATCATCTCGGGCGGCATCCGCACCGGGGCCGACGTCGCGAAGGCGCTCGCGTTGGGTGCCGACGCAGTCTCGATCGGGACGGCTGCCTTGATCTCGCTCGGCGACAACAGCCCCGAGTACGACGAGGAGTATCGAAAGATCGGTAGTGCGGCCGGCTTCTACGACGACTGGCAGGCGGGCCGCGATCCCGCAGGGATCTCGACGCAGGACGACGAGCTCTCGGCCCGGCTCGACCCTGTGCTCGGCGGCCGCCGGATTGCGAACTACCTTCGCGTCCTCACGCTCGAGGCGCAGACACTCGCTCGCGCGTGTGGCAAGTCGCATGTGCACAACCTCGAGCCAGAGGATCTCGTCGCGCTGACGGTCGAGGCCGCGGCGATGGCGCGCGTGCCGCTCGCCGGCACCGATTGGATCCCGGGACGCCACCCGGCGTAGCGCGAGAGATGTCGTTCCTGCTCCCCTGCCCCAACTGCGGCCCGCGCGACGTGAACGAGTTTGCCTATGCGGGCGAAGTGACGCACCGGCCGAGTGCGGCGCCTTCGCAGCAGGAACTGTCGGCCTACGTGTACTTCCGTCGCAACGTCGCCGGCGTCCAGCGGGAGTGGTGGTACCACCGCTTCGGGTGCGAGCTCTGGTTTCTCGCCGACCGCGACACGCGCACGAACGAGGTGCTGCGCACGGAATTGCCGCAGACGTCGGCCGAGACGCCGGTCGCGCAGTGAGGCTTCCGGAACAGCCGAACGAGCAGATCGACCGCACGCGACCCGTCCGGTTCTTCTTCGGAGGCCGCACCGTCGAGGGGTTCGAGGGCGACACGATCGGCTCCGCGCTGTTCGCGTCGGGGCAACGTGTGTTCTCCCGCAGCTTCAAGTACCACCGCCGCCGCGGGCTGCTCTGCGGTTCCGGCGGCTGCGCGAACTGCATGATGCGAGTCGACGGGGTGCCGAACGTGCGCGTGTGTGTGGAGCCGGTGCGCGCAGGCGCGCAGGTGGAGGCGCAGAACGTTCTCGGCTCCCTCGAATACGACCTACTCGCCGCCGTCGATCACTTCGGCGGCCCGTTCACGCCGGTCGGCTTCTACTACCGCACGATGATCCGCCCGCGGAGCTTGTGGCCGGTGTACGAGAAGGTCCTCCGGAATATCGCCGGCCTCGGGCGGCTGGACAAGCACATCGGCCGCACGCGCCGGTTCGACACCGAGCATCGCCGAGCGGAGGTGCTCGTGATCGGCGGCGGCCGCTCGGGGCGTGAGGCGGCCCGGTCCGCCGCCGCCGCGGGCCGGCAAGTGGTGCTCGTCGACGAGCGCGGCTTCGCCGCTGAGAACGACGACTTCGAGGTGCTCGCCCCGGCACGGGCGATCGGGATCTACGAAGGCGGTCTCGTCCCCGTCGACGCCGGCAGCGTCCTCTACCGCTTCCGCGCCGAGCGGATCGTCGTCGCAACGGGAGCGCTCGAACAGCCGCTGGTGTTCCCCGGCAACGACCTCGTCGGCATCTACCTGCCGGCGGTCGTGCGCAGACTCGTCGACGAGTGGTCGCTGAAGCCGGGCGAACGGGCGGTGATCGTGTCCGCCGACGAGCGCGGGCTGGCGGTCGCGGACCAGCTACAGCGGGCCGGCACGAACATCGTCGAGTCCATCGACCTACGCTCGGCCCCGCCGCGCCAACTCACTGCGCACGGGCACCGCGGCCGTCTGAGCGGTGTCGTGGTCGACGGCCGCGAGCTCGCCTGCGACGTGCTCGTGATGTCGGGCGGACGCCAGCCCGCGTACTCGCTCCTCGCCCAGGCAGGGGCGCGGATCGAGTTCGACGCGGACCGCGGGATCTTCGTGCCCTCCGACTTGCCGCCGAACGTGGAAGCGGTCGGGTCGGTCGCCGGGGAAGTAGAGCCTGCAGCGGTGCCCGCTGCCAGCTACAACGGCGCCGACGCGGCGGGCCGCTGCTTCGTCTGTGTCTGCGAGGACGTCACCGAGAAGGACATGAAGCGCGCGATCGCCGAAGGGTTCGACTCGATCGAGCTCGCGAAGCGCTACACGACCGTGACGATGGGCCCGTGCCAGGGCCGGCTCTGCCACGTGCCGTCGATCCGGCTGTTCGCTCGCGAACATGAGACGGACGAGGCCACGATCGGGACGACGACGGCGCGCCCGCCCTGGGCGCCGGTCTCGCTGGGCCTGCTCGCGGGCCGCGGTCATGAGCCCGCCAAGCGGACGTCGATCCACCACCGGCACGAGGAGGCCGGCGCGACGATGATGTGGACCGGCCTCTGGCGCCGCGCACACTCCTACGAGCACGCCGCAAACGAGGCGCTGAACGTCCACCGGACGGTCGGCGTCATCGATGTGTCCACACTCGGCAAGCTCCTGGTGCAGGGCCCGGACGCCGCGCGGTTCCTCGAGCTGCTGTATCCCAACCGCTTCGGCGACATGAAGATCGGGCGCATCCGCTACGGCGTGCTCGGGACGGACGCGGGCCGCATCATGGACGACGGCACGATCGCTCGTCTCGGCGATGACAAGTACTACGTCACGACCACCTCAACCGGCGCCGACACCGTGATCGAGTGGTTCGAGTGGTGGAACGCCGTCTGGGGACTGGACGTCGAGATCGTCAACCTCACCGGCTCCCTCGCCGCGGTGAACGTCGCGGGGCCACGTTCGCGGGAGCTGCTCGGCAGGCTCGCCGACGTCGACACATCCAACGAAGGCATCTCGTATCTCGACGCAAAGGAAGTATTTGTCGCAGGCGTGCCTTGCCTGATCCTGCGCATCGGGTTCGTCGGTGAGCTCGGCTACGAGCTGCACTTCACCAGCCCGTACGGCGAATACATGTGGGACACCCTGCTCGAGTACGGCGCCGACCTCGGGATCCGTCCGTTCGGGCTCGAGCCTCAGCGGATCCTACGGCTCGAGAAGATGCACATCCTCGTCGGCCAGGACACCGATTCCGAGTCGAACGTGCTCGAGGCCGGCATGCCGTGGATCGCGAAGCTCGACAAGGACGACTTCGTCGGCAAGTGGGCACTCGAGCACGTCCAGGGGCGCGGCTTCCGCGAGCAGCTGGTCGGCTTCGAGATGACGGACGGCGTCGTGCCGGTCGAGGGTGGGCAGATCGTGCTCGGCGGCGAATCCGCCGGGCGCGTCACCAGCGCCCGCTTGAGCCCGCACCTGGGACGCGCAATCGGGATGGCCTGGGTGCGGCCAGAGCTGGCACACGAGGGCGCCGAGATCGAGATCAGAGTCAACGGCGGTGCTGCGAGTGCGCGCGTGCGGCTCAAGCCGTTCTTCGACCCGGAAGGAGAGCGGCTCAGGTCGTGACCGAACTCGCCTTCCTCTCGCCAGACCGTGCGCGCAGCGAGGACCTCTTCGATCCTCGTTTCGCTTCGCCGCTTGCGCGCGTGCTGGCCGACACGACGGCGGTCCAGGACCTCTCGCATCTCGGCAAGATCGAGGTTCGCGGCGACGTCAACGCGATCGACGTCCCGGCGGAAGTCGTGCGGATCACGCCGCGGCGCGCGCTCGTGCTCTGTCCGTACGAGCAGTGCGCCGAGCTGCGGGCCCGGCTTCCGGGCACGGTGATCGACATGACCGGCGCTCTCGCCGGTCTCGAGCTCGAGGGCGAGCGCGCGATGCGACGTCTCACCGACCTCGATCTCGAAGCGCTACCTGCGGCCGGCAAGCTCGCAGAAGTGCCGGCGCTCGTGCTCCGTGATGGCTCCCGCTTTCGCATCTTCTTCCCGCAGGAGTTCGCGCACTACGTCGGCGAGGTCGTGCTCGACGTGCTGGCAGGCATCGAATGAGAGACGTCTTCCGCGTAGAGCGCATGTGGCGTCCCAGCCGGGCGCTGAAGGAGAGCTACGACGTCGTGATCGTCGGGGCGGGCTCGCACGGGCTCGCGACCGCCTACTACCTCGCGAAGGACCACGGCATCACCAACGTCGCGGTCCTCGAGCAGAGCTACATCGGCTCCGGCGCCGCCGGGCGCAACACGACGATCATCCGCGCGAACTACCGCACGCCCGAGGGCGCGGCGTTCTATCGCCGCAGCGTCGAGCTCTACGAAGGGCTCGGCGCAGAGCTGGACTTCAACCTCCTGTTCTCGCAGCAGGGTCACTTGACTCTCGCGCACTCCGACCGCGCCATGATCACGATGGCGGAGCGGGCGGAGGTGAACCAGATGCTCGGCATCGACAGTCGTCTCGTCGACGCCGAGGAGGTGGGGCGCCTCTGTCCGGAGCTCAACATGTCGAGCGACGTGACCTGGCCGATCATGGGCGCGCTCTACCACGCGCCCGGCGGAATCATCCGCCACGACGCCGTCGTCTGGGGGCTTGCTCGTGGAGCCGATCGCCGCGGTGTCGAGATCCACCCTTACACCAAGGTGACGGGCATCGAGCGGTCGAACGGGCGCGTCACGGGCGTGCAGACGAACCGCGGCGACGTCAAGGCTGGAACGGTGATCAATGCCACAGCCGGTTGGTCGACCCTGGTCGCCGACCTCGCCGGCGTCCCGCTCCCGATCACCACGCACATCCTGCAGGCGTTCGTGACGGAGCCGCTCAAGCCGTTCCTCGACGTGATCATCGTCTCGTCGCAGATGCACGTGTACATCTCCCAGACCGACCGCGGCGAGTTCCTGATCGGCGCGGAGATCGAGCCGTACACGACGTATCTCGGCACGAGCACGTTCCCATTCCTCGAGTACTCGGCGCGGCACACGCTCGAGCTGTTCCCGCAGCTCGAGAGCGCGAAGATCTTGCGCCAGTGGACCGGGCTGTGCGACCTCAGTCCCGACTACAGCCCGATCCTCGGCGTGACCGAAGTGGACGGTTTCCTCATCTCGTGCGGCTGGGGCACGTACGGGTTCAAGGCTGCGCCGATCGTCGGCACCACGCTCGCCGAGCTGGTCGCGACGGGCCGCACACCGGAGCTCATCGCCCCGTTCGCGCTCGAGCGGTTCCACACCGACACCATGGTCTCCGAGTTGGCCGCTGCGGCGGTCTCCCACTAGATGCTCTCGAGTCTCGAGATCGCGCAGCAGGCCACGCTACGGCCGATCGCCGAGATCGCCGCCGGCGCGGGTCTCGAGCCGGACGAGATCGAGTTCTACGGCTCCTACAAGGCGAAGGTCAATCTGTCCGCGCTCGACAAGCGCGCGTCCAGCGCAGACGGCAAGCTCGTCTGCGTCACGGCGATCACGCCGACGAGAGCGGGCGAGGGGAAGACCACGACGTCCGTCTCGCTGACGCAAGGTCTCGGCGCCGTCGGCGCGAAGCCCGTCCTCTGTCTCCGCGAACCGTCGCTCGGACCGGTCTTCGGGATCAAGGGCGGCGCGGCCGGCGGTGGTTACACGCAGGTCGTTCCCATGGAGGACCTCAACCTCCACTTCACGGGCGACATGCATGCGATCGGCGTGGCGAACAACCTGCTGGCGACGATCCTCGAGGCGCACATCCTGCACGGGAACGAGGCCGGCATCGACCCGCTGAGCGTCACCTGGCGGCGGTGCATGGACATGAACGACAGGGCCCTTCGTGACATCGTCGTCGGGCTCGGGGGCAAGGCCAACGGCTATGTCCGCCAGACCGGGTTCGACATCACCGCTGCCTCAGAGGTGATGGGGATCGTCGCCGTCTCGCGCGACCTGGCCGACCTGCGCGCGCGGCTCGGCGCGATCACGGTCGCGCAGAGCTACGAGGGCGAGCCCGTGACCGCGGAGCAGCTGCGGGCTGCGGGCGCGATGACGGTGCTGCTGAAAGACGCGCTCAAGCCCAACCTCGTTCAGACGCTCGAGGGGCAGCCGGCGCTCATCCATTGCGGCCCGTTCGCGAACATCGCCCATGGCAACAACTCGCTCGTCGCCGACCGCGTCGCGCTCAAGCTCGGCGACTACGTCGTCACCGAGAGCGGCTTCGGCTCCGACATGGGGATGGAGAAGTTCCTCAACATCGTCTGCAGAGCGGGCGGGCTCAAGCCGAGCGCGATCGTGCTCGTCGCGACGGCGCGCGCCCTTAAGCATCACGGCGGCGAGCCGGACGGAGGGCTGGACGCGATCGAGCGCGGCGCCGGGAACCTCGCGCGGCACCTCGGCATCATCTCGGGCTTCGGGCTGAAGGCGGTCGTCGCGGTGAATCGCTTCCCCGGCGACACCGATGAGGAGGTCGAGCTCGTACGCCGCCTCGCCGTCGAGCACGGCGCCCACGCGGCCGAGCTGAACGAGGGCTTCGAGCGTGGCGGCGCGGGCGCGACGGCGCTTGCCGAAGCCGTGATCGACGCCGCCGCGCAGCCGAACTCGTTCGAGCACACGTACCCGCTCGACGCACCCATTCCGGCCAAGATCGAGGCGATCGCCACGCGCGTCTACGGCGCCGACAACGTCCACTTCCTTCCGGTCGCCGAGCAGAAGATCGCGCGCTTCGCAGAGCAAGGGCTCGGCGAGCTGCCGATCTGCATGGCGAAGAGCCACCTGTCGCTCTCCGACGATCCGACACTCCTGAACGCGCCGACCGGCTTCACGGTGCACGTCCGCGACGTGCGCGCCTACACGGGTGCGGGTTGGCTCGTGCCGCTCTGCGGCGAGATCATGACCATGCCGGGGCTCGGGAGAAAGGCCGCCGCCTTCGACGTCGACATCGACGAGCACGGGCGGACGGTGGGTCTCTTCTAGCCAGCGTTCTGCCGGGGTTCGCGAATGTCACCCGACGCGCGCCCGTCGAGGCTTCTTGGCGGGTGAAACCGTTCGGCGCATCACGCAATGGTTCTTGCCCTTGGGCCGGTCGTAGCTGAAGCCGGTCTGCTCGTAAAGGCTGCGCGTGGTGTTGTAGAGAAACGAGGCCGAAATCTTCTTGCCCTGCGGCAGATCCTGCGGATAGCCCTCCACGACGCCCACCGCCGGCCTTCGCGATCAGCTCGAGGGCTCCGCGAAGCGCCACGCCTGCGACGCCTGTCCGTCGATAGTCCCTGTCGACGAAGATGCACGTGATGCGATAGTCGGGCGGCTCATCGGTGCGGGTCGCCTCGTATTCCTTCCGGTGATGGATGTTCGGAAGCTCGTCCGGAGTGCCGTACTGAGCCCAGGCGACAGCGGCGTCGCCGTCGAAGACGAGGGCCGCGTGAGCGTTGCCCTCGCGAACGAGACGCTCCTTCCAGGGGCGGCCTTTTTCACCCTCGGGCCTGCCGACCCGCGAATGGAACCAGGTGCACCAGCACCCGCCGAACCCCATGCCCTTGTGCTTCTCAGCGAGACGCGCGAACGCATCCCAAGTCGAGGCATCAAGCGCCCTGATCCCATAGTCGCTCATTGCACCCCCTGGCCACCGGCTCTGATCAGACTACGAGCGAGCGAGTCTACGCGCGTCCTGCCTGGCATGGGCCAGTGTTCAGGAAACCACCTAGACGGCAGACGACCTGTACGCGATACTGGCGCAGATGACAGGAGAAGAGAACAGCACCCTCAGGGCGCGGGACGAGGACGAGGACGAGGGGCTCGGTGCCGGCTTCTTTTTCAAGGTCGCCGGGGTCTGCGTTCTTGGCGGGATCGTCGCGCTGATCCTCTTTCTGATTTTCTCGCGTGCGGTTTACGCCTGGGGCTTCTTCGGCGCCTTCCTCGCCGGCGCGGGGCTGCTGTTGCTGTTCGGCTGGTATTTCGACCGCCGGAACCCGCGCGCGTAGAGGGCCGAGCGTCGGGATCCGGGGCCGGTCGAGGTCGTGGCTCCGGTGCACGGACGACGCAGCCGCGGGGGTCATCGTCGCAGCCCTACCTCAGTCGAGGCGCAGGATCGTTTCCTCGATCTCCTCACCGCGACCTTGTGCGAAGCCGCGGTCGACGCCCACGCGTCGGAACCCCGCTTTCTCCAGGACTCGAAGCGAACCGAGGTTGTCCGAGGCCGCTCGCGCGTAGATAGGTCGTTCGGCAGTCTCGGCAAGAAGAATCTGAAGTGCGGCACTCGCGATGCCTTTCCCCCATTGCGTTCGGTCCACCCAGTAGGTCACCTCAAGCTGATTGTCGATATGGAAGGAGCCGATCGTTCCAGCGATTGCTCCGTCGACATCGATGACTCGGTGCGAGACGCTCGTGTCGGCCCGCAGGCGCGACATCCGGTTGAGAAACGCGCCGCGATCGGTCTGATCCTCGGCCGTGAAGGCGGCCATTCGGATCGACTCCGGATCCGTCACTTGCTGATAGATCGTGTCGAGATCCCCGTCCTCGAGCGGCCTCAGCGAGACGTTCATCTGGGCGATCATACGAGCCGAACCCTGGTGGGTCGCGGCCGCCCAGTTCAGGAGAACGTGCGAGCCGTCAGGCTCTCAGGGCCGTGTAGTGACGCCCCAGTCGGTCGCCTTCGCGATGACGACGCCGAGGATGATGCAGAGGATGCAGAAGATGATGAACCCCTGCTCGAACCTTGCCGAGTGGCGTTGCATCGGCGCGAACACGATCTGCTGCGTGCGTTTGACCCGGTCCGCCATCTCGTCGCCTCCTCGTCTTACTCCGCCGGTCCGCCGAGACCGGGCTGAGGAACCTCAGCGCGGACCTCGGGGCTGAGCTGCACCTGTCCTGCCCGCCCCGCAACCAGCAGGTGGGCTGCCTGCCGCTTCAGCTTGCCGTCCTCGAGGATCACCCAGTAGACGAGGAAGCCGAGCATGACGACGAAACCGATCGCCGTGAGTGCGAGGTAGCCGTTGCTGACGCCGTCGAACATCGTCCCGGGCTTCGAGCCGGGCCCGAAGGTGAAGAAGTCGGCGCACTTCTCGAACGGCTTGTAGACGCCGTCGGCAGGCGGAACCCCGTGCTGGATGCAAGAAGGATCAGTACCCCAGCCGAGTGCCACGTCGCTCCCTCCCTAGTTCTCTCTGGCCCGACGCATGCGCCGGTCCTTGCGGTAAGCCCAGCCGCCGAGAGTTCCGACGACAGCGACCATGAGCAGGATGCTGAACACGAACTGCGCCACAGGTCAGCCTCGCACCGAGGGTTCGCGGGCGCGTCCGTTTCCGTTCTGGATCACGTTGGCGTAGTCCTCGAGCAGGATCGGAGCCGACGGGACCTCCGTGCCGTCCGGCTCGATGATCACCTCCGCCGGTCGATCGAACTCGGGATAGAAGTCGGCGTTGAACTCGGCCATGTCGAGGCCTTCCAGCTCGACCTCAGGCGGCACGCGCAACAGGTTGAACTTCTTCAGGATCCACGACGGTATGTAACCGCCGAAGAAGCCGAGCGGCAAGAAGATCATCATCCCGTAGAGCTGCCCGGTCAGAGACGAGTCGACGTTGTTCAGGCCGGTCGGATAGCCGGCCGCGAAGAGGCCGACGGCCAGCGGGCTCCAGAAGCCGCAGACTCCGTGGACAGCGACCGCACCCACCGCATCGTCGATGCGCAGCTTCTTCTCGATGAAGTTGCCCGCATAGACCGCCAGAGCACCGCCGAAGATCGCGATCAGATAGACGAGCGACGGCGCGTAGACGTCCGCTCCCGCCGAGACGGAGATGACGCCGGCCAGTCCGCCCGACAGCGTCCAGAACGGATCGCCCCGACTTGCGAAGTAGCCGCCCGTGAATCCGCCGGCGAACCCGATCGTGATCGCGTAAGTGATCGCCGAGAGCGTTGATCGGGTTGAGGTAGATCGTCCCCCAGCCGGGCAGCGAGGTCGACTGGATGACAAGACAGGCCGCGTAGAACGCGTAGAACCCGGTGAAGATGAGCATCAGCCCCATCAACGTCAGATGGAGGTTGTGCGGCCGGAAGGTCCGGGCTAAGCCGTCACGCGTGTACTTGCCGATTCGGGGGCCGAGGTTCAGCAGCACGCCGAGCGTGAACGCGCCGGCGACACCGTGCACGACCAGACCCGCGATCGAGTCGTGGAAGCCCCAGCGCATGTTCAGGAACCCGTACGCGCTCCAGCCCCACGCTGCGTCGAGGATCCAGATGAACGAGCCAAGGATGCAGGCCAGGATGAGGTAGGCCGACAGGCGCACCCGCTCGATCAGAGCGCCGGAGACGATCGACGCGGTCGTCCACGAGAAGAGGAGGAAGGCGGCCCAGAAGACGCCGGAGATGTGGTCCTGGAGATTCGGCCCGAAGTTCGCCGACCACGGATACGTCGTCGAGCAGAAGTTCGCCATCGCGACTTCGCTCGCATGCACCGAGTGCACGAACTTGCTCGGCGTGAACGGAATGATTCCGGTGTTGAAGCAGCCGTACACCCACCAGCCGACGTAATAGAACGTCGGTGTCACGACCGCGATCGTGAGGATGTTCTTCATCGCGGTCGACATGACGTTCTTGCGTCGACCTGCGCCGGCCTCGTACGACATGAAGCCGACGTGGATCAGCCACATGATGACGACGGTCCAGTAGTAGAACTGCTCGGCCAGGATCTGGCTGTCGAGGGTCAACTTGTCCGACAGCTCTTGAGGCGTCGGCACCTGAGCGACCAGAGCGCCCAGCCCGGCAATCAGCGACGCGACGATGGTGACCTGCCTCTCTCGACGATGAAGGCGAGAAACCCTTACGAGCACAGGCGAGCGTAAGAACGGGCGGCCGGGTGCACAACGTAGAGCCCGCACAGCTTTCCGCTCTGCCGGGTGTGCAGAGCGAACACTGGCCCTACTCAGGTCGTGCGGCGCACCTGCATGACCTGGCCGCTGTTCGCGTCCACGAGCACGAGGGTGATCCGCGAGTAGCCGTCGCCTCCGCTCTTCCGGATCCAGAACGAGACTGCCCAGACGGGCCTGGGAGGAATCCCCTGGCGCACGAGCCGGATGTTGTAGCCCTGCGGCTTGAAATCGCACGTTCGGCCGCGCGACGGCCACCGCTTCCTGTTTGCTGACCTTTCGGCGTCGTCCGTCCGAGGACGCGCGTGAGCACCAGTCCGAGCGCGAGCAGCGCGACCATGAACGCGACGCGGCTCCAGGTCACCCGCGCGAGGCGGGCGCTCAGGCTAGGCCGTGGAGTGACGGCGTCGATAGAAGGTCCACCCTCTCAGTGCAAGGTAACCGGCGAAATGGAGGAGAAAGGTGAGCTGCAGCCACCAGGCTGTATGACGCTTGTCCATCTGCTGCTCCCGGGTCTCGACGAAGGTGAGGTAGAGCGAGATCGCGAACGTGAGCAGCAGAACCCATGGATAGATCCCGAGGAGCAGAAAGATGAGCACGCGCACCTAGTGTCCGACACGGCGGCGGCGAAGCGCAAGGTGGACGAGTCGCCTCGCCCGGGGGACAATCGCCCCCTCATGACGGTCAAGGACGTCATCCTCACGGTCACGCTGATGCTCGGAGCCGGGCTCTGCGCGCGGCTCGTCGCCGACCTTCTCCGCTTGCCGCACATGCTCGTCCTGCTCGGGGTGGGGATTCTCCTAGGGCCCATCGGTTTCCGACTCGATCGACGTGCCGCTCGACTCGATGGGTGCGCAACTGGTGCTGACGCTCGGGGTCTCCTTCATTCTCTTTCACGGCGGTCTCCAGCTTTCCCTCGGGATCCTGAGGAAGGTCGCCGTCGGGCTCCTGCTGCTAGTCGTGCCCGGCGTCGTGCTGACGGCGCTCGTCACCGGCTCGGTCGCTGCTTTGCTGTTCGGCTTGCCCCTGTCGTCGGGCCTGCTGATCGGCGCAGCGCTCTCACCGACCGATCCCGCCATCCTCGTCCCGCTCTTCGAACGGTTACGTGTTCGGCCTAAGGTCTCGCAGACGATCATCGCCGAGTCGGCGCTGAACGATCCGACCGGCGCCGTGCTGGCCCTGGCGTTCGCCGGGGTCGTCCTGAGCGGGCATGCATCTCTGACCGCTCCAATGGTCGATTTCGTCAAGGACCTCGCGATCTCGACAGCGATGGGCGTCGTGTTCGGCATCGTCCTCTCCGCCGCCGTCTCGAGCCGGCGCGCAGGAATCTGGCGTGAATCGTGCGCGATCGCAGTGCTGGCCGTGGTCGCCGGAAGCTTCTTCTCGATTGACTCCGCAGGAGGAAGCGGCTACCTAGGCGCGTTTCTGGCCGGATTGATCGTGGGCAACATGGATCGGCTCGGCCTGGCGATGTTCTCGCACCACGAAAACGAGATGCGCGTGCTCATCTCGACGGTGGCCGACGTGATGGTGATATTCGTTTTCATCACGCTCGGCGCGAACCTTCCCTGGACCACGATCGCCGACCACTTCGCGCCCGCTCTGGGAGTTCTCGCCGCACTGATCCTCATCGCCCGTCCGCTTGCGGTGGCCGTCTGCCTGCTGCCGGACCGACGCGCTGCGTGGACGCGCCAGGAGCTCTTCTTTCTCGCGTGGACGCGAGAGACCGGAGTCGTGCCCGCAGCGATCGCCGGGATAATCGTCAGCATGCACGTCCCGCACTCCGACCTCGTCGTGACGACGGTCGCCATGGCGATCGTGCTCACGCTCACGTTGCAGGCCACGACGAAGGGCTGGCTCGCTCGGCGCTTGGATCTCCTTGAGCCGAGCGTAATCACGCCACCTCCCGGGCCGGTGTTACCCGCGGCCGCTTCGACGGCAGCCTCGCCATGACGATCAGGTCGAAGCTCTACGCGGCGATCGCGGTCACGCTGGCCGGCCTCGCACTCACCGCGGGTGTCGGTATCTGGGGGATGAACCGCCTCAGCGACCGGTTCGACGGCGTCCAACAGGCCGCTGACGACCGTGCGCTCGCCCTCCAGGTGAAGTTCGCGATTGCCGACTTCAACGGCTGGCAGACAGCCTACGGCTACGACAACGGCCAGAGTCGGCCGATCTTCCTGACCTCCGTCGCCAACTTCCAGAGAACGCTTGCGCGAGCGAAGCTTCAGCTCAAGGGCCCGACCGAGCGCTCGCGTGTCGACGAGATCAGCGTTGCGTTCAGCGACTTCATGCGCATCGACCGCGTGGCCTGGGCCGCGCTTCAGGCAGGGCGGACGGCAGAGGTACGCCGACTCTTCCTGGGCCCTGAGATCGCAAACTTCAGACGCGCGGCCGCCGGCGCCCAGGGCCTTGCGCAAGTCGAAGAGGAGCGCGCAAACGCCGAAGAGCGGAAGTTCCGCGACGCGCGCAAGGACGCGCTGCGCGCTTTGATCGGGGCGAGCATCGTGGCCGCGCTCCTCGTTGCGATCCTCCTCGTAACCGCGCTCGACCTTGCGCGGCTGGCCGAGGGAAAGCTGGCACGACCTTCCGCCCCGGAAGAGGTCGAATAGGTGGACGTTCTCGTCCTTCAGCACATCGCGTGCGAGCCGCCGGGCGTGTACGAAGACGTCCTGAACGAGCGCGGCGCGACGATCCAACGCGTCGAGCTGGACGAGGGCGAGCCGCTGCCGGATTGGCGCGCCTTCGACGCGATCATCGCGATGGGTGGCCCGATGGGAGCGCTCGACGAAGTCGACCACCCCTGGCTCGCAGACGAGAAACGGCTGATCGGGGACGCCGTGCGGTCCGGGCTCCCCTTCTGGGGCGTGTGCCTCGGCGTTCAGCTTCTGGCAGCCAGTCTCGGCGCCCGTGTCTACCCGGGGTCGGCGCCTGAGGTCGGGCTGCTGCCCGTGACGCTCACCGACGAGGCGCTCGCCGACCCCGTCTTCGCGGGGATGCCGCGTGAGCTGCTGAGTCTGCAATGGCACGGCGACACGTTCGACCTACCTGACGGTGCGGCGCTCCTGGCGGGGTCGCCCGCGTACCCGAATCAGGCGTTCCGTTTCGGCAGTGCAGCCTACGGCGTCCAGTTCCACCTCGAGGTCTCGCCCGCGCTCGCACGCGAATGGGCCGATGTGCCCGCGTACGCCGAGTCGCTCGAGCGCGTCCTCGGCCCGGGAGCGCTCGACCGCCTGCTCGCGGAGCTCGAGGCGCGTTCGGACGGAGTCCTCTCCGACGGTCGGCGTCTGTTCGAGCGCTGGCTCGAGGCTGTGCACGGGCTTGACATCGCCACGGTTCCGCTCTAGACACCGCCCTACCTCGCCCCAAGAAGGAGTTGGCCATGGCTGTCGTCGAATCAGGTCCGACCGAGGTTCAGCGAGTCCTCGCGAAGGGGCCCATTCCCGATCCGTTCCCGACGCTCGATCAAGCCCGAAACGATCCGCACCGGCTCGAAAAGATCCGGCAGCTCCGCAAGCTGATCGACGAGCGGGGCATCAAGTACATCTTCTTCCAGCAGGTCTCGATCTCGGGTCATGTCAACGGCAAGGGCGTCGTCGCGACGCAGTGGGAGAAGGTCGCCCAAGAGGGCTACCAGCTCGTTTACGGCGCAACCGCCGACTTGTTCGTCGATCGACAGGACCGCTACATCGGCTTCGGCCCCGAGGAGTCCGAGCTCGCAGCGATTGCGGACCTCGACACGTTTGCGCAACTCCCGTGGGACGAGCGCGTCGCGCGGGTCTTCTGCGATTGCTACGACACCGAGACCGGCAAGCCGCTCGAAGCCGACCCGCGCCAGAATCTGAAGCGGATCACGAACGAAGTCGAGCAGGAGCTCGGTTACACGTTCCTCTGCGGCATCGAGCCCGAGATGATGTGGATGAGCAAGACGGACGACCCGAACGAAGCGCAGGGCCTCACGAAGCCCTGGTGCTACCACATCAATCAGTTCGAGGAGCTCCGGGAGATCATCCTCGACGTGGTCGACTACGGCGAACGGATCGGCATCAACCCCACGTACGGCGACCACGAGGACTCACCCGGGCAGCTCGAGCTCAACTTCCTGTTCGACCGCGCCGTTCGCACGGCTGACAGTCTCTCCACATACCGCCAGATTTGCGCCGCGGTCGCACGCAAGCACGGCGTGATCGCGAGCTTCATGCCGAAGCCCTTTACGGGTGTGTCGGCCAACGGCGCGCACCACCACTTCACGCTCGTCGACGAGGACGGCGTCAACGTCTTCTACGACGCCGACGGGCCCGCGAAGCTGTCGGAGATCGGGCTCCAGTTCATGGGCGGCATCCTCGACCACTACCGCGGCCTGTGCGGGATCACGGCCTCGACGGTCAACTCGTACAAGCGCTTCTGGGACTTCGGCTTCTGGGCGCCGATCTACAAGGACTACGGCTGGCAGAACCGTACGACGCTCGTACGCGTGGCCAGCGGCGGGCGCTTCGAGTTCCGTGCAGTCGACTCTGCCTGCAACCCGTACCTGACGCAGGCGGCGCTCCTGAAGGCCGGCCTCGACGGCGTCAAGCGCAAGCTCGACCCCGGCCCACCGCAGCAGCGCAACGTCTACGACGTGCTGGCCGAGGGCGGCGAGATTCCCCGCGTGCCCGAGCATCTCGGCGAGGCGCTCCAGGCGCTCGCGGAGGACGAGGTCGTGCGTAGCGCTCTTCCCGGACGTCTCTACGATGTGTACATGCACTACAAGCGTGACGAGTGGGAGCAGTTCCTGGCCGCCGTCACCGACTGGGAGCGGGAGAGGTATCTGGACGTGCTGCCGTAGTGTGCGGAATCGCGGGGATCATCTACCGCAACGGGAACGGCGAGCACGCCGTCGGCCACGACATGACGGCGATGCTGCAGTCGATGAAGCACCGCGGCCCGGACTCAACGGGCTACGCGCTCTACGGGCCGGTGTCGGAGCTCGTCGTCATGCGGTACAAGCTCGCGGACGCCAACGACGCACGCGACTTCGAGTTCGCTCAGCGGCTCGAGCACAACAGGGCGGACGTCGAGGCGCGGCTACGCGCGGTCGGCGCCAAGATCCACGAGGTCGAGAAGGAAACCGGGTACGCCTACCGGGTCACGTTCGAGTACGACGGTGAGCTGAAGGCGATCACCGACGTCGTCGAGGATGTCCCGCACGCGGAGGTGCTGTCGCTCGGGCACTCGCTGGAGATCATCAAGGACCTGGGCGACGCCGAGCAGGTGTCCAAGCAGTATCGCCTCGACGGGTTCGTCGGTACCCATGCGATCGGTCACGTCCGGATGGCGACCGAGTCCGACGTCGACATCTCGGGCGCACACCCCTACTGGGCGTACCCCTTCGGCGACGTGGCGGTCGTCCACAACGGCCAGCTCACGAACTACTTCCAGTGGAAGCACCGACTCGAGCGCAGCGGTCACCGTTTTCAGTCCGAGTGCGACTCCGAGGTGATCGCGGTCTACCTCGCCGAGAAGATGAGCGACGGCTACTCGCTCGAGGACGCGATGCGCGAGAGCCTCGAAGAGCTGGACGGCGTCTTCACGTACATGTGCGTCACCGGCGATGCGCTCGGCGTGGCCAAGGACGAGATGGCCGCGAAGCCGCTCGTCCTCTACGAGGCAGACGACATCGTGGCGCTCGCCTCGGAAGAGATTGCGATCCGCGCCATCGTCGACCACGAGATCGAGACCTGGGATCCCTACGAAGGCGAAGTGATGGTGTGGACGCGCTAGCCGGCGAGCGCATGATCACGTATGACGCGCGCGGGCTCGTCGAGCCCGGCGACACCGTCCCGCGCATCGCGGAGATCGACGGCGACCGAGCCGTCTTCGACGCGAAGAGCCTGACGACGCGTCAGATCAATCTCGAGCTGCGCTGGCTGCTCTACCAGGAGGGAGTGAAGGACGTCACCGTCCTCAATCCCGGCGCGAAGCACTCGCTCGGCGTCGGCATCCTCACCCGTTGTCGAATCACCTTCGACGGCAGTCTCGGCTACTTCGGCTGCGGCCTGATCGACGGCCCGGAGATTCACATCAAGGGGCGTGTCGGCTGGTCGTCCTGCGAGAACATGATGTCGGGTGTCGTGACGATCGATTCCAACGCCGGTTCGCTGACCGGGGCGGCGATCCGGGGCGGCGACCTGATCGTCAAGGGCATGGTCGGAGCGCGCACGGGAATCGATCAGAAGGGCGGCACGATCATCGTGCTCGGGCGCGCCGGCTCGATGACCGGCTTCATGATGCAACGCGGCCGGCAGATCTTCTGCGACGACGTCGGCCCCGGGCCTCGGCGACTCGATGTACGACGGCACGATCTACGTCGCCGGCAAGGTCAAGTCGCTCGGAATCGACTGCGTCCCCGGCGAGTGGACCGATTCCGACACTGAGCTGATCGAGCGCAAGTTCCGCGTCCACGAGCTCGGGAGCCCGCCCGAGTTCCAGAAGTTCGTCTGCGGCAAGCGGCTCTACAACTACGACAACCTCGAACCGTCCGAACGAAAGCTGGTGCTGTGATGGCCGACGAGACCGCGGCGAGCAAGCGCAACGTCCTCGGACAGTCGAAGATCTTCACGCCGGAGGTCATCAACGACATCCACGTGAAGGCCGAGCTCGGCCGCTACCGGATGCGCGGGTTCTCGATGTTCAAGGAGATGCCGAACTGGGACGACCTGATGTTCCTGCCGGGAACGCTCACGCGCTTCGTAATCGAGGGCTATCGGGAGAAGTGCGTGACGAAGACGGTCCTCGGCGCCCGCTTCGCAAAGAATCCGATCGAGCTCGACATCCCGATCTACATCACGGGCATGAGCTTCGGCGCGCTCTCGCTCGAAGCGAAGATGGCGCTGGCAAAGGGCGCCTCGATGGCCGGCACCGCGACGTGTTCCGGCGAGGGCGGGATGATCCCGCCCGAGCGCGACCTCTCGACGAAGTGGTACTACCAGTGCATCCAGAGCAGGTACGGGTTCAACCCGCACCACCTGATGCTCGCCGATGCCTGCGAGTTCTTCATCGGCCAGGGATGCAAGGTCGGGCTCGGTGGCCACCTGATGGGTCAGAAGGTGACGGAGCAGGTGGCCGAGATGCGTTCGCTGCCCGGCGGGCATCGACCAGCGCTCGCCCGCACGCCATCCGGACTGGCTCGGGCCCGACGACCTGTCGCTGAAGGTGCAGGAGGTCCGCGAGGCGACCGACTACCAGATCCCGATCCAGCTCAAGCTCGGCGCCGCCCGTGTCTACGACGACGTGCGCATGGCGGCCAAGTGCGGGCCGGACATCATCTACCTCGACGGAGCCGAAGGTGGCACCGGCGCGGGCCCGCACATCGCAACCGAGGAGACCGGGATCCCGCTCCTGGCGGCGATCCCCGAGGCCCGCCGGGCGCTCGAGAACGTCGGGCTCGAGGACGAGATCGACCTCGTCGTCGCGGGCGGAATTCGCAACGGCGGCGACGTCGCGAAGTGCCTGGCGCTCGGAGCCACGGCGGTCGCGATCGGGCACTCCGCGCTGATGGCTCTCAACTGCAACAAGGAGATCCCGGGCGTGACCGACTACGAGGGGACGATCGGCGTGCCTGCCGGGCAGTGCTACCACTGTCACACGGGCCGCTGTCCGGTCGGAATCACGACGCAGGATCCGGAGCTGCGCAAGCGGCTCGTGGTCGAGGAGGCTGCCGAGCGCGTCTACAACTTCCTGCACACGCTGACGCTCGAGGTGCAGATGCTCGCCCGCGCCTGCGGCAAGACGAACGTGCACTCGCTCGAGCCCGAGGATCTCTGCGCGTTGACCGTGGAGGCGGCGGCGATGGCGAAGGTGCCGCTCGCCGGCACCGAGTGGATCCCCGGCGTCAGCGAGGAACGCACGCTTGCCGAGATGAAGCGCATGCTCGAGAAGCACCTCGAGTACCCGGTCGACTACCTGCCGTCGCAGGTCGAAGAGACGGTGCCGGATTGAGCGTCAACGAGCCCGACAAGACATTCGGCCTGGATGCGGAGTACCTCGCCGGTCGGCGCTTTCCTTACCAGGAGGACATCGCTCTCCTCGACGACGTCGACCTGCTTGCGGCGACACCTGGACCGGACCTCAACTGGCTCGAGGACGTCGAGCTCCTCGAGGAGGACGGCACCCCGGCGGTGTTCGACCGCTACTCGAATTCCTTTCTCAAGATCTACTTCGCGATCCCCGAGGGGCGAGAGCACGAGATCGCGCGGAAGGTGCTGATCAAACATCTGCAGTCGGGGAACTCGTACGGCATCCAGTTGAAGGACAAGCACGCGAAGTTTCCGCAGCCGGAGCTTGGGCCGTGGGTCGAGCGCTCGACGACCGTCGGGACGGACTGGCAGCCGGCAACGCTCGAAGGCTGGGAGGCGCCGGACCACTGATGGCGACCACGAGCTTGCCAAAGACGTCGCGCTACGTCGTCGTCGGCGCGGGGATGCACGGGCTCTCGACCGCGTACCACCTCGCGAAGGAGCTGAAAGTTCGCGGACTCGGATCCGGCGCGGACATCGTGGTGCTCGACAAGAGCTCGCCCGGCTCGGGTGCGTCGGGCATCGCGTGCGGCGTCGTGCGCAACAACTACTTCCAGCCGGCGATGAGCGAGCTGATGCAGGCGTGTGTCGAGGTCTGGGAGTCCGATCCGGCCGCATACCACTACAACCCCGTCGGGTACCTGGCTCTCGGTGCGACCGTCCAGGAGTCCGACCTCGTCGCAACGTACGAGCGGCAGGAGCAGATCGGCTACCGCTCCGAGCTGATCGTCGGCCCGGCGAAGGTCGACGCACACATGAAGCGGCTCTTTCCGGACTGGCGCGCGCAAGGTGTCACCGTCTGCCTGCACGAACATCAGGGAGGCTTCGCGTTCAACATGGACTCCGTTCGCGGCCTCGCTGCGAAATGCGAAGCCGAAGGCGTCGCCGTCCTCTCCGGTGTCGAGGTCGAAGATCTCGAATTCGACTCCGACGACGTCGTCACCGCCGTGCGCACGACCGCGGGCCGCATCGGCGTCGGCGAGCAGCTCGTCCTTGCACCAGGCCCGTGGGCGAAACAGTTCTGGGCGATGCTGGGGCTCCCGATGCAAATCGACATCCGGACGCCGTCGGGCGAGGTCGCCACGGACCGGCCGATGTGGACGTACTGGAACCTCCAGGAAGGCGAGGTCGGCGTCGACCCGCTCACGTTCGCGACCGCCGATGGGACCAATCCGCCCGTCATCCATCTCGACACCGACGCCCCGCTCTACACCGACGACGGCAAGCTCGTCACCGACGAGCTCTGGGGGATCTACTTCAAGCGAGATCGCCACGGCGTGCAAGGTGGTGCGTCGCCGTTGGTGGTCGAGGACGACGTCGAGCTCGATCCGTACCCGCAGACGACGAATGTCGATCCCGAGTTCCCCGACATGTGGTGCGCCGGCCTCTCGCAC
>CAWAAP010000006.1:0-166963 GCA_963779965.1 uncultured Actinomycetes bacterium | reverse complement strand
GCCTCCGATACCCGAGAAGCTTGGTCGAACCCGCAAGAAGCTCTGGCGCTAGACCAGGCTGCCTTTACGCACCTTGCCACTCTCGGTATGCGGTAGCTCGTCGAGCAGCACGACCTCCCGGGGAACCATGAAGTTCTCGAGCTTCGAGCGCGCGAAGCGAAGGATCTGTTCCTCCGTCAGCACCGCGCCCTGCTCGAGCACCACGTAAGCCCGGAGCGCCTCACCGAGGAGGTCATCGGGGACGCCCACGACCGCAACCTGCGAAACCCCGCGAAGTCCGTGCAGCACATTCTCGACTTCGACCGTGCTCACCTTCTCCCCGCGAGTCTTGACGATGTCGTCGGTGCGCCCGACGAAATAGAGAAACCCTTCCTCGTCGACGGTGAAGTGATCATGGGTGCAGAGCATGCGCTGGCCGGGATCCGGCCCGGCCTTGAGCCATTCGTCGGTCAGTGCAGGATCGCCCCAGTAGCCCGTCATCAGGTGAGGACCTCGGACATGAAGGACACCCGTTTCGCCGTGCGCCACCGGTTGGCCGGCCTCGTCGAGCACGAACGCCTCGGTGCCCGGGATCGCGCGTCCGACCGACGTTGGCTTGGCCTCGATCAGCTCCGGCTCGAGAAAGGAGACGCGCACACACTCGGTCTGGCCGTACATCCGGTAGAGGCGCGCATTCGGGAAGAGGCGTTGAATGCCGTCGTGGAAAGCTGGTGGCAGCCCGGCCGCGGCGTTCGTGAGGCAGCGGACCGAGTCGTAGGTGCGGGAGTGCCGCATGCCGAGTAGCGTGGCGTACACGGTCGGCACGGCTGCGAAGACAGTGGCGCGCTCCGAGTGCATGCGCTCGAGCGTGCGGCCGGGAAACGCGAAGCTTCGCTCGAGCAGAAGCGTCCCGCCCAGACGAGCGGAGAGCAAGAGTTGGCTGAGCCCGTACGTGTAGGCGAGCGGGAGGATGTTCAGGATCCGGTCATCGGCGTCGAGGCGCAGGTACTCGGCGATGCTGCCGATGACGAACACGAGCGCCTGGTGGCTCAGCATCACTCCCTTCGGCCGTCCTGTCGTGCCGGACGTGTAGACGAGTGCGGCCAGACTGTCGGGCCTCGCCTCCCGAGTCGCGGGCCGCGGCTCCGTTGCAGCGAGCGCCTCGTCGAGGCTCGGGAACACCGGAGGCGCCGGCCGCGCTCCCCGTCGCGAACACGCGCGTCGCGCTGCCGCGTTGCGCGACGGCCTCAGCGACCACGTTCACGGCGTGCCCCTCCGCGATCAGGAACGCGGCATCACTGTCGGCGAGGATCAGCGCGAGCTTCTCCGCTCTCGTCTGCGGGCTGACACCGATGAAGACACCGCCGGCGATGAGTGTCCCGAAGATCCCGGCCACGCAGCGAGCGGTGTTGTCCAGGCAAAGCGCGACGCGGTCCCCGGGTTGAAGCCCTTCGTCCTGGAGGAGCCTCGCGATCCGCAGCGCTTCATCCGCGAGCTGCTCATATGTCCACGGGCCGAATTCATCGACGACGGCATCGCGAGCGGGCGCGACTTCGGCCGCTCCGAGCAGACTGTCTTGCACGAGCAGTTCGGGCCGAGTCGCATCAGACGGCCTCCCCGACGGCTGCAGCCGCGTTTGCGCTGACGACTTCGCCGTCGACGACAAGACGGCTGGGCTCGAGCTGGCAGGGCCTCCTGCGGACTCGAGACGAACCGTTCGTGGAGCAGCATCAGACGAGACAGCGCCCACCAGTCCCATCTCATCGGTCTCGCTGACGCCCTTCCCCAGCTCGAACTTGCGGACGAGGCGGGCGACAGCGGTGGAATCGAGCAGGCCGGCAGCGTCGATCTGCTTGGGCGCGAGCAGCTCGCGAACGTAGTCGGGCGCAGCCGTCCCGGCCAGCGTCTCCCCGATCGGCGCGCGGTATGGCTGTTTCGGGCGTTGGCGGATCTCGGCCGGCAGGTAGCGAGACGTTGCAGCGCGAAGCGCGTACTTCTCTTGCAGCCCGCGCAGCCGCAGCCGATCGGGGAGGCGAGCCGCAAGGTCCGCAACACGATGATCGAGATACGGGAAGCGGCCCTCGACGGAGTTTCCCATCAGCATGCGATCGCCCTGCGCGTGCAGGAGATAGCCCTCCATGAAAGTCGCGATCTCGAGGTACTGCGCCTTGCTCAGCGGCGACATCTCGGCGAAGTGCGACGGCAGGCCCTGGAGCACGCGCTCGGTCGTTTGCGTTTCGCTTGCCGCCCCCGCTAGGAACTCCGGATTCAGCAGGTGGAGGCAGCGCGCCGAGTTCGCAAAGCGAAGCCGGTGGCTGTAGAGGGGATCGTCGACGGTGAGCAGGCCGCGGCCGTAGAAGGCGGGCAGGAAGCCGCGCGCCCGGGTCAGTGTCGGCGGCCAGGAATTGGTTGAGCCGCTGGAACAACAGCGGCCGCAGAACCGAAGACGGCTCGCGGGCCCAGAATCGGCGCAGCTTGTCCTCGCGGAAGATGTCGTAGCCGGCGAACAGCTCGTCCGCGCCCTCTCCGGTGAGGACGGCATGTAGTCCCGCCTCGCGCACCGCAGCCGACAGGGCAAGTAGCGGCGCCGGCGCCGTGCGGAGCAACGGCGTCTCTCCCAGCTCGACGGCACGAGGAAGGAGCTCTGCGATCGCCAATGGATCGACGACAGTGCGGTGGAAGTCGACGCCCAGCTCCTTTGCGATCCTCTCCTGCGAGCCTGTCTCGTCGAAGCGCTCGTCGGTGAAACCCAGCCCGAACGCAACGAGCTCACGGTCGAGCTCCCTCGAGGCAATTGCCGCAACGGCAGACGAGTCGAGCCCGCCGCTGAGGTACGCGCCGACCGGTACGTCTGCGCGAAGCCGGATCCGAGTGGCATCCACCAGGAGTGCCTCGAGCTCGTCCAGGACCTCCGCCTCCGGCCGCGATCTCGGGGACGAAGTCCATGTCCCACCACCGTGTTTGACGAACGACCCCGTCCGGGCCGATCAGCGCGTAGTGGGCCGACGGAAGCTCTCGGATCCCCTTGAAGGCCGAATGGTCGGGGAGAGTCGACCACGTGGTGAAGACGTCCACGACCCCGACTGGGTCGATCTCACGGCCGGCAGCCGGATGCCGGAGCAGCGCCTTGCCCTCTGAGGCAAAGCAGATGTCGCCGTCGTATTCGGCCAGGAAGAGTGGTCGGACGCCGAACCGATCGCGAGCCAGGAACACCTCCCGCCGCTCGCGGTCCCAGACGGCGAGCGCGAAGTCGCCGTTGAAGCGAGCGAGACAATCCGGCCCCCACTCCTCATACGCGTGAGCGATGACCTCGGTGTCCGACGCCGTCGCAAAGCGATGCCCAAGGCCGCTCAGCTCGCTTCGCAGCTCCACGTAGTTGTAGATCTCGCCGTTCTGCATCGCCCAGAAGCGTCCCCGCTCGTCCGAGAGCGGCTGGTCGCCTCCTTCGAGATCGACGATCGCGAGCCGCGCGCCTGCGATGCCGATCCGCCCGTCCAGCAGGACCCCGGTTCCGTCCGGTCCTCGATGGCGCAGCTCGCCGGCCATCGCGAGCAAGAGCGACTTCGACGGTCGAGAGTCGAGACCGGTGTAGATTCCTGCAAGGCCGCACACGTCTTTCACGCTATAGCGGGTTTTTCCCCGCTGCAAATCCACGCCTAGAATCGAGACATGGAAGCTGAGCTTCGATCGTTCCTCGCCGAGAACTTCTTGCTCGGAGAGGAATTCAGAGGACTGCCCGGATCGGCCTCGCTGATCGAAGCGGGGATCATCGACTCGACCGGGGTGCTCGAGCTCGTCGGCTTCCTGGAGGAGGCATACGAGATCGAGATCACGGACTCGGAGCTTGTACCCGAGAACCTCGACTCGATCGACAACGTCGTCCGATTCGTGGGCGCAAAGCGAAACTCCGGCCACACGAAGTGAGCGCCGTCTCGCCCGGGCCGGCCGAGCCGCTGACGCTCGCCGCCCTCGACATCGATTGCGACCAAGTTAGCGCTCAAATCGTCGACGCGCTGCAGCGGATCGTGAGTCAAGAGCTCAGGCGCCGAGGCGCAGTCGTGGCCCTTTCGGGCGGCATCGACAGCTCCGTCACAGCAGCGCTTTGCGTCCGCGCTTTCGGTGCGGCGCACTCAATCGCAGTCCTGATGCCGGAGGCAGATTCCGACGAGAAGACGCTGGGCATCAGCCGAGCGGTGGCGGAGGCGCTGGGTATCGAGGCGCTGCATCAGGACATCACACCGATCCTGGACGCCGTGGGCTGCTACACGCAACGCAACGAAGCGGTGAGGGAGTTGATTCCGGACCTGACCGACGAGTGGAGATGGAAGATCGTCCTGCCGAGCGTGGTCGGGACCGACTCGTACCGGCTCTACACCCTCGTCGCCGAAGCGCCTGACGGCAGAACTGTCGAGGTTCGGCTTCCGGCGAAGAACTACCTGACGATCGTCGCGGCAACCAATTTCAAGCAGCGCGTCCGCAAGATGATCGAGTACTACCACGCGGATCGACTGAACTACGCAGTGGTCGGCACGCCGAACCGAGTGGAGTACGACCAGGGCTTCTTCGTCAAAGGCGGAGACGGTGCAGCGGACGTGAAGCCGATCGCGCACCTGTACAAGACGCAGGTCTACCGCCTGGCCGAGCATCTAGGGCTCCCTCGCGCGGTGCTGGATCTGCAGCCCACGACGGACACCTACTCGCTCCCACAGACCCAGGAGGAGTTCTACTTCTCGCTGCCACACGAGCAGCTCGACCTCTGCTTGTACGCCCACAATCACTCCCTGCCGGCGGAAGCCGTCGCCCCCGCAGTCGGGTTGAGCGTGGAAGACGTCGGCCGGGTTTTCCGCGACATCGAGCAGAAACGACGAGCGACGAGGTATCTCCATCTTCCGCCCCTTCTCGTCGAGCCGGTTCCGGAGCTCGAAAGCGGATCTAGCTAAGCGGCTCCGCTCGGGTTCCTTGCCTTTCCGGCCGTGCGGCACGGATGGGCTTGAGCTGTCGGTAGTACTCGTGCAGCGGAGTATGCAATCCGAGCGGAATGGTGCTGCGCGCGACAGGCTTCGCCGGATTGCCCTGCACCATCGTCAGAGGCGGCACTGAGCGGGAGACGACACTGCCCGCAGTCACGACTGCTCCTGCCCCGATCGTCACGTCGGGAAGAATCACGACCGCCGGGCCGATGAAGGCGTCGTCTTCGATCCTCACCGAGATCTCGTCCGAGACGAACGGCTCGCCCGTTCTGCGGTCGATTCCCTTGTACTCGAAGTGCGCGATGATCGTCACGCGGATTCCTATCGCCACGCGTTTGCCGATCACGACCCGGCCGGGGAACCCCGGTTCGATGATCGCACCGAGCCCGATCCAGGTCCCTTCGCCGATCTCGACGCCTCGCTGACGGTGAAGCCAGGCACGCATCGAGTCGCCGCCGGGCGCGTACAACGCCAGGGCCTGGAACAGACGGTTTCGAACATCTGGGAGCGGTGTACGCACGCTGCAAACGCTAGCGGAGCATCGTTGCTCAGGACGGGGCGCGCCGATGGACGATGTCCGCAAAGACATCGGCTATCAGCGGGTCGAGTGAGCGGGGCAGAGTGCCGTCGGGCGAGGCGTGCTCACGGACGAAGAACAGGTACGTCCGCCAGTTCTCGGCTTGCTGCGGTGTCGGATCGGCATAGGCGTCCACCGCCGCCTGCAGCTCGTTGAGATTCCAGGTTCCGGTCCGAGGCGGGAGGGCGGGCTCGGCCTCCGTCACCGGGGTCGATACGGGCTCCGGCAAGGGCGGAGGCGGGGCGGCCGCGAGCGCCTCCAGTTCGCGTTTGCTCGCGGCGATCTCGGTCGCGCGGTCTGCGAGCTCCCGCTGAGTGGTCGCGACTTCGCCTGCTCGTGACCCGACCTCGCGCTCGGCGGCCTCGAGCGCCGTGGCGCGCGCGTCGAGCTCCTGTTCGCGCGCCGCCAGCTTTCCTGCTCGCTCTGCAAGTGCACGCTCCCGAGCGGTCACGCCCTTCACACGCTGATCGACGAGACCCTCACGCCTGCGCAGGTCCTCGTCCTCGTCGTCCCGCCGCGGCTACGGCGGCCGCGTGCCGCTCGCGAGCACGAACATCGAAGCCGAGCCGAGCAGGAGACCGACGAGCGCGCCGATCAGGGCGTTCCGCGCGAGGTGCCGATCCTGTCCACCCAACACGTGCGCCGAGTCGAGCACGGCCGCGTGCAGCGCCGGCTCACCCGTGCCGAACCGTGCCTCTACCAGTTGCGCGAAGACGACAGCAGACTCCTGCGCGACCTGACGCGCATGGTCGGCGACCTCGTCGGTCGCCGAGATCGCGATCACCTGCGACTGTGGACGCACGGTCGCATGCAGGTGCCGGCGCAGTTCCTGGGTCGAACTCGTCAGGCGCAGCGTGCTCCGCACGTTTGCCGCCACCACGCCACTTGTCGCGAGCTCGCGAAGGTTCGGCAGCATCGGCGTCACCGCCGCAGGCCCGGCCGACGAGGAGATCAGCACGGATGCCTCGGCCCGACGCGCGCTCGACCCGAGCAGCGACACGAGCACGCCCGCGAGCACGCCGAGCAGGACTCCAAGCACGAGGGGCCACCAGCGACGAGCGGCATCCCGGCTCAAGACGTTCACCCCCGTTCGCGAAGCGCGGGAAAGAGGATGACGTCGCGGATCGTGTCGCGGCCGGTCAGCACCATCGCCAGACGGTCCATGCCGATCCCGCAGCCCCCCGTCGGCGGCATTCCGTACGACAAAGCCTCGACATAGTCCGGGTCGCCTTCCTCGGCCGTGGCGTCGCCCGCCGCCTTCTCGGCGGCCTGCATCGCGAAGCGCTCGGCCTGCTCCTGGCTGTCGTTCAGCTCGCTGAAGGCGTTCGCGAACTCCATCCCGCCGACGACCGCCTCGAAACGCTCGACGAGCGCAGGATCGTCGTCGGTCGACCGCGCGAACGGGGACATCTCGATCGGCCAGTCGATCACGAAGGTCGGCTGGATCAGCTCGGGCTCGACGAAGTGCGAGTACGCGTGATCCACGAGCTGGGCCCAGGTCTTGTCGTGGCTCGTGTCGACCCCGGCTGCATCGAGCTTCGCACGCAGCTCGTCCGGATCGCGCGACCACGCGCCCTTCTCCTCCAGCGCCTCGACGAACCTCACCCGTTGCCACGGGCGCGCGAGGTCGATCTCGTGCCCTCGGAAGATGACCTTCGTCGTCCCGATCGCTACCTGCGCCGCGCGCTCGACCAGCATCTCCGTACGCTCCATCGTGTCGTTGTAGTCGGCGTACGCCTCGTACCACTCGAGCTGCGTGAACTCCGGCGAGTGCTTGTAGGAAACACTCTCGTTGCGGAAATCCTTCGAGATCTCGTACACCTTCTCGAGCCCGCCGACGATCAGGCGCTTGAGGTAGAGCTCGTCCGCAATGCGGAGGTAGACGTCCTGGTCGAGGTAGTTCGAGTGCGTGACGAACGGCTCGGCGAACGCGCCTCCGTACTGGGGCTGCAGGATCGGCGTCTCGACCTCGACGAAGCCCTCCCCGTCGAGGTACGCGCGAATCGCGGCAATCATCCGCGAGCGCACCAGCGCATCCCGGCGCGCGTCCTCGTTCGTCAGCAGGTCGAGATACCGCTTGCGGTAGCGCTGCTCGGTGTCGGTGAGGCCGTGGAAGGTGTCCGGAAGCGGAGTGCGGATCTTGCCGAGCAGCACGAGCTCCGAGACCGCGAGGGAAGGCTCCCCCCGCTTCGTCTTCGTGGCGACGCCGCTGACGCCGACGATGTCGCCCAGGTCGACGTCCACGCCACCGAGATCGTCCGGACGAATCAGGAGCTGGATCCGTCCGCTGCGGTCGACCAGGTCGAGGAACATCAGCTTGCCCATGTCGCGGCGGGCGAGAACGCGCCCGGCGAGGCGGTGCTGCTGGTCGCCGTCCGCCCCGGGCTCGAGCTCGTCGGCCTCGGTCCGGACCGCGGCGACCTCTTCCCGGTCCGCAAAGCGTTTCGGCAGCACCGGCGAGAGCCTAACGGCCGAACAGGCGCAGCAGCGTCCGGGGAACGGTGTGCCTGCGATAGAGATCGAGCCGCGGAGCCGCATAAGCGTCAGACCTCGAACCGCGAAGTGCGTACGCACGTCGGTAGCCGGCAGCCCGGGCCGCAGCGCGGACGCGCTCATCGTGCTCGCCGTACGGGTAGGCGAGGTCCTCACACGGCCGTCCGAGGCGATCCTCGATCTCCTCCTTCGACTCGCTCAGCTCGCGACGAAGGTCGTCTTCGGACAACGTCGTCAGATGGGGATGCGATACCGCATGCGAGCCGATCGCGACGCCACGAGCCGCCTGCTCGCGAAGCTCGTCCCAGTTCATCGTCGCCAGCTGTTCCGGATCGTCGCCGGCAAGCTCGGGGATCGTCAGCGGCGCGCCGACGAGCGCGTACCTCGTGCAGACGAAGATCTGGACGGGCACTCCGAGCCGTTCCAGGTCGGGAAAGACGGTGGCCGCGCTCCGAAAGGCGTCGTCGAAGGTGACGCGCACCTGCCGAAAGCGCGACAGGGCTCGAACCTGCCGCAGCAAGAGGTCGGGCTGGATTGCGAGCCGGTGCTCCCAGTCAGGCGAGACGGCGTGGTAACAGAGGACGAGCGGTCTCACGCCGGCGCCCGGCCCGGACGATTAAGCCGCCTTGATTTCCATGATCTTGAACTTCATCTTCCCGCGCGGCGCGGCGACCTCGACCGTCTCGCCCTTCTTGTGGCCGATGATGGCTTTGCCCACCGGCGACTCGTTGGAGAGCTTGTTCTCCGCCGGGTTCGCCTCGGCCGAGCCGACGATGTGGTACTCGATCGTCTCCTTGGCCGCAACGTCACGGAGCTTCACCTTCGAACCCACCGAGACGACGTCCTTCGCGATGTCCTTCTTCGAGATGACACGCGCGTCGCGCATGCGCTCCTCGAGCGTCGCGATGCGGTGCTCGAGCAGCATCTGCTCGTTCTTGGCGTCGTCGTACTCCGCGTTTTCCGCGATGTCACCGAACTCCCGCGCGATGCGAATCCGCTCCGCAACCTCGCGGCGCCTCGTCGTCGAGAGCTCTTCGATCTCGCGCTTGAGCTTCTCGTAACCCTCGGGTGTGAGGATGACTTCCTTCACTGCTGATGCACCCCTTCTTATGAAAAAAGCGCGGCGCAAGGGCGCCGTCGCGGGCGGGAATGGTAGCTACACGCGCGAGGGTCGTCAACAGGGGCCTCGGGGTACTATTTTCGGCTCTGTGCAGGTAGATCTTCGGCAGTCCTGGTGGATCGGCGAGGTCGAGATCCCGACCCGCCTCGTGCTGGCCCCGATGGCGGGTGTCTCTGTGCAGGCATTTCGCCGCCAGGGACGCCGCTACGGGGCCGGTCTCGTCTGCTCCGAGATGGTGAGCTGCGCCGGGCTCGAGCATCGAAACGAGCGCACTTTGGGCTATTTACGTGTGGGCCGGGACGAGCATCCCCTCGCGATCCAGATCTTCGGCTCGGAGCCGGCCGTGATGGCCGAGGCGGCGAGGATGGTGGTCGCGGCGGGGGCGGACATCGTGGACATCAACTTCGGGTGCCCGGTGCGGAAGGTGACGAAGACCGGCGCAGGAGCGACGCTGCTGGACGACCCGGATCGCGCGTGCGCCATCGTCGACGCCGTGGCGTCCACGGTCGACGTCCCCGTGTCGGTGAAGATGCGCCGCGGGCTGGAGGACGGATCGCGTGCGTGTCTGGCCGTCGGCCCTCAGCTGGTCGCGGCGGGAGCCGCGACACTGACCTTGCATCCGCGCTCTGCGCGACAGATGTACACCGGCGAGGCGGATCACTCCCTCACAGCCGAGCTCGTCGAGATCGTCGACGTTCCGGTGATTGCGTCCGGTGACATCACCTCACGTGCGCGGGCGCAAAGCGTGCTCGCGATGACGGGCGCAGCGGCCGTGATGGTCGGGCGCGGTGCGCAAGGCAATCCATGGGCATTGCGCGAGATCGTCGACGGCGACGCAGAGGAGCCCTCGCGCGAGGAAGTTGCCGCGGAGCTGATCCTCTTCATCCGCGAGACCGTGCGCGAGCTCGGCGAGCACCGCGCCGGCGGGTTCCTGAAGAAGTTCTACGGGTGGTATCTCGGCCGAGGGCGGTTCCCGAAGCCGTTCAAGCAGGAGATCGTCCAGCTCGCGACGACGGACGAAGTCGTGACGCGTCTGTTCGCAGCCGCGCCGGGTGCGGCAGAGATCGTCGAGCGGCTTGCGTGTGAGCTGCCGGATACGGCGGACGAGATTCTGCTCGACTCGATGCCGATCTCGATCTACGGCGGCGGCTAGCTCGAACCAATCGTCTCGGGTCGGCGCGTCCTCAGCGTGGTGTCAGACACCGTCGCCGTTCTGTGACGTAACTGTGACGAGACTGCGCGGCGTGCTGCGCAAACGATGTTGCGCGGCTACCGTCGCCCCATGGCGCGCAAGCTTCGCTTCGAGGAGCCCGACGGCATCTACCACATCGGTTCGCGCGGGAACAACGGGGAGATGATGTTCCGGGACGAGGTCGACCGCATGGAGTGGCTGCGTCTTTTCGCGAAGGTCGCGGTCAAGTACCGCTGGGTCGGCTGGACGTACGTCCTGATGGGCAATCACTTTCACTTCCTGGTGCAGATCCCCTCACGGTAAACGAGTTACTCCGTGCGAACCACAAGCGGCACGGCCGGACGACACCTCGTCAGGAATCGGTTCTATTCAGCTCTGAGGACGAAGCACCTGATGGAGGCAATCCGGTACATCGTCCTGGAACCCGGTCCGTGCCGGTCTCTGTCAGTCGCCGGCGGACTGGCCATGGAGTAGCTACCGAGCCTGTGTAGGAACGGAGCTCGCGCATCCGTTCCTCGCCGTCGACCGAGTGCTTGGCCTATTCGGGACGCGTCCGGCGGCTGCGCGGGCTGAGTTCCGCGCCTTCGTCCGCGAAGGCCACGTCCAGGTGTCAGACACCGGTCTGTAGGGAACCCGCCCCGACCGGGCTAACGGTTCCGCTCCCAGACGAGGCGCAAGCCCTCGAGGGTCAGAAACGGGTCGACGCGCTCGATCGTGCTCGCATGCGGATAGATCAGCTCAGCGAGACCGCCGGTTGCAATTGCTCGCGCATCGGTGCCGAGCTCCTCGCGGATCGCGGTGACGATCCCATCCACCTGGCCGGCGAAGCCGTACACGACACCCGATTGCAGCGCGGCGACCGTCGTCTTGCCGATCACGCTCGGCGGCTCGACGAAGTCGACCTTGCGCAGACGTGCCGCGCGGTCGAACAGCGCGTCCATCGAGATCTCGATCCCCGGCGCCAATACCCCGCCGACGTACTCTCCGGCTGGAGAGACGACGTCGAAGTTCGTCGACGTCCCGAAGTCGACGACGATGCACGGCGCGCCGTAGCGGTCTGCCGCGGCGACGGCATTCGCGACCCGGTCAGGGCCGACCTCGCGCGGGTCGTCGTACCGCACGGTGATCCCGGTCTTGACTCCCGGCCCTAGCTCGAGCAGCTCAGCGTCGGTGTAACGCGCGGCAAACTCCTGGTACGACCGGATGAGTTGCGGCACCGTCGATGCCAGCGAGATCCCGTCCACCTGCGCAAGGTCGAGGAAGCCCTTGTACTGCGCCCCCAGCTCGTCCCCACTCCGCTGACGCTCGGTGGCGATCCGCCAGTGCTCGGTCAGCTCGGCCCCGTCGAACAGCCCGAACATCGTCTGGGTGTTCCCCACGTCGACCGCTAGCAGCATGGTGATCTAGAGGTCGTCGTCCGTGGACAGCGACTCGCCGATCTTCTCGGCCAGCGCTTCTGCGGTGAGGCTCGGCTCGTCGCCGTCGGTCCGAAGCTCCTCCACCGTCACGTCGCTCGAGGTCCAGACCTCGGCGCGCGGGATGATGCGGGTGGGCCTGTTCTTGTCCCAGACCCAGACGTCCTCCATCTTCAGGTGGAAGAACGGATAGTTCGGCTGCGAGATCTGGGCGAGATCGAGCTTGTTGCAGAGGTACGTCGCGTCCTGAGTCAGAACGCAGTAGCGGAAGAGGCCGAAGACGGCGGTGTACTCCTTCTTCAGCTGGAGCTCGAGCTCGGCCTCGAACTCGTCGAGCTCGTCGAGGTGACTCATCCAGTTGAGTCTAGCCTCGACAGCAGGGTCTGGACCGAGCCCTGACCCGGCACTTCGAGGTCCGGATCCAGCTCTGCAAGCGGCTCGAGGACGAACCTGCGCTCGTGCAGGCGCGGGTGCGGGACCTTGAGGAGCGGCTCGTCGATCGTCGCGTCTCCGTAGAGCAGCAGATCGAGGTCGAGAGTCCGCGGACCGTGCGGCGGGGCAGTTGCCCGGTCTCGGCCGAAGGCCCGCTCCAGCTCGAGCAGGGCACCCAGCAGCGCCCGGGCCGACAGGTCCGTCTCGATCTCCACGGCGCCGTTCAGAAAACGGGGCTGGTCGAGGTAGTCGACCGGCTCGGTGTCCCGGAAGCTCGACACACCCTTGACGTCGACCTCCGCGAGGCCGCGCAAGCGGCCGATGGCGGCCCGCAGCGTCTCCCTCCTCTCACCGAGATTCGAACCCAGGCCGACGAAGGCGCGGACCATGCCCGGAGCCTAAGGATCGCGACTACTGTGCGGGCACGGTGGTGTCCAGGCTCCTGATCGTCCTGGCCATGTTCTTCGTGGCGGCTGCTCCGGCTCGGGCCGACCTCGTGCAGCTCAACTGGACGGATCCCGGCAAGGGCGCAAGCGCTCGCCCGCGCCGCCGGCGGGACGGAGCTCGCACACGAGCTGCGGATCTGGCGCGTGCCCTCGTACGCGGTCGCCGACCTGCGCCGGGCCGGAGTCGTCCGCATCAGCCGGAAGGAGCGACTCCTGCCGACTCTCAGCACGACGCTTCAGCTCGCGACCGACCCGCTCGTCCCCTTCGAGTGGTGGCGCGCCGCCGTCGGAGCCGACCAGGTCGACCCGCCGGGACCCGGCAAGCCGGTGACCGTCGTGGACTCCGGCCTCGATCTGAGCCATCCCGAGTTCGCCACACGGCCGAACACGACTGCACTCAACCCGCAGACGACGAGCGACGCGGACGAGGACCACGGGACGGCGGTTGCTTCGGTCGTCGCCGCGACGAACAACGGCGTCGGAATCGTCGGGATCTACCCGGAGGCGGTCCTCCGTGTGTGGGATGCGAGCCCGTTCGGCTTCCTCAACGAGAGCGCCGCGATCCAGGGGATCTACGAAGCGGCACGGCGCGGTCCGGGCGTGATCAATCTCAGCTTCGGCGGTGAAGACGACGATCCGCTGCTCGACGATGCGATCCAGTTTGCGTTTCGCTCGGGGTCGCTCGTCGTGGCCGCCGCAGGCAACGAAGCGCTCGACGGCAACCCGCCGAACTTTCCTGCGTTCTATCCGCACGTCCTGACGGTGGGCGCGACGGACGAGAGGAACCGCGTGGCTGCCTTCTCGACCATCTCGCCGACCGTCGATCTTGCCGCCCCGGGTGTGCGCATTCCTGTCGCCGAGCCCTTCAACCAGGAGCCGAGCGGATACAGCACTACGGGTAGCGGCACGAGCTTCGCGTCGCCGCTGGCCGCCGGTGCGGCAGCCTGGGTCTGGACGACCCGGCCGGATCTCGACAACACACAGTTGTTCGAGTTGATACGTCGGTCGGCGACCGACATCGCGGTGCCGGGATTCGACAACGCATCCGGTTACGGGCTGCTGAACCTCCCCGGTGCATTGAACTTCCGAACACCCACGAGTGATCCACAAGAGCCAAACGAGAAGCCGCGTGAGATCGAGGCGCACGGCCTGTTCTCGAGCGCAACTCCGCCGTTGACGACGGCGGGACACACCGCGGGATCGGTGACGGCACGCGTCGACCGAAGCGAGGATCCGATCGACTTGTATCGCGTCTGGTCGCCGGCAGGGCACACGCTGCGAGCGCAAGTCACCGGCTCGGTGCGGTTACGCGTGCTGGAGCGCGCGACGAACTTGCGTGCGCTTGCTGTAGGCAAGCGCGGCGTCGCCGCCTACCGCAACCGAGGCAAGGGCACGTACGTCTACGTCGAGGTTCGTCCCGCGGTGCGTCTCGCCGAGTACCGGCTCCGAATCACGGCCGTTCGCAGGTAACGCCGGCCCACTCCGCCCACGCGACGCCGGGTTTTCGGACGGAGACGCGGACTCTCTTGACCGGCAACTCTGCGTTGAGTGCATCCGCAGCCGCCGCGGCGAGAGTCTCGAGCAATCGATAGCTCTCCGCCTCGCTGACGGCGGCCAGGATGTCTCGCACCTTTCGGTAGTCGACGGTCGCGTCGATCGCGTCTTCCCTCGGCTCGTTGATGTCCAGCGTCACATCGAAGAGGAATGTCTGCCCGTCACGGCGTTCGTCGTCATTGACACCGTGCCGGCCGAAAAGCTCGAGCCCGTGCACCTCGACGATCACCCGGCCACCGCCGTCGCGACGGTCAGCGCTTCGACGTGCTCGCGCACGTCGTGGACGCGGAGGATGGTCGCACCGCGCTCGTAGGCGGCAACCGCCGCGGCGATGCTCGCAGCGAGCGAGCCCGTGGTGGCCGTCGCGTCGCCGACGATGCGACCGAGCGAGCTCTTGCGCGAGAAGCCGACCACGACCGGGCGGCCGAGCGCTGTGAGGACGTCGAGCCGGCGGACGAGCTCGAAGTTCTGCTCAACGGTCTTGCCGAAGCCGATGCCGGGATCGAGCGCGATGCGGTCTTCCGAAATGCCGGCGTCGACGGCGAAGCGGAGGCGCTCCTCGAGGAAGGCTGCGACTTCGGATGCGACATCGCTGTAGGTCGGGTTCTGCTGCATCGTCCGCGGCTCGCCCTGCATGTGCATCAGGCAGAGGTAGGCACCGGACTCGGCGACCACCTCTGCCATGCGTGGGTCACCTCTGAGTGCCGTCACGTCGTTGACGAGCTCCGCATCGAGCTCGAGTGCGCGGCGGGCGACCTCGGCCTTCGCAGTGTCGATCGAGATCGGCGCGCCGTGCAGCGATTCGAGCACGGGAACGACTCGGCGGAGCTCCTCCTCGACGTGTGGACTCCAGCGGAACCCGGACGCGTCGATTCGCCTCCGACATCCACGATCGCGGCGCCTTCAGCCAGCATCCGCCAGCCGGCCGCGGCAGCGGCCGCGGGCTGGATGTGGACTCCCCCGTCGGAGAAGGAGTCGGGCGTGACGTTGACGACTCCCATCACGGACGGTCGGGCGAATCGTTCCTCGATCGGAGAGCGTTCGTTTGACACCACTGGATACTTTCACCGATGGGGGATCACGACGTGCGTCGGCGCGCGGCGTGGAGGTTCGTGCGCGCCGTGATTCGTTCGCAGGCAAGCGGGGTCACGGGCGCCGCTCTGTCCGGCCTGCTCTGGCAGGCCGGAGCGGTCGCGGCGCCGCTGATGGTCAAGAATGCGATCGACCACGGGGTGCTGACGAAGGACCCGCGCACGCTGCTGATCTGGCTCGGTGCGCTGCTGGCGGTCGGGTTGCTGGAGATGAGTGCGGGCGCCGTCCGGCACCTGTACGCGATCCAGAACCGGGCACGGTCGGACGCGCGCGTTCGCGACGCGATCTTCGCGCACGCGCTTCGCCTGGACGCGAGCTACCACGACCGCGTTGGGCCGGGCGAGCTGATGTCGCGTGCGTCGTCCGACTCGGAGCACGTCGCGCGGATGATGGACTCGATCGGCCACACGATCGGTTACGTCCTGACGGTGTTCGCGGTCGCAATTGTGCTGCTCTTTCTGGACTGGCAACTGGCGCTGATCGTGTTGATCCCGCTGCCGCTGATCTCGTTTGCCGGCTGGGCGTACTCGCGGCGCTACCACGCGCGCACCGAGCGGCTGCAGGAGCGCTGGGGCGAGGCGGCGACGCTGGTCGAGGAGACGGTGAGCGGCATCCGCGTCGTGAAAGGCCTCGGGGCCGGGGGCCCGCTGGCCGCTGAGTTCCGGACGCGCAGCCGCTCGATCGTCGACCGGGCGCTCGACATCGCCCGGCTGGATGCGGTGTTCATGCCGACGCTCGAGTTCCTCCCGATGCTCGGGCTGATCGCCGTGCTCTGGCTCGGCGGGCGACGCGTGATCTCGGGCGATCTCAGCCTCGGCTCGTTCGTCGCGTTCAACGCGTATATCGCGATGCTTGTCTGGCCGTTGCGCGTGCTCGGCCAGCGTGTCACGACGTTGCAGAAGGCGCTCGGCGCGAGCGCGCGCATCACCGAGGTGCTGGACGCCGAGCCGCAGCTCCGCGACCCGCGTCATCCGGAGCCTCTGGAGCGGCCCGTACGAGGTGACGTGCGCCTGTCGGGCGTCCAGTTCGGGCACGAGGGCGGTCATCCTGTTCTGGACGGGCTGGACCTGCACGTCGCTCCGGGTGAGTCGGTGGCCCTGGTCGGGGCGACCGGGTCCGGGAAGAGCACCGTTGCGGGATTGCTCGCGCGGCTGTACGACCCCGACGCGGGCAGCGTTTCTCTGGACGGTCACGATGTTCGTCAGCTTCGGATCGCGGACGTGCGTGGTGCGGTCGCGCTCGTCTTCGAGGAGACGTTTCTCTTTACGGACACCGTGCGCGAGAACATCCGGTTCGCGCGTCCGGATGCGGGTGACGAGGACGTCGAGCGCGCCGCGGAGCTGGCGGGGGCGGCGGGATTCATCGCCGACTTGCCGGACGGTTACGGCACTCTCCTCGGCGAGCGCGGCTTCTCCCTCTCGGGCGGTCAGCGCCAGCGTGTGGCGATCGCGCGGGCGATCCTCGCCGATCCCGCCGTACTCGTGCTGGACGACGCGACGTCGGCGGTGGACGCGACGAAGGAGCACGAGATCCGTGCGGCCCTGACGACTGTCATGTCGGGGCGAACGACGCTGGTGATCGCGCACCGTCCGGCGACGATCGCACTGGCCGACCGGGTCGCGGTGCTGGAGGGCGGGCGGATCGTGGAGCAGGGAACGCATGCAGAGCTGCTGCGGCGATCGCTGCGTTACCGGGCTTTGCTCGCCCTGGAGGACGCCGCATGATGGAGCGCGCTTCAGCGAAGGCCGTCTGGCGGCACACGCGGGGCCTCCTGCGGCCGGTGCGGAAGCTCTACCTCGGTGCGGGCGTCGCGGTGATGCTGTCGACGCTGATCACCCTCGCAGGGCCGGCTCTGGTGCGATACGCGGTCGACGCAGGCATCCGGAAAGACGATCTGCATCCGTTGAATGTGGCGGCGCTGCTCTTCCTCGGCCTGGCCATGTTGAAGCCGTTCGTTGTGCGCGCGCAGATCCTGTTGGCGGCGAAGGCGGGCGAGCGGTTCCTCGACAGCCTGCGCGTCGCTGCCTTCGACAAGCTGCAGGCGTTGCCGCTCGGGTTCTTCGAACGCGAGCGGGCGGGCGTGCTCGTGTCGCGGCTCACGTCCGACGTGCAGTCGTTGAACGAGCTCGTGCGCGACGCTCTGGTGGAGATCTTCGGGAGCGGCCTGCAGATCGTCCTGACGGTGGTGGCGCTGGCGTTGCTTTCTCCGAAGCTGGCGCTGATCTCCCTGGTGGCGCTACCGATCTTGATCGGCTCCAGCTGGAGCTTCCACCACGGTGCGGGCCGCGCGTATCACGCGATCCGCGATCGAGTGGCCGAGACGTTCACCGTCTTGCAGGAGGGGCTGGCGGGTGTGCGCGTGGTGCAGGCGTTCAGACGCGAAGGGAAGACGCTCGACCGCTACCGGCCGCGGAGCCAGGCGCAGGTGAGCGCGTGGCGGCGTGCGTCGTTCGTCAACATTCGGCTGTTCGCCTTCCTGCCACTGGCGCAGGCGTCTTCGCTGATCGTCGTGCTGCTGGTCGCCTCATCGATGTACAGGAAGGGCGAGATCTCGATCGGGACGATCACCGCGTTCGTGCTCTATCTGATCCAGCTGTTCGATCCAATCGGCCGGTTCACTGAGTGGCTGGGTGAGTTCCGGCAAGGACTAGCGGCACTCGCGAAAATCGTCGGGCTGCTCGAGGTGCCGACCCCGATCGAGGAGCGGCCTGGTGCGGTCGAGCTTCCACGCGAGGGCGTGCTCGCGTTGCGTGCGGTCACATTCGGTTACGCGGAGGAGCGTCCGGTGGTTCGAGAGCTGACGCTGGAGCTACATCCCGGCGAGCATGTCGCGTTGGTGGGCGCGACCGGCGCAGGTAAGTCCACCGTGGCGAAGCTGTTGACGCGTCAATACGACCCGCAGGAGGGGCGCATCGAACTGGGCGGCGTCGACCTGCGGGACGCGACGTTGGAGTCGCTGCACCGGCGTATCGTCCTGTTGCCGCAGGAGGGACATCTGTTCAGCGGGACGATCGCGGACAACGTGCGTCTCGCCCATCCGGATGCGACAGACGCGGAGGTGCGAAACGCGCTGGAGCGAATCGGCGAGCTCGACCGTTTCGAGTCGCTGCCGGACGGATTGGACACGGACGTGCAGACGAGGGGCGTGCGGTTGTCGGCGGGCGAGCGTCAGTTGGTCGGCATCGCGAGAGTCGCTTTGGCCGATCCGGCCGTGATCGTGCTCGACGAAGCTACGTCGAGCCTCGATCCGGCAACGGAAGCCGCCGTCGAGCGAGCGCTGGCCGCGGTAGCGGAAGGCCGGACGGTGGTAACGATCGCGCATCGGCTGTCCACCGCGGAGCGAGCCGACCGAGTAGCGGTAATGGAACACGGCCGTCTGGTGGAAGTCGCGAGCCACGACGAGCTGGTGCAGCAAGGCGACCGCTATGCCCGCCTGTGGGCATCGTGGCAAGCGGGCCTCGCGGCGCCGGCGTAGCGCATTTCCGGCACGCCGGCGCTTGCGAGTGCACGACCCCCAAGACTTGTCCCAAACAGCTGGGGTCAGACCCTTGCGTTTTGGGTCAGTGGTGGTACTCGTGCATCACGGCGTGGCCTTTGCCTCTGGCGATCAGCCAGCGGTTCGCGGCCCACGTCGGGCCGAAGGCGATCGCGAAACCGATGACGATGCTCCACCAGAACTTCGCATCGCCCAGGCCCGCGTCCAACGCGCCAGGAATGACGAGGACGAAGCAGTTGTCGACCGCTTCCATGATCGTGATCGACACCGTCTCCGCTGCGAGCGCCACGCCAGTGGCCTGCCGCAGCGAGAGGCCCGCACGCAGCAGCGGCCAGACGATCAGCGCATAGCCGAAAAAGAACGCCAGCACGATCGCCAGCACGATCGAGGCGACGTTCCCCCAGCCTGCGGCCGTGGCGATCGCCATCCCCAGCACTTCGCCGATCGCGCAGCCCGTCAGGCAGTGAGTCGTCGCGGAGAAGGCCGCGCGGTTCAGATCCTGCTCAGCGTGTGCGTGCAAAGCGCTGGACCGCTTCCATGAGCTCCTTGCTCTTCGCGGCCGCCTCCTTCGGATTTCCCGAAGCGAGTGCGTCCGTCACGCAGTGGTTCACGTGGTCGTCCAGCACCTTGAAGGCCAGGCTCTCGAGCGCGGTGTTCACGGCTGCGATCTGCGTGAGGACGTCGATGCAGTAGCGGTCGTCCTCCACCATCCGCTCGATGCCGCGCACCTGACCTTCGATGCGATGGAGCCGCTTGACCAGCGCCTCCTTGTCGTAGCCGTGCTTCATCGTGCCTCCCGCGCGCTGTGGAAGCGGCGCAGCCGCAGCGAGTTCGAGACGACGAAGACGCTCGAGAACGCCATCGCAGCGGCGGCGACGATCGGATTGAGATAGCCGGCGACCGCAAGGGGGATCGCGGCGACGTTGTAGGCGAAAGCCCAGAAGAGATTCCCTTTGATCGTGCGTAGCGTTCGGCGTGCCAGCCGGATCGCATCTGCCGCACCTCGCAGGTCGCCGGAAACGAGCGTGAGGTCGGATGCCTCGATCGCGACATCGGTGCCGGTGCCGATCGCGATCCCGAGATCGGCCTGCGCGAGTGCCGGCGCGTCGTTGACGCCGTCGCCGACCATCGCCACGACCTCACCCGCGGCCTGCAGCCGCCGGACCTCGGCCGCCTTCTCCTGCGGCAGCACCTCGGCAATCACGCGGTCGATTCCGACCTCGTTCGCGACGCGGCGCGCCGTGCTCTCGTCGTCTCCGGTGAGGAGCACCGCCTTCAGCCCGAGCTCCTCCAACTGGCGCACCGCCTCGCGGCTGGTCGGCTTGACGGTGTCGCGCACGACGAAAGTTGCGCGCGGTTCGCCGTCCCACGACACGGTGATCGCTCCGCTGCGTCGCACCACCTCGACGGTCTTTCCTTCGACGACGCCCTGTACGCCGACGCCGGGAACGTTCCGGAAACCAGTGACAGGCGGCAAGCTGCCCAACTCATCACGGGCCATGTCCGCGATCGCGCGGGCAATCGGGTGCTCGCTCGCCGCTTCGAGCGCACCGGCCAGACGGAGAACGTCGGCCCGTGTCGCGCCGTTGAGCAGAGCGACTTCGACGAGCACCATCTTCCCGGCCGTGATGGTGCCCGTCTTGTCGAGGATGACTGTGCCGATGCGCCGCGTCTGCTCGAGGACCTCGGGACCCTTGATCAGGATGCCGAGCTGCGCTCCGCGTCCGGTTCCGACCATCAACGCCGTCGGCGTCGCCAGACCGAGTGCGCACGGGCAGGCGATGATCAGCACGGCGACTGCCGCGGTGAAGGCATCGCCGACGTTCCCTGTGATCGCAAGCCAGCCGGCGAGGGTGCCGAGGGCAATGACCAGCACGACCGGGACGAACACTCCAGAGATGCGGTCGACCAGACGCTGGATCGGCGCCTTGCCCGCTTGAGCCTCCGCGACGAGCCGGGCGATCTGGGCCAGCGCTGTCTCCGCACCGACCTTCGTCGCGCGGACGACGAGTCGGCCGTACGTGTTGATCGTCGCCCCCGCAACCGCTTCGCCGGGCTCGACCTCGACCGGCATCGATTCCCCGGTGAGCATCGACTGGTCGACCGCCGAATCCCCCTCGACCACGACTCCGTCGGTTGCGATCTTCTCCCCCGGCCGGACGACGAACACATCGCCGACCTCCAGTTGATCCACGCCTACCAGCACCTCAGAGCCGTCTCGGAGGACGCGTGCCTCCTTGGCTCCGAGCTCGAGCAGCGCGCGAATCGCTGCGCCTGAGCGTCTGCGAGCCCGCGCCTCGAGAAAGCGGCCGAGCAGGATCAGCGTCGTGATCACGCCGGCGACCTCGAAGTAGACGTCGGCGTTCAGTCCCGCGACGAGAACGACGACCGACCAGCCCCACGCGGCCAGCGTCCCGATGGAGACGAGCGTGTCCATCGTCGCGGTTAGGTGCCGTGCATTCAGCACGGCGGCGCGATGGAACGGACCAGCCCGCCCAGAGCACGATCGGCGTCGCGAGCGCGAACGCGAGCCATTCCCAGCCACCGAACTGCAGCGGCGACGCCATCGACAACACCAGCAACGGAACCGTCAAGTGCCAACGACACGAGCAGGCGGTTTCGCAGGGGCCGGACGAGATCGGTCTTCGCTCGGTGTCCGACGGCAAGCGCGGCCGTGTAACCGGCGGCCTCCACCGCACGCACGAGATCGGCCAGGCGAACCTGTTCCGGGTCGTACGCGACCGTGCGAGCTCGGTCGCAAGGTTGACGTTCGCCGTACACCCCGTCGAGCTCGTTGAGCTTCTTCTCGACCCGTGCCACGCACGAGGCGCAGGTCATGCCGCCGATCTCGAGCTCGACCGAAGTCGATGCGAGCCATGATACCCCCAAGGGGTACCAGGCTCGAGCGGGATTAGCCTTTTGCGCCTTCGGGCGGCGGAGGCTGCATGGTCGCCCCGGGGATCGGGAACGGCCGGGTCTTTGGCTCGGGCTTGCGCTTCTTCTCCGCCTCGGCCTCGGGCTCCGGCTTGGGCGCCGGGGTCTTCTCCGCGAAGACCGCTTCCTCTTCTTCGCCGGCGAGCAGCCGCTCGAACTGATCCTTGTCGATGGTCTCGCGCTCGATGAGGATCAGCGAGAGCCGGTGCAGCTCGTCGCTGTGCTCCTTGAGGACCTCGGTCGCAGTCATGTGCGCTTCCTCGATCACCCGGCGGATCTCGTCGTCGATCTCGCGCGCGATCTCCTCGGAGTAGTCGGGCTCGTTCCCCATCTCGCGACCGAGGAACGGCATGTCGTGGTTGCGACCCAACACGCGCGGGCCGAGCTTCTCGCTCATCCCGAAACGCATGATCATCTGCTTCGCGGTGTGCGTGACCTTCTCGAGGTCGTTCGCTGCGCCGGTCGTGACCTCGTTGAAGACGATCTCCTCAGCGGCGCGGCCGCCGAGGGTCATCGCCAGCTGGCTCATCAGCGTCGCCTTCGTCGTCAGATACCGGTCCTCACGCGGCAGCGAGATCGTGTAGCCGAGTGCCTGACCGCGGCCGATGATCGAGATCTTGTGCACGTCGGACTCACCGTCGAGGTAGTGGCCGACGATCGCGTGGCCGAGCTCGTGGTAGGCGGTGATCTTCCGCTCCTCCTCGGAGAAGAGACGCGTCTTCTTCTCGGGACCGGCGATCACGCGCATGATCCCTTCCTCGAGCTCGTCCTGCTCGACCACCTTCTTGCCACGGCGCGCCGCGAGCAACGCAGCCTCGTTGACGAGGTTCGCCAGGTCGGCACCCGTGAACCCGGGCGTCCCGGCAGCCAACGCGTCGAGATCGATCTCCGACGCCAGAGGCTTGCCCTTCGAGTGCACCTCGAGGATCTGGCGGCGCCCGTTGCGGTCGGGCCGGTCGACGACGATCTGCCGGTCGAAACGGCCGGGACGCAGCAGCGCCGGATCGAGGATGTCCGGCCTGTTGGTAGCCGCGATCAAAATGATGTTGTCCTTCAGCTCGAACCCGTCCATCTCGACGAGGAGCTGGTTCAGCGTCTGCTCGCGCTCGTCGTGACCGCCGCCCAGACCGGCGCCGCGGTGACGTCCGACCGCGTCGATCTCGTCCATGAACACGATGCACGGCGAGGCCTGCTTCGCCTGCTCGAAGAGGTCACGCACGCGCGAGGCGCCGACGCCGACGAACATCTCGACGAAATCGGAACCGGAGATGGAGAAGAACGGCACGCCGGCCTCGCCCGCGACCGCTCGCGCGAGTAGCGTCTTACCGGTACCCGGCGGCCCGTAGAGCAGCACACCCTTCGGGATGCGCGCGCCGAGCGCCTGGAACTTCTTCGGGTTCTCGAGGAACTCCTTGATCTCCTGCAGCTCTTCGACCGCTTCCTCGACGCCGGCGACGTCCTTGAAGCCGATCTTCGGCGAGTCCGGCGTCATCCGCTTCGCGCGCGACTTCCCGAAGGACATCACCTTGGAGCCTCCGCCCTGCACCTGGTTCATCAGGAAGATCCAGAAGCCGAACAGCAAGACGAACGGCAGCAGCGAGGTGAGGATCGACCACCAGGGGGAACCGCCGGTGCCCTTCGAGTCGAACGGCACCTTGTGCGCAGCCATCAGCGTCTGGAGGTCGGCCGCCGACTGGTCGCTCGGATAGTGCACCGACCCCTTCGTCTTGTTGGTGTCGTTCAGCGTGTAGTTCAGCGCCTGCTTGTTCGGGTTGAAGACGATCGACGAGATGGTGCAGCCGCTCCCATCGACCGTGTTGCAGTTCTCGATCCTCTGCTGGATCGCAGACAGCGTCTCCTTGGAGGTGGGCTGGCTGTGGCCGCTGAGCGTCTGGAGAGCAAGCCAGACGAGCGCCGCGATAATGACGAGGGGGAAGAGCGCGCTGCGGAAGAATCGATTCACTAATCCTCTTTCGGCAGGGTACCAGCCTCGGTTTGAGCTACTGCGCCCCCAAAAGGGGGTGTCCACCTATTTTCAGGCGCCCTCCGGCACCAACTCCGAGTCCAATACGCCCACGTAGGGCAGGTTCCTGTATCGCTCGGCGAAATCGAGCCCATAGCCGACGACGAAGCGGTTGGGGATCTCGAAGCCGATGTAGCGGACGGGCACGTCGATCTCGCGCCGGTCCGGCTTCGTCAGAAGCGCACAGACCTCCAGCGTGGCGGGCTCGCGAGCCTCCAGGTTCCGGATCAGATACGACAGGGTCAGTCCCGAGTCGATGATGTCCTCGACAACGAGGACGTTGCGGCCCTCGATGTTGATGTCCAGGTCCTTGAGGATCCGGACCACGCCCGACGAGTCGGTCTGCGCCCCGTAGCTGGAGATCGCCATGAAGTCGATCTCGCACGGAATCGCGAGCGTCCGCATCAGGTCGGCCATGAAGAAAACGGCGCCCTTGAGGACGCCGATCAGCAGCAGGTCACGGCCGGCGTAGTCGGCCGAGATCTCCTCCCCCAGCTCGACGACGCGCGACCGCAGCCGGTCCTCGTCGATGAGGACCTCGGAGACGCCACGCTCGAGCTCAGTCTGCGACACGTTCGACGCGCACTCCTTCCGCCTCCACGATTCCGGGCACTGCGACCACGTCGTCTCCCCGCACGACGAGCGGCCACGACTCGCGTGCGGAACGGGGGATCTTGGCGTCGACGAACACGTCCTGGATCTTCTTCGATCTCCCAGCGAGCCGATCGCCGGCGCGCCAGGCCCGTACCTTAAGGCCTGGGAGGTTCGAGGCAATGCGCCACTCTCCCCAAAGCACCTCGCCGTCCAGTGAGACGGGAGTCGTCTCGAGCCAGACACGGTCGTACTCACGCACGGCGGTGAGGCCGGCGCCGAGATCGAGCCGCCGCGACCCCGCGGTCGATGCGAGCAGCTCGTCGAGCGCCGAGGGCTCCCCAGACGCGAGCCGGAGCAGGTTGCGCTCGGCCGCGGGATGCAGCTCGCGCAGACGCGGCAGGATCTCCTCCCTGATCAGCCCGCGCTTCGTGTCGCTGTTGGACTCGTCGTTCCGGAACTCCAGTCCTTCCGCGCGGCAGTACTCCTCTGTTTCCTCACGCCACACCGTCAGCAGCGGGCGGACCACGCCGTCTTCGCGGCGCAGCTTGATCCCCTTCGCGACCCCACTCGCCACGACCCGGTAAAGGACGGTCTCGACCTGGTCGGAGGCGGTGTGCCCTGTTGCTCGCAGACGATCGCTCGCGAACGAGTACCGGATCTCGCGCCAGTCGTCCTCGGTGCGTCCACCGCTGCCGTCGACCACGTCCGCCCCGAACCGCTCGGCACAGAAGCGCGCGTCGTCGCCGGAGGCTTCACCCCGTAGCGCGTGGTTCACGTGGAGCGCGGAGACGCGATAGCCGAGCTCGGTCAGGGCGTGCCAGAGGCAGGTCGAGTCGGCGCCGCCCGAGACGAGGCAGGTCACCTCGCCGCGAGGGGCGATCAAGTCGTGCCGGCGGATCAGCCCCTCGACCCGCGCGCGCAGCGCTTCCGTGTCCACGGGAACAGGGTAGACAGGCGAGGGATTGCCGGCCACGGCCCAGTGGCCGATGTTCCGGGCATGGCAGAGTTCTTTCAGGCCTGGCGAAAGCGACAGGCCGAAAAGCAAGCTGCAGACTGGATCGAGGAGCAGGAGGAAGCCCGCCGTGCGGTGCTAGAGCTCCCCGATGTCCTTCGGGAGCAGGCCCGCCTTGCAGTCGAGAAGCTGATCGACGGTCCGGATGCCGAGGTTGAAGGAGCACTTGAAGACCTCGACCACCTTCTCGAGCCTCACCCGGAGCTAAAGGAACGCTTCTTCCACCTGCGTGTCGTCAACGACGCGGTGGAATTCCTCAAGTAGCCGAGCGAAAGCTTCGCTTTCGCTCGGGATTGGGAACGCCGCGTTCGCGGGGAACGCCCACGGGCCAAGCCCGTGGGCTCTTATCGGCTGTGGTCGGTGTTTGCGCTCAACCGTGTGGGCACGGGCGCTGAAGCGTCCGCGCCCACATCAGTACGCCTGCGGCTAAGCCGCTTCGCGTCGCTTAGCCTCCGGCCTTCGGATTGGACGCAGGACGAAGGGTCTAAGGCTCCCAACCTGCCCTTGACCCACAGGCCGGAGGTTAGACAAGGCGCTAGCCGTCTAACCGCAGGCCGAACTCAAGGCGATGGCGACGCCTCCGGCGCCGCCGTCGCCGCGGTTGAGCGCAACCGCCCAGCCGCAACCCAAATGGAGTGCGCGGGCTCCGCCCGCGCACGTTCCCCGCGAAGCGGCGTACATCACTTCGCGCGAAAGCGAAGCTTTCGCGCGACTAGAGCAGCGGGGAAACGTCGCAGCCGCGCTTGGCAAGGGCCGGCCTCGCCTGCGACAGGACGTCGTGCGCGAAGTTCGCGAGACCATAGGCCCGGTAGATGTACTTGCCCGGGTCGTGGTGGTGCTTGTCGGCCCGGATCGCGCGACCGTAGTTCTGGAACATCGCGCGCAGGATCGTCCGTGTCTTCGACAGCGATGGATCGCTCGGGTTCGTGTTGAGCAGGCTCGTGACGGCGGAGTCCGTCTGCAAGATCACGTCGTCCGCCTTGGCATCGCCCTGCAGGTAGTCCTGCGAGAGCGACCCGAGCGCGGCCATGTTCAGCTGCGCGGCGCCGAGAAACTGTCGGTCGGTCGCCGAGCAGGTGTGGCTGACAGCAGCGTTGCTGTTCCCACCCATGAGGAGGACCGAAGAACTCACAGCGACGAGCGCCACGGCGAGTCCCGCAGCCGCAGTGATGCGGGGCTTCACGCTCCCTTATTCGGCGCCGCTACAGGTGAGGCTCCATCACCCGTTCGGGTGCGAGGCCGATGCCTTGTGACATACGACGCGAACTGCTGAGCTGCCCAGCGGAGCACCCAGGCAGCGAGTGCGAGTCGTAGGAGGCGAATCAAAAGATCAGAGACCGATACGAGCCGTGGCGCTGCATCCCGATCGCCTCGTAGACGCGAATCGCAGGCGCGTTCTCGGGGCGTACGAAGAGGCAGACAGTCGGCACGCGCTCGAGCAGCAGCCGGCACAAGTCGCGCATGCCGCGCTGGGCGTAGCCCTTGTTACGCGCCGGCCGATCGACCCAGACCTGCTGAATCTGGATTGCAGCCGGCGTCCACGCCGACGCTTCGGCCTTGAAGAGGATCGTCCCCCGCTCGACCCAGAGCCACGACCGCCCCTCGTCGATCTGCGAGCGGGTGCGCCAGCGGAAGCCCTCCGGATCGCGCGCCATCGGATCGATTCCGATCTCCTCCTCGTGCGCGGCGGCGCAGGCGGGCAGGAGCAGCGAGAAGTCCTTGTCGGTCGCGGGGCGCAGGCCCGAGTCGCCGGGAGGCGGTGGCTCGGAGATCGCGTACACCGGCTGCCCCGGCCGGTCGTTGCGCGGCGCGGGCATGAGCCCGGAGAGGTCGTCCCAGAGCTCGTCCACCGCGCGCTCGTCACCGATGATCATCCTCGCGCGACCTCGGGACGCGGCTTGCGCGAAGCGCCCGCAATCGGCACCGGAGGGGACGACGTTCGCGCCGACGTGGCAGAGAGCGGTCAAGCGACCGTTGTCCGCGAAGGCACTGAACCGGCCCAGCCGCCGTCGGGCGACGTCCTCGAGGAAGACGCGCTCCACGGGGTCCTCGGCGCAGAACTCGAGGATCTGCTCGAGCCGGGGCTCGATCGCACCTTTCACTGTCCCAATAGTCGCACGGGTTAGGGTTGCGCCCTCATGCCGATCCACATTCGAGCCGAGCCTGGGGAATACGCCGAGGCCTGCCTGCTGCCCGGCGATCCGCTCAGAGCGAAGTACATCGCGGAGACCTACTTCGACAATCCGGTCGAGAAGAACTCCGAGCGTGGTCTGCTCGGTTACACGGGCACCTACGAGGGCAAGCCGGTCTCGGTGCAGGGCACCGGCATGGGCTGCCCGGGCGCGACGATCGTCTTCGAAGAGCTGATCCAGCTCGGCGTGAAGAAACTGCTCCGGGTCGGCACGTGCGGGGGGCTCCAGGCCCACCACGCGCTCGGCGACCTGATCGTCGCGCTGTCGGCGGTCGCCGACGACCGCACGGCCGATCACCTCGTCGGGCACGAGCCGCACTGCCCGACCGCGAGCTGGGAGCTCATCCACGGAGCCGTCCACGCAGCCAAGCACATGGGCCAGTCGATGCACGTCGGCCCGATCGTCTCGAGCGATGTGTTCTACAACCCCGACGAGAACCAGTACGAGCGGTGGTCGAAGCGGGGCGTGCTCGCTGTCGAGATGGAGGCGTCGGCGCTCTTTACGGTCGGTGCTCTTCGCGGCGTCCAATCGGGGTGTCTCCTCACCGTCAGCGACATCGTCGTCGAGGGCGAGTTCACGCGCATCAGCGACGAGGAGCTGCGTGCGGCTGTCGACCGCATGACACGCGTCGCACTGGCGACGGTCACGGCCGACGAGAAACACTGACGACGCCGAAGACCGTCTTCCTCATCAACCCCGCGTCGGCGAACGGCTCGACGGGTAGGCGCTGGCCGGAGATCGCCCGGCGCGCCGCGGCGGCTGGGCTCAGCGGGGATGCACTCTTCTCTCGGGCGGCCGGCGAACTGACCCAGTTGGCGCGCAGCGCAGCCGACGAAGGCGCCGAGCTGCTGGTCGTCGTCGGCGGTGACGGATCGGTGCACGAGGTCGTGAACGGGATCGCAGGTCGAGACCGCGTCGAGATCGCGATGATCCCGCGTGGGACCGGCTGGGACTTCGCGCGCTCCCTCGGCCTCCCGCGGAAGACCGACCGCGCCATCGAGGTCGCACTCGCGGGTAAGACACGCACGATCGACCTCGGCCGTGCGACCTACAGGCTGTGGGCCGGGGGCGAGGGAGAGTCCTTCTTCGCGAACGTGGCGAGCGCCGGAATGAGCGGCGCGATCGCGCAGCGCGCCAACGACACCTCCAAGGCGTTCGGCGGGAAGGTCTCGTACATCTGGGCGACGTTCGCCGTGTTCGCACGCTGGTCGAACAGCGAGGTCGAGGTCTCGGTGGACGGCGAGACGCGCCACGCCCGAATGCACGACGTCATCGTGGCCAACGGCCCTTACATCGGGGGCGGGATGAAGATCGCTCCCGAGGCAAAGCCCGACGACGGAACGTTCGACGTGCTGCTGATCGGCGACATCTCCAAACGCGATCTGGTGATGACGATGCCGAAGATCTTCCGCGGCACGCATCTTCCGCACCCCAGGGCCGAGCTGCTGCGCGGCGCACACGTGAGCGTGGACGCACCGGAGCCGCTCCCGGTCGAGCTCGACGGCGAACAGCCGGGCACGACGCCCGCACGCTTCGAGGTCGTCCCGCAGGCGCTGCGGGTTCGCGTCCCCGGCTAGCGGCCAAACGGGACGCCCCTTTTAGCTGCTGCTGCTGCTGCTACTGCTGCTGCTCTTGCGCGGGGCGGTGGAGCGCCCGGCCGAGGAGGTCTTGCGCGAGCCCGATGATCCCTTGCCTTCGAGCTTGTCGAGCCGCTTCTCGATCGTGCCGAGCCGCTTCTCGAGCTTGTCGAGTCGTCGGACGCTCTTCTGCAAGTCGTCCACGCGATCCTTCAGCTGGCCGAACGCGGCGAGCACCTTCTCCGCGCTGCTGCGTTGCGATCCACTGGATCGCCTCCTCGCCCGCTTCCGCGAGCCGTTCCACGATGTTCTTCTCTTTATGCCTGGCCATGCCCCTATCGTGCCAGTTGCGATGGCGGCGCGTCGTGCCTACGCTCCCCGCGTGAAAGGAGCCGCCGCTGTCCTCGCGCTCCTCGCATGCATCGCCGCCTCGGCCGGAGAGGCCAAACGCTCACCCGTGACGCTCAGGGTGATGACGCGGAATCTGTATCTGGGGGCGAACCTGGACGCGATCCTCCAGGCGAAGTCGACCCGGGGAGGCCTACACCGCGGTTGAAAAGGACTGGGGGGATGTCCAAGCGAACAACTTTCCGACCCGCGCACGCGCGATCGCAAAGGAGATCGCGAGCACGAAGCCGGACTTCGTCGGCCTCCAGGAGCTGTCGCTCTACCGGACCCAGACCCCGGCCGATTTCACGGTGACGACGTCGACCGACCGTCGCGCTCGACTACGCAAAGGAGCTGCGCAAGGCGCTGGCGGCCCGGAAGCTTCGCTATCGGTTCCTCGCGATCGGCAACGCGACGGACGCGGAGCTGCCGAGCGGCGATCCGCCGAACATGGACATCAGGCTCACCATCCGCGACGGGCTCCTGGTGCGGATCGACAAGAAGATCAAGATCAGGCGAGTGCGCACCGGTCTCTACTCGACCACGACATCCCTCTTCGGCGGCTTCGTCATCGCAAAGCGCGGCTGGGTGCTCGCAGACGCAACGGTCGGCGGCCGAAACTTCCGCGTGATCACGACGCATCTCGAGTCGTTCAACGACACGTCTCAGGTCGCGCAGGGGAAGGAGCTCGTCGCCCCCGGTGGCCCGGCGCGCACGAGCCTGCCGACGGTCCTGCTCGGCGATCTGAACTCCCGCGCAGACGGAACCGGGACGCCGACGCACGCCAACCTGCTCGCCGCGGGCTTTCAGGATGCCTGGTCGCAGGCGCATCCGGCCGACGTCGGGCTCACCTGCTGCCACGGCGACGATCTGCGTGAAGTCGGCGGGCCGTTCTACAGCCGGATCGACTACGTGCTGCTGCGCAACGGGTTCAGGGCCGTCGCGGCGGGCATCGTGGGTGAGGCGCCCGGCGACCGGCTCGCGGGCCTGTGGCCTTCGGACCACGCCGGCGTCTGGGCGCGCTTGCGGCTCCCCTAGCTCCTAGGAGCGGATCAGGACCGGCGTGCCGCCGAGCGCCTGGTCGAACAGCTTCCTCAGCATGGCGTTCGGGATGCGGATGCAACCGTTGGAGACGGCCTTGCCGATCGACCACGGCGCGTTGGTTCCGTGGATCGCGATCGGGCCTCCCTGCGTCCACCCGGTCAGGACGTCCGAGAACGCCGAGACGCCGATCGCGCCGGGGCCGAACGGGCCGCGTTTGTCCGCGGGGATGAGCCGCTGGTTGACGTAGAAGCGGCCGGTGGGCGTCGGAGTCGCCGGCGCGCCGATCGCCGCCGTCGAGCTCAAGATCCTCTTGCCGGCCTTGTAGAGCGTGACGCTCTTCTCCGACAGGTCGACGACGATCCGGGTCGAGACCTTCTCGACGGTCACCTGCCGGGCTGGCACCCACGCGGTCACGCCGTTCGGCCGCTTTGGGATCTGGACGAGGTACGAAGTCGGCTTGCAGCTGGTATCGACCAGCGCGCCGCGGATCGAGAAGATCGTCGGGACGCGATTGACGTTCAGCCTGCGGAAGCTCGTGAAGGCACGACCGTCCGGCCTGCGAGAGACCGTGGCCCGGGAGCGGACGACCGCCGCATACGCCAGACGCGGCGAGCCGAGCCGCCGGAAGGAGCCCTCTGCACAGGTCCGCGACTTGGCCGCGATGGCAGCGCCGACGGCCGGCTGCTTCTTCTCGGCTCCGCCGCAGCCCACCAGAAGGGTGAGGCTGAGGACAAGCGCCGGGATGACGGCGAGGGCTCGCACGACGACAGAAGCGTATCCCCGTAAAAAGGGTGTGAAGGTTTGGTGGACATTTGCCGACAACATCTAGTGACGACCGAACGTCTTATTACTCTGAGAGGAAGTAATGACGCTTCGCAGGCACAAGCACACCGCGATCACCGTTCATGCGCTCCGGCAACGAGCCGGAGTGCCGTACCACGTGGAGCGTAAGGTGTGCTCGAACTGCAAGCGGCTCCTCGAAGAGAAGACGATCAAGCGCGCCGCGGCCTAAGCCTCGGCCAGCGCCTGGGCCAGCTCGGCAAGCGTCTCGCCGGCCGCCCGGTCGAGCCGGACCAAGGCCAGGTGGTCGAACGGCGTGGGCCCACGGTTCAGGATCGCGACCGCCACGCCGGCGGAAGCGGCCTCATCGGGTAGCCCGGCCACCGGGTGCACCTCGAGCGACGAGCCCACGACCAAGCAGCAGGCCCGCACCGCGGACGAGCTCGATCGCTCGGTCGATCGCGTCGGCCGGAAGCAGCTCCCCGAACATGACGACGTCCGGCTTGAGCACGGCGCCGCAGCGCGGGCAAAGCGGCGCCGGCGCAGCTCGTAGCGCGGCCCTCACCTCTTCCAGCGGTACCCGTTCCCGACACTCGAGGCAACTCGCGGACCGGATCGAGCCGTGCACCTCCACCACCTCGCGCGACCCGGCGCGCTGGTGCAGTCCGTCGATGTTCTGAGTCACGACAGCCGCCACGAGCCCACCGCGCTCGAGCTCCGCCAGTGCCAGGTGTCCCGAATTCGGCTCGGCGGTCGTGAGCAGCTCGAACCGGGGCGCGTAGAACTCCCACACCTTCACCGGGTCCCGCCGGAAGGCGTCGATCGTCGCGTACTCCATCGGGTCGTACTCCGCCCAGATTCCGCCCGGCGATCTGAAGTCGGGGATGCCGCTCTCGGTCGAGATGCCGGCGCCGGTCAGGACGACGCAGGGCCGACGTTCGCGAACGAGCGCCGCCAGGTCGGGAACGGTGTGAGCCACAGCCGTAGAGTGACGCGCGTGGCCGGGTTCCGCTTCACCACAGACGTGCGTGTCCGCTTTGCGGAGACCGACGCCCAGGGAGTGGCCCACAACGCCAACTACCTCATCTGGTTCGAGGTGGCGCGGGTCGCCTACCTGGCGGAGTACGCCGGCGGCTACTCCGCCATCCGCGAGCAAGGCATCGAATCCTTCGTGCTCGAGTCGCACGTCCGCTACCGGCAGCCTGCCGAGTTCGACGACCGGCTGCGCGTGCACGCCCGCGTCGGCGAACTGCGGGGTGCGCGCTTCCGCTTCGACTACGAGATCACGCGCGACGGCGAACTGATCGCAGACGGATGGACGTCACATGCCTGTGTCGACGCGAAGACCCTGCGCCCGACGCGCATCCCACAGGCTCTGGCGGACGCGATCGCTAGGGCCGAGGCGTCGTCGTCGTAGTCGTCGTCGTCTTCTTGGGGGTGGTCGTCGTCGTGCCCGTCGTTGTCGTGGCGGTCTCGTCCTTCGGCCGCTTCTTCGTGCCCACGCGGATGACCTTCATCTCCCCGCGGTAGGACGAGTAGAACGTCGTGTCGAAGAGCAGCTTCCCGTCGGCGTCGTAGACCTTGCGCTCGTTGCTCGTCTTGAGGGATGACGACCCGGATTCCTCGACGACGGTTTGGCCGACGAAGAGCGATGGATCCTTGATCCGCTTCACGGGCGGCGGGCCTGTGACGACGAGGGGCGACGTCTCGCTGACGACCCGGCGGTGAACCGGTGTCCCGTACAGCGCCACCGTGAGGGACGAAGAGCCGACCCACGTCCGCAGCAGGATCCAGTGGCCGGTGTCGTTGGTGAACTTGAGATCCGTGTCCGGATAGTTGACGGTCGCATCGCGTCCCTGGGGATAGTGGCTGATGTACAGCGCGTGGTTCGTGCGCGAGACGATCGGCAGCCCGGCCTCGTACGCAGCGTTGAACACCGTCGTGGAGACCTGGCAGACACCGCCGCCCAGGCCCGTCTTGAGCTCGCCGTTGATGATCACCGGCGCTTCCAGGAAACCCTTGTCCTCGGTGCGCGCCCCGGTTGTGCCGTTGAAGGAGAACGTCTCGCCGGGCGCGATCACGTGTTTGTCGACGAGGTGCGAGACGAGCTGTACGTTGTGGATTCGGTTCGGCTCGCCGCCGTAGAACGTCTGGTAGCTGGCGACCAGGCCATTGATGTCCATGGCCCGCGCTTCGGCGGTCGTCCGGTCGGCGCTGACGGATTCCACGGTCAGGTTGGCGGAGCGGAGCTCGGGCGCGGTGACGAGCGCGGCTCCTAGCAACGCCTTCGTGCTCCGCGGTACGTCGAGCACGTGGCCGGACCGATCCGGGATCACGCGAATGCCGCTCTTGCCGACCGCCCAGTCGGCGTCCGCCGGCGGCCGGTCGACACGCTTCGCGAGGGCGGCGAACCAGCTGCTGGCTCCCGCACCACCGATCCGGACGTCGCGCCGTCCGTCGGCAGGAAGCTCAAGCACGCGGGCAATGCGCGGCGGGCGCAGGTTCCAGCGCGTCGCGCCGAGCGTCAGATGAACCGAAGCCGACAAAGCGGTGCGCACCTGTGCCTGCGCGACCCTGAGATCGCCCGCGGTGATCTTCGGGCGGTCGATCTGGATGGGCAGCCCAACGGGCTCGCGGTTCAGGCTCGCCAGGGCGCGAACGATCGTGGCCGCGGCGGCGTGGCGGTCGAGTAGGTGGCCGGTGCGGCTCGGGACGACTTCGGGCCTGAGCCCGCGCAGAACGATCGACGCCTCGCGGTGCGGGACGTTGACCGCGGCCGAGATCTCGTTGAGCTTGTCCTCCAGGGCCACGTCGTAGACCTGCGTCGGGGGCGCCACATCCGCCCCGAAGAAGCGCAGGTCGAGCCGGCGGAACCCGCGCAGCGGCCCGAAGCCGTTGCCCTGCCGGCGCACTGCGTCGACGGCTGCATGCCAGTCCACACGGATCCCGAGGTGCCGGGGCTGCAGCTGCCAGGTGCGGGAGCCGACCCGGAAGGTCACCGGGACTGACGCGAGCGCGTCCGCGCGGCGCTCGAGAATTGAGCGCGCCTGACGTGGCGTCTTCCCGCCCACGTCGACCCCGGCGATCCGGACGCCGTTGGCGAGGCGTGAGGGAGAGCCCGCGAAAGCCAGGCCGAGGACCATCCCCGCGAGGGCCGCGAGCACCGCAACGATCGCGGCGCGCTGCCAGAGCTGGCGGCGCTGGGCGCGCGTCCTACGGCGTCGCCGCGGGCGAGGCCGGACCAGGGAATATCTGCGCCGGGCAGGCAAGGCTAGGAAGTCTAGCCACGCGTCGTGGAGGTTCTTCTCGTCCGGAACAGGCCCGCCTAAAACGTGAAGAGCTCGATCCCCCCGCTGACGTTGAGGCCGACGCCGGTGATGTACGAAGCCAGGTCCGAGCAGAGGAAAGCGATCGCATTCGCCACGTCCTGCGGCTCGCCGGCTCGACGCATCGCCGTGCGCTTCACCATTCGCTCGTTCATCGCGGCATTGCCGAAGTCGAAGGCCTCGGTACCGATCACGCCGGGCACGATCGCGTTACAGGTGATCCCGTGGCGGGCGCCCTCCAGCGCGAGCGTACGCGTCAGCCCGAGCAGCCCGGCCTTGGTGGTGGAGTAGCTGGCCTGGCCGAACCCGCCGAGCGTCCCCGCCACCGATGCCATGTTCACGATCCGCCCCCACCCACGCTCCTTCATGTGCGGCCACACCGCCTGGGCGCAGTTGAAAGAGCCGGTCAGGTTCACGCGCAGGTCGCGCTCCCAGAGCTCCGGCACCTGATCGGGAAGCTGGCCGACATGGTCGAGCGTGCCGGCGTTGTTGACCAGGATGTCCACCGACCCGAATTCGTCGGCCACGCGGCGAACGGTCTCTTCGACCTGAGCCCGGTCGGTCACGTCGCACTTGACCGCGGCCGAACGACGTCCGAGCGCGGAGATCTCTCGCGCCGTCGCCTCCGAGTAGACGAGGCCCTGGGCCCGTGCCGCCTGCGCGAGCGGCCCGTATCCCTCCGCCTCGGCGCCCGAGTCCGACTCGATCTGGATGTCCGCGATGACGACATCGGCGCCGGCGCGCGCAAGTGTCAGCGCGTCGGCTCGACCGAGGCCGCGCGAACCGCCGGTCACGAGCGCAACGCGCCCCGAGAGGTCGATCTCGATGCTCAATCTCGCGGCATCAGAAGCTCGCGAGCGATGACGAGCCGCTGGATCTGCGAAGTGCCCTCGTAGATCTGGTACAGCTTGGCGTCGCGCATCAGCTTCTCGACCGGGTATTCCTTCATGTACCCGTAGCCGCCGAACACCTGCACTGCATCGGTCGTGACCTCCATGCAGGTGTCCGCCGCGAAGCGCTTCGCATACGAGGACTGCAACGTCGCGCGCATCCCCTGGTCGATCATCCACGCAGCCTGCCAGCAAAGGAGCCGTGACGCCTCGATCTTCGTCGCCATGTCGGCGATCAGGAAGTTGATCCCCTGGTTCATCGCGATCGGCATCCCGAACTGGACTCGCTCCTTCGAATACTGAGAGGCGTACTCGAACGCCGCGCGCGCAACTCCCACTGCGCCGATCGCGGTGCCGGGGCGGGTGAAGTCGAGCGTCTTCATGGCGATCTTGAAGCCCTCGCCCTCCTCGCCGAGCCTGTTACGCGCCGGAATGCGCACGTCGGTGAACGAGAGCGACGACGTATCCGTCGAACGCTGCCCCATCTTGTCGAGATGCTTGTCGACGACGACGCCGTCCAGATCCGAAGGGACGACGAACGCCGTCAGCCCGCGGTGGCCCTGCGACTTGTCCGTCGAAGCCCAGACGGTGAACCACGCGGCGTGGCCGGCGTTGGTGATGAACATCTTCGAGCCGTTGATGATGTAGTCGTCGCCGTCGCGCACCGCCGTCGTCTGGATGCCCGAGACGTCGGAGCCGGCGTTCGGCTCGGTCAGTGCGAACGACGTCAGCAGCACCTCGTCGACGAGCGGTGTCAGCCACTCGCGCTTCTGCTCCTCGGTTCCGGCGATGATCACCGGCCCGTGGCCGAGCCCGTTTGCGGCAATCGCGGTGCCGATGCCGGCGCAGCCCCAACAGAGCTCCTCGCCGATCAGCATGCCCTCGAAGGCGCCGAGCTCGAGGCCGCCGTAGGCCTCCGGAATGTGGAGGTTCATCAAGTCCGAGCTCGTGCGCCTTCGCGATCACGTCCGCCGGGTGGATCGAGCCCTCGTCGTACTCGCGTTCCTTCGGCCGGATTTCCCGCTCGGCAAAGTCATGCGCCAGGTCGCGCAGCGCCTTCTGCTCGTCCGTCAGGCCGAACGAGACGCCGCCGCGCGGTGCGTTCCTCGATGGTCGCCATAGCCTTCAAGAGTAGCCTGACTGACTGGTCAGTCAACCGCCGAGTCGGAACCGCAAGACGCGCGCTACATGCGCGTCCAGCTCGCCGCTGCGGGCGAGCGGGACGAGCGACGCGAATCGCACGCGCTGCGTCCGCACCGCTCGTGAAGAGGAGCAGGTCCGCTCCGGCCCGGGCTGCGGCGACCGCCCACTCCCGCGCGTGTCCGCGGACGACGTCGAGCGAGTCGGTCATGGCGACGCCCTCGAACCCGAGGTCGCGAAGGAGACGGTACGTGCCAGGCATCAGTGTCGCCCGACGCGGACCGAGCGTCGGATAGACGCCGTGACCGACCATGACGCACGGCACCTCCGCCTCGACCGCAGCACGGTACGGGGCGAGGTCGGCTTCGCGCACTCGACCGACGACGTACGGCCGCTCGTCGGTGGAGAACGGGAGCGACCCGAGCCCCGGGAAGTGCTTGACGCACGCACCGGCGCCACCCGCCGCGAGCCCGCGCGCAAACGCCACGCCGAAGAACGGGGAACGAAACTGCCGCGCGCCGAGCGGGCCGTCGGGGAGATCGAGCACCGGTGCGAGATCCACGTCGACGCCGATGCGGCGTAGCGCGCGCCCCGTCGCTCTGCCGGAAACAAAGGCCTGCGCCTTGCTCCGCACGGCGCGGGCCGACGACCGCGGGGGCAACTGCGGAAAGGTCTTGACGCTCCCGCCCTCCTGGTCGGTGACGACGAAGGCGCCGGGCGGTCGCGGGGCGTCCCGGTTGTAGCTCTGCACGATCACGCCCGCAACTCCGGGCGGAGCCGGCAGCCCGGAGACGACGACGAGGGCGGCCTTCTGCTGCGGCGTCAGCCCCAGCACGGTCGCGATGGCGATGACGGCGGCAACGCCCAATGCCTCCGTAGACTAGGCCGCATGGACTTCGAGCTCAGCGACGAGCAGCGGCTTCTCCAGGACACCGTTCGCCGGTTCGTCGACGACCGGATCCTGCCGAACGCCGTCGAGAACGACATCAACCACCACCTCGACCTGGGAGCGATCGAGGGGATGGCCGAGCTCGGGATCCTCGGAATCGTCATTCCGGAGGAGTACGGCGGCGCCGGGCTCGACTTCGTCTCCGAGGCGCTCGCGTGCGAGGAGATCGAGCGCGGCGAGGCGGCGTTCCGGACGCTGATCTCCGTCCACGTCGGGCTCAACTCGCTCGCGCTGCTGAAGTACGGGTCCGAGGAGCAGAAGCAGCGCTGGCTGGTGCCGCAGGCGAGCGGCGACAAGCTCGCGTGCTTCGGGCTGACCGAGCCCGCCGCCGGCTCCGATGTGGCCGCGATGAAGGCAACCGCGCGCCGTGAGGGTGACGTCTACGTCCTCAACGGCTCGAAGAACTGGATCTCGTACGCGAACGTCGCCGACCATGCACTGGTCTTCGCGAAGACGGACCCTGCGGCGAAGCACAAGGGGATCTCGGCCTTCGTCCTCGAACGCGGCATGCCCGGCTTCACGACGGCCGACACCGAGAACAAGCTCGGCATCTGGGCCGGTTCGACGGGCGAGCTCTTCTTCGAGAACGTCGAGGTGCCTGCGGAGAACATGATCGGTGACGAGGGCCAGGGCTTCGAGATCGCGATGTACGGCCTCGACCAGGGACGCTTCACCGTTGCGGCCGGCGCCGTGGGAGTCATTCGCGCGTGTCTCGAGCGCTCGAGCCGAGTACGCGCGCGAGCGGGAGACGTTCGGGCAGCAGATCGGCAAGTACCAGTTCGTCCAGGACATGATCGCCGAGATGGTGCTCGGGTACGAGACGTCGAAGCTGCTCGTCATGCAGGCCGCGTGGATGAAGGACCAGGGAATGCGCAACACGCGCGAGACGTCGCTGGCGAAGTGGCACGCGACGGAGTCGGCTTTCCGTGCTGCGCATCTCGCCATCCAGGTGCACGGCGCCTACGGCTATTCGGCGGAGTACGGGATCGAGCGGTACTTCCGCAACGCGCGCGCGCCGATCATCTACGAGGGCACGACACAGATCCACAAGATGATGCAGGCCGAGCACGCGCTCGGCTTCCGCAGCCTGAACGGCCGTGGCGGCGACGTCTCGCCGCTGTGCTCGTGGGCGCCGGCGTTGTCGCCGGTCCACGCTCGCGGGTAGCAGTCCGCCGGCTAGGGCCCGCTGTACTCGAACGGGGCGACCGCGGTGTACTTCCCGGGATGCTCGTAGGAGACTTCGTCCGACAGGCGGAACGTCGTCGACGAACCGAAGTCGCCCTGCTTGAACACGATTCCCTCAGGGAGCGTTGCGCCCGGGTGCACCTCCGCGCCGGTCACCGGATTCTTGATCGTCTCGGACACGACCTCGAACGAATCGCCCGCTTTCACCCGTGAGTTGACGCCTTCGAGCTGAACCTCGTAGGGGACCGGCTTCGGCCCGTGGACCGTCGGCCAGGTCCAGGCGAGCACAGCCCAGGGCCCTCCGGCGTCGCCACTGAGGAGCGTCGCGATCGCGTCGCGCTGCGCTTGGTCGGCGCGGTCGTCCACCAGGATCACGGCCTCGCCGTTGCCTTCGTGGATTGCCCCCGGCCAGTTCACGGCGACGGTGAAGTTCAGGTCGTCGAGCCCCGTGTCTCCGAAAGCACCACGTTCGACGTGCCACGTCCAGCTTCCCTCACACTTCCCCTGCGTCGGAAGAGCATTGAAGTTGCACGGGCAGCCGTAGTCGCAGTTACACGCGACGACGACGGTTCCCTTGAGGTCCCAGTCCATCAACCCTCCTTCATGAAAGTCTGCACCCCGGCGATCCTAGAAGCCGACGGCCTCCGGTGCTTCGAGAGGGCTCTGCGGCAGCCCCGGGCGCGGGTCGCCGGCGTTGTACTCGCGCGGCGCGACGTCGTTCGGTCCGTCGGGATAGAAGAGTGACGCGAGCACCTGGATATGGCGTCGTCCTACACCGAGCTCGAACTGGCCGCCGCCGTACATCTGGATCCCCTCGGCTGCGCAGTACTCGATGCACTCCAGTAGCCGCGCGGTCGTGCCGAAACGCGAAGGCTTGATGTTCATCCAGCCGGGATCGATCGGCAACGCCTGCACGTCCGCCACGGAGTGGATCGGCGCGTCGAAGCTCATCCGCCCCTCCTGACCGCGCAACACCACTCCGCACTCGCCGTCGAGGGACGCGTCCTCCAGCACTGGTTCGGGAAAGAGCTCGAGCGCGGTGGCGTACAAAACGGGATCGGGCACGACGTCGACGGCCGTGCCCTTGTAGTACGCCTTGAAGTCGAGCACGCGCACGCGACCGGTCGCCGCGAGACGCTCCATGAACGGCCTGTCCCAGTCGTTCTCCGGATCGAGCTTCAGCTCGACGCCGGGGATGTGCTCGACCCAGCCGAACGCGTCGCCGCGGGTCGAGACGACGAACCGGACCGGGTGATAGTCACGCTTCACCGCAGCGCCGAGCGAGAGATCGTTCTGGCGCAACGCGAGATCGAGCGCGGCGCTCTCGAACGCCCAGCGCCGGTAGTCCGCCCACGCCGGCATCGCCGGCTCCGTCTCGAACAGCTGCAGCCCGTCGAGCTCCGCCGACAGTTCTCCAAGCGTTGTGCGCCCGCGAGCCTCGAGGTCCGGGAACCAGTCGTGATCCTCCGGCGTGTACGTCACATCTTCGCCTCGGCCGTGTTCTCCCTCGCCGCCAAGCACCACCGTCGTCGTAACGCGTGTGAACTGCGTCGAGACCTCGACGGACTTCCGTTCGGTGGTGACGTCCTCGATGTTCAGCTCGAGGCCACGCAGCTGGTCCCAGAGTGGCATCAGCCGGCGCCCGCCACGGGCTGCCCCGACTGCTCGATGCGCATCAGGCGGTACACGAGCGGGATCGCGGCGAGAATCGGGATCCCGCACACCGGCCAGAGAATCTGGTAGCCGTCCGTCGCCGGCAGGTACGGGCGGGCGAGGTCGATCGCCGCGCCCGCCACCGGCGCGCCGAGCAGGAGGCCGAGCCCCTTCGTCGTCGTCGCGAGCCCGGAGACCGCGCCGCGGTGCTGTTCGGGCATCAGCTTGAAGAGCAGCCCCCACGCAAGCGTCATCACGAGACCACCGGCGATCGAGAGCGGGACGATGAACGCGAAGTACCAGTTGTGCCAGGTGGTCGCCACTCCGGCGAACAGGAAACCGCCGCCGTAGAGGAAGGACGCATAGAAGATCACGCGGGCGATTCCGAAGCGATCACCCAGCCGGCTCGCGAGCAACGCGGCGATGACGTAGCCGGCCGCCACGGCGCCGAGCAGCGCCGACGCGATCGCCTTCGTCTCGTTCAGACCGTCCAACACGTAGAGCACGACGAACGTGCGCGCGGCGGCAAACGTGCCCTCCCAGGCCGCGTTCGCGAGCAGGAAGCGCCGCACCTCGGCTTCCTCCCTGAAGATGCGCCAGCTCCGCTTGAAGTATGCGCGCACGCCCTCGAACACCCGGCCGTGACCGCCGTCCTCGCGGACCCAGACGATCGGGATCGCACATGCCGCGGTCGTCACGAAGCCTGCGAGGACGAACGGCGCGGGCTGCCACACTTTGAGGAGGAACCCACCACCGACGAGAGCGCTGCCGAGAGCGATCCCGCGCAGCACGTGCTGGATCCCCTGAGCGCGCCCATAGGTCGAGGACGGCAGGAGATCCGGATAGAGACCGCGGTACGGCGGCTCGTACACGTAGTACGCGAAGAAGAACGCCAGCACGATCAGCGTCGTCGTCCAGAGATTGGGCATGAACGCGATCAGCAGGAGACAGAAGCCCATCGGCCCGAGCGCTGCGAGCATGAACGGACGGCGGCGTCCGAGCGGCGTGTGGAACGAGTCGCTCCAGGGGCCGATGACCGGCGAGAGCAGGAGGGCGAACACGCCTTCGGCACCAAGGACGAGACCGATCAGCGTTCCCGATTCCGTAAAGCGATGCAACAGAGGCGGCAAGTACGCCGCCGTCGTCGTGATCGAGAACGCGAGCCCGAAGGCTCCCGATCCCAGGATCCAGAAGAGACTCCTCCTGACTGACTCCGAACGCCGCGCAGCCTCCGCGGTGACCTGTGTCACGCGGTCAGACCTTGGCGGCTTCGCGATCGGCGGCCAGGCCGCCACAGATGACCTCGACCACCGTCTGCTCGGCGCGAGCGATCGCCTCGTCGCCGTCCTCGAGCTGGCCGAGCACCCAGCCCGTCAGGATCTCTTCGAGCGCACCGTAGAAGACGTAGCTCGCCATGCGCGGGTCGAGGTCGGAACGGAACTCTCCCTCCTGTTGCCCACGCACGATGATCCGCTCGAGCCCGGCAAACGCCGCGTCGATCTCGACGATGCGCTCCTGCAGATGCGAGCTGCGCGTCACTTCGCGCACGAGCACGCGCACGAGGTCGGGATCGCGCCGCCACGCACGCAGGAGGATCTTCGCAACGCCGGCCAGCCGGTCGCGTGCGCTCTCGTCTGTCTCCTCGACGGCGCGCACTGCATCGAGCACGTCCCGCCACGTCTCGCGGAAGATCGTCTCGAGCAGCTCCTCCTTGGAGCGGAAGTAGTGGTACAGCAGGCCGTGGGCAACACCCGCCTCCTCGGCGATGTCACCGACGCGAGAGGTGTGGTAGCCCTTGCGCGCGAACACGCGCACCGCCGCGTCGAGAATGAGCCGACGCTTGTCCTCCTGGCCTGTCGAACGGTCAGTCAACGTTGTGAGTCTAGTGGTAGCGTCGTCGCCGGTGGTGCTACGCGACTTGCTGGTGGTCGACTTCACGCGCTACTTGCCCGGCCCCTTTGCCAGCCGCGAGCTTCTTCGGCTCGGCGCACGGGTCGTGCGGGTGGAGTCCCCGGACGGCGATCCGCTCCGCTCGGTCGCTCCCGGCTGGGACGCCGCGCTCAACGCAGGCAAGGAATCGGTCGTGTGGGATCTCGAGGACCAGCCGGGGCTCGGACCTGCCCTCGCTGCGCGTGCAGACGTGGTGTTGGAGGGCTTTCGCCCCGGCGTCGCCGACCGACTGGGAATCGGCGCCGCCGCTCTGCCGGAGTCTGTCGTCTACTGCTCGGTCACGGGCTTCGGCGCGGAGAACCTGCGCGCCGGCCACGATCTCAACTACGCGGGCTGGGCCGGCTTGCTCGCAGACACCGCACCCGCGCTGCCGCCCGTCCAGGTTGCCGACATCGCCGGCGGCTCGCTCTTCGCCGTCATCGAGATTCTCGCTGCGCTGCTCGAGCGTGGACGCACCGGCCGCGGCAAGCACCTGATCGTCTCGATGACACACAACGCACACAGGCTCGCAGCGCACCGGCTGCGCGGAGAGCCTGAGCGCACGCTCACCGGCGGCCTCGCGTGCTATCGAATGTACGAGACGGGCGACGGCCGTTTCCTCACTGTGACGGCGGTCGAGCTGAAGTTCTGGCAACGCCTGTGCGAGTTGATCGGTCGCCCCGAGCTCGTCGAGCGCCACTACGAGCAGGATCAGGACGCGCTCGCCACGGAGCTCGAGGCAGTGTTCCTGTCGCGGCCCCTGTCGGAGTGGCTCGACCTCTTCGACGGCGAGGACGTGATGGTAGGTCCCGTCGCGACGCTCGCAGAAGGGTCGGAGTGGCTCGGCGAATCGGTTGCCACCGGCAGTGCGCCTGCGCTCGGCGAGCACACGGAGCGCTGGCAGGCCGACCTCGCCTCGTTCGAGGGATAGTCGCCGGCGTAGCCCAGGACGATTTCAATCGCGGATGACTCCCGGCCGCGTCCTTGCCCTGCTCTGCCTCGTCGTCTGCGCCTCGGCGCTCGTCGGCTGTGCCGGCGGCGACACCCTCGCGCTCGACCCGGTCGCGCAGGCTGCCAGCACGACGGCGAAGACAACGTCGTCGCGCTTCGAGTTCCGCGCCTCGGTCAATGCGGGCAGCGCGGGCTCGTTCTCCTTCGACGGGAACGGCATCTTCGACGGCAAGAACAAGTCCGGCTGGATGAACATGCACTTCGCAATGCCGCCCGCCGTGCAGCTGCAGCTCGGCTCCGCCGATCCGAGCATGGAGATGATCTTCGACGGCAGCCACGGCCTCGTCATGTACATGCGCTCGCCTCTCTTCGACAAGATCGTCCCGACCGGCAAGTGGGTGAAGATGGACCTCGAGAAGCTGGCAAAGAAGGAAGGCGTGGATCTGGGCGCGATCATGAACGCGAATCAGGCCGACCCGTCACAGTCACTTCGCATGTTGATGGCTTCGAGCGACGCGCGCGTGACCGGATCAGAACGGATCCGCGGCGTCCAGACGACGCATTACGCGTTCAACATCGACCTCGAGAAGCTCGCGCACGACAACAAGGCGTTCAAACAGCTGAAGGAAGCGACCGGCTCGGCCTTCGCACCGGCAGAGGCCTGGATCGATGCCCGCGGACGCGTGCGGCGGCTGGCAGTCACGATGTCGCTCGGCGGACAGCTCGGGACGCCGGTGACGATGACCATGACCGAGGACCTGTACGACTTCGGCGTACAGACGAACATCACGCGGCCGGCCGACGACCTCGTAGTCGACCTCTCCTCCCTGAGCGGCTCCTAGCTCTCGTCCCGTTTCACGTGGGCCGTGGGAGCCCGAGCGCCGCGGGGAGGCCGTACAGATCCGTCAGCCGCTCCTCGACGTCGGGATGGCGTTCCTCACGGTCGATCAGGATCGCGCGCATCCCCAGCGCCCGGGCGCCCTCGACGTCCTCCTCGAGCGAGTCGCCGACCATGACGGCGTCCTCGGGGACCACGCCGAGCGCGACAAGGGCCGCCTGGAAGATCGTCGGGTGCGGCTTGACGCGACCGTGCGACCGCGAGTCGACGATCGCGTCGACGTCGAGCCGGTGGTGTGCGACGAACTCCGTCAGGTCGCGGATGCCGTTCGAGACCAGGGCAATACGGAGACCTGCCTTCCTCAGCTCTTCGAGCACCGGCATGACGTCCTCGAAGAGCTCGAAGTTCTCCGACACGCCCCAGCCTTCCTCGATCTCCGTGGCGCACTCGCTCGCGATCGCCTCGGGGCCGCCCATGCCGATGAAGATCTCCTCGGTGAAGCGATGCCAGATCGACTCGTCGTGCAGCAGCTCCGGGTGGCGCTTGAGGTTGAGGACCGCCGCCTCGCGTGCAGCTCCGTACCGGCTCGTGTCGAGTGTGATGCCGTGGCGCGCGGCGATGCGCGCATAGCGGTCGGCGGAGAGCTCGGGCCCTGGGCGGCAGAGCGTGAAGTCGACGTCGAGGAGAACTGCCCGGAGGCTCATCGTGCGTCCTCCAGAAGCCATTGAACCGTCTCGAGATGCGTCGGGATGTACTCGCTGTCGAAAGCCCAGGCCATCGTCTGGCCGATCGTCCATCCGCGCGCGCGCTCGCGGTCGAGCCCGAGCTCTGATGTCAGCCTGTCGAGGCGATACAGCGCGTCGCGCTTGCTATGACCGAGCTCGAAGGAGCGCACGATCGGCGCGACCCCGAACTCGCGCTCGCCGATCAACGGCTTCGGATCGATCACGAGCCACGGCTCACGTTCGGCGGCGAGCACGTTGTCGCCGTGCAGGTCCTGGTTGAGCAAGACCTGTTCACCCTGCGATTGGGAGAGCAAGCTCAGCGCATCGACGGCTGCGTCCACGAATCTCCGCTCGACGGCGCGGCCCGAGCGTTCCCACTGCTCGGGCAAGTAGCCGATCCACCAGGAGGCCTCGTCCTCGAGCAGGTGGAACGGCTCGCCACCCACGACCCAGAGCCGCGGCAAGAGCCCGATCAGGACCTCGAGTGCGACATCCGGTCCGGCGGCGGCAAGCGTCTCACCGGGGTCGCACCGCTCGAGCAACATTGCGGAGCGCCCGTCATCGCGTGCAAGCAGCTTCACCGCTCCGTGACCATCCCAGAGAGCAAGCGCATCCACTTCGTGCTTGGACTCGCGATGCGGATAGATCAGCTTGAGAACGGCCGGTCGCCCATCCGGCAGCTCGACACGAACTGCGTAACCGGCGGCCCCGGGCTCGTACGGCTCACCCAGCTGCAGGCCCCACTCCTCGACGCATTGGGCGACGAGGTCGGGGACGCGCTCGAGCCAGACGCCGTGCGTCAGACTCGCGTCGGCCACCGGTACGCGTTCGGCTGCCGGTTCGCGAGCGACGGCAACTTGGCGCGAACGTTCTGCAGGTGCGCACGATCGAGCTCGGCGGCAATCACGGTTTCCTCGTCCGGCGCCTGCGCAATCACCACTCCCCACGGGTCGGCGATGAGCGAGCGGCCGTATGCAGGTTTGCCCGGCAGCGTCTCTCCGATCTGGGCGGCGGCGACGACGTAGAGCTGGTTCTCGATCGCGCGCGCGCGCAGAAGAACGTGCCAGTGATCCTTGCCGGTCGGCGTCGTGAAGTGCGCAGGCACCGTTACGAGCTGAGCGCCCTCGAGCGTGAGGATGCGGTAGAGCTCGGGGAAGCGCACGTCGTAGCAGATCGAGAGACCGATCTTCCAATCCTCGGCGTCGGCCACGACGGGCTCATCGCCCGGCTCCTCCGCCTCGGACTCCCTGTAGACGACACCTCCGACCTCCACGTCGAAGAGGTGGATCTTCCGGTACGTCGCAACGAGCTGTCCCTCGGGGTCGAAGACGAGACAGGTGTTCGAAAGCTTCTCGCGTCCTTCGCGACGCTCGGCGATCGAGCCGCCCACGAGGGTGATCCCATGCGTACGGGCCCAGCCGGACATGGCCGCGACGGACTCGCCTCCCTCGAGCGGCTCGGCGGTTGCGTGGTACAGGGCGGCGTCGCCGATCGCGTTCCACTTCTCGGGCAGGACGACGACGTCGGCACCGGTCGCGGCGGCTTGCGCGACCAGTCGCTCGGCCTTCTCGAGGTTCGCCGCCTTGTCGGCGCGACTCGTCATCTGCACGGCTGCGACTCGGATCCGATCCGGCATGCCCGCAGGATAGCTTTGCGCCGGTGAGCGCCCCGCCGCGACTCCGTGTCCTCGAGGCGCTCAGACACCGCGACTTCCGCTTCCTCTGGGTCGGGCAGACCGTGTCGCAGATCGGTGACGCGGCCTTCATCGTTGCACTGGGCTGGCGCGCGTTCACGCTGACCGGCAAAGCGAGCTCGCTCGGGATCGTGCTGATGGTGGAAGCACTGGGGCTCGTGACAACGCTCCTGATCGGCGGCGTCCTCGCCGATCGTTATTCCCGCCGGCTCCTGCTGATCGGCTCGGACCTCGCGCGTGCCGTGATCATCGGCGGTCTCGCGCTCGCCGATGCGACGGGACATCTGACCTTCGGCGCGCTCGTCGCGTTCGTCGCGCTACACGGCCTCGGCAGCGGCCTGTTCCAGCCTGCGTTCGGCGGCATCCTCCCGTTGCTCGTCGAGGAGCCGAGCCTGGGTTCGGCGAATGCGCTGGTCGGCGTTTCGCGCCAGGCTGCGTTCGTGATCGGCCCCGCGGTCGCGGGGGCGATTTACGGCCTCGCGGGCTCGAGCGCGATCTTCGCGGTGGACGCCGCCTCGTTCGTCGTCTCCGCGGCCGTGCTCGCGCCCGCGCGTCCGCGAGCCTTCCAACGGGCATCGTCGGAGGGGCTGCGTCACGAGCTGAGCGTGGGGCTGCGTTACGTGCTCGGGGTGCCGTGGCTCTGGATCACGATCCGCACCTTCTCGATCGTGCTGATGGTCGGGTTTGCAGCGTTGCAGGTGTTGTTGCCGAAGCTGGTGAACCAGGAGTGGCACGGCGGCGTCGGGTCGTACGGCCTGCTCTTCACCTTGCAGGGAATCGGCATGGTCGCGGGCTCAGTCGTGCTTGCACAGACGGCGCCGGCACGCCGCCGCGGGGTGCTGATCTACTGGCTCTTCTTCATCAACAGCGCGCTCGGCGTACTGATCGGGCTCTCGCCGTGGTACTGGGGCGCTGCAGCGGTTCAGATCGGACGCGGCTTTTGCATCGGCTTCGCGATCACATTGTGGGACACGATGCTGATGCAGCTCGTTCCGCAACACATGTTGTCGCGCGTGATCAGCATGGACTGGTTCGGCTCCATCGGGCTGCTGCCCGCGGGCCTCGGGCTGTGGGCACTGCTCTCCGGGCTCGCGCCACCCGGCACGCTCATCGCCGCGAGCTCCGCCTTCTGCGCGTTCCTGTTCCTGGTCGGCCTTGCCGACCGCCGGATCCGCAGCGTGGACTGACCGCGGGGGAACCGAGGCTCCCCCGCATGCAGTCGGGGTGCCCAGATTCGAACTGGGGACCTCTCCGACCCGAACGGAGCGCGCTACCAGGCTGCGCCACACCCCGAGACGGCCCAAAGAGTAGCCGCTTTCGGCACAGATCGGTCACATCTTGCCGACTATGTTGCCTTCATCGACAACGTGAAGGGAGCGCGGATGAACAGCGTGATCTTGATCGGAAACCTGACGACGGACGTCGAACTGCGGGAGTTCGGCTCGGAGAAGCATCTGGCGACGTTCAGGCTCGCAGTCGACCGCGGTGGGAAGGACAGCGAGACCGACTTCTTCAGCGTCTCGGTCTGGGACCGCCAGGCCCAGGTCTGCGCCGACTATCTCGCCAAGGGCAGGAAGATCGCACTCGAGGGACGTCTGAAGTACCGGACGTGGGAGGACGAGGGAAAGAAGCGAAGCGCCGTCGAGGTCGTCGCGTATCGCGTGGAGTTCCTCCCCTCGCCGGCAGGTTCAGGTGCGGAGGTGGTGCCGTTCGAGGCCGCCGTCGCCTAGAAAGTCCTCGATCGCTCGGTCGCATGCATCCGGCCGCTCGCCGATCAGCAGATGTCCGCAGCCGGGAATCACCCGCAGTCGCGCACGCAGGCGTCGCGTGTACTCGAAAGCGTCATCGAGCGGCAACTGAACGTCCTCGGCACCCCAGAGGACGAGCACCGGGCAGCGAACCGCCTCGAGCTCCTTCCGCGGATCGTCCGCGCGGAGTGCCTGCCAGGCGCTGCCCACGTCGGTGTGCAGGAGCTGGGCCGCGAGGAATCCCTCGACCGCCTGGTCGGTCAAGCCGACGGGATCGGCGACCGACACGAACCCGAAAACGAACCGGCGCAGAAGCGGCGAGCGCGATACGCGTCCGCGGTAGCGCGCGGCGAGGCGGCCAGGCCGAATCGCGCTGAACACCGAGAGCAAGTTCCGCCCCCAGACGTTCCCGATGCTGAGCCCCGCCGCCGCGGCAAGCACGATGGCTGGAACGTCCTCCGGCCGTCGAAGCGCCATGCGCAGCACGATCATTCCACCGAGCGAGTGTCCGACGACCGCTGCGGGCAACATGCCCTCGCGCTCGGCGACGAGGGCCACCCGGTCGGCGAACGGCTCGAGGCCGGCGACAGCCGGCAGGGCGGTCGAGCCGCCGTGACCGGGAAGATCCGGCACCAGCAGCCTGTGGCGCTTGATCAGGAGCGGAACGAGCTCGGTCCAGTTCGCCGCAGCGCCGCCGAGGCCGTGGACGAGGATGAGCGGAGGCCCCTGCCCGCCCAGGAAGTACCGCATGCGGACGCCCTTGATCTCGGCGAAACGCTCCTCCAAACCGGGCAGTTTTGCGTCCGTCATGACGGGCGATTATCCTTTGGACCAATGACTGTATTGGGAGTGCCGGCCCGTTGAATCCGGCAACGACATATGGAGGCTCGACTTAGCCCGCTGAGCGCATCTTGCGCCGGCGGGCTTTTTCGTAAAGAAAGAGAGGAGCGTCGATGGCGAACCACCTAACGCCCGAGGAGCTGTCCAAGGAACTCGGGATCGAGCGTCAAGAGGTCATCCGGGTCTGCGTCGAAGAAGGCGTGCCCATCTATCAGGGGAAGATCGACAAGACGCTGTTCCAGGCGCAGCTCGAGGCGCTGGGGGTTTTGCAGAAGCACTGAAGCGCGACGGGGAAGCTGGTTCCCCCAACCTTCTTTGCTCGATCTACTAGGCCGACTTACGCGCGGTGTGCGCTTTGACGAACCGTTCTTCGCAGCCGCCTTCTTCTTCGGGGCGGCTGCCGCCGTCTTGCGGCCCTTCGCGTCGGCGACGCTGCGCTTGAGCGCTTCCAGCAGATCCAGGACCGGTGCATCGGGGACGGGCTCCGGCTTCGCAATCGGCTGGCCTTCCAGCTTGGCCTCGAGGACTTGACGCAGATCGCTCCGGTACTGGCTCACGAGCTCGGACGGGTCGAACTCGCCGACGAGGCTCTGCATCACCTGCTGGGCGAGATCGAGCTCGGCCTTCTTGACCTCGGTGCCGGCGACCGCCTCCTCGATCTCAGCCTGGGAGCGCACGTCCTCCGCGAGGAACATCGTCTCGAGCACGAGCGCTTCGCCCTTCGGGCGGATGAACGCGAAGTGCTCCGCGCCGCGCAGAACGAAGCGGCCGATTCCGCCCATCTTCGCCTCCTTCATCGCCTCGAGCAGCAGCACGTAGGGCCGACGCTGCGCGGGCGCCTGGGCAGGCGCGAGGTAGTACGTGCGGTCGAGATAGACCGGATCGACTTCGTCGAGCGGAACGAAGCGCGTGATCTCGATCGAACGTGACTCGTCGTGTAGCGAGATCGCCTCGAGGTCCGCGTCCTCGACGATCACGAACTCGCCCTTGGCTACCTCCCAGCCCTTGACGATCTCGTCGGGCCCGACCTCACGCTCGTGAGTCGGGCACCAGCGCTTCTGCCGGATCGGGGTCTTGCACTCCCGGTGGAGCGTGCGGAAGCTGACGTCGGACTGCTTCGCCTTCGCCGTGGTCGCCAGGGCCAGGCCGACGGGGATGCTGACGAGGCCGAAGGAGATGGATCCGTTCCAGATAGTGCGCATGGCCGCCTTGTAATTGTAGAGGGACCGGGCTGATTCTCCCTCGGAGAAGGGTTCCCTCAGGCGCCGACTTGCGGCGCCGCCTAGAGGCCATACGGGCTCTGCCCGTGTGGCCGTGAAATTACGATGGGATGGTGGCGACCACGACTACGGCTACCGGGACGAGGACGATCGCCCGCCTGTGGCAGGACGCCGTGGCCCGCGGCCTCGACAGCCCTGCCTACCTCGTCCAGGAGGGCGACTCCTGGCGGCCCGTCTCCTGGACGGAGGCCGCCCAGGCGGTCGACGAGATCGCCCACGGCCTGCTCGCCCTCGGGGTGCGAAAAGGGGACGCCTTCGCGATCCTCGCCTCGACCCGCCTCGAGTGGGTGCTCTTCGACTTCGCGCTCGGTCTGATCGGCGCGGTCGGCGCTCCGATCTACATGAACAACTCGCCGAAGGACGCGCAGTACGTCGCCGAGCACTCAGAGGCGGTCGGCGTGCTCTGCGAGGACGACGAGCAGCGGGCGAAGCTCGACGGGCTGGCCCTGGAGCACGTCCTGACGTTTGCCGACCTCCCCGCACTGCGCGAGCGCGGCCGCGCCCACGCCGCCGACCACCCTCGAGCGGTCGAAGAGGCCGCCGACGCGATCGACGAGAACGATCTCTTCACGTTCATCTACACGTCGGGCACCACCGGCCCCCCGAAGGCGTGCATGATCCTGCATCGCAACTACTACGCGATGGTCGACGAGGTGCGGCAGGTGCAGGACTTCACCGTCACCGACGACCTGATGCTGCTGTATCTCCCCCTCGCGCACAACTTCGGCCGTTGCCTGACGCTCCTCGGCGCGCACATCGGCTACACGATCGCGTTCTGTCCCGATCCGTACACGGTCGGTGACGCGCTTCCCGTTGTGCGGCCGACCGTCTTCCCGAGCGTGCCGCGCGTGTACGAGAAGGTGCACACCGCGGTCACCGCCAAGTTCGACGAGGCCACCGGCGTGAAGCGACGGCTGATCGACTGGGCGCTGAGGGTCGGCGGCAAGGTCAGCAAGCTGCGCGAGTCGGGGCGTCCTGTGCCTTTAGCGCTCGCCCTCCAGCACAAGCTCGCCGACCGGCTCGTGTACTCCAAGGTGAAGTCGCGCCTCGGCGGCAAGCTGCGGATCGGCGTGTCGGGCGGCGCACCGTTGGCGAAGGACATCATCGAGTTCTTCGCCGCGCTCGACGTCCTCATCCTCGAGGGCTACGGCCTGACCGAGTGCACGACCGGTGCGACCATCAACCGACCGACGCGCTATCGCTTCGGTACCGTCGGGCCCGCGCTTCCCAGCGTCGAGCTGCGCGTAGCCGACGACGGCGAGGTGCTGATCAAGTCCGACACGGTCTTCGGCGGGTACTTCAAGGACGAGGAGGCAACCCGCGAGATCCTTTCGGACAACGGGTGGCTGCGCTCCGGCGACGTTGGCCACATCGACGACGACGGCTTCCTCACGATCACCGACCGGCTGAAGGACATCCTCGTCACCGCGGGCGGGAAGAACGTCGCGCCGCAAAATCTCGAGAACGCGCTCAAGACGCATGCTGTGATCTCGCAGTCGCTCGTGCTCGGCGACCGCCGGCCCTACATCGCGGCGCTGATCACGCTCTCCGAGGATGTCGATCCGACCACCGCGGAGCCGGCGGTACAACGCGCCGTCGACGAGGTCAACAGCGAGCTCTCGCGCTTCGAGCAGATCAAGCGGTTCACGATCCTCCCCCGCGACTTCACCCTCGAGGACGGAGAGGTGACACCGACGATGAAGCTCAAGCGGCGCGTGTGCCAGGAGCACTTCGCCGCCGAGATCGAGGCGCTCTACTCCTGACCGACGTCTTTCTCGTTCTTTCCGCGTTCCTCGCGAGCGCGGTCGAGACGGTCGAAGCGCTCACGATCGTGCTCGCAATGGGCCTCACGCGGGGCTGGCGGCCGGCGCTCGTCGGGGCGGGCACCGCAACGGTCGCGCTCGCCGCCATCGTCGCGGCGCTCGGGCCCGCCCTTACCGTGATCCCGATCGAGGTGCTCCGGCTCGTCGTCGGAGCGCTCCTGCTCATCTTCGGCCTGCAATGGCTACGGAAGGCAATCCTGCGCGCGAGCGGTTGGCGGGCGATCCGCGACGAGAACGCTGTGTTCGCGCGCGAACGCGCAGAGGCCGCGAGTGCCCCACGTGTCGAACACGCGGGACTCGACTGGTACGCGTTCACGATCTCGTTCAAGGGCGTGCTCCTCGAAGGTCTCGAGGTCGCGTTCATCGTCCTGACGTTCGGAAGCACGCAGGGCAGCATTCCGCTGGCCGCACTCGGCGCGGGCGTCGCTGTCGTGCTCGTCGTCTTGACCGGAATCGCCGTGCGCGAGCCGCTCAGCCGCGTTCCAGAGAACACGCTGGCGTTCGCGGTCGGCGTCATGCTGACGACGTTCGGAATCTTCTGGGGCGCCGAGGGAGCGGGAGCTGACTGGCCGGGCGGCGACGCGTCGCTGCCGGGAGTGCTCGCCTTCGTCTTGCTGATCTCGCTCGGCTTCGTTACGACCCTGCGCCGCCGGAAGCTCGCGTTCGCATGAAACGGTTTGCGAGGTTCTGGTGGGACTTCGTGGTCGGCGACGACTGGCGTGTCGCCGCCGGCGTCGTCGTCGCGCTCGGAGTCACGGCCCTGCTTGCGACCACGTCGATCCCGGCATGGTGGGTGCTGCCGCTTGCAGTGGCCGCTGTGCTGTGGCTGTCGCTGCGGCGGGTCGCGCGCGGCTAGCTAGATGCGCCGAGCGCCGGCGAAGTTCGACGAGTAGTAGCCGCTCAGAGACGAGATCTTCACCACGTCGCCCGTGTGCGGCGCGTGGATGAACTGGCCGCCGCCGATGTAGATCCCGACGTGGCTCGCGCCGGCGAAGAAGACGAGGTCGCCCGGCTCCAGCGCATTGATCGAGATGGCCGTGCCCATACCGAACTGCGAGTACGAACTGTGCGGCACCGAGACCCCGATCTGGGCGAACACATACGAGACGAACCCCGAACAGTCGAAGCCGCGCGGCGTTGACCCACCCCAGACGTACGGCACGCCGAGATAGCGCATTGCGATCCCGACGACGCCGCCGTGGACGTTCGGAGGAGCAACGGTCGAACCCTCGGGCGTCGAGGCCGAGACGCCGAGACCGTCCGCCACCGGAAACTGAACGCCGCTGAGGCGAGACCGTGCTGCTGCAGCTAGCTGGCGCTGCTGCGCCTGCTCGGCTGCCCTGATCCTGGCAATCTCGCCCTTGATCGACGAGAGCAACTGCCGGCGTGAAGCCAACTGCGACTCGATCCGCTGCTTCTGCGCCGCCTTCTGCGCGACGATCGTCCGCTGCTCAGTGTGCGCCTTGCGCAACTCGGCCCGGTGACGCTGGACTGCAGCCTTGAACGACGTCACCTGCTGGACGATGCTCGCGTCCTGCCGCGACGTCGAGTTGACGGCCTCGATCCTGTCGAGGAGATCGTCGAGGCTCGTGGCGCCGAGCAGCACCGACAGCGTCGAGTTGTCCTGGGTCGAGGTGTAGGCGCTGACAAGCCGCGCCGCCAGCGAGTCCTGCGCGACTTTCAGGTTGGCGCGCGTGAGCTTCAACTGCCGGCGGTTCTCGAGCTGGTCGCTCTCGATCCTCTTCAACTGCACGTTGGCGAGGTTGTAGGACTCGACGGCCGCTCCAAGGCTGTCGTCGATCTGCTGGATCTGCGCGAGGACCTGTTGCGCCTGCGCCTGCTTCGAGGTCACGGTCCCGGGTGCCGCATTGGCCGATGCCGCCGCACACAGCGCCGCTATGGAGAGGAAGAACGCCTGCGCCTGTCGTTTCCTCCCGCCGGCTGCCAGCACGCGGAAGATTCCGGTCGACGGGCGCACCGGAGGGGGCCGGTACGTCACAAGTGGGGCACCCTAGCAACGTATTCGGATGTCTGCAACCGCTTTCCGAGCCCAAAAGTGACCATTTCTCCCATGTGTGAGGACCGCACAAAGTCCCATGCTTGGTAGGGTCACGAACCTTGCGTTGGCGTAGGGAGAGACGCCTCGCGCTCGGGCTGGCGCTCGGAGCCGCGCTCCTCCTCGGTGTGTTTTTGCCGGGGGCTGAAGGCGCGGGCCCGAAGGGAGGAGCCGGGTCGCTACGCCAGCAGCAGAAAGGGCTCGCGGCGCGTTCCGAGACCGCTCTGCTGAGCCTCTACGCCCTCGATTCGCGCCTCGCCAGGGCCCGGAGCGAGCTGGCCGGCCTCCAGCAGCCGGGCCCAGGGCCTCAAGCTGGAGCGGGAACGGGTTCGACAGGAAATCGAGGTGGTCGTGGGCAACCTGAAGGCCTCCCAGCGCCTCCTCGGCGACCGCCTGAGGGCTCTCTATGAGGAGGGAGAGCCCGATGCGATCGCAATCCTTCTCGGCGCCACATCGCTCGACGACGCCGTCACCCGGCTCGACGAGCTCGAAAGGAGCGCCCGCCAGGGCGCCCAGGCGGCCAGAGACTCGCAAGACGGACAGGCAAAGCTTCAGGGCCTCGCGCTCGAGCTCGCGGCCCGTATTCGGGAGGTTCAGACTCTCGAGGGCCGAGCGGAACGGACTGCGACCGTGTTGGAGAGCGCGCGGGCCCACCGGGTCTCATATCTCAAGGCCCTCGCCCGGCAGCAGCGCCTGACTGCGCGCCAGATCGCGGCCCTGGACTCACGCGCCCGGCAGGTCGTGGCGAAAGCGCAGGTCGTACAGTCCCAAGCCGCGTCGACTCCGGCCGCGGCGACTGCCTCTGCCGCCTCGGTCGTGGACGGCGCGCGAACACTGACCGTGACCTCGACCGGATATTCGATGCCCGGCCGGACCGCCACCGGACTCCCGGTCGGCCCCGGAATCGTCGCCGTCGATCCAGCCGTGATCCCGCTCGGCACCCGGCTGTCCATCCCGGGTTACGGCGAAGGGGTCGCGGCCGACACGGGTGGCGCGGTCCAGGGCCTGACCATCGACTTGTGGTTCCCAACCCTGGCCGACGCCCTCGCCTGGGGCCGGCGCACGGTCACGATCACCCTCCACTAAACTGTCGTCCGTCCGCGGCCCGGGGGAAGGAACGCCCAGGATGAGTCAGCCCTTACAAGTGGACGAGCAGGCGTTGGGCCAGGTCCGCGTCCTGATCGTCGACGACCACGATCTCTTCAGGAGTGGGCTTCGCAACCTCCTGGAAGACGAAGGCGTCCAGGTCGTCGGGGAGGCCTCCGCAGGCCAGGAGGCCCTGAACATCGTTCGCGAGGTGGCACCAGACGTCGTTGTGATGGACCTGAACATGCCGGGGATGGGCGGGGTGGAAGCGACACGCCACATCTCGACGATCGCGCCGCTGACGCGTGTCGTGATGCTGACGATCTCCGACCAGGACAACGACGTGATCGACGCCATTCTCGCGGGGGCGTGCGGCTACCTCCTGAAGGATTCGTCGATTCAGGAGCTGATCGCCGGAATCAAGGCAGCGTCGATGGGCGAGTCTTTGATCTCTCCGACGATCGCCTCGAAGGTCCTGCAGCGCGTGCGGGCGTCAAGCACTCAGCCGGAGATCGAGAGCACGATCCGTGCCGAGCTCTCGGAGCGCGAGATCGAGGTGCTGAAGCTGATCGCCAACGGGAAGGACAACGCGATGATCGCGGGCGAGCTCCACATCAGTCCGAAGACGGTCAAGAACCACATCTCGAACATCCTCATGAAGCTGCAGATCGACAACCGCATCCAGGCCGCCGTCTACGCGGTCAGAAGCGGGATCGTCTAGTTCTCGCTAAGCGGTTGCCCGGACCTCGTCCGCGCGACTGCGCAGCGAGGAGAGAAGCCCACGAAGGTTGCTGAGGTCGCCGTCGGCCAGCGACAGCCGCTGCCCGAGCTGGGTCAGCTCGGAGTGCTCATCGTCCTGCGACTTCCCGCCGAGCTCCGCCGCGACCTGGGCGATCCGGCGCTCGAGCCGCCAGCGCTCGGCCTCGAGTGCGAGGGCTCTCGCATACCCGGCTGTGAGCGTGTGCTCGATGGCGTCGATGGTCGGCGCATCCTCGCCGTCCGGCGGCGCATCGAGCAGTGAGCGGATCTCGTCGTGGATCATGAGGGGCGTGAGCCTCGGTTCCCGGGGCTCTCGATCAAGTATCAAGGCTGCGTCATCGGCGCACATGGGCCGCCCGGACTATCTTCTGCCCTGCAACGGCCCATCTTCTTGACTCGATCCGCTCCGGGCCGAAAAATGGATTTCGCGTGAACCGCCGTCTTCTCGCAGCCCTTTTCGCGCTCGTCGCTCTCGCGGCACCGGCGTCAACCCCCGCCCGGCCGACCCAGGACTCGCAGCTGCAGATCCGGCTCGCTCGTGCACTCCACGTCCCCCACGTCGCCCCTGCGCGCTCAGCGGCCGTCGCTTTCGATCTCACGACCGGCACGGTTCTCTTCCAGCAGAACGGCAACCGGCCGCTGGCGCCGGCGTCGAACGAGAAGCTGCCACTCACCTACGCGGCTCTCGTACGGCTCGGTACCGCGTTCCGGATCGAGACCGACGTGCTCGGTCAGGGCGCCCAGGATGGGACGCAGTGGACGGGGACGCTCGTCCTCAAGGGCAACGGCGATCCGACCTTGTCGCGTGGCGACCTGCGCGCGCTTGCCGCACAGGTGAAGTCCCTGGGCATTCGGAGCGTGACAGGAGGAGTGGCCGGCGACGAGAGCGCATACGACGCACGGCGAATCGTGGCCGGGTGGAAGCCGAGCTTCTTCATCGACGAGTCTCCGCCTCTTTCGGCACTCGTCGTCGACCGCGCCCGCGTCGGCTCCGTCGTCACTCGCACGCCGGCACTCGCCGCTGCAACGGCTTTCCGCGACGCCTTGCGAACTGCCGGCGTCGCCGTCGCCGGGCCTGTCCGCACCGCGCCGGCCGACGAGTGGTCGGAGCTGCTCGCCAGCGTGTCGTCTCCAACACTCGCGGCGATGGTGCGCTTCATGGATCGGGAGAGCGACAACTTCACCGCAGAGATGCTGCTGAAGCAACTCGGGCTCGCCGAGCTCGACCGGGGTACGAGCGCCGCGGGGGCAACCGTGGTCATGCAGACGCTCGCCGAGGCCGGCGTGCCGATGACGGGTGTGCGCATCGTCGACGGCTCGGGCCTGTCCCGGCTCGACCGTCTGACGACCAATGCGCTCGGCAGCCTGCTGAAGATCGCGTGGGCGGACCCGGCGGTGCGCCCGGCCCTACTCGCGGCTCTGCCGGTGGCAGGCGTGAACGGGACGCTGCAGCACCGTCTCCGCAAACCGCCCGCGCGGGGTCGTGTCCTGGCGAAGACGGGCACGACGGACAGTGCCTCGTCGCTGTCCGGCTATGTCAGCGACCGCTACGCGTTCGCAGTGATGCAGAACGGCCATCCCCTGTCGTACTGGTGGGCCCGCCGAGCGCAAGACCGCTTCGCGCAAGTCCTGGCCGGCTCCTAGGCACAGAGGCGACGCGCTTCCGTGCGCGTTAGCTTTGCAGGAGCTCGACCAGGTCGGCTTCGGACAGGAGCGGGACTTCGGCCTTGCGGGCCTTCGTCAGCTTCGAGTTCCCGGGCTCCTCGCCGACGATCAGCCCCGTCGTCTTGCCGGAGACGGAGTTCACGACCTTCGCGCCCTTTGCTTCGAGCGCAGCCGCCGCTTCGTCGCGCGTGAACGCTTCGAGAGTGCCCGTGACGACGTACGTGTTACCGGTCAACGGCCCTTCGATCGGCTTCAACTCGTCGCCGATCTCGAAATGGAGGCCCAGCGACCGCAGTTCGGCCACCAGCGCGCGGTTCGGCTCGTCGGAAAACCACTCCGCAATCGCCTCCGCTCGCTCGGGGCCGATGCCTTCCACCTCGAGGATGTCCTCCTGCGCGGCAGCCAGCAGCCTGTCCACGTTCTCGAAGTGTCGCGCGAGGTTCACTGCGGTCACCCAGCCGACGTCCGGGATGTTGAGTCCGAAGAGAATCCTGTTGAACGTGATCTCCTTCGACGCCTCGATCGATGCGATCGCGTTGGTCGCCGAGATCTCGCCGTAGCCCTCCACCTCGAGCAACTGTTCCTTTGTCAGCCTGTAGAGCTCAGGCAGCGAGCGCACGAGCCCCAGATCCCAGAGGCGGCGCACGGATTGCTCGCCGACCCCGTCGATGTCAGCAGCGGCCTGCACCCAGTTGATCAGCGACTCGAGCCCGCGGGAAGGACAGGCGCGGTTCGGACATCGGTGCATCGCCTCGCCCTCCGGCTTGACGATGTCAACGCCGCACAGTGGGCACTTCTTCGGCATCTTGAACGGCTTCGTCCCCTTCGCGTGTGGGAGCACCGGTCCGACGACCTGAGGGATGACGTCACCGGCGCGCTGGACGATCACGTTGTCGCCCTCGCGGATGTCCTTGCGGTTGATGTCTTCTTCGTTGTGCAGCGTTGCCTGCGACACCGTGACACCGCCGACCTCGACGGGCTCGAGTTGCGCCCACGGGTTCAGCGCACCGGTCCGGCCGACGCGGATGTGGATCTTGTTCAACTTCGTCTCCGCGGTCATCGGAGCCCACTTGAAGGCGCGCGCCCAGCGTGGCCGGTCGTGCAGCGCGCCGAGACGGCGCTGCTGGTCGAAGGAGTCGACCTTGATCACGATCCCGTCGATCTCGTAGTCGAGCTCGATGCGCCGCTTCTCCCAGGCACGGCAGGCCGCGGCGACAGACTCGACGGTCTCGTGCCGCTCCGCGTACGGGTTCGTGCGGAATCCGTGCGCGCGCAGCCACTCGAGCGACTCCCAGTGACCGTTCGCGGGAAGACCCTCGCGGTGGCCGAGCCCATGGACCCAGATCGACAGCGGGCGTTCGGCGGTGATCGTGGAGTCCTTGAGCCGTAGCGAGCCGGCCGCCGCGTTCCGCGGGTTCGGCGTCGGCTTCTTGCCTTCGGCGACGAGACGCTCGTTCAACTCGTTGAACCCGCTCAGCGGAAGGTAGACCTCGCCGCGCACTTCGAGGAGCGGCGGGGGCGTCTCGCCCTTGGCCAGCTGCATGCGCATCGAGATCGCCTTGATCGTGCGCACGTTCGGCGTTACATCCTCCCCCAGCCGGCCGTCGCCTCGCGTAGCGCCGCGAACGAAGACCCCGTCCTCGTAGATCAGGTTGATCGAGAGCCCGTCGATCTTCGGCTCGGTCACGTACGCGACGTCGCTCGTGCCGAGCCGCTTGACCACGTCCTGATGCCACTTCTCGACTGCCTCGTCCGTCGTGACCTTCTCGAGTGAGCCCATCGGAGACGGGTGCTCGACCTTCTGGAACTTCTCCGACGGCGGCGCGCCGACGCGCTGCGTCGGCGAATCGGCAGTCACGAGTTTCGGGTCCGCCTCCTCGAGGCGAAGGAGCTCGTCGTAGAGGATGTCGTACTCCGCGTCCGAGATCTCCGGATCGTCGAGGACGTGATAGCGGTAGAGGTGGTACGTGAGCACGTCGCGCAGCTCGGCCGCGCGCTTCTCCGCCCTAGAGGACGCCAAGAAGCTCCTCAGGTGTATCGACGAGCGCATCGGGCTCCTCGGACTCGAGCCGTTCGCGCGCATGGATGCCGCCCCAGGTGACACCGATCGCGAACAAGCCCGCCGCCTTCGCCGCCTTGACGTCGAACGGCGCGTCTCCGACGTAAGCAGCCTCCTCTGCACGCGCGCCCATGCGATCGAGCGCGAGCAACAGTGGCTCGGGATCGGGCTTGTGGCGTGCCGTCTCGTCTCCGCCCACGACCGTCTCGAACAGATGCGCGATCGGAATGCGCGCAAACGCAAGCTCGACGGTTTGACGCCGCTTCGCCGTCACGATCCCGAGCCGGCGACCCTCATCCTTCAGCCGGACGAGCACGTCGTCCATCCCCGCACAGCAGACGAGTTCATCGTGCAGGGGTTCGTTGTGCGCGCGATAGACGTCGACGAGCTCGTCGACCTTGTCGGGGGCCAAGGCGTGCATCTGCGCCTCCAACCCGGGCCCACCGACCGCCGCCATCAGGTCTTCGTCGGGAACCTCGGTGCCGAGAACCTCCCTGGCGGCGTGCCGCATCGAGGCGAGGATGATCGCGCCGGAGTCGATCACGGTGCCGTCGAGATCGAAGAGAACGACGGGAAAGCGCATGGAGACGATGCTAGCCGCGTGCCCCTCCGAAGCCAGACCGACCACGGCTCGATGCTCTCGGTTCGCAGGATCGTGTCTTCCCAGGGATCGGCCGCGAGACGGGCTCGGACCGCCGCCTCGCTCTCTGCGTCGACGACCAGCAATGCGTAGTCGCCATCACCTGCGCCGACGGGACCACCGAGGACGATGACACCCTCCGCAGCCAGGCCGTCCATGAAGGCTGCGTGCTCGTCCCAGCCGTCCTGCTCCCGCCTCGGCCGCGAATGGTCCCAGGCGGGACCCGGCACGTGCTTGACCAGGAAGTAATCGGCCATGCGGCCAGCTTAGGAGCGTTAGTACTCGACGTGCTCGAGGTACAGCCCCCACGGCGGCGCCGTCGGCCCCGCCTCGCCGCGCGGGCGCCCATCGAGCAGAGGCGCGATGCGTTCGGGGGGCAGCTGGAGCATCGTCCCGACGAGGGTCCGGACCATGTGCCTGAGGAAGCTGTTCGCAGTGATCTCGAACTCGAGCGCGTCGCCCCGCCTGTGCCACGCCGCTGCCGTGACGTTGCGCCGGAACGACTGGTGCTGTGTCTCGGTCGGCGTGAAGGCCCGGAAGTCGTGTGCGCCCACCAGAAGATCGGCCGCAACGGCGAGACGTTCCTCGTCGAGCGGTCGCGAGTACCACCAGGAACGCCGGTGCTCGAACGGTGACGACTCGCGCCGGCGCCAGATGCGATACCGGTAACTCCGCAAGCGCGCCGAATGCCGGGCATTGAAGTCAGGTCCCATCTCCTCGGCCGCGACCACCGCAACGTCGTCCGGCAACGCTGCATTGAGCGCTTCGGCGACCCGCTTCGCCGGCGGGCCGCCTTCGACATCGACGCTGACCACGTTGCCTAGTGCGTGCACACCGGTGTCCGTCCGTCCTGCGACGGCAAGGCCGGCAGAAGAGGGAAAGACATCGAGCGCGTCGCGCACGACTCCCTCGATCGTGCGCAAGCCCGGTTGCACCGCCCAGCCGCGGAAATGCGTGCCGTCGTACTCGAGCGTTAGCTTCAGCCGCACGTCAGGTCTCCCTGACTTTGTTTGTCAGGATTGCCTTATGTTCTATCGATTTGCGATTGATTTGGTATACTCTAGTCAATGACCGACCGTCAGACCTTCCTTCTGCAGCGAGTGCAACCGGCGATGGTAGGTCTCATCGACGGCTCGCTCTCGACGCTCGCGCCGATCTTCTCCGTCGCCGTCGTCACCCATAAACCGCACTACGCATTCGTCGCCGGCGTCGCCACCGCGTTCGGTGCCGGAATCTCGATGGCGTTCTCGGAAGGTCTCTCGGATACGGGCGAGCTGACCGGCCGGGGGAGCCCGATGGTGCGGGGAACGATCACAGGAGTCGGGACGTTCATCGGCGGGATTCTGCACACGCTGCCGTTCCTGATCCCGCACTATCAGGCAGCGATCTACTCCGCGATCGCGGTCGTAGCGCTCGAGCTGCTGGTCCTCGCGTGGCTGCGCTGGAAGTTCTTCGAGGTCGGTTTCATCCGTGCGCTCGCGTCCGTGACGCTCGGCGGCGTCATCATCGCAGCGGTCAGTGCGGCGCTCGGCTCCGTCGGCTGACCTGCAGCGTCAAACCGTCGACCGCAACGACCTCCACCTCGTCACCGACGAGCAGTGGATCGCCCGACCTCGCCTCCCAGATCTCCCCGGCGACGCGGACCTGCGTCGGCGAGCTGACCACCGCTGTCTTGCCGATCAGCACCTCGACGCCGGTGACGGCCCGGCGGCGCCGCGACCACTTCAACAATGCGACCGACTCGGCGACGTCGGTCAAGCCGCCGGCAACGACGGCCACGATTCCCCATGGAGAGGGAAGGACGAAGATCGCCAACAAGATCGCTCCGAGCAGGAGCATCCGGTCGCTGCGCTACGACGCGGCGGTTGCCGGCGACGAGCCGGCCGGCTCGTAATCCACGAGCTCGAGGTAGACCATCTCCGCAGCGTCACCCAGCCGCGGTCCGAGCTTGACGATCCGCGTGTAGCCGCCGGGACGTTCCGCGAAGCGCGGGGCTACCTCGGCGAACAACAGGTGGACGACGTCCTGCGAGCGCAGCTCGGCAAGCGCGAGCCTCCGGGCGTGGAGGTCGCCGCGCTTGCCGAGCGTGATCATCTGCTCTGCGAACGGCTTGACGGCCTTGGCCTTGGCCTGGGTCGTCTTGATCCGGCCGTGCTCGATCAGCGCGCCCGCGAGGTTCGAGTAGAGCGCCCTGCGGTGCGCCGAGTCGCGCCCGAGCTTCTTGCCGGCCCGGCGATGGCGCATGGTTAGACCGCGCCTCCGCCACTCTCGTCGCCGCGCAGCGTCAGGCCGTGCGCCGACAGCGTTTCCTTGACCTCCTCGACCGACTTCTTGCCGAAGTTCGGAATCGCGGCAAGCTCGTTCTCGGTCTTGACGACCAGGTCGCCGATCGTCTCGATGCCGACGCGCTTGAGGCAGTTGTACGAGCGCACGCCGAGCTCGAGCTCCTCGATCGGGAAGTTCTCCATCCCGTGCGCGAGCGGCATCTCAGCCTGTGCGCCCTCGCCGCCGGGAGCTGCGGCGGACTCGCCGTAGCCCTCCATGCGATCGAGGTCGGTGAAGATCGCGAGCTGCCTGATCAGGATCTCGGACGCCTGCCCGATCGCGTCCTTCGGACTGATCGAGCCGTCGGTCGTCACGTCGAGCCGCAGCTTGTCGTAGTCGGTGCGCTGACCGACGCGCGCCGCCTCGACGTCGTACGCAACCCGCCGAACAGGCGAGAAGATCGAGTCGATCGGAATGACGCCGATCGTGTGCTCGGGCCCGCGGTTCATCTCGGCCGGGACATAGCCGCGACCACGGCCGATCGTCAGCGTCATCTCCAGCTTGCCCTTGTCGGAGAGATGGGCGAGCTCGAGGTCCGAGTTCAGGATCTCGAGCTCCGCCGGAGCCTCGATGTCGGAGGCCTTGACGGCGCCGGCGCCCCGCTTCGCAACGTGCACTTCGATCTCCGGAGATTCGCCGTGCAGGCGGCAAACCAGGTTCTTGAGGTTGAGGATGATGTCTGTGACGTCTTCTCGGACACCCTGAAGCGTCGTGAACTCGTGCGAGATCCCCTCGATCTTGACCGAGGTGACCGCAGCGCCCTCGAGCGACGAGAGCAGCACGCGGCGCAGCGAGTTGCCGAACGTGTAACCGAAGCCGCGGTCGAGCGGCTCGATCTCGAAAACCCCGCGCTGCTCGTCCAACTCTTCGTGGACGATCTTCGGGATCTGAAACTCCATCAAACTTGAGCGAGTAGCCAATTCGATTCCTTCCTTACTTCGAGTAGAGCTCGACGATGAGCGATTCCTGGACCGGCGTGTCGATCTCGTCACGCGACGGCCACTTGAGGATCTTTCCGGTCAGCCCGTCGTGGTCGGCCTGCAACCACGGGGCCACTGAGGCGGTGAGGTCGGTCGCGTCGCGGATGACCTGCTCCGCGGACGAGCCCGGAGCGACGGTGATGATGTCGTCGGGCTTGACCTGGTAGCTGGGAATGTTGACGCGGCGGCCGTTGACGTGGAAGTGGCCGTGGCGAACCAACTGACGCGCCTGGGCGCGCGACGCGGCGAACCCGAGGCGGTAGACGACGTTGTCGAGGCGCGTCTCGAGCATGCGCAGCAGGTTCTCGCCCGTGACGCCGGTGCCTTTCGCCGCCTTGCTGTAGTAGGTGCGGAACTGCTTCTCGAGCAGGCCGTAGTACCGGCGCGCCTTCTGCTTCTCGCGCAACTGCAAGAGGTACTCGGACTGCTTGATGCGGCCTCGGCCGTGGTCGCCCGGCGGATACGAGCGGCGCTCGATCGCGCACTTCTCCGTGAGGCAGCGCTCGCCCTTGAGGAAGAGCTTCAAGCCTTCACGACGGCACTGCTTGCACTTGGGGGACGTGTCGCGGGCCACTAAACGCGCCTTCGCTTTCGCGGCCGAACGCCGTTGTGCGCCTGCGGGGTGACGTCCTTGACGCCGAGGATCTCGAGCCCGGCAGCCTGCAGTGAGCGGATCGCGGTCTCGCGACCCGAGCCCGGGCCCTTCACGAAGACCTCGACCTTCTGCAACCCGTGCTCCATGCCCTTGCGCGCGCACGAGTCGGCGGTCACCTGCGCGGCGAACGGCGTCGACTTGCGCGAGCCCTTGAATCCGGCGGAGCCGGCGGACTCCCACGCAATCACATTTCCGTCCTTGTCGGTGAGCGCGACGATCGTGTTGTTGAACGACGTCTTGATGTGCGCCTGTCCGATCGCGATGTTCTTGCGGACGCGGCGACGCGTGCGGCCCCTGGCCGCTGTCTTGCGAGGAGGCGCCATTTAGGTCTTCGCCGTCGCCTTCTTGCCGCGGCTCACAGGCTTGGCCGGGCCCTTGCGCGTGCGCGCGTTGGTGCGGGTGCGCTGTCCGTTGACGGGAAGCCCGCGGCGATGACGGATGCCACGGTACGAGCCGATCTCACCCAGGCGCTTGATCGCCTGCGAGCGGTCGCGGCGCAGGTCACCTTCCACCTGGAGCTTCTCGTCGATGTACTGGCGAAGCTTCGTGACCTCCTCGTCGGTGAGGTCCTTGATCTTCGTGTCGGGATCGAGGGCCAGCGCGATCGCGACCTTGCGCGCCGTCGACTGGCCGATGCCGTAGATGTACGTCAGCCCGATCTCGAGCCGCTTCTGGTTCGGAAGATTCACTCCGGCGATGCGTGCCAAACGATTAACCCTGCCTTTGCTTGTGTTTTGGGTCTTTGCTGCAGATGACCATGGTGATGCCGTGCCGCTTGATCACGCGGCAGCGGTCGCAGATGGGCTTGACTGAGGCTCGTACTTTCATCGGTGTCTGTAGGTGATTCGGCCGCGAGTGAGGTCGTAGGGGGAGAGCTCTACCTTCACCTTGTCGCCGGGGAGAATGCGGATGTAGTGCTTGCGCATCTTCCCGGAGATCGTGGCGAGCACTGATGGCCCGCCTTCGAGCTGCACCCGGAACATCGTGCTCGGGAGCGCCTCGGTGATCTCTCCTTCCATCTCGATCTTCTCGTCTTGCTTGGTCATCGCCTTTCTTGTCTACGCACGAAAATACGGCGGGGCGGCCCGCCGCGAACCGATTATGGTACCAAACCGGCCTTTTCCCTCGACTTGGCGGCCGTGAGAATCCTGGGCGGGCCCTCCTCGGCGACCGCCACGGTGTGCTCGAAATGGGCGGCCAGTGAGCCGTCCTGAGTCGAGATCGACCATTCGTCGTCGTGGAGGTACACGTCAGGGCCCCCGGCGGTGATCATCGGCTCGATCGCAAGGGTCATGCCGGCCTGGAGCTGCGGGCCCCGGCCGGGCTCGCCGAAGTTCGGGATCTGAGGCTCCTCGTGGTAGGAGCGGCCGACCCCGTGGCCGACCAGGGAGCGCACGACGGAGAAGCCGGCACCTTCCACGACCAGCTGGACGGCATGTGAGATGTCGCCGACGCGGTTGCCCGCGCGGGCCTGGTCGATCCCGGCTGCGAGCGCCTCCTTGCCGACGTCGAGCAGCCGCTGAGCCTCGGGATCGATCTCTCCGATCGCGTACGTGTAGGCGCTGTCCGCAACCAGCCCGTCCAGGGTGACGCCGACGTCCACGGAGATGAGGTCGCCCTCCTCGACACGGTGGCGGCCGGGGATGCCGTGGACGACCATTGCATTCGGCGAGATGCACGTCGCCGCGGGGAAACCGCGGTAACCCATGGAGGTCGGGACACCGCCGTTCTCGCGAATGAATGCGTCGGCGATCTTGTCGAGCTCGCCGGTGGTGATGCCGGGCTGCGCCTGCTCGCCCAGGAGCGCGATCGTGGCGGCAACGATCTGTCCGGCGCGCTCCATGCCCTCGATCTCGGCTGCTGACTTTCGGATGATCAAGCAGGCACCTGCTCCAGCGCCCGTGAGATCTCGGCGAACACCTCGTTCTCGCTGCGGTTCGCGTGGATCGGGACGACGTTTCCACGCGTGCGGTAGAACTCGATCAAGGGCTCCGTCTCGCGGTGGTAGTTGTCGAGCCGCCGCTGGATCGCCTCGTCGGTGTCGTCCGCGCGGGCGCGGCGGCGAAGCCGGTCGAACGCCACCTCGTCGGGAATCTGGAGCGCGAAGGCCACGCTGAAGTTCCTCCCGATGTCGGCGAACATGAAATCGAGCGCCTCAGCCTGCACGGTCGTCCGTGGAAAGCCGTCCAGGACGAACCCCGCTTCGGTGTCGGTGTGCTCGAGCCGGTTTCGGATCAGCTCGATCATCAGGTCGTCGGAGACCAGGTCTCCGCGTTCGATCGTGTCCTTCACGCGCTGACCAAGATCGGTGCCCGCGTCCATTTCTGAACGCAGGATCTCGCCGCTGGCGATGTGAGGAATGCCGTACTCCGAAGAGATCCTCGTCGCCTGCGTGCCTTTTCCCGCCCCTTGCGGGCCGAGGAGCAGAACGTTGAGGGGCACTATTTGAGAAAGCCCTCGTAGTTGCGCATCATCATCTGGGACTCCATCTGTCTCATCGTGTCCAGCGCGACGCCGACGACGATGAGGACCGACGTGCCGCCGAGAGCGCGCGACGTCGCCTGCGAGAAGCCGCCGTACTTGATGAAGATGCTCGGCAGCACCGCCACGGCGGCCAGGTAGAGGGCGCCGGGCAGCGTGAGGCGCGTGAGCACGCGGTCGAGGTACTGGGCCGTGGGAGCCCCCGGACGGATGCCCGGGATGTAGCCACCGTATTTGCGCAGGTTGTCGGCCTGGTCGACCGGGTTGAACTGCACCGCGGTGTAGAAGTACGTGAAGACGATGATCAGCACGCCTTCGAGGACGATGTAGAGCAGAGAGCCATACGAGAAGTGGGCATTGATCCAGCCCTGCGTCGCCGGGAAGAACTGGGCGATCGTCGGCGGGAACGCCATCACCGCCGCGGCGAAGATCACCGGAATGACGCCGGCCATGTTCACGCGCAGCGGCATGTACGTCGAGCCGCCCGCGGTCTGGCGGCGGCCGACCATCCGCTTCGCGTACTGGATCGGGATGCGGCGCTGGCCTTCCTGCATGAACACGACCGCTGCGACGATCGCGAGCGCGACGAGCGGGAAGAACAGCCGCTCCATCGTGCCGCCGTTGTACCAGGCCGTGATCCCGGTCGGCGCGGACGAGAGAATCGACGCAAAGATCAGCAGCGAGATGCCGTTGCCGACCCCGCGCTTCGTGATCAGCTCGCCGAGCCACATCAGCAGCGTCGTACCCGCGGTGAGCGTGACGACGATCAGGACGATGCGGCCGGTGTTCGCATCGAGGTTCCCCGCTCGCTTGAAGAGATACGCATAACCCGTCGACTGCGCCGCGGCCAGCGCGACCGTGAGGTAGCGCGTGTACTGGTTGATCTTGGCGTAGCCCGACTCGCCTTCCTTCTGTAGCTGCTCGAGCTGCGGCACGACGACCGTCATGAGCTGCAAGATGATCGAAGCGGTGACGTACGGCATGATCCCGAGCGCGAACAGCGCGAACTGCGACAGCGCGCCTCCCGAGAAGACGTTCAGCAGCCCGAGGATCGTCCCGCCCTGGCCGTTGAAGTAGTCCTTGATCGTCTGCGAGTCGACGCCCGGAGCCGGTATCCACGACCCCAGCCGGTACAGGGCCAGGATCATGAACGTGAAGAGGACGCGCTTGCGAAGCTCGGGGACGCGCCAGGCATTGGCGAGCCAGGAAAGCATCTAGCTACTCCGCCTCTGGAGCTTGCTCGTCGGTCTGGTCGGGCTCTGGCTCGGGCGCCGGCGCAACGTTCTCGGCCACGGGCGCGTCCGGTCTCGGGCGCCTCGGCGGCAGGCGCAGCCGCAGCCGGCTTCGCCTTCGCGTGCTTCTTCCGCTTCTTCACCTTGGGCTCCTTCAGGAGCGAGACGGTTCCACCCGCCTGCTCGACCTTCTCCCGCGCGGTGGCGGAGATCCCGTGCACGCGGATCGTCAGCTTCTTCTTCAGCTCGCCGTTGCCGAGCAGCTTCACGTCGGTCTTCGTGTTCTTGAGCAGTCCCTTCTCGACCAGGCTCTCCGGCGTGACCTCGGCGCCGTCGTCGAAGCGGTCGAGCGAGCCGACGTTGATGGGCGCCGTCGAGGTCCGGAACGGGCCGATCGGCATCGCGTCTTTCGACGTCGCGCCGCGCAGCTTGCCCAGGCGCATGTAGATCGGCATCTGGCCGCCTTCGAACCCCGCGCGCATCTTGTGCGATCCGGCGCGGGACTTCTGGCCCTTGATGCCGCGGCCGGAGTAGCGGCCCTTGCCCGAGCTGTTGCCCCGGCCGACGCGCTTCCGGTCCTTCTGATCCTGCGCCGGCTTCAATGAGGTGAGGTTCAGGTCTTTAGGCATCGTCGATCCTCACGAGGTGGCGGACCTTTCGAAGCATGCCTGCGAAGACCGGGCCGTCGTCGTGCTCGGCGGTCTTGCCGATCCTGCCGAGGCCGAGCGCGCGGAGCGTGCCGCGGTGCCGCTGGCTCTCGCCGATCTGGCTACGGATTTGGGTGATTCGGACTTTCGCCATAGGTCACTCGCCCGGGGAACCTCCCGGTTCCCCGGAACCCCTCCCCTGGTCCGCTTCGCGGACAGGCGGCTGCGCCGCCTCCGGACTTTCGCCACTCGGCGTCTCCTCGAGGCGGAGGTCACTCGGTCGACTCCTCCCAACGGGATGCTTGTACGGCAGGACCTGGCTGATCGTCAGGCCGCGCGCCCTTGCCACGTCCTCGGGGCGCCGGAGGTGCTTCAGCCCGTCGACGGTCGCCTTCGCCATGTTGATCGGGTTCGTCGTGCCGAGGCTCTTCGCGAGGATGTCGCGGATGCCGGCGAGCTCCAAGACAGCGCGGACGCCGCCACCGGCGATCACGCCGGTTCCTTCGCTCGCGGGACGCAGGAGCACTCGCGCCGCGTCCGAGCGGCCGAGGATCTCGTGCGTGATCGTCGTGCCGTGCTTGGGCACGGTGAACAGATTCTTCTTCGCATCCTCGACGGCCTTCGTGATCGCGAGCGGAACCTCGCGTGCCTTGCCGTAGCCGACGCCGACGCGGTCGACCTCGTCGCCGATGACGACGAGCGCCGTGAAGGAGAACCGCCGGCCGCCCTTGACGACCTTGGCGACACGGTTGATCTCGACCACGCGCTCCTTGAGCTCGCGGGTCTCTTCGCGCTCGATCACCGCGCGCTCGACGCTCGTGAACTCGGGTCTAGTGCTCAAAACTTCAGTCCCCCTTCGCGTGCAGCATCGGCGAGCGCCTTGACGCGCCCGTGGTACAGGTAGCCGCCGCGGTCGAACACGACGCTCTCGATCTTCGCCTGCTTGGCGCTCTCGGCGAGCAGCTTGCCGACCTCGGTCGCCTGGGCTTTCTTGTCGCCCTTGAAGGTCGTCTTCACCTGCAGCCAGGTCGCGGAAGCGAGCGTGCGCCCTTCCATGTCGTCGACCAGTTGCGCGACGATGCCGCGGTTCGAGCGCGTGACGACGAGACGGGGCCGCTCGGCCGTTCCCGACACTTTCCCCCTCACCCGCTTGTGACGGCGCTCGCGCGCTTTGCTGACGGTCAGAGTGGCCATTAGGCTCGCTTGCCGACCTTCCGGCGCACGTACTCGCCCGCGTAGCGAATGCCCTTGCCCTTGTACGGCTCCGGCGGGCGCACCTTGCGGACCTCGGCGGCCGTCTGTCCGACCTGCTGCTTGTCGACGCCCTTGACCAGGATCTCGGTGTTCGACGGCACCTCGAACGAGATGCCCTGTGGCGCCTTGATCACGACGGGATGCGAATAGCCGACGTCGAGACGGAGATCTGTGCCCTGCAGAGCGGCGCGGTAGCCGACTCCCTGCAGCTCGAGCCGCTTCTCGAATCCCTTCGTGACGCCCTCGACCATGTTGGCGACCAGCGTCCGTGTCAGACCGTGCAGCGCGCGATCCTGGCCGCGCTCGGTCGGACGGGCGACGGTGATCATGCCCTCTGCCTGCTCGATCTTCATCCGGGCGGGCACCTGCTGCTGCAGGTTGCCGAGCGGTCCGTTGACCATCACGCGGCCAGGATCGATCGACACCGACACACCGGCGGGAATCTCAATGGGCTGTTTACCGATTCGACTCATCTCGCTACCAGATGAAGCACACGACTTCGCCGCCGATTCCTTTCTCCTCGGCCGTGCGTGACGTGATCAGACCCGTCGACGTGGACAGAATCGCCACGCCCATTCCACCGAGCACGCGCGGAAGGCGGTCCTTGCCCGCGTAGACACGGCGGCCGGGCTTGGACACCCGCTTGAGGTCGGTGATGATCCTCTCGCGGCTCCGGCCGTACTTCAGCTGGATGACCAGGGTATCGAAGCTCTCGCCCTTCTTCACATGGAAGTCCGTGATGTAGCCCTCCTCCTTGAGGATGCGGGCGATGCCCTCCTTGAGACGGGAGGTCGGCATCTCGGCATGCTCGTGCAGCGCCTTGTTGGCGTTGCGGATCCGGGCGAGCATGTCGGCTACGGGATCGGTCAGCATCTCGGTTACCAGCTCGATTTGGTCATGCCCGGGATCACGCCCTGGTGCGCCAGGTCCCGCAGGCAGATCCGGCAGAGGCCGAACTTGCGGAAGACGGCGCGTGGGCGCCCGCAGCGATTGCAGCGGGAGTAGGCCCGCACGGGGTACTTCTGCGGGCGCTGCTGCTTGATCCGGAGTGATGTCTTTGCCACTACTGTTGCTCCCTTCCGTCCGCCGCGAACGGCATGCCGAACCCGCGCAGTAGCGCGAATCCGTGCTCGTCCGTCTTCGCGGAGGTCGTGATCGCGACGTCGAGGCCGCGAACCTGCTGGATGTCGTCGTAGTCGATCTCCGGGAAGATGATCTGCTCCCGTAGGCCGAGTGAATAGTTGCCGCGTCCGTCGAACGACTGCGGGTTCAGTCCGCGGAAGTCACGGATGCGCGGAAGTGCGATTGCGATCAGCCGATCGAGGAACTCGTACATGCGAGTGCCGCGCAGCGTCACGCGCGCACCGATCGGCATCCCCTCGCGGATCTTGAACTGCGCGATCGACTTGCGGGCCTTGCGCACCTGGGCACGCTGGCCGGCGATGATCGAGAGCTCCTCGATCGCGGCGTCGAGCTGCTTCGCATCGGTCTTCGCCTCGCCGACGCCCATGTTCAGCGTGATCTTCTGGAGGCGCGGAACCTCCATCGGCGACGACAGCCCGAGCTCGTCCTTCAGCTTCGCGCGTAGCTCGCGCTCGAAAAGCACCTTCAGGCGCGGCTCGTAATCCACGCGCGCGGCTTCCTTGCGGGCTTCGCGGACTCTGGTGCTCATCGGTCGATGTCCTCGCCGCAGTCGGCGCGCTTGCAGACGCGGACCTTCACGTTCTGTCCGTGGGAATCCTTGTCTCTCACGCCGACACGCGTCGGCCTGTTGCAGACGGGGCACACCACCATGACGTTGCCCACATGCAGCGGCGACGGCTTCTCGATCACGCCGCCCGGGTGTCATGCCGGCAGCTCCCATGCGGCTGGTGTTCTGGATCGGGCGGGGCTTTGTGTGCCGCTTGACGATGTTGATGTTCTCGACGATGACCTTGCGGTCCTTCGGGCGTGCGTCGATGACGCGGCCCTGCTTGCCGCGGTCCTTGCCGCTCAGCACGTGGACGAGGTCGCCCTTGCGGATGCGCATCGTGTGGGCCACTGCTAGAGCACCTCCGGTGCGAGCGAGACGATCTTCATGAAGTTCTTCTCACGCAACTCGCGGGCAACCGGTCCGAAGATCCGGGTACCGCGGGGATTCCGCTGAGCGTCGATGATCACCGCGGCGTTCTCGTCGAACGCGATCGACGTGCCGTCGTTGCGGCCGTAAGCCTTGCGCGTGCGGACGACGACCGCTTGCACGACCTCGCCTTTCTTCACCGCGCCTTGCGGAGCGGCCTGCTTGACCGTGGCGACGATGATGTCCCCCACGCGCGCGTAGCGACGACCGGTTCCACCCTTGACGCGGATGCAGAGGATCTCGCGGGCGCCGGTGTTGTCGGCCACGCGCAGTCTTGACTCTTGCTGGATCACTTGGCTGCCTCGACGATCTCGACGAGCCGCCAGTGCTTCGTCTTCGACAGCGGTCGCGTCTCGACGATGCGGACGATGTCCCCGACGTTGGCGGTGTTCTGCTCGTCGTGCGCGTGGAACTTCACGTTGCGGCGGATGACCTTCTTGTAGCGGCGGTGTGCCTTGATCGCCTCGACCTTGACGATGATCGTCTTGTCCATCGCACTCGAGACGACGACGCCGCGACGCTCCTGGCGGCGGCCGCGCTCGGACTCCGGCTTCGGCAGCCGGGAGATCGGCTTGCGTTCGGCCGGACGCTCGCGGCGAACCTTCGGGCGCTGACGTCGCTCCGCGCGGGGACGAGGCTTGCGCTTGACCTTCGGCTGCGATTGCGGCGCCGGTTCTGCAGGCGGCGCCTCTTCGGCGACCGGCGCTTCCGCAGGAGCCTCGGGCTCTTCAGCCTCGGCAACGGGCGCTTCGGCCACTGGCTCGGGCTCTGCCTCGGCGACGGGCTCCGGAGTCGGCTCCTCCACGGGAGCCTCCTCGACAGGAGCTTCCTCGGCCACGGGCTGTTCGACCACCGGCTCCTCGGCAGGAGCTTCCTCGGCTACCGGCTCCTCGGCCGGTGCTTCCGCGACAGGCTCGGAGACCGGTGCGTCGGCAGCGACCTCCTCGACGACCGTCTCTTCGACCTTCTTCTTGGGAGCAGCCTTCTTCGCGGCCGGCTTCTTCTCGGCAGCAGGCTTCTTCTCCGCGGTCTCCTTCTTCGCGGCAGGCTTGCGCTTCGGCTTCTCTTCAGCCACGGCCTCGTCGTCCTTCTTCTTTCGTGTGGGCTTCTTCTCGTCAGCCATCAGTGCTGCCCTGCCTTTGCCTCGCGTTCAACACGCACGGTCAGGATCCGCGCGATCTCGCGTTTCGCGAGCTTCAGCCGCGCGCTGTTCTCGAGCGCTCCGGTTGCCGACTGGAAGCGAAGGTCGAACAGCTCCTTACGTCGATCGTGCAATGCGTTCTCCAGTTCCTCGTCGGTCATGTCCCTCATGTCTCTAGCTCTCAAAGAGATCCGCCTCCCGCTTCACGAACTTCGTCTTGAGCGAGATCTTCGTGCCGGCGAGCCGAAGCGCTTCCTTGGCCAGCGGCTCCGGCACGCCTGCGAGCTCGAACATCACCCGGCCGGGCTTGACGACAGCGACCCAGTGCTCGGGCGAGCCCTTGCCGGAGCCCATGCGGGTCTCCGCGGGCTTCTGCGTCGTCGGCTTGTCCGGGAAGACGTTGATCCAGACCTTGCCGCCGCGCTTGATCTTGCGCGTCATGGCGATGCGGGCCGCTTCGATCTGACGGTTCGTCACCCAGCCGGTCTCGAGCGCCTTCAAACCGAAGTCGCCGAACTGCACCGTGGTCTGTCCCTTCGCGTAACCGCGGCGCCGGCCACGCTGGTGCTTGCGGTACTTCATTTTCTTCGGCAGCAGCATTACGTGTCAGCCTTTTCCTGGTTCGTCGGTTCCTCGGTCTGCTGCGTCGGCGCAGTCGTGTCGGGCGCATCTACGACCGGCGGCGTCGTCTCGACCGGCGGCTGCCCGGACTCGAGGCCCTCAGTCGACGTCGCGATCTCGTCGGTGCGCGGTCGATCCGGGTTGTCCTGCTGAGCCGCACGATTGCGCGGCGCGGGCCTGCCCCTGCCCTGACCACGGCCCTGTCCGCCGCGACCCTGACCGCCGCTCTTCTTGCGGCCCGGGCGCACCGGCCCGAGACCTTCACGGTCGCGTTGGCGATCGCGGCCGCCCTCGCGCGAGGCGCCGAGCCCCTCGACGTTCGCACGTCGCCGGCGCGCCTGGTCCTGCTCGCCGAGCCGGACGTCCTTCTCGGTGTCGAGACCGCCGTAACCCTCCGGCATGATCTCGCCCTTGTTGATCCAGACCTTCACGCCGATGCGGCCGAAGGTCGTCTTCGCCTCGACGAAGCCGTAGTCGATGTCCGCGCGAATCGTGTGCAGCGGGACGCGACCTTCGGAGTACGCCTCGGAGCGGCTCATCTCGGTACCGCCCAGCCGGCCGCCGCACTGGATGCGCACGCCCTTGGCACCCGAACGGATGCCGGACGCGAGCGCGCGCTTCATCGCACGCCGGAAGCTGACACGGTTCTGCAGCTGCTCGGCGATCGACTGCGCGACGAGCTTCGCGTCGAGCTCCGGCCGCTTGATCTCGTTGATGTTGATGTGGACGTTCTTCTTGGTGATCGAGTGCAGCTCTTTGCGCAGCGCGTCCACCTCGACGCCCGACTTGCCGATCACGATGCCGGGGCGTGCCGTGTAGATGTCGACGGTGACCCGCTGCTTGTCCTTGCGGATCAGAATGTCGGACAGGCCGGCATGCGAAAGCTTGTTGGTGATGTGCTCCCGGATCTTGATGTCCTCGATCAGATAGCCCGGGAACTCCTTCTTTCCGGTGTACCAGTTGGACTTCCAGTCGTGGATGACGCCGACGCGCATCCCGCCGGGATGGACTTTCTGGCCCATTAAGCAGCCGCTCCCTTCTTCTTCGCGGGACGCTTGGACGCGGTCTTCTTCTTCGAGGCCGCAGCGGTCTTCGTCTTCGCCGCGCGCTTCGGCACCGCCGCGGTCGCGACGGCCTCAGCCTGCACCGATTCCTCAGTTGGTGACGCTTGCTGCCTTTCAGCAAGCGTCACAGTGATGTGGCAGGTGCGCTTGCGAATCCTGGCAACGCGGCCGCGCGCGCGGGCGCGCCAACGCTTCATGACCGGCCCGCCGTCGACAAACGTGGTCTTGACGTACAGCCGATCCTCGGCGATGCCGTGATTTGCCTCGGCGTTCGAAACCGCGGACTGCAGCACCTTCTGCAGCACTCCCGCGGCCTCACGTGATGTGAAGGCGAGAACGGCGCGCGCCTCGGGCACGCTGCGGCCGCGGATGTGCTCCGCGACGAGCCGCGCCTTGCGCGGTGACATCCGCACGTACTTCGCCTGCGCGCGCACTTCTCTGGGTGTCTCGACGGTGCTCACGCTCGCTTCTTCACCTCGGTCTTGCGGTCACCGGAATGGCCGCGGAAGGTTCGCGTCGGCGCGAACTCGCCGAGCTTGTGGCCGACCATCTGCTCGGAGATGAACACGGGCACGTGCTTGCGGCCGTCGTGGACGGCGATCGTGTGCCCGACCATGTCCGGGAAGACCGTGGACGTGCGCGACCAGGTGCGGATCATCCGCTTCTCGTTCTTTTCGTTCATCGACTCGATGCGGCTCATCAGCCGTGCTTCGACGAAAGGCCCTTTTTTGGAACTGCGACTCATTTACTTGCGCTTCTCCTTTCCGCGCCTGCGGCTGCGGACGATCAAACTGTCGGACTCCTTGTGCTTCCGGCGCGTGCGCTTGCCGAGCGTGGGCACACCCCACGGGGTGACCGGGTGCCGGCCGCCTTTTGACTTCCCCTCGCCGCCGCCGTGCGGATGGTCGACGGGGTTCATCGCCGAGCCGCGCACCGTCGGCCGCTTGCCCCTCCACCGGCTTCGACCTGCCTTGCCGCCGGTGATGTTCTCGTGGTCCACGTTACCGACCTGCCCGATCGTGGCGCGGCAGGTCAGCGGGACCCGGCGCATCTCGCCGGACGGGAGCCGGAGCACGCCGTACCCCTCGTCCTTCGCGACGAGCTGCACGCCCGAGCCGGCGCTACGGGCCATCTGGCCGCCCCGGCCCGGCTTCAGCTCGACGTTGTGGACGAGCGTGCCGGTGGGGATGTTCTCGAGCGGGAGCGCATTGCCCGGCTTGATGTCGGCTGCCGGGCCCGACTCGACGGTCGCACCGACGCGCAGCCTCGCCGGGGCGAGGATGTAGCTCTTCGCGCCGTCTGCGTAGTGCAGCAGCGCGATCCGGGCCGACCGGTTGGGGTCGTACTCGATCGCGGCGACCTTGGCGGGGACGCCGTCCTTCAGGCGCTTGAAGTCGATCACGCGATAGCGACGCTTGTGACCGCCGCCCTGGTGGCGCGTCGTGATGCGCCCGTTGTTGTTGCGGCCGCCCGTCTTGTTCAGCTTTTCGGTCAGAGCCTTCTCGGGCTTGGACTTCGTGATCTCCTCGAAGGTCGAGACGGTCATGAAGCGGCGCCCCGGCGAAGTCGGCTTGTAACGGCGTACGGGCATGGTTAGGCGTGCACCCCCTCGAAGATCTCGATCGAGTCGCCGGGCCGTAGTTGCACGATCGCCTTCTTCCACCCCGGCTTGCGCCCGCTGATCTGGCCGCGCCGCTTCGGCTTCGACTGCACCTTGGAGACGTTCACGCGCAGCACCTTGACGTCGAACAGCTCCTCGACCGCCTGGCGGACCTGCGTCTTGTGCGCGTCCGGGTGAATGCGGAACGAGTAGGTGTTGCTGCCCTCGATCTGCGCGTAGCTCTTCTCCGAGACGACCGGAGCGAGCAAGACTTCGTTCGGATGCAGGCTCATGAGCGAGGCCTTGTCCTTGACGAGCTCGAGTGCGTCTTCCGTCACGAGCACGGAGCGCGCCCACACGAGTGCGGCGACCTCGAGCTCGCCCGGGGTCGTGACGACGACCTTGTCGATGTTGCGGAAAGACCTGACGACGTTCTGCTCGTCCTTCGTGACGACGACGAGCGGCAGCTCCATGCCGTGAGCCTCGATGAGGCTCACCGCCAACTTGGTCGACGGTGCCTCGAAGCCTGAGGAGTCGAGAACCGCGAAGGTGCCGTCGGCTGCATGCTGGGACAGCACACCGCGCATGGCCGAGCGGCGGGTCTTGCGATTCACCTTGACCTCGAAGTCGCGCGGTGCTGGCTGCGAAGGTCACGCCACCGCCGGTCCAGTGCGGCGCGCGCGTCGTGCCTGCGCGGGCGCGGCCGGTGCCCTTCTGGCGCCACGGCTTCGCTCGCCCCCCGGAGACGAGCCCGCGGCTCTTGTTCGCACGCGTCCCCTGGCGGGCTGCGTTCATCTCCGCGCGCACGGTCTCGTGCACGACGTGCAGCTTCAACTCAGCGGCGAACACGGACTCCTCGAGCGCCACGTCCTTGGCCTTCTTGCCGGCCGAGTCGAGCAGGGGTGCTTTCGGCGCGGCCATCAGTGGCTCACCTCCGCACTTCGACGAAGCCGTTCTTCGGGCCCGGCACGGCGCCCTTGACGAGCAGGAGGTTCTCCTCGGGGCGCACCTCGTGGACCACGAGGCCCGGTCTGAGTCACGCGCTTGCCGCCCAAACGGCCGGCCATCTTCTGTCCCCTTGAACACGCGCGAGGGCGTGGCCGAGGCCCCGATCGAGCCCGGCTTGCGGACGTTGTGCGAGCCGTGTGAGGTCGGACCGCGGTGGAAGCGGTGCCGCTTGATCGTTCCCGCGAAGCCTTTCCCGTGCGCGATGCCGCTCACCTTGATCTTCTCGCCCGGTTCGAACACCTCGACGGTGACGTTCTCGCCGACGATCGCCTCGGTCTGTCCTCGCAGCTCGATCAGGTGCCTGTACGCGCCCTTGACGTTGTTCTTCTTCAGGTGCCCGAGCTCCGGCTTCGTGACCTTGCGCTCGGCTGCTTCGTCGTACGCGATCTGGACCGCGTCATAGCCGTCCACGTCCGCCGTCTTGACCTGCACGACGGGACACGGCGCAGCCTCGATCACCGTCACCGGCGTGACGACGCCGGTCTCCGGATCGAAGACCTGCGTCATGCCCAGCTTCTTTCCCACTATCCCCTTCATCGCGCTAGAGCTTGATCTCGATGTCGATGCCGGCCGGGAGGTCGAGCCGCATCAGCGAGTCGACCGTCTTCGGCGTCGGCGAGTGGATGTCGATCAGCCGCTTGTGCGTACGCACCTCGAAGTGCTCCCGCGAGTCCTTGTCCTTGAACGGAGAACGGATCACGCAGTAGACGTTCTTCTCGGTCGGCAGCGGCACGGGACCAGTGATGGTGGCGCCGGTTCGCTGTGCAGTCTCGACGATCGACTGAGCCGACTTGTCGAGCTGATGATGGTCGTAGCCCTTCAGACGGATACGAATTTTCTGAGCCAACGAACCGGCGCCCCTCTACTTGATCACTTCTGTGACGACGCCTGCGCCGACGGTGCGGCCACCCTCGCGGACGGCGAAGCGCAGACCCTGATCCATGGCGATCGGCTGGATCAGCTCGACCTCCATGTTCGTGTTGTCGCCCGGCATGACCATTTCCTGGCCCTCCGGGAGCTTGATCGCGCCCGTCACGTCCGTCGTGCGGAAGTAGAACTGCGGGCGGTAGTTGTTGAAGAACGGCGTGTGACGGCCGCCCTCGTCCTTCGAGAGGACGTACACCTCTGCCTTGAAGAGCGTGTGCGGCGTGATGGAACCGGGCTTCGCGAGCACCTGCCCGCGCTCGATGTCCTCACGCTTGATGCCGCGGAGCAGCGCGCCTGCGTTGTCGCCTGCCTGCGCGTAGTCGAGCGTCTTCTGGAACATCTCGAGGCCGGTGACCACGGTCTTCTCGACCTTCTCGTGGATACCGACGATCTCGACCTCGTTGCCCGACTCGATCTTGCCCTGCTCGATGCGGCCGGTCACGACGGTGCCGCGGCCGGTGATCGTGAAGACGTCCTCGATCGGCATCAGGAACGGCTTGTCGACATCGCGCTCCGGCTCCGGAATGAACGAGTCGACCGCATTCATCAGCTCGAGGATCTTGGGGACCCACTCGCCGTCGCCCTCCAGCGCCTTCAGCGCCGAGCACTGAATGACGGGGATGTCGTCGCCGGGGAAGTCGTACTTCGAGAGGAGCTCACGCACTTCCATCTCGACGAGCTCGAGCAGCTCGGGGTCGTCGACCATGTCGGCCTTGTTCAGCGCGACGACGATCGACGGCACCTCGACCTGACGGGCCAGCAGGATGTGCTCGCGCGTCTGCGGCATCGGGCCGTCAGCTGCGGACACGACCAGGATCGCACCGTCCATCTGGGCGGCGCCCGTGATCATGTTCTTGATGTAGTCGGCGTGCCCGGGGCAGTCGACGTGCGCGTAGTGACGGGCCTCCGTCTCGTACTCGACGTGCGACGTGTTGATCGTGATGCCGCGCGCCTTCTCCTCGGGTGCGTTGTCGATCTCTTCGAAGCTCTTGATGCCGGTCGTCGACGTCCCCTGCTCCGAAAGCACCTTCGTGATCGCCGCGGTCAGCGTCGTCTTGCCATGGTCGATGTGACCGATCGTGCCGACGTTGAGATGCGGCTTGGTGCGCTCAAACTTCTGCTTGGCCATGCTTCTCCTTCCTTGCTCTTACGCTTCGCTCGTGGCCATCTCGGCCAGGATCGATTGCGGAACTTCCTCATAACGTTCGAATTGCATCGTGAACTCGGCGCGACCCTGCGTCATCGAACGCACGTCGGTCGCGTAACCGAACATCTCCGCGAGCGGGACGATCGCCTTGATCACCTGTGCGTTGCCGAGGGGCTCCAGGCTCTCGACGCGTCCGCGCCGGGAGTTCAGGTTCCCCATCACGTCGCCCAGGTAGTCCTCGGGCGTGATCACCTCGACAGCCATCACAGGCTCGAGGAGCTTCGGCTTGCCCCGCTTCATCGCCTCCTTGAAGGCCATGGAACCGGCGACCTTGAAGGCGATCTCGCTCGAGTCGACGTCGTGGTACGAGCCGTCGATGAGCTCGACGCGGATGTCGACAACGGGATACCCCGCGAGCACCCCGGACTCCATCGCCTCTTGAATGCCGAGGTCGATTGCCGGGATGTACTCCTTCGGGATCTTCCCGCCGACGATCTTGTCCACGAACTCGTAGCCGTCGCCTGAGCTCATCGGCTCGGCGTTGATGACTGCGTGTCCGTACTGGCCGCGGCCGCCGGTCTGGCGGACGAACTTGCCCTGAATCTTCTCGACCGCCTGGCCCATCGTCTCGCGGTAGGCGACCTGCGGCCGGCCCACGTTCGCGTCGACGCTGAACTCACGCTTGAGCCGGTCGACGATGATCTCGAGGTGCAGCTCGCCCATGCCGGCGATGAGCGTCTGCCCGGTCTCGTCGTCGGTGCGCACACGGAAGGTCGGGTCCTCCTCCGCCAGGCGCTGCAGGCCTACCCCGAGCTTGTCCTGGTCGGCCTTCGACTTCGGCTCCACGGCGACCGAGATCACCGGGTCCGGGAAGATCATCGACTCGAGCTTGATCGGCGCCGTGTCGGTCGCCAGCGTGTCGCCCGTCGTCGTGGCCTTGAGGCCGACGCCTGCCGCGATCTCGCCCGCGCCGATCTCCTCGCGCTCCTCGCGGTGGTTCGCGTGCATCTGGAGGATGCGGCTGATCCGCTCCGTCTTGCCGGTGTTCGTGTTCAGCACGCGGTCGCCGGCCTTCAGCCGGCCCGAGTAGACGCGGAAGTACGTCAGCTTGCCGACGTATGGATCGGACATGACCTTGAAGGCCAGCGCAGAGAACGGCTCGTCCAATGCAGGCCGGCGCGAAAGCTCGTGGTCCGTGCGGGGATCGAGCCCGTGCACGGGTGGGATGTCGATCGGGCTCGGCAGATAGTCGATGACCGCGTCGAGCAGCGGCTGCACGCCCTTGTTCTTGAACGCGGAGCCGAGCAGCACCGGCGTGATCTTGTTCCCGAGCGTCCCGCTGCGCACGGCACGCCGGATCATCTCCGGCGTCACCGAGTCTTCGTCCGTGAGGTACGTCTCCGTCAGCTCGTCGTCGAACTCTGCGACCGAGTCGATCAGCTGGTGGTGGTACTCCTGCGCCTGCTCCGCGAGCTCGGCGGGAATCTCGCCCGTCTCCATCTTCGTCCCGAGGTCGTCGGACCAGGTGATCGCGCGCATCTCGACGAGGTCGACGATGCCGCGGTGGTGCTCTTCGAGGCCGATGGGAAGCTGGATCGGCACGGGCTTCGCCGCGAGCCTGTCGATCATCGACTGGATGGAGGCGAAGAAGTCCGCGCCGGTGCGGTCCATCTTGTTCATGAAGGCAATGCGCGGAACGCCGTACCGCTCGGCCTGGCGCCACACGGTCTCGGACTGGGGCTGGACGCCGGCGACCGCGTCGAACACGGCGATCGCGCCGTCGAGGACACGGAGGCTGCGCTCGACTTCGACAGTAAAGTCCACGTGCCCGGGCGTATCGATAATGTTGATCCGAAAATCGCGCCACGACGCCGTCGTCGCTGCAGACGTGATCGTGATGCCGCGCTCCTGCTCCTGCGCCATCCAGTCCATCGTCGCCGCGCCCTCGTGGACCTCGCCCATCTTGTGGGTGCGGCCGGTGTAGTAGAGGATCCGCTCGGTCGTCGTCGTCTTGCCCGCGTCGATGTGCGCCATGATCCCGATGTTCCGGACGCGGTCGAGAGCGATGCCGCTCTTGGTGTCGATCGCCATGGCCGCTACCACCTGTAGTGCGCGAAGGCCTTGTTGGCCTGCGCCATTCGGTAGACGTCGTCCTTGCGCTTGAACGCACCGCCCTGCTGGTTGAGGGCGTCCAGGATCTCTGCGGAGAGCTTCTCGATCATGCCCTTCTCGCGGCGGCTGCGCGCGAAGTCCACGAGCCAGCGCACGGCGAGCGTGCGCGCGCGGCGCTGCGGCACCTCGACGGGCACCTGGTAGTTCGCGCCGCCGACCCGGCGGCTCTTGACCTCGAGCACGGGCGTGACGGTCTTCACGGCCTGCTCCAGCACCTCGACCGGCGGCTTGCCGGTCTTCTCGCCGATCCGCTCGAGCGCGCTGTAGACGATCTGCTCGGCGGTCGACTTCTTGCCGGCCGTCATGACCTTGTTGATCACCTGCGTGACCAGGGCGGAGTTGTAGACCGGATCCGGCTCGACCGGCCGGGCCTGTACGTCAGCACGGCGCGGCATTAGCTGCCCTTTTTGGCGCCGTACTTGGAACGGCCCTGCTTGCGGTCGCTAACCCCGGCGGTGTCGAGCGCGGCGCGGATGACCTTGTACCGGACGCCCGGGAGGTCCTTGACGCGGCCGCCTCGAACGAGGACGACGGAGTGCTCCTGGAGATTGTGGCCCTCGCCCGGGATGTAGGTCGTGACCTCCATCTGGTTCGTCAGGCGGACGCGCGCAACCTTCCGAAGCGCCGAGTTCGGCTTCTTCGGGGTATGCGTGAACACGCGCGTGCAGACGCCGCGCTTCTGCGGCGCCCCGCCGAGAGCAGGGGTCTTCGTCTTCCCCTTCTGGAGAGCGCGACCCTTGCGGACGAGTTGGTTGACGGTGGGCATGAACCTCCTGGAAAGTCTCTTCTCACACAACAACGGTCGGCGGGGCGCTGGCCCTGCCAACCGGACGAGGCATGGTAGCGAAACGCGGGAAGCCCCGCAAACCCCGAGATCCCGCTTCTGGAGCGAAACCAGAAGGGCTCCGCCTGCGTTTTTCCACTAGCTCAGGCGATGACTTTTCCTGTTTACAAAAGCTAGTGAGACGGCCCGAGCGCCACTATTGTGAGCCGGCGGGTTTTTTCCTTCCTGCGGCGAACGAATGACCACCATTCTGATCGGGATCAGTGTGGGCCTTGGCGCTCTCGTAGTGCTTCTACTGGCCCTGCTCGTTGTCCGCTGGCGCTCGGACAACTCAACCGATGAACGGGTGGCGGAGGTCGTCGCGAGCCTCAACGCCCGGATGGACGAGCTCGGCCGCGAGCTGGCCGGGGCGCTCGAGCGCGCCGAGGAGGAGGGCCGCCGCAGCCGGATCTTCGGGGAGCTCGCCGGGTCGATCGACCTCGACGAAGTGCTTTCCCGCACGCTCGAGGCGGCAGGGGCGCTCGAGGACGCCGACGCGGCGCTCGTCATGTTGCCGGATGCCCAGGGAGGCAAGCCGCTCGTCGCGACGCTGGGCCTGTCCGTCGAAGAGGCGGAGCGGCACGCGATCACCGGCCCGCCGGACGGACGGCTCGCGCGCTCGATCACGATGTCGTACACCTACCCGGAGCTCGAGCGGGAGGCCAGACCCGGTGAGGGCGTCATCCATGCCGGCCTCGCCGTCCCGCTGCCCGGCGACAGCTCGACGCTCGGCTACCTCACAGTGTTCACGCGCAGGAACGGACACGACTACTCCGACGAGGATGTGCGACAGCTGGAAACGCTCGCCCTGCGCGCCGGCCCCGCGATCGAAAATGCGCGCCGCTTCCGCGAGGCGCGACAGCTCGCCGACCTCGACGCGCTGACCGGCCTGCACAACCGGCGCTACTTCCACGAGACGCTGGCCCGCGAGTGTGCCCGCGCGCACCGCTACGAGCGCAAGCTGTCACTGATCGTCTTCGACCTGGACGACTTCAAGGAGGTCAACGACCGCATCGGCCACCTCGCCGGTGACACGGTCCTGGCGGAGGCCGCGGAGCGCGTCCGCGACGTCGTGCGAACCGCGGACATCGCGTGCCGGGTCGGAGGAGACGAGTTCGCGGTCATCCTCCCCGAGTCGTCGCTCAACGATGCCGACCAGCTGTATCGCCGGATCCAGAATGCAATCTCGTCACGGCCGCTCGGACAGGGCGGAAAGCTCTTCCTCTCCGCCGGTGTCGCGGAGCTGCGCGCGGAGGACGACCCCGTCGCGTTCTTCCAGCGTGCGGACGATGCGCTCTACCGCGCGAAAGAAGCCGGCAAGGGTCGCGTCGTGTCGGCCAACTCGCCGCGCCTCGGCCCCGCCTAAACGGCTGGGGTCAGACCCTTGCCGTTTGGGACTTGTCCTTAGGAGGTCAGCGCGAGAAACGGCAGGTAGTTGGTGAGGTCGACCTCGCCCTTTTCGGGCATCTGGTCGCGCCAGCAGATCGCCTCCGGGAACGCTGCCTGCTGGGCGGACGCAAGCCAGGTCGGATAACGGTCTTCACGCGCCTGCGCGACGAGCGCCGCCCGGATCGCCTCGCGCACGTTTCCGATCGGAAGCGCGCCGAGCGGCAGGGGCGGGCCAATCGGCCGAACCTGGACCGTTCCGAGTGGTGACCATAGAGCAGTCCAGCGTCCTGCCAGCAGAGTCATCAGGCGCGGGGGCGCCGCCGACTCGACTGCATAGCCCGAGCGACGGCCGCCCAGCCAGGCAGCACCGGACTTGGCCTGGACGAGGCGCGCCTGCAGGTCGCCGTAGGTGTCGTGGAAGTCGGCGATCTCGCGTGCGCTCGGGCCGCGCACTTGGAACTTGCTCTGGATTCGCGCGCGCCTCAGCTCGTCGCCGATGATGGCCCGCGCCATCGAGAGGTTGGCCCGGGCATCGGCGATCGCCGCCAGGTACGCACCACGAGAACCGCTGAAGCGGGCGCTGATGATGGAACGCTCAGCGGCGAGGATGTCGCCGTAGCCGACCTGTGCAGCGCGCTGCGCAACGACGCGCGCGAACGCGTTGGAGAACGCAAGCTCGGCGTCGCCTGTGAGCTTGAGAATCGGATTGATCTGCGACCAACGCACGGCGGCGTGGCCGAGCTGGCAGCGCAGGCCCGGCGAAAGAATCAGCTGCCCCTCGGTACGCGAGCGGACGAATCCCTTTCCGGCGGCGCGGGGGCCGTTGCACAGGCTCGGACTTCGGGCCCAGAGATAGACACACGCCGCTTTCGGCTTGGCCGGGTCTTTCTCCCCGGGCGTCGTCGTCCATTCCGCCCAGCCCCACGACCAGATGGAGCTGAATTTCATCTCCTTGGCGACGTACCGTGCCGCGAGGGCCTGCCACTTCACCGTCCGGAACCAGGCCTTCGCCTCGAGGCCTTCGCGCCCGCCGGTGCCCTTCGAGGTCTGGAAGCCGAGGAAGACGCCGAGCTTCGAGACGGGAATTCCCGCCTTCGTGAAGTCGAGGATGCCGTTTCTGAACGCCTGCCGCAGCGTGCGGCTGCCGCGAATCGGGCCTTGCTTGTAGATCAGCGGCGCCGGGAAGTAGACCTCGCGGACGATCCCCGCCACGTCCGCCACCTGCCGCCACCAGTCGCCGGCGCTGCCGTCCGTATACGGCGCGCGGTTGACGAGCAGCCAGGGCTGCGCCCCGCGCTGGCGCAGCGTCTGCAGGAAGAGGAGCACGTTCGCGCGGTACTGCGCGTTCGTCTTCGACCATGGAACCGCCAGCCAGGACCCGAAGAGCTCGTTCTCCGCGATCACCGGGTTCGAGCAGTCCATCGATTGCACTGCGTACTCGTAGAGCTTGTTGGCCTTGTCGACGATCGTCGCGGGGTCCGCAGGCGCGCTGGTCGTCCCCACGCGCCGGTTGAGATACAGGTCGAAGTACGCGGTCTGAGCGCCTGCTTCACGCAGCTTCGGCGGAAAGATCAGGTTGGAGGCGAGCGCAGTGACGCCGGGCTTCGCAAAGAGACTCCAGAAGGGGACCGACCCGTCGGCGAAGTCGAGCCACAGCGGCGTCTTGTTGCCGAAGAGCGAGCAATTCGCCTGCAGCTGTTGCGCCGGCGCGCCCTTTCCGCCGGCGAGCGCAAGCGAAACGACGACGGCGACGAGGACCCCGAGCCTCTTCACCCGCCTAACAGTAGCCGCGAGGCCGGGCGGGGCTCGAAACCGCTTACGAACGCTTTACCAACGGACCCTTCGCGGGTAGTTTGGGGCTCGTGCAGCGAAGGATCGCGCTCGTGCTCGTCGCCGTAGCTGCCGTTGCCGCAGTCGTCGCGGCCATCGCGGCAGGCTCGCGGAACGCCGGGCCGGCCACGCGCTCAGGCGCGCCGACCTGGGCCCAGGTCGCGCCGATCTTCGCGAACAAGTGCGCGGGCTGCCACACGCCGGGCGGAATCGCCCCGTTCTCGCTCCGTAACGCGAAGACGGCCGCGGCGTACGCAGACCGCATCCTCACGATGACGCAACTCGGGAAGATGCCTCCGTGGATGCCGGGCCACGACTCCCCGGCATACCTCGGCCAGTCCCAGCGACTACTCACCCCCGGCGAGAAGCAGCTCATCGCACGGTGGGTTCACGGCGGTGCACAGATCGGCAAGGGCGGCTCCGTCAAGCCCGTGGGCGGTGGAAGCAAGGCGCCGGGGACGACGATGACGCTTGCTCCCGCGCGGGCGTATCTCCCGAAACGGGCGGTCGGCGGGCTGGACGACTACCACTGCTTCGTGCTCGAGCCGCACCTGGCCCAGGACGCGTACGTAACGAGTGCTGTGATCAAGCCACAGCGTTCGACGATCGTCCACCACGTCATCCTCTTCGAAGCGTCGGGCGCGAACGCCGTCGACGCACGGCGACTCAACGACGCCTCGGGTGGCAACGGCTGGACCTGCTTCGGCGGCCCGGGCTTGTCGGAGACGCATCCGACTTCCGATTCAGCCTCGAACGACCGGCTGGGCGCACCGCCCTGGATCAGCGCCTGGGTCCCGGGCCACACGACGAACGACACGCCGTCCGGAACCGGTGTGCTCGTTCATGCGGGCGCCGCGATCGTGATGCAGGTGCACTACAACCTCATTCACAAGGCGCAGCGGGACCGGTCGCGCGCGATCATCCGCTTCGCACCGGCCACGACGAAGCTCACGCCTCTCGAGACGATCCTCGTTCCGGCGCCGGTCGAGCTCCCGTGTCCCCGCGGCGTGCAGTCGGCGCTCTGCTCGCGCGAGGTCGCGGTCCAACAAGAGATCAAGAAGTACGGCTACAACGCCGCGTTGATCACCTCGGGGCTCCTGTACCTCTGCGGCAAGTCGCTCGACGACTACCCGAGCAACCCGGCCAGCGTGAAGTCACTGAGCACGAGTTGCGACCGGCGCGTCACTCGGCCGCTCCGGATCTACGGCGTGGCAGGCCACATGCACACGCGCGGCTTCGACATCAGGGTCCAGCTGAACGGACAGACGCTGCTGCACATCCCGCGCTGGAACTTCCACTGGCAGGACGCTTACTACCTCGAACACCCTGTCGACGCGAACGTCGGCGACACGATTCGCGTCAGCTGCAAGTTCGACAACTCGAAGGTGCGGCAGCCGCTCGTGAACGGGAACCTGCTGAAGCCGCGCTACGTGCTCTGGGGCGAAGGCACGACCGACGAGATGTGCCTCGGTCTGCTGCAGGCCGCCGAGCGCTAGGAAAGACGGCACAAGGGGTATCGAACGTCAGACCCGCCCGCTCCAAAGGAGGCCTGACCGCTGCTACCAAACGCGTTCACCGTGAATCTCAGACGTCCTTCCTGTCGAGCGGGGAGTCCACTTCCGGGATCTCCTCCGCCTCGATGTCGCTCTTGCCGGAGCTGCCGCCGTCCTCGACGCCAGGCTCACCGCCGAAATCGAGCCCGAGCGAGTCGAGGCCGATTCCGTTGCCACCGTCCGAGTCGATCTCCTCCAGGGCAGCGAGCAGCTGCTCCTCGGTCGCCGGCCGCATGTAGGCGGACGCGGGCACCTTGTCGGAGGGGCCGATCTCGATTCCGCGGTACTGCTTCAGGCCGGTGGCCGCCGGGATCAGCTTCCCGATGATCACGTTCTCCTTCAGCCCGAGCAGCCGGTCGACCTTGCCTTCGATCGACGCATCCGTCAGGACCTTGGTCGTCTCCTGGAACGACGCGGCCGAGAGGAAGGACTCGGTGGCGAGCGATGCCTTCGTGATCCCGAGGATCAGCGGCTCGAACGTCGCCTGCTCCTTCTTCTCCTTCTTGATGCGTGCGTTCTCGCGGTCGAGCACCGTCTTGTCGACGAGCTGGCCGGGCAGCAGATCGGTCTGGCCCGCGTTCTCGACCCGGACCTTCTTCAGCATCTGGCGGACGATCAGCTCGATGTGCTTGTCGTGGATCTCGACGCCCTGCGACTTGTAGACCTTCTGCACCTCGCCGATCAGATACAGCTCGGTCTCGGTGTAGCCCTTCAGGCGCAGGAGATCGGCCGGATTGAGCGAGCCCTCGTGCAGCGGGTCGCCCGGCTCCACGTCCTGTCCCTTGGTCACGAGCAGGCGCGTGCGCCGTGGCAGCTGGATCGCCTTCGGCTCCTCGTCCTTCTTCAAGTCGTGCGGGATGATCGTGATCTTCGGACCACGGTCAGTGGGCTCGATGTCCACCTTGCCGGCGACCTCGGCGAGCGTGGCGGCACCCTTCGGGTTCCGCGCCTCGAAGATCTCGACGACGCGCGGGAGGCCGTGCGTGATGTCCGCGCCGGCCACACCACCCGTGTGGAACGTCCGCATCGTGAGCTGCGTGCCCGGCTCGCCGATCGACTGCGCGGCGATGATGCCGACCGCGTCGCCGATCTCCGCCATCTCGCCGGTGGCGAGGAAGGTTGCGTAGCAGTGACGGCACACGCCGAACTCGCTCTTGCACTTCAGCACCGAGCGGACGGGCATCTTCACCTCGTCGACGGCGTCGCCGAGCGCCTCGATGATCTCGTCGAGGACGAGCGGAGTCAGCTCCTCGCCCTTCTCGGCCACGACGGTCTTGCCCGGCTTGCCACTCGAGAGCGGCTTGTGCACGTCGGCCGCGAGCGTCCGCCCGAACAGGCTCTTGTTGAGCCCCTCGGGCACGTGGATCGGAAGCTCGATGAAGTCCTTCGTCTTGCAGTCCTCCTCACGGATGATCACGTCCTGCGAGACGTCGACGAGGCGCCGCGTCAGGTAGCCCGAGTCGGCCGTGCGGAGCGCCGTGTCGGCGAGTCCCTTGCGGGCGCCGTGCGTCGAGATGAAGTACTCGAGCACCGACAGGCCTTCCATGAAGTTCGCCTTGATCGGGCGCTCGATGATCTCGCCCTTCGGATTGGCCATCAGCCCGCGCATGCCGGCGAGCTGACGGATCTGCTTGGAGGATCCACGCGCGCCGGAGTTGGCCATCATGTAGATCGGGTTCAGCTCGAAGAAGGTCCGCTCCATCGCAGCCGCGACGGTGTCGGTGGCCTCCGTCCAGATGTTCACGATCGACTCGTGGCGCTCCTCGTCGGTGATCAGGCCGCGCTCGTACTGAGCCACGACCTTCGCCACGCGCTCCTCGTACTCGGCCAGGATCTCTTCCTTGTCCGGCGGGATCACGATGTCGTTCTTCGAGATCGTCACGCCGGCCTGTGTCGCGTACTTGAAGCCGAGGGTCTTGATCATGTCGAGCACGCTGGCGATGGAGTGTGCCCCGTACTCGTGGACGAGCTCGGCGATGAAAGCGTCGAGCTCACGCTTCGGCAGGGTCCGATTGATGTAGTCGTGCAGCGGATCCTCGGGGTCGTAGTCCGCAACCGCCTCGGCGAGCGCACGCTCGACCTCGGAGTTGAAGATCACGCGGCCCGGAGTGGTGAGCAGCAGGTCGCCGTTCCAGCGGAACTCGATCGGCTGCTGCAGCTTCACCTGCTCTGCATCGATGGCGTGCTCGACCTCTTCCTCGCTCGCGAACCGCTTGGGACGCGGCTCGATGTCCTCGAGCTTGGTCTTGTCGAGGTCGGTCTCGCAGTACGTCAGGTAGTACGTGCCGAGCACCATGTCCTTCGTCGGCGTGGCCAGCGGACGGCCGCTCGCCGGCGAGAGGATGTTGTTCGACGACAGCATCAGGATGCGTGCCTCGGCCTGAGCCTCGGCCGAGAGCGGGAGATGAACGGCCATCTGGTCGCCGTCGAAGTCCGCGTTGAACGCGTGACAGACGAGCGGATGCACCTGGATCGCCTTGCCCTCGACGAGCTTCGGCTCGAACGCCTGGATGCCGAGACGATGCAGCGTCGGCGCGCGGTTCAGGAGAACGGGATGCTCCGCGATGACCTCCTCGAGGACGTCCCAGACCTCCTCGGTCATCGAGTCGACGTACTTCTTCGCCGCCTTGATGTTCTGCACGGACTTCCGCTCGACGAGCCGGCTCATGATGAACGGCTTGAAGAGCTCGAGTGCCATCAGCTTCGGCAGCCCGCACTGGTGCAGCTTCAGACTCGGGCCGGAGACGATCACCGAGCGGCCGGAATAGTCGACGCGCTTGCCGAGCAGGTTCTGGCGGAACCGGCCCTGCTTGCCCTTGAGCATGTCGGACAGCGACTTCAGCGGGCGGTTGCCGGGCCCGGTCACGGAGCGGCCGCGGCGGCCGTTGTCGAAGAGCGCGTCGACGGCCTCCTGCAGCATCCGCTTCTCGTTGTTGACGATGATCTCGGGCGCGCCGAGGTCGAGCAGTCGCTTGAGGCGGTTGTTGCGGTTGATGACTCGCCGATAGAGGTCGTTCAGGTCACTCGTGGCAAACCGGCCGCCGTCCAGCTGCACCATCGGCCGCAGCTCCGGCGGAATCACCGGCACGGCCTCGAGGACCATCCACTCGGGACGGTTCTCCGAGGTGATGAACGCGCTGACCACCTTGAGCCGCTTGATCGCGCGCTGCTGCTTCTGGCCCTTCGCCGTTGCGACCGTCTCCCGCAGCGAGGCAGCCTCGGCCTTCAGATCGAGGTCCTTGAGCAGGTCACGGATCGCCTCCGCGCCCATGCCGCCGCGGAAGTAGACGCCGAACCCGTACGGGGAGCCGAACCGGTCCTTCAGCTCGCGGAAGAGCTGCTCGTCGTTGACGATGAGCTTCGGCTCGAGGTCCTTGAACAGGAGCCACGTCTGCTCCAGGCGGTTGACGGAGTCGACCGACGCCTCGCGTGCGTCGCCGCGGCGCGACTCGATGTCGAGGTACATCTCGCGGACCTTCAAGGCCCACTGGATGATCGCGTCGAGATCTTCCTTCCGGATCTTTCCGTCCGTCCGGAGGCAGAGATCGTTGGTCAGCTCGCGAATGTCCTGCTCGCCGTCCCACGTGTCGACCACGTCCGCAAGGAGCCCGTTGCCCAGGTCGCGCGAGCGGTCGAGGTTCTTCATGTCGACGCCCGCGACGAACTTGGCGTCCTCCTCGGCGATCTCTTCGCCGTCGAGGAGCGCGTCCAGGATGCGGTTGATGTGCTTCGAGATCGCGCCCTTCTTCGCACCGGTCGCCTTCGCCTGCTGCTTGAACAGCGGCTCGAGACCCTTGAGGATCTGCTCGCCGGCGGCGGCGACGTTCTCGAGCTCACGCGGGGTGAGCTTGCGGTCGTCGCGGATCGCCGCGTTGCGGACGAGCTCGCGGATCTTCTTCGAGTCCTCGGTCGTGATCTTCCCGACGAGGTCGGGGAACATCTTCCCGGCGAGGTCGCGGGCTTCCTCGAGCGGCGGCATCGCCTGCTCCTCGGCCCAGTTCGACAGGCCGCGTGCCCAGAAGTCGTCGTCCTCGTCGAAGCCCTTGTCCCTGCCCTTCGCGAAGTAGTCGCGGCGCCGCTTGAGTCGGTCCTCGAGCGCGGCGAGAGCCTCCTCGCGGTCGACCTCGATGCGCTCGGCCTCGGCCTTGACCTTGTCCTCGAGGTCGTTCAGGTCCTTCTTCCGCGCGGCGACGTCGACCGCGGTCACGATCGAAGCGGCGAAGTAGAGGACCTTCTCGAGCTCGCGCGGGGCGATGTCGAGCAGATAGCCGATGCGGCTCGGCACGCCCTTGAAGAACCAGATGTGCGAGACCGGCGCCGCCAGGTCGATGTGACCCATGCGCTCGCGCCGGACCTTCTGCCGCGTCACCTCGACGCCGCAGCGCTCGCAGATGATGCCCTTGTAGCGGACGCGCTTGTACTTGCCGCAATAGCACTCCCAGTCCTTCGTCGGACCGAAGATGCGCTCGCAGAAGAGACCGTCGCGCTCGGGCTTGAGCGTGCGGTAGTTGATCGTCTCCGGCTTGGTGACCTCACCGGAGGACCAGTCGCGAATCTGCTTGCTGGACGCAAGCCCGATGCGAATGGCGTCGAATTCGTTGATATCGATCAAAGTGCTCCTCTTCTCCCTAGTCCTCTAGTTCCAGTTCCGGTTCTGCTGCAAGTGCAGGTGCTTCTTCCTCGTCGTCGGCGTCCCCGTCGGACGTGGCGCCCTCGGTCGACACCTCGACGTCCGTCAGGTCGCCGAGCGCCTCATCGTTCGGAAGCGCCAGCTCGCCGTCCTGGTCGACGCGCTCCTGACCTTCCTCGGCCTCCTCGGCCGTGGGCTGGCGTCCGACTGCGCGGAGCGAGCCGGGCGAGAGATCGATCCCGAGCTCTTCTGCCGCGCGCAGCAGCTCGTCGTCCTCCTCGCGAACCTCGACCGTCGTGCCCTCGTCGGAGAGCACGTTGACGTCGAGCGCGAGGGACTGCATCTCCTTCAACAGCACCTTGAAGCTCTCGGGGATGGACGGCTCGGCGATGTTCTCGCCCTTGACGATCGCCTCGTATGCCTTCACGCGCCCGACCGTGTCGTCGGACTTGATCGTGAGCATCTCCTGCAGCGTGTACGCGGCGCCGTAGGCCTCGAGCGCCCAGACCTCCATCTCGCCGAACCGCTGGCCGCCGAACTGCGCCTTGCCGCCCAACGGCTGCTGGGTGACGAGCGAGTACGGGCCGGTCGAACGGGCGTGGATCTTGTCGTCCACCAGGTGCAGCAGCTTCAGGATGTACATGAAGCCGATCGTCACCTTCGACTCGTACGGCTGTCCGGTCTTGCCGTTGAAGAGGCGCACCTTGCCGGACACCTTCCGGCCGACGGGCCGGTTCTGGTCGACGTTGAACTTGATCGGGGAGTCCGGGTTCGCGTTCACCCACGAGACGAGCGCCTCGTCGACGTCCTCCTCGGTTGCCCCGTCGAACACCGGCGTGGCGACGGGGTGCGGGTTGTCGGCCGCGATCGGCTTGGAAGACATGCCGTTCGGGCCGTCTCCGTTCGCGAACACGCCGTGAGCCGCGGCCCAGCCGAGATGCGTCTCCAGGATCTGCCCGATGTTCATCCGGCTCGGAACGCCGAGCGGGTTGAGCACGACGTCCACGGGACGGCCGTCCTCGAGGTACGGCATGTCCTCTTCCGGGACGATCTTCGAGATCACGCCCTTGTTGCCGTGGCGCCCCGCGAGCTTGTCGCCCTCCGCGATCTTGCGCTTCTTCGCGACGTAGACGCGAACGAGCTCGTTCACGCCGGGTGACAGGTCGTCACCGTTCTCGCGCGAGAACGTCTTGACGTCGATGACCTTGCCGCCCTCGCCGTGCGGAACCTTGAGCGAGGTGTCGCGCACCTCGCGTGCCTTCTCCTTGAAGATCGCGCGGATCAGCTTCTCCTCCGCCGTGAGCTCGGTCTCGCCCTTGGGCGTGACCTTGCCGACGAGCAGGTCTCCTGAGCCGACCTCGGCCCCGATGCGGACGACGCCGCGATCGTCGAGGTCCTTGAGCGATTCCTCCGACCGGTTCGGAATATCACGTGTGATTTCCTCGTCGCCGAGCTTCGTCGAGCGGGCGTCGATCTCGTACTCGTGGATGTGGATCGAGGAGAGAACGTCCTCCTTGACGAGCCGCTCCGAGATGACGATCGCGTCCTCGAAGTTGTAGCCCTCGAACGGCATGAAGGCCACGAGCAGGTTCGCGCCGAGCGCGAGCTCGCCCATGTCGGTCGAGCTGCCGTCTGCGAGCACCTGCTCCGCCTTGACCTTGTCGCCGAGCGACACGATCGGCTTGTGGTGGATCAGGGTGCCCTGGTTCGAGCGCATGAACTTCGTCAGCGGGTAATCGTCCTTGCCGTCCTTGGTCTCGACCGTGATGTGCCCCGCGTCGACGTCGACGACCGTGCCGGCCCGGTGGGACAACACGACGTCGCCGGTGTCGATCGCCGCCCGGTATTCGAGGCCGGTGCCGACGATCGGCGCCTGGGCGATCATCAGCGGAACTGCCTGCCGCTGCATGTTCGCGCCCATCAGCGCGCGGTTCGCGTCGTTGTGCTCGAGGAACGGGATCAGCGCCGTCGCCACCGACACGATCTGGGCCGGCGCGACGTCCATGAACTGGATGTCCTTCGGGTCGGCCGTGACGGCCTCACCCTCGCGCGAGCGGCAGAGCACCTGCTTGTCGTGGAAGCGGCCGGTCTTCTCGTCCACGACTGCACTCGCCTGCGCGATCGTGAACTGGGCCTCTTCGGCAGCGTCGAGATAGATGATCTCGTCCGTCACCTTGCCGCCGACGACCTTGCGGTACGGGGTCTGGATGAAGCCGAACTCCGACACCGTCGCCATCGACGCGAGGGAACCGATCAGGCCGATGTTCGGGCCTTCCGGCGTCTCGATCGGGCACATGCGCCCGTAGTGAGTCGGGTGAACGTCGCGAACCTCGATCGGCGCGCGCTCGCGTGTCAGCCCGCCCGCGCCGAGCGCCGACAGGCGGCGGCGGTGGGTCAGGCCGGCGAGTGAGTTCGTCTGGTCCATGAACTGCGACAGCTGCGAGGAGCCGAAGAACTCCTTCATGGCGGCCACGACCGGGCGGATGTTGATGATCGTCTGCGGCGTGATCGTGTCGACGTCTTCCGTCGTCATCCGCTCGCGGACGACGCGCTCCATCCGGTAGAGCCCGACGCGGAACGCCTCCTGGATCAACTCGCCGACGGTGCGCAGCCGGCGGTTGCCGAAGTGCTCGTACTCGTCGAGCTCTGCGCGGATCGGATCGCGGTGGAGCACGATCGCGTCCGCCGCGTAGTCCTTCGAGTCCTCGGGGACGCCGAGCATCGTCGGCAGATCGACGAGCCGCTTGACGAGCGAGAGGATGTCCTCGGTCGTCAGCACACGCGTGTCGTCGGGGACGTTGACCTGGAGCCGCTGGTTGAGCTTGTACCGGCCGACCTTGGTCAGGTCGTAGCGCTTGGGATCGAAGAACAACGCCTTGAGCAGGTTGCGCGCGTTGTCCAGCGTCGGCGGCTCACCCGGGCGCTGCTTCTTGAACACCTCGATGAGCGCTTCCTCCTCGCGTGTGGAGGGATCCTTCTCGAGCGTGTTGACGATGTAGATCGAGTTGTTGAAGAGCTTGAGGATCGCCTCGTTGGACGAGGTGTCGAGCTTGAAGCCCGTTGTCGGATCCTCCTCCGGGAGCGCCCGGAGCAGGGTCGTGATCGGGAGCTTGCGCTTCCGGTCGATACGGGCGTAGACGATGCCCTTCTTGTCGATCTCGAGCTCCAGCCAGGAGCCGCGCGACGGCATCAGGTTCGCCGTGAAGACCTGCTTCGTGGCGTCCTTGGGCTCCATCAGGTAGGCGCCCGGGCTGCGGACGAGCTGCGTCACGATGACGCGCTCGGTGCCGTTGATGATGAACGTGCCCCACTCGGTCATCATCGGGAAGTCCCCCATGAAGACCGTTTGCTCGCGGATCTCTCCCGTCTCCTTGTTGACGAAGCGGACGGTCATCGAGAGCGGAGCCTGGTAGGTCAGGTCCTTCTCACGGCATTCCTTGATCGAGAACTGGGGCTCTCCGAACTTGTAGGCCCCGAACTCGACTGCGAGCGTGCCGGTGTAGTCCTCGATCGGCGAAATGTCGTCGATCGTCTCGCGAAGACCTTCGTCCAGGAACCATTGAAACGAGGCCTTCTGGATGTCAATCAGGTTGGGAAGGTCGAGGACATGCTTGAGGCGCGAGAAAGTGGTGCGCGCGCTAGGCGCAGCGACCTGGGTCGTCAAGAGATGAAGCCTCCTCTAAAAATGTGGTACGAGAACTGGAACGGCGGGCGGACGGGCGTGGACATGCGGAACAGCGGCGCAACCCGCCAGGGTACCGAACATGCGCCTGTCTGCGCAAGGGTAACCCTGCGGAATCCGCCGAATGCTGGGGGCAGTCTAGCGCGCCCGGCCCAAGAACGCCAGAAGGGCCTTCACGGCCCTTCTGGTAAAGCTCCTGACAGCCTGGTTCAGGGCTAGTTGCTGCCCTCGCTCGACTTGGCGACCTTGAGGTTTCGGAGCTCGAAGGTCGCGGCCGCCGGGGTGGCGCCGGTGGTGTCTTCCGAGCACATCCGGGCGTTGACATTGACCTTGCCGGTGAACGTCAGGGTGACCGGCTTGCCCTTGAGATCGCGGCCGGCCTTGTTCGACTTGTCGACCGTGACCGTGAAGGTCGTCGCGGCAGCCGTGCCCTTGAGTGAGACGTTATGGCACTTCTTGGCGGACGACGTGGTCGACGTCGATCCGGTCTCCGACTTGTCTCTTGCCTTTCCCGCCGTTATCGGCGAACGCGAAGGACGCGGCCAGCAGTCCGACGCAGAAGAGGGTGAGCAGTACTCCGATTCGTTTCATCTGTGAAATGCCTCCTGAGGGTTGCCGTCTGGAGGACGCATCGGCAGTCCGCAGCCTGCGCTTTGCCCTCGGAGACCCCTCAGATAGGGGAAAGGCCGCTCGCGGCGGCCTTTCCCTGCGTTTAGTCCTCGGCACCTCTGGCGCCGGGCGCTCGCTGGGGGAACCTCCCGGTTCCCCCAGACCCCTTCCACTGGTCCGCTTCGCGGACAAGTAGGCGGCTGCGCCGCCTACTTAATCTCGACCGTCGCTCCCGCTTCCTCGAGCTGGGCCTTGAGCGCGTCGGCCTCGTCCTGAGGGACGCCCTCCTTGACCGGCTTCGGGGCGGAGTCGACGACGTCCTTCGCCTCCTTCAGGCCGAGGCCCGTGATCGCGCGTACGACCTTGATCACCTGGATCTTCTGGCCACCGGCGGCCGTGAGGACGACGTCGAACGACGACTTCTCCTCGGCGGCGGCCTCGCCCCCACCCCCGCCGCCCGGCGCGGCGACCGCGACGGGAGCGGCGGCAGTGATGCCCCACTCGTCCTCGATCTTCTTCTTCAACTCGACGAGCTCGAGCACGGTCATCTTGCCGAGCTCGTCGAACACCTTGTCGGTCGCGCTAGCGGCCATTACTGCTCCTCCTCTGTTGTCTCAGTTTCGGTTTCGGGTTCAGCGGGCTCTGCTTGTGCTTGTGGCTCTGAGCCACTTGCCTCGCCGGCGGCCTCGGGCTCCGCTTCGGCGGCGGGCTCCTCGGCGGACTGGTCACTTTGTGGCTCTGAGCCACTTGCTTGTGCTCCTGACGTGTCGCCCTGCGCCTCGAGCTGCTCGATGCGGGCGTCGATCAGGCCGTACAGATCCTGCAACGGTGCCGTGAACAGGGCGACGATCCCCGTGACCGGCCCGATCACCGCCGCGAGCACCTGGCTGCGAAGGGCGTCGAGCGGCGGCAGCTTCGCCAGGGCGTCGATTTCGGAGGCCTCGATCGGCCGGCCTTCCAGCAAGCCACCGCGAACCTCGAGCACCCGGGTCTCGCGGGCGGCGTCCACCAGGGCCTTCGCCACTGCGACCGGATCACCGTCGGATTCCAGGAAGGCAATCGCGGTCGGCCCCTCGAGCAGCGCGAGGAGCGTGTCCGACCCGGCGGCTTCGGCCGCGCGCCTCGTCAGCGTGTTCTTCACGACGGAGAAGCGCGCCCCGTGCTCGATCAACTTCGAACGGAGCTCGTCGATCTGCGGCATGGTCAAGCCGCGGTAGTCCGCGACGAGCAGCGTCTCCGTGGTGCGGAGCCGCTCGGTCAGCTCGGCGACCACTCGTTCCTTGTCCTCTTTCTTCACGTACTCACCTCCTCGAAACGAATCGAGCCCGCACACAGGCGGGCTCGCTGAAGGAGGGAAAACCTCTTCACCGATCCACCTCGGCTGGGCTTCTGCTCTCTCGAGCTGCCAGCTGTCTCAGGCGACGGGCTGTGTTGACTACGCCGGAACTGCTTCTTGCTGTGATGCCTCCAAGTCTTCGAGGATGCCCCGGGTCTTCTGAGTGTCGACCCGGATCCCTGGGCTCATGGTAGTGGCAAGCGTGATCTGGCGGATGTAGCGGCCCTTCGCAGCCGCCGGCTTCGCCTTCACGATCTCGTCGAGGAGCGCCGCGTAGTTCTCGACGAGCTGCCGGTGGTCGAAGCTCTTCTTGCCGATCGCAACGTGGACGCACGCGCCGCGGTCGGTCCTGTACTCGAGCTTCCCTGCCTTGGCGTCGCGGACGGCCTTCGCCACGTCCATCGTCACCGTGCCGGTCTTCGGGTTCGGCATCAGGCCGCGCGGCCCGAGGATGCGGCCGAGCTTGCCGACGTTCCCCATCTGATCCGGAGTGGCGATCGCGACGTCGAAGTCGGTGAAGCCCTCCTCGACCCGCTTGGCGAGATCAGCCGAGCCGACGACGTCGGCGCCTGCGTCCTGCGCCTCCTTGGCCTTCTCGCCCTCGGCGAAGACGGCCACCGTCGCTTCCTTGCCGGTTCCGTGCGGGAGCATGAGCGTGCCGCGAAGCTGCTCGTCGGCGTGCCGGACGTTCAGCCCGAGGCGAAAGTGGACCTCGACGGTCTCGTCGAACTTCGCCGTCTGCATCTCCTTGAGCAGCCGGACGGCCTCTGCGGGCGAGTACTCGTGCTCGCGGTCGAAGAGCGACTTCGCGTTCCGGTAGTTCTTGCCGTGGGCCATACAAGATGTCCGTTTCGACACCCATCGACTGTGCGGTGCCCGCGATGATGCGCATCGCCTGATCGACGGTTCGCGCGTTCAGGTCGGGCATCTTCGTCTCGGCGATCGCGCGCACCTGGTCGCGGGTCAGCCGGCCGACCTTCTCGCGGTTCGGCTCCCCCGAGCCCTTCTCGACCCGCAGCGCCTCCTTGATCAGGACGGCGGCAGGCGGGGTCTTGGTGATGAAGTCGAAGGAGCGATCCTCGTAGACCGTGATCTCGACCGGAGTGATGCGGCCGTTCTCCTGCTGGGTCTGCGCATTGAAGGCCTTGCAGAACTCCATGATGTTGACCCCGTGCTGGCCGAGCGCAGGACCGACCGGCGGCGCCGGATTGGCCTGCCCGCCGGGGATCTGCAGCTTGATGAGTGTCAGTACTTTCTTGGCCATCAGTCGAGCTTCTTCACCTGGTCGAACGTGAGCTCCACCGGGACCTGCCGCTCGAAGATGTCCACGAGGACCTTGAGCTTCTGCTGGTCGGCGTTGACGTCGACGACCTCACCGTCGAAGTCGGAGAGCGGCCCGGAGGTTACCTTCACCGACTCGCCGAGGGAGAACTCGACCTGGGCGCGCGGTCGCTCGCCGTCGCCGCGGCCGGTGTGGAGGATCCGGTCGACCTCCGGCTGGGCGAGCGGGACGGGCTTCGCGCCGGCGCCGACGAACCCGGTGACACCCGGTGTGTTCTTGACGACCGTCCAGGCCTCATCGGTCATGTCCATGTTGACGAGGACGTAGCCGGGAAGCACGCGCTTCTCCGTCTGGACCTTCTGGCCCTCCTTCGTCTCGATGACCTGCTCGGTCGGGACGACGACCCGGCGGAACTTCGGTGCCTGGTTCATGGACATGATCCGGTGCTCGAGATTGGTCTTCACCTTGTTCTCGTGCCCTGAATACGTGTTGATGACGTACCACTTGAACATTTAGATCAACACGTCCTGGACCAAACGCTTGAAGACGATGTCGGCGGCGTAGAGGAACACGCCGACGATCACGCAGGCGATCAGCACGACGACAACGCCCTGGATCAACTGGCTCTGGGTCGGCCACTCGACCTTCCTGAGCTCGGCCCAGGACTCGCCGATGAAACCCGTCACGCGGTTGCCGCGTGCCGCCTTCGGCTCGCGGGCCGGCTCCGGACGACCGGCAGCGCGTGCCGTCGGAAGCCTGGGCGGCGCGGGAGGCCCGCCCGGGAGGGCGGCCTCGCTGCCTGGGCCCATCTGCTCCCGGCGAGCGCGGCGCTGCGCACGGGTCTGGCGCGCCATCTAGCGCGTCTCCCGGTGCGCGGTATGCGTGCCGCACCAGCGGCAGTATTTGCGGACCTCGAGCCGGTCGGGCGTGTTCCGCTTCGACTTGGTGCTCATGTAGTTCCGCCGCTTGCACTCGTTACAGGCAAGCGTGATTTTGTCTCGTACTCCAGTGGCCATTTCTGTCTCGAATTAGAAGGAGTGCGCACGCCGAGACAAGACCCGGGCCCGCGCGGAGAGAGAAGTGTAGCTACTCCGATCGAAGTCCGGCCCCGCTGCGCGGGGGCCATGATGACTTCGATCGGGTGTCACCTCCCGCCGACGCCGGCAAAGCCGGCATCGGCCACGGGCGGAATCCCATAAGCCAGCTCGCAGGCCGCTAAAATAAGGGCGTACGGGGCGGCGTAGCTCAGCTGGTTAGAGCAGCGGAATCATAATCCGCGTGTCGCAGGTTCGAGTCCTGCCGCCGCTATCTCAACAAGGAACCTCCGGCCGGTCTGCCCGGCCGTAGGTCGCGGCTAGTCCTCGCGCGCGCGTCACCCAAGAGGTGTCGGCAGCCCTCTGACAACTGCCATCTTCGTGCGCGGCTTCGGCGGCTTCGCCGCCGAAGTGCTGTTCAAGCCCACACGAGCGAAGTCATCATGGCTCCGCGAAGCGGAGCCGGACTTCGCTCGCTACTTGACGAGGCTGAGCATCTTGAACATCGGCAGGTACATCGCGATGACGATGACGCCGACCATCAGTCCGACCAGGATCATCATCAGCGGCTCGACGATCGACGTCAGCGACTGGATCGCCGCATCGACCTCGTCCTCGTAGAAGTCGGCGATCTTGCCGAGCATCTTCTCGAGCTCTCCGGTCTCCTCGCCGATCTTCACCATCTGGCTGACCATCGGCGGGAAGATCGGGTTGTCGACGAGGGGCTGGGCGATCGGAACACCCTCTGAGACCTTTGTGCGGACGTCGCTGAGCGCTTCCTCGATCACCCAGTTGCCGGAAGACTGACCCGTGATCTCGAGGGCCTGGATGATGTCCACGCCTGCGGCGACGAGCGTGGAGAGCGTGCGCGAGAAGCGGGCCATGGTCACCTTCAGGACGACCTGGCCGATCTTCATCGGGATCTTGAGCTTGATGCGGTCCCACTTCTGCCGCCCCGACTCCGTCTTCTTGTACTTCCGCAGGCCGAAGATCAGACCGCCGAGCGCCGGGAAGATGATGTAGTACTTGGTCCGGAGCACGTCCGACGCACTCACGACGTACTGCGTCAGCGTCGGGAGCTGGCCGCCGAGCTGGCCGAAGATCTTCACGAACACCGGGACGAGGAACATGAGCAGACCCGTGAGGACGAGGGTTGCGAACACCAGCACCATCGTCGGGTAGAGCATCGCGCCTTTCACTCGGCGCTTGATCTGGGTCGCCTTCTCGATCTGGTACGCGACACGGTCGAGCACCTCGTCCAGGATTCCTGCGGCCTCCCCGGCCTCGACCATCGAGACGAACAGGCGGTCGAAGATCTTCGGATGCCGGTGCATCGCCTGGGACAGGAGCAGGCCGCCCTCGACGTCGGCGCGCAGCTCCTTGACCACCATGGCGAAATAGGGGTCGTCGGTCTGCTGCTCGAGGATCACCAGCGCGGCCACGACGTTCAGGCCGGCCTCGATCATCGTCGCGAACTGCCGCGAGAAGATCTGCAGCGTCTTCGGCTTGACCTTCTTGAAGGTGTTCCGGGCACTGTCGTCGCCCGAGGCGGCAAGCTCGTTCAGGCTGTTCGCGAGCAGGCCGCGGACACGCAGCTGCTCCCGTGCCCCGGCCAGATCGGGCGCGTGGAGCTCCCCGGTCAGCTCGAGGCCGGAGGCGTTGATCGCGGAATATGAGAATGCAGCCACAGTCGTCCCTCTGGAATGGCTATCGGCAGGGGGGTTCAGGCTCTAAAGAGGGATGCCGATAGCTGAGACGTGGATCTGCGCGCACGCGACGAGAGCGGCTTCGGCATGCTCGAGCTCCTCATGGCAATGGTGATGCTGAACGTCGGCATCCTCGCCGTCGTCGCCGCCTTTTCATCCGGCAACGCAGCCCTCTACCGGGCGAGCCGAACCTCTACCGCCGGCGCCCTGGCGAACAAGCAGATGGAGGCCTATCGCGGCCTCAAGTACGACAACATCGTCTTCGTGACCTCAGAGTGGACCTCGGCCATCGCGAACTCCACCTATACCGGCGACTACCGTCTATCAGACCAACATGTCCAACCCGGTGGCACCGCACGCTCTCGTCGCGACTGTGAGCACGTGCCCGGCCAACGTCCCGGCCAGTGCCTGCGATCCGAGCTACACGACCACGGGCGCCGACCACCGCTCCTATCGGGTCGACACGTATCTCTACTACGACACGCCCACTTCAGGGCAGCAGCTGCGGGCGGTCACGGTCGTCATTCGCAACCCCGACGACCTCACCCGCGTGTTTGCACGCGTCTCGTCGACGTTCGACTCGTCGACCGGAAGCTAAGAGCTCGCCCCACCCGAAGGCGCCGTCGGCGCCTGCCGGTTGACAGCCCTCCGCACGTGCGAAAGGATCGCGGCTGTGAGTCCCGCCGTGCTCACGTCTGCCGCCCAAGTCGGGGACCTCTGACAAGTGGCGGCGACGTCCTCCGCGCTTGCCGGGGCCGATCCTGCCCCGTTCTGGGAGAACTTCGACGCACTGACGCGAATCGCGCGGCCCTCGCGTCACGAGGAGCCGGTGATCGAGCACGTCCGAGCCTGGGCGACGGCTCGCGGGTTCGAGCTCGAGCAGGACGCAGGCCGGAACCTCGTCATCCGCGTGCCCGCAACCCCGGGACGCGAGTCGGCCCCGACACTGATCCTCCAGGGCCACCTCGACATGGTCTGCGAGCGGGATCCCTCGAGTCCGAACGATCCCGCCGAGGGGCGGATCGTGTTGGCTCGGGACGGTGACTGGCTCACGGCCGACGGGACGACTCTGGGCGCCGACGACGGGATCGCGATCGCGGCGATGATGACGCTCGTCGAGGACGAGTCGATCCCGCACGGCCCGCTCGAGCTCTTGATGACGGTTGCCGAGGAGGTCGGGCTCGAGGGTGCGAACGCGCTCGACGGATCCCTGCTCACGGGCGGGACGCTGATCAACCTCGATAGCGAAGAGGACGGCGTCCTCACCGTCGGCTGTGCGGGCAGCACCGACACGTGGATCCGTGTCGATGCGCCACGCGCCGAGTCCTCCGCGGACGCGGTCTCGCTCTCGGTCTTGGCAGGAGGAGGGCTGGGCGGCCACTCGGGCGTGCAGATCGCGCTTGGGCGTGCGAACGCGATCAAAGTCCTCGGGCGGGTGCTGCGCGAAGCGTATGAGGTCGCGCCGTTCCGGCTCGTGTCACTCGACGGCGGCAAGAGCCGCAATGCGATTCCTCGCGACGCGATTGCGGTCTGTTCGGTTGCGAGCGATCGGGAGGATGCGTTCCGGGCGGCGGTCGAGTCGGCGACAGCCGTGGTGCAAGACGCGTACGCGAAGACCGACCCGGGAGCGACCGTGACGGTCGAGAGCGCCGCCGCGGCCGGTGACGCCTGGACGGAGATCGCGACACGCACGCTCCTCGACGTCGTCGCGGTCGTCCCGACCGGGCCACTCGCGATGAGCCCCGACTTCGACGGGCTCGTCGAGACGAGCACCTCGCTCGGCGAGGCGACGACCGGAGGTGGCACGCTCACGCTGCACAGCCTCTCGCGTTCCTCGAACGACTCCGCCATGCCGGAAGTGATCGGCGCGCTCGATGCGATCGCCCGCCTCGCCGGCGGCGCTCTGGAGGTGAAGTTCAACTACAACGGCTGGCGGCCCGATCTCGACTCGCACGTGCTGTCGGTTGCGCGTGCCGCCTACGAGCGGCTCTTCGGCGAGCCTCCGGTGGTCTCGGCGATACATGCCGGGTTGGAGACGTCTGTCATCGGCACCAAAGTGAGTGGCCGTCTCGACATGCTTGCGATCGGCCCGCAGATCGAGGGACCACATTCTCCCGATGAGCGCGTTAGCATCGCCACGGTGCAGCGGTTCTGGCAGCTCCTTGTCGGCGTCGTCGACGACGTGTCGAAACCGGAAACCGCGTGATGCGCGGGCCGCTTGGGTGGATCCTGGGGATCGTCGGCGGCATCGTCGTCGTGTTGATCGTGACCGCCGCGATCGGCAACCGCGACAAGAGCGGTGACACGGTCCCGGCCGCGTCGTACGCGCAGAACGTCTGCAGCGTCGTCGGAACCTGGCGCGGAGAGATGGAGGCGATCATCGACGAGATCCGTCAGGCCCCGTCACGAGGGAGTCTGGGAGTCGAGGAGCCGCAATCGCAGACGCCGCAGGGGCGCCGGGAGCTCATCCGCACCGGGCTCGAGACCAGCATCCGGGCCACGAAGAACCTCGTCGAGGGCATCGACAACTCCGGCGTTCCGGAGACCGCGGGCGGCGAGAGTGCCGCGAAGAACGTGTCCGACTGGGCGGACTCCGCCGTCGACGAGCTCGAAAAGGCGGAGGACGCGCTCCACGAGGAGGCCGACACCCTCGAGGAAGCGGTGAGTCAGTTCACGCAGGCGACGACGGCAATCGGGTCGGTGCTCGCCAGTGGCGTGAAGACGCTCGCCGACGCCGCCCGTGACGATCCTGCGCTCGCCGCCGCGTTCCGCGACTCGAGCACGTGCCAAGAGCTACGGAGGGAGCAGAGCTCGACATGAGCACAAGCGACTGGCTGCTGGTGGCCATCGAGGGCCTTATCGTCATCGGCTTCATCGCGCTCGGCGTTCGCTCTGGCGGTATCGGCCTCGGGCTCTGGGGCGGCGTCGGGACCCTCGTCCTGGTCTTCTTTTTCGGTCTCGACCCCGGCGAGCCGCCGATCAGCGCCATGCTCATCATCATCGCCGTCATCTCCGCGGCGGCGGCGATGCAGGCCGCGGGCGGCATCGACTACATGGTTCAGATCGCGAGCAAGGCTCTACGCGCGAAACCGAGCGCGCTCAACTTCGTCGCGCCGTACGTCTCCTACGTGCTCACGATCCTGACCGGGACGAGCAACACGTTCTTCTCGATCATCCCGGTGATCAACGAAGTTGCCTACAAGAACAAGATCCGTCCCGAGCGCGCCCTCGCGGGCTCGACCGTCGCCTCAGGGGTCGGCATCACCTCCAGCCCCGTGGCTGCAGCGACGGCCACGATCCTCCCGCTGGTCGAGATCTACAACTACGACCTCGTCGACGTCCTGCTCATCACGATCCCGGCGAGCATCGTCGGCATCTTCGTGATGTCTCTCGTTATGAGCCGTCACGGGAAGGACCTCGAGGACGACACCGAGTACCAGCGGCGCGTGGCCGCCGGCGAGATCGTGCCGCCCGCAGCAGCCGAGGACATCGTGCTGCTGCCCTACGCCAAGCGCAGCGTCGCGATCTTCCTGACCGCCGTCCTCGCGATCTGCGTATTCGGTTTCATCGAGGACATCCGGCCCCTCGTCGCCGCCGAGGGCGGCGGGGTCGAGCCGCTGTCGGTCACGCCGATCATCCAGATGCTGATGCTCACCGCGGCTGCTCTGATCGTTCTGCTCTGCAAGGTCCGAGCGTCGGACGTGCCAGGGACGGCGATCTTCAAGTCGGGCATGGTGGCCATGATCGCTCTGTTCGGGATCGCGTGGATGGCCGACACATTCATCGCCAACAACGAGGACGCCATCGTCGGCGCCCTCGGCAGCCTCGCCGAGAACTGGCCGTTCACGATCGCGCTTGCACTCTTCCTCGTCGCCGCACTGACGACGAGCCAGTCGGCGGCGACCCGAACGATGGTTCCACTCGGGCTCGCGCTCGGCATCGGCGCGGGCTACATGATCGCGTTCTGGACAGCCGTCGTCGGCGTGCTCTTCCTCCCCGCCAACGGCACGCAGATCGCGGCGGCCGAGGCCGACACGACAGGGACGACCACGCTCGGCAAGCGAGTCGTCGACCACTCCTTCCAGCTGCCGCTCCAGATCGTGTGGGTCGTCACTGCACTGGTGGGCTGCCTGATCGTCTGGCTCTTCTTCGGAAGCCACACACCGGTGCCGTCACCGCCGACGACGACGGTCCCCACTCCGTAGCAGCCGGGGCTGTCGCAGAACGGGGTGAAAGGCTCTACGGAGTCGCCGGCGGGAGCGTGACCGTCGTCGACGTCGGCGTCGTGCTCGTGCCGCCGCTACCGGACTTGCCACTGCCGCTCGTCCCCGTCCCCGTCGAAACTGCCGTCCCGAGCGGCTTCAAGACCAGGGTGTAACGCGTGCCGTCGGCGGTGTTCATCAGCGTCACCGGCTTGTTCTCCCTCAGCGTGACGGTCGGCGCTCCGGTGGCGTATGAGCCGCCGGCGATCGAGATCGTCGCCGTGTGAGCTGTCACCGAGACGAGGTGGAACAGCGGGACGACCGTTGGATCGGCCGCGCTCGGCTGCGGGAAGTCGGTCTTCGTGGCAACCGTGTAGAGCGTCCCGTTGACCGAGATGACCGCCGTTCCCGGCTTGGGAGCGTTGCCGGGGTGACCCGTGAGGCCCGGATTGGCGGAACCTCCGCCCGAGGAGCCGCCGGAAGGCGAAGAGGACGACGGAGAGCTCTGCACGTCGCTGAGCTGCTGCGAGAACGGGTCCTTGCTCGCGAAGCGGCTGAACGATGTGAGCTGGCCGTCCTGGACGGTGGGCGCCGCCGCGACCAGCGCGCCCGAAGCGTCGGTCGTCGTGGCACCCGGCGCCTCAGCGCCGCGCAAGGTCGGTGCGGCGAGGGTGGGGGCAGCCGCTACCGGATTCCCTCCGTTCGCCGGGATGACGCGCGGCGGAAGCGGCGGCGGATGCAGCTGCTTCCAGAGCTTGGGGCCCATGAACGCGACCACACCCAGGAAAACCACACCGAGCACGGCGAGGATCTTCTTCTGCTTCTGCTGCTTCGCCTTGAGCGGATCGAGTTGCTTCTTGGCCATTAGGGAGCTCCTGTCGCGGACGCGCCGCTCGGGGCCGTCTCGGTAGTAGTCGAGGTGGTGGTAGTGGTGGTCGTCGGGGTCGGAGTCGCGACCGCCGGCACACCTGTTCCGTAGACGAACGCGTCGATGACGAGCGTGGCCTGGATCTGCGGAAACTTGAGCGTGCTCTCGTTGAACGTCAGCGTGTCGACGGAGAACAGGCGTCCAGTTGCGTCGAGGCGTCCCGCGTGCACCGACACGAGAGAGCGCAGGCGGTAGAGGAAGTCGGACGAGGTTGTAGAAGTTGCCCTGGAACGTGACGGAGATCGGCAGCACCGTGTAGCTCCCGATCAGAGCGTTCGGCTGCGGCGAGATCGAGTCGAAGCGGATGCCCGTGTCACGGGCAAGTTGGCTCAACTCGAGGAGGAGGTCGGGCATGTCCGTCCGGTCCGGCATTGCCTTCGCGAGCCGGTAGACGTCGGCGACCTCGATCTTCGGTGCCGCGCGCACGGCGGCGACCTGCTGGTGGTAGGCATCGATCTTCGCCTGGACCTCGGTGGCCTGTGCCTTCAGGTCCTTGACCTTCGCGCCCTGCGGGCGCACGAGCAGAAACCAGCCGGCGAGGCCGACGACGAGGGCCGCCCCGACCATGATTGCGATCAACGCTCCGGGCTGGAGGCCCTTGAAGCGCTTCACGATCGTGTTCATGTCGATCTTCATGGGGCGACCTTGATGTCCGCCGCGATCGAGAACTCGACGACGTCCTGCCCGCCGACCTTCGACAGGCTCGAGCTGACCAGCTGCACGTTCGTCAGATCCGGCACGACCTGTAGGCGCGACAGCAGCCGGGCGACGCCGTCGTGCGAGTAGGTGCGGCCCTGGATCGTGAACTGGGAGGGCGCCCCGACACCAGTGCTCGTCGGGACGTTCGTGAGCGGCGAGATCGGCGACTTCGCACTCAGCGTGGTGAGCCAAACATCGTCGGGCAGAACGAGCGAGAATTCGCGGAAGACGCGATCCCAGGCAACCCGGCTCGTCAGCGCGGTGCTGAGCGCGCTCACGCGGGCACTTTGCTCGCCGGCGAGTTGCTGCTGCGCCGCGGAGGGGCCGGCCGGGGGCGGCGGAAGAGCTTGGTAGGTGCGGTTCAGGTCGTCGACCTTGCGCTGCTGCGCGGCGACCTTGCCGCTACCCATCATGAACATCGAGCCGATGGCGGCTGCGACCAGAACTCCGGAGCAGGCGCCGATGAGGACCGGCAGGCTCTCCTTCTTGATCGTGCGCTGCGCCTGGTCTCGCGGCAGTAGGTTGACGGCGCGCATGCGTTAGTCCTCGATCCCGAGCCCGATTGCGACGGCGAGCGAGCCGATCTGCTCGGGCTGGCCGACCTTCTTCGAGACCTTCATGCGCGCGAGCGGATCGCCGACGCGAACGTGCACGCCGATCAGGCGCTCGAGCTCACCCGCGAGCCCGGGAAGATGGGCGGTACCGCCGGTCAGCACGATCTCGCCGATGCCCAGCGAGCCGGGTTGGTTCTGGTAGTACTGGAGCGAGGACACGAGCTCGCGCGCGAACGTCTGGATTGCCCTGCGCATCGCCTCGCGCGCCGCCTTCGACTGGTCGGCGGTGATCCCGTCCGGGACCATCTCGTCCATCAGGGAAAGCGCCCGCTTCGTGGCCTCGACCTCGGAAGGCGCTGCGTCGACGGCCCGCGCAATCGCGACATTCAGTGCCGAGCCGCCCCACTCGAGGACGCGGGTGAACTCGCAGACACGACCGTCCGAGACAGCAAAGGTTGAGCGTTCGTGACCGATCGCGACCACGACGAGTGCGGCACTCGCATCCGTGCCGACGCCTTCCTGCGGCGCCTGCAGCGCACGCAGCAGAGCGAATGCCTCGAGGTCGATTCCGACGAGGGTGATGCCCGCCTTCTTGCACGCATCGACGTAGCGGTCGATCAGCTCGCGGTACGCGACGACGAGCAGAACGCGCTTGGTCGGCTGACCGTCCTCGTCGACGCCCTCGCCGAGCACCTGATAGTCGAGCACGGCCTCGTCGATCGGGATCGGCAGCGTCTCCTGCGCGCGGAACCTGATCGCGTTGGCAAGTTGCTTCTGGTCCTCGATACCGGCGATCTCGAAGGTGCGGACGCCGATCCTGTTGTTGGCGATCCCGAGTCGCACGCCTTTCTTCGGCAGGCCGTGCTTGGCGAAGAAGTCGCTGAGAGCCTCGGAGAGGGCGTCTGGATCGCGGAGCTCTCCCCCGACGATGATGCCCGGGGCGAGCGGTTCGCGCGCGACCTGGAGTAGCTCGGCGGAGCCGTTGTTCGAGACGCGCGCCGCTGCGAGCTGAGACGCGCCGATCTTCAAGCCGGTGAGACGCCCCTTGGCGTTGCCACGCTCTGCCTTCACCTTCGGAGTCTTCTGCTTGCGCTCCTTCGGCTGCTTCGGCTCCTTCGGCTCCTTCGTCTTCGGTGCACGCTCGGCCTTCACCTTCGGGGCCTTCTGCTTGCGCTCCTTGACAGGCTTGTCGGCCTTCTTGCCGCCGATCTCCTTCTTCCAGAACGGCACCTTCGGGGCGTCCTCGGCGACGAGCGGCGACAGGTCGGCCGCAGCAACCGGCGGCTGAGACATCTTCAGCCGGCGTGTCCTGCTTGCGTTCCTTGACGGGCTTGTCTCGCTTCTTGCCGCCGATCTCCTTCTTCCAGAACGGAACCTTCGGGGCGTCCTCGGCGACGAGCGGCGGCAGATCGGCGGCGGCGACAGGCGGCTGGACATCTTCAGGCGCGGCCTTCTGCTTGCGCTTCTTGACAGGCTTGTCGCCCTTCTTGCCGCCGAGCGAGAGCTCCTTCTTCCAGAACGGGACCTTCGGGGCGTCCTCGGCGACGAGCGGCGGCAGGTCAGCCGCGGCAACCGGCGCGTGGACGACTTCAGACGGCATCGGGAGAGGCACGCTGGCGACCAGAGCTTCCGCGACGGGCGCGGGCGGCATGGCCGGCGGCGCGTCCCAAGGTTCGGCAGCGGGCTCTGCCTCGACGCTCGCGACGGCAGCAGGCTCGGCCACTACGACTGTTTCGTCCTCTGCGACAGGCTCTTCCTGCGCGACAGGCTCTTCCTGCGCGACGGGCTCTTCGTACGCAACCGGCTCTTCGTGCGCGACAGGCAGCTCGTCCGTGACAGGCAGTTCGTCAGGCGACTGCTCGGCGACCGGCTCGGCCTCCCGCGTGCGGCTGAACGAAACTTCCTTCGTCCAAACCGGCTCCTCGGGGACGACCTCGTCCGTCGCCTCGACGGCGGCCGGCTCGGCCTCAACCACTGCGTCTTCGTTCGACGCCTTGCGGCTGAAGCTGACCTCCTTTTTCCAAACGGTCTCCTCGGCGGCCGGCGGTTCCGCGGCGACGGGCTCTTCAACTTCCGGCTCATTCGCCGGCGCGGCCGCAACGGCGTCGCCGTCGACGGCGTCAGCCGCATCCTCGCGTTTGAACGAGAGCTCCTTCTTGAAGGGGGACGTCGGCGTCGCGTCGGTTACCGGCGACTCGTCTGCATCGGTCTGCTCCTCGGGCTTGCGCCCGAAGGACACTTCCTTCTTCCAAAGCGACTGGTCGTCCATCACTAACTCCCCGCGACGCGCAGTCCGGCGGCGAGCGGTTGAGGCTGCTCGTCGTGCGGCTCGCTGACATCGGTCGGAAGCTCGACTGGGAACCCGGCACGCTCGAGCACACCGATGAGCTGCGCCGGGCGGCTCGACCGTGCAAGGCCTGCCTCGAACGTGATGACACCACGCTGGATCAGATCCGCGAGCGACTGTTCCATCGTCTGCATGCCGCGGCTGGTATTGGTCTGCATGACCGAGTAGACCTGCTCGACCTTGCCCTGACGGATGAGGTTGCGGACGGCGTCGTCCGGGAGCAGGACCTCGAGTGCGGGGACTCTCCCCATTCCGTCGGCGGTCGGAATCAGTGCCTGGGTCACGACGCCTTGCAGCGAGCTGGCGATCTGAATTCGGATCTGCTCCTGCTGCTCTGCCGGGAAGACGTCGATGATGCGGTCGATCGTCGACGGCGCGCTCTGCGTGTGCAGGGTGCCGAAAACCAGATGGCCGGTCTCCGCGGCGGTCAGCGCGGTGGAGATCGTCTCGAGGTCGCGCATCTCGCCCACGAGGATCACGTCGGGGTCCTGGCGAAGCGCGGCACGCAACGCTTCGCCGAAGCTCGTGGCGTCCGGTCCGATCTCGCGCTGGTTGACGATGCAGCGCTTGTGGCGGTGGAGAAACTCGATCGGATCCTCGATCGTGAGGATGTGCTCGGAACGGTTCCGGTTGATCTCGTCGATGATCGCTGCGAGCGTCGTCGACTTACCGGAGCCCGTCGGGCCGGTGACGAGGACGAGCCCGCGCGGCTTCTCTGCGAGCTGGTGCAGCGTGGCAGGGATGCCTAGCTCCTCCAGGGTCTTGATCTCGGCCGGGATGAGTCGGAAGGCCGCGCCGATCGACTCCCGCTGGAAATAGACGTTCACGCGGAAGCGGGCGAGACCGGGAATCGAATGCGAGAAGTCGAGCTGGCGCTTGATCTCGAAGTTCTTCTGCTGCTCGCTCGAGAGGATGCGGTAGAGGAGCTCCTGCGTGTCATCAGGCGTGAGGGGGGCGTACTCGTCCAGGCGCTCGACCTCTCCACGCACGCGTATGACGGGGGGCGTCCCAACGGTCACATGGAGGTCTGACGCATCGCGCGTCACCATGTGCTCTAGGAGCTCATCGATTGAATTGACCGGCCGCATAACTCGAACGAGTCATCGGCAGGCCATGGCGCGGCCTTTACCTCTCAAAGAGGCGCTGGTTTTCAAATGGCACGATCACCCCTTCGAGGGTTACCCACCGTGGGTGAGTCGGCCGATGCCTGACGGGCCACTCCGTACGTTCCCCATGGAAGGAGCACCACCTGATGATCAGCAAGCTTCGGCAGCGCGTTGCCGGTGAGGAAAGCGGTTTCACGCTCATCGAGCTTCTCGTTGTCATCATCATTCTCGGCATCCTGCTCGCGATTGCGATCCCCTCGTACCTGAGCTTCAGGGATCGTGCGAACAACTCGGCCGCCAAGGCCAACGTTCGCGCCGCGATTCCGGCCGTCGAGGCCTACAACGCCGACAACATCGGCACCGCCAACTCCGCTGGCTATGCGGGGATGACGGTCTCGCTGCTGCAGGCGTACGACTCGGCGATCGTGCCGACCAAGCTGACCATTTTCAGGGCGACCTCGGTCACCTACTGCGTCGACAGCACCGTCGGCGGCAAGGTCTGGAACAAGAACGGCCCCGGCGCCGACATCGTCTCCGGAGCCTGCACGTAAGCAAGGAACCACCCGAGCTCAGGCGCGGAGACAAGCCCTGCGTCTGAGCTCGATTCCGTCCCGAACGAAAAGGAGCAAAGAACAATGCATTCAAGGCTGATGAAGCGGATCCACAGTGAGGAGAGCGGTTTCACGCTCATCGAGCTTCTCGTTGTCATCATCATCCTCGGCATCCTGCTCGCGATCGCGATCCCCTCGTACCTGAGCTTCAGGGATCGTGCGAACAACTCGGCCGCCAAGGCCAACGTTCGCGCCGCGATTCCGGCCGTCGAGGCTTACAACGCCGACAACACCGGCACCGCCAACTCCGCCGGCTATGCGGGGATGACGGTCTCGCTGCTGCAGACCTATGACTCGGCGATCGTCCCGACCAAGCTGACGATCTTCAGGGCGACCTCGGTCACCTACTGCGTCGACAGCACCGTCGGCGGCAAGGTCTGGAACAAGGACGGCCCCGGCGCCGACATCGTCTCCGGAGCCTGCACCTAGTCGAAGCTGGACATGAGGGATCAAAGGGCGCGGGAAACCGCGCCCTTTGTCTTTCAAGTCACATCTTTTCGCTGCCGATAGAGATTCCGTGACCCTCTCGCTCTCGCCCCCGATCCGGTATGCCGCCCTGGCGGCGCTCCTCGGCGCCCTCCTCCTCGGCGGCGGGATGACCATGATGGGTCACGGCAAGACCTCAGTCGCCGCCCCGCATGTGATCAAGCACCATCCCTTCGGGCCCGGCGTGAACAAGAAGGTGACGGTGGCCCCGAAGAAGCACTCGGCCAAGGCCGCCAAGGCGAAGGCCACGCCGACCGTTCCGGTAGCCCGGAAAGCACCTGCGCAGCCGCTCGTTCGTCATTGCCGCGCTTGCGGCGGGGCTCCCCAACGCAATCGCGACGGCACTCGGGCGGCATCAGACAGTCGTGGTTTCGCTCTACAACCCTTACTCCGAGGTGGACGGCATCGCCTTTGCGGAGGCGCGCGCGGGTGCGAAGAACGCCGGCGTGGGGTTCGTCCCGTTGAACGTCCTCAGCGAGGCACAGGTCGGAAAGCTGACGCAGATGCTGGGCTTGCTTCCCGATCCGGGCCTGCTCGTCTACATCCGGCCGGGAACACTGGTCGCCAGGATCGGCGGCTTTGCCGACAAGGAGACCGTCGCGCAGGCCGCCCAGAACGCCGCACGCGGAACGTGACGGAGGCAGCCCCCGAAGGTAACGGGGCGCGGGAGCTCTTCGTCCGGCACGCCCGCCGCGACGGTCGCTCGGTAGCGGTTCTCCGCGCCGTCGACTACGGCGACTCCTGTGTGATCGAGGCCGAGGTCTATCCGGCCGGCGGCCGTAGCGCCGAGCCCACCAGGCCCGGCCCCTACACGTTCGCCGACGTCCACCAGGCGACGGCGTTCATGACCGAAGCGGTCGAGGCCCTGATGGTCCTCGGCTGCGACGTACACGCGCAGTAACCGCTCGGAGCTTAAGGGATACAGCCGGTGGTGGCCGGCTCGCTCTGGACGAGCTGGCCGTCCACCACCTCTACCACCACTGACGAAGCGCCCCACGTGCAGGCATCTGCCTGCTTCGCCGGTGCTGCACTTGCTGCCATCGTCAGGACGAGGAGCAGGCAGGCGCAAATGAGTACGAGACCCCGCTTCATATGGCTTCAACGCCATATGGCTTCAAAGAGATACGGCCCCCTGGTCCTCCCATCCCATCGCGAGACGAGCTGCGGGGCGGGAATCTTCCTCGCGCCTAGATAGAGACGCGGGCGAGCTCTTCGATCGACGTCAGGCCTGCGGCCACCTTGGCCAGGCCGTCGTCCCACAGGGTCCGCATGCCTTCGCCGATCGCGGCGCGCTCGATGTCCTCGCGGCTCGCCTTGGTGACCGCCAGGGTCTCGAGCTGCTCGCTCATCGTCAGCAGCTGGTAGACGCCGATCCGGCCTTTGTAGCCGGTCTGGTTGCACCTGGGGCAGCCTTTCTTGCGGTAGAACACCATCCCGTCGCTGGCGGCTGCGACCTCGCGGGAGACTCGCGCTTTCATGAGCTCGTCGACCGACGGCGTGTACATCTCGCAGCAATGCGTGCAGAGCTTGCGGGCAAGCCGCTGGGCGACCACGGCCGACACCGCAGCGCCGATCAGGAACGGCTCCACGCCCATCTCGCCGAGGCGCGTCAGGGCCTGTGGGGCGTCGTTTGTGTGCAGCGTCGACAGGACGAGGTGACCCGTGAGGGCAGCCTCGATCGAGATCTTGGCGGTCTCGCCGTCCCGGATCTCACCGACCATCACCACGTCCGGGTCGGAACGCAGGATCGAACGCAGAGCGGTCGCGAACGTGAGGCCGGCCTTCTGGTTGATCTGTACCTGGTTGACGCCCGAGAGCCGATACTCGACCGGATCCTCCACCGTGATGATGTTGATCTCGGGCCGGTTGATCTCGGTCAGGGCCGCATAGAGCGTGGTCGACTTACCGGAGCCCGTAGGACCGGTGACGAGCAGGGCGCCGGTGGGCTTGCGGATCAATTCTTCGAGCGCCGTCCGCATCTCGTCGGACATACCCAGCTCCTGCAGCGTCGGCGCCTTCTTCGATTTGTCCAGAAGACGCATGACGATCGACTCGCCCTCGACCGTCGGGAGAGTCGCGAGACGGATGTCCAGGGTTCGACCGGCGGCGGCAGCGTTGAGCGAGATGCGGCCGTCCTGCGGCTTGCGCCGCTCGGCGATGTCCAGCTTTGCGAGCACCTTCAGGCGGGTGGTGACGCCCGGGGCCATCCTCTTTGGGATCCGCTGGACCTCGTGGAGCACGCCGTCCACGCGGAAGCGAACGAGCAACGCATCCTCCAGCGGCTCGAAGTGGATGTCCGAGGCCCCGTCCTCGGCGGCCTGGAAGATCACGGAGTTGACGAGCCGGACGAGCGGCGCATCGGAGATGCCGTCGTCGACCTCGAGGTCGTCGACCTCCTCCTCCTCCACCTCCAGCTCCAGGTCCTCCTCGACGGCGGCGCGGGCGCCGAACGCCTCCGAGGCACGAGACAGTCGGCGGAGCTCGACGAGGATGTCGTCGCGGGCCGCCACACCCAGCTCGAGCGGGTAGCGCGTCGCCAGCCGGAGCTCGTCGATTCCCTGAATGTTGCCGGGGTCGGCAATGGCGATCCTGAGCGTCCCGTCCTCGATCGCGTACGGAACGGCCGCCAGGCGTTCGAGGACATGGAGGGCGATCTCGCCGCTTGCCTCGTCGGCGACGCCTGTGAGTGCCAGGTCGACGAGCGGCATCTGGTAGCGGGCAGAAAGGGTGCGGGCGAGACCTTCGCTGGATGCAACGTTCTGCTCCACGAGCGCATGAGCGAAGGAGCCCATGCCGGCCGCGCTCCGGACCCCTGCCAGCTTGTCTGCCGGCACGAGGCCTGTGGCGGCGATCAGGTCGGCGACGAGCTCGGCGAGCGCATTGATCGGCGGCGGGGCACCGCCGAGACTGCCGCCACCGGGCGTGGTCGCAGGTCCGGGCTCGGTGCCCGGGGTACGCAGATTCGGGGGGCGATCGATGTCCATGTATCCCTCGTTCGAGGTATCGGCAAGAGCCCCCCATGGCTTGATCCCGGGGCTCTCAACCTCACCCCTCCAAGGGCCGATATCGCCCTGGATGAGGGACTTTCTGCGTTCGCCGCTCGCCCGGGTCTGGGTACCCGTTCTGGCGCCGGCCGCCGGCCTGGCCTACCTCGATCGAGGGACGGACTCCGGCGACCTCGTCTACTTCGTCCACAAGGGCCAACAGCTCCTCTCGGGCGGCTGGGCCGACACCTTCGCCGACTCGCGGCTCCAGTCGGGCCCCTTGCAGCTGGCGTTCTTCGGCGCCGTACACAATCTGGCCGCGTTGGCGTTCCTGATCGAGTTGGGCGTCGCGGCGTTGCTCCTCTACGTGCTCGGCCGGGTGGGGCTCTCCGACCGGATGAGGGTCACGGTCGGGCTGCTGGCAGTCGCGGGTGGCCTGACTCACATCTCGTTCGTCTACGGTCATCCGGCCGAGGCGATTATCCCGCTGCTCTGGGTGCTCGCGGGCCTCCGGGCGCGCGAGGGTCGAGTGTTGAGCGCAGGAGCCCTGGTGGGGCTGTCCGCAGGCTTCGAGCTCTGGGGTGTTCTCGGTGTAGTCGTGCTGCTGCTGGCTCCGAGCGTGACGCGCGCACTCGCCGGTGCGTGTGTGCAGGTGGCCGTCGTGTCAGCGATGCTCGCGCCGTTCATGGTTGCCGGCACCTTCCGAATGTTCGACCACCAGTGGCGGGCGACGTCGGGAACGCTCGTCGGCTTCGTTGTCGGTCCCGGCGCTCATTTCGGCTGGCCGCTCAGGCTCGCGCAGGCCGCTCTGGCGATCGGCGCAGGCGCTGCCCTCGCGTTTGCGTTGCGCCGCAACGTGCATGCACTGTGGCTCGTCCCGCTCGCGGTCGTGCTCGTAAGGCTCCTGCTCGATCCCGTCTCGTTCGGCTGGTACTGGCTGGAGGTAGAGGCGCTCGTCCTTGTCGGCGCCGGTCTCGTGCTCACCGAACTGCCGGCTCGGTTTCCCGCAAGTCGGGTCGGGCGGGCCCTAGGCCCGCAGCACTAGCGCACCGTCGAGAGGTAGGCGTCAATGAGGTCGTGCCCCCAGAAAAGGGCAACGACCGATCCGATCGCCAGGAACGGTCCGAACGGGATTCCCATCTTGCGGGCCTTCGAGCCGTGTCTCGCGAAGAGCACGAGGCTGGGCACCATCGCGGCGAGCATGCCGACCATCAGAGCGGCCGAGACCGTGCGTCCGAGAGCCGCACCCATGAGGAGTGCGAGCTTCACGTCTCCCATTCCCATTCCGGCCGGGTAGACGAGTGCCGCAGCAAGCAGGAAGCCTGATCCCGCGAGCGCGGCGATCGCCCATTCCGGACTGAGATCGCGCGCAGTGTTCGCGACGAGCACGACCACGGTCGCGGGAAGGACGATTCTGTTGGGGATGATGCGGTGCTCGATGTCGATCGCCGAGACGGCGACGAGCACGGCGCAGAAGAACGCAGCGATCGCGGCTTCCGCCGTCAGGCCGAACGCAAGCACGCAGCCCGCGACGAGCAGCGCGGTGACGAGCTCGACGCCCGGATACAGCAGCGGGATTCGCGCCTGGCAATGACGGCAGCGCCCGCGCAGCAGGACATACGAGATCAGTGGGAGATTGTCGTACCAGTTGATCTGCTCTCCACAAGACATGCACGCCGACGGAGGCCGGACGATCGAGCGGCGGAGCGGCACCCGCGCGGCAACGACGTTCAGAAAGCTTCCGAGTGCCAGGGCGGGGGCGAATACGACGGCTGCAAGAGCGAAATCCACGTGCTTCGTATCGGCAGTCTCAGTCCCTGAGTTGAGGGACGCAAAGAGCACGCCGCTGGCGCGTTCCTAGCCGCCTGTCATCTGGGGCGTCTGGGCGAGCGCGTACACGGTCGGGTTTCCGGGCATTCCGACCGGCACGAAGGTGAAGCCGTTGAAAGTCGAGTTGGACGACTGTCCAAGGATGACGGTCGACCCGTCGAGCGGGCCGTCGACGATCGCCGTCGTCCCGATGTCGACGATGTTGGTCGCATAGACCGCACCCTGGAAGTAGGAGCTGATGAACTGCGCCCCGTCTCCGGCAGTCACCTGGTTGTCGGCTGCAACGGAGCCGTTGCCGTTGACCACCCAGCCGAGCAGATCCTGCGTCGAGTCCCAGCTGCCGATGGTGCAGCTCGGGCCGGAGCTGTAGCCGCAGAGGCTCGTGTTCTTGACGAGCACCGTTCCCGACGTGTAGATCGTCGCCTGTCCCCTGTAGCGAACAACGCCGCCGATGTCGACCTTCGCGCTTCCGTCGATGAAGATCGTGCCCGAGAGGGTCAGGACCTTGCTCGGGTAGTCCCAGGAGATCTCGCCGCCGACGGTCTCGCACTTGTACGAGCTGGAGGGCGTGAGATTGGCGATGCCCTGGTTGTCGTTCTTGAACGTGAGCTTGTTCGCATCGCTGTCGCTCAGCACGCCGACGGGGTTGTCGAAGGCAAACGCCGGGTTGGCCGGATCGCCTGCCTGGGGTGCCGCGCACGGGTAGTACGGGCCGGGGCTCGCGTTGAGATACCAGTTGTTCCAGTCGACGATCGGCGCCGTCACGGCGGGCGGGGTCGCGTCGAGGATCGTCGCCCAGACGTTGTCCCGCACCGGCGTCGTGTTGCCCGCCCCGTAGACGCAAGGGTTGTGCTGTGCCTGCGCTCGGTAGCGGCAACCCTTGCCGATGTGGGCCTCGTTGATGTCTGCACCCGCAGCACCAACCTGGTTGCCGTTGGCCTGAAGATCCATGGAGCCCTTCACGATGAGAGGCCCCTTGCTGATCTTTGCGGTGTTCTGAAGACAGAGATTGCCCATGACGTACAGCGGCGCGGTGACGTTCACGCTGTTAGCGAGCGTCATGTCGCAGCCGCTGAAGGCGACACCGGTTCCCGTTGCACGCGAGAAGATGTAGTTCCACGACGGATTGTTCAGAGGCTGCGTGGTCGTGGGCACGACCGGTATGGTCGCGCGAATCGTCTTCTGGTAGTCGGCGCCGCCGAAGGGATTACGGACGTGGCCGGTAGAGAAGAGATCCCAGTACGCAGTGCCTGCCGCGGGATTCTGGTAGAGATTGCCGTACCAAACGACCGCTTCCCGCAGAGTACGTGTCCGTGTGCGTGCACGGGAGTGTCGGCAGACTCGCGGCGTCCGCGCAGAAGACGTACCTGTCGAGCGCAGTTGTTCGTCGGCAAGCGCAGAATCGACATCGCGTTGTTGAGCCCCGCCTCGGCGAGGTTGTAGGCGGCTGAACGTCCGCTGGTCATGGTCGAGCTCCGTTGATTGGAGGTCGACGGACTCGATGACGGTGACGACGGTCATGCTCAGGACGACGGTCACACCGAGCGCGATGACCAGCGCGAAACCTCGCTCGTCCCCGAGTGGGCGCCTCAGACGGCTCTTTCAGTCGGCGGGCAAGGTCATCAGATCCTCGTGCTGTTTCGTAGAAAGATGGTGTCCGTCAACTCGTAGGCGCCGACGGCGGTCCCTTTGACGCTGACGGCGAAGTCGACCTGGAGAGAAGCAAGACACCCGCACCCGACAGCGTGCGCGAACGCGGGGAAGACGAGCGGCGGGGAGCCGTTCGTGCTCGTGAGGTAGTCCGCGATCTTCGTTCCTGCAGAGCTGCAGGTCGCGCCGACCTGGCGGTAGAGGGCGTACCTGTTCGTGTAACCGCTGACCAGGACGCGTGCACCAGCTGACATCACCGCCGCAAGCGGTCGGAATTTTCAACGTCACAGCATTCGTCGTAAACGGCGTGACGTCGGTTGCGCAATGGATGTCGCGGCGGATCTTGTCGAGCGCCAACCGGGTCGTTATCTGGGCCTGGAAGCGGCGATCCTGATCCGCTGCCGCCTTCGAGCCGGCGACGAACACCGACGTGATTCCGGCAAAGACGATGCTCATGATGATCATCACGGTGAGCATCTCGACGATCGTGGTACCACCCTCTCCCCTGAGGCGCCGCTTGATTCGTTGGATCATTTGGCTTTCGCCTCGACGTTCACGAGAGCTTTGCGGGCGACGAGCTCGCTCTTCTTTCCAATGCCCCAACGCTGCTGCGCGATTCGGTCGACGGCGATCAGCTTTCGGAGCGCTTCGGCTCCGTGCCACCAGCCGAACTTGGCGCCGGTGACGATCCAGCTGTGCTGGTAGAGGTAGTGGCGGACGTTCGCCTTGGTCTTCGGATGAGCGTCGATCCACGCCGACAGCAGCGCAGCGCGCTCAGTCAGCGCCATCTCGTCCAGAGGCTCAGTCGGGGCGCTGGCCACGGCGAATGCCGGCGGGCGCTTGGTCGGAGCAGCCACCTTCGGTTCGGCCTTCTTCGTTGCGGGCTTCGTCTGCGCTCCCTTGGGAGCAGCGGGGACCGGCGCAACCGGGGTGACAGAAGTCGTCTTGACTCCTACGGGTTGGACTGAGGTGCCCACGTACGGCGAAACGTCTTCGGGACTGCCCTTCTCCGGATAAGCGGTGCGCTTCAGGGTGACGGTGATGGTCGGCGCGCCGGTATCGCGCACCCGGGTGCCCGCGGGCGGGGACTGGCTGGCGATCTTGTTCACTGCATAGCCGTGCACCGAGCCGATGACCTGCCAGGCGAAGCCGGTGTCTTCGAGCGACCCCTTGGCGAACACGAACGCCTGGCCCGACACATCCGGGACGACCAGCGTGGCGACGGCAACGGGCGCGGGGGCGCCGCTCGGGACCGCGGTCAGACGCTTCGCTGCGCCGACCGCGAGAGTCGCGCTGGCGAGCAGCAGGACCACGCCCAGGATCGCAAGGCGCGGCAAGCGGGTGGCTATCCGCAGAGCCATGTTCTGCGAATCGGCAGAAATCGGCTTGAACTCAAGCCCCACCAAGGGTGAAACCGATTACGGCATCCCTCGAATCAGGGACAACCGAGAAAACACGCCCCGATGGAGGCGTCGCCTCAGGCAACTCCAGCATGGTCGGCGCGTCCTGCCAGGCAAATGCCGTGCCTGCGAAGTTCTGGAACCAGGGCTGATCCTGCGGATAGGACGTCGCGGGCTGAAGCTGGAGATGCAGATGCGGTCCGGTCGCATGGCCGGTCGATCCGACGAAACCGATCTGAGCGCCTGCCGCGAGGGAGACCCCGTCCGTGACGGCGGGGTCCAGGTATGCGAGGTGGCAGTACGTCCAGACCTGACCGTCCACGGTGGTGCGGATCGTCATGCCGATGCCGCAGCGAGGATCGGCCGAGTGCCAGGCGTTGACCACGACCGCGTTCGAGATCGCATAAACGGGAGAGCCCTCCGGCGCCGCGATGTCGGCCGCGGGGTAGTCGTGATGCGTATGGGCGACCGACACGAGCTGCGGGCCGCCGCCGACCGGGAAGACGTAGTCGCCGTGATAGGAGGCCGCTCCCATCAGCGTTCCCACGCCGTCTGCGAATGACGGTGCCTGGACGTTCTGGGTTGCCGTGGCGAGCGCGGACTGCGCCTGTTCGAGATTCATTCGCGCGGCATCTGTGGCGGCGCGGGCCTCATCGACGCGGACGTCGTAGAGGGTGGCGCGCCGTTCCGCAGCCAGACGATCGGAGAGCAATCCTGCAGCGTTCACTCGTGCGTGCAGCCGTTGCGAGACCTTCCTGAGCTGTTGCTCGGAGTCCTGTGCGCCCAGGAGCTGCTCGTTGGCGCGGACGATTTCCTGGCGCGCCTCGTCGACCTTCGCCTGCAGTTGCTGCAGGTCGACCGTCTGCGTGATCCCGCCCTGGCCGTAGACCTTGGCGAGATCGAGCACCTCGCGGACGTACCAGTCGGCGTGGTTGTACGCGAACACACTGCGCGCGATGTCGGTCTGCCCGCCGGCCGCCGCGAGATAGCGGGCGGCGGCGTAGATGGCGTCGGTGGCGTTCCACGGATCCGCGATTCCGTCGGCGTTCGCGTCGACGCCCCAGCGCAACCAGGTCGACGGCATGAACTGCATCCAGCCCACGGCACCGGCCGAGCTCGGGCCCATGTTCTGACCGAAGTTGGACTCGATCTTGTTGATCGACGCGAGAACCTGCCAGGGAATCCCGTAGGCGGAGCCCGCCTGCTGCCAGAGGACGTGAAGGGTGGAGAGCGGAACCTGCTGCGGGCTCAGAGGCGCGGACGTGAAGGAAACGGGGATCGAGATCGAGTCGGGCGCATTCGGCACCGACGCGCTCGGCAGAGAGACTCGGGTCAGGCCCGGCTGCGCGCTGGAGGAGACCGAGAAACCGAGCACGGGCGGGCCGGCCGCCCGGGCCGAGCCGGCCAGCAATGCCAGGCCGATAGCCGCAACGAGGAGGAGGCGCATCAGTCTCCGGCTTGGGCGAGACGGAGCGTCGGGAGCTCTGGCTCGGGCTCTGGCTCGGGCTCCGGCTCGCGGTCCCGTTCTTCGTCGGCTTTCGTCTGCCTTTCCGTCGCGGCGACGTCGACCTTCTGCTGCTTCAGCGAGTGCTCGAGCGTGACGAGGAAGTCGTGGCGGTTCGTGGCGGCGTTCGCGGCGACCTCGCGGTCGACCTGGCCCGAGACGACGAGATCGATCAGCGCCTGCGAGAAGGACTGCATGTCGAAGAACGAGCCCTCTGCGATTGCGTCGGTGATCGACTCGGGCTGGTTGTCGCGAATCAGATCGGCAATACGGGTGTTGGTCACCATCACTTCGACCGCGGCGATGCGACCGCCGTCGATGCGCGGAAGGAGGCGCTGGCTGACGATGCCGCGCAGCACGCCCGCCATGACCGAGCGGACCATCTGCTGCTTCCCTTCGGGGAAGAACTCGATCATGCGCCCGATCGTCTCGGCCGCGTCAACGGTGTGGAGAGTCGAGAAGACGAGGTGGCCCGACTCGGCAGCCTGCAAAGCCGTCTGCGCCGTTTCCGCGTCGCGCAGCTCGCCGATCAGGATCACGTCGGGGTCCTGGCGGAGCGCCCGTCGCAGGGCACCCATGAAGTCCGGTGTGTCGAGTCCCACTTCGCGCTGGTTGACGATGCACGAGTGGTCGCTGTGCACGATCTCGATCGGGTCCTCGATCGTGACGATGTGCTGCTTCCGCGTTTTGTTGATGTAGTCGATCATCGCGGCGAGCGTCGTCGTCTTTCCTGAGCCCGTCGCGCCGGTCACCAACACGAGCCCGCGATGCCCGTCCGCCAGCCTCTGGACGCCGGGCGGCAAACCGAGCATCTCGAAGGTCGGGATTCCTTTCGGGATGACGCGAAACGCGAACGAGATATGCCCGCGCTGCCTGAAGGCGTTGACGCGGAACCGAGGAAGGTCGCTGTCCTGGAACGCGATGTCGAGGTCACCGGTCTGCTTGAAGGCTTCGAGGCGCTCGGGCGAGCGCGCCCCCACGACCTCGATCAACGCGTCCATGTCCTTGTCCATCAGGATCGCGTACTCGTCGAGAGGGCTGAGCGCGCCGTCGCGCCGGAGGATCGGCGGGAGGCCGACCTTCAGGTGGATGTCGCTGGCACCGAGTTCAACGGCGCGTTTGAGCAGGGGATTGAGCTCCATGGCGGGCCTCCATGGGCATCGGCATGTCTATCGAGGCGCTTTAGGCCATGGACGTGCGGGGATTGCGTGCCAGGCGGGCGAGACCCTCGATCACCTGCATCGCTCGTCCGCCTGCGCCCTGGGCCTCACCGGGGTGGGAGACCTCGCCCAGCAGGAGCTTCTCGATCACCCGCCACGTGACCGGGAGTCGCAGGAGCGCGAAAACCGCGCGCGGGTACCGGTCGAGCGCGACCTTGGCGCTCCAACCGGCCGAGGCGAGCGGATCGAGCTCCCGCCGGACCGCCGACGCGTAGGGCTCGAGGGTCTCGGCGGCGCCGTCGAGGAGCGCGAGCGTGTGCTCCGCAGCGAGCCGGGCGGTGACGAGCGCTTCGTAGATGCCGTCGCCCGACACTGGATCGATGGCCCCTGCAGCGTCCCCGATCACGAGAGCACGACCACGTGCGAGCACCGTTCCGGGCTGCCGCATGGGCAGGCGATGCCCGCGGAGATCCGTCAGCCGTCGGAGCTCGATGCCGTAGTGGTCGCAAAGGACACGGAGGTGGCGGCGCAGTTGCGGGCCTTCGCGGCCCCAGCCGCCGACGCCGACGTTGACGTGGTCGCCCTTCGGGAAGATCCAGCCGTAGCCGCCGGGCACAGCGCTGAGCTCGAGGACGAACGTCCCACGCCACCCTGCCGCCGGGAGCTCCTCGTAGGGAAGGTTGCCTTCGAGGGCGATGCCGTTGACGATCGCGCCGCCGAGGCCAAGCGATCGAGCGGTGATTCCGTTCGCGCCGTCCGCGCCGATCAAGGCGCCGACCTCGACCGGCTTCCCGTCGACACGCAACTCGGTTTCGGAGTCGATCGTGACCTGAACGCCGTCGCGAAACTCGGTGCCGGCTGCGACTGCCTGCTCGACGAGGAACGCATCGAGCCGGCGGCGCTGCGTCATCAGGCAGAGCACGCGTGTCGATTCGCGTTCGAAGCTCCGCCCGTAACGCAGCCGGAAGCGCACGCGCGTGATCCTGTCCTCGACGACGGGCTCGACCGAGAAAGGCAGCTGCTGGACTGCCCGCGTCGTGAGCCCGCCTCCGCACGGCTTGTCCCGCGGGAAGCGCGCCTTGTCTATTAGTAAGACGCGCGCGCGAGCACGAGCAAGACGGTAGGCAGCCGTGGATCCCGCCGGCCCCGCCCCGACGATCGCGACGTCAAAGCGCTCCACGAGCTACAAGGCTACAATCGCTTCTCTCCCCGGGGGTGTGCCCGAGTGGCCAAAGGGAACGGGCTGTAAACCCGTCGGCTCAGCCTACGGAGGTTCGAATCCTCCCGCCCCCACTCCGCTGGGAAATCCGGCCGCTCAAACGCTGGAAATCCGGCCGCTTCGCGGCCATGATGATTTCCCAGCGTTCGGTTTTCCGGTGCGGTTCACGCGGCGGGCAGAGCCCGCCGCTTCGCCGTCAATGCGTTTCGGCTTCTTTCATGAACTCGCTGATTGCGTCTAGGTACTGCTCGGTCTCCTCGAGGACTGGTGTGTGCGAGCTGTTTTCCAGCACTACCTCTCGTGCGCCCTTGATGCCGTTCACCAGCGTGGCCGAGATCGGGTCGGTGCTCATGTCGTGACGGCCTCGGATTACTAGCGTTGGTACGTCGATCTCGCCGAGACGGTCGCGGACGTCCCAGCCGCGGAGGGCTCCGGTGACGGTCCACTCGTTTGGTCCCTGCATCGCGTTGTAGACATCGACGGCTTTGCCGGCGTTCATGGCCTCGAGCTCCGCGCGCGGCTTTGGGCCTCGATAGAAGTGACGATCGAAGTACGCCTCCATCGCCTGGTCGTACTCCGGATCGTGGTACGTGCCGGCGCGCTCGTGACGCTCGAAGACCTCCACGACGTCCGCGGGAAGCGCGTTGCGAAGACGAAGTTGCTCGGCCGCCCACTGATCCACGCTCGCGAGCGTCGAGCTGAGGATGAGGCCGACGATCCCTTCCGCACCCGAGAGCACGTGCTCGAGCGCGAGCATGCCGCCCCAGGACGTTCCCGAGCAGATGGATCCGGTCGAGACCCAGCTGCGACCGCACCGCGTCCACCTCTTCGCGGAAGACGTCCACCGACCACTCGATGTCCTGCGGCCGGTCCGAGCCGCCGCAGCCGATCTGGTCGTAGAGGACGACCGGCCGCTCCGGCGCGAGCCCCTCGAGTGGAGCGAAGTAGTGATGCGTGGAGCCCGGGCCGCCGTGCAAAGCAAGGAGCGGCGTCGCCCCGGAATCCGAGGTCGCCGGCGACGCGGTACCAGGTGCGGTAACCGCGAAAGTCGACGTAACCCTCGGAAACACGCGGCTCCATGCGGGCCTACAGTACGAGGTCGCTCGCCCTCTTAGCTCAGTTGGTAGAGCACCTCCATGGTAAGGACGGGTCTCGGGTTCGAGCCCGGAAGAGAGCTCTGAGAAGTAGCACCGCAGCTTGCACGGTGGCGATCGCGTGGCGCCGGACGACTTGCGCCCGGCGCCACGCCAACGGGCTATTTCGCCACAGTGTGCCGGCCGACTTCCTCGGCGATCGGCAACTTCTTGTTGTAGACCGCGTTGTTGCTGGCGGACATCACCTTCGTATCGAAGGCCATCTGCACGGTCATCGTCGCAAATGCCTTCGACATGAACGTGAGGACGTCTGGATCGTTGTTGCTCAGGTTGTCGCACCACAGGAACGCGTTGTCGACGCAGCCGCCGTCGAAGCTCGGGATGTTGCCTTCGAAATTCCCGAGATGGCCGCCGAACAGATCGACTTCGTCTTGGCTCTTGCAGCAGTCCTGCCCTGTCAGCAGGCCGCTGGCCGGAATTCCGACGGCGTTGAAGCTGAACGCATCGGTTCCCTGGGGCGAGAACAGCTCGTGGTTCTTCCCGATGGAGTCGAAGTACGCGATCGCCTGATCCCGTGCGACCGTCGACGCCTTGTACACCCGATTCGGGAACGTGTTCGTGCTGACTCCACTGAACAGGTCTGGCCCGGCCGGATCGAGCACTCCGATCGTGTAGTTGGGCGTAGCCGTCACGTCGGCATCGAGGTCATAGCCGATGTGGCTCAGCTCCGACGAGCTCAGGTTGTTGACGTAGTAGGCCGATCCCAACAGGCCGAGCTCCTCGCCGCCGAACCAGATGAACCGCAGCTTGTTCCGCGGCTCGACGTTCTTCATCTTCTCGGCGACGTCCAGAATGGTCGCGGAGCCGGAGGCGTTGTCGAGCATGCCTGCGCCGTAGATGGCGTCCAGGTGGGCGTCGACGACGACGACGTGGTTCTTGTCACCGCCCTTGGATTCCGCGATGACGTTCCAGTCGTCCCGGTTTGGGTCGACGATCGCCGCGATGCTGATGTTCATCTCCGGCGGCGTCCCATGCTGAAATTGATCGAGCAGGTTCACGCCGTCGGCGAAGTTGACGTGAACGCCACCGGAATCGTCGGAACGATTGGATTCCCCGCGGCATCGACCAGGCTGCCGACCAACAGATCCGTGCGGCCGGGGTTTCCTTCGTTGAAGATGATCACGCCCTTTGCCCCGGCTGCCTGGGCATTCTGGACCTTGACGCCGAAGTTGCAGCCGCCACGCTGGATGAGCGCGATCCGATCCTGCATCGAACTGTTGAAGTCGGCCGCGGTGCATCCACTGGTGGAGCTGGGCGTATCGGTGGGCGGAATGACGATGCCGCCGGCGGGCTGAATGAGAGCGTCCGCGGTACCGGTGCTCTGCCCCGGACCCCAGTCGACGTTGAGCATGTATGTCCTCGGCGTCGGCGAGACTTCGTTGAACGACGGAATCCCGGTGAACGCGTAGTACAAGAACTTGTACTTCTGGAGTGTGACGTCGTATCCGGCTTGCTCCATTTTCGATGCGACGTAATCCGCCGAGGCCTTGTAGCCCGGCTCACCGGAGTTGCGCGACGCGTGTCCATCGGGGCCCGGATTCTGATCCGCGATCTCCTGGAAAGCCTTCATGTGATCCCAGAGATCAGCCGTTTGGATGCACTCCACGAGTTTGCTCGGGGTGTCGTTTACCCGGGCGTCGCACTCAGCGGATGTAATCGCACTCGCGGTTGGCGCCGCGAGAAGTCCTAGTCCGACCGCGGCGGAGAGCAGCACCAGCCACGAACGCGGTCGTCGCAACGTCAGACGTTGTTGCATGAGACCCTCCCCTTCAGATCGCTTGACCTGGAGCCGCAGAGGGAAACGCTCGGGCGCGCGACAAGGCCGATGTCCGCTGCGTCTCGACACCAGATCCCTATACCCCGCGCCCCCAGTTCCGATGCGCCGACTCGATGCTACGTCGGCTCGGCGAGAGAGACGACGGTCGGGCTGAGCCCTCGTGGCAATAACGAGGGGGCTCCCGGTTCGAGTCCGGAAGAGGCCTTCACAATCAGCGTCCGATATCGGCTGGCTCCGAACGCTGCTGCGAAACGGACCCGAGGAAGGCGCGGCCGCGGGGGCCCATCACGATCAATCGTTTCAGCTGCCGCAAAGAGGTTAAGCGGCAGCTCAAACAGATTAAGCAGCCGTTAACAGAGGTTAAGTGACCATTGCAGTCGCGTATCCCGGTTGCACGATGCGTTATCCATGAAGCTCGTTCGCGTCGTAAGTAGTCAACCGAGTAGAGGGAGTCTTATGCCGAAAGCAGTTCTGGCGACGGTGCTCGCCGTCATTGCCGCAGCGTTGGTTACCGTCGGCTCTGCCGTTGCAGCGCCGGGAGGAACGGGTCATACCGTCACGCAGACCGACAACTTCCACGGCGTCCAGACGACGACCGACACGAACCCGTGCACCGGCAACGTGATCGATCTCACAGAGACGAGCAACATCGTCCAGCACGTCACGTTCTTCCCGGGCGGCGACGAGATTTGGGGGACGTTCACCGAGGAGGACAGGGTCACCGGTGTCGATGAGGGAACGGGAGTTGTCTACACCGGTCACTCGACTTTTTGGGGCAACTTCAACGTCAACGAGCGCAACGCGAATGACACCTTCACGGGGTCGATTCACGTGACGGGCTCAGACGGCAGCACGATCGCGTACCACGAAGTGATGCACGAGACGTGGAACGCCAACGGTGATCTCACCGTCTCATTTGACCGGCCGAGCCTGACCTGCGGCTAGGGGCCAACGCGTGGGCGCGGCTCCTGCGGAGTGGTAGGAGCCGCGCTCCCGTTGCGGATTCGTTCCGGAAAAGCGGCTAACCTAGCGGCTTCGCCCTCTTAGCTCAGTTGGTAGAGCACCTCCATGGTAAGGAGGGGGTCTCCGGTTCGAGTCCGGAAGAGGGCTTCGAGAAAGGCCCCGGAAACGGGGCCTTTTCCGTGCTCCGACCTGGACGGCCGGGCGCGTAATTGACCCGAAAAGGTGAGAAAAGGTGAGTCGAACTCCGCTACGCTCGCCCGGACAACGCAAAGGTGCGCTGGTCGGTGCTGCGTCTTCGGGGCCGCTCACAGTCTGCGCCGTGTCGCCATTCGGCCCAGACAGGTGCGAAGACGCCGCAGATCATCGAGATGGTCACGACGATCAGGATGTACGCGAAGAGAGCGATCGTAACGCCGAACGAGCCGAATGCCTTCGCGTTCTCGTTCAACGTGGGCCCTATCCAGAGCGGCGAGGTGCCGATCGTGCCCCCCACGACGAAGGTTGCAAGCAGCGCCCCGGGCAGAAGTGAGCGAATCGAGATCTGCCGGTGCAGCAGGAAGCGCGGCGTCCAGAGCCAGAAGATCGTCGAGCCCCGATCCACACCGGAACCAGCCAGAGCCACCCCTCGGCTCGGAGCTCCGACGCCGAACCATCATCAACGCGAGAAGCCCACTGAAGACGAAGAACCAGACCGCGAACAGGACCTGGTCAGCCGCAGCGCCCACGTGGATGCGCCACGCCCGCGCATAGAGGCCCTGGTACAGCTGACCGATCGAGAGCCCCCAGACCAGGAAGCCGATCACGATCGCGACTGAGGCCGCCAGCAGGTTGTTCGAGGTCGTGCCGAACAGATCCCGGACGAGGCTCGCCGTCGAGCCGTTCAGATCTCATATGCGTGATCAACCGGTCCGCAAATGCATTCTCGTCGTCGCGGGCCAGGTTGAAGATCGCCGATGACGACGAGCGCCGCCGGGAAGCACGGAGAGCGTGATGTAGGCGGACGCTGCCGCGCCCGAGTTACGGCTGGCCTCGGAATAGCGCCGAAACCAGAGGAGAGCGAGCCGGGCGAAGCGATTGCTGGCTCGGTTACTCAGCCAGCCCCGCACTGCCACGAGACGGCTCCGACTCGTCCTTTGCGCGCCTCCGCCTGGCGTCGCGGTCGGCACCCGGACCGCTCGTGGGATCCAGGGTCACCGGCTGGTCACGGCAAGCAGTAGCTCCTCGGACTGTCCGGTGCCGGCATCCGCCACGACGGGACGACGATAGCTGCGATCTCGGCGGAGGGGCAGCAACTGGCGGGGGCACTGGAAAGCGCGAGCGTCCGCTCCGCCGACAGATCACCACGAGCGAGTCTTACCGTTGGTCGTACCACCCGCACGCCCCCCCGGAGCCGTTGAAGCGGCTGAGCGCCCATCCGGTGGCGCCGACCAGCGCTACGCGACTCAACTCTGGCGACCCAAGCATCCGGATCTCTAGCCTGACCGGCGACCTCGCCGGTGCATCATAGTCGGGCTGGTATGCGGCCTACATCGTGGCCGCGCGCCGCTTCTCGTCGAGCTTCCCAGCACGGATCGTCGCGGCCATGTCCTTCGACTCTTCACGATAGATCGAGCCATTCTCGAACTCGATCACGGGATAGAGCTTCTGCCCAGAGAGCCGCTGCAGGTCTGCCCGCTTACCTGGGCGCGCCGGCCCCTTCACGACCTCGTACGCGATTCCTTGCTCGTCCAGCGCCTTCTGCACTCGCCAGCACGGGCCGAACCTCCACCTCGTGGAGCACCGATGGAGCTTTATGGCTATGCGCGCGACGATACCGAGCCGTGGCAGCGGCTCTGCGGCTCGCCGCTATGAGCTGAGACGGACTTCAGTCGGACGACTCCTGAACGGAGCGACTGAGTGAGTGCGCCAGAGCCGGCTGTCGTCCCGGCTTCAGATCCGTCGCCGCCGTCGCCCGACACCCCGTCCAGGCGTAACTGCCGCGGCGACCACCGCGGTCTTCGCGACCGGAGAGGGACCCGGTGATACGGCCTTTGCGACGACCGCCGTCTTGGCTACCGGGTGTCCGATCACGCCTACTCGTCCCACGCGCGCTGCTCTGAGTGGCATTTCAGACTCCTTCTGTTGCGAGTGCTTCGTCGGCCTCGATCGAGGCGATGATGGCTTGAATCGGTATCCGTCCGTTCGCGATCAGCTGCCCGCCCGAGCGCCTGGCTGCTGAGGCGAACGGTGCCGCCCAGAGATTCTCGTAGATCAGGACGCCGGCCGTGCTGCCCGGGTCCATCGCCGCGGCAAGGTTGACCACGTCCTCCTCGGCCAAGAGCTCCGCCAGCTCGGCCTCGAGCGCCTGCAGCTCGCCGAGCTCGTCGACGTCGGAGAGCTCGATCGCGTCGACCGAGCCGTCCTCGTTCTTGGTCAGGATCAGGATGTCGATCACGCGGATCGTGCCGGCGTCGACGAGCGCCAGCAGCTCCTGCGCCATCTCGCCGGTAAAGTTGCTCTTTCCTGCGGGGAACTCGACGATGACGTAGTCGACGGGGCCGAGTTCGTCCAGGGATCTCTCGCTCATGACTTGGTCACGACGGTTTTCATCTCGCACCTCTCTTCGAGCGTCTTCTGGCGGTCTCGCCTAGGACGGTTCAGGAAGACAAGCGCAGCGGCGACCCGTTTTCCTCATCCCGAGAGCATGAAATCGCGGCGCGTCGCGGGTTGCCAGCTCTCACGGTGCAACTACCCGCCCCGCCACCGCACACTGGCAGATGACGATCAGGGGAATTGCCGCACGCCCGTGCCCGATCGTCGAGCGCAAGGATGGAGTATTTGTGGAGCAGAGCGGACGGGCGCAAACGGCGACGCTAGCCGAGCGCCACGCCTTCGATGCTGGCCGGGGTGGGGTCGGGGAGGCGTCTCATTCGGAAGGCGTTGAGGAGGCCGATCAGGCTTGCGATGACTGGGACGAGGAGGGCGACCTGGAGGGAGCGGTCTCGCGCGTGCTTGTTGATGCGGAGGACTTCTGCTTGCACGTCTTCGGGTTCGTCGGCGAGCAAGGGTTCGAGCTGTGCGTTGCTCATCACTTCTGCCTCGTCTTCCAGGGTGTCTGCGATCTGCTGCTGTTGGGCAGGTGGGATGATCGCGCTGTCTTCGGCCTGGTTGGTGAACGAAAAGGCGAGGAAGGCGAGCATGATGCCGCCGGCCATCGCGAGTCCGAACGAGAGCCCGAAGGAGCCCGCCGCGGAGTTCACTCCGGCTGCCTCGCTCGCGCGTTCCTCTTCGATCGGGGAAAGGGTGTAGTTGTTCAGCTGCGAGACGAGGAGGCCGAGCCCCGAGCCTGTGATCAGCAGCGGGACGAAGAGGGCCCAGCCCGAATGGGTTCGCGGCACGAGCGGAATGATCAGCGCCAGTCCGACCGTGCAGAGAGCAAATCCGACGAGGACAATGTCGCTCGGGCGCCGGCCGCCCGCCTTGCGTCCGGCGAGCAGCGCGACGGCGAACATGCTGAGCGAGAGCGGCGCGAGGGTCAAGCCCGTCTTCATCGCGTTGTACTCGAGCGTCATCTGGAGGAAGATCGGGAGCGCGATCATCGCGCCGCCCAGCGTGACGTTCTGCAGCAACTGGCCGGCAATCCCGGTCGTGAAGTGCGGGAACCTGAACAGCCCAGGGTCGATCAATGTCGGCTTCCCTGCCCGCTTGCGCCGCACGAGCGAATAGGCAAGGAGCGCCAGCCCGACGGCTCCGATTGCGATCAGCAATCCGACGTACTCGCCGCCTTCCTGCCAGACGAGGATGCCCAGGACAAGGCCGCCCATGCCGACCACCGAAAGGATTGCGCTGACGATGTCGATCTGCCTCGGCCCCGTGTATGCGACGTCGTGGACGAGCTTGATCTGGGACAACACGATCGCGATCACCACGACCTCGAGCCCGAAGCCGACACGCCACGAGAGGTATGTGGTCACGAAGCCGCCAAGCAGGGGTCCGACCCCGGCAGCGATCGCAGCAGCGGCCCCGACCAGCGCGTACGTCTTCGTCCGAGCAGCGCCCTCGAAGTTCCCGTGGATCAGAGACTGCATCGCGGGCAGCAGCAGCGACGCGCCGAGGCCGCCGATGATCGCCCAGAAGATGATGATCGCAGTCACGCTCTGGGCAAGGGTCATGGCCAGCGCTCCGATGGCATAGCCCAACAGACCCAGCACGAAGGCCCGCTTGCGACCGATCAGGTCGCCGACCTTGCTGCTGATCAGGATGAACGCAGCCGACACCAGTGCCTCCAAGGCGATGGAGGCCTGCACGCTGCTCACGGTGGTGTCGAGATCCTCGACGACCGACGCGATCGAGACGTTCATCAGCGACGTGTCCACGACCAGAACGAACATCGCCGCCGCAAGCAAGAACGGGAGCCGAGGGCTGGCCGTTCGTTCTTCAGGAGTGGCCGTCAGCACGCCGTCAGTCACAAGCGATCCACCGGACGGTCGGCGTCATTCTGACGTGGACGTTTCGGCTGCTTCGGCCTGCAGTTGCTTGGAGTAGAACTGAAGGGCCTTCTTCGTTTTCGTCTCCTGGTCGCCAGACAGGTCGATCTCGCGTTGCGTCAGGAACGCCTTCAGCTCGGCAACTCTCTGGAACGCCTTCGAGGGCGCGCACTTTGTCGACAACTCGAGAATCATCGAGTTGTCTGGATACATCCACAGCTCCGCGACGAGCCGACGGCGATACCCCTCGGGTACCAGCTTCAGCTTGAACACGAAGATCGGGCCAAGAATCGAGAGGTTCTCCAACTCGAGCCCGTCCGGAGCGTGCGCGGTGTACAGCGCCCGCTGTTCCTTGGAGAAGAGCTTCCGAAGTGACTGCTTGCCTGTCACTACGTCTCTGACGTCGGTCATCCCGAGGGCGTGCTTCATCGAGCCAGAGCAGACGTAGCCGCCCGGCATCGCGTCGACTTCGACGCCGAAGCTCGGCGAGCGACGCAACTTCGGCGACAACTCTTCCGGAACGACAGGGCGCAGCTTCACGACCGAGTCATCCCCCCGCCCCTGCACACGGCGGGCACGAACGACGACACCGTGCTTGTTCAGTGTCAGGTCGGGCGTGTCGAAGAAGTACACCTGGCGAATTTGGCCCTCAAGGGGATCGACGCCGAGCGCTGCCCCCGCACGGCTCCGATCCGACAACGGCACCGTCAGCTTCAACTCGACGCTGTCGGCGTTCTTGGTCAGCCCGAGGAACTCGACCAGCTGGGCATCCGAAAGCCCGGGAGTCTTCGTCGCGGAAGCCATGTCAGCTCAACTCTCGAGCTCGGATAGCCAGCGCAGCGCGCTGAGGCTGGGCGATCCAGCCGGTGCTTTGGTGCTCGCGCTCGCTTGCCTCCATCAGCTCAGTCACGTCCGCTCTCCTCCTTTGATCCGTCAGCGTCTTCGGTGGCACCGCGTCCTTCCGACGAGCATCGCGGTCGGTTAGAAGGAAGCGCATCGCCCGAAAAGGATGACTTCAGCTCGTAGAGCTGGGCCCCTGGAACGCCGTCTGCACGGTGCGCCTGACGCGCTCCTCATCCACATCGAACGATGCTCGTTCCCCCAAGCGGTGGAACACTCGGGACTGACTTCGGGTCTCTTGGAGACGCTGTATCGATAGGAGGATGGAATGGCGACAGAGGCATCACAGACATCCCGGCCGGGGGTCAGCGCCGGCCCCACGAGCGAGTTCAGTCTCTTCTTCCATGTCACGCCGGGCCATGGAGATGACTTGCGGGAAGCCCTCCGGGCGCTTCAGGACCATCCCGGTTACCGGCCCGGTGAGCACCACATGGCGATCGCCACGATCCACGAAGCGAGGTTCGTGCTCTTCGACGACGACACGCGGCTGCTGTTCGCGACGAGCTTCGACGGCCCGTGGGATGCCTACATGGACGACTTCTTCACGTCGGGGCCGACGCTGGCGCTTTTCGACGCGATCTTCCAGCACGTCGAAGGGTACGGAGGGCTTCCAGACCTGGCGGCGGTGCAGGCGTTCGTCCTGGGCGCCCAGGAAACGGCGGCTGCCTACGCACGAAATTACGGCGGTACGGTGAAAGAGATCCGGAAGGCTGAGCGTGTGAACAAGGCATTCCAGCAGGTGCTCGACGATCCGGAAGCCGGAGCCGCATTGCAACAGCCGGCCCTGAAGCCGTTGCTCGACGAGGCAGCCGACTAGGCACCGGCGACGACCGGAGAGAGGCACGATGTCGGATCACATCTCGGGACCGCGGGCTCTAGCTGAGCCGATCGCGGACATCACCGATGTGTACGCGTTCCCCAGCCCAGAGCGGTCCGGCCGGCTCGTCCTCGTCATGAACACGCTGCCGTTCGCCCAGCCGTCCGACCTGTTCTCGGACGGGCTGGTCTACCGGTTCCGGTTGCGGCCGCTCACACCGGGCGCTGCGAACGACCCGGCGCCGTTCACCGTCGCCGAAGAGGAGCTCGTCTTCGACTGTGTGTTCTCGGCCCCTACCGGCGACGACAAAAAATCAGTTGCACAAGAGGGCACGTGCACGACGCCGAGAGGCGAGACGGTCTCCTTCAGCGTGAACGACGAGCGAGGCGGTTCGGCCGATGGCATTCGCGTCTTCGCCGGGCCACGCTGGGATCCGTTCATCATGGATGCTCCCGCCGCGCTGAAGACGATCGCGACAGGAAAGCTCGCGTTCACCGATCCGGGCGCGATCTACCTCGACGGCAAGAACGTCCTCAGCCTCGTCGTCGAGTTCGATTGCGCAGATGTCCTCAACGGTGTGCAGCTTGTCGGGGTGGTGGCGGAGACCCTGACGCGAGGCAAGCTCAACGTTCGGATCGAACGCGTGGGCAGGCCCGAGGTGAAGAACCTGATGCTGGCGCCAAAGCAGTTCGACCCGGTGAACCGCGACCTCGAGATTCGCGACCTCTACAACATGGAGGACGCGTTCCACCTGGCCGAGGGATACGTGGGCGCATATCGCGCACGGCTGAACGCAAACCTCGCTTTCTGGGACGGCCTCGACGGGAAGATCGACTGGCCCGTGGACGGCAACGGGATACACCCGCTGACAGGGCTCGTGCTCGCGGACTACCTCGTCGTCGACGTCACCAAGCCGTACGCAGACCAAGGCTCCTTCTTCGAGATCGAGCGGGCCACCCGCGAGGGCCGCGCACACGAGACCTGCGGTGGACGGGCGCCGAACGACGACGTGATGGACACCATCTTCACGCTGCTCGTAAACGCTGGGAACGGGCCCGTCATCCGCGACGGCGTCGATCAGGCGACGGCGCCGGCGTCGCACACGTTTCCCTACCTGGCACCGCCCAATCCGAAGCCCCCGGAGCCTCCCGAGCACCTCTGACGATGGGAGGCCCGTGGACACCCTGACCGCTGCCGAGGGCATCAAGCTCGAGCTCGACGACATCCAGAGCGGAGCGCTGCACGAACGACCGTCCCCTTACGTCGGCAGGTACCTCCTCCTCCGCATCGACGACCGCAGAGCGGGCCGGGAGCTCGTGCGGCGGCTGCACCCCGTGGTCGACTCGGGCCGGACCTCACCCGACCCGGCGCGCGACGCATGGATCACGGTCGCCTTCACATATCACGGTCTCGAGGCCCTCGGCGTGCCGCAGGACTCGCTCGACAGCTTCGCGCCGGAGTTCAAGCAAGGCATGGCGGCGCGCGCGGCCGCGCTGGGCGACGTCGCCGAGAGCAGCCCCGCGCGGTGGGAGAAACCGCTCGGTACGCCGGACGTCCACGTCGCGCTGGCCGCGCTGTCGCCGGACGCCGAGCGGCTGGAGGCGGTCGTCGAGAGGGCACGCCGGGCCCACGAGGACCTGCCTGGCGTCGAGGTGATCTGGCGGCAGGACTGCTACCAGCTCCCGACGGGACGCACGTCCTTCGGCTTCAAGGACGGGATCGGGCAGCCGGCGGTGGAGGGGAGCGGCATCCCCGGCTCGAACCCGAGGGAGCGACCGATCAAGGCCGGTGAGATCATCCTCGGCTACCCGGACGAGACCGGCAGCGTGCCGCCGATGCCGACTCCGGAGGTGCTCGGCCGGAACGGCACCTACGTCGTCTTCCGGAAGCTGCACACGCGGGTCGCCGCCTACCGGCAGTACCTCCGCGCGAAAGCTGCGAGCCGCGAGGAGGAGGCGCTGCTCGGCGCCAAGATGGTCGGGCGCTGGCAGAGCGGCGCGCCGCTCGCGCTTGCCCCGGAGCAGGACGACCCCGCGCTTGGCGCCGACCCGAAGCGCAACAACGACTTCAGCTACGGGGACGATCTGCGTGGCCTCAAGTGCCCGGCCGGCGCACACGCGCGTCGCGCCAACCCTCGCGATGCATTCGACGACGAGGGAGGCGTCGACGTTCGCCTCCACCGAATGATCCGGCGCGGCACGAGCTATGGCCCGATGCTGCCCGACGGCGTGCTCGACGACGACGGCGTTGACCGGGGCATCATCTTCGTCTTCGCGGGTGCGCACCTGAAGCGCCAGTTCGAGTTCGTCAAGACGCAGTGGCTGAACGACGGCATCTTCATCGGCGCGCCGACGGATAAGGACCCACTGGTCGGGGCGAACGACGGCTCCGGTGTGTTCACGATTCCGCAGCGCCCGATCCGGCGTCGGCTAGAGAGCCTGCCGCCGTTCGTCGTCACCCGCGGCGGCGAGTACTGCTTCGCGCCGGGCCTGCGGGCGTTGCGCTGGCTGGCGGAGCTCGAGACCTGAGAGATCGAGAGGAGGAGGACGTGGCAACGACCCCGACAAGCACCGACCGCTGGAAGGTGCTCGACTTCGGCCCGCCGCCGTCGGATCTCGCGGAGCCCGATCAGCCCGTGCTGGTCGAGTACGTGGCGGGCGAGCGCGTCGCGCTGATCACCCTGAACCGGCCGCACGCAGATAACGCGATCACGACCGAGATGGGCGCGCGCCTGACGGAGATCCTCGAGACGATCGCGGTCCGTCCGACGATCCGCGTCGTCGTCATAACCGGCGCCGGCGACCGCGCCTTCTCCGTCGGCAGCGACCTGCGCCAGCGCAAGGACATGACAAAGGAGGACTGGCTGCGCCAGCGGCAGGACTTCGATCGCACGCTCTACACGCTGCGCGAGTTGCGGAAGCCGATCTTCGCCGCCGTCAACGGGGTCGCCTACGGCGGGGGCTCGGAGATCGCCCAGAGCACCGACTTCATCATCGCCTCCGAGAACGCGACCTTCGGCCAGCCCGAGTCGATGATCGGGCTCGCGGCCGGCGGGGGCTCCCCGGCCCTTCTTCCGCGCCTGCTCCCGCCGGGGAAGGCGCTGCAGATGCTGATGACGGGCGATCCGATCAGCGCGCAGGAGGCCTACCGGCTGGGGATGGTCAACGACGTTTACCCCAAGGGGGAGCTCATGGATGCCGCCCAGCGGATCGCGGAGAAGATCGCGAGCAACTCCCCCACTGCCGTGCAGGCGGTCAAGCGGGCCGTTCGCATGGGCGAGGGGCAGCCGATCGAGCAGGCGATCGCGATCATGATGGAGGCGCACTGGCGCTCGGCTGTCCACCCCGACCGCATCGAGGGAATCGGCGCCTTCAACGAGGACCGGGAGCCGACCTTTCAGGATCCCGACTACTGATACTTCGCCCGCGAGCTAAACGCATGTATGAGGAGGCTAGGAGATGGCAGTAGCAGACGACCTCGAACAGACGCGTGCCGCACTGCAAATGATCAACCCGGCACCCTTCAACGCAGAAGCGCCACCGGAGGCACTGGCCGGGGACATCACCCCCACCGAGCTCCACTACGTCCGCAGCAACTTCGCGGTGCCAACCCACGATGGCACGCTCGAGATCGGCGGAGCCGTCGAGAGCTCGACCACGCTCACACTCGACGATCTGCGCGCCATGCCAGCGACTGAAAGGGCGGTCACCCTCGAATGTGCCGGGAACGGCCGTCTCGCGACGAGACCGCTACCGGTCGGCGAGCCGTGGGGTGACTATGCGGTCTCGACCGCCCGCTGGACGGGCGCGCTCCTGCACGACGTGCTGGAGCTGGCACACCCGGCAGCGGAGGGCGTCGAGGTTCGGTTCGAGGGCGCCGACCACGGCAGCTATCACCTCAAACCTGTTCTTGCCGAGACCAACCAGCAAGACCTGACCTTCGTGCGCTCGCTGCCCATCTCGTTAGCGACCGATCCAGCGGCGGAGCTCCTGATCGCCTACGAGATGAACGGCGAGCCGCTGGGCCTCGACCACGGGGCGCCGTTCCGGCTGATCGTGCCCCACTGGTACGCCGTCGCCTCCGTGAAGTGGCTGAAGCGGATCGACGTCTTGACCGAGCCGTACACCGGCGAGTTCCAGACGGGTCACTACATCTACGAGTGGCCGGATCGAGCCCACGAACCCGTCGCCTTGATGCGCGCGCGAGCGCGCATCACCGACCCCGCTCACGGCGCGACCATCGCCGCCGGAACCTACACGGTGCGCGGAAAGGCCTGGTCCGGATCTGGGCCGATCACCAAGGTCGAGATCAGCCTCACCGGCGAAGGAGAATGGCATCCGGCGCAAGTCGATCCCGGGAAAGGTCCGTACCAGTGGCAGGACTGGTCGTTCGCCTGGGAGGCGACCGATGTCGGAAGGCACAGCCTGCGAGCCCGCGCAACCGACGCTGCTGGAAACGTCCAACCAGACGTTCCACCCTGGAACCGGCTGGGCTACGGAAACAATGCGGTCGAGGTGCTGTACGTCGACGTTGGTTGACGGCGAACCGCCGGGGAGTGCGCACGATCACGAGCTGCGCGCCTTTGTCCTGCAGGTCGGCCGCGCGTTGAGCCTCTCCGGCGCGGCCGTGAGCGAGACGCAGGAGCGCCTGACTGCGATCGCCGCGGCGAACCGGGCACACGACGCGCGCATCCTCGTGCTGCCGACCGCGTTGATCGTCTCACTCGGGCGGGCCGACTGGGCGACGATCGAGTCGATCCCGCAGGTCACCGAGGCGTGGCGGCTCGACCAGGTCTCCGCGCTCTACGAGCTCGTCGACCGTGCCGAGCGTGGGCGACGTCGAGCCGTCGGAGGGACTACGGACGCTGGAGCGCATCCGTGCGATGTCCCCGCGCCACGGTGCCACCGTCACCCTCCTCGGCTACACGGCGATGACCGTCGCGCTCTGCCTCATCCTCCAGCCGACCCCGCGCGACGTCGCGACGGCGGCGGCCCTCGGCGTGCTCGTCGGTTTCCTCGTCCTGCTCGCTCGAGGACGCCCGACTCTCACCCTGTTCGCGCCGATCCTCGCGGCGACGATCGTGTCGGCGCTCACGTTCGAGGCGGTCAAGCACGGCGCCGCCGATCCCGGTCTGCGCACGCTGATCGCTCCCCTGATCACGTTCCTGCCCGGCGGCGTGCTGACGACAGCGACCGTCGAGCTGGCCTCCGGTGAGATGGTCGGCGGCGCGAGCCGCCTGGTCTTCGGGGCGGTCCAGATGCTCCTGCTCGCGTTCGGGATCGTCGCGGGAGCCCAGCTCGTCGGGCTGCCAAGCGAGGCGGTGCTCGGCGACGCCTCGGCGAACCTGCTCGGCTGGTGGGCGCCGTGGCTCGGCGTCGTCCTCTTCGGCGTCGCCGCGGGCGTGTACTTCTCCGCACCACCTGGGGCGCTGCGATGGCTCATGGTCGTCCTGCTCGCGGCGTGGACCGGGCAGGTCATCGGCGACGCCCTGGTCGGCGGCGAGGTGAGCGGGTTCTTCGGGGCGCTCGTGATGACGCCTGTCGCACTCGCGGTCGCACGGCTGCCCGGCGGGCCGCCGTCGCAGGTCACGTTCCTGCCGGCGTTCTGGCTGCTGGTTCCGGGCGCGCTCGGGCTGATCGGAGTGACCGAAATCGTCGGCAACCCCGCCGCGGCCGGGATCGACGACCTCGTCGAGCCGATCGGCGCAATCGTCTCGATCGCGCTCGGCGTCCTGTGCGGCGTGCTGCTCTTCCGTGGGATTGCCGGGGCGCCGTCGCTGCTGCGGCGGCGTGGCGGGACCGGCTGATGACCGCAGCCCCTGCTCGTCGGCGAGCGTTCGACTCGCCCGCGCGGATGCTCGACTAGCGCGGGCTCCGCTCAGGCGGCAGCGGCACGTCTTCGCCGCACCCACCAGACGATGCCGCCGGCGAGCACCGCCACCGCAAGCACGCCGAACGCGATCCAACCCCAGTCCGTCGTCTCTTCGTCGTTGTTCGCAGCGGCGGCCGCGGCGGCTGCGGCGGCGGCCGCCGGACTCACTCCAGCAGTCGTCGTCGCCGTAGTGGTCGTGGTCGGCGCCGCCGTCTCCGTGACGGTGGTCGTCGTGGCCTCGGTGACGGTGATCCGCGGTGATGTCGTCGCGGTCGTCGCCGGCGCGGTCGTCGTTGGCGCGGTCGTCGTCGGCGCGGTCGTCGTCGGCGCGGTCGTCGTCGGCCGGTCGGTCGTCGTTGGCGCGGTCGCCGTGGGTAGTGAGCGTGTCGGCACCGAACGCGTGGCTGTGAGACCGGTGCCGATCGCGGTCGAGTCCCCACCTCCGCACGACACCAGCACGAGTGCGGCGCCGAAGCCCAGTGCCGCGGTCACAAGAAACCGAGCTGCGTTGATCACGACGCGATTGGCGGCGCCAGTGGCGCACCCGTAGTCGACGGAGGCTCCTTGCGCACGTGCTTCCAGACGGCGTCGAGGAGCACCGCTAGAGCAGCGATCGCGACGATCGCGATGAACGTCTCGGGCGCGTTGCGGAGAGTGTCGACGGCGAAGAACGCGAGCACGATCGCGGTTGCCGCCATCCCCAACAGGATGATCGCGCCCCGCGCATCGGTCGTCGACCGAAGCTTGTAGCCGGCCATGCCGACGAGCAAAAATATCACCAACGAGCAAGCGCTACCCACCGACGCGATCGCGGAGAGATCGACGAGGTTGGAGACGACGAGCACGATCGCGGCGGTGATCAGCAACCCTGCGTGCGAGCCCAGTCGCGAGCCCCGGCCGAAGAAGGGCGGGAACTGCCCGACCTCGGCCAGCATCGCCGTCAGGCCCCCGGAGGCGTAAAGCGTCGCGTTCACCGACGACGCCGTCGCCAGCAGGGCGGCGACGGCCATGATCGTGAAGCCGGCGTCGCCGAGGGCCGGCCGTGCCGCCTCGGCGATCGCGGTCTCGCCGAAGCCGACGACCTCGGTGACGGTCAGCGTGCCGAAGACGCCAAGCGAGATCAGGACGTACGTGGTAGCCGTGACACCGAGTGCGAGGTACATCGCCTTCGGCAACTCCCGGGCCGGATCGCGCAAGTCTCCGACGGCGAAGGTAATGACGCTGAAGCCGAGGTAGGCGAAGAAGGTGAGAGCGACGCTGGCGATGATGTCCGAGACGGGCGGATACCCGCTGAAGGCGAGCAGGTGCGGGTCGATGTCGACGAGGGTGACGGCGATGAAGACGGCGAAGACGGCGAGCAGGACAACCACGATCAGCGACTGGGCACGGTCGACGAAGCGGGCACCGATCAGGTTGATCCCAGCCATCGCGACCACGATCCCCGAAGTGAAGACGTTGTCCCAGCCAGCCGCCGCGTCGTTGCCGACGAAGAGCGAGGTCGCGTAGCTCCCGAAGGCGACCGCCACCATCGAGCAGACGATCACGATCGCCGCGAAGTAGCCAAGCCACGAGGCGATCCCGACCAGTCGCCCGTTCCCGAACCCCTCGAGCAGGTACGCGATCAGCCCACCCGAGGATGGATAACGGACGCCCAGCTTGACGACGTTGTAGCCGAGCAGCAGGGCCACGATCCCGGCGAGCAGGAACGACAGCCAGACGGCCGACCCGGCGACCGCGCCCGCCTCGCCGAGAAGCGCGAAGATGCCGGCGCCAACCATGGCGCCGATGCCGAGGAACGCGGCGCCGCGTACGCTCATGTCACGGGGTCATCGTCGTTGGTCCCGGCCGCGCCGGCGTATGCCGCGAAGAACAGCTTGGTGCGCTCGCACGATGTCTCGGTAACCCCTTCGCTTGCCTCGTCCCGGTCGCCAAGCCTATCGCAGCCCGATCTCAGACAGACACCGACTGCGACGCGTTCCTCGGGTCCGGCGCATCGGCAGAGCCCGGCAGTTCAGACAGTGTGAGACGGCACCACTGGCGAGGAGTGCAGAACCTGTGGCGTAGAGACCCCCGACCACGCGACCCGCGCGGCATTGAGTGGTGACGACAACGGTGACGCCGCGATCGACGGCGGAGCGCAATGGATCGAGGAACCAACTGTCGGTCGGGCCGTTCCCCGCTCCGTACGCCTCGAGCACGACACCGCGCAGACCGGGCCGAGCGAGCACCGCACCGAGGACGTACCCGTCGATCCCGGGATGGAGCCGCAACCCCGTCACGGCGGCGCTCATGCCTCCGCTGCGCCGGATCGGGCCGGCAGCTCGGGGCCCGGATCAAGGTCGACTCGAAGTCGATCGAGACGCCGGCGGTCGCCAGCGGCGGGAGGTTCGGTGACGCGAAACCGTGGTAGCTGTCGGCGTGCACTTTCACCGCTCGGTTGCCGCGGATGAGGAGGTCGGAGAAGAAGATCGTCACCTCTGGCACGAGTGCAGCGCCGCGGAGGTGCCCGGCAGCGATCGCCAGGGCTGTCACCAGGTTCTCTCGGCCATCCGATCGCAGCTCGGTGACCGGTCGTTGCGCACCGGTCAACACGATCGGGATGTCGATGCCCTCGAGCAGGAAGCTGAGAGCGGACGCGGTGTAAGCCATCGTGTCGGTGCCGTGGAGCACGACCACTCCGGCATGTCCCGGCGCATTGGTGACGATCGCGTCGGCAATGTCGAGCCAGTCTGATGTGCGCATGGCTGACGAGTCGATTGGCTCGCGGAACGTCGCCACGGTCAGCGCGACAGGCAGCCGACGAAGGAACGGCAGATGGTCTCGGATCTCACGCAGGTCGAGCGGCACGAGCGAGCCATCGGCGTCCTGACCCATGCCGAAGGTTCCGCCCGTGTACAGGACGAGCAGCGCGGGACCATCTGGTCCGATCTGACCGAGAACCTCGACGTCGCTCATCGGGCCGTCGCCGCTTCGGTTGAGGCGCGCCGCGTCACTGCCGACCGACTGTCCCTGATGTCACGCCACCCGATCAGCATCGTCATGCACACCTCGTTCGCGTCGAGTCGCGATCATCGCATTGGCGCAGGCGCTCTGCGTGCCACGTTTGCGTGAGAGGATGGCTGGTGTGAGCGTGAGGCGTTTCCTCCCGATCGTGGAGTGGCTGCCACGGTACGAGCGACGCTGGCTGCGCGGCGATGTCGCCGCGGGCATCGCGGTGACGGCCCTGATCGTGCCGAAGGACCTCGGTTATGCCGGCATCGCCGGGGTGCCGTTGCAGAACGGTCTCTACGCCGCAGCTGCGGGCGCCCTCATCTACGGGATCTTCTGTACCTCGCGGCAGATCTCAACCGGGCCGAGCTCGTCTCTTGCCGCGGTCGCCGGGGGCGCCGTGCTCGCGACCGGCGTCGGCGGCGACCAAGCGGCGCAACTCGTGGCGGCGATCACGCTGCTGACGGGGATCCTGTTCCTGCTGCTGGCGGTGTTCAAGCTGGGCTGGATCGCCCAGTTCCTCTCGAAGGCGGTCGTGGTCGGATTCCTCGCGGGCGCCGCCATCGACGTGACGGTCGGCGAACTGCCGAAGCTGACCGGAACCTCAGGCGACGGCGACAACGTCTGGCGGGAGTTCGGGTCGTGGGTGCGCGGACTCGGCGAGATCCACTGGGTGACCCTGCTCGTCGGAGCTGTGGCGCTCGCGGTGATCCTACTGGTGCGCTTCCTCGCGCCCGCGATCCCGGGTGCGCTAGTGCTCGTCGTCGGGGGGCTGCTCGCATCTGCCCTCTTCGACCTTGGCGCCCACGGCGTGGCGCTGGTGGGAGACGTCCCGCGCGGCCTTCCCGCTCCCGAACTTCCGGCTCTCGACCTCGTCCGCGACAACCTCTCGGTGATCGGGATCGCGGCGGCGGCGTTGCTCCTGATCGGCTTTTCGCAGACCGCAGGTGACGCCCGTTCGTTTGCGACACGACACCGGTACCGGATCGACGTCGACCAGGAATCGGTGGCCCAGGGAATGGCCAACGTCGGGGCCGGGGTGTTCCAGGGGATGCCAGTGTCGACCAGCCTTTCGGCGAGCTCGCTGAACGAGTCGGCCGGCGCGCGAACGCCGGTGGCCTCCCTGATCACCGGGGGCCTCGTGCTTGCGACCCTAGTCGTGCTGGCACCGCTCTTCTCGGACTTGCCGAAGGCGGTGCTCGCAGCGATCATCATCGACGCGGTCGTGTTCGGGATGATCGACATTCCAGAGTTGCGCCGCCTCTACCGCGTGACCAGGGTCGACTTCTGGATCGCGATGGCAGCGATCGTGGCCGTGCTTTCGGCCGGCGTCTTGGCGGGTGTCCTGATCGGCGTCATGCTCTCGCTCGGGTGGCTCATCTACGTGGCGACGCAGCCGCCGATACCGCTCCTCGGCCGGGAGCCAGGCACGCAGGTGTTTCGCGACCTCGACGAACATCCGGACGACGAGACATTCGAGGACATCGCGGTGCTGCGATTCGACGGTGGGCTGTTCTTCGCCACCGCCGAGGCGCTCGAGAACCGAATCCGCAGCGTTGTCGACGGCGAGGCTCCAGTTCGGGCGGTCGTGCTCGACCTCGAGGGCGTCAACTTCGTCGACTCACAGGGCTCGGCGAAGCTCGGCGAGATCCGCGAGTTCCTCGCCGCCGACGGGATCGAACTCCGCCTCGCACGCCTCAAACCCCAGGTCCTGGCAGTGCTCCGCGCGGACGGCGTGCTCGACCAAATCGGCCTCGATCACGTTCACGGCAACGTCGAGCGCGCCGTACAGGCCGAACGCACCGCCCTCGGGACTCAGGTGTAGCCGACCCTTCGAGGAGCGATCGAATGCCGGCCAGAGCGACCGTGCGAAGCGCACCCCACCGGCGGTCTCCGGAGTAGGGTCCCGTAGTCGGAGGTCGCGTAGTGCTTAGTGGAGGTCACGATGAGTGAGACCGTCTCGCACGACAGCATCGGCGCCGAACCTCAGAGGCGTAAGTTGAGCGGCATTCCTTTGCTGATCGTGGCGATCGGTGTCGTGCTCTTCGTGCAGGCACTGTTCGTGTTCTCTTACATCGGAGCTCTCCACCATCCAAAGCCTCACAAGGTCGCCTTCGGCGTCGTCGGGACTTCCCCGTTGCCCGTCGCCGTCGGAAAGCAGTTTTCGCTGAAAGCGACGGAGTACGCGAGCGAGGCGGATGCGCTGAACGCAATCGATCAGCGGAAGATCGACGGCGCCCTCGTCGCCGAGCCGGCGGGAGCGAAACTGATCGTGGTTCCGGCGGCAGGCAATGCAGGCGCTTCTGCTCTTGGTGCCGTTTTCACGGCGGCCGCGGCCGCGCTGAATCAGAAGATCGCGATCGTTCAGGCTCACCCGCTGCCATCGGGCGACGCCAGCGGGGCGGTGTCGTTCTTCGTCGTGATGGCCCTCATCATCGGCGGCTACCTCTCATCGACGATCGCGATGGCGTTCGGCGGACGGTCGACGCGACGCAGGCGTCTCGCATCGCTCGCTATCGCGGCCGTCATCGGAGCGCTCCTCACGGACACCCTCGCAGGGCCTGTGCTGGGTGCGATTCCTTCCTCCAAGTTCCTCGTGCTCTGGGCGCTCTTCACTCTCGTGATGATGGCTGTCGCCTTCGCGACCGCGGCCCTGCAAACAGTGCTTGGTGCCGGAGGCACGCTGGTGGTTGTCGTTGTCTTCGTGATCTTCGGAGCCCCCAGCTCGGGCGGGACCGTGCCGGCGTCATACCTGCCCACGCTCTGGCGAACGATCGGCCCCTACCTCCCAGCAGGCGCCGGCACGACCGTCGTCCGGAACACCATCTACTTCGACGGCAACCGCATAGCACCGTCGCTGATCATCCTCGCCGCCTATCTCCTCATCGGAGCGCTCGCCGTCCTTCTCTTTCATCAACGGCGCGCGCCAACAGGCACAGAAGCTGAAGCTGAGGCGTCCGTCGCGGCGACGGCCGTCGTCTCTTAGCAGACCAGATCTGCCCTGATCTGGTCGTATCGGTGGACTTCAGCGCCGATCGGGCGCCGCGGCTCATCCCCTGCGGATGATGCGTCTGACCGGTCTGGCAGGTCTAATCCGGGAGACGTGTGCCGCTGGCTTGCATATTCGGGGTCGCCCATCCTGCTCGAGGAGCTGCTCTACAAGCCGAAGAATTCGCTGATCGTCCAGAGCCTCCACTCGCAGCTCGGCGCAACGGAGACCAACGGCGACGGGTTCGGGGTCGGCTGGTACGGGGCCCAGGAGACGCCGGCCGTCTTCCACAGCATCGAGCCCGCCTGGAACGACCGCAACCTGCACGAGCTCTCCGGCCACCTCTCGTCTGGACTCGTCTTCGCGCACATCCGCGCCTCGACGGGCTCCCCCGTGCAGCAAACCAACTGCCACCCGTTCCGCCACGGCACGCTGGCTATGGATGCACAACGGCTTCATCGACAGCTTCAACAAGGTGAAGCGCGATCTCACGCTCGAAGTCGATCCGCTGCTCTACCCCGAGATCGAGGGCACGACCGACAGCGAGGTGTTCTTCCACCTCGCGCTCACGTACGGCCTCGAGGAAGATCCGCCGCGCGCAGTGGAGCGCGCGGTCGGCTTCATCGAAGCGACCGGAAAGCGCCACGGCAGTGCGCACCCGATCCAGATGACCGTCGCGACAACCGACGGAGAGAGCGTCTGGGCGTTCAGGTACTCGAGCGCCGGCAAGTCGCGTTCGCTCTTCTTCAGCACGGATGTGAAGACCCTGCGCGCTCAACACCCGGACAATCCGGTGCTGCACCAGGTCTCCGATGAATCGAGGCTCGTCGTCTCGGAGCCGCTAGGCGATCTCGCCGGAGCCTGGAACGAGGTTCCCGAGTCGAGCTACGGCGTGATCCGGCCGGGGGACGATGCGCTGCTCCCGTTTACGCCTGCAGTCCCGGCACGCGTCACAGCGAAGCCGTGACGACTGCTCTCGCCGACTCCCCCGCGTGGTGTTAGGTTCGGCACCCTCGACCCGATCCGATCGCAGATGAGCGTCGCAGCCCCCACCATCCCCGCGGAATCGAAGAAGCGACCCGCCTGGGAGCGCCTGCTCGGGCTCGTCGTGCTGATCCTCGTCATCGGCGCCCTGGCCAACCTGCTCGGCTGGGACATCAGGGGCTGGTTCCAGGAACTCTGGGACACGCTGAACGAGATCTCGATCGGCTACATCATCGCTGGGGTCGCGCTGAAGACCGTGCAGACGACGCTGACGGCATTTGGCTGGTACTCGATCCTCAAGTTCGCGTATCCGGGAGAATTCCGCTGGCTCGACATCCTCGCGTGCTACGCGGCGTCCGTTGCGCTCAACGGCATCCTGCCGGCCAACCTCGGGACGCTGGTCATGCTGCTGATGTTCACCACCATCATCGCCGAGCGCGACCTTCGCGGCGATCCTCGGCGCCTACGCGGTCCAGAAGATCTTCTACACGCTGATCGGCATCTTCATCTATCTCTATCTCTTCCTGTCCGTCGGCGGCTCGTTCGACATCAAGTTCGAGTTCGTCCACACGAATCCGTGGGCGACCGTCGTGTTGATCGGCGGCGGCGCCTTCCTCCTCTTTCTCCTTGCGCGCAGGATGTGGCCTCGAGTCGTGAAGTGGTGGGACCAGGCGAAGGATGGTGGAGGGATCCTTACGCATCCGCGGGCGTACCTCGGCCGCGTCTTTCTGCCGTCGCTCCTGAGCTGGATCGCCAGCCTCGGAGTCATGGCGGTCTTTCTGAAGGCGTACGACATCCCTGTGAGCTTCCACACGTTGATGCGGATCTGCGGCGGCAATTCGATCGCGAACGTGACGTCGGTGACACCCGGCGGCGCAGGCGTCACTCAGGCGTTCAACGTGGCCTCCCTCAGCGGGGTCGCGACCTCGACGCAGGCCACCGCCTACTCCGTCGCACAGCAGCTGGTTACGACGTCGTGGAACATCATCTTCGCAATCGTGCTGGTCGTCTGGGCATTCGGCTGGACAGGCGGCAGGCAACTCGTGACGACGTCATACGTCGACGCGAAGGAGAAGGCCGCGGAGCAAAAGGAGGCTCACGCCGCAAGGAAGGAAGCGAAGCGAGCGGCGAAGGAGCAGTCCGAGCATGCGTAGCACCAGGCCGAAATCGACCTGAGACGACGACGTGGGATGGATCGACGCCGAGCTCGCGCTGATCGCCCTGGCCGCAATGTTGTCTCCGACGACGCTGTCGTTCTCGGTGCTCGCGCTCGTCCTCGGCGACAGGCCGCTGCGAACCGGCTTGTGGTTCTACGTCGGCGCCCTGACGGCAACCCTCGCCGTCGGAGTAGTTGCAGCCTTCGTGCTCGGTGACGTCGCCGCGTCGTCCGAGCCGTCGAGCCCGAAGACCTGGGTCGCGATCGTCGACATCGTCGCGGCGCTCCTCCTCCTCGGGTTCGTCGCCCGGGTGGTCCGGCGACCTGCCGATCCCCAGAAGACGGCCGGCATGATCGCGCGAATGGGCAAGGTCGCCTCCTCTCCCGTGATTGCGATCATCGGCGCGGGTGCCGCACTCGCGAATCCGGGCGCGTTCATCCCACTGGCACTCAAGGACATCTCGGAGACCGACCCGAGCGCCACCGAGTACATCGTGAACTGGTTGTTCTTCTCGCTCGTGTCCCTGCTCCCGCTCGCGATCGCACTCGTGCTGCTGGCCGTCGCACGTGACCGGACCGTCCGGATGCTCGGCGCAGCGCGTCACTGGCTCGAGCTGCACGCTCGGACGGTCGCCGCCGTGCTCGTCGTGTTGCTGGCCGTGTCGCTGCTCCGCAACGGCATCAGCGGCCTGACGTCCTAGACGGGTCGAGCTCGCCCCGCCTCTCCTCACCCCATGCGGATGATGCTGTCGTCTCGCGGCGCGCCGAGAATGGCAACTGAGTTGCACCGGTACGTCGTTGCAGTAGAGGGACTGGCGCTCGAGGAGATCGAGGAGATCGAGTTGCCCCGTTTGCCCGTGGCAGGTGACACGGTGAACACGAATTACGGCGTCTGCATCGTCACGCGAACCGAGCCGGCCGCCGAGGGGAGTGAGTTCGAGGGCCGGATCGTCTGTCGGCTCCCCTGATGTTCGTGGACAGGCTGATCTCGCCGAAGTGCGCGCGGCGCGCTATCGTCTCGGCATGGCGCGGACGACTCATGACGAGACACGTGATCTCGCAGATCGCCCACGCCGGCGAAGACGTGATTCGTGGGCTGTTCTCTCTGCCGCGTCGTATCGTCGCCGGGACGCTAGACGGCGCTGGCAACCTTCTGCACGACGCCGCGAAGAGGCTGGGCAAAGTCGATCCGCTCGACGACCGTGTGGCCGCGCTCGAGAGGCGCCTCGCAAAACTCGAGAAGCCGGGGAAGGCGGCCGCCCGCGCAGCACCTACTCGTGCGCAGCCATCAGAGCCGCTGCGGGAACCTGAGCGAGCGCAGCCCGAGGGCGAGGCGAACACGCTCAGTAGCCGCACGTCTTCCAAGCTGGCTGGCTAGAGCGTGTGACGAACGCGCGGGACGTCGCCGTCGGGCTGGCTGTGACGGCCGGGCGGGTCGGGGCGACGACGGGCAAGGTGGTGCTGTTCCCAGCGCGGGTCGTCGCCCGCTCACCGCTCGCCGCGCCGTTTCGAGGTCGCGCCGAAGGGCTCGCCGAGACGGGCCGAAACGCCGAGATCGGTGCGCGCCGCCGGCTCGAGGGCGTGGCCGAGGACGTGCTCGCGGCGCCCGAGGCGGAGCAGGTGGTCGACGGTGTCCTTGCAGGAGCGCTGCCCGAAGCGGTCGCCCGTTCGCTCATCGAGCATCGGGTCGTCGAGCGGGTCGTCGTCGAAGCGCTGGCGAGGGCTGAGCTCGAAGGAGAGCTCGTGTCCGTGCGCGAGGCCGACCACGCGGAGCGGCTCGTCGCGCAGGTTCTGGAGAGCCCGGCGCTCGAGCGGATTCTGGCCGACGCGCTGGAGAGCAAGCTCACGCTCGACCTCACCGACCAGATGGTGCGCAGCCCGGCGTTCACGCGCGCGCTGACGCACATCCTGTCCAGCGCCGAGCTGCGCGACGCGCTCAAAGGGCAGTCGCGATCGCTGGCCGACGAAGTGGCGGGCGCGCTCCGCGCGCGGCTACGCCGACTCGACGATGCGATCGAGCGCGGGCCTCGACGCTGGTTCGGCCGATCGCCGCGGTCACAGATTGGGTCGAGCGGGACGCCGTCCGTCCCCTACGCGGGGATTGCGACGCGCGGCCTGGCACTCGCCGTCGACGCCGCGCTCGTGGCGCTGGTCTTCCTGACCGTGACCGCCGTCGTCGGGTTCGTCGTATCGCTGGTGTGGAATCCCAGGCCGGCCTCGATCGTCGGCTCGGGGATCGGCGTCGCGGGCCTGCTCTTCGAAGCCGCGTATTTCGCAGGGTTCTGGTCGACGGCCGGGCAGACGCCGGGGATGCGGCTCATGCAGCTCCGGGTCGTCGACGGTTCCGGCTCGGTCCCGGGTCTGGGACGCTCGCTCGTGCGTTTGATCGGGCTCGGCTTCGCGATTCTTCTCCTCTTCACGGGCTTCTTGCCGGTGCTCGTAGACGACCGGCGCCGCGCCCTGCAGGACTTCCTCGCCGGGACGACCGTCCTCTACGCCGAGGATGCTCCTCAGGCGGTCAGGCCGTCGTCTGCGCAGTCGCTCGACGTACTTCGGCAGGAAGCTTGAAAGCAACGTCTTCTCAGCATCATCCCTCTGGGATGACGCTGCTGCCGACCCCTGCTGGTCTCGTTGGCACGATGGAAATCGAGAGCCGGTCGTTCGACGTATCCGGACTGAACGTCCATGCGCGCGTAGTCGGGCAAGGAGCGCCGGTCGTCCTCCTGCACGGGTACGGCGTCTCGGGCACGTACATGCTCCCGCTCGCGCAGGCGCTCGCCTCGTCCTTCGCCGTGTTCACACCGGACCTGCCCGGGTACGGGCGCAGTCAGCGGCCGTCCGCGCCGCTCGGTATTTCCGACCTCGCCACCGCCCTCATGGGCTGGCTGGACGCCGCCGGCCTCGAGCGTCCCGCGTTCGTGGCGAACTCGATGGGCTGCCAGGTCGTCACGGAGCTCGCCATGCGCCGAACGGAACGTGTTGGACCGCTGGTGCTCATCGGTCCGACTGTCGATCCGCAGCGTCGCGCTTCGCGCCACCAACTCCTCGCTGGACTACGAGACGCCAGGCGGGAACCGCTGTCGATGGTCGCACTCACCGCGCGCGACGATGTCGTCTTCGGCACCAGGGCGCTGCTGACGACCCTTCGCTCGGCGCTCGCCGACCGGATCGAGGAGCGCCTGCCTCGGATCGCGCAACCGACCGTCGTCGTGCGCGGCGAGCACGACGCATTAGTCGGACAGAGCTGGGCGGAACAGGCCGCGGCGTTGTTACCGCAGGGTCGGCTCGTCGTCGTCCCCGGTCAACCGCACGCGGCGCACTACACGCGACCCGACCTCGTCGCCGAGATCGTTCGCGACCTCCTCGTCGAGGAACGCGAGCAAGCAGGACGCCAGCTCCCGCGGAGCCTCCCACATCGGCACGTGCCCACAGTGGAGGCGGACGAGGCGGGCGCCCGGCAGGACTCGCAGCCACTCCGCCGCGATCCGCTCCGGGAGGAGCCGATCGTCCTCACCCCACACCAGCAGCGTGCCGGCGCGAATGGACGCGAGGTCCACCGTCAGATCTCGCTCGGAGGCGAACAGGGCGCCACGGAGCAGACTGAGCGGACCGGCGCGCAGCGCGTCGCCGACGACCGTCGGTGACCATCGCCTCAGGTCGTACAGCGTCCCGGCCAACCGCACGCCGCGACTCAACAGGGAAGTCCCACAGGGAATACCGGCCGGGGCGACGAGCGCGAGCCGACGCGCACGGCTCGGCTGCTCCCCCGCCAACTCGGCCGCGATCAACCCGCCGAGCGAATGACCGACGAGATCGACACGCTCGAGCCCCGCAGCGTCCAGCCAACGCCCGAACCACCCTGTCAACTCGGCCGCGGGCAACCGCCGCCCGAGCCGGGGCAGTTCAGGGACGTACACGCGGCGACGCTCCGTCAACGGTTCGAGCACCGGCCCCCACCAGCGCCAGGAACCGGAGAGGCCGTGAACGAGCACGACCGGCTCGCCCTCGCCCGCGACACGATACGCGGCCGGCGACCCGTCGACCACGAGCTCCCGAACCTCCACGAACATCAGTCTGGCAGCCCCGACGCAGATTCGTAGCGCGCGCAATGCGCGCCGACCGCCTCGCTAGGATCATCCAGTCGCAAGGGTCGCCGACCCAGTCGCTTTGCGCCGACGGATGACTGACACCGAGCCGAGACCTAGAGGACGACCGCCAGCTCTCGTTGAGCGGCGGGCTCGGCGGATCGTCAACGCGCGATCGCTGACACTCGGTCTGGCCGGCACGTTCCTGGGGCTGGCGTTCGCCGGGGCGATCCTCATGCGGATCGTCGACGAGCACGACTTTCCAACTGTGGGACTGGCGGCGTGGTGGTCGCTCCAGACGATCACGACCGTCGGATACGGCGACGTCGTGCCGACGACCGATCTCGGGAGAATCGTCGGCAGCGTCGAGCTCGTGCTCGGAATCTCATTCATCACGTTCCTCACCGCCGGAGTGACCAGCACCGTGATTCAGCGTTCGGCGCAACGCGCGCAAGAGTCAGAAAGCGCGCAGAGGCAGCGTGACCTGCAGACAGTCGTCGAAGCGCTCGACCGGACAAGGCACGCGATCGCCGATCTCGACAAGCGTCTCGACAGCATCGAGTCGAGATTGGCAAGCTGACCTAGCGTCACCTCTCGGCACTCGCTCACTCTTAGGATAACGACGTGAGTTCGTGGGCACTCGCGGCGACGGCAGGAATCGTAATCTCGTATGCCGGCCTCTCGCGCAGGCTCGAGGGGACGCCGGTCTCCGCGCCGATCTTCTTCCTCTCGGCGGGTCTACTCCTAGGGAGCGAAGGGTTTGGCTGGATCGGTCTCAGTTCGACCGGCGAGCAGGTTCGAGTCCTTGCCGAGTTGACGCTGACGCTCGTCCTCTTCGCCGACGCTTCGCGTATCGACCTGTCGGCGCTTCGACGCGAGTACACCGTGCCCGCGCGGCTGCTCGGCATCGGTCTGCCGCTGACAATCCTGGCGGGCTGGGCGCTCGGGGTCGCGATGTTCGGTTCGCTCAACTGGGCCGAGGTCCTGATTCTCGCCGTCATCCTGGCGCCGACGGATGCTGCGCTCGGGCAGGCGGTCGTGACCGATCCGCGCCTTCCTTCCCGCATCCGGCAAGGGCTGAACGTGGAGTCGGGGCTCAACGACGGGATCTGTGTGCCCCTGCTGTTCATCGGGCTCGCGCTCGCCGAGGCCGAGACCGGCTCGGCGAGTAACCATGCTGCGCTTGCGCTCGTCGTCGAGGCGATCGGCTACGGCGTTCTCTTTGGAGCGATCGCGGGCGTCATCGGAGCGCTCGTGGTCAAGCTGGCGCGGCGGCACGGCTTGATGGACTCTGCCTGGGGCCAGATCCTGCCGGCAGCCACCGCGGCGCTTGCCTACGGGCTCGCGGCGCCGCTCGGAGGCAGCGGCTTCATCGCCGCGTTTGTCGCCGGCTTCGTATTCGGTGCACTCCAGCGTGACACCATGGGGGAGGCGACCTACCTCTTGGACCAGCTCGGCGAGCTGACCAACGGTGTGACCTTCATCGTCTTCGGCGCGGCCATCGTGGGACCTGTGCTCTCGGATCTCACCTGGCGAGCGGCCCTGTATGGCGTCCTCAGCCTCACAGTCGTACGCATGCTGCCGGTTGCCATTTCGCTGCTCGGGACGCACGCCAGGCGGCCGACCTTGGCGTTCGTCGGCTGGTTCGGTCCGCGCGGGCTCGCCTCGATCGTTTTCACGATCATCGTGCTCGAGGACGGCGGCTTGCCACACGCCTCGACGATCACGGTCGCCGTGGTCTTCACGATCGTCCTTTCCGTCTACGCCCATGGGCTTTCGGCGCAGCCGTTGACGGATCGTTACGCAAGCTGGTACCGGGCGCACCCGAAGGATCGCCTGCCCACCATGGAAAGCGTCCACGCGTCTCACCACCGTTGGCGGCGCCCCCGGACTGCTGACGCAGGGAAGAGCAGGTCGGAAGGCGGCCGGTGCCTGCCGAGTCCGTGTCATCCAGTCCGGACGATGCGTTTTCGTGCGGCCGCGGTTAGCTCGACGTGTCGCCCTCGAGCACCGGAAGGGAGCAGGCATGAGAACGGCGCGAGACTTCGCAATGGCAGGAACTCGGCCGGTTCGGCCGAAAGGCTCATCGTCAGGGTGACGGGCGTCCAACCGATGAGTCCGACACCTGGCCTCGGCTGAAGGAGGGCGAAAACGATGCGCTTGCGCAGACACGAACGGGACGAGGGCGACGCGGTTGACGAAAGCGAGACCCTCGTGATCGGAGCCGTGGAGCTCGATGAATTGACGACCGTGTTCGCGCCTCCGCGCTGGCTGCGGGACCTCGGCCGGACGGCGTGGCTCCTGGTCGGCGTCTTCGCGCTCCTGGCGGCCCTCCTCTGGCTGCTCGGAACGACGAACACCATTGTGGGTCCAGTCGTGGCCGGGACGATCGTCGCGACCGTGGCGATGCCCCTGGTCGGCATGCTGCAGCGCCACCGCGTTCCGAGAGCGGCGGGCGCGGCGATCGTCCTGCTCGGGCTCTTGGCGATCGGCGTCCTCGTCCTCGTCATCGTCCTCGGAGGCATCACGTCGCAGGAAGGGGACATCTCGACTCATGCGAAAGAGGCCGCCGACAAGGCCCAAGGCTGGCTGAAGAGCGTCGGCGTCGACGAGTCAGGCTCCTCGAGCGCGAAATCGGAGGTCGAGTCGGACATCCCCAAGATCATCGCGACGCTGACGAAAGGGGTCATCGGGGGCATCGCAGGCCTGGCGTCGCTCGCCTTCGCTCTTTCCTTCCTGCTGTTGAGCGTCTTTTTCCTGTTGAAGGACGGCCCGTCGATGCGCAAGTGGGTCGACCGGCACCTCGGGCTGCCGCCGCACGTGGCGCAAACCGTGACGGGAGGCGTGATCAGGTCGCTGCGCGGCTATTTCCGAGGCGTAACCCTCGTCGCCGCATTCAACGGGATCGTCGTGACAGTCGGCGCGCTGATTCTCGGAGTGCCGCTCGCCGGAACCATCGGCGTCGTCACGATGATCACGGCATACATCCCCTACATCGGGGCGTTCGTCGCCGGCGCGTTTGCAGTCGTGATCGCGCTCGGCGCAAACGGCACGACGACGGCGTTGATCATGCTCGTGATCGTGTTGCTCGCGAACGGCCTGCTGCAGAACATCGTCCAGCCGTTCGCAATGGGGGCGGCGCTCGACCTCCACCCCCTCGCTGTGCTCGTGCTCACGATCGGGGCGGGTTGCCTCTTCGGCATGGTCGGTCTCGTGCTTGCCGCGCCGCTGACCTCCGCCGCCGTCCACATCACGCGCGACCTCGCGCGCGCCCGGGCGACGGCTCAAAGGGAGGCGGCGGCGCGAGAAGGCGTTGGTGCGGACGCCGCGCCTTCACCGGCCGGCTAATCGCGAGTCCTGGCCGCGTAAGCGTTTACGGCGTCCTCCACCCGCAGCGAGAAGTTCTCCTCGCCGAGGCGTTCCTCGAGACCGGTCCGACGCATCAACTCGCGCGTCCGTGTCTTGACCCGCGCGAAGACGAGCCGAACCGAACGAGCCTTCAGATCGTCGTGGAGCCGCTCGAGCATCTCGAGACCGGTCGTGTCGATGTCGTAGATCGCATCAGCGTTGACGATCACCTGGCGCGTCGGCTCGAGCGCATCGTCGATGAGCTCGAGGATCTCGTCGCGGAACACATCCACGTTCGCGAAGAAGAGCGGTGCGTCGAACCGGAACACGATCAGGCCCGGGACCGTCTCGGCATCCGGATACGTGTCCAAGCCGCGGTAGGCGCGAACCGGTCCCGCGACGCGTCCCAGGACCGTCGTGTGCGGCATCGCCGCGCGGCGGAGCACCTCTGCGAGCGAGGCCAGCACGCCGACGGCGATGCCATTCAGGACTCCGAAGACCAGGACACCGGCGAGCGTGACCAGCGCCAGCACGAAGTCGGAGGTCCGCACGCGCCACAGACGCTCGAGCTCACCGACGTTGACCAGCCTGATCGCCGTGACGATGACGACCGCTCCGAGCGCGGCGGCCGGCAGGTTGCGAAACAGCGGCGTCAACGCCACGAGCGTGATCACGACGAGAACAGCCGCGACCAATCCGGCCACCTGCGAGCGCGCGCCGCTGGCGGCGGCGGCAAAGCTGCGCGAGTCGCTCCCGTTCGCCGGAAAGCCGTGGAAGAGCCCGGCCGCGAGGCTGCTTCCGCTCAGTGCCAGGAACTCGCGATTCGGGCGAATCGCCTCGCGGTCCCGCATCGCGAGCGCCTGCGCGGTCAGGAAGCTGCTCGCATAGATGAGGAGCGCGATACTTGCCGCCGGCCCGAGGAGGGAACGAACGTCCGCAAGCGGAAGGCTGGGAAACGCCGGAGCCGGAACCCCGGCCGGCACGTGACCCACGACCGCGATGGTGTCACCTAGGCCGACGCTCGCGACGAACGCCGTCGCGAGCGCCATAGCGATCAACGCAGCCGGGAGCTTGCCTGCAAAGCGCGCAAGGGCGACGACGACGAGCACCGTCGCGATTCCGATCGCGATCGCCCACGGTTCTGCCGTCTCTGCGGAGCGGACCAGTCCGCCGAGGACCTGCGGGTACCTCTTGTCCGTGGAAATTCCGGTCACCTTCGGCAATTGGCTGATCGCGATCACGATCCCGGATCCCGCCAGGTAGCCGGTCAGAACCGGCGACGAGAGGAGGCGCGTGACAATCCCGAGGCGCGCGACGAAGCCGATGACCAGGAACCCCGCCACGAGCAACGCGAGCATCCCGGCGAGCGCCGCATACCGCTTGGCATCGTTGCCGGCGAGCGGCGACAACTCGACGGCGACGATGATCGCAACCGAGGACTCCGGTCCAACCGTGAGATAGCGACTCGTTCCGAGGAGCGTGTAGGCGACCAGCGCCACGACGCCGACGTACAGACCCGTCACGGGTGGAAGCCCCGCAAGCTGGGCGTACGCCAGACCCTGCGGGATGAGCAGCGCCCACAAGGTGAGGCCCGCGAAGAGATCGCGACGCAGCCACGCTTTCTCGTATCGAGCGAGCGTGCCCACGAGAGGCACGGCCCAGGCGATACGAGCGATCGCGCCGCTCGTCGGCTCCCTCTCGGTAGGCGACGTGGCGTCAGTCATCATGCGCGTACGCCGTCGATGGCGACGGCGAGATCAGGCGCCCGTCAGCCGCTCAACCTTTTAACTGTGCTTCTCGTTGGACGATGTTTCGGACGACTTCGACGCCGGCGAGGACGAGGACGAGCATGACAAGCGAGACCGCCCAGCCGCGGGCGAAGAGGGGAGCGATGAGCCCAAGGACGAGCAAAAAGCCCACGGCGATGCCGTAAGCCGCCCAGCGGTTCTCCAGGGTGGGCTGCGCAGCGCGTCGCGCCTGGACTGCACGACGAGTGTCACCGACGAACCAAACTCCGACCAGCAAGATGAGACCAAGGGTGATCCACACCCAGGCACGGTCGGCGAGAGTCTGCGTCAGGATGTTCCACGCGTCTTGTACCGCCGGCTTGACGCTGTCGTCCTTCGCAAGTCGGTCGACGAGATAGCCGCCCGTGGCCCGGCGCACGACCAGCATCAGGAGCCCGACGGCGAACACTCCGATCGCCAGCGCGCGAAGCTCGATCCTGCGACGCCCGCGACCCAGCCAGACCGCAAGCGCCGCGACAGCCAGTGCAACAAGCCACATCCAGTCGGCGACCGTGCGCAGGATCCGCGTGATCGTCTGGGCCGTCTCCAGTTGGCTTGCCTCGATGATCGTGATCTTCCCAGCCGAGTCAGGCAGCTTCTCGGCCACCCGACCGATCACGGCCACCTGGTCGCCGATCTGGATGATGATCGGACGGAGGTCGAGGACGACCTTTCCGCCTTCGGTCTGGAACTTCGTCTTGTCGTCCAACAGGCGCACCAGTTGGCGCTGCGTCGCAGTCGTCGTCGCCACCCAAGCACTCTGGACACGCGGCCGCTCGAGCGCCGTGACCGCCACCCGATCCGCGCCCGAGCGCGAAAGACCGGCCAGAACGGGAGCCAACCCTTTCTGCGCCGGAGGCAGCCGAGCCGCGATCGCCGCCTCCACGTCGACGTTTGCGTACAACGAGTCGACCGCGGTGTTCGCAACCTGCTCCCGGATCGCGTCGTTCTCGATCATGTTTTGCGACACCGTCTTGAACCCCGACGAGTCGAGCGCCGTGTGCGCCACCTAGTAGGCGTGCATCCCGACAAGCGCGAGCAGGATCGCCAGAACGGTCAGCGCACGAACGGCAACCACGCGCTTCCGGGACAGCCCTCCGCGCTTCGGCACTGTTGCGGCGTCAGCTATGACGCGCCTCAGCGGTCACGAAGGCACCACAGACGCTTGCAGAGTCTCCTACGCTCACCATGGGCACACTCGAATCCTTCTTATCGACGGTCGCCAACCACCCCGTGGGCGTCATTCGGACCGGCGGCGCGGCAATCAGTATTTCACCGCCCGTAGCCGCCTGCCAACACGCGCCGTCTCCGGGCAACAGGCGCAGCGGGCGTATCGCACCCGGCGATCATTGGAGCTCGTGGCGGACGGCACGATCCGATACTCGACCTGTCTCTGCGATGAAGAATGGAGACGCGTACGTTGGGAGAGACCAGCGCCGCGTGGGCCATGTGGCCCATTCCCTGCAGGGTCGAACACTGCGAGCTTTGTGTCGCCTCTCGCCGTGGAGAGAGGCGCGCATGGAAGACATCGACCAGAGCCGATTCGCGCTGATGACAGCCCTGACCGGGGCTCACAAGTCGCGCCCTGACGAATACCCCAACCCGGGCATCCTGGTCGCCATGAGCGATGATGACCTACGTGCGTACGCAGTCGGGCTGCTCGAGCGGCTGGACGGCGTGGCGACCGGCGACGGCTTCGAGGCTGAGTTGCACAACGGAGCTGCGAGTGATCCTGGGCGACACTCGTTAGCCGCCGGGTTGCCTTCAGCCGAGGTGACTGCTCTTCTCGACCGCCTCGTGGCGGAGGCTTTGCCGAACCGGAGCGGCCTCGAGGCCTGGGCCTCGCTGCTCCGGGCACATGCCACGCTCATGCGCCGGCTCGAGGCCGACCTCGCAGAGGCAACGGGACTGGCCTTGGCCGACTTCGACGTGCTCGCCCAGCTGGCCCAGGCGGGGGGCGAGCTGCGCATGGCGGAGCTCGCCGACCGGGCGCTCATCTCGCGGTCAGGCATGACCCGGCGCGTCGCCCGGCTGGTCGATGAAGGCCTCGTCCGGCGAGCGAACGCCGGTTCGGACCGACGCGGCGTCGTTGTCGCGCTGACCGACGCCGGAGTGGCCCGCCTCGCCGAGACCGCTCCGGTCCATCTCCGGGCCGTCTCGGAAATGTTCGTCGCGCAACTGGATGAACAGGAGCTCGCCGTCCTCAAGAGCGCTCTGGACAAGGTCATCGTCGACTGCACGTTCGGCTGAGAGCCGAGCGAGAGCTATCGCTTCACGGGTAGCGAGCGGGCATATGCCGTGCCAAGCTCGACCCATCTGGCGAGCTGACGTTTCGTGCGAACGTCGTCCCGGTCGACTCGTAGCCACCCTTGCATCGACCGCCCGCGCATCTCCATCGGATAGGCATTCGTCGTCGCCACGAGCCTGTCCGACTGCGCTGGATCGACGCGAACCAGTAGGCCACCCTGGCCGCTTGCCGCCACGGCCATGTTGCCGCCGATGAGAAACGCGAGCCCGCCGAACATCTTCTTCTCGGCCAGACCGGATTCGCCGCTGGTCAGTTCGCGTATCCGAGCCGCAAGCTCCTCGTCGTAGGCCACGTGGCGATCGTACGGCACGCGATCCAGTGCCAGGCGGAGCTTCATTAGTTGAAGCTACTATGACTGATGAATCTACGAGAGAAGGGTGATGGCCTTGAGCACGCTGCTGCTTGTCCCGCTTGACGACAACGTCGTCTTCCCGAACATGAATGTCACGATCGCTGCCGACGTGGCCGACGAGGACCGCGTCTTGCTCGTGCCCCGGCACGAGGGTGAGTACGCCAAGGTCGGCACCGTGGCAGAGGTCGCCGAACGTGTGCGCCTGCCCGGCGGCATTCCCGCCGTCAATCTCGTCGGCTTGCACCGCGGAGTCGCCGGCGCCGCCCACACCGATGCCCAGGGCAGGTTGCGGGTCGAAGTACAGGAGCGCCCCGACGAGGATCCGCCGGGCGTCAAGACCCGCGAGCTCGAGCGCGAGTATCGGGCGGTCGTCGAGGAAATTCTGGAGCTGCGCGGTGACGATGGGCGCATCTCCGCCTTCGTGCGCTCGATTCGCGAGGTCGGCACACTCGCCGACACTGCCGCCTACGCCCCGGAGATCACCTTCGAGCAGCGCATCGAGCTGCTCGAAGCGGTTGACGTGGTCGAGCGGCTCGAGCTTGCCGTTCAGCTTCAGCGCGAGCGCCTGGCCGAGTTGCAGATCCGTCATCGGATCCGCGACGACGTCGAGGAGGGTGCCCAGCGACAGCAGCGCGAGTACATCCTGCGTCGCCAACTGGAGTCGATCCGCAAGGAGCTGGGCGAAGACGACGCCTCGGTCTCGGAGGACTACCGCGGCAAGATCGCCGAGGCGGAGCTGCCCGACGAGGTTCGGGAGCAGGCAGAGCGCGAGGTCGCGAGGTTGGAGCGGATGGGCGACCAGAGCGGCGAGTCCTCGATGATCCGCACCTACCTGGACTGGCTGCTCGCCGTGCCCTGGGGGAAGCGCTCCGAAGAGCGGCTCGACCCCGTCAACGCGCGCGAGGTCCTGGACAGCGACCACGCCGGGCTCGAGGACGTCAAGGATCGGATCGTCGAATACCTGGCCGTGCGCAAGCTGCGGCAGGAACGCGGCATCGCCGAGGACAAGCGCTCAGGCGCGATCCTGACGCTGATCGGCCCGCCCGGAACCGGCAAGACGTCGGTCGGCGAGTCGATCGCGCGTGCACTCAACCGCGAGTTCGTGCGCATGTCGCTCGGCGGGGTGCGCGACGAAGCCGAGATCCGCGGCCACCGCCGCACGTACATCGGCGCACTGCCCGGCCGGCTCGTGCGAGCGCTGCGCGACGCCGGGACGATGAACCCGGTCATCCTGCTGGACGAGGTCGACAAGGTCGGCGCCGATTGGCGCGGCGATCCGTCGGCCGCGCTGCTCGAGGTGCTGGATCCGGCCCAGAACCACTCGTTCCGCGACCACTACCTCGACGTCGAGCTCGACCTCTCCGAGGTGGTGTTCATCGCTACCGGAAACGTGGCCGAGACGATTCCCGGCCCGCTGCTCGACCGCATGGAGGTAATCCGCTTCGACGGTTACACCGTCGACGAGAAGGTCGCGATCGCCCGCGGCTATCTCTGGCCGCGCCAGCGCGAACGGGCCGGCCTGCTCGAGGAAGAGGTGTCGATCGACGACATCACGCTCGAGCTGATCGTCAGTCAGTACACGAGGGAGGCCGGAGTTCGCCAGCTCGAGCGTGAGCTGGGCAAGCTGCTGCGCAAGACGGCGACCACCGTCGCCTCCGGCACCGCAGAGCCGCCGATCTCGATCGGCGAGCCGGCCGTCCGCGATGCGCTCGGCAAGCAGCGCTTCTACCAGGAGTCGGCCGAGCGAACGGCGGTGCCCGGCGTGGCGACCGGCCTGGCGGTCACCGGCACCGGCGGCGACGTCCTCTTCGTGGAGGCGACCAAGATGCCCGGCAAGGCCGGCCTCGTCCTGACCGGACAGCTCGGCGACGTGATGAAGGAGTCAGCGCAGATCGCGCTCTCGTACGTACGCTCGCACGCGGAACAGCTCGGCCTCGACGAACACGTCTTCGAGGGCACCAGCTTCCACGTGCACGTCCCTGCGGGTGCAATTCCAAAGGACGGCCCGAGTGCCGGCATCACGATGACGACTGCGCTCGCCTCGCTGCTCACCGGCCGGCCGGTGAAGCACACTGTCGGCATGACCGGCGAGGTCACGTTGCAGGGTCGCGTGCTGCCGATCGGCGGCCTGAAGCAAAAGGCGCTCGCGGCCCACGCAGCCGGCCTGACCGACGTCATCATCCCCGAGCGAAACAGAGCCGATCTCGACGACATCCCCGAGGACGTTCGCAACGAGATGAGCTTCCACCCGGTGATGAGCCTCGACGAGGTGCTCGAGCTGTCGCTCGAGTCGCGCTCGGCGCATGCGCTGTCGTAGCTGCTCGCCGCTCCCCGAGGAGGTCCGCCGCGCGGCGGACCTCCTCGAAAGGCGTTGGACGGTCTCGATCCTCTACGTCTCGCACGAGGGCGCCGTCCGCTTCAACGAGTTCCTGCAGGCGCTCGGCAGCATCCCGCCGGCGACCCTCACCCAACGGCTGGCCGACCTCGAGCAAGCAGGCGTGCTTCGGCGCGAGGTGGTCGACGCCCGTCCGCCCCACGTCGAGTACCGCCTCACGCCACGCGGCCGTGGGCTGCGCTCACTGGTGAACGCACTCGCGCGCTTCGCCGAGACGGGCTAGAAGGTCACGCCTGACCGATGACTTTCGGCTGCGGTCGGAGTCTCATGGGTTGGAGCTAACAACACCCACTGGGAGGTGGAACACGTGAGCACACTCGCATCGACGGTCGGCAAGTTCGTCTGGCACGAGCAGGTCTCATCCGACCCCAAGCAGGCGCAGGACTTCTACACGCAGCTGTTCGGCTGGGACACAGAGGTGTTCGATCCCGGCGAGACCGACTACACGATGATCGCTTCAGGCGGACAGAGCCACGGCGGCTTCGGCAAGGCCATGGAGGGAGCACCGCCACCGCACTGGCTCAGTCACGTCCGGGTCGAGAACCTGGACGAGACGATCGAGAAGGCGAAGAGCGCGGGCGGCAAGCTCGCCGCCGGTCCGTTCGAGATGGGCGAGGTCGGACGCATCGGGATCATCGCCGACCCTCAGGGCGCCTACATCAGCGCCTACCAGCCCGAGGGCGAACAACCAGGCCCAGAGGGCGTCTTCGTCTGGGACGAGCTCGGAACGACCGACGCCGACGACGCACAGCGCTTCTACGGCGAGGTCTTCGGCTGGACGGCCAGCGACATGGGGCCCGAGTACGGCGGCTACCGCATCTTCAACCGCGGCGAGACCGGCATCGCCGGATTCATGACTCTCCCGGATGCCACGATGCCGCCGCAGTGGCAGCCGTATGTCGCGGTTGACGACCCCGACGCGATAACGGCGAAGGCAAAGGAGCTCGGCGGCGCCGTGCTCGTCGAGCCGATGGACGTCCCCAAGGTCGGCCGCATCGCCGCCCTCCGCGATCCGCAAGGCGCGACGTTCGGGATCATCAAGCCCGATCCCGCTTCGTAGCTCTCTCCGACCGGCCGCCGCCGCGCCGGCGGCGGCCGGGCTCAGCCACACCGAATCTGGGCTGCTACCGAAGAACGGGCGCCGCAGCGCCCACATCGGCATCGCGGGTGGCGAGCGTCGTATAACGGCCACCGGCGAGTATCAGCTCCTCGTGCGTGCCCGTCTCGACGACGCGCCCGTGGTCGAGGACGATGATCTGATCGGCATCGCGTACGGTCGAGAGCCGGTGCGCGATCGCAATCGTCGTGCGCCCCTCGGAGAGCCGGTCGAGCGCCTCCTGAACGAGCCGCTCCGTCTCGGTGTCGAGTGAGCTCGTCGCCTCGTCGAGCACGAGGATCGGCGGATTGCGCAGGATCGTGCGTGCGATCGCGATTCGTTGCTTCTCCCCGCCGGAGAACCGATAGCCGCGCTCGCCGACGACCGTGTCGTATCCCTCCGGCAGTGCGGCGATCACATGGTGGATGCGTGCAGCCTCGGCGGCTCTCTCGATCTCCTCGTCGGTCGCGTCCGGCTTGGCGAAGCGCAGGTTCTCCCGTATCGACTCGTGAAAGAGATACGTCTCCTGCGAGACGACCCCGACGAGGTCGGACAGCGCCTGGAAGCTCAGGTCGCGGATGTCGACACCGGCGATCGTGATGCGCCCGCGGCTGGCGTCGTACAGACGGGCCGTGAGGTAGCCAAGCGTGGTCTTTCCCGAGCCGGTCTCACCGACCAGCGCGGTCGTCGTGCCGGCCGGCCACGGTGAAGGAGACGTCTTGAAGGGTCCAGTCGTCGCCGTACCGGAACCAGACGTGATCGAAGGCGACATCGCCGGGCTGTCCGACGTCAAGAGCGTCCGGCTTCTCCTCGATGTCGATCGGCTGGTCGAGGTACTCGAAGATGCGGTCGAACAACGCGAGCGAGGTCTGCACGTCGAGGCCGACACCCAGCAGTGACCCGACCGGAAAGAAGAGCCGCGTCTGCAGCGTCGTGAAGGCGACGAGCATCGGGATCGAGAGCGCGGTGGATCCTTGCGCGAGCGCGAGCCCGCCGAACCAGTAGACCGCGGCGGGCATGATCGCGAAGCTCGTCTGGATCGACGCCATCACCCAGCGCCCTGCCATCCGCTGACGCACCTCGAGTGCGGCGAGACGCAAAGAGTCGGCCTCGAAGCGATCGGCGAGCTCGTCTCCGCGTCCCATCGTCTTTCCGAGGAGGATCCCCGAGACGGAGAGCGATTCCTGCACGAGGCTCGAGATGTCGGCGAGAGTCTCCTGGGTCGTCTTCGCGATCCGCCGGCGTTCGTTGCCGACGCGACGCGTGAGCAATACGAACAGGGGGATCAGCGCGAACGCGAACAGCGCCAACTTCCAGTTCAGCACCAGCATGCCCACCATGGTCGCGGCGACGGTGGTCACGTTCGACGCGATCGACGTTGCGGTGTTCGTGACGACGTTCTGAACGCCGCCGATGTCGTTCGAGATCCTCGACTGCACCTCGCCCGTTCGCGTGCGGGTGAAGAATGCAAGCGACAGGCGCTGCAGATGGCGGAAGACCGCGGCGCGCAGATCGTGCATCACGCGCTGGCCGATCTGATTGGAAAGGAGGGTCTGGATCACGCCGAGCACGCCGGTCACGATCGCGATCGCGATGATCCCAGCCGCGTTCAACGAGAGCGACGTCGTATCGTTCCGCCCGATCGCCTCGAGCACGTTCTCGAGCAGGAAGGCCGGAACGACGCCGAGCCCGGCGGCGACCACGATCAGCACCAGGACTCCACCGAGCCGCAGCTTGTAAGCCGCGAAGAGCCGGCCGATGCGGTTCAGGTTCGCGCGGCGCACCTCGGGGTCGGCCGGTCGCTCCGGCGGCGGATCGGACGAGTGAAAGAACATGCCCATCGACAGGTCAGGGTACGCACCCGTGCTACGTCAACGCGGCTGCCTCCTGGTCGAGCTTCGCTCAGTCAGGCCGCTGCCGCAGCTCGCTCGAGCTCGCCGATGTCGATCTTCTTCATCTTCAGCATGGCTGCCATCACGCGCTGCGACTTCTCCTTGTCCGGATCGCCGAGCAACTCGGGCAGGGCGGTCGGAACGATCTGCCAGGACAGGCCGAACTTGTCCTTGAGCCAGCCGCAAGGGCCTTCCTCCCCGCCTTCGGAGAGCTTGCTCCAGAACGCATCCACCTCGTCCTGCGTCTTGCAGCTCACCTGGAACGAGATTGCCTCGCTGAACGTGAATTCCGGGCCGCCGTTCAGGGCCAGGAACTTCTGCCCGTCGAGCTCGAAGCTCACGGTCATCACGGTCCCCTCTGGCCGAGGCCCCGCCGAGCCGTAGCGGGCGATGTCGAGGATCTTCGAGTTCGGGAACACGGACGTGTACAAGTTGGCCGCGTCTTCCCCTTCGGTGTCGAACCACAGGCATGGAGTGATCTCGTTCATAGCGCCGTCCTTCCTCTTGGATTTCGTTCCTACCTGTTCAGACGATCGCACAGGCGAGAACTCATCGGCCTGGAACCGCAGGCTTCAGCCCTTGAGGGCGCATTGCTATCGGCAGAACATCGGCACCACGCGCTTGCAGAACGACGTACCCGACACCCCCGAAAGGGGGCACCGAGGCACGCCGGAACCTCGGGCTTGCAATGCGCCGCCGAACGTGCGAGAGTCGCTTCGTCAAGTCCTGTGGGCCCTCGGGTTCGCAGGACTTGGCGTTTCAGGCCACGTTCTGCTCTCTAGACTTCGGCGATGAGCGAGGTTACGCACGAGGGGCACGGCGACGTCGCACGAGCCCGGAGCGTGGACGCCCTCGTCCTGGCGGGCATACCCGGCGCTCCATCAGCCCGAGTGGCCGGACGCCGAACGGGCGGAGGCTGCCCGGTCACGCCTCGCCGGTCTGCCGCCGCTCGTCTTCGCCGGCGAGGCCAGACAGCTGCGCGATTCGCTCGCTCAGGTTGCCGCCGGTCGCGCCTTCGTGCTTCAGGCCGGCGACTGCGCGGAGTCGTTCCACGAGTTTTCCGCGCCGCTCATCCGCGACAAGCTGAAGATCCTGCTGCAAATGGCGGCGGTGCTGACCTACGGCGGGATGCTCCCTGTCGTGAAGGTCGGCCGCATCGCCGGT
>CAWAAP010000005.1:0-73370 GCA_963779965.1 uncultured Actinomycetes bacterium | reverse complement strand
CGGCTATTCTGGGCCGCGGCCGCCCCCATCGACTAGCGGCCTAGGTCGCCACCCTTTCAAGGTGGTCGCGCGGGTTCGAATCCCGCTGGGGGCATACACCGCCGAAGATCCGGCCGCGCTTCGCGCGACCATGATGATCTTCGGCGGTTCCCGTTGCGATTGGGGCGTCGGCGGCGGATGTACTCTTGGCCTGCTCTGAGGGCGGTTAGCTCAGCTGGGAGAGCGCCTGCTTTACACGCAGGAGGTCGCAGGTTCGAGACCTGCACCGCCCATCAACAAGGACCGTCTGGGCTCGTCCACATGGGCGCTTCGGGGGCATATGTCCTGAGGCGCCCGCGGTCTGTTGACTCCTGTTGCCAGAGGACTCGGCCGGGACCTCAAGATCCCGCCAGGTCCGGCCGATGGTGCCTGAGTGACTGCGCGCGCATCCACGGGCCCCAGGGCCGCGCTGGCGGCCCCTGCTTGGATCGACAAGTGGCTAGCCGCCGTTCACGACCTCGACGAGCTCGGGCGCTCGCATCCCATGAGCGACGCGGTGATCGAGGAGATCGACGGTCGCATGATCCGCGTCGGCGACAAGTGGCTCGCGGACTTCGCTTCCTGTAACTACCTGGGCTTCGACCTCGAGCGCGAGATCATCGAGGCCGTCCCCGCGTATCTGGACAAGTGGGGGACGCACCCGAGCTGGTCGCGCCTGCTTGGCAGCCCGGTGCTCTACCCGCAGATCGAGGAACGCCTCGCCACCCTGGTCGGCGCCGAGGACACCCTCGTGTTGCCGACGATCACGCTGATCCACATGTCCGTGATTCCCGTGCTTGCGGGCAGCGGCACGATCTACGTGGAATCCCGGGCGCACAAGACAATTTACGAAGGCTGCCAGCTGGCCGGGGCCCGCGGCGCGACGCTGAAGAGGTTCGAGTTCGAGGATGCGGAAGACCTGGAGCGGCTCCTCAAGGAGGGCGGCCCTTCGCCTCGTCTGATCTGCGTCGACGGAGTGAACAGCATGACCGGCAACGCGGTCGACCTCCCCGCCTTTGCCCAGCTCGCCCGCGCCTACGACGCTCTGCTCTACGTCGACGATGCCCACGGCTTCGGTGTCATCGGCGAGCGAAGCGACGACGAGCTCAGCCCGTACGGAAACCGCGGGAACAGCATCGTCCGCCATACCGGCGAGGCGTACGACAACGTCGTGCTCGTCTCGGGACTGTCGAAGGCGTACTCCTCGCTCGCGGCCTTCCTGACCTGCTCGCCGGATCTCAAGCGTCTGCTGAAGACCGCCGCTCCGCCGTATCTCTATTCCGGCCCGTCTCCGATCGCGTCCCTCGCGACCGTCCTCGTCGGCCTGGAGGTGAACGAGAAGCGCGGGGATGCCATTCGCGCCGATCTCTGGCGCAAGACGGCAGCCGTGCTCAACGAGCTCGACCGGCTCGGCGTGCACACGCCCAACCGATCGGGCTTTCCCATCATCGAGGTGCCGCTCGCGCGCCACAAGGACATCGACGCCGTCGGGAGGTTCCTCTTCGACAACGGGATCTACGCGACGCTTGCCGCCTATCCGCTCGTACCGAGGAGCGAGGTCGGATTCCGGGTCCAGGTCACGGCCGCGAACACCGACGCCGAGATCGAGCAATTGGTCGACGTGCTTGGCCGGCTGGTAAACGTGTTCGACCTACAGCCGGCGCGCAAGAGGGAGCGCGCAGCATGAGACGGCTCGCCCTACCCGAGATCTCGCGCGACCAGGTCTGGTTCTGGTACCTGGCCGGTGCGTGCGTTCTCACCTCCCTGTACCTCTTCGCTCCGGCGCTGGCCGGAAACGGGCCGCTGATCAATGCCCTCGGCCTCTCCGGTGTCGTCGCCATCGCCGTCGGAATCCGGATGCACAAGCCTCGCGCTCGTGCGGCGTGGTGGCTCTTCGCGGCAGGACAGTTCCTCTTCTTCAGCGGCGACCTCTACACGTACAGCTATCCCAAGCTGTTTGGCGTGGACGTGGAGTTCCCGTCGATGGGCGACGCGCTCTACCTGCTCGTTTATCCCGTCCTGATGGCGGGGCTGTTCATCCTCATCAAGCGACGCAACCCGCGGCCCGATCGAACCGCACTCATCGACGCGCTGATCCTGACGATCGGAATCGGGCTCCTCTCGTGGGTGTTCCTGATCGCGCCGAACATCCATCTCACCGGCCTGACCCTGCTGGCCAATGCGATCTCGGTTGCATATCCGCTCGGCGACGTTCTTCTGCTCGCCGCGGCGATCAGGCTCGCTGTCGACGCCGGCAAGCGCTCGCCGGCGTTCTGGTTGCTCGTCAGCAGCATCGTCTGCCTGATGGCGACGGACTCGGCCTACAACTACGCGCTGCTGAAGGACTCGTACAACCACCAGCTCATCTACGACGCCGGCTGGATCCTCTACTACCTGCTCTGGGGCGCGGCCGCATTGCACCCCTCGATGCGCACGCTCGAGGAGCCGGCGCCGGACTTCAGGACGCGATTGACGCCACTCAGGCTCACGCTGCTCGGCAGTGCCTGCCTGATCGCGCCGGGAATTCGTTTCGCCCAGTCCTTTGACAACCCGGACGTGCTCGTTCTCATCGTCGCCTCGGCGCTCCTCTTCCTGCTGGTCGTCGCGAGGATGGCCGGACTTGTACGCCAGGAGGCGCGCGTGGTCTCGCGCGAGCGCGCCCTGCGCGGTGCGGGGGTCGACCTTGTCGCGGCGGCCGGTCATGGGCAGGTGGCAGAGGCCGCGATCTCCGCGGTCCATCGTCTGCTCGGTGCCGAGCCCCCGGTGCGTCTCGTCCTCATCTCGGACGGCGTCGCGGTTGTCGAGGCCTCATCCGACGGCGCGACGGGCGGTCGCATCGGCCAGGGGACGCGTGACTGGCTCCTGCACGAGGGCTCGGACTCACTTCGCGTCCTGCACAGTGACCCACCTCCGTATGCCCGAGGCGATCTGAGGCTCCCCGAGGGACAGACGACGCTTGTCGCGCCGCTGACCGTTCGAGGCGACGTTCGTGGGGCCCTCGTCATCTCGTCGCCCGTAAGCCTCTCGCGCGACCTCGTCGATGCGCTCGGCGCGCTCGCGACGCAGGTCTCACTCGCCGTGGAAGGAGCGTCGCTCGCGGAGGATCTCCATCGACGCCAGAGCGAGGCCCGGTTCCGCTCGCTCGTTGCGCACTCCAGCGACCTCATCACGGTGTTGGACGCCGACGGCCTCGTCACGTACCAGAGCCCGTCGATCGAACGCCTGCTCGGATATCGCGTGGACGAGGTCGAGGGAACGCGGTTCGACCGGCTTCTGAGCGAAACCGACCGGCCTCTTCTTGCGCAGCTGATCGCGATCGACGGCTCGGGCGACGCCGAGGCTCACACGATCGAGTGCTCCGTCAGTCACCGGGACGGCGCGACTCTCAGATTCGAGGTCCAGCACACCGACCTCCTTCACGACGAACACGTTCGCGGCATCGTGCTCAACTCCCGCGACGTCAGCGAGCGCAAGGCTTTCGAGGAGCAGCTTGCTCATCAGGCATTTCACGACCCGGTAACGAAGCTCGCCAACCGTGCGCTCTTCTCCGACCGTGTCGAGCACGCGCTCATGCGCGCGCAGCGCGGCGTGCACGAGATTGCCGTCATGTTCATCGACCTGGACGACTTCAAGACCGTGAACGACAGTCTCGGACACGCGGCCGGGGACGAGGTCCTGCAGGAGGTCGGCCGTCGGTTGAAGATCGCCGTTCGCCCGGGCGACACGGTCGCACGCTTTGGAGGCGACGAGTTCGCCGTCCTGCTCGACGGTGTGGCCGGCTCGTCGGACGCTGCCGACGCGGCATCACGAATCCTGCGAGCGCTCGACCTTCCCATCGAGATCGAAGGCAAGAACGTCTTTCCGCGGGCGAGCGTCGGGATCTGCCTGGTCGGAGAGGATGTCCAGACGCCGGAGGCATCGGAGCTCCTGCGCAACGCCGACGTGGCGATGTACATGGCGAAAGCGCGACAGCAAGGGCAGCTACCGCGTCTTCGAGCCGACCATGCACGAGCGCGTTGTCGAGCGACTCGAGCTGCGGTCGGACCTGCAGCACGCACTGACCATGGATCAGCTCGAGTTGCACTACCAGCCGGTCGTGAGGCTCGCCGACCGGACGATTCTCGGCGTCGAGGCCCTGGTCCGCTGGAACCATCCCACGCGCGGGACGATTCCCCCGATCCAGTTCATCCCGGTGGCCGAAGAGACCGGATTGATCATCCCGATGGGGCGCTGGATCCTCGAAACGGCCTGCCACGAGGGCGCCCGTCTCCAGAAGACCTTCCCCCGGACGGACCCGTTGACGATGAGTGTGAACCTCTCCGTCAGGCAGTTGCAGTCCGAAACGCTCATTGCCGACGTGCGCCAGGCGCTCGAGGTCTCCGGGCTTCCGGCGGCCTCACTGGTTCTCGAGATCACCGAATCGTTGATGCTCACCGACACCGACTTCGCGATGATGCAGCTGCACGAGCTCAAGGCGCTCGGCATCCGACTTGCGATGGACGACTTCGGAACCGGCTACTCGTCTCTCAGCTATCTCAGCCGCTTCCCCGTCGACATTCTGAAGATGGATCGATCGTTCGTCGGTGCCGAGGACAACAGCACGTTGACCTCGGCGATCATCGCGCTCGGCACGAGCCTGTCGCTCGAGGTCGTCGCGGAAGGAATCGAGCTTGCCGAACAGGCCAGCTCGCTCGAAGAGCTCGGGTGCGAGCTCGGGCAGGGATTTCTCTTCGCCCGTCCGATGGATTCGGATGCGTTGACGAAGTTCCTCGGCGTTGACGGCGAGGCGACTCAGGAAGACATCGAGTCGTCGGCAGCCTCCAATGCAGCATAGTCACGAAGCGCTCGACCGGCCGGGAGGATTTGGTCGTAGCAACCTGGTGTCGCCGCTGAGACACCGAGACTTTCGGATCCTCTGGACCGGGATGACGATTTCGCTGATCGGAGACGGAATCTTCCTGATCGCGATCGCCTGGGAGAGCTACTCCCTCTGGAATGCGCCGGCGGCACTGTCGATCGTTGGCATCGGCATGACGATCCCGACGATCGCGTTCCTGCTCATCGGCGGCGTCGTCAGCGACCGGCGTGACCGGCGGCTCGTCATGGCCTGGGCAGACGGACTTCGCGCCGTCGCGGTCGCCGTCCTTGCGGTTCTCGTCCTGATGGGTGCCCTCCGCTTCTGGGAGCTCGTGGTCCTCGTGGCGGTCTACGGAGTCGGTACCGCCTTCTTCATGCCTGCCTTCGACGCGATCTTGCCGGAGCTCCTGCCCAAGTCCGATCTGCCGGCGGCCAATGCGCTCGATCAATTCGTCCGGCCCCTCGCGATGAGGCTCATAGGTCCTGTCGTCGGCGGAGCCCTGGTGGCCGTGTCGACGGGGCTCGCCTTTGCGATCGACGCCGCCTCGTTCGCGGCCTGTCTTGTGGCCGTGCTGGTGATGCCGCGGCGTGCGGGTCGGAACGTGGAGGTTCAGACGTCCAGCGTTGCGGCCCTCAAGGAAGGCCTCCGCTTCGTTCGCCAGCGGGTCTGGCTGTGGGGCACGCTTCTCTCCGCGGCAATCTCCTACCTCGTGTTCCTTGGCCCCGCCGAGGTGCTCCTTCCCTATCTGGTGAAGAACGAGTTGCATGCATCTGCCGGCACGCTTGGGCTTGTGCTGGCCGCCGGCGGTGTCGGGGCCTTGGGTGGGGCTGCATTCATGGGACACCGCGGACATCCGCGCAGGGACGTGACGGTCATGTACATGACCTGGACGATTGCGACGCTGGCAATCGCGGGGTACGGGATCGCGAACGCGGCGTGGCAGTTGATGCTCGTCTGCCTCGTCTTCAACGCGCTCGAGGCGGCGGGGACGATCGTCTGGGCGACGATCAAGCAGCATCATGTTCCAGGATCGATGTTGGGGCGCGTCTCGAGCCTCGACTGGCTGATCTCGATCGGTCTCCTGCCCCTGTCGTTCGCACTGACGGCGCCTGTGGCGGCGGTGTTTGGTGTCCGTGCGACGCTGGTCGGGGCCGCGGTACTTGGTGCCGCCGTGACCCTCGGTGGGTTCTTCCTGCCGGGGATGCGGGCGATCGAGCGGACGGGTAGCGGCCGGCAAGGCGCGTTGCGTGTTCGAGTAGACGTCACCGACTAACCTGCTCGCACGGGCCACGAACACGAACACCGGCTGGTGACAGACCGCAGGGCGCTGAGGACCGCGCTTCTGCTCGTCGTGCTCCTGATGGCCGCGGAAATTGCTGCCGGGGCTCATCGGCCACTCACTCGCGCTGTTGGCAGACGCCGGTCATCTGCTCACCGACGCGGCGGCGCTCGTGTTCGCGCTGGTCGCGTCGGCGATGGCCGCGCGTCCCGCTACCGGCCGCTGGACCTTCGGCTACTCGCGTCTCGAGATTCTCGCCGCACAGGCCAACGGGATCACTCTCGGCCTGATCGCGCTCTGGGTCATCTGGTCAGCCGTGCACCGCCTCGTCGACCCGCACGACGTGCGCGGCGGGCTCGTCTTGACGGTGGCCCTCGGGGGTGTTGCGGTGAGCGTCGCCGCGAGCATGGTGCTTGCGCGAGCCAGCCGCGAGAGCCTCAACGTGCGCGGAGCCTTCCTCCACGTCCTCACGGACGTTGCGGCGTTCGGTGCTGCGGCAGTTGCCGGAGGCCTCATCCTCGCGACCGGCTGGGACCGCTTCGACCCGATCGCAAGCCTTCTTGTCGCGATGCCTGATGCTCTGGTCGAGCGCCCGGCTCCTGCGTGAGTCGACGATCATCTTTCTCGAGCGGGCACCGGGAGATGCTGACCCCGAGGCGATCGGGCGCGCCCTCGTCTCCGAGCGGGACGTCGTCGAGGTCCACGACCTGCACGTGTGGACCGTGACGAGCGGATTCCCGGCGCTGTCGGCACATGTGCTGGTGACTCCCGGCTCGGACTGCCACGCCGCGCGGCGCCGGCTCGAGCTGATCCTGTCGGAGCGCTTCGGCCTGACACATACGACGCTGCAGGTCGAGCACGCCGAGCCCGCCAGCACGACGGTCGAGCTGGGCGAAGCCGTTGCGCGCCACGGTCCGCTTGGCCGTTAGGCTCTCGCGGTGCCCAGCCTGGAGGGAAAGTCGGCCGTCGTCACCGGCGCGTCCAGCGGTATCGGCGCGGCCACCGCGCTCGCCCTGACCAGGGAGGGAGCGCGCGTCGTCGGCGGTGCGCGCCGCAGCGACCGGATCCAGCCGCCCGTGACGCCACTGGAGGTGGACGTCACGGATCCGGCCAGCTGTGAGCACTTCGTCAACGCTGCGGTCGAAGAGCTGAGCGGCATCGACATCCTCGTCAACACAGCCGGGCTCGCGCTCGGGCGTGACTACTTCGACGAGAGCACGGAAGAGGACGAGCACACGGTGCTGGAGACCAACGTCAACGGTCTGATCCGCATGACCCGCCTCTTCCTGCCTCACATCCGAGACGGCGGGTACATCGTGAACATGGGCTCGATCGCGGGTAGGCAGGCGTACGAGAAGGCCGCGGTGTACGTCGCCTCGAAGTTCGCGGTTCGCGGCTTCACCTATGCGTTGCGAGAGGACCTGCTCGGCCGCCCGATCCACATCACGACGGTGGATGCCGGCCTCGTGGACACGAACTTCTCGCGTGTTCGCTTCCGCGGCGATGAGGAGAAGGCGAGCAAGGTCTACGAAGGCCTCGACGCACCGACGGCGGAGGACATCGCGGACTGCATTCTGTTCGCGGTCACCCGCCCCCCGCACTTGAACGTGGACGAGCTCGTCGTCAAGGCCCTGGCGCAGTCCTCCGGTGGTCGCATAGTTCGTCAGGAGACCTGATGGCCGGACAGCTGCGAATCCTCGAAGGCGCGACCTTCTGCATCTGCGACGAGGTCGGCGATCTCCACCACGAAGGTGAGGGCCTCTTCTCCGAGGACACACGCTTCCTCTCGCGCTTCAGGCTCACCATCAACGGCAAGCGGCCGCTGCTGCTCTCGTCGGGCAAGATCGAGTACTTCTCCGCGGCGTTCTTCATGCGCAACCCGCTCGCAGGTGGTCTCGAGCAGGACGTGCTCTCGATTCGGCGCGAGCGCTTCGTCGGTGAAGGGATGCAGGATGCGTTTGCGGTCCAGAACCAGGGCATGGAACCGATCGAGTTCGACTTCGAGCTCGAGGTCGCCACCGATTTTGCGGACATCTTCGCGGTGAAGGACTACGACTTTGCGCTCGGCGACCCGCTCAGGGCAAAGCCGTTGCCGCCGCCGCGGCCGAACGAGTACGACGAGGAGCGAAACCAGTTCCTCATCTCCGACAACGGCGATCTGCCGCTGAAGACGCAGGTGATCTTTTCCCAGCGCGGTGAGGTGAACGGCTCCAAGGTGAAGTTCCGCCTCGCGCTTGAGCCTCGAGAGCGCTGGAACCTGGACGTGGAAGTCATTCCGCTACCCGACGGCGAGCTCGTGACACCGCGTTTTGCGCAGCGCCGCTTCGGCGAAGAGGTGGGTCGGGTGCGGGACTCACTCGCCGCCTGGCAGCTGCGCGTGCCGCAACTTCGGACGACATGGGATGCGCTCGGGCACTCGTTCGGCCAGTCGGTCAACGACCTCGCTTCCCTGAGGATGCAGTCCGACGGCGGGGGAATCGGAAAGCTTCCCGGTGCAGGCGTGCCGTGGTTCATGACCGTCTTCGGCCGCGACACGATCATCACCTGCCTGCAGACGCTCATCTTCGGCCCGGAGCTTGCACGCACGGCTCTAGAGGTACTCGCCGACCTGCAGGCCAAGGAAGACGATCCGACGATCGACGCCGAGCCCGGAAAGATCGTCCACGAGGTGCGTCACGGAAAGGCCGCCCGCGCCTGGCACGAGCGGTACTACGGCTCCGCCGACGCGACCCCGCTCTACCTCGTCCTGCTTTCGGAGGTGTGGCGGTGGACGGACGACGCCGCGCTCGTACGAGATCTCAAGGGGCCGGCGGTGCTGGCACTCGAATGGATCGACAAGTACGGCGATCGGGACGGTGACGGGTTCGTCGAGTACGAGCGTCGCACGGACCGCGGGCTCGAGAACCAGTCGTGGAAGGACTCCTGGGATTCGCAGCGCTTCCACGACGGCAGCCTGGCGAATGCCCCGATTGCGCCGTGCGAGGTGCAGGGCTACGTCTACGACGCAAAACGGCGCATCGCGGAGCTTGCGCGCGAGGTGTGGCGCGAGCGAGAGCTCGCGACCCGGCTGGAACGGGAGGCGGAGGAGCTGCGGCAGCGCTTCGACGATGCGTTCTGGGTCGAGGAGCGCGGCGGGTACTACGCCCTCGCACTCGATCGCGACAAGCGCAAGGTCGACTCCCTTTGCTCCAACATCGGCCACCTGCTGTGGAGCGGCATCGTCCTGCCGCACCGCGTCGATGCAATCGTCGACCAGCTGATGGGAGACGAGCTGTGGTCGGGATGGGGAGTGCGCACGATGTCCACCGGGGACGCGGGCTACAACCCCCTCTCGTACCACAACGGCACGGTCTGGCCACACGACAATTCTCTGATTGCCGCCGGGCTGGCACGTTACGGGCGCTGGGCAGAGGCTCAGCGCATCACGCAGCGAATGATGACGGCTTCGCAGCTCTTCAGTTACCAGCTCCCGGAGGTCTTCGCCGGCATGCGTCGTTCCGAGACGCCGTTCCCGATCGCGTATCCGACCGCGGCGCGACCGCAGGCCTGGGCCGCCGGAACGCCGGTGCTGTTGCTTCAGCTGCTGCTCGGACTGCAACCGGACCGGCGCCGCCATGCGCTCGAGACCGTTGCACCGCTCGATCTCCCCTCGTGGGCCGGGACGATCCGGCTCACCGGCGTCCGCGCCTTCGACAAGCTGTGGGACGCTCGTCTCGACGACGGCCGCGTGCGCGTCGAGGAGGCATAGTCCCCCGGTGAAGATCGCAGTCCTCGCCCCGGCCTGGTTCGCCGTTCCGCCGGTCGGCTACGGGGGCATCGAATGGATCGTGTGGCTGCTCGCCGACGGGCTCGCCGAAGCCGGGCACGACGTCACGCTGTTCGCTTCAGGCGACTCGCGCACGAAGGCGAAGCTCGCCGCGGTTTTCCCGGAGGCGCCGAGCAAACAGATCGGCCGGACCTTCTGGGAGCTGAAGCACGCGCTCTCGTGCTTCGCGAGGGCCGACGAGTTCGAGGTCATCAACGACCACACGGGGATGCTCGGCATGACGCTCGGCGCGACGACGTCCACACCGGTCGTCCACACCGTGCACGGGCCGCTCAACGGAGAGCCGGGCGAGATCTACGAGTTGATCTCCCGCGTCGCGCCGGAGGTCGGGCTCATCTCGATCTCGATGAACCAGCGCGAGCCGAAGCCGGATCTGAACTGGATCGCCAACTGCCCGAACGCACTCGACTTCTCGGTGTATCCCGTCAAGCCGCATCGAGGGGAGTACCTGCTCTTCCTCGGCCGGATGAGCCCCGACAAGGGAGCCCACCGCGCGGTCGCGGTTGCGATGGAGACAGGCTTGCCGCTCAAGCTCGCGGGCAAGATGCAGGAGCCGAAGGAGCGCGAGTACTTCCACGAGCTGGTCGAGCCGCACCTCGTCGACGGGATCGAGTACCTGGGAGAGGTCACGCACGGCGAGAAGGTGGAGCTGCTGCAGAACGCGCGCGCGACGCTCTTTCCGATCGAGTGGGAGGAGCCGTTCGGCCTCGTCATGATCGAGTCGATGGCCTGCGGGACGCCCGTGATCGCGACGCGGTGGGGCGCGGTCCCGGAGGTGATCGAGCACGGCCGCAGCGGCATCATCGTCGATCACTACAAGCAGATGGCCGACGCACTGTCGGCCGCGGACGACCTCGACCCGTTCGAGCTACGCCGCTACGTCGAGCAGGAGTTCTCGCCGGAGCGGATGGTGCGCGACTACGTCGCCGCCTACGAGAAGGCGATCGGCTAACCCCAGGGCCCGGCGTCCGACCAGCCGTGCCAGCGCTCGGGCTCGAGCCACGCGCTGACGCGCTTGGCGTCCCGCCTGCGAAACGGCTGCCCGGTGTAGCGAACGGCGAGCCGATCGATGTCGGTCAGATCGGGGTCGTCCTCGATCGAGACGACTCGGCCGATCAGGCTGATGTGGCTGTACCAGCTGTGTTCGTCGAGCACCGTCAGTGCCGCGCGGGGATCTCGGCGCAAGAACCGCAAGCGGAGTCGGCTCTCGTCCATGTTCAGCAGCACGCGGCCGTCTTCCCAGTCGTACCAGGTGGGCACCGTGTGCGGTGAGCCGTCGGGACGGAGTGTCGCGATGACCGCAGGATTCGCGCGTGAGAGAAACTCGTCGACGTCGACAGGAACGGGCACGGCCGGCATGCGGGAAGCCTACGACGCCGCGATCGCAGGCGCGAGCTCTGGTTCGGCCTGTTCAACGGGCTCGAGCCGGAAGTCGCGCACGTCGCGAACCGAGATCACGAACAAGGTCGATGCGATGACCCAGACGACACCGATCCAGAGGGACGTCGACATGCCGATGACGCTCGCAACGGGCCCCGCGATCGCGTACCCCGCGGGCAGGAACACCATTGCGCCCATCCAGTTGTAGGCGCTGACGCGGGCCAGCTTCTCGGGCGCGATCGTCTGCTGCAGGGCCGTGTCCCAGATCACGGTTCCATAAGAGAAGGCGAAGCCGGCGAGAACAGCCGCGGCGCCGATGGCGAGCGCCGGCGCGTGGAGCGCCAGGAGTGCGCACTGCAAGGCTGTCGTGATGAAGAGGGCGCCGATCGCGGTCATGGCACGGCGCGGTCGTAGGCGGAGCCCGAGGAGGCCACCCGCCAATGCTCCGATCGCTTCGCCGGTGACGATGATCGCCCAGGCCGCGGCGCCGCCCAGCGAGTTTTTCGCGATGTACGGCCCGAGCACGAAGAACGGTGCGTACGTCACGAGGAAGTACAGGGAGATCCAGCCGGTGAGCAGCCACACCCAGGTGTGTTCCGTGAACGCCTGCCAGCCTTCGCGGAGCTCGCGCAAGAAGTTCGGAGTTGACGCCGCCCGCGCCCTGCCCGGCAAACGGATACGGCTCAACAGGAACGCGCTCGTCGCATACGTCGCCGCGTCGACGAGGAGTGCATAGCCGCTACCGATCGTCGCCACCATGGTGCCACCCACTGCGGCGCCGACTGGAAAGGCCAGGTAGCGGGAAATGCTCATGAAGGCGTTGGCCTGTTGGAGATGCGCCGGTCGAACCGTCTCGGGCACGAGACCGGTCGAGGCCGGCGAGTAGAACGCGGTCGCTGCGCCGCCGAGCGCCTGCAAGACGAAGAGCTCCCAGATCTGGGCGTGCCCGCTGACGAGCAGGGCGCCCATGGTGGCCCGAATCACGAAGTTCGCCGAATCGGACGACACCATCACCAGCCGTCGGGGCAGACGATCGGCGACGACGCCGCCGATCAACAACGTGGAGACCTGGGCCAGCGTCCAGCACGCGAAGGCGATTCCGACGTCGGTCGCCGATCCGGTCAGATCGAGGACGGCGAACGCGACGGCGATCGGCGCGAGATTCGTGCCGAAGAACGAGATCGTTCGCGCGGACGGCGAGCAAGCGGAAGTTGCGCTCGCGCAGAGGGCCCAGTTCACGCCGCACGGCGTTGCTCCCAGTAGCGTTTCAGTCCCGCGTACGACTGCCAGAACGGCATTGCGCGCTCATAGGCATCCACGTCGCCTCCGGTTGCAGTCACGTCACTGCGAACCGACTCGCTGAACTCCTCTTCCGTTACACCCTCTCCGACCCGAGCGGTCCAGTCGGCGAGTCGCTGCCGCAGTTCGGCGAGATGCGGCCCGGGATCCTCCGCGATGCCGAAGTGGACGAGCGCCAGGCTGCGCGGCTTCCGCTTCTCGATCTCGTCGATCGTGCGATTCCATGCCTCGAGGTCGAACTCCGGCGGAGGCGTCGGCGGCAGGACCGTGCGATCGGGTTGGAGACGGACGCCGGCCGCATCGCCGGCGTAGAGAGTGCCGTCGCCGGCGAGGTAGCAGACGTGGTGGCTTGCGTGTCCGGGTGACGGAAAGCACTCGAGGCCGAGCACGTCCGTGCCGACGACGCGGATGTTCTGCTCCGGCACCGGTGCGAGCTCCCCCCACAGGGTGTCGAAGATGTCGCCGTAGAGGCGCCGGGCGCTTGCCTCGAGCCGGCTGGGATCTGCGAGGTGCGGCGCGCCGATCCCCGAGACGTGGACCTGCAGCGTGGGGTGTTCGCGGACCAGGACCCCGGCCGCCCCGGCATGGTCGAGATGAATGTGGGACAGCAGGAGGTGGCGAAGGTCCTGGAGCTCGAGCCCGCGCTGGCGCAAGGCGGAGTGCAAGCGCTCGAGGCATGACGATGGCCCGCAGTCGAAGAGCGCCGGCCCATCCTCGGTCTCGACGAGGTAGGAGCCGATGACGCGCTCCGCGCCCTGATGGTGGAGATCGAGAGGATCCGAGCTCACTGAGCCCGGATCCTCCCATGCCTTCAGCGCGAAGTGGAGTGGCGGCGCCGGTAGAGGAGAACCAGAGCGCCTGCTGCGAATGCGACGCCCGCCCCCGCAGCCACCGCGACGGTGCGACCGCTGGCGGTTCGCGTGCGCGGGTGCCGGTGCCGTGGCCGGCAGCCCTTCCTTCACGAGCATGCCTTTCAGCGTGGCGGTGCCCCGGTACCAGCCGCCCGGGACCGATTGCGTGCCCCAGAGCTTCTGGCCGCGGAGCCATGTAGCTCGCGGGCCCGTTGACGGCGTAGGGATAGAGCACCTGTCGAAGCGTGGAATCGCCGTTCGATCCGCCGGGGACCGTGTACTTCACGTCGTAACGCGGGCCGAGTCGGTCGGCCGGACGCGATCGAGTCGTCGAGGAGGGAGTCTGCTCGAAGGCCTGCGGGAAGAAGCCTGTCTCGGTGACGAGGATTCCCAGGGGCGAGGTGCTGTCACCCTCACCGAATCCCTCGATCGTGATCGCGTGCGACAGGCCGGGGCCCGAGATCGTCGCGGCCGACGGTCCTTTCGCGGCCGCGGCGGCCGGAAACAGCAGCAGTGCGGTGAGCGCCGCCACGAACAGCATTGGACGTCTCATGAGTCGCTCCTTGGTCGGTTTGAAGCTGCTACACCGACCGGGCGGAGTGGGTTCCGCCGGCAACCTTGCTGAACGCGGCGTCGAGATCCTCGAGGAGGTCGTCCGGGGATTCCAGGCCGACCGAGAGCCGGATGAGATTCCGCGGCGCCGCAAACGGCGCATCCGCAGTCGACGCATGCGTCATGCGCGCGGGCAACTCGATGAGGCTCTCGACGCCGCCGAGCGATTCGGCGAGCTTGAAGATCTTCGTGCTCGCGACGAATGCCGTGGCTTCTTCCTCCGACTCGGCCAAAAACGAGATCATGCCGCCGAAGTCGTGCATCTGTTTCGCGGCGATCGCGTGGCCGGGATGCTTCGGGAGTCCCGGATAGAAGGTCTGCTCGACGCGTGGATGCCGTTCGAGAAAGCTCGACAGTGCATGAGCGCTGTGACAGTGCTGGCGCATGCGCACAGCGAGCGTCTTGATTCCCCGCAGCACGAGCCAGCAGTCCATCGGGCCCGGGACGGCTCCCAGGGACTTCTGGAGGAACAGAAGCCGTTCTGCGATCGTCGGATCGTTCGTCGCGGCGAAACCGCCGACGACGTCCGAGTGTCCACCGAGGTACTTGGTCGTCGAGTGCACCACGATGTCCGCGCCGAGCTCCAAAGGCCGCTGCAGATAGGGCGTCGCAAAGGTGTTGTCGACGACGAGGAGTGCGCCGGCGGCATGCGCTGCGTCCGCCGCCTTCTTGATGTCGACGATGTTCAGCAGCGGATTCGACGGCGTCTCGATCCAGACGATCCGAGTGCGCTCGTCGAGATGAGAGCTCAGGTCGTCGAACTCGGCCGCGGGGAGGTAGTCGAACACGTAACCCTTGGGCTCGTAGACCTGGGAGGTCATCCGGTAGACGCCGCCGTAGACATCCGCGATCAGCACCATGCGGTCGCCCGGGCTCAGCAGGTGCATGATCGTGGTCACGGCGCCGAGTCCGGACGCGAACGCGACCCCATGTTCGGCGGACTCGAGCGAGGCGAGGCATTGCTGCAGTGCCGTGCGCGTCGGATTCGCGACGCGGGAGTAGTCGTAGCCTTTGTGCTCGCCGACCGCGTCCTGAACGTACGTCGACGTCAGGTAGATCGGCGTCGTGATCGCGCCGGTCGCGGGGTCCGGCTCCTGGCCTTCGTGGATGGCGCGCGTCTCGAAGTCCACTAGGCCTCGATGCTACCGGCGCCGATAAAGGTTGCGAGGCTGCGCAGCGGCTTCTGCAGGGAAACGGGCTTCACCCCGGCCTCCCAGTGCACGGAGTTCACTCTCAGCACGCCTGTCTTGCGGTCGAGCACCGGATCGATCCTGCCGATCAGCCGGTCGCCGCGGAGGATGGGGAGGACGTAGTACCCGTATTCACGCTTCGCCTTCGGGACGTACATCTCGAGCCGGTAGTAGAAGTTCCAGAGCGCCTCTGCGCGATCGCGGTCGTGGATGAGCCGGTCGAACGGCGACAGGAACGTCACGCGCTTCGGCACCGGGCCGTCCTCCGCATCCGGATGTGCCTGCCACTCGCCCTTCTCGAACCTCACGCCCAGGGAGCGGAACCGCTTCTCGGCAAGCAACCGTTCGGCTTCGGGCCAAGGCATGCTCTCCGCCTCCGGGTACCAGCGCTCGGCAAGGTCCCACACGCGCTGCTTGCCCCGGCGTCCGACGATCGCAACGACACCCCGACCTTCGAGCAGCTCGAGCATGAGCCCGACCTTGCGGCTACCCCACCAGTCGTGTGGGTCTTTCGACACCATCAAGTCGGCCTCGATCTCGCGTGAGAGCAACGGCCCGCGCTCTTCGAGCTCGCGCAGCAAGTGCCGCTTGAAGCGCGCGTTCGTCCGCAGGAACTCGGTTCCTTGCTGCTCGTACTTGTACTTGCCCCGTCGGCGGCGCATGCGCGCGCGGATGAGTGGGAAGTCCTCGATCGGCCAGATGAATGCGCCCCACTCGAAGAGCTTGCGCTCCTTCCAGAGCAAACGATCGAGCTCGGCCGAGTCGTATGGTCCGAGGCGGCTCCAGAGGACGAGCCGTTGCGGCGGCGCGACCGTGGAGATCGGATCGATCTGCAGGAAGCCCAGCCGGCGAACCGTCGCGAGCACGCCGTCGGCGCTCCCGTCGAGAAGCTGACTGCGGACCGCGATCCGCCGTGCTTGTGCGAGGGTGACCGTCGTGGGCTTCACAGAGTTCGCACTTTCTCAGCTAGCCGAGCCGCCCGGTCGGGTGCTCGAGGTCGGCTGTGGCAACGAGGGCGGCGTCGCGCCGGCGTTGGCCGCCGCCGGCTACGACGTGCTCGCGATCGATCCACGTGCGCCGGAGGGTCCCCTCTATCGGCAGATCACCCTGGAGGAGCTGGACGATCCCGGGCCGTTCGATGCAGTCGTCGCCGGCCGGGTCCTGCATCACGTCGATCCTCTGGCGCCTGCGCTCGACAAGCTCGCGGGGCTTGCTCCGCTCCTCATCCTCGACGAGTTCGCGTGGAACCACATGGACGAGGCCACGATCGACTGGTACGAGTCGCAGCACAGGGTGCTCGTCGCGGCAGGGCGGACGCCCAAGGGCCCGCCGCATCTGGCGGAGTGGCGCGAGCGGCATTCCGACCTCCATCCCTACGAGACGCTGCGGGCAGAGGTCGACACGCGTTACGACGAGCGTCACTTCGAGTGGCGCCCTTACTTCTATCTCTGGCTCGAGGGCCCGGCCACGGAGTCGCTCGAAGCCGGCCTCATCGCTGCGGGCGCGATCCGGCCGATCGGGTTTCGCTACGCGGGCGTGAGCAAGGAGACGGTTCGCTCGCCGGCAGACTCACGGTAGGCGGGACCGAGCTTCTCCTCGAGCACGCGCGTCAACTCGCCGCTCGCTGCCAGTTCCTCGGTGATGTCGGCCCCACCGATCAGCTCGCCCTTCACGAAAACCTGCGGGATCGTCGGCCAGCCCGAGATCTCGGACAGCTCCTGGCGGATCGCCGGATCTACGAGGACGTCGACGCCCGTCACGGGAGCGCCGGCCTCACGCAGGGCGCGCAGGGCACGGTCGGAGTTGCCGCACATGATGAACTGCGGCGTTCCCTTCATGAACACGGCGACGGGCTCGTTTTGGATGACGTCCTGGATTCGCTGGCGCAGCTCGGTCATTCGCTTCCCTTCGTCTTGATTCGCAGTTCGTGAATGGTGCCGTCTCGCAGCGGCTCCGACAGCGCCTCATTCACGAGGCGGTGCTGCTCGAGCAGCGAGAGGCCGCTAAAGCGTGGGCTTGCGACGGTCACCTGGAAATGGTCGCCGCCGCCGGTGCGGTCCTCGACGTTCAATTCGGTCGCGTCGGGGAACGCATTCTCGAGCAGGGCCTGGAGCGGCTGAGTCGACACGCCTCCGATAGTAGTGCCCGTCCGGCAATACATGTCGGCCTCTGGCCCGCGATCACGCGGCGCCAGAGTCCACCCTCGCCCTTAGCAAGGCAGACCAGCCTTGCTGCGGTCGAGTGCGGCCTCTGGCTTGGTGCTCGCGACCCAGAGACTCGACGGCATTACCGGACGAGCACTAGCCACGCTGGTGCGCCAGATAGTCGAGGAGGTCGGAGCGCGTCAGGACCCCGATCGGCTTTCCCTTGCTGGCAATCACGAGAGCGTTTGTGCGCCCAGTCAGCGTCGCGAACACCTCGTCGAGCGTCACATCGCTCTCGACTGCCGCGAGCGGGGGCTGCATCGCCGTTGCCACGTCCTCGTGCAGCGCATCAGGGTTCTTGAACACCCGGTCGAGGAGATCGCGGTCCTGGAGCGACCCGATCACGTCTGCAAGGGATTGCACGTCGCCGTCACGCACGACCGGAAGCTGTGAGATCGAGTACTGCTGCATGACGTCGATGGCCTCTCCGACCTTCTGGTGCGCGGCGATCGTGATCAGTGCCGGCACGGCGATTTCCTCCAGTCGCTTGGAGCGTAGGAGCTCGGAGACCGTTGGAGCCGGAACACGCCGCTCGACGAATCCATGTTCGAGCATCCAGTTGTCGTCGTAGAACTTCGACATGTAGGAGCGGCCCGAATCCGGGATCATCGTCAGGATCTTCGCGTCGGCCCCGAATCGCTTCGCGATCTCGAGCGCCGCCCAGACCGTTGTGCCGCCGGAGCCGCCGACGAGGAGGCCTTCCTCGCGGGCGAGCCGGCGCGCGGTCAGGAAGGAGTCCCGGTCGGACACGCGCACCCACTCGTCGACGACCGAAGGATCCATCGTCTTCGGCCATGTGTCCTTGCCGATGCCCTCGACGAGGTACGGATGGACATCACGCTCTTCCTGTGCCGTGTAAACCGAGCCTTCCGGATCCGCGCCGACGATCAGAACCTCGGGCTTGTGCTCTTTGAAGTAGCGACCGACGCCCGAGATCGTTCCGCCGGTGCCGACCGAGATGACAATGGCGTCGACCTCGCCGCCCGTCTGTTCGAAAATCTCGGGCCCGGTGTGCAGGTAGTGCGCCTCCGGATTCGACATGTTCGAGTACTGGTCCGGCTTGAAACCGCCGGGGATCTCTTCCGCGAGCCGATCGGAAACCGAGTAGTACGACTCGGGTGAGTCGGGAGGAACTGCGGTCGGGCAGATGACCACCTCCGCGCCGTAGGCACGCAGCATGGAGATCTTCTCCTGGCTCATCTTGTCCGGCATGACGAAGATGCAGCGGTAGCCCTTCTTCGCCGCCGCGATCGCGAGACCGACGCCGGTGTTACCGGAGGTCGGTTCGACGATGGTGCCGCCGGGCTTGAGCTTTCCTTCCGCCTCAGCTCGCTCGATCATCGCGAGCCCGATCCGGTCCTTGACGGAACCGCCTGGATTGACGTACTCCAGCTTGGCCAGCAGCTGCGGCTCGACAGCGCGACCGAGTGAGTCGAGGCGGACGATCGGTGTGTTGCCGACGAGCTCGAGGACGGTGGGGTAGTCGCGTGGCATGGGCGACGAAGCGTACTTTGCAGGGGAAGAGGCAGGTGGGGGCGGTCGTCCCGCTACCGGAACATCACGGATTGCAGCTCCGCAGCGGAACCCACAGCGCGACGTTGCCGTGCTTCCCGCCGCTGATCCAGTTGTTGTCCAGGATTGCTGCCTTGTCGATGCAGGCGTCGGCGTAGTCCCCGGCCGCGTTCCGGAGCCCCGCGAAGATCGACAGGTGGCTCCCATCCGGGAGCGTGATTCTGAGCTCTGTCCCGTCGGGGCCGATCTGCAAGCCACACGACTCGGCGATGGCCGCGCAGTCGGGGTTCCGAGCCTCGATCAGCTTTCCCGCGTCGGTTGTCCGCTCGGAGTTGGAACAGCCGACGAGGGCGAGCACGGCCAGCACGAGCAGGATCGACTTCCACATGTGCCCTCCCTCAGAAGCTTAGGCAGAACTGCCTTGTCAGGCCGAGGCCATCAGTGCCGGAAGTGGCGGCGGCCGGTGCAGCACCATCGTGGCGCCTGCTGCTCGTACGGCTTCGATCACATCGTCGTCGCGCTTCGACCCGCCCGGTTGGATGATCCCGGTGACGCCTGCGTCCAGGGCAGCCTGTGGGCCGTCGGGGAACGGGAAAAACGCATCTGAGGCGAGCACCGCGCCGCGCACGTCGTGGCCGTGCTCGTGGGCCTTCTGGAGCGCAAGCTTGACGGAGTCAACGCGGCTCGTCTGGCCGCCGCCGATTCCGATCGTCGCGAGGTCCTTCGCCAGCACGATCGCATTCGAGCCGACGTGCTTGCAGACGCGCCAGGCGAACACGAGGTCGCCCCAGCAGGCCTCGTCCGGGTCGCCGCAGGCGACCTCCATTGCCTCGCGGTCGTCGACGTCCCAGTCGCGATCCTGGACGAGCAGGCCGCCGAGCACGCGCTTGAAGTCGCGTTCGCCGCGCGGGAAGCCGCGCCGTTCGCGGTCGCGGAGAATCCGGATCGCCTCCTTCCGCTGCAGGGCTTCGAGCGCCTTTTCGTCGTAGTCGGGCGCGAACAGCACGTCGATGAACCGTTCGGCCAGCGCTTCGCCGAGTTCCACGGAGACCGGTCGGTTGACCGCGCAGACCATCCCGAACGCGGACACCGGATCGGATGCAAGGGCGCGCTCGTAGGCCTCCTCGATCGTGCCTGCGACGGCGACACCGCAAGGATTCGCGTGCTTGACGATCGCGCACCCCGGCAGCGCGAATTCGCGTAGCAGCAAGCGCGCAGCGGACAGGTCGAGCAGGTTGATCAGCGACAACTCTTTCCCGTGCAGATGTTCGACACGTGAGAGGAGATGGACGCGCGCGCCCTGCTCGGCGTAATACGCGGCCCGCTGGTGCGGGTTCTCGCCGTAGCGAAGGTCCATCACCTTCGTGAAAGCGGTGACGAGAGTCTCGGGGAAGGCTTCGATGTCTGCGAACCAGCGTGCGATGGCAGCCTCGTAGGCGGCGGTCGTCGCGAACGCCTCCGCCGCCAGCGCTCGCCGTGTCTCGCTCGAGATGTCGCCTCTTTCCCGCAGCTCGGCGAGGACCGACTCGTACCGCTCCGGCCTGCACACCGGCGCGACGTGCGCGAAGTTCTTCGCGGCCCCGCGCAGCATCGAGGGCCCACCGACGTCGATCATCTCGACGGCTTCCTCCTCGCGGACGCCGTAGCTGCCGGCGACCTCGCTGAACGGATAGAGATTGACGCAGACGATGTCGAACGGTCGGATGTCCTGTTCCTCGAGGGTCGCGATGTCATCGGCGTGATCGCGGCGCGCGAGGATCGCAGCGTGGATGTTGGGATGGAGCGTCTTGACGCGGCCGCCGAGCATGGCTGCGGCCCCGGTCAGCTCCTCGACCTTTTCGACCTCGAGTCCGGCCTCGTTCTCGAGGAAGTCTGCGGTGCCCCCGCTCGCCACGAGCTCGAAGCCGAGATCGGCCAGCCCGCGTGCGAACTCCTGCAGGCCCGTCTTGTCGTAAACGGAGATCAGTGCGCGCAAAGCTCTCTCACCACCTCGGGCAGGATCCGATGCTCGACGGCGTGGATCCGTTCTACCAGGGTCGCGCGCGGCTCGACGGCGACCGGTTCTTGACGGATGACGGTGCCCGTGTCGAGGCCTTCGTCCACGTAGTGGACGGTGACGCCCGTGGTATCCACTCCCGCGTCCAGTGCATCGGCGATCGCTCGCCCGCCCGGGAACTGCGGGAGCAGAGATGGATGGACGTTGACGATGCGATCGCGAAAGCGATCGAGAAACACCGGAGTGAGCAGGTGCATGTAACCGGCGAGCACGACGAAGTCGACGCCGCGAAGCTGCAGCCAGTCGGCCAGCTCGCGATCTCGCCCGGCGCGATCGGAGTACGCGTCCAGCTCGAAGACGCGGTTCGGGATTCCTGCCGCGTCCGCGCGCGCGAGCGCGCCGGCGTCGCGCCGGTTCGACGCGACGGCTGCGATCGGCAGGCCGGCGTCGATCAGCGCCTGCAAGTTCGTCCCCTCGCCCGAGACGAGCACTCCGATCATGCGAGCTCGCCGATCACGATCGCATCCGCGGGCGCGTCGGGGACGACGGCGCACATGCCGATGCCGAGGTTGAACACACGGCGGAGCTCGTCTTCCTCGACTCCTTGCTCGGCGAGCCAATCGAAGACGCGCGGCCGCTCCCAGGCGTCCCAGTCGATCCGAGCCTCGAGTCCCGTCGGGCAGGACGCGGGACAGATTCCCCATGATGCCCCCGCCGGTTACGTGCGCGAGCGCGCGCACGTCTGCGTGAGCCTGCAGCCTCCGCACCTCGTCGAGGTAGAGGGTGTGCGGGGCGAGCAGCAGGTCGGCGTCGAAGTCGCCGTCACCGACGAGTGTGCGCACCAGCGAGAAGCCGTTCGTGTGGAGCCCGCTCGATGCGAACCCGATCACGGTGTCGCCTGCCTCGCACCGTGACCCGTCGATCACTCGACTGCGCTCGACGAGCCCGACGCACGTTCCTGCGAAGTCGAGCTCGGACTCCTGGTAGATGCCCGGCAGCTCGGCCGTCTCGCCGCCGATGAGGACGCAGCCGGCGCTGCGGCAGATCTCAGCGGCGCCCTCGACGAGCTCTGCAACCTGAGCCTCGTCGATGCGGTTCGCGGCGACGTAGTCGAGCAGGAACAGAGGCTCGGCGCCGGTGCAGAGCACGTCGTTGATGCAGTGGGCCGCAAGGTCCATTCCCGCCCAGCGCAGGCGGCCGGCTCGCCGCGCGAGCATCAGCTTCGAGCCGACGCTGTCCATCGAGGCCGCGAGGAACCGGTCGCCGTCCAGCGGGTAGAGCCCGGCGAAGCCGCCGAACTGCTCCGCGCCGGTCGACTCGACCGCCGCTCGCAGGCGCTCGACGATCGACTCGGCGGTGGCGAGCGAGACGCCGGCCCCCTGATACGTCTTCGGCTTGCTCGTCAGGGGGCCAAGTCTAGAGCCGCGACCGGCGTCAGCCTCCGAGGTCGACGTGCTGACTCGCAGTGGCGGATCCCACTGTGAGGTCCCCGCCTTCCACGTGGTCCAGCACGAAGGCGTTGTTCTCGACGGCCGCCCGCCGGCCGTTTGCTTCTGCATAGGTGTGACCGTCGCCGACGAGTCCCACCACCAGCCGTGACCCGTCCTCCTGCCGGTCGGCCATGTAGATGCTGCCCGTGCGGAGGATCCCGCGGTCGGCGCAGGCCCCGCCCGCCGTGTCGGCCACCGTGTCCACCTCGACGAGGCAGAGCATCCCTCCCTTGCCGGGCACGGCATAGAGCTTCAGTGAGCCTTGCTCCTGGAGCAACCGCGAGCCGGCACCGTCCGGAGACGCGAAGTTACGCCCGCCGAACGGATAGTCGAGCACGCTCTGAGGGAGCGTGTCCGCGGCGCGCGCCGCTCGGGCAAGCGCCGACACCGAACCGTTTCCGATCTGCACCCTGTCGCTCCCGCCCAGCCCGAGCTGTGTGAGCAACCCGGCGACTGCCGCTGCCGCCAGCACGACAACTCCGAATTGAATGTGTCGCTTCCTCACGGCTACCACTGGTCCTTGCAGTCGTAGACGAAGTGCGTGCCGCCGTCGCGGTTCGAGCAGAACGCGTACGTGTAGTAGTAGCCCGGATGTGCGTTGAAACAGTTGCCGACGCACCATTTGTCGAAGTGGCGGTAACCGGCCGGGGTGACTTCCCACACTTCGCTCCGCCAGCCTGCGTTCGGCCCGAAGACGAGCTCGTTGTAGATGTGGTTGTGAGCCGTCTGCCGGTCGTAGCCCAGACCGTTCGGAGGCATGTTCTGCTGCCACCAGTAGATGTAGTACTGGGCGCCTGCAGTTGCTGCGAACGTCAGCGATAGCAACACGACCGCCGCCGCCGCGGCCGCCCACCGTCTTTGGAATCTCAGCCGCACTTGCACCGTCCTTGTCGAGGTTTCCAAGCTCGCGCAAGCATCCGGCGAGCGAAGCGTCACGTCAATTCGCTCTTTTGGACGGTGTCGCGTGCAGCTACGGCTTAGACGAACAACTCTGCGTGGAGCTGTGGGCGCCCCTGCGGACCATCGGGGAGGAAGCGCACGAGCGTGTCACCGATGCTGACCGTGTCCTTCGTGTATGGCGCCTCGAGCAGCTCGCCCAGCGCTGCGGCCTTCAACTCGGGATCGTCGGCGCGCAATTGCAGCTCCGCGAGCTTGAGATCCGAACCGGCGGCGAGGAAGTCGTCGAGCCACTCCCGTGGCGGATGCAGCTCGAGGCGGTAGCCCGCCCGGGTCGTCACGAAGGTCCGCCTGCCGCCGTGCTCTTGCACGCGCAGCTCACGCAACTCGGCGCGCGCGAGCGTCGCGACGAAATCGTCCTCGTCGAGCGCGAAGCCGAGGTGATCGATTCGCGGCAGCTCCCACTGGCCCGGTTGCACGACGACGTTCACCGCGCCGCGCTCCAGCTCGGACAGGCGTAGCTTGAAGCCCAGCTGGTCGAGCTCCTCCCAGCCGTGGCCTGCCTCGAAAGAGGTCGCGTCTTCCTCGATGCGGCCGTGCCTGGCGACCAGGTCGAAGCCGAGCTTGCCGACGTAGCGCGCCTCGACCTCGCGCACCTTGCTCGTCACCAGGTGGTAATGGAAGAGCTGCACGAAGGCAGACTAGAGCCGTGCTGGCCCATCTGCCCGTCGACACCAGCTGGACCTTCGACCCGCTCCAGGTCGTGCCGAGCCTCCTCCTCGCCGTCCTGTACGCGCGCCGGGTGCGGACGCTACGCGCCCGGGGGACGGCGGTGCCGGGCTGGCGGATCGCGCTCTTCGCAACCGGGATCGCGATTCTCCTGGTCGCGCTCGTGAGCCCGGTGCATGCGCTCGGGGAACAGCTCTTCAGCTTCCACATGCTCCAGCACGTCCTGCTCGGAGATCTCGCGCCGCTCGCGCTCCTCGCCGGCCTGACCGGGCCGATCCTGCGGCCGGCGCTCGCCTTCCTCCACCGCCTGCGTTTCCTCGCCAATCCTCTGATCGCTTTGCCGCTGTGGGCGGTGAACCTCTACGCCTGGCATCTCCCGTACCTCTACGACGCAGCCGTCCGTCACGACTCTGTCCATGCGCTCGAGCACCTCTGCTTCTTCACGGCCGGCGCGATCATGTGGCTGCCCGTCCTGGAGACGCTGCCGGCGCCGGAGTGGTTCGGCACGGGCGCGAAGATCGGCTACATCGCAGTCGTGCGGGTGGTCGAAACGGTGCTCGGGAACATCTTCTTCTGGGCAGGGGCGCCGTTCTACGCGGTGTACGAGCACCGCCAGCGCCTCTGGGGACTGTCACCCCTTCAGGATCAGGGGTATGCCGGCGCCGTGATGATGATCGAAGGCTCGATCGTCACCCTCGTCGCGCTCGCCTGGCTCTTCTTGCGGATGGCGGGGGAGGGCGAGCTCAGGCAGCGGTTGCTCGAGCGAGGCCTCGACCCGAGGACGGTTCGTCGCGCGGTGCGGTACGGACGCGCCAAGGAACTGGGCCCGCCGCGCTGAAACGAGAAAGCGCCGCTCGTGCGCTCCACCGGTGTTCATCACCTCGACCTCGTCGTCTCGGCGATCGGGCGCAGCCTGCCCTTCTACACCGAGCTGCTCGGCCCGCTCGGCTACCACAGCGTCAGCGAGGTCGAGGGCGAGCACGGCGAGACGATCTGGTACCTGTCCGGCCCCGGCACGTCGATCGGTTTGAGGGAAGCGACGACAGAAACTGACGGCCCCTACGATCGCTATCGGATCGGGCTGCACCATCTTGCGTTCGAAGCGGCATCGCGGGCGCAAGTCGACGACCGGGCAGCCTGGGTGCGGACCCAGGACGTCGAAATGGAGAGCGGACCGCAGGAGTACACGTACCAGCCCGGGTACTACGCGACGTTCTTTTACGATCCTGACGGTCTGAAGCTCGAGATCGCCCACGTTCCAGGCCTCTTTGCGGCCTGAGAGAAGGAGAGCCAGATGTCGACCACTCCTCCGGAGCAGCCCACGACTCCACAGCAGCCGGGAGGCGGCTACGGGAGCTCGGGTCCCAACGTCAACCTCAACCTGTCCGCGCTCATGCCCACGCCGGGAAATGCAGAGCTGGTCGTGTACATCCTCGCGACGATCATCGTCGGAATCATCACGCTCGCCAATGACAGCGTCGATGCGCCGGGATTCGTGACGGCGTTCACGTTCATCACCGTCGCCTACGTGCTGTCGCGCGGCATCGCGAAGGCGAGCCGCGTGCTCGAGCGTTAGTTACACGGGCTCGAACTGCAGCTTCGCCGCTTCGCGCGGGATTGCCGTCGGGTAGTCCCGCGTGAGGCAGGCGCGGCAGAACTGCGACTCCGGGCGCCGCGTCGAAGCCTGCAACCCTTCGAGCGAGATGTAGGCGAGCGAAGTCGCGCCGATGTGCTCGCGAACCTCCTCGACCGTCTTGTTCGCGGCGATCAGCTCGTCGGGGTCGGCGAAGTCGATCCCGTAGTAGCACTGCGAGATCACCGGCGGGGACGAGATCCGGACGTGTACCTCCGCCGCGCCGGCGTCGAACAGCATCTGGACGATCTGCCGGGTCGTGTTGCCGCGGACGATCGAGTCGTCCACTGCGACGACGCGCTTGCCCGCAACTTCCGCGAGCGGATTGAACTTCAGCCTGATCCCCTGCTCGCGCAGGCCCTGATCCGGCTGGATGAACGTTCGGCCCACGTAACGGTTCTTGATCAGGCCCTCGCTGAACGGAATGTTCGTCGCGCGAGAGAACCCGATCGCAGCGGGCGTGCCGGAGTCCGGGATCGGCATGACCAGATCCGCTTCCACCGGTGACTCCTCGGCGAGCCGCTCACCCATGCGCACGCGAGCAGCGTGAACCTCGACCCCCTGGAGCCGCGAGTCGGGCCGCGCGAGATAGAAGAACTCGAAGATGCAGAGCGCGCCGCCCTTGTCCTGCGGCACCACCTGGTGCGCCTCGACCCGCTCGTCGATGATCATCAGCTCGCCCGGGCGGACCTCCCGCTCGAACTCGGCGCCCACGAGGTCGAGCGCGCAGGTCTCGGAGGCGATCACCCAGTCGCGATCGAGCCGCCCCAGGCAGAGCGGCCGCATCCCGCGCGGGTCGCGGAAGGCGATCAGCTTTCCTTCGGAGAGCGCGACGACGGAAAACGCGCCGTCCAGCTTGCGCATCGCATTGCCGACGGCGTCGGCGAGCGGAGCGGGATCGTTCGCGATCAACGCAGCGATCAACTCGGTGTCGGCCGTCGTGGCAGGGCGGTGTCCCAGTTCGCCGAGCTCCGCACGGAGCTCGGCAGCGTTCGTGAGATTGCCGTTGTGGCCGAGGGCGATGGTGCGCGCGCTGCCGTGTTGAACGAGCGGCTGCGCGTTCCACCACTGCGACGAGCCCGTGGTCGAGTAACGGGTGTGGCCGATCGCGAGATCACCGTGCAGTCCGCGCAGCTTCTGCTCGTCGAAGACCTGCGTCACCAGCCCCATGTCGCGCAGGGCCGTGAGCCGACCTTCGTCGGAGACCGCAATCCCCGCCGACTCCTGGCCGCGGTGCTGGAGCGCGAACAGGCCGAAGTAGGTCAGACGTGCGACGTCGCGCTCGGGCGACCGGACTCCGAACAGCCCGCACATCAGCGCACGACGCCGATGCGCTGCAGGCCCTTGGTTCCGAGCCGCTCGACGTCGTCCGGTGCGCAGGCCAGCACGATCCGGCCGCCGCCTGCCGGCTCGGGCAGCTCCACGTCGGCGCCGAGCCCCGAATACTCCTCGGCTTCGCGCAGCGCCTCCTCGAGGCCGCCGTCGGACACGTCGTGCGCGAGCGTCAGCACAGGAGCAGCCTTCCAGACGAAGCGGACGAGTGCCGCCTCCGCTGCCAGGTCGAGCTCGCCGGGCGCGGTCGCCAGGAGGACGATGTCGCCGCTTCGCCAGGCCCCGGGAACGAAGCGGACGTCTGGAACGAGCCCGACGCACCCCACCACCGGCGTCGGTGGGATCGACTGCCCGTCGGTGTCGTTGTAGAGCGAGACGTTGCCCGAGACGACGGGAACGCCGAGGGCGTCGGCCGTCTGGGCGATGCCCTCGATTGCCTGCTCGAGCTCCCAGCCGATCGCCGGCTTCTCCGGATTGCCGAAGTTGAGGCAATCGGTGAGCGCGAGCGGCTCGCCTCCGGCGCACGCGACATTGCGGGCTGCGCCCAGCACCGCCAGCACGCCGGCCCGGAACGGGTCGCGTTCGCCCGGCGGCGGTCCCTGGAGGGAAACCGCGAGCCCACGCAGCGACGGGCGCAGCCGTAGCACCGCGGCGTCGAGCCCCGGACGCCGAACGGTGCGCGAGCCGACGAGCTGGTCGTACTGCTCATAGATCCATGCCTTCGGCGCACTGTTGTGCTCCGAAGGATCGACCGGCTCCCGGGAGTCTGGCTCCGTCTCCACCTCGTAGCGTGGGCATTCATCGGTGAGGAGCGTTGCCGGGATCGAGCCCACCACCTCGTCGTCGAAGAACGCACGCAGCTCTCCCGTGTCGCTGACGTCCCCGATCGGCGTGCAGGCGAGCTCCCACGTCGCGCACACCCGTTGCACGGCTTCGAGCATCTGCGGCCGCACGACCGCCACCATGCGCTCTTGCGACTCGGAGATCATGATCTCCCACGGCTCCATTCCGGTCTCCCTCAGGGGGACGCGGTCGAGGTGGACGTCGATGCCGGCGCCGTCCCGGGCCATCTCCGCGAGCGACGACGCGAGCCCGGCGGCACCGCAGTCCTGCAGTGACTCGACGAGCCCTCCTTCGACGAGCTCGAGCGATGCTTCGATCAGTTTCTTGCCCGTGAACGGGTCGCCCATCTGCACGGTCGGGCGCTTGTCCGGATCGTCCTCGCCCAGCTCCGCGCTTGCGAGCACGGACGCGCCGCCGATTCCGTCGCGGCCGGTCGTGGCACCGTAGAGGACGACGTGCGCGCCGATCGCGGTCGCGCGTGCGCGTGTGACCCGGTCGGCCGGCAGCAAGCCGACGCACATCGCGTTGACGAGGCAGTTCCCACGGTACGCCTCGTCGAAGACCGCCTCGCCGCCGACCGTCGCCACGCCGACCGAGTTTCCGTAATGCCCGATTCCGGCGACTGCACGACTGAAGTGGTGGTCGGGCTCGGCAAAGCGCAGCCCGTCGAGGAGCGCGATCGGCCGTGCGCCCATCGCCACGATGTCGCGGAGAATCCCGCCGACGCCGGTCGCGGCCCCCTGGAACGGCTCGACCGCAGAGGGATGGTTGTGCGACTCGACCTTGAATGCGACGGCCTCGCCCTCGCCGAGGTCGATCACGCCCGCGTTCTCGCCGGGACCCTGCAAGACGCGTTCCCCCGCCGAAGGAAGCCGCTTCAAGAGGAGGGCGGAGTGCTTGTAGCCGCAGTGCTCCGACCAGAGCAGCGAGAAGACGGCGAGCTCGAAGTCGTTCGGGTCGCGGCCGAGCAGCTCGCGGATGCGGTCGAGCTCCTCGTCGGTCAACCCCAGCGCACGGTGGAGCGGCTGTTCCGGCGCGACCTGCGTCAAGAGCAGGAGTCTACCCGGGGCAGATGACGGGTCCCGGCTACGTTTCTGTCCGTGACCCTGGTGGTCTCCGTCAGGAGGGCGCGTCCGGACGATCTCGAGTTCCTCGTCGAGCTCGTGAATCACGAGGATGTGCAGCCCTTTCTCGGTGGACGGGCAGCTCGCGACCACGATGCGATCGCGGCCGAGATCGAACGATCTCAGGGAGATCCCACGTCGTACGGCCGGTTCGTCATCGAGGTGGACGGCGCTCGTGCGGGCGTGATGGGGTTCGAGGTGGAGAACCGCCGTTCGCGGATCGCTCACCTCGAGCGCCTGGCAGTCCATCCGGACTACCGCGGGCAACGCGTGTCCGACGAGGCGGCGCGCGTGTTGCAGCGCCATCTCATTCGGGATCTCGGCTACCACCGTCTCCAGCTCGAGATCTACGGGTTCAACGAGCGGGCGCAGCGGCATGCCGAGCGCGTCGGCTTCCTGCGCGAGGGTGTGCGGCGACAGGCCTACTGGCGTCACGGCGCCTGGTCCGACGGCGTGTTGTTCGCGCTCGTGCGAGATGATCTCGAGGTGCCCGCGGCCGTCGGACTCCTGCACGACTACGTGATGGTGCACAACGAGTGCGTTCGCACCGGCGATTGGCGGCCGCTCGGCGAATGGTTCACCGAGGACGCGCAACTTGCCTTCGAGGGCGTTCCGGTCGGGCCGTTCGACGGTCGGGAGGCGATCGCAGCCGCCTACGAGGCGCGGCCGCCCGACGACGAAGTCGTGATCTTCGAAACGGAGGAGAGCGGCGACGAGGTCGTCGCGCGTTACGGCTGGTTGCGCGAGCCGAGCAAGCACGCGGGACGAATGCTCGTGACGCCGCGTGGCGGGAAGATCGCGAAGCTGACCGTTACCTTCGATTCTCCTTGAGCCGTCGCGGCGCGCTGCTGTTCGCAGCGATGTGCATCATCTGGGGGATCCCGTACCTGATGATCCGCGTGGCGGTGCGGGAGCTCGCGCCCGTCACGATGGTGTTCCTGAGGACGGGAATCGCTGCGGCGCTGCTCGTGCCGTTGGCCGCGCGACGTGGGGAGCTCCGGCCTCTGATCGCCGGCTGGCGGCCGCTGCTCGCCTACACGGCGATCGAGGTCGCGCTGCCCTGGTACTTGCTCGGCCATGCGGAGACGGAACTGACGAGCTCGCTGACCGGGCTCCTGATCGCTGCGGTTCCGCTGGTCGGGGCGCTGATCGTGACGTTGAGCGCGGAGCGAGCGCGGCTTGGCCTTCGCCGCTGGCTCGGCCTCCTCGTCGGCATCGTCGGCGTCGGCGCGATCGTCGGTCTCGACATCGGGAACATCGACCTGCTCGCGCTCGGCGAGGTCGCGCTGGTGGCGGTCTGTTACGCAGTCGGGCCGCTGATCCTCGCGCGCCGGATGGGCGGAACTGCCCGCCCTCGGGATCGTCGCCGTGTCACTGGCGCTTTCCGCAGTCTTCTATGCACCGCTTGCAGCCGCCAACTGGCCGTCTGCGTTTCCGTCCGCGCACGTGGTCGAATCCGTCGTCGGCCTCGCGGTCGTCTGCTCGGCGGCGGCCTTCCTGATCTTCTTCGCGTTGATCAGGGAGGTGGGCCCGCTGCGCGCGACGGTGATCACCTACGTGAATCCGGCCGTTGCAGCGGTGCTCGGCGTGACGCTGCTGAGCGAGTCGCTGACCGTCGGCATGGTGATCGGCTTCTCGCTCGTGCTCGCAGGCTCCATCCTGGCGACGGGTGGCACCCCCGAAGCAGTCGCGGAGCCGTAGCTTAGGATCAGGCATGGCCGACTATCTCCACACCATGGTGCGCATCACCGACCCCGAGAAGAGCCGCGCGTTCTACGAGGCGCTCGGATTCGAGTTCAGCCGAGACATGGACATCGTCCGTAACGGCGAAGTCGAAGCGACCAACTACTTCTTCTCCATGGGCGGCAACGAGAACGTCCTGGAGCTCACGTTCAACCACGATGGACGCACGTACGAGCTGGGCGACGCCTACGGGCACATCGCGATCGCCGCGGACGATCTCGACGAATCGCTCTCGCGCCTCAAGGAGCAGGGCATCGAGCCCGAGCGCGAGCCGTATCGCGTTCGCGAGGGCGGCTCGCGGCTCTGTTTCGTCCGCGATCCGGACGGCTACCGAATCGAGTTGATCGACCGCAGCGGGAAGTGACGATGGGGCTGCACCGAGACTTCGACCTGCAGCCACTCACTGATCCCGCCGATCCGGACGACTGGCGGCCCAACTCGATCTGGGCACTTGTGTCGGAAGAGAGCGCGAACGTCGCTGTCATCGTCGAGGAGATCGGGGTTGGTGATGCGATTCCGCTTCACCGCCACCGGATCGACGAGGTTCTTCTGTACGAGGCCGGCGATGCGGAAGTGCGGGTCGATGAAGAGACATACCTCGTCGGCGCCGGAGACATCGTGATCGTGCCTGCCGGAGCGGCCCATGGAACACGCAATGTTGGTTCCGACAAGGTGTGCGTTGCGGGCGGTTTTCCCTTCGAATCGGATCGACATGACGTACATCGAACGAAATCCGGCTCCCGGCACCGAGGGCGATGCCCCTCAACCCGGCGTGATCTGGGACACGCGCAGCGGCGAAGTGCAGCCACTGTGAATCGCGCCGAGGTTGACGCTGTCGTACGCGAGCTCTGACGCAGTTCGACACACTTTCGACACAGACGCGTGGCACACGCGTGACGGATTGACGGTTACGTTGCCTTCATGGCGACAACGGCAACGAAACGCAAGAAGGCGACGGCAACGCCGTGGGGTCCGGCGCGCACCGTCGAGCAGTTGACGCTCCCGCAGCGTGTCGGCGAGAAGCGGTTCGCATCCGTGATTCAGCTTCTCGAGACCGAGAAGGGCGAGCGCTACGTGCGCTTCGCCTACACGACGGGCGGCGTTGCACGACGCGGGCCTGTCACGCTGCGGCTGCGCGACCTCGAGCGATTGCGCGCAGCGCTCGCGGAGCACCCGCAGCTCGCCGAGGCATTCGGCTACGGGGCCGCCTAGACGGCGGCGAGATAACGGTCGCGCGCGGCCTCGACGAACGACGAGAGGATCAGGGCCCCGTCCGCGGAACCGAGCAGCGGATCGACCGCGTGCTCCGGATGCGGCATCAGGCCCATCACGTTCCCGCGTTCGTTGACGACGCCCGCCACGTCATCTCGAGAACCGTTGACCGGCTCTGCGTAGCGAAGCACGATCTGGCGATTCGTTTCGACCTCGTCGTAGAGGGCGTCATCGGCGAACCAGCAGCCTTCGCCGTGCTTGACAGGAATGGTCAGGAGGTCCCCTTCGGCACAGCGTGAGGTAAACGGCGTGTCGGTACGCTCGACGATCAGCGGAACGTCGCGGCACACGAACGAGAGCGACTCGTTGCGGCGGAGGACGCCGGGCAGGAGGCCTGCCTCGCACAGGATCTGGAAGCCGTTGCAGATCCCGAGCACGAGCCCGCCTTCGGAAGCAAAGGCGGCGACCGCCTCCATGGCGGGTGCGAACCGGGCGATCGCGCCGCAGCGCAGGTAGTCCCCGTAAGAGAACCCACCCGGAAGCAGAACGGCGTCGAGGTGCGGCAGCTCGGTCTCGGTATGCCAGACGAAGAGGGCCTCCGCGTCGAGCGCGGACAGTGCCCAGAGCGCGTCACGGTCGTCGCAGGCTCCCGGGAAGCGCAGCACGCCGATGCGCGGCTGTGGGCTAGTCACCCCGGCGTCTCCGCGAGCTCGATCTCGTAGCTCTCGATCAGAGGGTTCGCGAGCAGTTGCTCGCACATCCGCTCCACTTCCGCGCGGGCACCCGCCGCGTCATTCGACACGACTTCGAGATCGACCACTCGACCGACGCGAGCCTCGCCGACCGCGAAGCCGAGCTGGCGCAACGAGGACTCGACCGCCTGTCCTTGCGGATCGAGGATGCCGTCCTTCGGCCGAACGAGAACGGTGGCCTTCATCGCAGCACCATCTCCGGGTCTGCGAGGTAATCGTCGAACCCGATGCCCGTCAGCTGTTCGAACGCCTCCACGTAGCGTGCCCGTGTACCCGTGACGACAGCATCGGGAAGCTCCGGGCCGGGTGGCGTCTTGTCCCACCCGAGCGTCTCGCAGTAATCACGGACGAACTGTTTGTCGAATGACGGCTGGGAGCCCCCGGGCGTGTATTCGTCGGCGGGCCAGAACCGCGACGAGTCGGGCGTCAGGGCCTCGTCGCCGAGGACGAGCTGCCCCTCGTCGCCAAGGCCGAACTCGAACTTCGTGTCGGCGATCAGGATTCCGCGCTGACGCGCGTGCTCCGCCGCGTGGCGGTAGAGGGCGATCGAGACGCGCTCGACCTCTGCGAGCCTCTCGGCTCCGACCAGCTCGGCGGCCTGCTCGCGGTCGATGTTCTCGTCGTGGCCGGTCGTGGCCTTCGTCGCCGGCGTGAAGATCGGTTCCGGTAGCTCCGCGGACTCGGTGAGCCCCGCGGGCAGCGCGTGACCGCAAACTGCGCCGGTTGTCGTGTAGTCCTTCCAGCCGGATCCCGCCAGGTAGCCGCGAACGACGCACTCGATCGGGAGCATCTCGAGCCGCCGGCACTCGGTAGAGCGTCCGTCCGAGCGGAGAGCGAGCAGATGGTTCTCACAGATCTCTCCGGTGCGGGCGAACCAGAATCCGGCCAAGCCCGTGAGGACACGACCCTTGTCGGGGATGTCGGTCGGCAGCACGACGTCGAACGTCGAGATGCGGTCACTGGCGACGAGCAGCAACCGCTCGTCGTCGAGGGCGTAGAGCTCGCGAACCTTCCCGCTGCCCACGTGGAGTGCGGTCTCAGGCATGAACTGGTACCTCCTTCTGGACGAGGGCGTGCAGGCGGTCGAAGACGGTGTCAACGTGCCGGACCGTTGCGTCGAGGTCGAAGACGGCCTCGAGATCGACCCGGCCGGCGATCTCGGGATCACCGCGGACGAGCTCCGCGAAATCCGTCTCCTCTTCCCAGGCGCGCATCGCATGGCGCTGAACGAGACGGTAGGCGTCGTCGCGTGCAAGCCCCGCGTCCACGAGCGCCAGCAGCAGCCGATGGCTGAAGACGAGCCCGTGACTCGACTCGAGGTTCCGCTGCATCCGCTCGGGATAGACGACGAGGCCTTCGACGATCCAGGCGAAGCGGTCGAGCATGTAGTCGAGCGCAAGGAACGAGTCCGGAATGACGATGCGCTCGGCCGAGGACTGCGAGATGTCGCGCTCGTGCCAGAGCGGGACGTTCTCGAGACCGACCAGTGCGTTGCCGCGCAGGACGCGCGCCAGCCCGCAGATGCGCTCGGCCACTTTCGGATTTCGCTTGTGCGGCATCGCCGAGGAGCCCTTCATCCCCTTGCCGAACGGCTCTTCGACCTCACGAACCTCGGTGCGGGCGAGATGGCGGATCTCGGTGGCGAAGCGGTCGAGCGATGTGGCGGCGAGCGCGAGCGCCGAGAGCAGTTCGGCGTGTCGATCGCGGGCGATCACCTGCGTCGAGACCGGATCCGGCTCCAGTCCCAATCGCTCGCAAGCGATGCGTTCGACCTCGGGATCGACCTGGGCGTACGTGCCGACCGTTCCGGACAGTTGCCCGACACGATTCGTTTCGAGTGCGTGCGCGACGCGGTTCCGCGCACGGTCCAGCTCGAATGCCCAGCCCGCGAGCTTCCAGCCGAAGGTGGTGGGCTCCGCATGAACGCCGTGCGAGCGGCCGATACAGATGGTGTGACGGTGCTCGTCCGCGCGCGAGACGACAGCCGCCAGCGCGCGATCGATCCCTTCCAGAATGAGGCGCCCGGCATCCTGAATCTGGAGCGAAAGCGCGGTGTCGACGACATCGGACGAGGTGAGGCCGTAGTGGAACCAGCGGCCTTCGGGCCCCAGTTGTTCCGCGACGGCGTCGACGAAGGCAGCCGTGTCGTGGTCCGTCACCTGCTCGATCTCGGCGACGCGCTGCGGTGACGGAGGTCGGGCGTGCGCGCGAATCGCGGCGACATCGGTCGCCGGAATGCTGCCGAGCTCGGCCCACCCGTCGAGCGCAGCCAGTTCGACCTCGAGCCACCGCGCGAACTTGCTCTCCTCCGACCAGATCCCGGTCATCTCCGGGCGGGAGTAGCGCGCGATCACTGGGTCGATTCTAGAGAGGCCGTCGGTCCGAGAATGCGGGCGGCCAGGACGGCCGCGTTCTTGGCGTTGTCGACGCCGACGCAGGCCACCGGTACGCCTGGTGGCATCTGCACGATCGAGAGCAGTGCGTCGAGCCCGTCGAGCACGCTCAACGAGGAACGAAGCGGGACGCCGATCACGGGTAGGTCGGTGTGCGCTGCGAGCACGCCGGGCAGCGCGGCCGCCAGGCCGGCGCCTGCGATCAGGACGCGCAAGCCACGTTCGCGCGCGGTGCGTCCGTATTCGGCGACCGCATCCGGTTGTCGGTGTGCCGAGCGGACCTCGAACTCGTGCGCAATGCTGCGCGCGTCCAGCTCGTCCATCGCCGCTTGCATGCGCGGCCGGTCGGACTCCGAACCGACCACGATCCCGACGAGCGGGCTAGACATGGGCCATCGCTGCGATGTCGTTGCGATACCGCATGCCGGCGAACGAGATGAGCTCGCAGGCTGCGTAGGCCCGTTCTCGCGCGACCGCAACGTTGACTCCGGTGGAGGTGACGCCGAGAATCCTGCCGCCGTTCGTCACCAGTCGGTCGCCGTTGAGGGCGGTGCCGGCATGGAAGACGAGCGCGCCGGCCTGCTCGGCCTCCTCGATCCCGTCGATCGGCGACCCCACGTCGTTACCGGCCGGATAGTCGCCGGCCGCGAGCGTGACGGTGACTGCTGCGTCGTCCGAGACCTCGAGTTCGACGCCGGAGAGATCGCCCGCCGCCGCTCGTACAAGCGCACCGAGCAGGTCGCCGTTGATGCGCGGGAGGAGCGATTGCGTCTCGGGATCCCCGAAACGGCAGTTGAACTCGAGCACCCGTGGCCCGTCGTCGGTGAGCATCAGCCCGGCGAAGAGGACGCCGACGAAGGGAACGCCGCGCGCGGCGAGCTCCTCGAGGACCGGGCGATGGACCGTGTCCAGGACCTCCTCGACCTCCGCCGGACCGAAGCCGGCCACCGGTGAGTAGGAACCCATTCCGCCCGTGTTGGGCCCGGTGTCTCCGTCCTCGGCGCGCTTGAAGTCCTGCACGGCCGGGAGGGCCACTGCGCGAGTCCCGTCGCAAAGAGCGAAGACCGAGATCTCCTCGCCTTCGAGCAGCTCCTCGATCACGATGGAATCGCCGAACGCCGCAGCCGCCTGCAAGGCGTCGTCCAGCTCGGCCTGGTCGTGGCAGATGAACACGCCCTTTCCGGCCGCGAGGCCGTCGGCCTTGATCACGCAGGGCGGTCGTGCGATCGACAGTGACTCCGCAGTCGGCACGCCTGCCGCGCGCATGACGTCCTTTGCAAACGTCTTCGACCCTTCGATCGCCGCGGCTCCGGAGCTCGGACCGAAGACGGGCACCCCGACGTGGCGTAGCTCGTTGGCGACGCCGGCGACGAGTGGCGCCTCCGGCCCGACGACCACGAGGTCTGCCTCGAGCGACCGTGCCAGCGTGAGCAGGCCTTCACTGTCCTCTGCCCTCACCGGATGGCAGCGGCCGAGTGCGGCAATGCCCGGGTTCCCGGGGGCGGCGTGGAGCTCTTCGAGATCAGGCGCCTGGCTGAGCTTCCACGCGAGCGCGTGCTCGCGTCCACCGGAGCCGACCAGGAGCACCTTCACACGAGGACTCTAGCGAGAGGGCTTGACGAGTTACCTGGATCGTCGAACGCGCTGCGCCGTAACAGCTTACGATCCGCCACCGTGACCTTTGCAGCGAGCCGCGGCGCTTACGACGCGTACATGGGCCGCTACGCCGACCTGCTCGCGCCGCGCCTGATCGCGTTCGCAGGAGTTCAACCGGGTGACCGCGTGCTCGACGTCGGCTGCGGGCCGGGCTCCCTGACCGAGGCGCTGAGCGAGGTGGTCGGACCGGAGCGCGTTGCCGCTGTCGAGCCCTCCGAGCCCTTCGCGGCGGCCGCCGCTGAGCGGGTACCAGCTGCGGACGTTCAGGTCGGTGCCGCAGAGTCGCTGCCGTGGTCTGCGGACACGTTCGACGTTGCGCTCGCGCAGCTCGTCGTGAACTTCATGTCGGACGCCGACGCGGGCGTCGCCGAAATGCGGCGGGTCGTTCGTCCGGGCGGCACGGTCGCGTCTTGCACCTGGGACTACTCCGACGGGATGACGATGCTGCGGACCTTCTTCGATGCGGCGCTTGCGCTCGATCCTGAGACGCCCGACGAGGCGCGCACGATGCGTTACATCGATCCGGACGAGCTGAAAGAGCTCTGGCTACGGGTGGGGCTCGAAGCGGTAGAGAGCGACTCGCTCGTCGTCGAGGTCTCCTACACGGACTTCGACGACTACTGGGAGCCGTTCACGGCCGGGGTCGGCCCGGCTGGTGCGTACACGGTGTCGCTCGATCCTGATCGTCGGGAGGCGTTGCGTCAGGAGTGCCGACGTCGACTTGGCGATCCAGACGGCGCCTTCACGCTCAGCGCGAAGGCGTGGGCGGTCAAGGGTCGCGCCTGAATCAGCGCAGGGCGACGACGCTCTCGCGCTCTGCGCCGGTGCCGACGAGCGAGATCTCGACACCGAGGGCGTCCTCGACGAACGCGACATACGCGCGCGCCGCCTTGGGCAATTCATCGGTCAGCGGCTCCTGCCAACCGGGCAGCGTTTCGTAGACCGGCCGGCAGTGATGAAAGTCGCTCTGATGTGCCGGAAACTCGTAGGTCTCGGAGCCGTCTCGTAGCCGGTACGCAACGCAGACCGGCAGCTCGGCGAAGTGCGAGAGGACGTCCAGCTTCGTGAGCGCCAGCGAGGTGATCCCGTTGAGTCGCACGGCATAGCGGAGCGCAACGAGGTCGAGCCAGCCACAACGGCGTTCACGTCCCGTGACCGTCCCGAACTCGCCGCCGAGCTCGCGCACGCGTTCCTGATCTGAGCCCTCGATCTCCGTCGGGAACGGGCCTTCGCCGACGCGAGTCACGTACGCCTTTGCGATGCCGATCACGCGGTCGATCCTGTTGGGCCCGATCCCGATTCCCGTCGCGGCGTTTCCGGCAACCGTGCTCGAAGACGTCACGAACGGATACGTGCCGTGGTCGAGATCGAGCAGCGTCCCCTGCGCGCCTTCCATCAAGACCTCGCGCCCTTCGTGCAGCGCCCGGTCGACGAGCAGCGATGTGTCGGAGACGTAAGGACGAATCCGTTGCGCGAACGACTCCAGCTGAGCCGCGATCTCTTCCAGCTCGAGCGGCGGAACGCCGTACACGCGCTCGAGCCAGACGTTCTTCTCCGCGAGCGCAACTTCGATCTTCTGTCGCAGGATCTTCGGCTCGAGCAGATCCTGGACGCGAATGCCGAGCCTCGCCGCCTTGTCCGCGTAGCAGGGGCCGATGCCGCGTCTCGTGGTCCCGATCTGCAGCTTGCCGAGGCGTCGCTCGCTTGCCTGGTCGATCGCGACGTGCCAGGGCATGATCAGATGCGCCTCTCCCGACAGATGCACGACTGCGGTCGAGACCCCGCGCGACTCGAGCTCGTCCACCTCCGCCAGGAACACCTCGGGATCGACGACGCAGCCCGCGCCGATGATGCAGATCTTTCCGCGCAGGACACCACTCGGGATCTGCCGGATCTTGAAGGTCTCGCCGTCGACGACGATCGTGTGCCCGGCGTTCGGGCCGCCCTGGTAGCGGCAGACGAGGTCGGAGTCGAGCGCGAGCAGGTCGACGATCTTGCCCTTGCCCTCGTCTCCCCACTGCGCACCGACGATCACTGTTGCGGGCACGAGCCCGAGTCTGCCAGAGCCTGCCTACGGCGTCGCTTGCGATGCCGTCCTGGAGGGCCGCAGGCTTGGCCTGTGGCCCGTTCTCGTGCCGCCGAAGGCGGCTAGGGTCAGGCGCCGATGTCGACTCCGGTGGCACTTCTTCTACTCGCGGCCGCATTCGTGCTCACCGTGGCGGCGAGCGTCGTCCTCGCGCGGGGACTCGATCGGATCGGCCAACGGCTCGGCTTCTCGGAGGCGCTGCTGGGGATGGTGACGGCGCTCGGGGCCGACGCGCCGGAGATCGCCTCCGCCGTCGCTGCGGTGATTGCGGGGCACGAAGAGACGGGTGTCGGCGTCGTTGTCGGATCGAACGTCTTCAACCTTGCGGCTCTGCTCGGTGTCGTCGGCCCTGATCGCCGGGCGCGTGACGCATCCACGGCCACGGGCTGGTGCTCAACGGTGGTGTCGCCATCGTCATTGCGATCATCGGCGCGCTTGTCGCGCTTGACCATCCTGCCCGGCGGTAGTCGGGCTGCACTCTCGCCGTGGTCGTGCCTTGCGCCCTATGTCATCGTCTCTGCGCTGCATGAGCGGCGCACGTTCACGTCTAGCCCGCGCCGTTACGTCGAGGCGGTGGCCGAAGAGCAGGTAGATGCGCGCCGCGATCGAGTTCGGCCCGCCGGCGACAGGCGCTCGACACCCTCGCCGTCGTTGCGGCTCTCGCGGCGGTCGTTTGGCGGTGCTCTACGGGATGGTGGCGGCGGCGCAATCGCTCGGCGATCGCCTCTGACGTCTTCGACTTCGTGCTCGGAGCACTCGTGCCTGCGCGGCCTTGACGAGCATCCCGAATCTCATCGCTGCGGTCCGGCTTGCGCGCCACGGCCGTGGCGCTGCGTGTGTGAGCGAGGCTCTCAACTCGAACAACGCGAACATCCTCGTTCGGGCTCTGCGTGCCCGCGGTGATCCTCGGGTTGGGCTCGGCCTACGGGGCGTCGCGACCTTTGCCGCGTTGTGGATGGTCGGCGATCGACGGTGCGTCCCCGTCTGCGGCTTGGTCTTCGGCGGCGGCCTCACGCGGCGTGAAGGCGGCGCGATCCGTCGCGCTGTCCGTCGGCGTTCGCGGTGGTAGTGGCTACGGCCGGCTAACGCCCGTCGCGCTCGATGCGAATCTCGTGGCCGCGCGGGCAGCAGATCGATCCGCGCACACGCTCGAGTGGGAGCGTCCCCTGGACGGACGGGAAGCCTTCGCCCGCTTCCGCGCAGCGCTCGCACACGACGGTGAAGCCCATCGCCCGCGGTGAGATCCACACGACCTGCTCGCCGATGACCGCCCAGGACGCCATCAGGAAGCCAGGTCCGCAAACTTCGCGTAGCGCTTGAGGAACGAAAGCTTCTCGACGCCGGTCGGCCCGTTGCGGTGCTTCGAGAGAATGATCTCCGCGAGCCCTTGCTGGTCGCTCTCTTCGTTGTAGTACTCGTCGCGGTACACGAACATGACGAGGTCCGCATCCTGCTCAATCGATCCGCTTTCTCTCAGGTCGGACAGGATCGGACGCTTGTCGTGCCGCTGCTCGACCGCGCGCGACAGCTGTGACATCGCGAGGATCGGGACGTCGAGATCGCGTGCGAGCACCTTGAGGTTGCGCGAGATCTGCGAGACCTCCTGGACGCGGTTCTCCGCGCTCGTCCCCGAGGTCATCAGCTGCAGGTAGTCGACGATGATCAGCCCGAGATTCGGCTCGCGCGTCTTCAGCCGCCGCGCCTTGGAGCGGATCTCCATCATCGTGATCGAGCCCGTGTCGTCGACGTAGATCGGCGCCTTCATCAGCTTGTCGCCGGCCGCGACGAGGCGGGGCCAGTCGTCCTGCGCGAGCTTGCCGGTGCGGAGTCGCTGCGACTCGACCTTCGCCTCGCTGCACAGGAGCCGCTGCGTCACCTCCGACTTGGACATCTCGAGCGTGAAGAGCGCGACTGGAACGTCGTGCCGTAGCGCCAGGTTCGCCGCCACGCAGAGGCCCAGCGCCGACTTCCCCATGCTCGGACGCGCAGCGATGATGACGAGGTTGCCGGGTTGGAACCCGGAGGTGAGTCGATCGAGATCCCGGAACCCGGACGGGACGCCGGTGACGTCGGCGCCGGCCTCGTACAGAGCGGTGATGCGCTCGAAGCTTTCCTTCAGCAGCTCCTCGATGTGGCTGAACTCGGTGGAGACCCGGCTCTGCGAAAGGTCGAAGACGACCTGCTCGGCCCGGTCGACCAGGATCTGCGTCTCGCCTGGGCGTTCCCAGCCGAGCTGGGCGATCTGCTGTCCCGCGGCGATGAGCCCGCGCAACGTCGCCATCTCCCGGACGATGCGCGCGTAGTGCCCCGCATTGGCGGTCGCCGGCACGAGTGCCGCCAGCTCGTGCATCCGAACCCGACCGCCGACAGCCTCGAGCTCACCGCGTTCCTCGAGCTCGTCGACGAGCGTGATCGCATCGACCGGCTCGCCTTTCGCATAGAGAGCGAGGCCCGCGCGGTAGATCTTCGCGTGGCTCTCACGGTAGAAGTCGGAGGCATCGAGGACTTCGCTCACCGCTCCGATCGCGCCCGGGGAGAGCAGCATCGCCCCGAGGACCGATTCCTCGGCCTCGAGGTTCTGGGGTGGCGCGATCGGAGCGGCTTCTGCGAGCTGGGCGACAGGTGTCACGCGCTCGGAGTGAACCACCCTCGTGCCCATGTTTCCATCTGTGGGAAGGTGAGTTTTCGACATGTCCTTTTAGCGCCTTTTGCAGCGAAAAAGAACACATGTTCCCATACGGTTCGGACGGAGCCTGTTGACGGTTCGACCGCTACGAGCGGGAACTTCTTCGGCAAGTCCACAGGGCGTGGAAAGGCCTGTGAATCGTTGTACCCAGGTTCTCCACAGAAACGCGTGGACGCCGCTTCAGAACAGGGGCAAGATTGTGGACATGATCGCCCCGGTCGGCGTCTTGATCTCAGCCGCGGCGCTTGCCGCACCTGCCGCCCGACGCTCGACCCTCAGCACCTGCCGGTGCTGCGACGGTGGCGATGTGGGGCGGCTAGCTAGCTCTGCTCTTCGGTGACGCCCGCGTCGACGGCGCGGTCGAACTCGTCCTCTTGCAGCTCGCCCTCGACGTCGGCCTTTGACGGCTGCAGTTCGCCGGCCGCGACCAGCTGAGCTTCCTGCGCGAGAGCGGCCGCATCGAGCTCGTCGAGACTGAGCTCGTGCTTCTCCTGCTCCTCGGCCGGAGCCTGCGCGGCTTCCTCTGCTGCCGCCAGCGCCTCGAGCTCTTCCTCGGGCGGTAGCTCGCCTCCCTCGGGCACGACGATCGTGCGCACCTCGGCGGTGACGTCCTGAAACAGCTCGATCGGCACCTGGAATCGCCCGATCCGCTTGAGCGGGTCGCCACCGATCTTGCGCCGGTCGACGCGGACCTTGTGCTTCTCCCACAACTGGTCGGCGATGTCCGTCGGCGTGACCGATCCGAACAGCGAGCCGGTGGGGCCGGCCTTCACGTCGAATCTGAGCTCGACCTGCGCGAGGCGCTCCGCGACCGACTGTGCGTCCTCGAACGTCTTCGCCTCGCTCTTGGCACGTCGGTCCTCGACCTTGCGCACCTCCGCGACGCGCGCCGGTGTCGCCGCGTCGGCGAGACCGCGCGGGAAGAGGAAGTTGCGCGCGTAGCCGCGCGCAACGTTTACGACCTCGCCGCGGAGACCGACCTTGTCGACGTCCGAACGGAGGATGACCTCCATTTAGCGGCCTTCCCGGCCTTCCGAGACGTACGGCAGCAGCGCCATCTCACGTGCGCGCTTGACGGCGACTGCGACCTGTCGCTGGTGCCGCCGGCACGCGCCGCTGATGCGCCGCGAACGGATCTTGCCTCGCTCCGAGATGTACCGGCGCAACTGGTTCACGTTCTTGTAGTCGATCTCGTCGACCTTGTCCTTGCAGAAGAAGCACGACTTCCGCCGGATCGGGCCGGACGACTGGCCCGGACGCTTGCGGCCGGGCTGCCGGTCCTTGTCTCGCTTCTCTCCTCCTCCGCGCGGCGGCATCAGAACGGAATGTCGTCGTCTGCCGAAGCCGAGGAGGAGAAGTCCTCGTTGCCGGCGGTTGCAGCAGCCGGGACGAACTGGCGCTCGCCGTCACCGCCGCCGCCACCCCCTGCTTCCCCGCGGCTGTCGAGGAACTGCACGGACTGAGCGACGATCTCGACCTTCGAACGCTTCGTGCCGTCCTGCGCTTCCCATGAAGACCAGTCGAGGCGTCCGTCCACTCCGACACGGCGGCCCTTGGCCAGATGGTTGTTGAGAGCGTCTGCCTGGTTGCCAAACACTTTGACGTCGAAGAAGTTCGGCTTGTCGGTCCAGTTGCCGGCTTCGTCCTTCTGTCGACCGTTGACCGCGACGCCCAGCTTGAGCACGGCCGTCCCGGACGGCAGATGAGCCAGTTCGGGATCGCGGGTCAGTCGTCCAACGATGGTGACGCGGTTGATATCTCCAGCCATGTTCTACTCCTCTTCCGAACGGATGTTCGCTTCAGCATAGGCGGGCTCGGGGACGGATTGCGCGACCGGCTCGGGCTCGGGCGGAGGTGGCGCCCCGGCACTGCCTTCGACCCGCCGCACCGCGAGGTGACGCATGACGCCGTCGGTGATGCGGAGGATGCGCGACAGCTCTGCGAGCGTCTCCGCGTCGGCGTCGAAGTTCAGGAGGTGGTACGAGCCCTCGCCCTTGTGGGCGATCTCGTAGGCGAGCCGGCGGCGTCCCCAGACGTCGTGCCGCACCCACTTCCCATTGGCCTTTTCGACGAGCTCACGCGCGCGTTTGATGATCTCCTCCTGCCGCCCTTCGGGCAGGTCCGGATCGAGCATGAGCAAAATTTCGTACGCAACCACTGTTCCCGAGACCTCCCTTCCTTTGGTCTGAATCGGCCTCACCGGCTGGCGCCACTCGGGAAAGAAGGCGCGATGGCAAGGCAGGAAGGCGGCCAGTGTAGCATCGCCGCGATGAAGCGCCCGCTCGCGTGGATGCTCGGTGGGTTCGCGCTGTTCGGCTTCCTGCGCCGTCGCCGCGAAGTCCCTTCCGGGCCCGACCCGCGCGCGGACGAGTTGCGCCGCAAGCTCGCCGAATCCCGCTCGATTGTCGAGGAACGCGACGAGTTCGAGGCTGCCGAGGTGACCGTCGATCGCGCCGAGCCGGCGGCCGAGGATCCCGCATCGAGGCGTCGCGCCGTGCACGACGCGGGCCGCGCGGCGGCCGAGCGCATGCGCGCCGACCCTTAGCCGCGCAGCACCGACCAGCACTCCGCCGCGAGCACGGTCGCCGCGGCGACGAGGACGGTCGTGCCCCCGGGCGGGAGATCGGCGTAGTAGGCGATCGTGATCCCGGCCAGCACCGAGCCAAGCCCGATTCCCATGCCGAGCAGGATCGTCGAGCGCATGCTCCAGGCGATTCGCGACGCGGCGATCACCGGCAGCACCATGAGCGCCGCGATCAGCAGGATCCCGACGATGCGCATCGACAGCGCGATCGTCACGGCGGCGAGCGCGACCGTGAGCGAGTTCAGCGCGGACACGGGGAGCCCGGCGACGCGTGCTCCTTCCTCGTCGACGACGACAGCGACGAGAGGCCTGTAGAGCAGCGCGATCACTGCAAGCGCGCAGGCTCCGAGCGCGGCGATCACGGCGAGGTCGCCTCGCGTCACCGTCAGGATCGAGCCGAAGAGGAACTGGAAGAGGTTCACGTTCAACGCGCCCGCCGCGGACACGAGCACGACGCCGCCCGCGATCCCTGTGTAGAAGATCAGGGCGAGTGCCTGGTCACCCGCTGTTCGCCGGCGGGCTCGGATCCATTCGATCGAGAGGCCGCCCGCGACCGAGACCACCAGCGCGGTCAGGACGAGCGGCAGGTCGAGGAGGTAGCCGAGCGCAACACCGGCGAACGCCACATGGCCGATGCCGTCGCCGACGAGGCTGAGTCGCCGCTGCACGAGGAAGAAACCGACGGCCGGCGCGAGCAAGCCGACGACGATGCCCGCGCCGAAGGCGAGCCGCATGAACTCGAGGTCAAGCATGGGCGTGCGACGGGTCGTGCCAGACACCGGGCAGGGCCGAAGGAGGCCCGTCGAAGACGATGCCGCCGCGGACGAGCACGATCCGCTCGACGAACCGCTCGACCGCGCCGAATTCGTGCGAGACGTAGAGGATCGTCATCTCCAGCTCGCTGCGCAGCCGTTGCAGCAACGCTGCGATCGCGTCCTGTGCCTCGACGTCGACACCGGTCGTGGGCTCGTCGAGCACGAGCAGCTCCGGATCCGCGGCCAGCGCCTTCGCGATGAACGCGCGCTGCTGCTGCCCGCCGGAGAGCGTCGTCAGGCGGCGGTCAGCGCTCGGGCTCAAACCGACCCGGTCGATCGCCTCCTGGACGGACATGCGATCGGCGGCGCTCAACGGCCCGATCAGACGCGCGCGCGACGCGCGGCCGGTCGTGACGAGCTCGCGGACCGTGACGGGAGCGTCGATCCCCGCCTGCGTCCGCTGTGGAAGGTAGCCGACCTTTCGCACCATCAGCTCGACGCCACCTGATGTCGGCTGCTCCAGTCCGACCACGAGTCGGACGAGTGTCGTCTTGCCGCCGCCGTTCGGTCCCGCGATCGCGACGAACTCGCCACGCTCCACCTCGAGATCGACATCGCGGAGGACCGGCGGCGAGTGTCCGTAGGCGAAAGAAACGCCCTGGAGGCGAAGTGCTAGCGGCACGCCAGCGCTTTCCGTAGCGTCGCGAGATTGCGCCGCATCAGAGTCAGATAGGTATCCCCGCGCTTCTGCTCGTCCGGCGTCAGACCTTCGATCGGATCGAGCACTGCAGTGCGCGCTCCGACCTCGCGCGCCACGGTGTCGGCCAGTCGCGGTGAGAGAAGCGTCTCGAAGAACACGGTCGTCGCATGTGTTTGGCGCACGATCTGGATCACGTGCTCCAGCTGCTGCGGCGTGGGCTCGGCCTCTGGACTGAGACCGGTGATCGAGACTTGTTCGAGGCCGTACCGGGCCGCGAGGTAGCCGAATGCTGCGTGGCTCGTGACGATCTCGTGTCGCTTGCAGCCGCTCAGCCCTTGCCGGTATTCACGGTCGAGCTTGTCCAGGTCGGCGACGAGTGCGGTGTCTGGGCGAGCGAGCGCCGCGCCGATTCTCGCCGCCACGCGTGCGAAGAGGACCGGATCGAGCCACACGTGCGGGTCCGCCGTCAAACCTGCCTCGGCACCGTCTGCCGGGTGAAGCGGCAACCCGGCGAGGATGTCCACTTTCTTGCCGCGCGCCTGCTCGACCGCCTTGCTCACCGCCGGCTGGAAGCCATGGCTGAGGTAGAGGACGACGCTCGCGTCCTGGATCGCGGCGACTTCCTGCGGTGTCAGCTCCAGGTCGTGAGGCTCGGATCCCGGCGGCGTGAGGTTCTTGACGTTGAACGACGGCCCTCCGATTCGCTCGGCCGCGTAGGCAAGGGGATAGAACGCGGCAACCACCGAGTTCGGCCCACCGGAGCTGCCCGTCCCACAGCCCGCAAGGATCCCGGTCAAGACAAGAATGAGAACTATTCTCGATATCACGGTCAGGACGATACACTGCGACCGTGAGCTGGACCAGTCATGCGCTCGAAACACTCGAAGGCGCGGGCTTCCGTAGCGGGGGCGCCCGTCGCGCCGTTGTGGAGCTCCTGGGCCGCCAGAACTGCTGCATGAGTGCGCAGGAGATCTTCGACAGCCTTCGGCGGGCCCGGCGGCCGGTCGGGATTGCCTCTGTCTATCGTGCCCTCGAGACGCTCGCAGATCTCAGGTTGGTCAAGCGGATCGAAGCCGGCGACGGGATCGCGCGGTTCGAGCCGGCGCGCCCCGACGGCGACCACCACCATCACCTCGTCTGCCGGGACTGCGGCAAGGTCGAGGCATTCAGTGACGTACGACTCGAGCGTGCGATCGACAAGGTCGCCGGCGGCCTCGGCTATTCGGTCGAGGAGCACGAAGTCGTGCTCACCGGCGCCTGCGCCGACTGCGCTGCCTAACGAATCGGCGCGAAGGCTGCCGCGCCTGCGACGAGACCGCGGGCGATCTTCAACTGGTACGGCGCTGACTGCAGGAGTCGCCGTTCGGCGGGATTCGTCATGAATCCGGCCTCGACCAGGATCGCCGGGACGTTGGCCCAGTTGAACCCTGTGAGATCGGAGCGCTGCACGAGACCGAGGTTGCGCGCGCCGGTCTGACGGACGACCGCGGCCTGAACCTTGCGTGCGGCGCGCAAGCTGGAGGCGTAGATGTCGTCCGTCCACCCGCGGTGCAGCGCGGGGACGAGTGTCTTGACGCCGTTGAGTGACGAGTCCGTTGCACCGTCGGCGTGAATCCTGATCATCAGCGCCGCGTGTCTCGCATTGCAGAAGCGCGCGCGCTCGATGTTTCCACCTGCGTAAGTCCGACCGGTTCGCGTCATCGCCACGCGGTAGCCGTCTCGCTGGAGCAGCGAACGAGTTCGGAGGGCGATCGCCAGCGCGACGGGCGCCTCGCCCGCAGTGCCACCGCCGTCTTTGATCTTGAGCTGCGAGGAGCCCGGACCGATCGGCTCCGTCTGCCGGCCGACGGCGGGAAGAGTTCCATGACCCGGGTCCAGGCAGATGAGCGGGGGCGGCGTGACGGCGAGCACCCCTGAAGTCTGCCGGTTGGAAACGGATTCAAAATCGTTGTGGGGGGCAACAGAGCGCGATGGCCACCCGCCGAGAGCTTCCAGCTGACGTAGCCGCCGCGCTCGATCGCGTTCCCGAGGCAGGGTCCCGTTTTGCCGCGCTGCCGGCTGACAGGCAGACGGCCTGGATCGACTGGATCGACCGAGCACGCGGAGGTCGCGCTCGCGCGGGCCGAATCGACGAGATGGTCCGCCGGCTGCTGCCGTCGGCAGCCGTTGCAGAGGAGGAAGTCGCAGAGCCCGTCGGTCCGCCGCCCGAGCGCTACTGGTGGCTCTGGCTGCTCCTGCTGTTGCTACTCGTGGCCGGCGGTTTGCTCGCCTGGTACTTCCTCAGCCGAGGAGACGACAAGGCGGTCGTTCCCAACGTGATCGGGCTACGCGAGCAGCAGGCGCAGATCCGCATCCAGGACAACGGCCTCGAAGCGCTTTCGCGGTCCGCCCAGAGCGACCGCCCACCGGGTGTCGTCTTCGCGGAGAAGCCCGGCGCCGGGACGCAGCTCGGCAAGGGTCAGACGGTGACGATCTTCGTGTCGAGCGGCAGGCTCGCCGTACCCGATGTCACAGCCTTACCGCTGGCTGACGCCCAGCATGCCAAGCCGGTCGTCGTTCCCCGGGTCGTCGGTCAGACGCAGGGTGCAGCAGTGCAGGCATTGACCGCTCTCGGCCTGAAGCCGGTGCTGCAGAACGTCCCGTCCGATCAACCTGCCGGGACCGTCGTCGGCCAGAAGCCTCCCGCAGGGAAGGAAGTCGACAAGGGCGCCGAGGTGACGGTCAACGTCTCGACCGGGACCGGCCAGTCCACGACGACCACAACTACCACTGCGACAACGACGACATCGACCACGACCACTGCGGCACCCGTGCGCGTGCCCCATGTCGTCGGGCTCGCGCAGACGCCGGCGCTGCGGCGACTCAACGTGCTCGGGCTGCTTCCGACCGTCGTCTACGTGAGCTCGAGCCAACCGGCGAACAGGGTCGTCTCGCAATCGCCGAAGTCCGGCACGTCGCTACGTCCCGGTGCGCGCGTGCGGGTCAACGTGTCGACCGGGCCGAACCCTCAGCCGAACGCGGCCGTGCCGAATGTCGTCGGCCAGGATCAGGCAACAGCCGCCCAGACGCTGCGCGACGCGGGCTTCAAGGTCGCGGTGCTGAACCGCCCGACTGCGGATCAATCCAAGGACGGCCTCGTGGTCGAGCAGCAGCCGCGCGCGACCTCGAGCATCCCGGCGGGCTCGCAGGTCACGATCTTCATCGGCCGTTTCTCCGGCTGAGGACGGAGCCCGGCGCGGCTCCAGTCGGCGTTGCGCCGACAACCACAGTCGAAGCGCGCAGGGCTCCGTTCACTCAGACCCGTGCCGGCGGAAGAACTTGCTAGGAGTCCGTGCGCGCGTCCAATACGCTCGTCGGGAGATGGCCGGCCGGGAAGAGGAGCCGCAGACCTGGCACCACGGGATCGTTGCGCGATGGTGGGCCGAGTTCAACGTGGACGGCCCCGAGATCTCGTACTTCCAGAAGTTCATCGAGGACGACGGTCAGCCTGCTCTCGACGTCGCGTGCGGGACCGGACGGCTCCTCGTCCCGTACCTCCGGGCGGGCCTGGACGTCGACGGTTGTGACCTCTCGGCGGACATGCTGGCGCTTTGTCGCGAACGCGCGGAAGCCGAGGGCCTGTCGCCGAACCTGTATGCGCAGGCCATGCACGAGCTCCGACTACCCCGCATGTACAAGACGATCCTGGTCTGCGGTGGTTTCGGGCTGGGCGGCAATCGCGAGCAGAGCTTCGAAGGCCTGAGACGTCTCTACGAGCACCTCGAGCCCGGTGGCCTTCTGCTGCTGGACAACGAGGTTCCATATGCCGTCTCCGGCATCTGGCCTCTTTGGCAGAAGGATGAACGGCGGGCGTTGCCCAAGCCGTGGCTCGAGCTCGGGAACGGCGATCGGCGGCAAGGCTCCGACGGAGCCGAATACGAGCTGCGCAGCCGCGTCGTCGAGCTCGATCCTGTGACCCAGTTCGTGACGCTCGAGATGCGGGCCGACATGTGGGTCGACGGCGAGCACGTGGCAGCGGAGGAGCACGTCCTGAGAATGTCGATGTACTTCACGCACGAGCTGGTCTCGCTGCTCGAGCTCGCCGGATTCACCGACGTCACGCTGCGCGGCGACTACACCGACGAAGAACCGAGCCCGGACACCGAATTCGTCGTTTTCATCGCGAGAAAGCCCGCCTAACAGGGCGTCGAGGCTAACCGTCCGTTCGCATACGGAGACCGCCGGTCGTGGGGCGACTGCAAACACCGCGACCGGCAGTCTCGTGCCGTCTGTCTGCGTCTATTCCCGGTGAGAGGGTCGGCTCGAGGATCTGGAGCGGGCCCAGGCGCGAGGTCAAGGCGCGTCCGAGAACCTACCAGAACTCGTTGCGTGTCGCACAAAGTCACCGGGAAGAGGCTAGGGTGAACCGAGGCGCGCTCGTCTCGGATGCCGTTCCCCTCGAGCACGGGGCTTTGCCCCACGCCCATCTGTTGCAACGGCACGAAGGGAGCCGTGGCGAACCAGTTCGACGGAGTCGACGCTCGTGCGTTGCCCGCACAGATCGCCGCGGAGATGGAGCGGTTGGTCGTCTATGCGGACGCACAGGAGCGAAAGGTCAGCGAGCTTCAAGCCGCGCTCGACTCCCGCGTGATCATCGAGCAGGCGATCGGCATCCTGGCTGAGCGGTTCGATCTCCCGACCCCTGACGCCTTCGAAGTTCTCCGTTCGGCAGCGCGTAACTCGCGACGGGAAGTGAGGGCGGTTGCGGAAGAAGTGAGGGCCTCCCGGGAGACGCCGCTCGCGATCGGCGACGTCCTCCCACCCGACCCGGACCCGCTGCCGAGCTCAGAGGTCGAAACGGCTCTGGATGTGCGCTGCCCCCGCTGCGGCACGCTCGTCGCGTAGCGACGCCTGCGCTAGGCGGTAGACACTGGGGGCTCGGCCAAGCGCGCATAGCGAAGCGCTTCCCAGAGCAGATCGATGGTCACCGTCAAGCCGGGAACCTCGTCCGTCGTGCCCGAGCGCCAGAGCTCCTGTCGCTGCTCGATGCAGGACTCCATCGCCGAGGTGATGGCTGTGACGTCGTCCCCGCAGCCACCGAGCAGATGATCGGCCCACACCGTGCGAAGGCGGGACGCATCCGTCGTCTCGGCGATGAATCCGCAAACGGGACACACGATGCAGCTGCTGCCAGGTGAGCCGAGGCCGCGACGTCTGTGCTGAGCGCCGGTGAACGCGACTGAGCGTGGCGCCCCTGCAAGACGGTGTCGCCCAGACGGCCGCGCAGTCTCCGGCCGAGCGGCCCAGGGAGCGACGCCACGATGGTTCCCTAGGGTAGGCGCGTGGAAGATCGTTTCGTTTCCGAACCAGGAGGTACGGCCCCCGTGATCGATGTGCAGCGAGTCGACTACATCCGCATCCCGGTGACGGACATGCAGAAGGCGAACCACTTCTACGGAGAGGTGCTCGGCCTCGAGAGGAACCCGAACTCGGCGGACGAGGACTGGGTCGAGTACGAAACCGGCAACGTGACGCTTGCAGTGATGACGCCGCACACCCACGACTACGAGTTCACGCCGTTGCCGGTCGGAACGATTGCCTTGCGGGTTCCCGACGTGGCCGAGGCGAAAGCGAAGCTGGAGGCGGCCGGTGTGCAGGTCAATGAGATGTGGGACTCGGGCGTCTGCCATGGAGCCGGGGTTCGCGACCCGGCCGGCAACCCGATCCTCCTTCACAACCGTTACAAGCCGTATGAGGAGACCTGACATGAGAAAGGGGAGACCATGACCACACTCGAGAACCGCCCGAACACCGCACTCCTCGTCGTCGACGTGCAGAACGGCGTCGTCGAAGGAACTCCCGAGCGCGACTCGGTCGTCGCGAACGTCGGCAACCTTGTCGAGAAGGCGCGGCAGGAACAGGTCCCCGTTGTCTGGGTCCAGCACTCCGACGAGGGGCTCGAGAGAGGAAGCGAGGACTGGAAGATCGTCCCCGAGTTGACGCCGGACGACGCCGAGCCGCTGATCGAGAAGAGCTACGGCGACTCCTTCGAGGACACCACCCTCGAGACCGTGCTGTCGGGCCTCGGTGTCGGGCGACTCGTCGTCGTCGGCGCACAGACCGATGCGTGCATCCGCTCGACCCTCCACGGCGCATTCGCCAGGGGGTACGACGCGACCCTTGTCAGCGACGCTCACACGACGGAGGACCAGACGCCATGGGGGGCGCCGCCGCCGGAGCAGGTCATCGCGCACACGAACCTGTACTGGACAGACCAGACCGCGCCGGGGCGAACGGCCGGGACGGTCGAGACCAAGGATGTCGACTTCGCCGGCACGTCCTGAGGCCTGAGTCAAGCTGAGCTCGAGGCCGCCTCTTCGGATTGGGTTGGCAGCGCCGTGACGTGTCTGATCGGCGACAGGAGGATCGGGATCGCCGAGAGCGCGCAACCGAGGGTGCCGACGAACAACGTCGGGCGAAGACCGATCCATGACGCCAAAGCGCCGCTGACCAGCCCGCCGAGCGGGATCGTCCCCCACACGACGAACCGCCGCGACGCATTGGCTCGTCCCAAAAGCCGCTGGGGTGTGAGCGCCTGAATCAAGCTGACCGTGCTGACGGTGTAAAGCACTCCGCCGAACCCCTCCAGCGTGAAGGCGAGGATGATGAACGGGATCGGATGAGAGCCAGGGGCGAGCGGAACGAGCACGAGCGGGAAACCAAAGAAGGTCGCAAGCACAATCGCGCGACCGAGGCCGAGCCTTCGTCCGATCCGCTGCGCGAGAAAGGCTGCGATGAGCGCGCCGCAGTTCGAGAGCGAGAGAGTTACACCGATCGCAAGCGCTGACATGTGCAGGTGCCGCACCATGTAAACGAAGAGGATCGCGAACGCCACATAGTTGAAGAAGTTGTAGATCGCAGTCGCGACGGTGATCGCACGCCAGTACTGGTGGCCGAAGATGTACCGGACACCTTCGGTCAGCTCGCGCCACATCGACGGCGAAACTGTGCTTCGCTCCGGCGCGACTTCCTTGCGACGAATCGAAGAGACGAAGACTGCCGACCAGAGGAAGCTCGCGGCATCCACCAAGACCGCGTGAGGCGCAGTTAGAGCGTGGACGAGCACGCCGCCCAGGGCCGGTCCCCCGGTCAGAGCCAAGGAGCGAGTTGTCTCCAGCTTGGCGTTGCCTTCGACCAGTTCGCCGCGCTCGACGAGCGACGGTAAGTAGGACTGGTACGCGACTTCGAAGAACACTGTCAGCGTTCCGGTCGCGAAGCCGACGACGTAGAGCTGCGACAGCGTCAGATCCCCGACGAACACCGCTACTGGAATTGAGACGAGCGCAAGCGAGCGGCCAACGTCCGCGATCACCATGATCGGACGCCGTGGGAGTCTGTCCACCCAGACACCTGCCGGAAGCGTGAACAGCAGGAATGGCAGGAAGTCGACAACCGAAAGCGCGGCGACTTCGAACGCGCTTGCATGGAGGGTCAGCACGGCGACGAGCGGCAGAACCAAGCCGCTGATCTGCGAGCCGACCTGGCTGATCGTCTGCGCCGACCACAGCTTCAGAAAATCCGCGTGCTGCCAAAGACCATGCTGCGGCCAGAGCCTGCGGCGGAAGCTCATCTAACTCGCTCTCGCGCCGAGCTGAAGCCCGGCACAGAAATCTGAAACGTGCGTTGGATCCTCGATTCCCTCCTGAAGACTGCACCGGAGGGAAAAGGACCTCTTCCCTACTCATCATATCGCGCCTATTCGTCGCCTGCTAGCTAGCGACGTGTGCGTGGACGTTCCCGTTGACCGCGGCCGGTTGCGGAAATCCAGCTGCCTTCTTCTCGCGTAGAAGAGTGAAGAAAGGAGCTGCATCATGAACGACATCGATCGAAGGGACAGAGGAGGCCGCGTGGCCGCACGCGAGTCGGCGAGCCACAGCGTTGTCGTGCTGACGTTGATGGCGATGCTGGGCGTGGTCGGGTTCCTCGTCGCGGGCTCGATCGCGCGAAGCGCGACCCAGGCGAATGGAACTGTCTCTCTAAGCAAGACGAAGCTCGGCGAGGTCCTGGTGAACTCGAAGGGCCACACCCTGTACATGTTCAGCAAGGACAAGAACGGCAAGAGTTCCTGCAGCGGAAGCTGCGCGAAGTTCTGGCCGCCCTACCTTCAGCACGGCAAGGTAACGGCCGGGACCGGCGTGAAGGCGTCGCTGCTTGGCACGACCAGGCGTAGCAACGGCAGCATGCAGGTCACCTACAAGAAACACCCGCTCTACGGCTTCGCGCTCGACAAGAAGGCCGGTCAGACAAACGGCGAGGGCCAGGTCGCCTTCGGCGGCAAGTGGTACGCCGTCTCCGCCAAGGGAGCGGCGGTCGTCAAGGCTCCCACTCCCTCGACGACCACCACGCCCACCACGACGTACTCCCCGTACCCGTAACCGGTAGCGACCCGCGTCCCGCAGACGCTCGGCACCGTCCGCGACCCTCACGCAGACGTGCCGACCTGCGGGACGCTGCATGTGCCGGCGGTGACGCTCGATCCGTTTGTGTCAGTGGAGCTTCGCGTCCGGGGGCATGCTGGCGGCGTATCGGCGCGCCCACCTCGTGAGTGCCAATAGGATCCGTGCCGGAGCAGGCACCACCACTGCGGAAGGGGAGAGCAATGAGACGACGCCTACTGACGGCCGTTGCGTGCCTGGCGTTTGCAACAGCGGTCATGGTCCCGGTAGCAACCGCGGATCCAAGTCACGCGAAGAACTCTGGCCAGATCAACGCCGTGTGCAGCGGTCACCCGCTCACGGTCGTTGTGAACGGGAACGGCGAGTTCACACCCGCGCATGTCGTCGGCAGCACGTCCATGTTCATTCCGACGGCGTTCAATCTCACGTTCACGTTCACGCCCACCGGCGGTAGCCCGATGCCTGAAACGGACACATCGTCGAAAGCGGCGCCGATCGCACCGACGATCACCTGCACGATTCCGCTTCAGACGCTCTTCTCGGGCCCAGAGGGCATGGCGACAATTCAGGGCACCGTTACCGGCTTCTTCACGCCCCGGTAAAGGCTGCGACGATCGTGGAACGGGAGCCTCCGCAAGAGCCTCCCGTTCCACACTGCTTCCACCGCCCGAAACGTGCGCCAGTCTCAGGACAACGCTGGCGCCTCGGTCTCGCCCTTCTGGAGCAGGCGCACGCTGACGAAAGCGATCCAAGCAAAGATGACCACGGTGCCCGCGCGCGTTGCAGCACCGTCACCGACGGTCGAGAACGCAGCGTTCGCAACGAAGACGGCAGGCACAGTGAGAACGCTCGGGATCCACGAATCGCGCCAGCCGGGGTTCCGGCGGAATGCGAACGCAAGAATGAGCGGTGCCAGGAGCGAGAACGCTGCGGTGAAGCCCGACTCGATCTTGTGGGCGCGTGAGTGCCACGAGACGTTGTCGCACGCCGCATCGATTCCTTGGCAATCGAGGTGGAAGATGCCGTCGAAGAACGTCGAGATGCCTTCGGCGATCAACACGGCTGCGCCGATGCGACCGATGACATCGGGACTGAGCGCGCGCCACAATCCAAGCCCGAGCAAGACCACGAGGACGCCTGTGAGGTTCGCTCCGACCTGGTTGTAGATCCAAGGGCTTGTGGCTGTCATCGCACCGAGGTCCGAGATGTCATCGTTCGCCACGCTGTAGGCGGATGGTTGCGCCAGACCACCCGCGATCCAAGCGACGTTGAACGTCACGAATGCGAGGAGGCCACAAGCCCCGGCGATGCGCGCCGGCACGTTTAGAGACCGTCGCTGTCGGCGCGTTCGACGGTGCGCGCGAGCTCCACTCGGGAAGACACGTCGACCTTGCGAAAGATGTTGCGCAGGTGAGTCTCCACCGTCTTTTGGCTGAGGAACAGCTCGGCGGCGATCTGGGGGTTCGTCTTCCGGTCGACGACCAGGCGCGCGACCTGCAGCTCGCGCGAGGTCAAGGCTTCGATCCCGGTCGCGCCGGCTTTGCCGCGTCGTGTTCGGCGATGGACGCGGTGGCCGAGCTTGCGCAGCTCGCGCTCGGCCTCGTCACGCCAACGCAGTGCGCCGCAGGCCTCGAGCGCCGCCGCAGCGTGCTGCAACTCCGAAACGGCTCGATCGGCCTCGCCGGTTTGCGCCAGAGCGCGTCCCGCCAGCGTGCGCGAGAGCGCTGCCTCGATCGGCGCCCCCACTTCCTCAGCGCCGGCCACTGCCAGCAGCGCCCGTTCAGCCGCCGCCGAGGCGTTCCCTGTATAGAGATCGACCGCCGCCGCCGCTCGATTGGCCCAGGCGATCGCCATCGGAAGCTGCAGCGACGAGGCCCAGGCCTCAGCAGCGACGGCTGCACGCCTCGCATCGGTGGGGCGGTCCAGTGCAAGCCAACAGAGCGTGAGCGACTCGAGGTAATGCGCCCTCGGGCCACCGGCGATGAGCACCAACTCCTCGCCTCCTGCGGAACCAACGAGCAAGTCGACCGCACGTTGCGGTTCCCCCGTTTCGAGAAGCGCACGGGCGAGGTCCACGGCAGCCTCAGCTGAGTGGAAGCCCTCGTCGAGATCTGCGGTGAGGTCGACGGCCTCCTGTGCGGCCGCGAGCGCCAGGGCAACGTCGCCGGCATGGAGCGCCGCTGCCGAACGGCTGCCGAGGCTCCACACCAGCGCGTGCGTGTTGCCGAGCAGGCGCGCTGCCTCGATGCCACCGTCGAGCAGCTCGCCCGCCTCGGCCAGCTTGCCGCGCATGCGCCAAAGCCCGCCCAAAGTCAGGACGAGCACGAGAAAGAGCTCGCCCCCCTGCCCGGTGGCGCGTGCCACGGCAAGTGCACGGGTTGCGTGTCTGTCACCGTCGGCGTACCAACCGGCATAGAGCTCCGTCCCAGCGAGCCTGGTCGCGGACTCCGGGTGGCGGGCGAGGTCTTCGTCCGACAGCGAATCGACGAGGGCCGTAGCCTCTCGGCGACAAGCCTTCGCACGCTCAGCCGCGCCGGTCATCGACTCCGCCAGCGTGAGCAGGGCGAGTGCCGCCGCGGTCAAGGGCGGGTCTCCGAGCCGTCGCGCCGCGCCCACTGCACGCTCGGCGCACGCGTGCATCTCTTCGTATCGCGCTCGCCAGACGAGATTCACCGCAAGCTCGTTCATGAGTGCCACGGCCTCGGGAGAGCCCTGATCAGGAAGGCGCTCGATCGCGCTCGCAAGGCGCGCGCCGGCCTGCTCGTGTCGTCCGAGCAAACTCTCGACGGCAGCGCACCTGCGCGCGACCGTCGCGTCGTCGGGAGCGATCGCGAGCGCCTCCAACAGGACGCTATGACTGTCGGCGAAATGCCCGCTCGCCGTCTGCGCTGCAGAACGCGCGAGCAGGAGCTCGATCCGCTCGGTCGGGGCCGCGCTCGCCGGAAGGAGGCGAAGTGCCTGGGCGAACCAGTTCGCCGCGCTTGCTGGTGCGAGCCGCGCGGCGCCCTCACCCGCCTCGCGCAGAACGGCCACTGCGCCGAGGTCGCCCTCGCGCGCGGAGCGTTCGACGTGGTGGGCGCGCGCCGCAGCCGACGCGCCGCGCGCTGCAAGCAATTCGGCACAGCGCTCGTGTGCGCCCAGTCGCCAACCACCGGGCGTCGCCTCGTACACGGCACGGCGGATGAGCGGATGCCGGAAACGAAAGCGGCGCGGCACTTCGGTGCTCCGAACGAGGTCGAGCAGGAGCAGCTCGTCGATCGCTTCCATGGCGGCGGCCTCCGATGTTGCGGCAGCTGCTGCAGCCAACTCGGGCTCGAAGGGATCGCCGGCCACCGACGCTCCCTCGAGCACCCGGCGCGCATCGTCCGACAAAAGGCCGAGCTCCTCGCTGAGCGATGCGGCGACGGCCGATGGAACCTCGATGCCGCTGAGCGAGACATCAGGTGCGTCCCCGGCCCCGCCGTGACGGCCGAGCGACCGCGCAAGCTGTTCGAGATAGAACGGATTGCCGCCGCTCTCTTCATAGAGAACGGTGGCCTCCTCACCGAGGAGCTGCCGAGCTTCGAGCGCGGTCAGCGCGCCGAGCTCGATCCTGACCACCGCCCCCGCGCGATCGGCCCGTTCGATTGCGGCAGAGAGGCGCTCTGCCATCTGGTGTGGGCGGACGGCCAGGACGATGAGGACGCCCGCGCTGGGCGGCCGCCGGAGCAGCGCGCCGAGAAGCTCGACGGACGCCGAGTCGGCCCAGTGGACGTCGTCGAGCACGAGAACCAGGGACCGCGTCTTCGCCAGCTCCTCGAGCAGCGCGCGCACCGCCCGGTGACTGCGGTAGCGCTCGTGCTGAAGCGCGACACCGCTCGCTGTGCCGAGAGCAGAGAGCGACGGGAAGACGTGCGAAAGCTCCGTGCGCACGTCTTTGTCCAACCCGGCCAGGCGATCGGGACTGAGTCCGCGCAGGTACTCGTCGAGCGCGTCCACGAAGACCGAGAACGGCAGGTCGCGCTCGAGCTCCGACGCCGAGCCGGCAAGGACGAGCCGTCCGTTCTGGTCGGCGGAATGCGCGAACTCGGCGAGAAAACGTGTCTTGCCGATCCCGGGCTCCCCGATGAGGGCGATCGCGGAGGGGATCCCCTGATCGACCTCGCCGAGCGCCTGGTCGAACGTGCCGAGCTCCTCGGCGCGGCCGACGAATTGGTCGGTTAGCAGGGCCATTTCGTTCTCCGGCCAGGGTAGATCAGCCTGACCTGATCCCAAAATCAGGGTGCAAGATCAGGGTGTCCCCCCGATGTCGGAGCGGCCGCGCGGAGTCAGTCTCGTCGCATGGCCCAGTACTTGCTCCACCACCACCACGAGCCCCATGAGTGCGGCACCGTTTTCGCCTCGTTCAAGGGGCACGAAAGCCCACTTCGTCACCTGCCGACACTCGCCTCGTGCCGCTCCGGCGGTCACGCGATCTGGTGGACGGTCGAGAGCGCGACCGCAGAGGACGCGCTCCGGTTGTTGCCCCGCTACGTCGCTGAGCGTACGACCGCCACGAGCGTGAGTGAGGTCGACATCCCATGACAGGAGGACCCATGAGCCCCGCAACTCCGAATACCCGCGAGCTCGCTGCACGCGAGAGCAACGGCATCCACGTCCTGCTGCTCTGGCACCCGCGCGAGGACGCACTCACCGTCTCCGTCGAGGACGACCGCCTCGGAGACCGCTTCCAACTCGCGGTTGCTCCCGACCGCGCCCTCGACGCCTTCTACCACCCCTTCGCGTACGCCGCCTAGCGGCTGAAAGGAGAATCGTCATGTCCCGCAACAAGCACCAGAACCGTCAACCTGGCGGCTCGCATGGGCCGCTGGAGCGCCGCCCACTGGAAGACCGCAACCTTCGGTTGGCTCGCGCTCGTGGTCGTCGCCTTTGCCGTCGGCGGCCAGGTCGGTACGAAGCAGATCGATCCGAACGCCAAGGGGCCGGGCGAGTCGGGCCGGATGGACAAGATTCTCGACGCCGGCTTCAAGCAGCCCGCCGGCGAAAGCGTTCTGATCCAGAACCGCTCGCTGCAGGCGGGCACGCCCGCTTTTGCAGCCGCGGTCGACGACGTCGTCGCACGCCTGTCGAAGGTGGCAGTCGTTCGGAACGTACAGGCGCCGAAGATCGCCGGCGACCGCCACGCAGTGCTGATCGATTTCGACATCAGCGGCGACAAGGACACCGCAGCCGACAGGCTCGATCCGGTGCTCACGAGCGTCGGCGATGCGGGGAAGGCCCATCCCTCGTTCTTCGTCGGCGAGTTCGGCGGCGCGAGCGCTGCGAAGGGCGTCGACAGCGCGTTCGCCGACGACCTGAAGAGCGCCGGCGTGTACTCAATCCCGCTGACGCTGATCATCCTCGTTGTGGCGTTCGGCGCACTGGTCGCCGCGGGGATCCCGCTGCTGCTCGCACTCACGGCGGTCTTCGCGACCTTCGGGCTCGCGGCGTTGCCGAGTCACGTGATTCCGCTGGCACAGGAAGCGTTCGCGGTCGTGCTGCTGATCGGACTCGCCGTCGGCGTGGACTACTCGCTCTTCTATCTGCGCCGAGAGCGTGAAGAGCGAGCGGCCGGCCGGAGCCCGGAGGCCGCGCTCGAGGCTGCCGCTGCAACATCGGGCCGCTCGGTGCTCATTTCCGGGTTCACGGTGATGGTTGCCATGGCCGGGCTGTTCCTGACGGGCGACGCGACATTCGCATCCTTCGGGTACGCGACGATCATCGTCGTCGCCGTCGCGATGCTCGGCTCGCTCACGGTTCTGCCCGCGCTGCTGTCGAAGCTCGGCGACCGCGTCGACCGGCTCCACGTTCCACTCGTCCGCCGGCGACGCCGCAGCAGCCGCGAGGGTGGCGCCTGGGGTGGGATCGTCGACGCCGTGCTGCGCCGGCCGCTCCTCTCCGCCTCACTCGCCGGCGGCTTGCTGATTGCGCTCGCGATTCCAGCGCTGCAAATGCACATGGCAACGCCGGGTCCGGACACATTCCCGCAGAAGCTGGCGGTGGTCAAGACGTACAAGCGCATGCAGCAGGAGTTCCCTGGGAACGCGTTGCCGGCCAACGTCGTCATCAAGACGTCCAACGTGAACGCTCCAACAGTCCGTAACGCAATCGCGGCGCTCGAGCGTCGCGCGCTCGCCACAGGACAGATCGAGAAGCCGATCACCGTCGACACGAATCGAAGCGGAACGGTGGCGAACATCACGATGCCGATCAAAGGCACGGGCACCGACGCTGCCTCGATGAACGCGCTCGCGCTGTTGCGCGACGAGCTCATCCCGGCGACCGTCGGCACCGTTCCCGCGGCGGAGGTCGGCGTCACCGGCATCGCCGCCCGCTGGAGCGACGAATTGTCGCAGCAAAGATCCAAGCTCCCCTACGTCGTGGCGTTCGTGCTGATCTTCGCCTTCTGCCTGATGCTGATCGCGTTCCGCTCGATCGTCGTCGCATTGAAGGCGATCGTCCTGAACCTCCTGTCGGTCGGCGCGGCGTTCGGGATCCTCGTGCTGGTCTTCCAACACGGAGTTGGCAAGGGCCTGCTCGGCTTCAGCTCGACCGCGGGCATCTCCCCCGTCGTGCCGATGCTCCTGTTCGTGATCCTGTTCGGGCTCTCGATGGACTACCACGTGTTCATCGTCAGCCGGATCCGAGAGACGTTCGATCGCGGCGCGAGCATGGACGACGCGATCTCGCACGGGATCAAATCGACCGCTGGAACGGTCACGAGCGCCGCGATCGTCATGGTCGCGGTGTTCTCGATCTTCGCGACGTTGTCGATGCTGATGTTCAAGCAGTTCGGCGTCGGGCTGGCGGCCGCGATCTTGATCGACGCCACCATCGTTCGCGGCGTGCTGCTCCCCGCGACGATGAAGCTGCTGGGCGAGCGGAACTGGTACCTGCCCAGGTGGCTCGAGTGGCTTCCGCGGCTCGAAGGGCGCGAATCAGAGCCCGCGGTGGATGCAAAGCCTGCCCTCTCTGCCTAAGACCACACGGCTAGACCTCCGGCCTCGACGGCCGGAGGTCTAGCCGTCTCGATGAAGGGAGTACTCATGAAAGCTGACGCACATCCGAAGAAGAACACCGGTCTCACGATTGGTGCCTGGGTCGCAGCCGTCCTCGGCGTGCTCGTGCTCGCAGCGGGTGTGACGGCGATCTGGGCCGACACCTCGAAGCGGGACGACAACGGCTACTTCTCCGCCAACGCGCACCGCTACCAGACTCACACGCGGGCGATCTCCACCGAGAGCATCACCGTCGGGAGCTACGTTCCCACGTGGCTCGCAGGAAAGGTCCGACTCGACGTCTCCGGCGACAAGCCGTTGTTCGTCGGCATCGCGCCGAAAGCCACCGTGGACGCCTACCTGGCCCGAATCGAGCACACGGAAGCGACCCGTCTCGACCTCGACCCATTCAAGGTCACCTACGTCGACCACGCAGGGACGGTCGATCCCGGCCGGCCCGCGCGCGAACCGTTCTGGGCGGCAGGGGAGTCCGGTGCCAGTAAGCCGCTGTCCTGGAAACTCCGCTCTGGCAAGTGGTCGATCGTCGTGATGAATGCCGACGGCTCTCGCAATGTCGCGGCGACGATCGGCGTCGGCGTCAAGGTGCCGGCGGCGCTGTGGGCCGGGATCGGGTTGAGCCTGTTCGGAGCCGCGCTGCTCGCCGCTGCAGGGTTGATCTTCACCGCCCGCTCGCGGGCCGACCGTCGCGGGGGAGCGAAAGCAGCCTTGGCTAGCTGAGACGCGGACGTCGGGCCCGAGCGTCGATCCCTTCCGGCTCCTCCACTGTCGGATCGCCGATGTAGTCGAGCGCCTGCTCGGCGGGGAGGCGGCTCAGGATCGCGAAGGCGTAGATGACGAGACTGAAGAGCGCGACGGCGAGAATGTCCCAGCCGAACGTCGAGCTCGTTGCGAGGCCCGTGGAGGCCGAGCAGCGGGATCGAGCTCGGCGTTCTCGTGTCGAACGAGCTGAAGTACGAGATCGCACCCATGCCGAGCAGGTACGGCCAAAGCCAAACCGCGCTTCGCCAGTCGAGCGACAGGTTCCGCGCGGTCGAATCGGTGGCAGTCGAGAGAGCCAGCAGCGCAAAGCCGATCAGGATCGCCGCGATCAGCTTCCAGACCACGGCCCAGCCGGTGAAGAGCAGGATCTCGCTCGCGGCGACGAATGTTGCAGGCGCCAGAAACGATGCGGCCGCAAGCCTGAAGGGGCGTGGCCGCTCAGGATCTTGGCGCCTGAGAGCTCCGAGCGCGAGCGGGGCCATTGCGTACACGGCCACGGCCGCCGCCGAGATGAAGCCGACGAGCTGCTGCCAGCCGGGAAACGGAAGGAGGATCACCAGGCCGCAGAGGAACGAGAACGCGATCGCGAGGAACGGCGTTCCGCGTGGCGAGAGGCGGGCGAAGGCCGAGGGGATAAAGCCGTTGCGAGCGAGTGCGAAGGTGAGGCGCGCGCTCGCGCCCGTGTAGATCAGACCGGTGCCTCCAGGCGAGACGATTGCGTCTGAGTAAAGCAGGACAGCGAGCCAGCCCAGGCCGAGTGCCGTCGCCAGTGCGGCGAAGGGCCCGAACCCTCCCGAGAACGAGACCGCCCCCCAGCCCTTCGAGAGCTCCGAAGGGTCGAGTGCCAAGATGAACGCCACCTGTAGGGCGATGTAGAGGACGATCGCCACGGTCATCCCGCCGATGATCGCGAAGGGGATGTTCCGCCTCGGGTTGCGAGTCTCCCCACCGAGCTGGACCGCCTGTTCGAAGCCGAGGCCGGCGAAGATGACCCCGCCCGACGACAACGCAAGAAACACTCCCTTCCAACCGAAGGGCATGAAGCCACCGTGCGCGCTGAAGTTCTCGGTGTGTGCGGAGGTTGCGATCAGCGCGACAACCGTCACGGCCGGAACCAGGAGCTTCCAGCAGACCGCGAGCATGTTGATGTCGGCGAGCCAGCGCACGCCCATGACGTTGATCGTGCAGAAGAGCAAGAGCAGCGTTCCCGCGACGAAGTAGCCCTGGACGGTCAGCACCGGCCGGCCGCCCGAGACGGTCGTGAGCGAGGAGATGTAGTTCGACGTGTACAGGAGCATGGCTTCGACCATGATCGGCCCCACGGTCACGGCGCCGAGAAACGCGATCCAGCCACTGGTGAAGCCGATCAAGTTCCCGAAGGCGTATCGGGGGAACCGCGCGCTGCCTCCCGCCACCGGGTACATCCCTCCGAGCTCCGCGTGAGTCAATGCGAGGAGCATCACCACGCCGCCTCCGAGCACCCAGGAGATGACGGCGGCCGGCCCGGCGAGCGACGAGGCATACAGGGCGCCGAACAACCAGCCCGCGCCGATGATCGATCCCAAGGACGCGAAAAGGAGCCCGAGCAAGCCGATATCGCGCCGCAGCTTTCGCGCCGCGCGCTCGGGAGTAGCCGCCAATGGTTGCGCGAGTTCGGCCGTCGCTTGACCCCTTCCAATGTGGCCGCCCGGAGATCTACTCGGGGATGGCCCCGATCATGGCCCATCTCCACGCGTGTCACAACCTCTGAGACACCGTCTCCGACGAGGCATGGGTCCAGTCCACCCGGCTAGGCTTGGCGGGGCATGGACAGCGGCAGTTCGCACATCGGTTCGACGACGAAGCCTCCTCTCTCGGACGTCAAACCAGAACCGATCGAGCGCTTCACCACTGCAGAACGGAAGGCGCGCGGGAGGGCCGCGCGGTCGGAGTTACCCCGTTCGGCGCATGGAGCCTGGGAACCCGCCTCGATTCGCCGCGACCCTGTGGAATTGCTCGAGGACCAGGCGCGGACGCGCCTCCCGGAGTTGGTCCCGATTCGCTACGGGCGAATGCTCGTCTCGCCGTTCACATTCTTTCGCGGCGCAGCTTCCATCATGGCCGCCGACCTCGCGGACGGCGCGCGAACGGGCATCCACACTCAGCTGTGCGGCGACGCACACCTCTCCAATTTCGGATTCTTCGCCGCCCCGGATCGTCGCCTCGTGTTCAGCATCAACGATTTCGACGAGACCCTGCCGGGACCGTTCGAATGGGATGTGAAGCGGTTGGCGGCGAGCTTCGCAGTAGCCGCTCGGGATCTCGGCTTCGGCGAGGACACACGGCATTCCGTCGTACTGACGACCGCGCGCGCATACCGCGAGGCGATGGCGCGTTTCGCGGCGATGCGGAACATCGATGTCTGGTACACGCGCCTGGACGCAGACGGATCGTCGAGCGCTTCTCGGGGAAGATGACCGCCAAGGCAAAGAGGCGTATGGAGGCCGATCTGGCCAAAGCGCGGACGAGGGACAGCGTTCGGGCGCTGGCCAAACTCTGCCGGACGGTCGACGGCGAGCTGCGGATCGTCGGAAACCCACCGCTGATCACGCCGATCGAGGACGTGTTGCCGGGAGCCGAGGAAGAGCACCTCAACGCTGTTATCCGCCGCATGATCCACACATACGCGGAATCGCTGTCACCTGATCGGCGGGAGCTCCTCGAACGCTATCGCTACGTTCACGCGGCGCGTAAGGTGGTCGGTGTCGGGAGCGTCGGCACTCGGACCTGGATCCTGCTTTTGCTCGGGCGCGACGACGGCGACCCATTGTTCCTGCAGTTCAAGGAAGCGCAAGCTTCGGTGCTCGAGCCCTACTTGGGCAAGAGTCGCTTCCAGCAGCATGGAGAACGGATCGTTGCGGGCCAGCGGATGATGCAAGCAGCTGCAGACATCATGCTCGGTTGGGAGCGGATCGAGGCGATCGACGGCGAAACGAAGGACTTCTACATCCGCCAACTTTGGGATGCGAAGGGCTCGGCGGAGATCGAGCGCATGGATCCCGCGGGCCTCGCCGCATACGGAGTCATCTGCGGCTGGACTCTCGCCAGAGCCCATGCCCGATCAGGCGACGCCATTGCGATCTCCGCGTATCTTGGCCGAGGAGATCCGTTCGACAAGGCGATGGGGTCGTTCAGCGAGACCTACGCCGATCAGAACGAGCGCGACTACGAGGCGCTTCGGAAGTCCGCGCAAACGGGTCGCGTCGTCGTTCAGAACGACTTCGATCGATGAAGGGACTAGCCGGCTCGGAGGATTGAACAACCGGGGCCGGTGCGGCGATCAGGCTTCTTTGGCCGTCCCCTTCGAGTCGCACGGGACGATGATCCTTTCTCGCGCAAAGGTCCTCTCCTGGCCAATCTGCGCGAGTGCGCGCTCCATCGCGACCGGGCGAAGGCCGCCTGCTCCCGACTCGTAGGGATGGTCGAGGAACACCAGCAAGAGCAGGGTCGACGTGATGACGACCGCTACACCGCCCATCATCGTCGCCTGCACGATCGCTCGTTCGGCGCTGTCGGCGAAGAACAACATGTAGACGAAGATGACACCGGACGCGAGGAGGAGGACGATCCAGACCGGAAGTGGGATCACGCCTTCGGCGCCGTGGACGCGGTCCGCGCGGCCGTTCTCTCGGTCGGAGCGCTGATCGAACCATTTGGCGTAGGCCGTCTGCTCGGACGCCGAGCGTGGCTCCGTCGTCCGCAAGGTATGCAGCATCGTCAAGCTCCATGGGTTTCTCAAATTGCCGAGGGTGCCGGATTTCATCCGTGGCCATTCCTGGTTGATCACGGTGCGCGCGTAGCAAACGAGGTCACCGGAGAGCTGCGCGCGCACAGTGATAGGCAGGAACTGCGCTGTCTCATACTGCTGCACTACGGTCCGCGCCTCTGCCTCGGCGCCGCTGCGCGACGTGTCGAAGCTCTCGAAGGAGAGGAAGACGACGAATCCGATCAGCACGGCGAATCCAGTGGCGAGGACGCCGAAGACCCCGGACGCGCGATCCCCGTCCTCGAAGTAACTGCCCTCAGGAGCGCCTCGGCGGACGAGCAGCATCGCCGCGATCGCCACTGCGGCGACGCCGAGCGACGATGAAGCCTGCCCAGACGAAATTCACCGCGGCATCATCGCCTCCCTGGTCGTTTCGCGCCGCGGCAGGAGGTTTTCTGAACGCAGAACCGGACCGGCTGCAGGAAGTCGAAGCGGCAGGCGCAGACTTCCTTTGACGATCTGGACTCGTAGGCGATCCAGGCGCGCGCCAGTCGGCTACTCAGCCGCCCGGGTGATCAGATAACGGCCGCTCGGTACGTGCGGGCCGCTCGCATCGTCCGCCTCGCTCAAGAGCACGACGCAGGCCTCGCCTTCGACGGCGGCGACGAGGCGATCCTCCGCCAGCGGAAGTCTGCCGAGTGAGGTGCAGTTGGCTACAGAAGGGACGTTTCAGCGGCGCTTCGGTACATCGGGATCCGACTTGGTGCGGTGGGATCGGTACAAGTGCGGTAAAGAGTCGCAGCGAGACATGGCTGACTCGACGGCCAACGTGGCGCCCATGAGCATTTCACGCCGCGTCTTCGGGGAGCTCCTGCTCGCTGATCGACGAATAGGCAGCCTCCCGAATTGTCTCATTCGACTCGAGCGCTGCAGCGAGTGCGCCGCCGATGGTGGCGAGCGATGCCACGAACCAGGCGAGCGTGGCATAGTCGGCTAGGCCCGCGTCGTGGCCGATCGCGCCCGCAAGCACGTGCGGAGTGACGACGAGCTCCGCTCCGCCGAGAATCAGCGCAAACAGGGCGACGTACAGGCAGACGATGCCGATCGCGACGCTCGCCGTTGTCGCAAAGTTGAAGAGCACGACCTGGTCGCGGACGCGCGAGTCCGGAGCGCGCTCCCAAAGGCCGTGCACGGCAATGATCGCCACGACGGTCACGGCCAGCGCCGCGAGGGACGTGACCGTCAGCCGCCACCAGCTCAGCGCACTCGAAAGGCGCCAGATGTCAGAGGTGACGACGCCGTAGGCACTGACAGCGAGCGCGGCGAAGAGTGCTCCGTACAGACGTGCAGCGAAGCGCCACGGGCGGTTCGCCCGAACCATCCCGAGCAACAAGCGCACGCGACTGAGCAGGACCGCCGGAACGAAGGCGAGACCGGGTCGGTTCGCGACCTCGGTGCCTAGCTCGCGCAACAGGTTCCGCCCTCCGGCGCCGTGTCCGACGAGCTCGCCCACCAGCTCGAGCACCGCGCGTCGCAACCGCTGCCGGAGATGGAGCGGGCCGAGCGCGGGTAGCGAGACGACCGCGATACCGTGTGTCGGATTGCTGTGGCGCGGAACCGTGCGTCCAGCCATGCGAAGTGGCAAGTCGGTCACGACGACAGCCAGGTCCCAGTCGGCCGCGAGCAGCTTGCGCCGAGCCGCGGCGAGGAGCTCTGTCGTAGGCACCGGGGGCACGACGAGTCGATCGACCGTGAGCTCGGTCCGCCAATCGACGCCGTCGTAGTGCGCGCGAAGATCCTCGAGGAGGTTCTCGGCGATCCCCACCGTGACGTCGCGTGCCAGCCCCGGCGCGACGACGACGCCGAGGTCGATCCGTGGTTGTGCTGTCGATTGGTCGAGCGGCGCTACCGAGCGGCCGTCCTGTTCGGTGTCTCGGCCTCCTCTTCCGCCTCCTCCGACCAATCGCTCACCTCCTCGCGCGCGCCACCTCGCTCGACATCGAAGTGCAGGTCACCTTTAGTCACGTCGACCGTAACGCGGTCGCCGGGCTCGACGTCGCCGTTGAGCAGCATCCGTGAGAGCTCGTTCTCGACGAGCCGTTGGATCGTCCGGCGGAGGGGCCGAGCGCCGTACTCCGGGTCGAAGCCCTCGCGCGACAACAGGGCAACGGCGTCGTCCGCGAACTCGATCTCGACGTGTTGTGCTCGCAGCCTCCGGACCAGCCGCTCGAGCAGCAGCTTGGTGATTTCCGCGATCTGTTCCTCGGTCAGTGCACGGAAGACAATGATCTCGTCGATCCGGTTGATGAACTCCGGTCGAAAACTGTGCCTCAGGATTTCCATCAGGTCTTCCTTCAGCCGCTCGAACGACTCCTTTTGCCGCGCGTGCTGCCGGATTCGGTCGGCGCCGAGGTTCGAGGTCATGATCACCACGGCATTCTTGAAGTCAACCGTGCGTCCCTGTGCGTCGGTGAGGCGCCCGTCATCGAGAATCTGCAGCAGGATGTTGAAGACGTCTGCGTGCGCCTTCTCGATCTCGTCGAATAGCAGCACGGAATACGGCTTGCGACGCACCGCCTCGGTGAGCTGCCCGGCCTCGTCGTAGCCAACGTAACCGGGCGGCGCTCCCACGAGCCGGGACACCGTGTGCCGCTCCTGGAACTCGCTCATGTCGAACCGGACCATGAGATCTTCGCTACCGAACATGGCCTCGGCGAGCGTGCGCGCCAGCTCAGTCTTGCCGACGCCGGTCGGACCGAGGAAGAGGAAGCTGCCGATGGGCCGACGTGGATCGCCGAGTCCCGCGCGCGAGCGCCGGACCGCGTCGGCGATCGCAGATACCGCTTCCTCCTGTCCGACGATGCGGTCGTGGAGCTGTTGCTCCAGCCGCAAGAGGCGCTGTCGCTCCTCGGTGGTGAGCTGGGAGACCGGGATCCCGGTCGCGCGTGACACGACCTCGGCGATGTCCTCGGCGGTTACTTCGGGTGATCGCTGCCGCTTCTGGCGCTTGTCGTCGAGCTCGTTACGGCGCGAGTCGATCTGGTCCTTCAACTGGCCCGCTCGATCGTAGTCCTCCGCAGAGGTGGCCTGGTCGCGCTCGCGCGCGAGTCTGCGGAGGTCCTCCTCGAGGCTGCGCGTGTCGTCGTCCTTGGTCTTCGTGCGCAGCCTGACGCGCGCGCTAGCCTGGTCGATGAGGTCGATCGCCTTGTCGGGGAGGAAACGGTCCCGAACGTAACGGTCTGACAACTCTGCGGCAGCCACGATCGCCTCGTCGGAGATGCGTACGCGGTGGAACGCTTCGTAACGGTCTTTGAGCCCATGCAGGATCTCGATCGTCTCGTCAACGGTGGGCTCGCGTACCAGCACGGGCTGGAACCGGCGCTCGAGCGCCGGATCGCCTTCGACGTCCTTCCGGTACTCGTCGAGCGTCGTCGCGCCGATGACGTGCATCTCTCCGCGCGCCAGAGCCGGCTTGAGCATGTTGCCCGCATCCATCGCTCCTTCGGCGGAGCCGGCGCCCACGAGCGTGTGCAGCTCGTCGACGAAAAGGATGATGTTGCCCTCGTTCTCGGTGATCTCGTCGATCACGTTCTTCAACCGCTCCTCGAACTCGCCGCGGTACTTCGAGCCTGCCACCATTCCGGCGAGATCGAGTTGTACGACGCGGCGTCCAGCCAGTGTCTCGGGAACCTCGTCGTTGACGATGCGTTGCGCGATGCCCTCCACGATCGCCGTCTTGCCGACTCCGGGATCGCCGACCAGCGCGGGGTTGTTCTTCGTGCGCCGCGAGAGGATCTCGATGGTCTGTTCGATTTCATCGGCACGGCCGATGACCGGGTCGAGCTTGCCCTCCCGCGCCATCTCGGTGAGGTCGCGACCGTACTGATCCAACGTCGGTGTCTTGCTCGTTTCGCGCGTGCCGCCGCCTTGCTCGACGCCCCGAATGACCGCGCCCCGAAGTTTCGTGTGCGAGACGCCAAAGCGTTGCAGGAGTTGGCCGGCCCAGCTCTCCTCGTCCCGAGCCAGCGCCAAGAGCACGTGCTCAGGGCCGACGTACGACGAGCCGAGCTCACGTGACTCGTCGTAGGCGGCGAGCAATGCCGCTTTGGCATCGGGGGAGAGCGAAGGCGAGACATCGGTCCGCTGTGCCTTGTCCGCTTCTTCCTCGATCTCGGAACGAATCGCATCGGGGTCGGCATCGACCTGACGAAGCACGTGCTGCACGACGCCGTCCTCGAGCGCGGCGTAGAGGAGATGGTCGCTCTCCAGGTCGAGGCTGCCCCATTCAACGGCGGTTTGCGCCGCGCGTTGCAGGAGTTCGCGCGTGGCGTCGCTGAAGAACTGAGTGACGTCGACGCGCTCGACCTGCCGCTGTGGCGCGGCCGCTCGTCGGGCTGCGCCGGTACCCGCGGTTTGGCCGTCGCCGAAGAAGTCGGAGAAGAAGTCGTCGAACAGGCTGCCGCGGCCACCGAAGCGGCTCGACATCTGTTCCTCGGCGAGATCGATCTCACAGAGGTACTCGACTTCCTGCGTGCCGTCGGGACGCAGGCGAACTCGCGAAGCGACCGCCGGTCGTCCGTGACGCTGGCAAACGGGTTGATCGACAGCCATCTCGGGACCTCCCTCGTAGCGTTCTGACGCATGGGCCTGAAGCGTCCTTCGGCCGCTCCTACCCGCTTGGGCCGGGCGCCGGTCCTGCGCTGGTTACCTCGACCTCACCAGCACCCTTTGTAACCGGGCCGTTCCTGGTTGTTTGGAATCAGGGGCATCGGAGAGAGACCTTGGGAGCCTTGACGGAGAGCCTTGGCAGCAGCAACCAGCCCTAGAGCCTCGATCCTTCGGGACACCTGGTCCGGGCTTGACGCATCCTTCGCCCCGGACGAACACACCGTGCAGCGAATCGGCGAGACGCTTGACGTGCTGCGTGGCAAGTGGAAGGTCCACCTCCTTTTCCTCATGGCCCGAGGCGTTCATCGCCACGGTGGGCTGCTCGCCTGCCTGCCCGGCGCTTCGAAGAAGGTTATGACGGACACCCTGCGCTCACTTGAGTCCGACGGCTTGGTTGCTCGGCGGATCTTCGCGGAGGTCCCCGCGCGCGTCGAATACTCCCTCACGCATCTTGGGTGGACCATGGCCGAGCCTCTGATCGCGCTATCCGAGTGGGGCGAGGCACATGCGCAAGAGGTGACCGAGGCACGCCTGCACGTTTCTGGCTAGCGGAGCGGCACAGGAGTCGAACCTGCCTAGCCGTGGGTTACACGGCAGCGACGAAGAACTCTGCGCCGAGCCGTTCACAGCACCGAGCAGCAGCGTAGCGCCGTGAGGAGGGGGCGTTTTGCCGCCCCCTCCTCGGAGCGGCTTAATCGTGGATGTTTAGAAGAAGCTTCTGATCCACGTGAGCACTTCTGGGATGTCGACGCGTTGCGAGTAGCCGACCCCGCTGCAGTTCACGTTTGTGACATAGGAATTGACGGCGAGGACTGTGTCGCTCCCGCCGAGCAGGTCGGGGCCGCCCGAGTCGCCGAAGCAAGTGCCACCTTTGCCTCCACCAGCGTTCAGCGAGAAACGGATGAACTCGTTACTGTGCTTGAAGTTGCCTGACACGATTTCGCCGGGTGCGTACATCCTCTGCCGCGGACCGGCCCACCTGTAGAAAGGTGGGGGCTGAGGCAGAAGGTTGCCCGGAATGTTCGCCTGGAACTGCACGCCGTAGCCGACGAAATCGGCTGGCGTCTTGTTCGCAAGAGTGTCGACGAGCCCAGGACTCGGTAGAACCGCATACTCGCCAACGGTCGTCGTCGGTACGGGAGTGGTGAGCTTCACTACGCCGACATCCCGGTTTGCAAAGTTCGGTAGCCCGTTACCGCAACCAGTGCAGAAGTCCGGGTTCGGGTAAGGCGTGCCTCCCGCATCGCCCTTACATGGATAGCCATTGAATAGCACCGAGTCGTTACACGAGACGATCCCGTCGGGATCCGCTTGGACGGCAGCAAGGTAGTCAGGGTCGGTAGGGATCGGCCCTGGCGCAAACCACACCTCGACATGAGCCGCCGGCGGCTCCGTGCAATGGCCTGCGGTCAAGTACACGTTGGGCGTAAGCAGCGAACCGCTGCACCTCCACAACGGGATGCCATCCTTGTCGAGAGCGACCATCAAGCCGACGTACGGATGGTTGGTACCGTCGGGCTGACCGTTGGTGATCGCCATCGCGCCCGTCGCACCGACCAACATCACGGCGGCTATGACCACGAGCGCCGCCGCGCTCTTGCATATACGCATGAAAGACCCCCTCCTCGATTTTTTCCCGAGCCTCTAATAACCCCTCAGACCCATCCCAAACCAGGCTTCCACCCAGCCCTCAAGTGGTTCTAGCCCTTACAAAAAGAGCCGCTTGGTCCTCGGCTCCGAGCTCTCGCTCGGCGCATTCTGCGCAGTAGCAGAAAAGCTTTTCCTCGAGACCGTCGTCGGAGGGGCCGAGCCATCCGGCGCGGCCCGAGCGCGACGGCAAAGCGAATGGTGAGGATCGCTGTCGGGCGGAGTTGGGCGGCAAGTGGGATTCCGCGCTGGCCGAAGTGACTCGTGGCACGATGGGCGGCGTGGCTGGCCCACGATTTTTGCTCAACGGAGCGGCACAGGAGTCGAACCTGCCTAGCGTCGGGCTACGACGCCGTACTGGTTTTGAAGACCAGTTGGGGCACCGGCCCCAGCCACTCCACGGCGGACATTAACTAGACAGGCAACCCGTCTTCGACCCATCCGCGTGTTAGGTAGAGCCAGAAGGCCAGGCCCGCCCAATCGCCGTAGCGCTTGAAGCGGCGCTCGATCGTCGCATCCTTCAGAGCACTGCGCGCGCCGGACAGCTTGTAATACGTCGGGCGCGTCCACGAGTCGAGCACGAGCCGGGAGTAACGGCCGAGTGACGTCAGCATCACGTGCGCAGCGGCATACGGGCCGACTCCCGGCAGCGCGAGCAGGCGTGCTGCCGCCTCGTCGTCCGGCAGGTCCGGATCGTGCAGCGCCTCGAGGTCGAGCGTTCCTTCGGCCACGTCGGTTGCGAGCTGTCGGAAGTACGGGCCCCGATAGCCCGCGCGGACTACCTCCCTGTAGAACCCTTCGTCCACCTCCGCCATCGCCTCGGATGTCGGAAACGCCCGAGCCCCGCCCGGTGCCTTCACGCCGAGGTTGTCGACGAGCGCGTGCGTCATCTTCCGCGTTCCCGACCAGGACGTATTCGTCGTGCAAATCGTCTTGACGACGTCCTCAAAGACTGTCGGGGAACGCAGCATGCGTCCAGCGCCCGCGACGCACCACGAAAGGTCCCCGTCCTCGGCGACGAGGGTGTAGAAGCGCGACAGGTCCTCGTCGAGCCGGAAGATGTGCGCGACCGTCTGCGTGAGCGCGGTGCGCGCCTGCGCACCGACGGTCCCCTCAACCGCCTCGACGTGCAGCTGTTTGCCGCTGGCCGTGATGCGCACGGTGCGGGCGCCGCGCGGCATCGGCAGCGTCGTCTCGAATGTCCGTGCGGCGAGCTCGACGCGATTCGGTGGCAGCTCTGCGACTCCGTGCGAGACGATCGTGCGCGCGAAATCGACTGGCTCGCCGCCAGCGCCGTGGAGTGGAAGGTCAGCGACGCAAGTCAACGCGTCGAGTATCGCGAACTCCAGGTGGTGGAGCTCCCGAGGACGAAGGAGTGGGCACTTCTACGCGTCGGACGCGGCGCGGCCAACAAGCACATGCATGAGCGTGTCCCGCCC
>CAWAAP010000004.1:7500-351678 GCA_963779965.1 uncultured Actinomycetes bacterium | reverse complement strand
CTACTCGTACTGAAGTGCCTCTAGGACGTTGAGCCTGGCCGCGCGGCGCGCGGGGAAGATCGCCGCGAGGATCCCGACGAAGATCGCCGCGACACCGAAGATGATCAGCTGGCCGACGGGGACGGAGAGGACGATGAAGTCGATGCGCGCGATCAGCAGGGCCGCCAGGACGATGCCGAGCGCAATCCCGATCACCGCGCCGATCAGCGCAGTGATCACGCTCTCGTGCCGGATCATCCGCCGAACCTGACGGCGCGTCATCCCGATCGCGCGCAACATGCCGATCTCTCTGGTGCGCTCGAAGACCGTCAGCACGAGGGTGTTCACGATCCCGAAGAGGCTGACGATGACCGACAGGGCGAGCAGCACGTAGAGGATGTTGAGCACGGAGCTGAGCCCCGAGATCTGGTTGTCGATGAACTTCTGTCGCGTCGCGGCCTTCGCGTTCGGGAACTCCTTCAAGGTCTGGTCGAGGGCGGCCGCGTTTGCGGGCGTCTGCCCGCCCTTCATCAACACGAACGAGTAGAGATTCTGCGGAGCGTCGACATGCCTGTCCCATGACGCCGCGGAGATCGTCACAGAACCGAACGGTGAGCCGCCGGTCGGCGGTGCGAAGATGCCCTTCACGTTGAACTGCTCTTGAGAACCGTCTGCGAACGTCAACGGGACGGGCGATCCGAGCTCCAGGTGGTGGCTCTTCGCGTAGCCCTTGTCGACGAAGGCCCCGTCGTCGCCGAGATTGGCCAGGATCGCTCCCGATCCTTGCTCCCATTCGAGGTTGAACATCTGGCTCGCCGCCGGATTCACCGCTGTCGTGTTGATCGTCTTCCCGAACGCAAGCGTCTCACCGGCCCGAACGTTCCCGACTGCCTCTACCCCGGGAGTTTTCGCGACGGCGTCTGCCGCCGCGATCGGGATCGGCGAGAAGTTGTTCTGTGCCGTGATCGCGTAGTCCGCGTTCTTCCAGATCTGTTTCACCGAGCCCTCGAAGCTCGAGATGATCCCAGCCGCGAGCATCGTCACCAACGTCACCAGGGCGAGTCCGATCATGAGCGCAGACGCAGTCGATGCGGTGCGCTGAGGGTTCCGCTGCGAGTTCTCGCGGGCAAGGACCCCGGCTGTGCCGCCGATCTTCGTCGCCGGCCACCCGAGCGCTCCCGCGAGCGGAGTAACGAGCCTGACGGATAGGAGCGAGATTCCGATGAAGACGAGCACCGCTCCGCCGAGCATGAAGAGGAGGATGCCGGCCGTTCCGAGGCCGGGCGCAAACAGGCCCCAGAGCACTCCGCCGAAGCCGAGCGCCGTCAGCACTATCGATGCCGGGAGTCGGAAGCGGGCGTAGCGTGATTCCGGCAGTGTGGCGCCTTCTCGTACAGCGGCGATCGGCGGCACGCGCGTCGCGCGCAGCGCCGGGCGCAGGCTTGCGAGCAGCGTGACGACGACCCCGACCGCGAGCGAGACGACAACCGTCCGGGTCTCGAAGGTCAAGCCGTTGTTCGGAAGCGTGAAGCCAACCGCGTCGAAGAGCGAGAACAGCCCTTTGGCGAGTGCGAGCCCGGCGAAGAGCCCGATCACGGCCGCGAGGATTCCGATCGCCAGAGCTTCGATGATGATCGCCTTGAGCAGCTGTCGACGGGAAGCGCCAAGGGTTCTGAGGGTCGCGAGCTCGCGCGTCCTTTGCGCGATCGTGATCGAGAGCGAATTCGCGATCACGAAGCTGCCGACGAAAAGAGCGACGCCGCCGAAGCCAAGCAAGAACTTCTGGAGGAAGGAGATGAACGAATTCGTGTCCTTGCTGTCCTCCTGTGCCTGCCCTTGACCGGTGCGCACCTGCGTGTCGGCAGGGAGGATGTCCTGGATCTGCTGCAACAGCTGGTCGGTGGCGACGTTCGGCTCCGATGCGACCGCGATCTCGTCGAGCTTCCCGGGCTTGCCGAAGAGTCCCTGCGCGGTGGGCAGATCGAAGCCGGCCAGCGTCGCTCCGCCGATGGTCGACACCGAGCCGAATTTCACGATTCCGGACACCCGGAGCCGCTGCACCGGGCCGACGGCCTGCACACCGATGATCTGGCCGATGCGAAAGTGCTCCTTGCCCGCAGTCGCCTTGTCGATTACGACCTCGTTTTGCTTCGGCCATGTGCCGTCGACGAGCGCCAATGGGTTGAAGGGCGAATCGCCCCGGGCGATGCTGAACCCGAGATTCGGGGCGCCGCCGTAGACGATCGCCTTGCCGTCGTTGCCAATCAGCTGAGCCTCGCCGTTGACGCTGCCGTCCGCGACGCGGACATCCGGAAGGGCGCGGACCTTCTCCAGTAGCGACTCGTCGAAGGCCGGGGCCGCAACCCCGGTTCCATCTCCGATGTCGAAGGCAGCCTTGCCGCTGATGACGGCGTCGGATCCGTTACGGCTCTCCGTGAAGATCGACCCGAAGGCCTTGTCGATCGAGTCGGTGAGGACGTACGTGCCGCTCACCGTGGCGACGCCGAGGACGATTGCGAACGCCGAGAGGACGGTGCGCAGCTTGCGGCCGAGGAGTGCTTTGAGAGCGAAACGGGTCACGTGCTGTCGAGCTGTTCCATCTCTTCGACGATCTCGTGTGCGGAAAGATCTTTCGACTCGCGGACGATGAGTCCGTCGGCGAGGAACAGCACGCGGTCGGCGATCGCTGCGGCGCGCGCCTCGTGCGTCACCATCACGATCGTCTGCTCGAGCTCCTGCACCGACCGGTTGAGAACCTCGAGAATCTCACCGCTCGTCTTCGAGTCGAGGTTGCCTGTGGGCTCGTCGGCGAAGACGATCGTCGGCCTGCTGACGAGAGCGCGGCCGATCGCCACTCGCTGTTGCTGACCGCCGGACAGCTCAGACGGGCGGTGCGTGCGGCGGTTGGTGAGACCCATGCGATCGATCAGCTGGTCGACCCATTCGCGATCCGGTTTTACGCCGGCGATCGAAAGCGGTAGCAGGACGTTCTCTTCGGCGGTCAGCATCGGCAGCAGGTTGAAGAACTGGAAGATGAAGCCGATGTGCTGACGGCGCAGCTTCGTCAGGTCCGAGTCGCTCAGCGTCGAGATCGCTGTCCCGGCAATCGTCACCTCGCCCGAGGTGGGCTTGTCGAGGCCGGCGAGAATGTGCATGAGCGTCGACTTCCCCGACCCCGAGGGCCCCATGACGGCGGTGAGCTGGCCCTTGGGAACGTCAAGCGAGACGCCGCGCAACGCGTCGACCGCTGTGTCTCCTTCGCCGTAGCGGCGGGTCAGGTCAGAGGCGGAGAGGACGAAACCTGAAGAGGGGGCGCCGACCGTCGCCGCGGGCTCAGCTGCCAGTGGGTTGCTCATCTGTCCTCCATGTCGTTGGGGCAAGTTTCTACGGTACCGAGAGAGCCGACAAGGCGGCTCACTGGTCGCTGCTCGGTGCGGTTAACCGCACCCGCTAACTCCTATCTGTCGCCCAGCGGACAGGAACCAGACCACGAAGCCCCCGTAGACGGCGATCAGGAGCGCGCCCTCCCAGCGTCGCGCGCGTCCGTCACGGATCACGAAGCCGACAAACGCCGCGGCCGCGCCCATGGCGATCAGCTCGATGGGCCTGAAAGCCAGAGAGAGCGGGTGCGCGAAGGCGAACGACGCGAGGGTGACCACCGGGATGACGAACAAAGCGACCTGGGCGCTCGAGGAGATCGCGATCTCCGTCGCGAGCTTCATCTTTCCCCGCCGGGCGATCACGACCGCCCCGCCGTGCTCGGCGGCATTGCCGACGATCGCAACGATCACCACTGCGATGAAGAACTCCGAGAGGCCCGCGGCTTCCGCAAAGGCCTGGAGCGAGTGGACCAGGATTTCGCTGATCAACGCCGTTACCGCCGTGGTCACTCCGAGAACGACGAGCGACGTGCGGAGGCTCCACCCGGTGACGTTTGTGACCTCGTGTGCGGGGCGACGCTTGAGGTCGGCGATCGTGACGACGAGATAGAGGCCCAGCAGCGCGACGGCAGGGCCGATGCTGAGCAGGGCAAGCGAGTGGCGATTCGGATCTCCGTGCCAGCCCGGGACCGACGGGATCAGTAGCAGGAGGACCGCAACGAGGACGAGGCCGAGTTGGGTCAGCAACGAACGACGGTCCAGCTCAGAATTGTCTCTGCCGAGGATCAGCGCCGCTCCGAGGACGAGCAGGATGTTCGAGACGACGCTCCCCGCCATCGAGCCGCGCACGACATCGGGAAGATTCTCATTGACCGCGATCACGGCGATGATGACCTCGGGAGCGTTTCCGAAGCTCGCGTTCAGCAGGCCGCCGATGCGCGGGCCCGTGTGCTCACCCGCATGTTCGGTCGCTTCCCCGATCAGCCAGGCGAGTGGGATCAAGGAGATCGCGGCGAACACGAACAGGACCGTGTCGCCCGGATGGGCGACGCGGTCGACGACGATCGTGATGGGCGCGAGCGCAAGCGAGGCCCAGAGGAGTCGTCGCGCCACCGCGGCCTAGCCTACCGGCCTTAGCTGATCTGCGACCTTCATGTCAAGTCTTGCGAAGGCCGGTCTGCGGTACCACAATTCCGTCATGCAGCAACCGACCCAGCGCCTCGAGGCACTGACCGTCACGGAGCTTCCGCTCCGGCCACAGGACGAGTTGGAGTGCCGCAGGTGCGAGGTGCATTGCGACAAGGTCGTCTATCCGTCCGCGTGCGTCGAGCGTGCGTGCCCCTTCATGTACGCCTACGAGGAGTTCGGCCATACCTACATCGGTTGTATGCAGCGCGTGTACGCCGTCGAGATCGACCTGGAGATGCTGCGGGAAGCCGAGGCGCGTCACGAGGGGTTCGGTGCGATGCGCACCACACGCGCACCGCTGCCGATGTGCCGCGTCGAGGTCGAGGAGTGTTACGGCGAGGAACGGTCGGGCGAGCTCGGCTGTGTCAACCCCGAGTTCCACGAGCTCCCGGTGGGCAGGCCGACGTTCAAGGTCTTCGCTCGGCTAACGGACTGAGCAGCGCGTAGCCCACGAGCGGGCTGAGCGCCGCGAGCACGAAGGCGGCGCGCCAGGAGGCATGGTGGACGGTCGTCGCGAACACGATCGGCGCGACGATGGCCCCGGCCGACAGGAATGTCTGCTGCAGGCCGATCGCGGCGCCACTCCGGGCTCGCCCCGCAGCCTCCGCAGCCGCGGTGAAGGACAGACCGTTCCAGGACAGACCGAACGTGCCGGCGACGACCAGGGCTGCGACGAGGATCCACACCGGCGCGTCGACGAGCCCCGCCGTCACTCCCACCGTCAAGGCCAGGCCGAGCGCGATCCACCGCAACGGAACGATCCGCATTCGCAGACGATCCGACAGGCGGCCGACGGCGATGCGGGCTATGCCTCCAAGGACCTGCGTCACGGCGAGCGCTCCTGCGGCGACCCCCGTGGATACGCCTCTGCTGTCGTGGAGGAAGAGCACGAAGAAGCCGAGCAGGCTGATCTGTGTCGCCACGTAGAACGTGCTCGCGGTGCAGATCCGCCAGACGCGAGGATCGCGCAACGGACGCGCGAGCACGGAGTGATCCTCGTCCGGCTCCGTGCGAAGCAGGATTGCGCCGACCACCGCCGCGACGAAGCAGGCAGCGGCCAACCCGTAGAACGCAGCCCGCAGGCTGATCTGCTGGTTCAACACGGGAAGTGCGACGGCCGCCACCGCTCCGCCGAGCGGCGTGGCCATCTGGCGGATCCCGAGAGCGAAGCCCCGCTCCTCCTCGCCGAACCAGGCCATGACGGCGCGACCGCTCGCTGCGTTGACGCCCGCACCGAGTGCTCCGACAACAGAGAGCGCGCCCACGAGCTCTCCGTACGAGGACGCGTTACCGGCCCACACCAATGCCGCAGCTGTCCCCGTCTGACCGATCGCGATCACGGCACGCTCACCGATCCGGTCGGCGACGATCCCCCACGGCAGCATCGTCGCAAGCGAGCCGAAGTTCATCGCGGCCAGCACGACGCCGACCTGGGGCAAGCTGAGCTCGTAGCGATCCTGGATCGCGGGAGCGATCGCCGGCAGACCGAGCAGGATCGCGGAGTACGCCCCCTGCGCCAGCACGCCGGCAGAGAGGATCGTCCAGCGGTAGCTACGCGGCGGCGCGGGAGTGGAGCTCACGAAGCTTGCGGATCTCGTCGGCGTTCGGGCCTTTGCCGTCGGCCCCCGGCACCTCGAGCACGACGGGCAGGTCTTGCACCGCCGGTTGCGCCAGGAAGACCCCGAGACCTTCGCCGATCAGGCCTTCGCCGATGTTGTCGTGACGGTCGCGATTCGATCCGAGCGGCGCTTTCGCATCGTTCGCGTGCAATGCGCGCAGGCGATCGAGGCCGATGCGTGCGTCCACGTCCGCGAGCAGCGCGCTCATCACGACCGGATCGGTGACGTCGACGCCCGAGACGAAGAGATGACAGGAGTCGAGACAGACGCCGAGCCGCTCGTGGCGCCCGAGCGCGTCGACGATCGCGACGAGCTCGTCGATCGAGCGGCCGATCGTTCCGCCCGCGCCGGCGGAGTTCTCGACGAGCAGCCACGTCCGTTCGTTGCAGCGGTCGAGCACCTGTTCCAGCGCGGGCACCACTCGCTCGAGGCCGGTCTCGAAGCCGGCACCGAGATGGGAGCCGACGTGGAAGATCACCGCCTCGGCCTCGATCGCGCAAGCTGCATCGACGGTCGAACGCATCGTGTCGACGCTCTTCGAGTAGATCGTGTCATCCGGGGCGGCGAGGTTGACGAGGTAGAGCGCATGCACGAGTGCGGGGATGCCTGCTTCCTCCCGCTTTGATCTGAATGCCTCGAGGTCGGCCGGGTCGTGCTCCGGGAACCGCCAGGTGCGCGGACTCTGGACGAAAAGCTGCACGACGTCTGCGCCCATCTCGATCGCGTTGTCGAGGGCTTTCTTCACACCTCCGGAACAATGGGCCCCGAACAGCACGCCAGTAACCTAACGGTGTGCCCGTTCGTGTCCGCATGGCTCCGAGCCCAACCGGCTTCCTGCACATCGGGAACGTCCGGACTGCGCTCTTCAACTGGTTGTTCGCACGCCACGAGGGCGGGGAGTTCCGGCTCCGGATCGAGAACACGGATACGAACCGCGAGGTGGAGGAGGCGACTCAGCAGATCCAGGATTCCCTCCGCTGGCTCGGGCTCGACTGGGACGGGGACGTCACCTTCCAGCTCGACCGGCTCGAGGACTGCGCCGAGATCGCGCGGCGCCTGGTGGACGAGGGCAAGGCCTACGACGATGAAGGCGCGATCCGGTTCCGGATGCCGGACGACGGTGTCACAGCCTGGGACGATGCCGTGCGCGGCCGCGTCGAGTTCCCGAACGACAAGCTCGAGGACGTCGTGCTCGTTCGCACCGACGGGCGGCCGACGTACAACTTCGCATCGCCGATGGAGGATGTGTGGGACGCGATCACTCACGTGATCCGAGGCGAAGACCACATCTCGAACACGCCGAAGCAGATCAACATCATTCGTGCCGTCGGAGCGGAGCCGCCCGTCTACGCGCATGTATCGCACGTCCTCGGCGCGGACGGCAAGAGCCTGTCGAAGCGACACGGTTCGGTGACAGTGGACGAGTTTCGACACGCCGGCTACTACGCGCCGGCGTTGATGAACTTCCTGGCGCTCCTCGGCTGGAGTTACGACGACAAGACCACGATCATGTCCCCGGACGAGCTGGTCGAGCGCTTCAGCCTCGACCGCATCGTTCCGAGCCCTGCGACCTTCGACTACGAGAAGCTCGACTGGTTGAACGGGATGCACCTCCGCGCGCTCTCGCCGGACGAGTATGCCGACCAGCTCGTGAAGTTCCTACGCGACGAGGATTACGACTGGGACGAAACGATGATCCGTCGAGCCGCGCCGATCGTGCAGGAAAAGATCGAGCGCTTCGGACAGTTTCCCGAGTTCGCAGGCTTCCTGTTCCGCGAGATCGATCCCCAGTCGGTGGCACTGCCGGCGGGCGGCGCACCTGTCGTGACCGCGGCGCATGAGGAGCTCGAACGTGTCGAGCCGTTCGTTGCCACCGAGATCGAGGCCGCGTTGCGCGGCCTCGCTGAACGGCTCGAGCTCTCGCCACGCAAGGCGTTCGAGCCCATACGCATCGCGGTCACGGGTTCGAAGGTCTCGCCCGGACTGTTCGAGAGCCTCGAGTTACTGGGCAAGGAGGAAACGCTTCGGCGTCTCAGTGCCGCCGCCGCGCGCGCAGCGGCCTAGGTTTCGCAAAGGGGTCGAGGGCACGTTGAAATGCGAGCCACGACCGGCGCCTGAACTGAGGTGACGGCCGCGGTATGCGCTGCGCCACGCGGTTGATCTCGCGCTCGAATCCGTCCTTGGAGTCACCGGAGTTACTTCTCATTTTCAAGTTGTAAACGTGCGGGACGCGGATCGGGATACGCGTAGACTGCGGGCCGCGGTGGACTCGCCCAGCCACACCGTGCTCGTCGTCGACGACGACGCAGCCATCCGTTTTCTCTGTCGTGTGAACCTGGAGCTCGACGGCTGGGCCGTGCACGAGGCGGCGGCGATCGAACAGGCACGAAAGACACTCGCGGCGACGCTCGTCGACATCGTGCTCCTCGATGTTCACGTCGGTGTCGACAGCGGGCTCGACTTCATCGCGGAGATTCGCGAGCGTCACCCGGGGGTACCCGTCGTGTTACTCACAGGCTCCGTCGGGTCGCCCAGCTTCGACGGCGCCGACGCCGATGCCGTCATCTCGAAGCCCTTCACGCTCGACCAGTTGACGGGCACTCTCGGAAAGCTCGCGGCGCGAGGTGCGCCTGAGGCCGGATAGAGTATTCGCTATGTCGACCACGGCGGTACGCAGTCCCGCGGAGTTCGAGGAACAACTCCAGCGGTATCTCTACGAGCGGTCGGAGGAGGGGCGAGCCGTCCGCGTCGGGGAGAAGGAAGTTTCGGAACAGGCGGCGATCGTCGCGCGCTACGCGGACCTCTTCAGCCGCGACCAGTTGCGGGCGCTCCGGGACGAGGAGGCGCGGGCCGACGGAGACCAGCGCGAATGGCTCTACCGGCTGCGCAAAACGTGCGAGGGCGGGCTTCTGGCCGCCGAGCTCGCGGAAAGAGACGACGAGCTCGAGAACGACATTCTTGCCGCGCGTCTCGACTTCAAGGGGGAGGAGCTGCCTCTTCGCTCGGCGCTGGCGAGGCTGGCGATCATCTCCGATTACGAAGAGCGCGATCAGCTCGGCGAGCTCTACAGCCAGAGGTCAGCCGACTTCAACGAGCAGCGGCTCGAGTTGCTGAGCGCCTATGAGGAGCTCGAGGCGGACCTGACCGAAGAGCCCGACCCGGTGGCGCGGAGCGAGGAGGAAAAGCAGGTTTCGCTGCGCGACCTCGAGTCCGTGCTCGCCGCTGCCAGCGACGCGATCGAGGGGAGCTTCATCGCGATGCGCGAGCGCTGGTTCGAGCGGCTGCTCGGCCCGGACCGCGAGGAGCAACCGTCGTCAGCGCACATGGGGTACATCCGGCGACTCTCACCACTCGACTCGACGTACACGAAGGAGCGCGCAACCGAGGTCTGCCTGGCGACGCTCTCGGCGCTCGGCTTCGACCTTGCCGCGGACAGCAACATCCGCCTGGACCTCGACGACAGGCCGCAGAAGTCTCCCCGCGCCTGTGTGATCGCGTCCGACCCGCCGCGCGTCGTGCATCTGATCACTCGTGCGCAGGGCGGGCTGCACGACTATCAGGCCTTCATGCACGAGGCCGGGCACGCTCTGCACTACGCGGGTGTCGACCCGAATCTGCCCTACACGTTCCGCAGACTCTCTCGCGATCATGCGCTGACCGAGATCTACTCGTACATTTGCGAGGCGATCACGCGCGAGCCGGCGTGGCACGCCGAGCACTTCGGGCTGTCGGATGAGGAGGCGAGCACGAACGCCGAGGCGACGATCTTCCTCGAGGCGCTCCTGTTCCGGCGCTACACGGCGAAGCTCCAGTTCGAGCTCGACTTCTGGTCGAGCTTCGATCAGGCCGGGTTGCAGAGCGACGACTACTCGCAGCGGCTGACGGCGGCGACCGGCATCCGCTATCCGAGCGATGGTCATCTCGCCGACATGGATCCCGGCTTCTATTCGGCGGACTACCTGCGCGCCTGGATTCGCCACGCACAGTTGCGCAACTACCTCTTCGACGAGGTTGGTGAGGATTGGTGGCGGAGCCCGAGGACCGGAGAGCTACTGCGCGACCTCTTTGCCGAAGGAACGCGACCTTCGAGCGAAGAGATTGCAACGAGGCTCGGCTTCGACCCGTACGACACAGCCCCGCTCGTCGCCGAGTTGACTCAGTAAGACGTGCGCTCCGTCTCCTACGACCATTTCTACGCCTACGAAGAGCTGACCGACACGCTGCGCACGTGGTCGGAGGAGGCGTCGAACCTCTGCGCGCTGGAGTCGATCGGCAAGTCGTACGAAGGGCGTGACATCTGGCTCGTCACCGTGACGAATACCGAGACGGGCTCGCACCTCGACAAGCCCGGGTTCCTGGTCGAGGCCAACATCCATTCGATGGAGTGGACCGGCTGCACGGCCGCGCTCCATCTCGTCCACCGTCTGCTCGTCGGCCACGGCAAGGACGACCTCGTCACGCGTGCACTCGATACCCGTGTCTTCTACGTCATCCCGCGGTTGAATCCGGACGGTGCCGAGCGAGGCCTCGAGGAGCGGCGCTTCATCCGCTCGAGCGTGCGGCCGTACCCGCGTGCAGACCGTGAGGACGGTCTCCGAGACGACGACGTCGATGGTGACGGGCGGGTGCTCGACATGCGCCTCGAGGACCCGAACGGCGCCTGGCGTCCCCATCCCGAAGAGCGCAAGCTGCTCGTCCGTCGCGAGCCTGTGGACTCGCCGGAGGACGGGCCGTTCTACCGGCTGCTGCCGGAAGGGCGAATCGAGAACTTCGACGGCGTCACGATCAAGGTCCCGCCGCCTCTCGAAGGGCTCGACCTGAACCGCAACTTCCCGGCTGAGTGGGTGCCGGAGCACGAGCAGCGCGGCGCCGGGCCGTACCCGACCTCCGAACCGGAAGTGCGCGCCATGGTGGCGGCGGTCACCGAGCGTCCAAACATCACCGGGCACATCGCCTACCACACTTTCAGCGGCGTCCATCTGCGGCCGTATGCGGGCCGGTCGGACGATGACTTTCCGACCGCTGACTTGCGCGCGTACAAGCTGATCGGGGAACGCGGCACGGAGCTGACGGGCTATCCCGCGATTTCCGTGTTCCACGACTTCAAGTACGAGCCGAAGCAGACGATCAAGGGCGGCGCGCACGATTGGATGTACGACCACCTCGGCGTCTTCTCATGGACGACCGAGTTCTGGAGCCCGCAGCGTCAGGCCGGGCTGAGCGACTACCACTTCACCGACTGGATCAGAGAGCACCCGATCGAAGACGACCTCAAGCTGATCGAATGGGCGAAGAAGAACTACCCGGATGCCTATGTCGACTGGTACGAGTTCGACCATCCTGAGCTCGGCAAGGTCGAGCTGGGTGGTTGGGACATCATCAACTACTGGTTCAACGTTCCTTTCGACCGGTTGGAAGACGAGGTCGCGCCGCATTCCGAGTGGGCGCTGTTCCATTTGCTCGTTTCGCCGTTGCTCGAAGTTCGGTCGCTCGACGTCGAGAAGCTGGGGGAGAGCTCGTTCCTCCTCCGCCTCGTCTTACAGAACTCCGGGTGGCTGCCGACGAATGTGACGGAGAAAGCCGTGGAACGGAACGCCGTCCGCGAGCTCGAGGTCGAGCTCGAGCTGCCGGACGGCGCCAGACTCGTCGGCGGTGAAATGAAGACCGTGGCGGGTCAGCTGAAGGGCCGGGCCGACAAGCGCTCCACCACGTGGTGGGCCAACGACGAGTCGACGGGCGACCTCGCCAAGCTCGAGTGGGTCGTCGAGGCGCCGGCAGGAACCGAGATCGGCATCGAAGCCCGGCATCCGCGAGCCGGCACCGTGCAGCGCCGAATCACGCTCGAATAGGACCGATCCCTCGAACGAGTGATTCGTACGCCCCTCCCCCTGGTGAGGGAGGCCCGCACGGGATGCGCGCTTCTACGTTGCGACGCGACGGAGACCTGAACGTCTCCCCTGGCGTCAACTGCGGCTCTGCGTGTTCACGCAGGCAAAAGGAGTCTCTTCGACATGCGGAATTCACGGAATTCGAGTAACGGCATTCGCTCGAATGCGCAGTGGGGCTCCGGCTCTCGCGGCGACTCGCGGCGGAACATGCTTTGGGGATCGGGTGGCGGGAAGCGCGGCAACGCTCTCTGGGGCCGCGGGGGTCGAACCACCGTGCTCACCGCAATTGCTGCCTGCACGCTTCTTCTGCCACTCGCAGCGGGGGCGAAGGACGGTAGCCCTGGCAATCACGGTCAGACATTCGTCACTCCCGGACTGCTCGACAAGGCGGCGCAAGATCCGGGGCAGAAGCTTCACGTCATCGTGCAGAGCTCTTCCGGCGCGAGTGACGCCACCGACAAGATCGTCGGACTGGGCGCCGGCGTGCGCAAGCGCCTGGATGTAATCGGCGCGGTCGCGATCGACATCACGGCGGGGAAGCTCGCGACACTCGCGAAGCAGCCGGGCCTGACCATCACACCTGACTCTTCCGTCCACCTCAGCGGCACGGTCTCGTCCGACCAGATGTGGCCGTACGAGTCCGGCGTCGCGAAGCTCTGGGGGACGGCGACGAGCCCCGCTCCTCAGGCGCCGACGATTGCGATCGTCGATTCCGGGATCGAGGCGAACCGCGCCGACTTCGGCAACGGTTCGCGCGTGGTCGGCAACGTCACGTTGACCGGCTCAACCGCGAACACTCCCGGCGACGGACGCGGTCACGGCACCTTCGTTGCAGGGATCGCGGCGGGCTCGGCCGATCACTATGCAGGCGCGGCTCCGAACGCGGGAATCCTCTCGATCGACGTGATGGACGACACCGGCACGGCTCGCACGAGCGACGTCATCGCCGCGTGCGGCTTCATCCTTGCCAACAAGGGCAAGTACAACATTCGGGTCGCGAACTTCTCGCTCCACTCGGCGGCGTTCAACCACTTCTACAACGATCCACTCGACCTTGCGGTCGAGAAGCTCTGGTTCAACGGGATCTTCGTCGTCGCGGCCGCGGGGAACTACGGCAGCGCGACGGGTCCGAGCGGCGTCATGCACGCGCCCGGCAACGACCCCTTCGTCATGACTGTCGGTGCGGTCGACATCGGGAACAAGGTTGCCGTCGGTGATGACAGGCAACGCGTCGTGGTCGGCCTACGGGTACACCGAAGACGGCTTTGCGAAGCCCGAACTCGGCGCCCCCGGCAGGTTCATGATCGGGCCGGTGCCTCGGGGCTCGACCCTCGTGGCGCAGAAGCCCGGGAACGTCGTAGCGCCCGGGTACATCCAGCTCTCGGGCACGTCGTTCGCGGCCCCGGTCGTCGCGGGCGCGGCTGCTCAGCTGATCGCTCGGCATCCGAACTGGACGCCCGACCAGGTAAAGGGCGCACTGATGCTGAGTGCGAAGCCGGTGCCTCAGGCGCAGCCCGGATCAGTTGGCGTGGGTCAGCTGAACGCAGGCAAGGCGGCCGATCTCACGGGAACGCCGCCGACCCCGAATCTGGCCCTGAACAGGTTCCTCGTCTCGGGCTCGGGAAGCCTCAGCTTCGACGCGGCCAGCTGGGCCGAGATGGTTTCCGGGAACGCATCCTGGGCGGACGCCTCGTGGGCCGATGCCTCGTGGGCGGATGCCTCCTGGAGCGCGGCGTCCTGGGCGGATGCGTCCTGGGCGGATGCCTCATGGGCCGATGCCTCATGGGCGGACGTAGCGGTCGCTCAAGCGTCCTGGGCCGACTCGGCAACCGAGGACGGAGCCGAGGCCGAAGCTGCGGGCACGACGCCTGAGATGTCGGCAGAGGCCTATGCCGAACTGCAGGCCGATCCGTATCTGGCGCTGTCGACAGCGCTCGCCTCTCCCTAGATCTGACCACAGAGTCGGGCTCTCGCAAGCGGGAGCCCGACTCCTACCTCTCCTTGTGCTCCAAATGGGGGTCGTGGGCCCGGCACTGCGGTGCCGATTGTCACGACTATGAAGAAGCCCGCCGCCATGGGCTCGGCATGAAGGAGTCCTTCAACACCTCGGCCGGCAGAGTCGAGGTTCTCGTCGATGAGCAGAGCAGAACTGTCTCGGCGTATCGCTTCGACGCCGAGGGACGGCCGGCGGCCGCAGCGATCGAGAGCTGGGACTACACCGATCTGGCCGACCTGCTGATCCGTCAAACGGGCGTGCCGGCCTGGGAGGCCAACGAGATCGCGTCGGGCGTGAAAGCAAGGTTGGCAATGGGCGACGCACCGCCGGACGCTGACGCGCCACGCTGGGGCGAGCGTCGAACAAGAGAGCGGAAAGGCTCGATGGAAAACGCGGGCATTCCACTCCGCTTTGTCGCCGTTCTCCTCGACGCAGTCATCGTCTTCTTCCCGGCAGGGATCATCCTCGGCCTGCTGTTCGGTGGCGGCTGGACCGAGACCGGCAACGGGTACGCGAACGCCGGAATCGACCTCGGCGGGAAAGCGGCCTGGCTGCTCGTCGCCCTCGGGGTCGGCTACTACGTCCTGTGCGAAGCCGCAACCGGGGCGACGCTCGGTAAGCGCATGGCCGGCATTCACGTCGTAGGTGAAGACGGGGAACGCCTGACGTTCGAAGCCTCCCTCGTCCGCAACCTCTTGCGCCTCGTCGACTGTCTCTTCTTCTATCTGGTTGGCGGCATCTTCGCGCTGACGTCTCCGCACGGTCAGCGACTGGGCGACCGCGCAGCGCACACGCTCGTCGTCCGCCGCTAGCTCAGGAGCGTCCGCAGACCTTGAAGCCGTACGCCGCGACGCGGCGGTTGAGCGACATCGTGAAGCGGATGTACTCCGGCAGCGCGGCGGCCAAGGAAGTCGTGCTTCTTCTCGCAAAGGCGTCGCGGACGCGGCGGGCGAGCACGAGGCCGCGGTCGAGCCCAAGGACGATGTTGCGAGCCTTCGAGTCTCCGGTAGGAACGCCGACGGCACGCAAACGTGCGGTGAAGCGAGCCTGGATCCGGATCTGATCACCCCAGAGCCGCTCTGCAGCAGCCCACTGCTGGCTTACCGGCAGTGACTTCGCCGCCTGGGCCCGACTCGTGAGTGGCACCAGTTCTCGCTGCACCTGCCGGCAGAGAGCGTCACCCTGCCGGATGAACTGCGCTTTCGTCGGTGCAGCCAAGGCGGCACTCGCGGAGAGCGCGAGCCCAAGGCCCAGCACGGTGATCAGCAATGCGAGCTTCCCCACGATTCTCCAATCGGGTTCGCGCGCGGTTGTCGTATCCCTCGAAAGGTGGCCTCGGAGCGTCAGTGGCGATTGTGCTGAAGACCGGCCGAAAGGCCGTACTCCAGGCGTCCGTCATTTCCCACTCGGTTCAACGCGTCGACGAGGACGCGTGACGCGGCCCGCCAACGTGCCAAACGGGCCTGATATGCCTCTTCGTTGCTCTCAGTCCAATCCGGGTCACCGGGCTTGATGCCCTCCTGGAGTGCCGCGTGCGCGGCGCGCTCCTCCCTGGCGGCGGCCATGACCGCCTGCTCGCAGTCACGCAGATCAGTCACCGACGTCTTCTTCTGTCATCTCGTTTTCCCCACGTGGTGGGTCGCTGGTAGAGAAGACTCATCGGAGGACGGGAACTTGCACCGAGTGCAGTAGGAGGGCACGGCGGAGAGCATCGAGCAGACGTTCCTTACAATCCCCGCAGAGGCACCTTCGCGCCTTCCTCGATTACAAAGTCGGCTCACACACCCAGTTCGCGTAGTCTGCTATCTGTGTGGGCTGTGAAAAAGGCGATGCTTCCGCTTTCATTGTTCCTCCTGGTGGCCACGCTGACACTCGCGGGTGGAGTGTCGGGTGCCCCGGCAAAACAGACGCAGGGCTGCGAGACGCCCGTGTACGAGAATGGACTCGACCTCGTCTTTGGTCGTGCAAAGTCGCAGGCCGCCGCCGACAAGATTGCTCAACTCGCCGTGACGGTCGGGTTCAAGGGCGTCCAGACCGTGCAAGAGAGTTGCACTGTCTGGAAGGCTGTTTTGCGCGGCCTCGATTCGTTCTCGACTGCTGTGGAAGTGCAAGCGGAAGCGCGGACTGTTCAGAAGTTCCCGACGATCGAATGTGTGACGGCGCAAGAGACCGGACAGCTGCAGGCGATCTTCGGGACGGCGCCAACGATCGGCGAACTCAGCGCGGTGATCGATAGGGCAAACAGCTTCGGTTACGTCGGCCTGAAGACCAAGCGCGCACCGTGCGGCGGGTATCAAGCCTACGTCGCGGGATTCACCGACAAAGCCCAGGCCTTTGAGTTCGCGCAGACGGCAAGCGAGCGTACCGGGCTCCACGTCACAGTCATCAAGGCCTAGGCCTCCTTACTCGACTAACAGGGCGCCGTCTCGTCTGCAAGCGCAATGCCCGTCACGAGGACGCCGCCGGAGCGCGCGTAGCTGACGAAGCTCGCCTCGCTCCTCGGATCCCCGTAGATCGGTGAGTAGCGGGGTGCGTGGATCTGCACGTCGGCGAATCCACGCGCGGGCACGCAGACCGAGCTCTGGTTGCTGATCGGGTGCTCGCCGGCCTCGGCCGCCCAGGTGCTCGCTATTCGAGACGATGCGAAACGGCCGCGGCGGTACGTCGTTTGGGCCGCGCACGGAAATCGTCAGGAACCTCATCGTCGGCGCCGTCTGCCCCGGCGCTGCGAAGACTCTGATCTTGCCCACGACCTTCGGAATGGTCCAGCCGTCTCGGTAGAGATCGTAGGCCACCCATTCGGCGCGCCACGGCTTGTCGGCGGCGATCAACGCGACCCCGCGGTCCTCGCCCAGATCAGTGCCCGCCAACCGAAATCTCGTTTCTGCGATGCCCTGGACCGCGTAGCGACTGGGCGAGACATTCGCCTTGCCCGTCACCCTGTCGAAGGTCAGTTCCGTCGTCGGAAAAGTCTCCGGCGTACCCGTGAATGCCCCCTCGTAGACGGCAGCACGCTGCACCGAGCCGTTCCAGAACTCGACGTTCCACCAGTACGCGACGTTCTCCCAATAGTTGCCGTAGAGGATCGGGTACGGGACCATCGTCACCCGCGTCCCGGGTCCGACCTTTCGGTCGATCCAGTCGAAGACGACACCCTGGTCAAGGGTGATCGGCCGCCCACTGGTGCCGTCGACGGTCAGGAGTCTGTTGAAGGCGAGCGCAGTCTCGGCGGAGATCAGAACGCCACCAAGAAGGACGACAACGAAAACGAGCTGCGCTCGGCGAAGAAGTGTCCTGCCGAGCAGAAAGAGCAGGATGAGTACGAGTAGCGCGAGGACGAGGAGGACACGCGCACCGTTCACGGAGCCGCCCGCGTCGAGAAGCGAGTCGTTGAGAACCGCGATCGGCGAGTCGACGTTGAACTTCTCGTAGCGCACGACCGGCACGAACGAGAACGCGAACGCAAGGAGCCCGGCCGAGACGAAGAGCGATGCTCGCAGCCGGAGCTCGGACCGTAGCGCCGCTGCGAAAGAGATCAAGACGAGTGGTACGACGTAGAAGAGATAGCGGTCGTGCAGCCTGCCCTGGCCGAAGCGCAAGTCGTACGACGTCACCTCGAAGAGCAGTGCGGCAAACGTGACGATCGCGATCGTGGCAAAGGCGTGTTCCTCCCGCGTCTGCGCCGCGGCCGGGCGAAGGTCGCGAAGAGCCACGCGACGCCGAGGACGAACGGCAGGATCCCGAGTCCGAGGCCGAGCGGTGCGAGGTGCTCGAGTAGCGAGCGGCCCATTCCGCTCGGAAGAATGTTTCCCTCAGCCGTCACCGAGTACGTCCCCAAGGCGCTCGAGAGTCGGCCGACGGCAAGCAGGACAACTGCGGTGACCACCAGCACCGCGGACGCCACGGCAAGAGGCCGATGGGTCGCCGCGAGCTTCCGCCCGGCGATCCGGACTCGAGAGGGCCAGGAGCCTGCCTGCGTGAATGCCAGCTCATGGAGAGAGAACGCAATGGGAACGACGATGAAGAGGACGAGGAACTGCGTTCGCGCCAATGTCGCCACCGCGAGCGCGACAACCATCACGATGTCGTTGCGCGGCCGCGGCGAAACCGCGGCGCGGTATACGGCGAGCACCGCCCAGGTGAACGCCGGATACGCCACCACCTCGGTCATGAGCATCGACGACAGCGGGATCCAGGGAATACAGACGCTCAACGACGCCACGACGTACGACAGCCGCTTGCTCCCCGTGACGTCGCGCGCGAGCAGAAACGTCGGCAGGCACACGGAGCTCATGACGAACGCGTTCAGAACATGGGCGTCATGCAGTGCCGGTGGAACGAGCCGGTCGTGAAAGAGCGGTGCCAGCAGCAGCGGATACAGCTGATTGACGTTCGCGATCAGCTCGCCGTGGATGTGCGGCAGCGGTGAACCGAGCTTCGCAATACTGATCGCGAGCCGCTCGTAGAGCAGCTCGTCGGTCATCACGTACCAATCGACAACCTGGCTCGTGAGAGCAGCCAGGCCGCCGGCGAGCGCGAGCCAGAGCGCGACCAACGGCAGCTCGATTCGCTGTGTCAACGCAAGTAGGGACGTCACGCCTAAACCGCGGCGCCATCGAACCCCGCGTGCTGTCGGCAGCATCCAGGCCCTCCTCGCCCGGGAACCTACCGGTCAAAAGCTCGACTCTTGTCCGGACGTGCAGGCCATCGCGGCCAGCCGACCCGCCGGAACGTGCATCGGCGGCACACCGAACTTCGTCAGGTGAACGCGCCACCGGTCGGGAATTCGCTAGCCATTCGCGCGGAGCTAGTTCGGGCGGCTGTCGGCGTCGATCCGTCTCAACGCAGTCCAAACCAACGATCTACGCGACAGCTCGTCGTTCGTGGGCTCGCCGACAGTCGTAGGGACAGCGCGAGACGTCAAAGACTAATGGTGCTGCACCACCCGATCGACGGGCGACGACTTCGCCTGCTCTTGCGGCTGCTGCTCCTCCTTCGGTTCTATCGCGGCGCGAGTCGGCGGCAGCATCGCCCAATCGTCTGTTTCGTGCAGCTCTGAGATCTGCCGGCCAATCGTCCCGAGGATCGCTGCCAATCCGAGCCCCACAAGAAGCGACAGACCGAAAAACGAGCCCACCCCTATCACGATCCAAACCCACATCGGCATCTCCATTTCGGATGCCGCAGACGCTGTCGTTCTTTCGTTCCCCCGTCCCTTCACCGTAGCGAGACCGCGGGCCAACGGCGTGATTTTCACTCGAACGAGGGACGCAGCCGCCGTGCCGGATGACCCCACCTAGGAACACCGCAGGGCTTGGCTGCGTTTAAAGGTCTAGTCCAGGGTCATCAAGCAACTTCGTTCAAACAGGGAGCTGGCGGCAGGCGCCGGAATCGGTGGGGGCCGGTAAGGCGTCTGCCAGCTTCCTTCGGCCGTAACGGGGGAGAGTCAATTGCAGCTGGGGTACCACACGATCCCAAACAGGGGAGATCAGGTCGAGCAACTCCGAACCGGCGTTCGCCGCCTAGGTGTCGTCTGGTACGCCGACCAGCTTCAGGTTCTCGTGAAATGGCAAGACGGCAGATCGAGCAGTCTGCGCCTCGGCCGCGATCAGTTCTCAATCCGAACACTCGCCGAAGAAGATGCTCGAAGCTTGAACGGGAAGGCCGCCGAGGAAAACCATGGCCACTCGTTGGCGGCTCGCGTCGCCGCGTAAGGTCGTAGTACCCATGGGGGTGGGCTGGCACGGCAGGCAGCATCGGGAGTTTCCCGGCCAGGAACTTTCGTGTCGAGTGCGGGGCCTCCGGCGGCGGCTGATGGGCCGGTTGGCCGACGAGACGCTGCGCCAACTGGCCGACCCACGGGCCACGCGACGGTCGTGGCGCTCCTAGAATCCCGGCGGTGAGCAAGGCGCCGTCGTCCACGTCCTGAAGAAGCTTCCGTGAGCGGTCGTCGCGGACACTGGTCATGGTTCGCGGCCGGACTCCTCGTCGGGTTCGTCCTCTTCGTTGTGTTCGTCTGGTTTCTCTTCCTCGGCTTCGGGTTCAACGTGTGACGGTTGCACCAGTGGAGCATCCCCTGAGAGTCCCGACGAGAAGCTTGTCTTCTACTGTCCGGAATGCGCGAGCGAGAGTTCGAAGGAAACTGACGGGCTAAGCCTGTCTGGGCCCTATCCCGGGAATTTGAGTGACGCCCCGCGTCCTTATGACAGCAGCTATTCTGGACTGACTCTGCGGTCCCAGAGCCGAGGGGGTCGTCCGAGGTTCCCTCCCCAAGCGACTCCCTCGGCCACCTTGTTGTAACAGCCCGCGCATCGCGACACCACTGGTCGAAAGTCCTGGAAACGGTCGACCTGGGCGTCAAGGTGCTGCGATGTTTCCCGTCGGGAGTCGTTGAGTGATTGCGGCACCGCTGAAAAATCGTAAGGAGTTGCGTCGGCGAGCATCAGGCGGCTTTTCGCCGCTCGTACTTGCGCCGTTCCTTGGCCGCACCCGCTCAGGATGCAACCGCCGGTAACGACGATCGGCCTCGTAATCCAGCCCTGAAAGTGGGACAATTCGCACCGAGGACCCGTGGGGAGTTTCCTCCTCTCCCTTCCTCAGAGAGGCCCCGACGTTGAGCCCGACGCGGCAAGGCCAGCCAGTTCGTTGGGCTCAACGTCTTCTTTGACAGGCTTTTTCTCGCGGGGAGTGAGCCGGGTAGCCATCCGTTTCTCAGACTTGCGTGTTCGGGGTACCCCCGCCCTAGCGATTGATCCGTGGTTTGGATCTTGACTGACTGGTCAATCATCACACCTGTAAGGGGAGACTGTGCGCCAATGGAGCACCTATACGCCCGACGGCCTTCGGCTCGTCGTCACTCGCCGACACCAGGGCTGGAGCGTCGTCTGCGGTGAAGGCACTCGCGTGCAGCATGAACTTCTGGACATCGCGCTGATAAAGGCAATGCGCAACGAGATCGACGTCTCCGGCCATTCGTTGCGAACCGATTACGCAGCCTGGGCACGCAAACTGGCCGATTGGCTTCAGAGCGAAGATCGGGGCGCTGCGTGATCGTGGGGCGAACGTTCGACGCCTGCCCCCGCGTAAAAAACCCCGGGGAGAGTGAGCCGGGTAGCCAGCCGTTTTCTCAGATTCGCGTGGTCGGGGTACCCCGTCCTAAGTGCTCGGGCGAGAGGGCCCTGGCGCAGACGAGTGACGATGACGGTCATCGGTCAGGATCGCGAGGAGCTCCCTTTGAGTAAACCCACGCCCCGAACCAGAGCAGGATGCCGACGAAGAAGCAGCACGCCACAAAAACCCCGGCTGTGAGGTAGCCAAAGCCGAATCGACCGTGAAAGAGCAAGAGCGCCGAGACGAACAGGGCGACCCCACCGACCAATGCCCGCTTCCAGTCCCAGAGCGAACCGTCGCTATTCCGAATCATGAGTTCAGACTAGGCGAGGGCTGCTCGACCGCGCGTCCACGACCAAGCGTCGTTGACGATGTCAGGCGTCATTCCCGAACACTGGCGCATTCGACCGTCATCACCCGAGAGTCAGTCGAGCAGTCTGAGGTACCTAACGCCTGGCAATGCGGTGTAGTTGAGCGCTTCGTACAGAGCGCGCGCGGGGCCGTGTCCGGGGTCGCCGCCGGTTCCGACCGCTGCGATGTCCATGCCCTCCGAGCGCATATGCTCGGCCGCGCATTCCATCAGCTGCCTCGCGATGCCGCGCCGCTGGTAGACCGGATCGACGGCGACGATGTCGACGACCCCCATTCGCTCGTGGAAGGCGTTGAGTGCGACAGCGGCGAACCCCACGGGGCGGCCATCGGCAACCGCAACGAAGACGTCCCGCTCATCGCTCGTGCAACTCGACCGCACGGCCTCCGCCTGAACCGCTGTCCAGTCCGGTTGATGGAGGCGCGCGAAGATCGCGTCGCCCAGTATCTGCCGAAGTGACTGGAACACCGGCCGCCAGGCCCGCACGGAGAACTCGACGATCGGCTCCAGGTCGGAGTCTTCGTATGGGCGGATCTCGACGTTCGCGCTCACGGCGTGCAACCTAGCGCCGAGCGACCTCAGGCGTCATTCCGGAACACTGGCGCACGCTGACGTGGATGTCGCCCGCCACGGAGGCGGCCAGGCTCAGCCGGGTTGGCGAACGAGCTCGACCTCGTTTTCACCCGCGAGGACGGCTCACCGATCCACCCGCAGAGGTTCTCGGAGATGTTCGAGCGCAACGTCACAGCGGCGAAACTCCCGAGGCTGTCGCTACACGGCCTCCGGCATACCCACGCGACGATCGCGCTCCGAGCCGGTGTGCATCCGAAGGTCGTCAGCGAACGCCTCGGCCACGCAAGCGTCGCGTTCACGCTCGACGTCTACACCGACTCCCTGCCCGACATGCAGGAAACCGCTGCCAGTCTGATCGCTGCGCTCGTTCTCGAACCGTAGGTTTGCAATCGGTTAGCAAAACGGGCGACACGTCCGAACCTCAGAAACGACGAAACCCCCGTTCTGCGGGGGTTTCTGTTAGCTGCGGGGCAAGGACTCGAACCTTGACTACCTGATCCAGAGTCAGGCGTCCTACCATTAGACGACCCCGCAACGGGTCGCGGCATTGTAGCCGCGCCGCCGACGGTCTTCTCTGCGGCGCTCGACCGGAAGACGCCCTTCTGGAGCGCTCTCCCGGGGACGATTCTCTGGCTCGTCGCTACACTCAACCCACTAGCTCGGCCCATTCGTCTAGTGGCCTAGGACACCGCCCTCTCACGGCGGCGGCACGGGTTCGAATCCCGTATGGGCCTTTTCAACGTTCGCAGCTACGCGGTTCCCGGATGGTTACGCGGGTCAGACGTGTCAGGTGTGACGCGAAAGCGCATGTGGTGCAGACCCCGGTGGAACCTCGAACTGGAGTGGTCTTTTCTCTGTGGCTGGGGCGTTCGTTCTGCGCCGAACTTTCTACCCCTGACGCGCTTCAGGCTCGTCGGCAATCGCCGAAGAGGATCCTCAGCGTCACGGAGTTCGAGATGCTGGCGCTCAGCCTGTTTTGACATGATCCGTGAACTGCGGGCCGCCCCTAATTGGCGGCCACCCGCCCGATCGGCGGGAAGAGAGAGGGGAGAGAGCATGAGGCGGACTCTGTTCGTAATCGGTTCCGTAGTGCTGATGATCGCGGTGACTGGGTCGATCGCTGCTGCGGGCAAGCCGGGTGCGGGCACGTGCTCAGGCGGGGCACCAGGTTTTGGTAGTGCCGAAGTCATTCCGGCGGACACGTACGCCGGATTTACGGTTACCGGCTACTGCGTCTTCGGCCCCGGCACGATGACGATCAACGGCAATCTGACCATTGCCGACGGTGCGCAGCTCAACGACCATGCCACCGGACAGTCGGAGAGCGTTCACATCACTGGGAACGTCACAGTCGGCAAGGGGGCCGTTCTCGGATTGGGCGACTACAACCCCTTCTCGCACGACAGTGCGGTCGTGGACGGGAATGTCACCGCCAACCAGCCGGAGACCCTGTATCTGGGGGGAATGACCATCCATGGCAACCTCGTCTCGAACGGGGGCGGGAATCCGGAATCTGAACGGAACTTCCCGATCAAGGACGATACGGTCGACGGAAACGTGGCCATCCATGGGTGGGACGGATTCTGGTTCGGGGTCATCCGCGTCACCGTGGGAGGAAACGTGATCTTGGCCAACATCTCTGGGACGCAGGTCGGCCTCCCAGGTACAGAGTTCGAGGGAATACTCGACTCGACCGAGGTCGTCTCCAATGTGATCCAAGGCAACCTCATCTGCCACGGGAACACACCCGCGGCCCAGATCGGCGACGCGATCCTCGATCCGGGCAACGGCTTGAACACAGTCGGCGGAAACGCGATCGGCGAGTGCGCCGATCTTGCGGGATAGCGGCTGGGCCGACTCGCAAGCGGCTAACGGGAAGGCCGGCTTTCCGCGCCTTCCCGTTAGGGCTGGTCCCGGACATCTGCGCCTTCCTCACCTTCGCCGACACCTTGCGGCTGTGTGTGTGGGTCACGGGGCACACACGTCCAAGGCCCTCGGGAGCGCGTCAGCGACTGCGGCGACACCAACGCGTCGATCGAGGGCCTGACCCCAGGCTGCCCGCCCGGCTTGCAACCAAACGCGTGACCAAGGTCACCATTGGGGGCCAGGCGCAGAAGTGGGAGACGCCCGGAGTTAGCCGCAGGTTGCCCCGAGCGAAACCATCCACGCCTGGCCCCGTGGATCAAAATCGGCATTTCCAAGACCGCTTAAACCCGGGCGATAGAGTCGGCTCTGCCGCAGCCCCAGCCGTCGAAGCGATGACTAGCCAGGGGACACCACATGGGAGATTCCAGCGGGCGATTCGCGACCGCCATCTGCGCCGCGCTTCGATGGCCGCGCGGGAGCTCGAGACTGTCAGCGTCGCCGACGCGCTCGCGGTCACCTTGCTTACGGCCGAAGCCGGCGATGACTTTGGCCTCGAGCGGCGGCGCGTTGGGTCGGACGTTTCATCGTTGAGTCGCCCGCGATAATGATCGGTGAGGCCGGCCTAGCTGCTGCGGCAGTCCACGAGCTAGGCGCCGGTGCATGGGGTCGGGAGTTGGCCGCCGAGACCCTGCGGCAACTCGCCGCGAACCACGGCCACGCGACGGTCGTGGCGCTCCTAGAATCCCGGCGGTGAGCGCCGAGCAGGTGCCCTCATCCCGCAGTGCGCGGGGTGCAAGCAGGTTTGGTTACCCGACGATGGAGATCGCTGGCAGGCGTACTTCGATACCGACGAAGAGCTCGTCTTCTACTGCCGCGATTGCGCAGAGCGGGAATTCGGCCAGCGGCGCCCTTAGCCTGAACGGGCGCCAGCCAAGAACTATGGCCCGGCGGAAAGGCTCGGAAGGATTGTGGGTGTAAGGACGGGCAGCCCTTACACCCACAATTGTTACCTACGCGTTAAAGGAAGCTCTCGATGAACGCGAGCACGTCGGGCTGGTCGATCCGGAAGTACCAGCCGGCACCCGCACAGTTTCCATTCGTCCCGTACGACGTGATCGCAACGATCGTTGTCGTGGAGTCGTAGAAGGCGGGGCCGCCGGAGTCGCCGAAGCAGGTACCTCCCATGCCGCGGCCAGGGTTCTGTGACAGTTGGACGCTGACGCCGTTCGTCCAATTGCTCCGCAATGTCACGAGCTGTGCCATGGTCATGAACCGTTGGCGCAAGGCTGACTCGACCGGCTTCACCGACTGCAGGCCGTAGCCGACGAGCGTGAAGGTGATGTCTTGCAGGCCACGCTGCGTGGCGAGCGAATCAAGGAAGTTCGCCGTTGGCAAGGTCCCGTACTCGTCACGTTCGATCGGCTGATCGAGAACGACGATGCCGACGTCGCACGTGCTCGGGAAATCGGCGTAGTCGTTGTAGCAGGGGTACGTATTTGGCGTACCCGTTGCGTCATACCCGGTGCATGGATAACCGGTGTACCCCGTGCAGGGAGGCCGACTATCAACTGGATCGAACGGGTAGTTGCCGTCTACGATCGGCCCTTCGTCGGTCCAGACCGTCGCCGACGTCGCGCCGAACGTGCAGTGACCAGCGGTCAAAACAACTGTCGGGGACAGAAGCGTGCCGGTACAACGCCAGAGATACGCTCCTGATGAATCATAGAACGCAAGATTGACGACGTAGTCGTATTTACCCTCGGTCGGAACCGGATTGCCGGTGATTCCGGAAGCTGACCCCACAACCACGAAGCTCGAAGCTACAACCGCCGCGAACAAGCCAAGCTTCAAACGCACAACCCCTCCCCTCGTAGACGCCGATGAACATATTTTGGGCTGCGATAGATAAGGGCTCCCAAACTCGCCTGGCACGAACGCGAGCCGACGAGTCCCTTTGCCTACCTCATACGCCATCTCTTACTTGACTACGAGTTAAGGCTTAAAACGTCTACCCGAGGTCCGCGAGCCCCTCGCTGTAAAGGCTTCGTTAGCGGAGTGAGGGGTTCTGCTTCTCGCTGGCGTCTTATGGAAGGGGGTCGGCCCTCGCAGGGGAGACCGCGTAGGCATCTACGGCTAAAGCCGACGCGGAAAACGGGGGCCAACCCCGATAGCGGAAGTTCTGCGCTGACCTTTCATTTCCTGGATCAAAGGTGTCCGAATCCCGTATGGGCCGTTCGGCGCTACTTAGCTGTCGCGTCCGCAGTGGCGGAGTGCGTTCAGAGCATCTGCCCACGAGCGACACGAGCGTGCCCTGCCGCCACGCGTTGAAGAAATCGGCGTGGGCGGAGTACTGGCCGCCGGACGAGAGCGTGACGCCTGAGCCGCCCGTGATCGCGTAACGGAAGATCAACGAGATGGCAGGCACCGCGACCGGATGATCCGCCGGACAGGTACCGCGCACCGCGTACGCCATGTGGCTCACATGGTCTGCGGTATCGAGCCGCCGGCCGTCCCAGCAGTTCGGGAAGTTGACGTGCAGGCGCAGGCTCTGGCCGCGGTCGTTCGGGCACGTCGGGACGACGCTCGAGGCGGGCACCGTGCTGGCCGCACCGCAATTCCAGTACGTGATCTGCATCCCCTGCGGCGTGGTCGCGTGCCGGTCGCCGGCGATCATCTTGAAGCCGGCAGGAAACGCCTTCAAAGGTGCGAGCGTCTTGCGGCGGTAGTAGATGGTGGCGCTACGCGGCGCGACCATCTGTCCGTTGAGCAACAGCGTCGGCATCCAGTACGCGGCTGTCTCGCCGCCGCGCTTGCACGTCGTCGAGCCGGCACGCAGCGTGCGGAGTGTCGAGAACGCGTTCGTGGTCGTGTTGCCGACGAAGCTGTGGTCGTGCGAGACGCCGGGCTGGCCTGGGTAGACGATCGGATCGTCCATCGCCATGTGGCTGAAGGTGCATGAGCCGATGAAGTTGACGCCTTGCAGTGCGCGGAGGTTCGGCGCTGCGGGTCGAGCCGCTTCACTCGTGTGGGCGACGATGCTTATCCAGACGGCGACCGCGAGACCGATGACCGTGAGGCACGACCGCATAAGGCAACCCTAAAGGGGAAAGGTTTGCGGATTCGAAGCGGAATGTTCGGGGACTGTCAGCTATGGCGCGTCGTATCCATCTCTCAGCTTCGTCTGCCCCCACCGTGTTGCTTCACCGAGCGGGCGCGCTGCGGTGGCGAGCGCGTCTGCCGCCGCGGGGTCGAGAAACGATCCCAGCTCCAGCGCAAACGCCTGGGCGGCGGCGAGATCGCCGGCCATGGCGCTGGTGCTGATGCCCGTCGCCAGTGCGTCGAACTCGCGGCTTGATTGCTTCTCGTCGCCTGACGTAACCACCACATCCAGCTCGACGTGTTGGCCGGAGACAATGGCTCCGAACGGATCGGCCGCGGCGGGACACCACACCACGAGCTCGCCAGTGCCGTCGTCGACGACAGCGCGTGATCCGGCTGCTGTTCCAGAGAGGCCTGCGATCCTGCCGATAATCGTCCCGCGCCCGGGTTGCCCGTCACGGAGCGCTCGGATCGTCGTCGTCTTCCCACGAGGCTCTGCCGCGGCCGGGTCGATTCCGCTCGCTTCTTGCCAGACCCGCGGCCACGAGAGGGGCCTTGCGAGATCGATTTCCTCGAACGGTGCGAGATGCTCCGGATAGTCGGCTGCGTGCGAGTACGTTGCACGGAGTCGGGTCCAGGCGTCCTGGGTGGGGGACTCCCAGGTGCTGAGCACGCGTCGTCGCCAGCCCTCGGCGGCACAAGCGAACGCCGTCTCGAGATCCGGGAATACCGGCTGCGCCGGACTGCCGTCGTATCCCCACCTGAAAAGCGCGCCGCCTGGCGTGGTAGAGGTTGCGAGCTCGACGAGCAGGAACTCCTGACTCTCGTATGCGAGGGGGAAGAGGACCGACGCCGGGAAGTCCTGTCGCCACAGCTCGAGTCCGCGAAGGGCGGGCAGCATCGGCATCCACGTCAGCACGGTCGAGTCCCCGGTCTGGAAGCGGAGCCACGTCGCGACGAGGCTGGGAGGAAGGAGCAGCGGCGTCACCGCCTCCTCGACCGTGGCGAGGTCATCTGCCGAGATCGGCTCCTCGGGTGCCGGTTTGCCCTGCTCGGCGATCGCGGCGAAGAAGTCGTCGAGCGCGTCTTCGATCGGCAGTCGTGTGGTCACGCGGGGGCGGATGCTAGTTCCGACGGGAAGAAATGGAGAGGACCTGGAAGCGGGGAGCTTCCGGGATCTAGGGCTGCGGCACCCCTAATCCCCTTGATCCTCTCCAACAGCCGAGTCGGCTCGGAGCCCACCCTCCCCTCACCCGCACAAGGGGTATTTTGAATCTGTAAAAACCTGCAGGCAAACGGTAGTAAACTATCGTAACCTGGGTAAAACTCTTCCGCTCAGGTCTCGAGCCGGTAGATCGGCACCAACCGCTTCTCCGCCTCGGTGTCGATGTGCGCGACGACCTCGACGTACTGCTCCAGGCCCGAGCCCTGGAGCTTCGCCTTCAGGAGGCTGTCCACCTGGTAGATCCCGGACGAGTTGTTCATGGTGATCTCGATCAGGACGGGACGCTGCTCGCCGTCCTTGATCGCAACGTCCTCGATCGCGGCTGCGCTCAGGGAGTGGATCGAGATCGAGCCGCGCGCGAACGGGATGCGTGACCGGCCTTGCTCCATGTCGAGCGCATCGGCGACGCGCACGATTCCGGCTTCCAGGGTGAGCGGCTTCCCGTAGTCGCGATGACTCGTGATTGCACCGAGCACCTCGGAGACGATCACCGTCAGGTCCGGCTCCTCGTAGATGTCGTGCAGGAGCTCGCGCAGCTTGGGCTCGGCGAGGAAGAGGCTGAAGTCCTCGTGCCCTTCACGGTGAACCGACATCCCGATGCAGTGCGTCAGCGCGCCGAGGAGCACGACCATCTCCGCGTCATCGTTCTCGTAGCCGTAATCGCGGACGACCGAAGGCTCGATGTGGTGCTTCGTCAGCTGCCGCAGGAGCTTCAGAGCGACATTGGCGACGATCTGGATGTGTACCCAGGAGTGGTCGTTGATCTGCATGCGCACGACCGCGTTCACGTTCGACGCATGCCACCACCCCTTGAGCTGTGTGTCGTCGTTGACGCGCTCGAGCAAGCGTCTCAGCTTGCGGTTGCCGCGCACCGGGACGTTGATCTTCATCTGCTTGACCGCTTCGGCGGGGGTGAGCCTGGTCTCGCGCTCGGCCTCCTCCGAGACGGGCTGCTCGATTCGCTCTTCGGTCTCCTTGTCGAGGGCCATACGGGTATTAGGCCACGTCTGCTGCCCAGTCTCCATAGAGAGACGTGTAGAGGCCGCGTTTTGCGAGCAATTCGTCGTGCGTCCCCTGCTCGACGATCAGGCCGTGCTCCAGGACGACGATCAGGTCGGCGTCCCGAATCGTGGACAGTCGGTGGGCGATGATGAAGGCCGTCCGACCCGAGAGCAGGAGCCTCAGCGCGCGCTCGATCTTGCGCTCGGTACCGATGTCGACTGAGGACGTCGCTTCGTCGAGTATGAGGAGCCTGGGATCGGCGAGAAGCGCCCGCGCCAAAGCCACGAGCTGCCGCTGCCCGAGGGAGAGTCGCGACCCGCGTTCCTGAAGCTGGGTCTCGTAGCCGTCTTCGAGACGAAGGATGAACTCGTGTGCGCCGACGGTCTGCGCCGCTTGCACGACCTCCTGGGGTGTGGCATCCGGCCGGCCGAATGCGATGTTCTCGGTCACAGTGCCGGCGAAGAGGAATCCCTCCTGCGGGACGATCCCGAGCTGGCGGCGGAGCGATGACTGGGTCACGTCGCGCAGGTCATGGCCGTCGATCGTGATCCGGCCGTCGCGCGGGTCGTAGAAACGCGCGAGCAGCTTGGCAATCGTGGACTTGCCTGCGCCCGTGTGCCCGACGAGCGCGACGGTGGTGCCGGCTGGGACTTGCAGGTCGAGCTCGTGCAACACCTCAGGGCCGTTGCCATACCCGAAGCGGACTCCGTCGAAGGTCACGCTGCCGTCCACCGTCGGCAACGGCTGCGCGTCCGGCCGGTCGAGAACCTCCGGCTCCTCTTCCATGACGTCCATGATCTTGTCGAGCGCCGCCGTCGCCGAGAGGAACGTGTTGTACAGCTGCGACAGCTGCTGCACGGGGTCGAAGAAGTTCTGCACGTAGAGCATGAAGGCGAAGAGCGTCCCGAGCGTGACGTCGTCGTTGAAGTAGAGATGACCGCCATAGCCGAGCACAACGGCGAGCGCGATCGACGACAGCAGATCCACGAAGGGGAAGTAGAGGGCGTTCAGGACGACGGTCTCCATGTTCGAGTCGCGGTAACGCTCGGTGACGGCCTTGAAGTTCCGCGTGTTCGTGCTCCTCGCGCGTGAACGCCTGCACGATGCGCATGCCTGCGATGTCCTCTGCGAGCGTCGCCGTCACGAGACCCAGACGCTCGCGGACGGCGCGATACGCGCGGGTCGAGCGAACGCGGAAGATCACGGTCGCGATGCCCATGAGCGGGATGACCGCCAGCGTCGCGAGCGCGAGCCGCCAGTCGAGGACGAAGAGGAGGATCGCCGTGCCGATCAGCGTGAGGCTGTTCTGAACGAGGCTCGTGACGCCGTCGGTGACGAGCTGGTCGATCGCCTCGACGTCGTTCGTCAGCCGGCTGATGATCACGCCGGCGCGGGTGCGCTCGTAGAAACCGAGGGAGAGCCGCTGGAGATGGCGGAAGAGCCCAATGCGCAGGTCGGCCAGGATGCGCTCGCCGACCCAGCCCGTGAGGTAGGTCTGCGCGTAGCTCATGGCCCAGTTCAGCAGGCCGGCGACGACGAACGCCCCGACGATCCACCAGAGCTGACCGAGGTCGTTCTTGCTGATCGCGTCGTCGATCGCGAACTTTGCGAGGAGGGGAGGCGCCAGCGCCGTCACCGTCGCTGCGAGCAGCGAGACGATGGAGAGCGCGGTACGCGCCTTGTACGGCTTGGTCAGCCGGGCGAGCTCCGCAACTCGCCGACGCGTCCGACGCCAGGACCAGTCGTCGACCTCGACCTTCTTGATCGAGCTGAGGTGACCCCCCGGCTGCCAGACCCTCACGGGCGGTGACCTCTTTCAAGTACACGAGCGCGCGGCCCCACCCGGGAGGGGAAAGATGCCACCCGCCACCCGCGGTCGACGCTATAGAGAAGTCGCGCACGTCCGTGTCGATTGCGAGCGAAAGAGCTCATCAGGATGCGGCCTCCAGGGCGTCGTCTCGGCACGCGCCTCCACTGCGTCCGCGAACTGGCGTTCGAGCAGGCCGTGGTCGTAGATGTCGCGGTAGACCTCACTCGTCGCGAGTAGCTCATCGTGCGTTCCACGGGCCGCGATGCGTCCGTCGTCGAGCACGACGACCTCGTCCGCCAGCGCGATTGTCGAGAGACGATGAGCGATGATCAGGGTCGTCCGGTTGCGCATCGCCTCGCGCAGTCCGACGCGGATGCGCGCCTCCGTCGAGGCGTCGACGGACGCGGTCGCGTCGTCGAGGATCAGCACGCGTGGGTCGACCGCAAGCGCGCGGGCAATTGCGAGACGCTGCCGTTGGCCCCCCGAGAGCGTGATGCCGCGCTCGCCGATGACAGTGTCGTAGCCGTCGGGCAACCGCTCGACGAACTCGTGCGCCTGAGCGAGCCGCGCGATGTTTTCCACTTCGGCGTCCTCGAGCTCGGGAGCACCGAACATGATGTTCTCGCGCACGGTCGCCGAGAACAGGAATGGATCCTGCGAGATGACGCCGATCGCATGGCGGAGCGACTTGAGCTCGACGTCACGCACATCGACACCGTCCAGCGTGACGCGACCCGAGGTCACGTCGTAGAAACGCGGGACGAGCGACGTCAGTGTCGTCTTACCCGAACCCGTATGACCGATCAGCGCGATCGTCGTTCCCGGCGCGAGCTCGAGGTCGATGTCCTGCAGCACCGGCCGCCCTTCCATGTACTCGAAGCCGACCCCTTCGAAGCGCAGATGGCCGCCTCCCGCAGGCAGCGGCGACTGCATCGGGCCGGTCTGCGATCTCCTCGGGCTCGTCCATCACCTGGAAGATCCGCTCTCCCGACGCGGTCGCCCGCTGCGCCTGGCCGATCCACATGCCGAGAGAGCGCAGCGGCATGATCAGCATCCCGAGGTAGAGGTTGAAGGCGATGAAGCCGCCGATGGTCAGTTGGCCGCTCGCCACCATGCGCGCCCCGACCAGCAAGACGGCGGCCTGCGCGAGCATCGGCACCCAGGAGATGAACGGGACGTAGAACGCGCGCTGCCGGTTGGCACGCAGCGTCTGCTGGAAGACCGCCTCCGAGCGGTCGGTGAACTTCTCCTGTTCCTTCGGCTCCTGAGCAAACGACTTCACCACGTGGACGCCGACGATGTTCTCCTCTGCAACCGTCGCGACATCGGCGAGCTTCTGCTGCACGTCGCGGAGCGTCGGGTGGGTGACGTGGCTGTACCGGTAAGCGAGCACGACGAGGATCGGGGTGATCGCGAGCGCGATCAGCGCCAGCTTCCACTCGAAGAAGAAGAGCACGACCGTGACCGAGACAACGGTGAGGACGTTCTGGAAGAAGAAGATGAGCCCGTAGCCGAGGAAGAAGCGCACTCCCTGCAGGTCGACGGTCGCCCGCGACATCAGCTGCCCGGTCTGATGGCGATCGTAGAAACCGAACGAAAGACGCACGAGGTGCGCGTAGAGCCCCTGCCGCATGTCCATCTCGACAGCGAGCGCCTGCTTTCCCGAGATCAGCCTCCGCCCGGCCATGAAAATCGCGCGCAGTGCGCCGAGGCCGACGATCGCCCAGACGAAGAGCCAGAGCTTGTCGGCGTCGCGAGGCGTGATTGCATCGTCGATCGCGTGTGCGGTGACCCACACGAGCGCGATCTGCGCACCCTGCGACGCGACGGCGAGGAACGTCGAAACCACGAGCGAGATCTTGTAGGGACGCAGGAAGCCGAGCAGACGGGCGAATGTCACCCGATACGGCGTTCCGCTTTGCTCCTTCACCCTTGAAATCTAGCGACGGGCGTTGTCTCTATAGGCGTGCGAGCTCCTGGCGGACGAGGGCTGCGGCCTCCGTTGTCAGCTCGCGATTGGCGGGAGAGTTGAGCCAGCTGCTGGCACCGGAGGGGTGGGGCAGAGGAACGACCACGGCCTTGTCGAGTTCGTACCGGCGTCCGATGCACTCGGCGAGACCGGAGATGCCGAGCAGGCGGCGGATGGCCAGGCCGCCGACGGGCACGATCAGCCGCGGTCTCAGCAGCTCGAGCTCCCAGTCCTTCCAGAACGAGCAGAGCTCTTGTTCGCGCGGCGTCGGCGTGCGATCGCCGCGACCGGATGGGGCGCGTCCCGGATAGCAGCGGGTCACGGACGCGCAGTAGAACGTCTCGTAGAACTCGTCCTCCTCCAGCTCGAGCCAGCGCCGCAGCGTCTTGCCCGCGCGCCCGCGCCAGGGCCTCCTCTCTTCTCCTTCGACGATCCCGGGCGCCTGGCCGTACATGTAGGCACGCTGGCCAAGATGCTCGTTCACGACGGGCAAGGACTCGAGGTCATACCCGGCCTCGACGCAGGCGCGGCAAACACGCACGTCACGCTGCAGCGAAGCGAGCGAGCGGTACGACGAGCGTCGACGGGTCAAGCCTGCACGACGACGAACCAGCTGCCCTTGAACACGACCTCGCCCCCGAGTTCGTCGGCCAGATCGGGCCCTTCGAACACACGCTTGTAGACGCTCCATTGCGAGCCATCCTCGAGCCGACGGTCCTCCCAACGCTCGCACGCGTCGCCGTTTCCCCGGATCGACGCGACCACGACCAGCTCGGACGCGACGCGCCGCGCCTCGGCCAGGAAGCGCTCGCGCTCGTCGTCTTCGAGGTGGCAGTAGAAGTAACTCGTGAAGACGCGGTCGAACGCGTCGTCGTCGAACGGCAGGGAGAGTGCATCTCCGTGCTCGTAGCGTGCCTGCGGAGCCTGTTCGCGTGCGACCTCGAGCATCCGCTCGCTCGCGTCGAGCCCGACGACGTCTCCACGAAGGTGCCTGGTCAGAAAGCCGGTGCCGCAGGCGACGTCGAGCGTCCGCGCGGCCGGAAGATCTCGAATGACGCCTTCGAGCAGGCGAAGCTCGTCTTCCCAGCCGGGCCGGTCGCGGTCTGCGTACAAGCCCCGGCCGAGCCACCAGTCGTCGTACTCGGGCGCTCGCCGGTCGTAGTACGCCTTCACAGCTTCGTAGAGTACGCGCGTGGAGTTGCCGCTCGAGTCGGTGCCGAACTTCTCGGAAGGACGTGACTCCGGGACGATCGAGGCGCTTCGGTCCGCGCTCTCGACACACGCCGACGTGCTCGACGTTCACTCCGATGCCGATCACAACCGGTCGGTCTTCACGGTGGTCGGCGACGACACATCACTCGTCGAGGCACTGCTGGCGGGAGTCGCCTGTGCGCGCGACCGGATCGACCTCCGCAGGCATGAAGGCGCTCATCCCCGCATCGGCGCGGCAGACGTCGTGCCGATCGTCGCACTCGATCCGAGAGATCGCGAACGGGCGCGGGATTGCGCGCTGCGACTCGCGGATCGGATCGGCGCCGAGATCGGCCTGCCCGTGTTCCTCTACGGCGACTCGGCGCCGGAGCGAGGGCCCGCGTTCTACCGGCGCGGAGGTCCGGAGGAGCTCCAGCGCCGCGTTGACGCGGGCGAGCTTCGCCCGGACTACGGTCCTGCGGAGCTCGACGAGCGTGCGGGCGGTGTCATCGTGGGAGCGCGCCGGCCCCTGATCGCGTTCAACGTGAACCTCGCCACTGACGACGTGGAGATAGCGCGCGCAATCGCAGCGGTCGTGCGCGAAAAGGGCGGCGGTTTCACAGGTGTGCGGGCACTCGGGCTGCTCTTGCCGAGCGTCGGCCGTGCGCAGGTCAGCATGAACGTCGAGGACTACGAGGCCGCCGCCCTGCACGAGATCGTCGCTCGGGTCGAGAGCGAGGCGCATGCGCGTGGTGTCGAGGTCGCGGGTGCAGAGCTGGTCGGGCTGATGCCGGCCGGGGCTGCGGCGTCGGCGGCGGGCGCCGTGCTCCGAATCGACGGCTTCACCCGTTCGAGCTTGCTGGAGGTGCGCCTGCTCGAACGGGGCGCGTGAGTCTGCCCGGCCCGGAGTTAGACTGGCCGCGCGATGGCTCAGGCGACCGCGATCCGCCTGACCGGAGAGGATCTCCGGATCGACGACGTCTGGGCGGTCTCCTTCGGCGCCGCCGAGGCCGTGTTGTCGGACGAGGCCCGTACGAAGATGCGCGCTGCCCGCGAGCTCGTTGAACGTGCCGCCCACGGGACGCACGAGCACACCTACGGGATCAACACCGGGTTCGGACGGTTCGTCTCGAAGTCGATTCCCGAGGAGCAGACGGAGGAGCTGCAGCTGCGCCTACTGCGGAGTCATGCGTGCGGTGTCGGAGATCCGTACCCGGACGAGATCGTTCGCGCCGCGATGCTGCTGCGCGGAAACGCCCTGGCGAAGGGAAATTCCGGCGCGCGCATCGAGACTGTCGAACTCTTGCTCGAGTGTCTTGTCCGCGGCGTGCTGCCGTACGTCCCGAGTCGCGGCTCGGTCGGTGCGAGTGGCGACCTCGCGCCGCTCGCCCATCTCGCCCTGCCACTGGTCGGCGAGGGAGACGCCTGGCACGACGGCGAGCTGCTGCCCGGTGCGGATGCGCTCGCGGCCGCCGGGCTCGAACCGACGCGGCTCGCAGCGAAGGAAGGCCTCTCGCTCGTCAACGGCACGCAGTTCATGGCGGCGTTCGGGGCGCTCGGCGTGGTTCGAGCGCGCCGGCTCGCCAAGACGGCCGACATCGCCTGCGCGCTGTCGCTGGAAGCGCTGCAGGGATCGCGCACGAGCTTCATCCCGCAGATCCACCGGCTGCGCCCGCTGCGCGGGCAGTCCGAGTCTGCCGCGAACGTCTTCCGCCTGCTCGAAGGGTCGGCGATCAACGAGGCGCACAGGTGGTGCGACAAGGTCCAGGACGCCTACTCGCTGCGCTGCGCACCGCAGGTGCACGGGGCGTCGCGCGATCTGCTCGCGTACGTCGAAGGGACGGTTGCGGTGGAGCTGAATTCGGCGACCGACAATCCGCTCGTGCTCGTCGAAGACGAGCTCCTCGTCTCGAACGGCAACTTTCACGGACAGCCGCTCGCATTCGCGCTCGACGCGCTGGCGATGGCGACCTCGGAGCTTGCGAACATCTCGGAGCGCAGGGTGGAACGTCTCGTGAATCCGAACCTGTCCGACGGCCTGCCGGCCTTCCTCACGGTGGACGGCGGGCTGAACTCGGGTTTCATGATCCCGCAATACGTCGCAGCCGCTCTGGTGAGCGAAAACAAGTCCCTGTGCCATCCGGCGAGCGTGGACTCGATCCCGACGAGCGCGGGCCAGGAAGATCACGTCTCGATGGGGAATGCGGCGGGACTGAAGGCGTGGCAGGTCCTCGCGAACTCCGAGCGCGCCCTTGCGATCGAGCTGCTGGCCGGCGCCCAGGCCGTGGAGTTCCTCGCTCCGCTCGAGCCGGGGCAGGGAGTGCGCGCAGCACATGCATTCGTCCGCTCGCTTTCGCCGCGGCTCGGCGACGACCGGTCACTGTCGCGCGACATCGAGCTGGTGGCGGGCGGGATCAGGGACGGCTCCCTGGTTGCGGCGGTCGAGTCCGAGGTCGGGGAGCTCGCATGAGCACGACGCGCCCGCTGGACGCACTGGTGGAGGAGCTCTGCGGCGACCTGTCCAGGATCCGCGCTCCGCGGGGTACGGAGTTACACGCGCGCGCGTGGGCGACCGAGGCGCCGTTGCGGATGCTCCTCAACAACCTCGATCCAGAGGTAGCCGAGCGGCCGGAGGAGCTCGTGGTCTACGGGGGCTCCGGGAAGGCTGCCCGGAACCCGGAGGCGTTGCGCGCACTCGTCCGCTCGCTGCTCGAGCTCGGCGAGGACGAGACGTTGCTGGTTCAGAGCGGCAAGCCCGTCGGCGTCTTCCGCACACATCCCGGGGCGCCTCGCGTGCTGATCGCGAACGCAATGCTCGTGCCGCACTGGGCGACGTGGGACGAGTTCCGCCGTCTCGAGGCGCTCGGTCTCACGATGTACGGCCAGATGACCGCCGGCAGCTGGATCTACATCGGCACGCAGGGAATCCTGCAGGGGACGTACCAGACGTTCTCGGCGGCCGGTGAGACACACTTCGGCTCGCCTGACCTCTCTGGTCGCACGATCCTGACGGCCGGGCTCGGCGGGATGGGCGGCGCGCAACCGCTGGCGGGAACGATGGCCGGCGCCGCAATCCTGTGCGTCGAAGTTGATCCGTCCCGCATCGAGCGGCGGATCGAAACCCGGTACCTCGACGAGGCGACGGACTCGATCGACGATGCCCTTGCGCGCGTTCGTGCAGCGGCCTCGGAAGGTCGCGCACTTTCGGTTGGCCTGCTCGGCAATGCCGCGGAGGTCGTTCCCGAGCTTGCGCGTCGCGGCGAGCACTTCGATCTCGTGACCGACCAAACGGCGGCGCACGACCCGCTCACCGGTTACATCCCTGCCGGGCTCTCGGTCGAGGAAGCTGCGGCGCTGCGCTCGTCCGACCCGGACGAGTACCTCGTGCGCGCGCGCTCGTCGATCGCGCGCCATGTCGAGGGGCTACTCGAGTACGTCCGAGCAGGAAGCTATGTTTTCGATTATGGCAACAACCTCAGAGGTGAGGCCCGTGAAGCCGGTGTAGAGAAGGCGTTCTCATATCCGGGCTTCGTCCCGGCCTATATCCGACCGCTCTTCTGTCGTGGAGTCGGCCCGTTTCGGTGGGCGGCGCTCTCGGGTGAGGCGGCGGACATCGCGGCGATCGACGCGGTGCTCCGCGACCTCTTCCCGGACGACCCGCTTCTCCAGCGCTGGCTCGAGCTCGCGCCGGAGCGCGTGGCATTCCAGGGCCTGCCTGCCCGGATCTGCTGGCTCGGGCTCGGCGATCGCGCCCGCGCAGGGCTCGCGATCAACGAGCTCGTCCGCTCCGGGGAAGTCAAAGCGCCGGTGGTGATCGGCCGCGATCACCTGGACTCCGGCTCGGTCGCGTCGCCGTATCGCGAGACGGAGGCCATGCGCGACGGCTCCGATGCGATCGCCGACTGGCCGATCCTGAACGCCCTGCTCAACGTCGCCGCGGGCGCAACGTGGGTGAGTGTCCATCATGGTGGCGGCGTCGGCATCGGCAACTCGATCCATGCGGGCATGGTCGTCGTCGCCGACGGCACCGAGGACGCAGCCGAACGGCTGGAGCGCGTGTTGACCGCCGATCCGGGCACCGGCGTCATGCGTCACGCGGACGCGGGCTATCCCGAGGCGCTCGCTGCTGCAGAGTCGCACGGCCTCGAGCTGCCGATGCCGCCACTCGAACGCGGATGAGGTCAACGGGCGGCGAGCGCCGCCTGCTCGTCCGCGATCTCGCACAGCTCGCGACTCCCGCCGGCATCGCGGCGCCGCTGCGCGGACGCGCGCTCGGCGAGGTTGAGGTGCTCGAGGATGCGTACGTCCTCTGTGCAGGCGCGTCGATCGAGGCCGTGGGCCGCATGCGTGACCTGTCGCGTCTCGACGGCGAGGTCGACGAGCTCGATGGACGCGGGCTCTGCGCGATCCCTGGGCTCGTCGACTGTCACACGCACGCGTGCTTCGCAGGCGACCGCGTCGAGGAATTCGCGTTGCGCGCGGGTGGCGCGTCGTACGAGGAGCTCCACGCCGCCGGCGGCGGAATCATGTCCACCGTTCGAGCGACGCGGGCGGCAGGGGAAGAGGCGCTGGCTGAAGCGGTCGGCAAGCACCGCGGCTGGATGCTGCGAGCCGGCACGACGACCTTCGAATCGAAGTCGGGCTACGGCTTGGACCGCGAGACGGAGCTCGCCTCACTGCGTGCGGTCAAAGCCGCCGGCGGTGTCCCGACGTGGCTCGGTGCGCATGCCGTGCCGCCGGAGTTCGGCGACGCAGACGCGTACCTCGACTTCGCCCTCGCGGAGGTGCTCCCCGCGGCGGCGGAAATCGCTGAGGCCGCGGACGTCTTCCTCGAGCGTGGCGCGTTCGACACCGACCAGGCGCGGCGCTATCTCACCGCCTGCGCCGAAGCGAGTCTGGCGCTGCGCCTGCACGGCGACCAATTCACGGAGCAGGGTGCAGTTCCGCTTGCGATCGAGCTCGGCGCGCGATCGGTCGACCATCTCGAAGCAACGGGTCACGAGGGCGTGACGGCACTCGGCAACAGCAACGTCGCCGCTGTGCTCCTGCCGGCGAGCGCGCTCTTTCTCGCGCGCCCGATGCCGCCGGCGCGGGCACTCGTCGACGCAGGCGCGATCGTGGTCCTGGCGACCGACTTCAACCCGGGCAGCGCCTTCTGCGAAAGCCTCCCGCTCACGTGCTCTCTCGCGGCGACGCAGCTCAGGCTCTCGCCCGCGGAAGCCCTCGCCGCTTGCACCGTCAATGCCGCGCACGTGCTCGGTAGAGCGGACAGCCGCGGGCGGCTCGCTCCCGGCTACGCCGCCGACGTCGTCCTGCTCGACGCGCCGGACTGGCGGCACCTTGCCTACCACCTCGGAGCGAATCTCGTAGCCGACGTGGTTCTCCACGGCGAGCGCGCGGAGTTAGGCTAAGAGAAGCAATGCCGACCAAGAAGCAGAAACGTCGTAACCAGAAGGCTCGCCGCCACGAGTACGAGTACGTCTACCTCGACGACGAGGGCAACGAGGTACCCGGTCGAGCCGACCGAGCTTCGTGCCGAGAAGAACGGGCAGCGCGAGTCGAAGCCTCGTAAGAGCAGCAGCGGAAAACAGCCGGCCGGGAGAGGCACGGGTGCGCGCAGGAACATCGAACCCCCGTCGTGGCGGCGTTCCGCTCGGCGCGCTCTCCTCTTCGGCCCGGTGCTGGTGGTGGCGATGATCCTGCTCAACAGGGGCCAGCCGTTGGCGCAGCAAGTCTTCCCCGCGGTCTTCCTGATCGCGTTCTTCATCCCGTTCAGCTACTTCACCGACTCGTTCGCCTACCGCCTGTTCCAGAAGCGCCTGAACCGGCGCGACAACGCGAAAGCGCGTTAACCGTCCACTTTCGTGTCGCCGCGGTAGTGGCCTTCGCCCGGCCACGGGGCGAACACGAGCAGGATCCGGGCGCCCTTGTCAGTGGAGATGGATCGCCGCTCGTCCGCGTCGAAGGAGAAGAACGAGCCCTCTCCGCCCTCGATCGCCTCGCCTCCTGACTCGACGCGGACGGAGCCGTCGACCACGGACACGAGCGCGCGTTCCTTCATCTGGTGGTCGCCGAGCGCCTGTCCAGGGTCGAGCACGATGAGGACGGCTCGCGCCGACTCGTCGGAACGGAGGACGACCGGCGAGCGGGTCCCGCCGGGGGTCTCGATCTCGCGCAGGTTCCAGCTTTGCACTGCGGTGATCTTAAGGGCCGGAGAGAGGCCGCCGTTAGACTCAAACGCCTCGTGAGCCTTGCAGTCAACAGGTTTGAGCTCGGCCCGATCGGCACGAATTGCTACGTGGTCCGGGCCGATGACTCCGCAGCGGAAGCCGTCGTCGTCGATCCCGGGGCGGAGGCGCCACGCCTGCTCGAGGAGCTCGCAGCTCTCGGCGCTCGCTGCACGGCGATCCTCGTCACCCACGGCCACTGGGACCACCTGGGCGGGGTGGCCGATCTCGCCGAGGCGACCGGCGCTCCGGTCCACATGGCCGAAGAGGAGCGGGTCCTGTTGGAGGACCTCAACAGCTTCACGCCTCCCGGCATCGAGCTCCGCCCCTACACGCCCGACGTGCTTCTGCAGGGCGACGAGACGCTCGAGCTGGCCGGCATCTCGTTCCAGACTCTGCGCGTTCCCGGCCATTCTCCCGCGCATCTCGCCTACTACGCCGACGGGGCGCTCTTCTCGGGCGATCTCGTCTTCGCCGGCTCGGTCGGCCGGACGGATCTTCCGGGAGCCGACTGGGATGTGCTCGTCGAGTCGATTCGCATGCTCGCGGACCGGTTTCCTCCGGAGACCGTCGTCTACTCGGGGCACGGCCCCAAGACGACGCTCGGCACGGAGCTCGCGCGGAATCCGTTTCTCGCGGAGCTGCGCGCGTGACGCGCTTCGAGGCGCCGCGCGGCACGCACGACATCCTTCCGTCCGAGCAGCCGCTCTGGCAATGGGTGACGGGGGAGATGCAGAGCGTCTGCGCGCTGTACGGCTACAGCCGTATCGACACGCCTGCCTTCGAGGACACCGAGTTGATCGTCAGGACATCCGGCGGCGGCTCCGACGTCGTGCAGAAGGAGACGTACACGTTCAGTGACCGCGGTGGCCGCTCGCTGACGCTCCGCCCGGAAGCAACGGCACCGATCTGCCGCGCCTACGTGCAGCACGGGCTTCACCGTGAGGCGCAACCACAGAAGCTCTACACGATCGGACCGATGTGGAGGTACGACCGGCCGCAGCGAGGCCGTTACCGCGAGCACTGGCAGCTCTCGGTCGAGGCGATCGGCACGGACGATCCTGCAATCGACGCCGAGGTGATCCAGCTCTACTCCGAGCTCCTGCATCGCGTCGGCGTGACCGACTACGTGCTCGAGCTCAACTCGATCGGCGACGCCAACTGCCGTCCGGCTTACGTCGAGAAACTCGCGCAGTGGCTCGACGACCACGATGCAGAGCTGGACGACGAGGCGCGTGCCAAGACGGGCGACGTCACCGCTCAGGGTCTTCGATGTGAAGAGCGAGCGCGTGCAGACACTGCTGCAGGGCGCCCCGACAATCGGCGAGTCGCTCTGCGAGGAGTGTCGTGAGCACTTCGCCCGCGTTCGCCGGTACCTCGATGCCTACGGCGTCAGCTACGAGCTGACACCGCGGTTGGTGCGCGGGCTCGACTACTACACGCGGACGACTTTCGAGTTCAAGGACGAGGCGATCGGTGCAAAGGACACGATCTGCGGGGGAGGCCGGTACGACGGGCTCATCGAGGAGATCGGCGGGCCGCCGACGCCGGGCATCGGCTTCGGTGCCGGCATCGAGCGGCTTCAGCTCTCGATCGGCTCGGAGCGACCGGCCCCGCCGCACATCGACGTGTTCTTCGTCTCCGAGCAGGACGGCGATCGCGCTCGAATCGTGCCCCTTCTCGCCGAGCTCCGTCGGCGTGGGTTGAGGGCCGACATGGACTATGCCGGGCGCTCGACCAAGGGCCAGCTGACTCAAGCCGCGCGGCTCGGCGCGGGGTGGACGGTCCTCGTGGAGGGCGAGAAGGCAACCGTCCGCCAACAGGGTCGCGAGGACTTCAGCGCGCCGCTCGACACAGTTGTCGACAGGATCACAGGATGAACCCCTGGCGCGACCTCTATTCCGGCGAGGTGACCCCCGAGCGCGTGGGCCAGACGGTCAACGTCGCCGGGTGGGTCGCGCGCCGCCGAGACCACGGCGGGCTGATCTTCATCGACCTACGCGATCACACGGGCATCGTCCAGCTCGTCATCAATCCGGAGCGGGCGCCCGAGGCCGCGAAGGTCGCGCACGAGATCCGTTCTGAGTTCGTCGTGCACGCACGTGGCGAAGTCACGCGCCGCGCACCCGAGGCCGTGAACCCGAACATCCCCACGGGAGAGGTCGAGATCCAGGTGGACGAGCTCGAGATCGTCTCTCGCTCGGAGCCCCTGCCGTTCCAGCTCGACGACGAGGGCGTCGAGGAGCCGACGCGTCTTCGCTACCGCTATCTCGATCTGCGCCGGGATCGCATGCAACGCAACCTGCGCCTCTCGGCCACCGTGATCGCCGCGATTCGCCGTTCGATGGAGGAGCAGGGATTCATCGACGTGTGGACGCCGTCGATGACCATGGGTACTCCCGAAGGCGCGCGCGACTTCCTCGTACCCGTGCGCTTGCAACCCGGCCGGTTCTTCGCGCTCGCCCAATCGCCCCAACTCTTCAAGCAGACGTTCATGATCGGCGGGCTCGACCGCTACTACCAGATCGCGACGTGCTGGCGGGACGAGGACCTGCGTGCCGACCGGCAGTTCGAGTTCAGGCAGCTCGATCTCGAGCTCGCCTTCCCGACCCGCGAGGACGTTCTCGAAGTTTTGGAGCAGGTCGTCGTTGCGTCGTTCGAAGCGCTTGGGCGAACGCCGCCGAGACGGCCGTTTCCGCGGATGTCGTATGCCGACGCGATGCTGCGCTACGGCTCGGACAAGCCCGACGTGCGCTTCGGCCTGGAGATCCAGGACGCAACGGACGTCACGCGCGGCTCCGAGTTCGGAGTCTTCGCGGGCGCGGAGACGGTCCGGTACATCGTGGCGCCCAAGTCCTTTTCGCGCGGAGAGCTGCAGCGGTTGGAGGAGTTCGCGAAGGAGTGGGGCGCGAAGGGTCTCGCGTATCTCGTTTTCGACGAGTCGGGAGAGGTCCGCTCGCCGATCTCCAAGTTTCTGTCGGAGCGCGAGCTCGGGGCGTTTCAGAGCCCGCCCGGGTCGACAGTTCTCTTCGTCGCGGACAGCACGCCGATGGTGGAGCGTGTGCTCGGAGCGCTCCGGCTCCACCTCGGCCAGCAGCTCGAGCTCGTCGACGAGTCGCGCGACGAGGTCTTGTGGGTCCTCGACTTCCCGCTGTTCCTCGAGGACGAGGACACGGGCCGGTGGACGTTCGTGCATCACCCCTTCACGAGCCCGGTCGAAGGTCACGAGGATCTGATCGACACCGATCCCGGTGCCGCCCTCAGCCAGCACTACGACCTGATCTGGAACGGGTGGGAGCTCGGCTCGGGCTCGATCAGGGTCCACCGCCAGGAGATTCAGGAGCGCGTCTTCCGCGCGATGGGGATGACCGACGAGGAGGCCCGGGCGAAGTTCGGCTGGTTCCTCGACGCCCTTCGCATGGGTGCCCCGCCACACGGCGGGTTCGCTCTGGGCATCGAACGCTTCGTTGCGCTCTTCGCGGGTGAATCCAACATCCGCGAGGTCATTGCCTTCCCGAAGACCGCCAGCGGGTCGGATCCCCTCACAGGCGCACCCGCGCCGACGACGAAGGAACGGCTCGACGAGCTTGGAATCAGTCTCAAGACACCGAAGCCCTAAAGGCCCGGTACCGGACTGACCGATGAAACCTGCATACTTTCGCCAGAAGGGCTAGCCGCAATGGCCGCATCAGAACCAGGACAACAACCCTCGCTCACCGCGCTCCCGCGCCTCGAAGACCTGCCCAGGAGCGGGGACGGCTACGACCCCGACAAGGTTCGGGAGGCCTTCGAGTCATTCCGTCGACACTCCGCCCAGCTCCAGGCGCAGCTGCGGGTGCTGCAGGCCGCGAGCCGAAGTGGGCAATCCGTCGAGCCCACCGGGCACGCGGTACGGATGGATGCGCTGCATCTGATTCGCACGGCTTCCGAATTCGCCGACACCGTCGAGGCCGACGCGCAGAAGGCATCCGAGGCGCAGCTGTCCAAGACCGAAGAAGAGGTGCGCCGACGCCGACGCGAGCAGCAAGATCGCGAGGCGGAGATCGAGCGCTACCGCCAGGAGAGCGAGCGCCAGCGCGCAGAGATGCTGAACGCAGCCCGGAACGAAGCACGTGAACTCCTCGCAAACTCGAATCGCGATGCGACGCAGGAGCTGCGCGAGGCCGAGGCGAAGGGCAACCGCCTGCTCGAGCAGTCTCGCCATCAAGCCACCGAGCTGACGAACTCGGCCCGAGCCGAGGTCGAGCAGACGCTCGAGTGGGCGCGCGCGCAGGCTGCCGCGATCCTCGGCCGAGCTCAGACGGGCGCCGAGCAGTTGCTCGCCGCAGCCGGGCTCGGCGACGACGAGATCAAAGGCGTGGGTCAGGCGATCGTCGACGCCGTTCAGCAGACGACCGAAGCGTCGCGCACGCCGCCGGCCCCGACCCGCCCCGCCGCGGCGATGGCAGCACCGCCACTCTCGCCGCCGCCGGCAGCGGCACCCAAGATCGAGGAGACCAAGGCAGACGAGCCGGCGCCGGAGGCCTCCGGCCAGCAAGAGGCTCAGTCCGAAGGCTCGGCGCCCTCGGGCGAGTCGCACGACGAGCAACAACCGTAGGATCCCTTCGTGCCAGTCGTCGGCTCCCGGTTCCTGATCGAGGCCGGATTCATCATTGCGGTCGCCGTGATCGCCGGCGTCGAACGGCTCAGTACCGGGTGGATCATCGCGGTGGTGGCATGTGCCTGGATCATCGTCGCGATCGTCGAGATCGTCGTCTGGGCCAGACAGACAGGCGTTCGCCAGGACTCTGCGGTCGAGTCTCCCGAGTCTTTCGAGGCTTTCGAGCCTCAGACGGAGGAGCCGACGTTCGTCGCGCCGGTTCGCGTTCGCGTCCAGCCGACGGTTGAGTCGCTGCGAGAGCCGGAGCCGGAGTCGGAGCGCGAGCGCGCACCCGCACCCGCGCCGAGCCTCGAGCCGTCGCGCATCGCCGCCGTCCCGTCCCTACCCCCAGAGCCCGAACCCGAGCCGGAGCCGGAGCCCGTGCCCGCGCGCGTTGTCGCCTTCATCCCCGCGAACGAGGGCCCGAGGGAGTGGAATCTCTGGGAGCTGGAACGGGCGGCACGGGATCACGCCACCGACGATGTCGTGCGTAACGAAGAGCGCTCGTATCTCCTGATGTACCTGCGCGAGTTCGCGGGCCCCGATGGGATTCTGCCGACGGACTTCGACGGGCTCGTGCGAGACGCCTTCGGCGACGTGCTGCACACCGTCGGCGCGTGAATCCGCAGCTCGTCCAGCGAGCGGTCTGGCTGGCCGGGATCACGCTCATCGCCGCAATCGCGGCCGTGGCGATCACGCGGCGCGATTTCGGCAACAGCCGCAACCTCCCCGGCGCCGTCGTCGTGCCCGGAACCGAGAACGGCTACTACACCGCGAAGGCGGCACCATACGGACCGACCGCCAATCACGGCGACGCACGGCGTGCGGCAAGCCGTTCCTGAAAACGACCGAAGGCGTCGCGCATCCCGTCTTGCCCTGTGGTGTGCGGCTCTACATCCGCTTCCACGGACGCGAGGTTCTGACACAGGTCGTGGACCGCGGCCCGAACGTTCCCGGCCGCGACCTGGACCTCACGAAAGCACTGGCCAATCGCCTGGACCTCCACGGCACCCAGACGATCCAGTGGCGCTTCGCCCGTTAGCGGCTACGCTGCGAGCGGCCGACCCTGTTCGTGGCCTGCGTATCAATGTAGAACCAACAAAGACGCTAAGGGAGCCTGCGTCCGGTGACGGCTTCGGCCGGAAGCCGGCAGGGCACCCACCTGGCTATCCAGGTTCACAGCGGCGTAGGACACGGCAGGGTTAGGCCAATGAAGTCCGCCGCGCCTTCGGCGCGGCATGATGACTTCATTGGCCGAGCAGCGCGGGACCGAGAACCTGGGCGCTGGGTGGCGAGCGCCGGCTGAGCCGGCACTCGCGGGGATTGCCGCTAGCCTGAGTTTGTGATTGAGCTCATTGGTGATTCTTCGCGTGGTCACGAATTCGCGCTTGTGCGGCTTCAGTCTCGATGGCGAACGCATTGTTGAAGCTGATGCTTCCGGGCTCGATCGTTCTCTTGTTGGGTTGACTTTGCTCGAGGCTGCTTCCGTTGGCGGGGAGACGCTTCCGGTCGATGCGCTCGCCAACGCCATCGGGCCCGTTTTTCGTGCCCCGCGGAGGGCCGGGCGCGTTGCCGTTGCGATGAGCGGCGGTGTCGACAGCGCAGTCGCGCTGCTCAAGTCTTTGCCGAATGCGATCGGCGTCACTCTGCGGCTCTGGCTCGATCCGGACGGGCCCGACGCGGAGCGTGCCTGCTGCTCACCCGATGCCGTCCTTGCTGCACGCGCGACGTGTCACTCGCTCGGCGTGCCCCACGTGACCCTCGACCTGCGCGAGGAATTTCGCCGCTCCGTGGTCGAGCCGTTCGTGCGCGGCTACGAACGCGGCGAGACGCCCAACCCGTGCATCCACTGCAACGGCGGCTTTCGCTTTGCCAGGCTGCTTGCGTTCGCCCAGCGTGCCGGCGCCGACACGCTGGCGACAGGGCACTACGCACGGATCGTCGAGCATCGCGGCAGACTCCTGCTCGCGCGCGGGCTCGACCCGGTCAAGGACCAGTCGTACATGCTGGCCCGCGTCGATCCGGCGAAGCTCGACCGAATCTCGTTCCCTCTCGGCGCGCAGACCAAGGCCGAGACGCGCGCCGAGGCCGAGCGCGCCGGTCTCGCGGCCGCAGGGCGCGGAGAGAGCCAGGAGGCGTGCTTCCTTGCAGGGGACGACTACCGCTCGTTCCTCGAGCGACGCGGTCTAGCCGCGCAGGAGGGTTCGATCGTCGACGTGGAAGGGCAGCGAGGTCGGACGGCATTCCGGTTACTGGCGATTCACTCCGGGCCAGCGCAAAGGGCTCGGCGTCTCGGCGGAACAGCCGCTGTACGCAATCCGCTCCGATGCACGCACGAACACCGTTGTCGTCGGCGGCCGCGACGCGCTCGCGCGCACGGCGATTGCTGCCTCGGGCCACCTTTATGTGCCCGTGGAGCGCGCACACGCGAAGCTTCGTTACCGGTCGGAGGCCGTTCCCACCCGCATCCATCTGCAAGAAGGCGGCTTTCGTCTGGAGCTCGACCAGCCCGCCTACGGCATCGCTCCGGGGCAGGCGGCCGTCCTCTATGAGGACGACGTCGTGGTCGGCGCCGGGGTCATTCAGGCCGAACCGTAGTATCCGAAGCGGGTGGATGTCCTAGCGCTCACCTGCGAAACCGGCGGCACCGGTTGTTCGTTCTACCCAAGGGACCGGATTGGAGGGACACGTTGACCGCTGATGAGATTTGCCTGACGCTGCCTGCAGACGACGCTTTTCACGGCGTCGCGCATCTCGTGCTGGGCGGCCTCGCCGCGCGGCTCAACCTCTCCTTCGAGACGCTCGAAGACCTCGAGCTCGCACTCGACGCGCTGCTCGAGCGCCCGAACGACGGCCGGGAGGTGACTGTCCGGGTGTTCGTCGAGGACGGCGAGCTCCGGACGATCGTCGGGCCGTTCACCTCTGTGCGCGCCGACCTCGAGGAAGGGGGGACGAATTCGCTGAACCTTGGCCGGATCCTCGGTGCGGTCTGTGACTCCGTCCAGGTCGAGGACCGCGACGGCTCGCAATGGGTCGAGCTGACGAAGCGGCTCGACACCGTGAAAGGCGGTAGCAGTTGAACGAGTCCGACAAGGTTCTGCTGCGCCGCTACCACGAAGACGGCGACCTGCAGGCGCGCGAACAGCTGATCGAGCGGTACATGTCGCTCGTGCGTTCGCTCGCGCGACGGTATTCCTATCGCGGCGAGCAGCTCGATGACCTCGTCCAGATCGGCGCGATCGGGCTGATCAAGGCGATCGACCGTTTCGACATCGACCGCGGCGTCGAGCTCACGACCTACGCGACGCCGAACATCATCGGGGAGATCAAGCGCCACTTCCGCGACAAGGGCTGGTCGGTACGCGTCCCGCGCGGGCTCCAGGAGCTCAACGTTCAACTGTCGAAGCTCGTCGAGCAGCTGACCGTCCAACTCGCACGTTCGCCAACGATCTCCGAGCTCGCCAAGGGAGCAGGCGTGGAAGAGGAGGAGGTGCTCGAGGCACTCGAGTCCGGCCGCGCTTACTCCTCGCTCTCGCTCTCGACGGGAGGCGGCGGGAGCGAGGATGGGGAGGAGCTCGATCCGCTCGAGTCGATCGGCACGCTGGAGCATCAGTACGACGTGTCGGAGGACCGCGCCGTGCTCGCGCCAGGGTTCCGCGTGCTCGATGAACGGGAGCGCATGATTCTCCACCTGCGCTTCTTCGAGGGACTGACGCAGTCGCAGATCGCCCAGCAGGTCGGGATCTCCCAGATGCACGTATCGCGGTTGATCCGGCGCTCGCTGGAGAAGATCCGTGAGGAGATCAACGCCGAGGAAGGCACCGAGCCGAAAGCGGCTGAAGGCTGAAACGCGACGAAGTCCGGCTCGGCTGCGCCGAGCCATGATGACTTCGCCGCGAGGCCTCTGCTGCTGGGGCCGTGGGCAGCCGCACCCGGCAAAGCCGGGCGCGGCGGCGGATGTTGGTCTGCGAGAGCATGTTTACGGCCAAACGACCCAAGACCCGCGGACCGGTCGGCCGAACCGCCTTCCTACAATCGACGGATGCGCACGTCAGCTGAGCTGCGCGCGGGCTTCCGCGCCTTTTACGAGTCCAAGGGACACGTCTTCCGGCCGTCTACGCCCCTCGTTCCGCGTGCAGACGACCGCTCGACGCTTCTGACGACCGCGGGAATGCAGCCGCTCATGCCCTATTTCCTCGGGCGCGAGTCGCCGCCGGCGCCGCTCCTCACCACGGTGCAGAAGTGCTTCCGCACACCGGACATCGACGAGGTGGGGCTCGACGGATCGCACCTGACCTTCTTCGAGATGCTCGGGAACTTCTCGTTCGGCCAGTACTTCAAGGAAGGCGCGATCGACTTCGCCTGGGAGTTCGTCTTCGATTATCTGAAGCTCGACCCGGAGCGGTTCTGGGTGAGCGTCTTCGCAGGCGACCCCGAGCTCGAGCTCGGCGAGGACACGGTCGCGTACGAACACTGGGTGAAGATCGGGCAGCCCGCCGAGCGCATCGTCTTCCTGCCGAGGTCGGAGAACTTCTGGTCCGTGGGCGGTCCGGGCCCATGCGGTCCCGACACCGAGATGTACTACGACTGGGGGGAGGAGCACGGCTGCGGCGAGCCGGACTGCCAGCCGAGCTGCACGCGCTGCGAACGGTTTCTCGAGTTCTGGAATCTCGTCTTCATGGAGTTCGAGCTTCACGTCGACGGCAAGCTGACGCCTCTCCCGACACAGAACGTCGACACCGGCATGGGTCTCGAGCGGACGGCGGCGATCCTGCAGGACGTCATGAGCGTCTACGAGACCGACGTGTACCAGGCGATCATGAGCTGGATTGCCGAGCAGAGCGGTATCGCGTACGGCGATTCGCCCGAGGCGACGAAGGCGCACCGCGTGCTCGCCGATCACGGCCGCGGGATGACGTTTCTCGCCGCCGACGGCATCACGCCGTCCAACGAGGGCCGCGGCTATGTCATGCGGCGGATCATCCGCCGCGCTGTGCAGCAGGCAGACCGCGTCGGGCTCGAGGCGCCTTACCTCGCGCAGCTCTCGGACGTCGTGATCGAACAGATGAAGGGCGGCTATCCGGAGCTCGAGGAGCACCGGGACGAAATCCACCGCATCCTGACCGCCGAGGAAGAGCGTTTCGGAAAGACGCTCGAGCGCGGGCTCCGCCTCTTCGAGGAGATCGCGCAGGGGGGCGACGCAATCTCAGGAGAGGACGCGTTCCGGCTACACGACACGTACGGCTTCCCGCTCGAGCTGACCCGCGAGCTCGCGCACGAGCGAGGACTCGGTGTCAACGAAGAGGAGTTCACGCGGTTGATGGAGCAGCAGCGGACACGCTCGCGTGGAGCGATCTCCAAAGACGACAAGCGTGCGGCCGAGTTCGCGAAGCGCGCCGGCTTTCGCACCGAGTTCGTCGGTTACGAGAAGATCGACGTGCTCACGCAGATCGGTGCGCTCGAGGAAGCCGGTGACGGGCTCTTCCTCGCGAAGCTGCGCGAGTCGCCGTTCTATCCCGCTGGGGGAGGCCAGGTCACGGACTCGGGGTGGATCGAGCGAGATGACGGATCCGGCGTCCGCGCCGAGCTACGCGAGGCTTACGGTCTCGAGGGAGATCAGGTGCTCCTGTTCGAGGGTGATGGGTTTGCCGAAGGCGACCGTGTTCGAGCTGTTGTGGCGTGGGCCGTCCGTTTTCCGACGATGGCGAACCACACCGCGACCCATCTTCTCCACAAGGCGTTGCGAGAAGTGCTCGGCGACCATGTCAAGCAGGCGGGCTCTGCGGTGCGCCCGGACAAGCTGCGCTTCGACTTCACGCATCCGCAGCAGCTGACGGACGACGAGCGGGAGCGAGTTCAACATCTCGTCAACGAGAAGGTGTTCGAGAACCTACCGGTGCGCACTTTCGTCACGCCGATCGACGAAGCACGCCGCCTCGGCGCCATGATGCTGTTCGGCGAGAAGTACGGCGATCACGTGCGCGTCGTCGAGATTCCCGACTTCTCGCGCGAGCTCTGCGGAGGAACGCACGTCAGATCGACGGCGGAGATCGGGCCGTTCGTGATCCTCTCGGAAGGTTCTGTCGGGGCCGGCGCGCGACGGATCGAAGCGGTGACGTCCGGTGAGGCGCATGCGTATCTTCACGCGACCATGCGCGAAGCCGCCGAGTTGCGGGCTGAGCTCGATCGTGCGCGGAAGGAGTCGAAGAGACCCAAGGCCGAGGCGGCTGCCGACTTCGAGATCGTGGCGAATGACGGGGGTGTCGTCCTCGCCGAGGCGAAGTCGCTCAAGGGCGGCGCGCTGCGGGACCTGTCGGATCGCCTGCGTCAGCAGGAGAAGGCGGCCGGTGTCATCGTCGGTTCCGTGGACGACGGGCGCGTCTATCTGGTCGTCAACCTCGACGAGTCGCTCGTCGGCCGCGGCCTCGACGCGTCGAAGCTGGTGCGCGAGCTCGGCAAGCACATCGACGGAGGGGGCGGGGGACGGCCCACACTGGGCGAGGCAGGCGGCAAGAATCCCGCCGGATTACGCGGCGCACTGGAAGCCGGGAAGCAAGCAATCGCTGCAGCGCTGAAGTGAAGGTTCTCGCACTCGACTACGGCCGGGCACGCACCGGCGTTGCCGTCTCGGACCCGACCGGCACGATTGCACGCCCGCTCTGCGTCGTCGAAGAGGCTGCGACCGGTGACGGTCTCGCCCGGCTCGCGACACTGATCGGTGAGCACGAGGTCGACCGCGTCGTGGTCGGGCTTCCGCTCACGCTCCGCGGCGACCGCGGGGAGCAGGCGCGCGAAACGGAACGCTTCGTCGAGGCCCTGAGCGACGTGACCAACGTTCCCGTGGTCACGTTCGACGAACGATTCACGACCGACCTCGCGGAGCAGACACCCTCCGACGCGCCGGAAGACGCACGCGCAGCGGCACATCTTCTGTCCGGCTACCTGACATGGGCGAGCGGCGCCCCGGCGTAATGCCGCCGCGGCAAGGGCGCCCGCCAGAAGGGCCAAGCCCTCGCCAGGTGGTTCGGCGGCGCGCGCTCGCGCTCGGCTTACTCGTGCTCGTCCTGGGCGGGCTCGGCTGGCTCGCGGTCGCCGCCATCGGCGGGGGAAACAGCAGCGACCAGGCCGTGCAGGGCTCGACGCTCTCGAGCACGCTCGTCTATCGCACCGTGACCCGCACGACCGCGACCGGCACGGTCGAGACCGTGATCGCCGTGCCGAAGCCGTTTCACATCGTCTTCCCGGAGGGCTTCACGCGAAAGCAGATGGCAGAAAGGGTTGCCGCCGTTGCGAAGATCGCCGCGCGCAAGCGGAAGGTCCGGCCCAAGCTTTCACGCGCCGCCTATCTCGCCGTGACTGCGAAGCCGCGCGTGCCATCCTGCTTCCGGGCGAAGGTGACGACCATCGAGGGCTTCCTGTTCCCGGCCACCTACGAGTTCTTCAAGGACTCGACCTCGGCGCAGCTCGTGCAGGACCAGCTCGATGCCTTCTGCGAGAACTGGAAACAGGTCGACCTCGGCTACGCGCGCTCCAAGAACCTGACGCCCTACGACGTGCTGATCATCGCATCGATGGTCGAGAAGGAAACCCTGTCGCCCGACGAGCGCGAGCTCGTCTCCGCCGTGATCTACAACCGCCTCCACGCCGGCATGCCGCTGGGAATCGACGCCACGCTGCGCTACGGCCTCGACATTCCGCCGACCGAGTCGATCCGCCAGTCGCAGCTCGAGAGCAACTCGCCCTACAACACGCGGAAGCGCCAAGGGCTGCCGCCGACGCCGATCGCGAGCCCGGGGCTTGCGTCAATGCAGGCGGCGGCGCATCCGGCGAAGGTGAAGTACCTCTATTTCGTGCGGAAGCCGGACAAGAAGCACCATTTCTTCACCGCGAGCTACCAGGCGTTCCAGAACTACGCCAACGCGCACGGCTACGGACCATGATCTCGGGTGAGACACGGCTCGTCGGGTTGCTCGGCGATCCGGTCTCGCAGTCGCTCTCGCCGCTGATGCAGAACGCGGCTTTCGCCGCGCGCGGGCTCGACTGGGCCTACCTGCCATTGCTCGTCACGAGCGAGCGCTTGGAGGATGCCGTGCGTGGACTCGTCGCGCTCGGCTTCGCCGGTGCCAATGTCACGACGCCGCACAAGCTCGCCGTTGCGAAGCTCGTCGAGACCGACGAGCAGTCGGTCAACACGCTTGTCGTCCGCGACGGCCGCGTCGTCGGCTATTCGACGGACGCAGCCATCCTTGCCGATGCTCGATGTTCGGCGCGCGGCGATCGTCGGGGATGGCGGAGCAGCCCTCGCCTTCGCGCGGCATTGCCCGACGCCGCTGCACTTCTCACGCAAGGGAACCTGGCCACCAGATGTTTCGGACGTCGACCTCGTCATCAACGCAACCTCCGAGCGCGACGATGTCGTCGTCCTGCTCGGTCCCGGGCAGACCCTTGTCGACCTCCCGTATCCAGCCGACGGCGACTGCGCGCGCGGCCGAGGCCGCGGGGGCGCGAGTCGTCGACGGGCTCGAGGTCCTCGTCGCGCAAGGCGCAGCGTCGTTTCAGATCTGGACCGGAGTACCGGCTCCGATCGACGTGATGCGCAGCGCAGTACGCTCCGCCTGATGACACTGGACCTCGCAACGGCTGGTGAGTCGCACGGCCCGGCCCTTGTCGCGATTGTCTCCGGACTGCCGGCGGGACTCGTGCTCGACAAGGCCGCGATCGACTCTGACCTCCACCGTCGGCAGCAGGGCTACGGCCGCAGCCCTCGTCAGCAGATCGAGCAGGACGAGGTGGAGGTGCTCGCCGGCCTCCGCCAGGGGCGCACGCTGGGAACGCCGCTGGCGCTCGTCGTGCGGAATCGCGACCACAAGAACTGGGTCTGGGGGATGAGTCCGTGGCAGCCCGAGGGCGATCCTTCGGGAAAGGGCACGAAGGAGGTCACGCTGCCGCGGCCGGGACACGCAGACCTTGCCGGCGTGCTCAAGTACGGCCTGTCTGACGTCCGCGACGCACTCGAGCGGGCGAGCGCGCGCCACACCGCAGTGATCGTCGCGGCCGGGTCGGTGGCGAAGGCGCTGCTCGCTGAGATCGGGATTGCCGTCGAAGGTCGCGTACTCACCCCCGATCTCGAGCAGCGTGTGGACGAGGCACGCGCGGATCGGGACACGGTCGGCGGCGTGGTCGAAGTTCGCGCTCGCGGTGTTCCTCCGGGTTTGGGCTCGTACGCGACGAAGGACGAGCGCCTCGACGCCCGTCTTGCCGCGACCCTGATGGGGACGCAAGCCGTGAAGGGCGTGGAGATCGGCGATGGGTTCGAGCTGGCGTCGATGCGCGGTTCCGCTGCGCACGATGAGATCCTGCGCGACGAGCGTGGGCTCTACCGCGAGACGAACCGCGCCGGTGGGATCGAGGGCGGCGTCTCGAACGGCGAGGAGATCGTCGTCCGCGCGGCCATGAAGCCGTTGCCCACGCTGATGAAGCCACTTGCCTCGGTCGACCTGCAGACGGGCAAGCCTGCGGAGGCGCTCGTCGAGCGCAGCGACACGGCGGCCGTCGAGGCCCTCGCAGTCGTCGCGGAGTCATGTGTGGCCTGGGAGCTTGCGCGTGCAGCCAAGGAGAAGTTCGGCGGCGACGCGCTCGCTGACTTCCTTGCCGCGCACCGCGCGTACCTGGAGCGGATCGACTGGTCACCGAGGTAGGCGCGCTCGGCCGTCATCTCGCACTCGTGGGGTTCATGGGTGCGGGGAAGTCGACGATCGGCCAGGAGGTCGCGGGCCTCAGCGACCGGCCGTTCGTCGACCTCGATCGGGAGATCGAGCGTCGCCACGGTTCCGTTGCCGAGCTGTTCGAGCGCGGCGAGGCGGAGTTCCGGCGCATCGAAGAGGAGCTGGCTGCGGAAGTTCTTGGTTCGTCGACGCCCGCGGTGATCGCGTTGGGGGGTGGGGCCGTTCTCTCCGAGCGGACCCGCGAGCTGCTGCGGACCCATGCGTTCACGGTCTGGGTCGACGTCGACGTGGGCGACGCGTGGCAGCGCGTGCGAGACAGCGGCCGGCCGCTCGCGCGCGACGAGACCCAGTTCAGGCGTCTCTTCGACGAGCGCCAGCCGCTCTACGACGAGGTGTCGGCCGGGTTGGTCGACCGCACTGAAGACGTCCTCCTCCGGGCGCTCCAGATCGACGTCGAGCGGGGACTGCTCGCAGAGCTCGGGACCCGGGTCGGCGAACGCCCCGAAGCAGTTGCAGTGATCGGCGACGAACACGTGCTCGATCTCCATCCGTTGGGCTTCGATCCGGCGAACGTCCACCGCGTGCCGCGAGGAGAAGCCGCCAAGACGCCCGCCGTCCTCGACGGGTTGTGGAACGAGCTTGCACTCGACCGCAGCGGGACGATCGTCGGCTACGGCGGCGGGTCGACGACCGACGTCGCCGGGTTCGCTGCCGCGACCTACATGCGCGGCGTTCGCTGGATTGCCGTGCCGACGACGTTGCTCGGCCAGGTCGACGCTGCGATCGGCGGCAAGACGGCGCTCGACCTCACGGCCGGGAAGAACCTCGTCGGCGCATTCCACTATCCGGCGAGAGTCGTCGCCGACCCGGATGTGCTCGCGACCTTGAGCGACGAGCAGCGACGTGAGGGGATGGCGGAGGTGGTGAAGACGGGACTGCTCGCAGGGCGCCCGCTCTGGGAGTTGGAGGACGAAGCAATGATCCGGGCGTGCGCAGCCTTCAAGGCGGCGATCTGCCTCGGCGATCCTTTCGATCAGGGTCGTCGCGCGATCCTCAACCTCGGGCACACGTTCGCGCACGCACTGGAGGCGGCAGCCGGCTACGACGGTCTCGCGCACGGCGACGCCGTCGCGCTCGGTCTGCTTGCGGCTCTGCGTCTGTCGGGCCGCCCGACGGACGTCGTCGAGGAGGTGCTCGATCCGCGGCCGGTTCGCGTCGACCGCGACCGTGCGTGGGCCGCGCTCGGCCGTGACAAGAAGCGAGGGCTCGTGCTTCTCGGCGAAGACCGCGCGCACTGGGACGTCCCCGTCCCGGCGGACGACGTGCGCCGCGCCCTCGACGAGTTGATCTCCCCTTAGAGTAACCCGGTGCAAGTCGTCGTCCTGAACGGAGCCAACCTCGACGTCCTCGCACGACGCGATCCCGCGCTCTACGGCGGCATGTCGCTTTCGGAGCTCGAGACACGCATCTACGAGTGGGCCGGCGCGCTCGGTTGCCACGTCCGCTGCCGGCAGACGAATCACGAAGGCGAATACGTCGACTGGTGCCACGACGCACTCGACTGGGCGGACGGGGTGATCGTGAATCCCGGTGCCTGGACTCATTACTCGTACGCGATTCGAGACGCGCTCGAGCTGTTCGACGCCCCCATCGTCGAAGTGCATCTCTCGAACATCAACGAGCGGGAGGAGTGGCGGCGAACGTCGGTCGTGGCCGACCTGGCCGCGAAGCGCATCCTCGGTAAAGGCGCGGAGGGTTATCGCGAGGCGCTCGAGTTCATCGTCCAGCAGGTGGGAGCACCGCAGTGAATCCTCGCATCGAGCGTCTGCGGGAAGCACTCGAGGAGCCGCTGCTGGTCACCAATCCGACGAACATCCTCTACCTCGTCGGCTTCAAGAGCTCGAACGCTGCGCTTCTGGTCGAGCAGGATCGCGCTCGTCTCTTCACCGACTTCCGCTACGCGGAGGCGGCGCGCACGGTCGACGGGGTGGAGTTCGAGGAGACGAAGCGGGCGCTCCTCAACGACCTCGCCGGCCGGCTGTCGGGTCGAATCGGTTTCGAGGCCGACTTCGTCTCCTACTCCGGTTACGAGACGCTTCGTGGTGGCTCGATCGAGCCCGTGCCGCGGCGTGGCGTCGTCGAGGGGCTCCGTGCGGTCAAGGACGCTGACGAGCTCGCTGCGATCAGGAGCGCGTGTGAGATCACCGACCGCATGTTCGACCGGCTGATCGAGGAGCCTTTCCTGGGCCGCACCGAGCGGGACCTCGCCTGGACGATCGAGCAGCTCTTCCACGACGAGGGTGCCGAGGCCGTCGCGTTCGAGACGATCGTCGCCTCCGGGCCGAACTCCGCACGTCCACACGGCCGCGCCACCGACCGTCAGATCGGCCGCGGCGAGACCGTGATCGTGGATACGGGTTGCATCGTCGGCGGCTACGCGTCCGACTACACGCGAACTTTCACGACCGGGTTCGTCGAGGCCCCGATCAAGGAGGCCTACGCCCTCGTGCTGGCTGCCCAGCAGGCAGGCTTCGATGCGCTCCGCGCCGGAGTCCGAGGATTGGACGCCGATGCCGCGGCCCGGCGCGTGGTGGACGAGACCGCGTTCGCAGGCACCTTCGGACACGGGCTCGGGCACGGCCTCGGCCTTGAAGTGCACGAGGCGCCGCGGCTCTCGACCGAATCGAACGACACCCTCGCCTCGGGCAACGTGGTCACGGTCGAGCCGGGGATCTACCTCGAGGGCCGTGCGGGCATCCGCATCGAGGACAACGTCGTCATCACGAATGACGGCATCCAGAACTTCACACGTTTCCGCAAGGACCTGATCACCGTCAGCTGATCGCTACCCTCTGCGCCGTGGCCGAGACCGTCAACACGAACCAGTTCAAGAACGGAATGCACATCGAGCTCGAGGGCGACGTCTGGCGCATCGTCGAGTTCCAGCACGTCAAGCCCGGCAAGGGTGGTGCATTCGTGCGCACGAAGCTGAAGGCGCTGGCCAGCGGCGCCGTGGTCGAGAAGACGTTTCGAGCCGGCGAGAAGTTCGCGCGCGTGCGCACCGAGACGAAGGACATGCAGTACCTCTACGACGCCGGTGACGAGGTCGTCTTCATGGACCAGGACACCTTCGAGCAGACGTCGCTCCCTCACGCGATGGTCGAGGACGCGCTCGAGTTCATGCAGCCGTCGAGCTTCGTGCAGCTGCTGATGGTCGGCGGCCGTCCGTCCGGCCTGCAGTTGCCGGCCTCGGTCGAGCTGACGGTGTCAGAGACTGAGCCCGGCGTGAAGGGCGACACGGTCTCCAACGTGACCAAGCCTGCAACGCTCGAGACGGGCGCCGTGGTGCAGGTCCCGCTCTTCGTGAACCCTGGCGACCGCATCAAGGTCGATCCGCGCGAAAAGCGGTATATCTCCCGCGTATAGGGGACTTCTTCACGAGTTTCGACGACGCCTGGGCGTTCTTCCTCGCCCGGCGCGAGCCGCTGGAGCGCTTTTACGATCAATTCGCCACGGACGAGAACTCGATGCTCGAGGGCTGGATCGTCGAGCCGTCTCGGGAAGTGAAGGCGGCCGCTGCACGCCTTCAGGAGTCGCTGCGACGCTTCGACTGGATCGATCTCGTGCCGGAGCACTTTCTGCACGTGTGGCTGGGAGTCCCCGAACGTCTCGGCGACGCCCCGCAGCGTTGGCCGGAGCTGGCGCCGTTCGAGATTGGGTACCCGCGCTCGAACTGCTTCCACGACGCCGTCGTCGTCGAGGTCACGCAGCCTGTGCGCCGGCTCGTTGCGGGAACGCAGAACGACTTACCGGAGTTCCTTCCGCACATGACCGTCGGAGTGACTCGAGTCGAGCATCCCGCCGCTGAGCTGCGCGACACGCTGACCGAGCTGCGTGAAATCGACGATCGGGGTCCAGACCGTCGGCGAGACGAAGCTGGTTCGCTTCCCAGCTGCTCAGTCGACGCTGTTCCAACCCTGGGAGGTCGTCGAGACGGTGCGCCTAGGCGAGCCCGCGTCGTAACGCGTCTGCCCCGTCCTCGAGGACAGGCTCACCGTGCGACACGAGGACGAGCTCGACCGGAAGCGCGCCGAGACGTTCCCGCAACTCCGGCTTGAGCTGCTGCTCGGCCCACTCCTGCTCGCCCTTCGGGAACCAGCTGACCGTCAATTCGACACCACCGTCTACGCCGACGAGGAGATCGCCTGCAACGAGTGCGCGATGCGGTTCCAGGAAGAACAGCGCCTCGACCCAATCGGCGCCTTTGACGACCTCGGCGTGCACTCCGGCCGGCAGCTCGCCTTTCTCCTCGGGTCGCCACAGTGTCGCCTTGTAGCGATCGAGCACGGTTGCGACGCTGCGCTCGTGCCAGTGGACGGTCAGCAGCACGTGGACCGGCAAGCCGAGCCGTTCGACGTCACGGTCGAGCGCCGACCAGAACCTCTCGTCCTCGTCCGCCGGAACGAGTGGATCGACCACGACGAGGGAATCCGGAAGCTCCGCATACACGGAGCCGACCTCGGGGCCCCAATGCTCCGCGTGGTCCCACTGGGGATGCGACGCTGTCCAGCGCCACAGCCCGGGCCTCAGCTCCTGAACTTCCATAGCTGCAAAACCTATCCTGGCTCGGCAGGGCGCTAGGCTCCCCGCATGCCGGCGCTTGCCGACACCACCATTCGGCTCCTCGGCCAGGAACCGCTCGCCGGGAGATTGCCGACGGCCGAGCAGCTCCGCATCGCGGAGATCCTCGACCGGGCGGGCTTCGCGTATCTCGAGGTCTCGGGGGGCGGCTGTTTCGACAGCGCGGTCCGGCGAGGCGTGGAGAGCCCGTGGGAGCGGATCCGTGCTCTCAAGGCGCATGTGAAGACACCCCTCGGCCTGGCGCTTCGCGGCCGCTTCCTGGTCGGCTCCCGCCCGGTCGACAACGACTTCATTCGGAGGTTCATCGCGTGCGCGGCTGAGAACGGCATCGACGTCTTTCGGCTGCACGACCCGCTCAATGACGTCTCGAACCTGCGGGAGGCTGCGGACGCCGTCGCCAGGGCGGGCGGCGAGTTCGAAGCCGGCCTCGTCTACAGCCCGGGACGGACCGGCGAGAACGATCCCCTCATGGAGCAGGCGAGAGAGCTGCCGAATCTCGGTGCCGTGCGCGTGCTGCTGCACGACCCCACCGGCTCGCTGCAGCCACATCGCGCGCGCGAACTGGTCACGGGTCTACGCGAGGCGACGGGTCTTCCGGTCGGTATCTACTGCCAGGGCTCTGGCGGCAACGCGCTGGCCGCGGCGCTCGAGGCCGCTCGTGCCGGAGCCGACCTGATCGCATCTGCCGTCTATCCGATCGCGCTCACGCTGCACCGCGTCTCGGGCGAGGCGCTCGCGGAGGCGCTGGCGGGGCTCGGGCTCGACTGCGACATCGACGTGGCGGCTCTCTGGGAGGCGTCCGACGTAGTCGACGAACACATCGGCGACGAACCGGTGACCCCACTTGCTCCGCGCATTGCCGTGCGTGCTGCCCAGCACGACCTGCCGGCGAGTCTCGTCGCTGCGCTCGACTCCAATCTGCGGGCACAGGCTGCGGGGGCGAGGCTCGACGAGACGATCGCCGAGCTCGTCCGGATCCGAGCCGAGGTCGGCTGGCCGCCGCTGGCCTCGCCGATCGGACAGGTGCTCGGCTCGCAGGCGTTGCTCAACGTGCTCTCCGCGACCCGTTACACGGTTGTCGTGGACGAGCTGCGCTCGCTCGTCGAAGGGCATCTCGGCACAACGCCGGCCCCGATCGAGAAGTCGATCCTGCGCATGGTCTCGCTCACCGCCGACCCGGACTCGGAAGAAGACGGAACGGCACCGCCGTTGCAGGAGGTCCGGGCGCAAGCCGAAGGTCTCGCTTCCAGCGAAGAGGAGCTGTTGCTCCTCGGGCTTTTCGGCGACAACGCCGAGCCATTGCTACGAACGATTCGCGGGCGCTCGTCGGGCGACGAGTCGCTCGCCGCCGGCGGGGTCGACCAGGCCCGCGCCGAAAGGATCCGCGAGCTCGTCCGCATCGTCCAGGACACGGGCATCGGCGAGGTCACGATCGAGGAAGCAGGGATGCGCGTCTCCGTGCGTCGAACCCAGGAGCGCGAGCCGGCGGCAGGGCAGAATGAGGCTCCGCTCGCGGGGTTGGAGGATCGCGAGCTCGATCCAGTCGCTCCGAACGGCATCGTGCGCGTCGAGGCGCCGATGGTCGGGACGTTCTACCGCGCGTCGCAACCGGGCGCGCCGCCGTTCGTCGAGGAAGGACAACCGGTTGGCGCGGGCCAGACACTCTGCATTCTCGAGGCGATGAAGCTCATGAACGAGGTGAAAGCCGACGTCGACGGAATCGTCCGTGCTATCCATGTCGAGAACGCCGCGCCGGTTGAATTCGGGCAGTTGTTGTTCGAACTCGAACCTGTGACCAGCCGTCCGCTGGACGCTCTCTAACGATGTTCTCCCGCGTGCTCGTGGCGAACCGTGGTGAGATCGCGGTGCGCGTCATTCGCGCGCTGCACGAGCTCGGTGTTGAGGCGGTTGCCGTGTACTCCACGGCCGATGCAGGCACGCTGCACACTCGGCTCGCCGACCGTGCGGTGTGCATCGGGCCGCCGAGCGCAACCAAGAGCTACCTGAACATGCCTTCGGTCGTGGCCGCGGCGGAGATCACCGGCTGTGACGCCGTGCATCCGGGCTACGGGTTCCTGTCGGAGAATCCGGATTTCGTCAGGGCGTGCGAGGAGAACGACCTCGTGTTCGTCGGTCCCGACGCCGACGTGATGGCGCGCATGGGAGACAAGGTCGAAGCGAAGCGCGCACTGGCCGACGCCGGGCTCCCGCTGGTTCCGGGAACGGAAGCAGTGGGCGCAGATGAGGCGCGCACCGCGGCGGCCGAGATCGGCTTCCCTGTTCTGCTCAAGGCTTCCGCGGGCGGAGGCGGCAAGGGAATGCGTCTCGTCGAGCGGCCCGAGGACCTCGAAGATGCCTTTGCAGGGGCGAGCGCGGAGGCTCTGGCCGCGTTCGGCGACGGGACCCTTTACCTGGAGAAGCTGATCACTTCGGCGCGCCATGTCGAGATCCAGGTGCTCTGTGATGCCGACGGCGGCGTGCTCACACTGGGAGAACGAGAATGCTCGATCCAGCGCAGGCACCAGAAGCTGATCGAGGAGTCGCCGTCACCGGCACTCGACGACGCGACGCGCGAGATGATGGAGTCGGGAGTTGCGCGCGCGTGCCGCGCGATTTCCTACCTCAATGCGGGCACGTTCGAGTTCCTGCTCGCTCCCGACGGCGCGTACTACTTCATCGAGCTGAATGCGCGGCTCCAGGTCGAGCATCCCGTCAGCGAGTTGGTGACCGGGATCGACATCGTGCGCGAGCAGCTGAAGATCGCCGCCGGCGAGCAGTTGCACGAAACCGGACGGGCGGCGAGACGTGGGCACGCGATCGAGGTTCGACTCAACGCCGAGGATCCCACCCGGGGCTTCGCACCCGCGCCGGGAGTGATCGAGCGCTTCAGGCCTCCGCTCGGGCCCGGCATCCGGCTCGACACTCACGTCGAGGAGGGATCGGTGATCTCGCCGTACTACGACTCGCTGATTGCCAAGCTGATCGTGTGGGACGAGGACCGCGGCTCCACGATCGAGCGCTCGCTACGTGCACTCGGCGAGCTCGAGCTACGGGGGGTGGCGACGACGCGCGAGGCGGCATTGGAGATCCTCGCGAGCGACGCGTTCCGCAGCGGCGACTATTCGACGAGCTTTCTCGACGAGACGCGGCTCTCAGCGGTGAGCGCGATATGAGCCTCGTGCTACCGGAGCCCGAAGGGACGATCACGGTGACTCCGTCGGCTCTGGCCGGCCTCGTCATCCAGGCTGCGGAGGCGGTTGACGGCGTGCAGGTCCGTCGGGGGCGGCGACGGCTCGACATCGACGTCGCGCTCGGCGAGGCGCGTGTACGCCTGGAGCTGTCGGCTCGCTACGGGCTCGTGCTGCCGGACGTGGCGCGCGACGTGCAGGAACGGGTGGCGGACGCGCTCGTCACGATGTGCGCCGTCCGCATCGGAAGTGTCGACGTCTCCGTGGAGGAGGTCGAGTGAGCGGTCGCCGAACGTCGCGCCGGACTGCGTTGTTCCTGCTCTACCAATGGGACATCACGGGACAGCCTCTCGCGTCTCTGTACGAGGGCGAGGTCGATCCGTTCGCACGCGAGACGGCCGAGGCCGTCGTTGCCGAGGCTGCCGACTACGACCGTCGGATCACGGAGGCGGCAGAGTCGTGGACGGCCGACCGGCTCGGCGCGATCGAGCGCAACATTCTTCGCATCGCGTTGTACGAGCTGGACGGAGAGGAGGTTCCGAACGAAGTGGCAATCGACGAAGCGGTCAATCTGGCAAAGCGGTACGCAACCGACGATGCTGCACGGTTGGTGAACGGGATTCTGGGACGGATCGTGCGGGAGAGAGTGTGAGCATGAACCCCGAGGACTCTCTCTCCAGGGCGGAGGAGCTGCTGGCGCGCCTGGAGAAGACGCGCGCGGAGCTGGAACGCCTCTCGCAGGCGAACGACGCCGAGAAGGCGCTGGACGTCCTCACGGAGCTGTCCGAGCTGAGCAAGGCGATCGAGGACGAGCTGCAGAAGGTCAAGCGGAACGCGGAGACCGATGCGGAGCCCTGAGCAGCTGCGCTCGCTCATCGAGGGTTATCTCGACGACCTTGCGCTGACGCCGGAGCTGCACGGGCAGGCGGAGTCCGTGCGCTACGCGCTCGTCGGTGGGAAACGCGTGCGTGCGGTGATCTGCCTGGCGACGGTCGAGGCCGCGGGTGCCGATGCGGAAGCCGGCCTGCCCGCCGCCGCATCACTCGAGCTCGTTCACGCATTCTCGCTGGTGCACGACGATCTGCCCGCGCTCGACAACGACGCCGAGCGGCGCGGCCGGCCGTCGGTATGGGCGCAGCACGGCGAGGCGGTCGCGGTCCTCGCCGGCGATGCGTTGCTCGCGGAAGCCTTCCGGCTTGCTCTCTCGTACCAGGTTCCGCAGGTCGGCCGAGAGCTTGCACAGGCGACGCTCGGGATGATCGGTGGCCAGTACCTCGACATCACGGACTCCGCGCCGGACGAGGCGACCCTGCACAAGCTCAAGACGGGACGCCTGTTTGCTGCGGCCGTCGGCACGGCGCTCTGGGTGGCAGGAGTGTCCGAGAGTGAGCAGGCTCCCTGGCGTGCGTTCGGCGACGAGCTCGGGCTGTTGTTTCAGATCGTCGATGACATCCTCGACGGCGACGGGTACGTCGTCACACACGGCGAGGACGGTGCTCGTGCGCAGGCGGACGAGGCTGCAACACGTGCGCGCCAACGTCTTGCCGATGTTCCGGCCGACACGTCGACGCTCGTGGACATCGTCGCCGGCCTGGCAACACGAACCTCGTGAGCGAGCGCCCGGCGAAGTACATCGTCGCCGTCGGGAGCGGGAAAGGCGGTGTCGGCAAGTCCACGGTCTCGCTTCACATTGCGCTCGCGCTTGCGCGGCGCGGCCTGGCTGTCGGTCTGCTCGATGCCGACGTCTACGGACCGGATATTCCCCTGATGGTCAACCTGACGCGGCATGAAGACGCTCGCCGGTGGGATTTCTGGCGTGGCGGCGACGTGCGACACGAAGCGATCGAGTCTCACGGGATCCGGATCATGTCGGTCGGATTTCTCCTGGGCGAGCGGCAGGCACTGACGTTGGGCGCGCCGCTCCTGACCGCGGCGCTGAGGCAGCTCGTTCACCAGGTCGAGTGGGGAGAGCTCGACATTCTGCTGCTCGACCTGCCGCCGGGCACGGCCGATCTGCAACAGCAACTCATCGGTGTCGTGTCGCTCGACGGTGCGGTCGTGGTTGTCGGTCCGCAGGATGTCGCCCACCTCGATGCGCGGAAATTCCTGAGCTTCCTTCGAGAGACGGATGTGCCCGTGCTCGGCGCCGTGGAGAACATGAGCGGTCTCCAGTGCCCGCACTGCGGCGAGCTGATCGAGGTCTTCACGCCCGTGACGGAGGCGCGATCGGTCTGGGCGGAAGGGGTGCTCTTACTCGGGCGCATCCCGCTCGATCCTGCGCTCGGGACTCCCGACGGGTTCAGCGGTGCGCAGAGCGAGGCATTCGACGCGGTCGCCGCGCAGGTGTTCGACGCGCTTCAACGGCGCGAAGCTGCGTGAAGAAGAGGCTCGACGTCCTGCTCGTCGAGCGCGGACTGGCGGAGTCACGGACGCAGGCGCAGGCGCTCGTGCTTGCGGGGCGAGTGCCGGGACATGACAAGCCGGGCACGCAGGTGGACGAGTCGACACCGCTCGAGGTCGATGCCCCGCCTCCGTACGTGTCGCGCGGCGGCCACAAGCTCGCGCATGCGCTCGACGCTTTCGGCGTCGATCCCACCGGCCGTGATTGTCTCGACGTGGGCGCATCCACGGGCGGTTTCACGGACGTCCTGCTGCAGCGCGGGGCGGCGCGTGTTGCCGCGGTAGACGTGGGTTACGGACAGCTCCACGAACGGCTGCGTTCACATCCACAGGTAGCGGTGCTCGAGCGGACCAACGTCCGTTCACTGCGCGAGCTCCCTTTCGCCCCGGATCTGATCGTCTGCGACGTGTCTTTCATCAGCGTCCGCCTGGCCCTTCCGCCGGCCCTTGCGCTTGCCCGTCCGGAATGGGAGGCGGTCGTCCTGGTCAAACCGCAGTTCGAGGCCGGTCGCGCGGAGGTGCGGCGGGGTGGTGTGATTCGGGACGTCGGGGTGCGCAAGCGCGTCGTCCGGGAGATCGCCGACGCTGCGCTGGGCTGGGGAGGCGAGACGGTCGCGGCCGTAGACTCCGGGTTACCCGGCCCGAAGGGCAACCGGGAAGTGTTCCTCCACCTCGTTCACCGTGAGCACCCCGAGCTCCCCGACGACATCGACGACCGGATCGCAGCGGCGGTCATCTGAGGCCGTGCAACGCGCCGCCGTCATCACCCACGGGAAGCCGCAGACGATCGGCCCCGCGCTCGAGCGGCTGGAGAAAGTTGCTCGGGAGGCGGGAGTCGAGTTGCTCCTGCCTGACGAGGAGGTCGAGAAGCACGGCGTCGGTGAGGCGGAAGACGATCTCTCGCACGCCGACATAGCCGTCGTCCTCGGCGGCGACGGGACGATGCTGCGCGCGCTGCAGCGGTTTCTCGGCACCCAGATCCCGGTTGTGGGCGTCAATTTCGGCCGGGTCGGGTTCCTCGCGTCGATCCAGCCGAACGAGCTCGAGTCCGGCCTTGCCCGCGTGTTCTCGGGCGACTACCGCGTCGTGCACCTCACGACGCTGGAAGTCGAGGCGGACGGGATCCGCGGCGCCGCCGTCAACGACGTCGTCGTGCTGAGCTCGACGAGAGGACGCATGGTCGAGCTCGCGTGGGCGCTCGGGGGCGAGGACATGGGCGTGCAACCGTGCGACGGGATGATCTGCGCGAGCCCGGGGGGCTCGACGGCCTACAACCTGTCGAACGGCGGGCCCGTGCTTGCCCGTGGGCTCGACGCGATGGTCGTCACCTTCATCGCACCGCACTCGCTGCATGCTCGGCCGATCGTCGTGCCCCGCGGGATCGATCTCGAAATCCGGAATCAGACGCTCGACGTGGACGTGACCGTGCTCGTGGACGGCCACACGATCACGGATGTCGGCCACGGCTCGCCGATCACGATCCGGCTCGGCGAACAGCGCAGCCTCCTGGCAACCCTGCCCGAGGCGACCTTCTTCAGGCGTTACCGGGAGACTTTCGGATCCTGAGGTCTGGCGCTCTCCGGGCACACACGGGTGCGGATTCGAGGGCTAGGCTCGACTTAGGGGAGGGAGGTGGGGTGTCCCAGCGCTAGACGCGTGTACCTCTAAGAGGCGTGGATCTAGTGGACGATGGTGCCGCGCCGCTGGGCCGCCTACCATCTCGGCGCAACCATGCTTCGCCGCCTCCGCATCGAGAACCTCGTCCTGATCAAGGAGGCCGAGCTGACGTTCGCTCCAGGGCTCAACGCGATCACCGGCGAGACCGGGGCCGGCAAGACGATTCTCGCCCAGGCGATCGGCCTGCTCCTCGGCGCCAAGGGTGACGCCGGCTACATCGGCGCCGATGGGAGCGAGGCATACGTCGAGGCCGAGCTCGATCTGCCGGCAGGGTTGCTCGAAGAGGACGAGCTCGCCACGCTCGCCGAGCTTCGCCCCGACGACGAGGAAGGGCTCGTCATTGCGCGGCGCGTGTTCGCAGACGGGCGCACGCGTGCGTACGCCTGGGGGCGCGGTGCCGCACGCGAGGACCTCGCTGCGGCGGGGGAACGGCTGATCGCAATGTCCGGGCAGTTCGAGCAACGTCGTCTCGCGCGTCCCGGCTACCAGCTCGATGTCCTCGACTCGTTCGTCGGAGCCGACCAGCTTCGGCGGCGAGCCGAGTCGCGCCTCGCCTGGCGCGAGCTCACCGCAGCGCGACGTCGGCACGAGGAGCTTCAGCAGGGTGCCGCGGCCGCCGACGCGCGGCTCACCGAGCTGCGCGCGCTCGTCGAAGACACTGCCGGGCTCGAGCCGGATGGGGAAGAGAGTCTTCGCGGCGAGCGGGAGCGTCTCCGTCATGTCACCGAGCTCGCGGACGGAGCCGCTGGAGCAGCCGAGGCGCTCGCTCCGGACGAGGGCGAGGGCGCCGCCGGGCTCGTTGGAAGCGCAGAGCGGGCACTCGCGCCGCTCGAACAGCTCGCGCCGGAGCTTGCGCGAGCCGGGGACGAGCTGCGCGACGTGGAGCTGCGCCTGCGTGAGACCGCGAGCGAGCTGCGTGGCTTTCTGACGACGCTCGAAGCCGAGCCGGGACGACTCGAACAGATCGAGGCCGGACTGGATCGGATTGCTGAGACCAAGCGTCGCTTCCGCGCGCAGTCCTACGAAGAGCTCCTGGCCCGCGCAGCCGAGGCGCGGGCGGAGCTGGAGGCCATCGAGGACGGCTTCGACCCGACCGCGGCGGCGGCCGAAGCGCTGGCGGCCGCGGAGCGTGATGTCCAACGCCTTGCCGAGGAGCTTCGGACCGCGCGGCGCGAGGCGGCCCCACGCTTCGCAAAGGAGGTGGCGCACGAGCTCGTCGGAGTCGGCCTGGGCGAAGGCGAGTTCGCTGCCGAGCTGCGCGAGCGTGACCCCGGCCAGACCGGTGTCGACGAGGTTGCGTTCCTCGTCCGGCCGAACCCGGGTTTGCCATTCGCTCCGGTTGCCGAGACCGCCTCCGGAGGCGAGCTCTCCCGCATCGCGCTCGCCATCGCCGCGGTCGCCGGCGGCGAGACGCTGGTCTTCGACGAGATCGATGCCGGCATCGGTGGAGAGACCGCGCACCGCGTCGCCGACACGCTGCGGAGGCTCGCAGAGCGCGCGCAGGTCGTCACGATCACACACCTCCCGCAGATCGCGAGCGTCGCCGAGCAACATTTCCGCGTCGAGAAGATCGAGGGCGACCCGACTCACACGCGCATCAAGCTTCTCGACGATGCCGAGCGGCGCGACGAGCTGCAGCGCATGCTCGGAGGCCTGGAATTCCTCACGAAGGTCGGCCGATGAGTTTCATCGAGCTCACGGGGCCTGCGAAGCTGGACCGCCGCACCAAGAACCTCGTCAAGCGGCTGTCTGCCGACGACATCGCGATCATCGACCACACCGATCTCGATCGCGTCTCGGCGGAAGCGCTCCTGGAGTCAGGGGTGCGCGTCGTGGTGAACGTTGCCCCGTCTCAATCCGGACGCTTTCCGAACCCGGGTCCGCTCGCCCTCGTGCGCGGAGGCATCCGCCTGATCGACGTGACGGCGGACGGTCTCTTCGAGCACGTGCACGAGGGGGAGCTTCTCACCGTGCGCGGCGCCGGTCTCTACCGCAACGGAACGTGCCTTGCGACGGGACGCGTGCTCGAGGAGCCGGAGCTCGAACGGAAGCTCGCCGAACAACGCGGCCGCGTAACCGAGGCGCTCGAGGCGTTCGCCGAGAACACGATGCGCTACCTCCGCGAGGAAGGGAAGCTCCTCGCCGAGGGGATCGAGTTCCCGCCGTTGAAGACGGGGTTCCGTGACCGCCACGCTCTGGTCGTAGCGCGTGGCCCCGGCTACAAGCGCGACCTGCGCATGGTGAAGCCGTACATCCGCGCCTTCAAGCCGGTCCTGATCGGCGTGGACGGCGGCTCCGACGCGCTGTTGGAAGCCGGCTACAAGCCTGACGTCATCGTCGGCGACATGGACTCGGTGTCCGACGAAGCCTTGCGCAGCGGCGCGGAGGTTCTCGTCCACGGATATCTCGACGGCGAAGCGCCGGGCGAAGCGCGCGCAGCGCAGCTCGACGTCGCCTACGAGGTCGTGCGAGCGACCGGGACCAGCGAAGACGTGGCACTGCTGCTCGCCCATGAGAAAGGCTCGGAGCTGATCGTTGCCGTCGGTACTCACTTCAACCTGATCGAGTTCCTGGAACGCAACCGCGCGGGCATGTCATCGACGTTCGTCACGCGATTGAAGGTCGGTGAGATTCTCATCGATGCCAAGGGCGTCTCGCGTCTCGCGAGCAGGCAGGTTGGCATCTGGCCCCTGGTGCTCTTCACCCTCGCGGGCCTGGGTGCGATTGCCGTCGCCGTCGCAGTGTCTCCGGCGTTGCGCCATCTGATCGAGTACCTCGCGCTGCGGTTGCGCGACCTCCTGGGGATCGGCTGATCTAGGCATGCCTCGAGCCGCGGCCTCGCGTGAGCTGCTGGCGCCGCGCGAGGACGTGTGGGCGTTCATCGCGGAGCCGCACCACTTTCCGGACTGGTGGCCCGGCATCGGCGGCGTGCAGCCGGACCGGCGTGGCCTTGCCGAAGGTGCGCGGTGGGCTGTCACCGGCATCGAGCGACCGACACTGCTCCGGCGTCCGGCGTCGAGCGGGATGCTGCTGGTCACAGGCGTCGACGTCCCGGAGCGCTTTGCCTGGACGTTGACCGGCGATCACATCGACGTCGAGCTTCGGCTCGAGGAGCAGGGGTCGAACCGGACGATCGCGACGCTTGTTGTCGAGGCGCCCTGGCTCTACGGCTTGAGCCGCGCCCTACCCCGGAAAGCGCTGACTCGTCTACACGCCTTGTGCCAGACTGGTGCCGAGCTCTAACGAGCTCCTCGCCCCCTTATGTTCGATTTCCGCTACCACGTCGCGTCCCTTGCCGCGGTTTTCTTCGCGATCGTCATCGGCATCCTGGTCGGCGTCGCGCTTGCCTCACACGGACTCGGCAACACAGAGCGAAAGCGGCTCGAGGAGGACCTCCGGCGCGCCGAGAGTCAGGCCGAGGTCCTCAGGGCCACGGTCGATTCCACGCAGCGCGACGCGACCGCTGATCGTGCCTTCGTGGAAGGCACCTACAAAAGCGTGATGGCGAACAGGCTGAAGGGGAAGAAGATCGCCGTGCTCTTTATCGGTTCGTCTGAGAAGGTTCGCCGTTCTTCGATTACGTCAGCCCTGGCGGACGCAGGTGCGGGGACGCCGCTGCGAATCAGGTTCGTCAAGGTTCCAGTCGACCCGGAGGTCCTGGCGGCGCAGTTGGCGAAGAAACCCCTGCTCGCGAGCTACGCGGGACCGGATCAGCTCGAGAACCTTGGCCACGACCTTGGGCAGGAGTTTGTGGCGGGGACGGACACGCCCTTGTGGTCTGCACTGCAGAACGTGCTCGTCGAGGAAAAGATCGGTCCGGGAAAACCGCCGGCGGACGGCGTCGTCATCGTTCGTACGGTGACGCCGCAGACCGGGCCGACAGCTCTCTTTCTCAAGGGTTTCTATGCGGGCCTCGCCGACGTCGGCGTTCCCGCAGTTGGGGTAGAGCGAACGAACGAGACGGTCAGCGCCGTCAAGGCCTTCAAGCGGGCAGGTTTCTCGACGGTCGACGACATCGAGACGCCGGTCGGGAAGCTCTCGCTCGTGGCGTTGCTCTCCGATCCGCTGTTGACCGGCAGTTACGGGAGCAAGAAGACTGCGAAGGCTCTGCTGCCGCCGATTGCCCCGCTGCCTGCGACGGCGGGTGGATGAACCGCTGACCATCCTCGTCCCGGCTCGAGACGAGGAGGCGGTGATCGGGACGACCGTGGCGCGGCTGCGCAGCGCGTTTCCTGACGCGGAGGTGATCGTCGCGGACGACGGCTCGCGCGACCGCACCGCCGACGTCGCGGAGGAAGCGGGCGCCGTGGTGCTGCGCCTACCACGTCGCGGCAAGGGCCAGGCCCTGTCGGCCGCCGAGCGCGCCGCGCCGCCGGGAGCGCTGCTGCTCTGTGACGCCGATCTCTCCGGCGAGCTCGGGGCGCTGTTGAGCTCGAGTGGCGACCTGACCGTCGCCGCGTTCGCAGAGCGGGTGGGGGGAGGCTTCGGCCTGGCGAAGCGGGTCGCCCGGGGCCTGATCGGCGCACTCGGGGGTATCGAGGTGCGCGAGCCGCTTTCCGGGCAGCGCGCGCTCTCCGCTGCGGCAAGGACCGCGTGCTTCCCGGTTGCGGCCGGCTTCGGCTGCGAGGTGCGGATGACGATCGACGCCGCGCGGTCGGGGTTGCACGTCCGCGAGGTGGAGCTCCCGCTCGGCCATCGTGCAACAGGCCGCGATCTCGGCGGATTCGTCCACCGCGCGCGGCAGCTGCGAGACACCATCTACGCCTGTGGGCCGCTCGGCATCAACTTCCATGGCCTGCGCCTGCCGCTCGTCGGCTGGAAGATCGGCGTGACGAACGGCCCGGCCGTCGCCGCCGTTGCGACCCTCGGCCTGGTCGACGATCTCTGGAGCGGCCCGGAGCGCGGTTTTCGCGCACACCTACGCAGCGGCCGGACGACCGGCGTCCTCAAGCTGTTCGGTATTCCTGCGATCGGGCTCCTGGCGACGCGGCGGGTCTCGGGAGCGCTGCTCGTCGGTCTCGCAGCCAACGCGGTCAACCAGCTCGACACGCGTCCCGGTCGCGCCCTCAAGGCGTATCTGGCCGCGGCCGTTCCTCTTGACGCTCCGGTCGGCGTCGCCGTCCTGCTGCTTCCATACGATCTTCGAGAGATGGCGATGCTCGGGGACGCGGGGTCGAACGCGCTGGGCGCCCTGCTAGGCTTGCATTCCGTGAAGCGATTCACGGGAAGAGGCCAGTGGCTGGCGATCGGGGCGCTAGCCGGCTTCACGATCCTCGGAGAGCGAAAGTCGATCGGCGCCTGGATCGAGCAGGCCCCCGTTCTCTCGTGGCTCGATCGGCTGGGCCGAGCATGAGCTCATCCGCGCGCCCGACGAAGTACGTGTTCGTTACGGGCGGCGTCGTCTCGGCTCTCGGCAAAGGAATTGTCGCGGCTTCACTCGGGCGGTTGTTGAAAGCGCGCGGGCTGCGGGTGCAGGCGCAGAAGTTCGATCCCTATCTCAACGTCGATCCCGGCACCATGAGCCCGTTTCAGCACGGCGAGGTGTTCGTCACCGAGGACGGCGCCGAGACCGATCTCGACATCGGGCATTACGAGCGCTTCATCGACGAGAACCTGACTCGCGCCGCCAGCCACACGGCGGGCGCGATCTGGGATTCCGTGTTGCGCAAGGAGCGCAAGGGAGAGTTTCTCGGTGCAACCGTGCAGGTGATCCCACACATCACGAACGAGATCAAGAACCGCATTCGGGCCAGCGCCGTGTCGACTCCGACGGACGTGGTCATCAGCGAGATCGGCGGAACGGTCGGCGACATCGAGTCGCTCCCGTTTCTCGAGGCGATCCGCCAGTTCCGTCGCGAGGTCGGCGCGGAGAACGTCCTCTACCTGCATGTGACGCTGGTGCCGTTCCTCGAGGCGGCCGGCGAGCTGAAGACGAAGCCGACACAACATTCCGTCAACGAGCTGCGACGCATCGGTATTCACCCCGACATCGTCGTCTGCCGCTCGCACGAAGAGCTGTCGATGGACATTCGCGAGAAGATCGCGCTGTTCGCCGACGTCGAGCCCGGAGCAGTGATCGCGTGCCCCGACGTTCCGGACGTCTACATCGTCCCGTCGCGCCTGAAGGCGGAAGGGCTCGATCGGCTGGTCGGCGAGAAACTCGGGCTACCGCCCGCCGAGGCCGACCTGGGTGACTGGCTCGACCTGAACGAGCGAATGCAGCAGAGCGAGGAGGTCGTCGAGATAGCGCTGGTCGGCAAGTACGTGAAGCTGCAGGACGCGTACCTGTCGGTGCACGAAGCGCTGAAGCATGCGGGCGCACACCACGGCGCGAAGGTGCAAGTGCGCTGGGTCGATGCGGAAGGGATGTCGCTGGAAGAGGCGACCGACTTGCTCGAGCAGGTCGACGGGGTGCTCGTGCCGGGCGGCTTCGGCTCGCGCGGCTGGGAGGGGAAGATCCTGGCCTGTCGCGTTGCCCGCGAGAGGGAGATCCCGTACCTGGGGATCTGCCTCGGCATGCACGTCGCGGTTTCCGAGTTCTCCCGTCACGTGCTCGGCCTCGACGGCGCCAACTCGACCGAGATGGATCCCGAGACGCACCACCCCGTGATCGACCTGCTGCCCGAGCAGAAGGAGATCGAGGATCTCGGCGGCACGATGAGGCTCGGTGCGCAGGCGGTAGAGCTGGTGGACGGGACACGCGCGCATGACGCCTACGGCGAGCCCGTCGTGCACGAGCGTCACCGGCATCGTTACGAGGTCAACAACCACTACCGTCCCGCGCTCGTGAACGGGGGACTGGTCGTCTCGGGGACGTTCCAGGAGGGCCGGCTGGTCGAGATCGTCGAGCTGCCCGACCACCCCTGGTTTGTGGCGAGCCAGTTCCATCCGGAGTTCAAGTCGCGGCCGACGCGTCCGGCGCCGCTGTTCCGCGACTTCGTCGGTGCCGCACTCGCGCGCTCGCGTGAGCGATCGGCCGTCGGCGCAGCCTCAGCGTAGTAGTCCTACATAAGATCGAGCGATGGCCTCCGAGGTCGTCGACCTTTTCACCGAGCTGGCCGCGCTTCCAAGCCCGCCGGGCGAGGAGCGCGCGGTTGCCGACGTCGTGATCGGCTATTTGCGCGATCTCGGCCTGTCCGTTGACGAGGACGACGCGGGCCCGAAGGTCGGCTCGAACATCGGCAACGTGTTCTGCCGCCTCGAAGCGACGGACGGCGGCAACCCCATCTTTCTCTGCGCGCATCTCGACACCGTTCCGCCCGAGGGCCCGATCGAGCCGGTGATCGAGGACGGCGTCGTGCGCAACGCCGGGGGCACGATCCTCGGCGCGGACAACAAGTCGGCCGTTGCGGCGATGCTCGAAGGCGCTCGCCGGGTCCTCGCCGAGAACCGACCGCACGGCGGCATCGAGCTTCTGTTCACGCCAAAGGAAGAAGTTGGCTTGCTCGGGGCGGCCGCCTTCGACCACGAGCGTCTCCAGGCGCGCCTCGGGTACGTGTACGACCAGGCTGCGCCGATCGGTGACGTGATCCTCGGTGCGCCGTTTTCGCGGGCGATGCAGGTTCGCTTCCACGGCCGGGCAGCGCACTCGGGCATGTATCCCGAGGAGGGACGCTCGGCAATCGCGGCTGCGGCGCGTGCGATCTCGGATCTGCGCCTCGGCCGGATCGACGAGGAGACGACGGCGAACGTCGGCATCATCCAGGGCGGGACCGCCGGCAACATCATTCCGGAGTGGTGCACGCTCGACGCCGAGGCGCGCTCACACGACGAACGCAAGCTCGATGAGCTGGTGCAGGAGATGGTCGACGTGTTCTCCTTTGCGGCAGGGCTCGAGGACTGCGAGGTCGAGACGAAGGTGTCGAAGAGCTACAAGGGCTATCGCTTCAAGCCGGACGATCCCGTCGTGCGGATCGCTCACACGGCGCTCGAACAAAGCGGCTACAAGCCGACGTACGGGCTCAGCGGCGGCGCAGCCGACGCGAACGTCTTCAACGAGCGAGGGCTGGCGTGTCTCAACCTGGCGAACGGCATGCAGGACATTCACACGCCCGACGAGCGCATCACCGTGGCAGACCTCGAGGGGATGGTGGAAGTAACGCTTGCGCTGATCGATGCCGCTCGAGATGCTGACACTTAGGCGTGGTCGGATAACCGCCGTCGTCGAGCGGGTCGAGGGTCTGTCGCGACTCGAGGTGGACGGTGTGCCGTGCGTCGCATATCCGCGGCTCACCGGCCCGGTGGCGCTCGGCGACGAGGTGATCGTCAACACGCAAGCGCGCGAGCTGGAGCTCGGAACGGGCGGCTTCGACGTGCTCTACGCGAATCTGACCCGCGGCCTCGATCTCTCCGCGGAGAGCGACGCTCACGTGATGAAGCTTCCCTACACGCCCGCGCAAGCCGCGCGACGCCACGCCGAGGAGGGGAGCGCACTGCCCGACACGCTGGGCGGGCTGCCCGTCGTCTGTTGTTCTCTCCACAGCCAGGTCGCGCCGGTCTGCGCGGGAATCGGACGAGAGGCGCGTGTCGCGTACGTCCAGCTCCCGGGAGGCGCCTTGCCGGTCTCGCTGTCGGATGCGCTGCGCGTGTTGCGCGCGCAGGGTCACGTCGAAGTGTCGATCGCGGTCGGTGCCTGTCTCGACGGTGACGTCGAGTGCGTGTCGGCGGCGTCGGCTCTGCTCTGGTGCGCGGCCGAGGGTTTCGACGTAGTCGTCTGCGCGATCGGACCCGGGATCGTCGGAACCGGTTCCGCCTTCGGTCACGGCGGTCTGGCTGCTGCCGACGCCGCGAACGCGACCCAGGCGCTGCACGGCGCGTCGATCCTGGCGGTGCGCGCATCGGAGGGCGACTCGCGCGAGCGTCACCAGGGTGTTTCCCACCATGCGCAAGCGGTGCTCGCGTTGTGCCTCGGCGACGTGATCGTTCCCTGGCCCGCTGGATACGACGCGCCGGGGGGCCTCGAGTCGCGTCTGGAGGTCGACGTGAGCGGGTGGGAGGAAGCGTGCGCAGGTCTACCGCTCGCGCACATGGGCCGCGGGCCGCAAGAGGACCCGCTCTTCTTCGCAACCGCCTTTGCCGCCGGTCGCGCTGCTGCAAGCCTCATTCGCTGATGGAGGAGCGACGCCTCGGGCCCGTGGTCGGGCTCGGGACCTGGAACACGTTCGGCGGCGACGCACGCCTGGCGCAGCTCGTCGTCGAGGCTGCGCTCGAATCGGGGTGCCGCGTCTTCGACTCCTCACCGATGTACGGAGGTGCCGAGGCAGCCCTGGCAGCCGCGCTCGCCGGCCGCCGGGACGCGGCAGCCATTGCGACGAAGATCTGGACCGGCAGCGTCGAGGAGGGACGAGAGCAGTACCGGCAGCAGTGTGAGTGGTTCGGTCGCGTCGAGATCGAGCAGATCCACAACCTGGTGGCATGGGAGCAGCACGTTCAGTGGCTCGAACCAGAGCGCATGGAGGGACGCATCGATCGACTCGGGGTGACGCACTATTCGCCGAGCGCTTTCCGGGAGCTCGCCCGCGCGCTGCGGTCGGGCCGCTTCGACACGGTGCAGGTGCCTCTGAACCCGCACGAGCGCGAGTGCGAGCAGGAGATCCTGCCTCTGGCCGCCGAGCTCGGCGTCGCGGTGATCGTCATGCGGCCGCTGGGCGAAGGAGCGCTCGTGCGCCGCTCGGTGCCGCGGGAAACGCTCGCCGAGCTCGGCGTGGACTCGTGGCCCCAGGCTCTGCTGAAGTGGGCGCTCTCGGATCCGCGCGTCGATGCCGTGATTCCGGCCACGAGCAATCCCGAGCACGTGCGCGAAAACGCAGCCGCGGGCGACCCTCCCTGGTTCGATGCGGAGCAGCGGCGTCTCGTGGAAACTCTGGCCGCATGAAGCCGGATTCCTCGAGAACCGCTTACGACGGCAAGCTGATCGACGTCACGGTCGAACGGTGGGGCGAGCACGAGCGCGAGATCGTCGAGTCACCCCGGCGCCGTCGCGATCGTCGCCATCGATCGCGAGGGGATGCTGACTCTCGTTCGACAGCGTCGCGAAGCGGTGCGCACCGAGCTCGTCGAGCTGCCGGCCGGAACGCTCGAGGAGGGTGAGGCACCACTGGCTTGCGCGCGGCGTGAGCTCGAAGAGGAGACGGGTCTGACGGGTGGGACGTGGCGCCAGGTTGCGGCGTTCTACACGACCCCGGGCTTCTGCCGCGAGCGGATGCACCTCTTCTTCGCCGAGGAGCTCGAGCGCGGCGACGCGAGCCCTGAAAGTGACGAGGAGCTCGAGGTAGTCCGCTGGGGCCGGGCAGAGATCGCCGCCAAGGTCGGCGAGATCGAGGACGCCAAGACGCTCGCCGGACTGCTCCTGTATCTGCATCACAGCGAGGCGGGCGACGTTGACAAGGTAGGGTGACGCCGCTTTGAAGATCGGTGTCGCCAAAGAGATCAAGGTCGACGAATACCGCGTCGCGCTGACGCCGGCCGGCGCGCGCGAGCTCGGTCAGCGCGGCCACGACGTGATCGTCGAGAGAGACGCCGGCGGTGGGAGCTCCTTCTCCGATGCTGCGTATGAGGCTGCCGGGGCCAGGATCGCCGGTGTCGAAGAGGTCTGGGGTGAAGCCGATCTGTTGCTGAAGGTCAAGGAGCCGATCGCGCCCGAGTACGGGCGCTTGCGTGAAGGCCTCGTGCTGTTCACCTACCTGCACATCGCGGCGGACGAACCGCTGACGCTCGCATTGCTCGAGAGCGGCATCACCGCTGTTGCCTACGAGACCGTCGAGACAGACTCGGGCGCGCTACCGCTCCTCGCACCCATGAGCGAGATCGCCGGTCGCCTCGCGGCTCAGGCCGGTGCGTACTTCCTCGAGAAGCCGTTGGGCGGACGAGGTCTGCTGCTCGGCGGCGTGCCCGGAGTCGCACCCGGCCGCGTCGTCGTGATCGGCGGCGGCATCGTCGGCTACAACGCCGCAGTGATCGCGATCGGCCTCGGGGCGAACGTCACGATCCTCGAGCGCTCGATCGACCGGATGCGTCATCTCGAGGAGATCCTGTCGGGCCGGGTCAGCCTCCTCATGTCCTCGAGCCTCCAGATCGAAGAGTCAGTGAGCGAGGCGGACGTCGTCATCGGCGCGGTGCTGATTCCCGGTGCGCTTGCGCCGCGGTTGATCACGCGCGAGATGGTCGCCGGGATGAAGGACGGCGCAGTGCTCGCCGACGTTGCGATCGACCAGGGCGGATGTGCAGAGACGTCTCGACCGACGACGCACAGCGAACCGGTCTACAAAGTCGAGGGGGTCACGCACTACTGCGTTGCAAACATGCCGGGCGCGGTGCCGATCACATCCACCAAGGCGCTCACGAACGCGACGCTCCCGTACGTCGAGGCGATTGCCGACTACGGTCTGGCGGAAGCCGTCGCCCGTGACCCAGCTCTCGCGCGCGGCGTCAACGTCGTGGAGGGGAAAGTCACCTACGAGGCCGTTGCCGACGCACACGGCCTGGACTACCGGCCGCTCGAGGAAGTCCTCCCGCTCTCTGCGTTTAGCGCCCCTACCGGCAATACACGCCGGCTTCTGGCCCGCGATCACGCGGCGCCAGAGTCCACCCTCGCCCTTAGCAAGGCAAACCAGCCTTGCTGCGGTCGAGTGCGGCCTCTGGCTCGGTGCTCGCGACCCAGAAGCTCGGCAGCATTACCGGCAGGGGCGCTAGTTGTATTCGGCTTCTTGGAGGGCGAGAGCCTCACCACGAGGCCCGTCACTGAGGCCGCGAGAGCAATCACGCAAGCGCAGAAAACGAACATTCCGATTAGTCCGAGGACGTTCAGCATGGCCGACCTAGAATAGCCCGCATGCCGAGGGCGTGTGTCATCGTGCTCGATGCCGTGGGTGCCGGCGAGCTTCCGGACGCCGCCGAATACGGCGACGAGGGGTCGGACACCCTCGGGAACGTCGCTCGCGCCGTGCGCGGCCTCGATCTACCGAACCTCGAGGCACTGGGCCTCGGCAACGTCGAGCCGCTGGAAGGCTGTCCGCCCCAGGCAGGGGCACCCGCGGTCGCCGGACGCCTGATCGAGCGTTCCAAGGGCAAGGACACGACGACCGGACACTGGGAGCTGATGGGGATCCTCACCCCGCAGCCGATGCCGACGTACCCGCACGGCTTCCCCCACGACGTGATCGATCCGTTCATGCACAAGACCGGGCGCGGCGTGATCGGGAACAAGCCCGCGTCGGGGACGGAGATCATTCAGGAGCTCGGCGAGGAGCATCAGCGAACAGGCAAGTGGATCGTCTACACCTCCGCCGACTCGGTGTTCCAGATCGCAGCGCACGAGGAGACGATTCCACTCGAAGAGCTCTATGCCGCCTCTCGCAGCGCGCGGGAGATCCTCACCGGCAAGCACGCCGTCGGCCGCGTGATCGCGAGGCCGTTCGTGGGCGAGCCCGGGAACTATGAGCGCACGCCGAACCGTCACGACTTCTCGCTCGTGCCAAAGCAGCCGAACTACCTCACGCTCGTGCGCGAGAGCGGGATGAAGGTGCACGGTGTCGGCAAGATCGGCGACATCTTCGCGGGGCAGGACATCGACGAGTCACATCCCACCAAGTCGAACGTCGACGGCATCACGCAGACCGAGAAGCTCCTCCGCGAGCTCGACGACGGACTGATCTTCACGAACCTCGTCGAGACGGACATGCTCTGGGGACATCGGAACGATCCGGAAAACTTCCACCGCTGCCTGCAGGACTTCGACCGGAGGCTGCCCGACCTGCTCGATGCGCTGCGTCCGCACGATCTGCTGATCCTCACCTCTGACCACGGGTGCGACCCGACGACGCCGTCCACAGACCACTCGCGCGAGCACGCTCTGCTGCTCACCTACGTCGAAGGCAAGAACGCTGCCGGGCGGATCCACGAGGGCGAATTTGCAGACGTCGGGGCGACCGTGAACGCCTGGCTCGGCGGGAAGTCTCCCTCGCGCGGTATCCCCGGCCAGCCGATCGTCGAGCACTGACCGCTCCCTCGTGATCCACGCCGCCGAGCTGATCCGCCGCAAGCGCGACGGCGAGCGACTGTCGAGCGACGAGCTGTCGGAGCTCGTGCTTGCGTATGCGCGCGGCGAGGTTCCGGACTACCAGATGGCCGCGTTCTGCATGGCCGTCTTCTTCCGCGGACTGAACGGCCAGGAGACCTTCGCGTTGACGGACGCGATGATCCGCAGCGGTGAGACGATCGAGTTCGGGCCTGCGCTCGGCCGCAAGGTGGTAGACAAGCATTCGACCGGCGGAGTGGGAGACAAGACGTCGCTCGCAGTCGGTCCGATCGTCGCCGCCTGCGGCGTGCCGTTCGGCAAGATGAGCGGCCGCGGGCTCGGCCACACGGGCGGCACGCTCGACAAGCTCGAGTCCATTCCCGGGATTTCGCGTCGAGCTGACGACCGACGAGTTCCTGCAGCAGGTACGTGAGGTCGGCCTCGCCATCATCGGCCAGAGCGCGAACCTCGTTCCCGCGGACAAGCTGCTCTACGGCCTTCGCGACGTGACGGCGACGGTCGACAATGTCTCGCTGATCGCGGCGAGCATCATGTCGAAGAAGATCGCGGCCGGCGCCGACGCGATCGTCCTCGACGTCAAGGTCGGAGACGGCGCGTTCATGAAGACGATCGAAGACGCACGCGAGCTCGCGCAGATGATGCTCGAGCTCGGTCGGCACGCGGGCCGCGAGGTCGTCTGCGTGCTCACGGACATGGACCAGCCGCTCGGCCACGCGGTCGGGAACGCGCTCGAGATCCGCGAAACGATCGCCACGCTGAAGGGCGACGGGCCGCCCGACTTCAGCGAGCTGGTGCTCGGCGCCAGCGCCCATCTGCTCGCGCTCTCCGATCTCGAGATCGGAGAGGACGAAGGGCGGGCTCGCGCGGAAGCGTCCGTCCATGACGGTACGGCACTCGCCATGTACGAGCGTTGGATCGCGGCGCAGGGTGGCGACCCGGCGAAGCCGCGCTCCCCGTCGGCGACGGTCATCCACGAAGTCCTGGCGCCGGCGGCTGGATACGTGCGCGCGATCGGTGCCACGACATCGGTATGGCCGCGCTCCGCCTCGGTGCCGGGCGCCAGACGAAGGACGACATCATCGACCACGCCGTCGGCATCCGCTGCCTGAAGAAGCGCGGCGACGCGGTCACGGCCGGGGACGTTCTCGCCGAAGTGCACGCTCGCGACGACGCGTCGGCGCAACAGGCCGGGACCGAGGTGCTCGCCGCGTACGAGCTCGGCGACGAAGCTCCACCCGCACGGCCGATCGTCCTCGAGACGATCGCCTAGCCATGCCGGAGCTACCCGAGGTCGAGACGATCCGTCGTCAAGCTCGAGCCGCACCTCGTCGGCCGTCGCTTCGACCGCGTCGAAATCGGCGATGCGCGACTCGTGCGGCCCTTCGAGCCGGGCGCTGTCGCCGCCGAGCTCGAGGGCGAACGAGTGTCGGCGCTCGAGCGCCGTGGCAAGTATCTGATTGTTCGGTTCGAGTCGGGGCGAGCTCTCCTGATTCACCTCCGGATGACGGGAAGTCTGCGCCACGCGGCGAAGGACAAGCTTGGTGACGACCCTCATCGACGCGCTGTTGTCAGGCTAGACGACGGTTCGGATGTTGCGTACCGCGACGTGCGCCGCTTCGGCACCTGGCAGCTGCTCGAGCCCGGCGAGCTCGAGCCGTACCTCGATGACCGACTCGGGGTGGAGCCGCTCGAGCGAGCCTTCACGACGCGACGGCTCGGTCGGCAACTCGAAGGCCGCCGCGCGCCGATCAAGGCTGCGCTCCTCGATCAGCGAACGGTGGCCGGGCTCGGGAACATCTACGTCGACGAAGCATTGTGGCGCGCGCAGGTCCACCCGCTTCGCCCTGCAGGCACGCTCGCCGAGGACGAGCTCGCGCATCTGACACGTGCGATCAAGGACGCACTGAAAACGGCGGTCAGGAGGCAGGGCGCGAGCCTGCGCGACTACTCGACTCCTGACGGTGAGCAGGGGACCATGCAGGACCGCTTTCGCGTCTACGACCGCGAAGGCCGCCCGTGTCAGCGCTGCGGGACGCCGATCGACAAGATCCGCACCGCGGGTCGCGGCACCTGGTATTGCCCGAACTGTCAGCGTCTAGAGGGTCAGGCGGCCAGCTCGTCGTCCAGGCGGCCGTCGCGGTCGAGGCGCCACAACTCCGTGTAGCCGCCGATCGGCCGGCCGTCGATCAGGATCTGCGGGACCGTCCAGCCGCCGGTGAGATCGAAGAGCTTCCGGCGGAACGCGGGATCACCGTCGAGCGAGATCTCCTCGTACTCGATGCCTCTGCTCTCGAGCAGCGCCTTCGCGCGCACGCAGTAACCGCACCACCGAGTCGAGTAGACGCGAATCCTGGCCATATCTGTTCTAACGACGAAAAGCCCGCAAAGGTTCCTCCACCGCCGGGACTAGACTGGCCGGGCCATGGCCGGACGCTCTTACAAGACAGAGGCAGTCGTGCTGCGCTCGTTCCGGCTCGGCGAGGCGGACCGCGTGCTGCATGTCTACACGCTTGCTCGCGGCCGCATCGGCGCGGTCGCGAAGGGAATCCGCAAGACGAAGTCACGGTTCGGTGCGCGGCTCGAACCGCTCTCGCACGTCGAGTTGATGCTGTATCAGGGCTCCAGCGAGCTGCAGACCGTCACGGGAGTGGAACTGCTCCGTTCGCACCATGAAGCGCGCGAACAGCAATACAGGCTTGGGGTGGGCCTGCTCGGCGCCGAGGCGATGCTGCGCCTTTTCACGGAGCAGGAGGCGAACGCGCGGGCGTTTCAGGCGCTGACGCGCTTTCTCGACCTGCTCGACGACCTCGAGCCGCTCTCCGCCCGTCCGTCGCTGGACCCGCTTGCACTCTCCTTCCAGCTCAAGCTGCTCTGGCTGTCCGGCTACCTACCGCACCTGACGAGTTGCTCGAACTGCGGGGCAGAGAGCAAACCGCTCGTCGGGTACTCGCCGCAAGCCGGCGGCGCAGTGTGCAGCGACTGCGCGGCCGGTGGCTCGCTCGCGCTTTCACCCGCGGGCATCGCGGGAATCGAGGCGCTGCTTGCACGTCCGCTTGCCGAAGCGCGGGACGCGGGCCTCGCGGAGCGCTCGACGCGAGACGCGCTCGCGGTGATCACGTCCGCCTACGAGTACTTCGGAAACTTCAGGCTGCGCACGCTGCGCAGCGCCTAGCTGACTTTCGGCGACTTCCAGTCCTGCTCGAGTGCGTCCTCGAGCCAGTCTTGGACACCGGCGATCGGGATCCGTTCCTGTTCGAGAGAGTCGCGGTCGCGGACGGTGACCGTGTCGTCCGTAAGGGTCTGCTCGTCGACGGTGAGCGCCCACGGTGTGCCGATCTCGTCCTGGCGGCGGTAGCGCCTGCCGATCGCGCCGTTGTCGTCGTACTCGACGTTGTGCCTGCGTCGTAGGTCCTCGTAGAGGGTGCGAGCCTTCGCGACCATCTCGTCGCTCTTGCCGATCAGTGGCAGGATCGCCGCGGTGACGGGCGCCATCTTCGGATGGAGGCGAAGCACCGTTCGCTCGCGTTCGCCGACGACCTCCTCGTCGTACGCATCGACGAGCAGCGCGACCATGATCCGCTCGATGCTGACCGCCGGCTCGATCACGTAAGGGACGTAGCGCTCGCCGTCTTGCCCCACGTATTCGAGCTTCGTCCTCGAATGTTCCGCGTGCTGGGTCAGGTCGAAGTCGCCGCGGTTGGCGATCCCTTCGAGCTCTCCCCACCCGATCGGGTACTCGTACTCGATGTCGCTTGTTCCCTGTGAGTAGTGCGACCGTTCCTCAGGGCCGTGCTCGCGCACACGCAGCTTGCTTTCGCGCAGCCCGTAGCGCAGGTACCAGTTGAGGCGCTCCTCGATCCAGTAGCGGTACCACTTCTCTCCCTCGTCCGGCGGGACGAAGAACTCCATCTCCATCTGCTCGAACTCGCGCACGCGGAACAGAAAGTTGCCGGGAGTGATCTCGTTGCGGAACGACTTGCCGACCTGGGCGATTCCGAACGGCGGCTTGCGTCGCGCGATCTGGAGCACGTTCTTGAAGTTGATGAAGATTCCCTGCGCGGTCTCGGGGCGCAGGTACGCACGCGAGCCTTCTTCCTGCAGCGCTCCGACCGTCGTCTCGAACATCAGGTTGAACTGCCGCGGCTCGGTCAGATCGCAGTCGGGCGTCTCGCCGGGTCGCTTGCTCGGCTTGCGGCCGCAGTTCGAGTCCTCCAGCTTGTCCGCGCGGAAGCGAAGCTTGCAGGTTCGGCAGTCGATCAGCGGGTCGGTGAAGCCGCCGACGTGGCCCGATGCCTCCCAGACCTTGGGGTGAAGGATGATCGCGGAGTCGATCGCGACGATGTCGTCCCGGTTTCTCACCATCGCCTCGAACCAGCGCTCCCGGATGTTGTTCTTCATCAGCACGCCGTAGTGGCCGTAGTCGAAGGTGGAGCCCATGCCGCCGTAGATCTCGGAGGACGGGAAGACGAACCCGCGGCGGCGGGAGAGCGAGACGATCTTGTCCATCGTGACGTCGTTGCTCATCGGCCGTTCTCCGGCCGATGAGCGGGGAAGGGGCGTGAGGGGAAACCGGGAGGTTTCCCGCTCTTCTCCTCAGCGCCCGCGGCGGCGGTCGCCACGCCGCGGGCGCTGAGGCGATCCCTAAAGAAGGGAGCTCGTGAGGGAAACATGGTTTCCCTCACGGGAGTGAGCTTGCGAGCGACGGCCATCCGAGCCGGGACGTTATCCGAGTGTCTGCCGGTGCTAGCGCACGAGTGCGAAGGCCGAGCCCGTCACCGCGAGGATTGCGCCGGCGATCGCCAAGACGAGGAGTGGCGACACGCCGTTGCTGCCGCCGTTCGATCGAGCCGGCTTTTGAGCTTCTTTCGCCGGCGCAGCCAAGGTCGCTTGGCTCCGCGCGAGCAACGCCCGCTTGATGTCGCTCTCGGCACTCGAGTAGATCCGAAGGTCTTCCGGCAGCTGTGCGAGCGCGGTCTGGTAGCAGGCGACGGAATGGGTCCCGTCGATGCGGCCGTCGCGCCAATCGTTGATCACTGCTGAGGTGCAGCTCGTCTCTGCCTGGCCGGTCCCGGAGAAGACGAGTGCGGCGAGCAACGCCGTGACGGCGAGAAGCGGTCGGAGGCCTCGAGGAGACATCTAAAGAGGCTTCCCGGGATATCTAAGAAGACACTCAGAATCCGGTAAAGCCTTTGTGAATTGGTGCGCCTGGCTCTAGCCACTAGCCTCTGACGGATGGCCGAGCCTGCGGTCGAGCTCCATATCGTCTCCGATTCCACGGGAGAGACTGCGGCGCGCCTTGTTCTTGCCCTCGAGGCTCAGTTCCCGGAACAGGCGTTCGAGGAGGTGCGGCACACCAGAGCGGAGACGGTCGCGGACCTCGAACGGGCCGTGCTGAGCGCGCGCGGGCATGCGGCCGTTGTCATCTACACCCTCGTCGATCCTGAGCTTCGGGATGCGATGCGCCGACTCTGCCGTCGCGCGCGTGTTCATTACTGCGATCTCCTCGGCCACCCGATCGACGCCGTCGCGCGAGTGTCGGGCCAGGCTGCGCGCATGACCCCCGGCTCGCGGGCACCGTTGACTCCCGCCTACTTCCGCCGCATCGAGGCGATGGAGTTCGCGGTCAAGTACGACGACGGAGTGGGGGCGGGTCTCGACGAGGCCGACATCGTGCTCGTCGGCGTCTCGCGCACGTCGAAGACACCGCTGTCGATCTACCTCGGCTACCTCGGGCACAAGGTTGCAAACGTCCCGATCGTGAAAGGCATCAAGCCACCCAAGGAGCTGTTCGAGCTCGACCCGGCGAAGATCGTCGGCCTGACGATCCATGCGGACCGCCTCGCCGAGATCAGGCGGGCGCGCGTGCGCAATCTCGGTGCCAACAACCGCCGCTACGCGGAGCTGACGGAGGTCTACGACGAGCTCGACGAGGCGGCTGCGGTACAGAAGCGGCTCGGGTGCCCTGTAATCGACATCTCGGAGCTTTCGATCGAGGAGACGGCCCAGCGGATCCTGCGCACGGTGGAGGGCCGGAAGGCGGAGGCAGCGGCGCCGGAGGCCAAGTGAAACCGAAGCCGCCGGTGCCCTTGTGGCGCTGGGCTTTGTGGTGGGGCTTCATCGGCGTCGCCCTCGTCGTCTTCTACGTGCTACTCACGCCGATCTGGTTGGGACTGAGAGGCCTTGCCTGGCTGGCGGAGTTCCGCGCCCGGCGCCGGCGCTAACGCAACAGGCTGGTTTCGAGCACTCGTTCGCCGGCGGGCTCGACCCGATACGCGGCGGCGCCTTCGCGTGAGGTCACAACCTCACGAAGCTCGGTGCCGACGTAGCGAAGCGCGACATCGTCGTCGGCCGCGACGCCGGGTGGCAGTCCCTCCGCGACCAGTCGTGTGTAGACGGGACGGCGCTGCTCCTCGCCGTCGTAGTGCGGGCATGCGCTCCCCGGCAGCAAGCCGAGACACTCCATCGGCGCGAGCTGGGGACCGAACGAGTCCGTGACGCCGTGCTCGAACCAGCAGATCATTCCGGCGCTCCAGCCGGTCAACAGCACGCCCTGCTGCCAGGCTTCCCGCAAGATCTCGTCGAAGCCGTGCGTTCTCCAGATCGCGAGGGCGTTGGCCGTGTTCCCTCCGGTGACGACGATCACGTCGTGGTCGAGCGTCAGCTCCCTGAGTCCGGAGGGCGGCCAGGGGAAGAAGTGCAGGTGCGTCATCTCGGCACGACCGCGCAGCCGCTCGTACCACCAAACCGTCCGGTCGGGGTTCTCCATCCCGGCGGTCGGTACGTAGAGCAAGCGCCTTCCAGGTGCGAGCTCGAGCACGTACTCGAGCAATGTCTCGTCTGGGGCCCCGCCCATCGGCACGATTGTCGGCTCAGGCACAACGCCGAGTATTGCAGGGGATTTGTGAGAGGATTCCCGCTTGCCCCAGCGCTACGTCTACGACTTCGACGAGCCTTCGAAAGGAGGCCGTGAGCTATTAGGCGGCAAGGGGATCGGTCTCGCGGAGATGACGCAGATGGGAGTCCCTGTTCCGGCCGGGTTCACGATCACGACCGACGCCTGCCGCGCGTACATGTCGAATGGCAAGGCCCTGCCGGACGGGGTGGAAGGGGAAATCGAGCAGCACCTCGGCGCACTGGAGCTGAAGACGGGCAAGCGCTTCGGTGACTTGAACGACCCGTTGCTCGTGTCCGTACGGTCGGGCGCGGCGGTGTCGATGCCCGGGATGATGGACTCGATCCTCAACCTCGGGCTGAACGACGAGGCGGTGGTGGGGCTCGCGCGCGCAACGGGGAACGAGCGCTTCGCAAACGACTCGTACCGGCGCTTGATCCAGATGTACGGCGAGGTCGTCGACGGGATCGACGGCCACCGGTTCGAACAGGCACTCACCGATCTGAAGAAGGCGAGAGGTGCCGCACAGGACGTCGATCTGTCCGCCGAAGATCTGGCCGGGCTGATCGAGACCTACCAGGCCGTCTACCGCCAAGAGACCGATCGCGACTTTCCGCAGGATCCGCGCGACCAGCTCACGCGTGCGGTACGAGCCGTCTTCGACTCATGGGACTCGCCGCGCGCCAAGGTCTACCGCCGCACCTATGACATTCCGGACGAGCTCGGCACTGCGGTGAACGTCGTGCAGATGGTCTTCGGCAACAAGGGAGACGAGTCTGGCACCGGTGTCGCGTTCACGCGCGATCCCTCGACGGGCGAGCCGGGGCTCTACGGCGAGTTTCTTGCCAACGCGCAGGGAGAGGACGTCGTCTCGGGTGTTCGCACGCCGGAGCCACTCGCGCGCATGGAACAGAAGCTTCCCGCTGCGTTCGAGCAGCTCACGGAGACGATGCGCCGGCTGGAGGAGCACTACCGCGACATGCAGGACATCGAGTTCACGGTCGAGGACAACGAGCTGTATCTGCTCCAGACGCGTTCCGCCAAGCGCACGGCAGCGGCGGCGGTCAAGGCGGCCGTCGACATGGCCGACGAAGGATTGATCTCGCGCGAGGACGCGGTCGCGCGGATCGATCCTGCGCAGCTCGACCAGCTTCTCCATCCGATGATCGACCCGGCCGCCGAGTGGGAGGTCGCCACGAAAGGGTTGAACGCCTCTCCGGGTGCGGCCTGCGGTGCGGTCGTGCTCGACGCGGACGCGGCCGAGGAGCGCGGCAAGGCGGGGGAGAGCGTCATCCTCGTTCGCTGGGAGACGACGCCGGACGACATCCACGGTCTGATCCAGGCGGCGGGGATCCTCACCGCGCACGGCGGCATGACCTCGCACGCAGCGGTGGTGGCCCGCGGGATGGGCAAGCCGTGCGTCGCCGGCTGCGAAGGGCTCTCGATCGACCTCGACGCGCGCACGATCACGGTCGGTGAGCAGACCCTGTCCGAGGGGGACCTGCTGACGATCGACGGCGGCACCGGAGCGGTGATCGTCGGCGAGGTGCCGCTCGTGGCGCCCGAGGTGAACGACGACCTCGAAACGATCCTCGGCTGGGGCGACCAGCACCGGACCCTGAAGGTGCGGGCGAACGCGGACACACCCGAGGACGCCGCGAAAGCACGCGAGTTCGGCGCGCAGGGCATCGGCCTCTGCCGCACCGAGCACATGTTCATGGCGGAGGAGCGCCTGCCGGTGGTGCGCGAGATGATCCTGGCCGACAGCGAGGATGGGCGGCGCAAGGCGCTCGACAGGTTGCTCCCGATGCAACAGGGGGACTTCGAGGCGATCTTCGAAGCGATGGCCGGGTCTCCCGGTGACGATCCGTCTGCTCGATCCGCCGTTGCACGAGTTCTTGCCTCCGCCCGAAGACGCGACGGACGAGCGGATGCGCCGCCGCATCAGGCAGCTGCAGGAATCGAACCCGATGCTGGGGACCCGCGGGTGCCGTCTCGGCCTGCAGTGGCCGGAGATCTACGAGATGCAGGTGCGGGCGATCATCCGGGCGGCGCGCGCGGTCGACGAGCGGACGGGCGAGCCGCCGCTCGTCGAGATCATGCACCCGCTCGTCGGCTTCGCGGAGGAGCTGCGCCGGCTACGCGAGCTCACCGTCCGTGTTGCCGAGGAGGAGGCGCCGGAGGTCGAGTACCTCTGCGGGACGATGATCGAGCTGCCGCGCGCGTGCATCCGCGCCGACGAGATCGCCGAGCACGCCGACTTCTTCTCCTTCGGGACGAACGATCTCACGCAGACTGCACTCGGTTTCTCGCGCGACGACGCGGAGGGCAAGTTCCTCACGCACTACCTCGAGGACGGCGTGCTGGAGAAGAACCCGTTCGAGACCCTCGACGTCGACGGAGTCGGCGACTTGATGCGAATCGCGGTCGAGCGGGGCCGGTCGGCGAAACCCGACATCAAGCTCGGCATCTGCGGTGAGCATGGGGGAGATCCCAAGTCGGTCGCCTTCTGCCACGACCTCGGGCTCGACTACGTCAGCTGCTCGCCCTACCGCGTGCCGCTCGCACGTCTCGCTGCGGCACAGGCGGCGCTCGCCGCCAGCGGAGCCGTGGCGTATGCAGCCGCAGGCGGCTGATGACGGACTACGCGATCCTGCTCGACGGAGAGCGTGTGGCGAGCATCGACTCGGACACCGCGGTCCGCGCCTGGCTCTCGAAGTACCGCGAGGACCATGCAGACGACGATCCCGCGGCAGCGCACGTCCAGATTCTCGAGCGCGGCGCATTGGCCTGGCTCACCGGCGGCAAGCTCGTCGATCGCGAGCGGTTCCTCTAGCCGCCTTGCCCACCTGGGACGAAGTTCGCGCGCGTCGTCTTGCGCGCAGCTTCCTGACGGTGCGGGCGAGCCCCGACCGTCTGCTCGAGGTCGTTCACGACGTCGGCGGCGTGCACGCGCAGGTCCAGGCATCTGCGGAGCTGCAGCTCGCAGTGCGCGTCGGCGGGATCACGCAGGAGGACGTTCGCGACGCGCTCTGGGAGCGCCGCGAGCTCGTGAAGGCATGGACCTTGAGAGGGACACTCCACCTCCATCCGGCCGACGATCTGCCGCTGTGGCTGGCGGCCGCACGAGCCGTGTGGGCGGGCGAGCCGCAGGAGCTGGAAGCCTGGGTCGATCCGAAAGGTGAGCTGCACCCTGCGCTCGGACGCGATGACGTGAAAGAGATACGCGACGCGGTGTTGGACGCGCTCGACGGTCGCTGTCTGCTGCGCGAGGAGCTGGCAGCCCAGGTCGTGCAACGCGATCGGCCCGAAGGCACACGGGCGTCTGCTCGTCGGGCTTCGCGTTCTTCGGCGGCGCCGTTCTCTGCCAGGGGCCGCCGCAGGGGAGCAAGATCACGCTCGCCCGCCCGGACCAGTGGGTGGAGCGCTGGGAAGAGCTGGACGAGCAGGAAAGCCTGCGCGAGGTCTGCCGCCGCTACCTGCGTACGTACGGCCCGGCTACGCCGAAGGATTTCGGGGAGTGGTTTGCGTCACGTCAGTTCAAGCCGGCCGAGGCGCGAGCGCTGTTCGACTCGATCGGGAGCGAGCTGGAGGTGGTGGACGTCGAAGGACACGAAGCCTTCGTCCTCGCCGGTGACACCGACTTTCCGCAATCGGCAGCGAGCGTACGGCTGCTGTCCGAGTACGACGTCTACGTGATGGGCTTCCGCGAGCGCGACCAGCTTGTGCCCGACGCGGCACGTCTCCAGGTTGCGGCCCACGGCCGCGGCAAGTACGAAGGGCCCGCAGGCGTCCGCTTTCTGATGATCGACGGGATCGCTGCCGGGCTCTGGGACCGCAAGAAGCGTGGGAAACGCCATCGAGCTCCGGGTGACGGCGAGCAGGAAGCTCACGCGTGCCGAACGAGTGGGGATCGACGCCGAAGCCGAGCGGATCGGCGCCTTTCTGGGGCTCGAGCCCGCGCTTACTGTCGAATGACGACGGGCGTGCCGAGCGGAACCGTGCGCATCAGGTAGCGCAGGTCGGAGTCACTCGCATGCACGCAGCCCGCAGATACGGCCTGGCCGAAGTCGCTCGCCGAGAGCGTGCCATGGATGGCGATGCGATTCCCGCCGGTCCAGCCGACGGGCAGATTCGGCTGCGTTGCGGAAAGCGAGAGGATGCAGCAACCGTACGCAGCGCTGTAGGCGCTTCCGTTCAGCTTGTCCGTCACGGCGAACGTTCCGGTCGGAGTCGGTGAGCCGGCGCGACCGACGCCGATGCTGAGGTGGCGTACCGCCGAGCCGTTGCGTTGCACCGTCAGTGTGCGTGCGGAAAGATCGACGACCAGTTCCAGAGGCGTACGCGTGTAGCGCAACGCGCCCGACTTCGCGTCGACCCACACGATGCGGTTGTTTCCGACGGCCGCGTCGGTGACCGCAAGCCAGCGGCCGTGCCGCGTGGCCACGACGCCGAGTGCCCGCTGCGATCCGAAGGGTGTCCGTGAGCCCACGCGCGCAAGCACAGGGCCGAACGGCCGACTTCTCAGAGCTAGAGCGTGACCGGGGCGGACCTCGGCGATCACATGCTCGGGCTTCGGCTTCGGCGCCTTGACTTGCACCCACCCGGCGGAGGCCGCCGGGCGATCGCGGTCGACGCGTCCAACAGCGGTCGCCGGAGCAAGCGCAGCCGCGCCTGCGCTGACGCAGACGAGCGAAACGAGAGCGACGAGCGACCGGGCCACACAGTGTGGATCGGCAAGGTCGTGCGGTCAGAGTTCCCTCGAACGAGGTGCCTCGATCGAGGGATGCCTAGATCAGTCTCTTGCGCAGACTCCGTGCAAACGAGCCGCCGCCGATAATCCGCTCTGCGTGGTCACGCACGCGCTCGCGCAGGCCGCGGTCCGAGGTCACGACCCAGACGGGCGGTTCGAGCTCTTTGGCGAGACGGGCGATCTGGTCGTCGCCGGACTCCGAGCCTTCCCAGACCACCTGCACGTCATGTCCCTCGTGCTCGCCCCAGGCTGCGCTCCGCTCCATGAGCTCCTCGCCGGGCATGTTCGGCCAGAGCTGACCGGCGCACGTTCTCCGCATCGACGAGCACGGTTGCCACTAGATGCTGTAGGTCGTCACCCGCCAGTACGCAATGGCGATCGACGCGACGCCGACGAGCACGATCGTGGCTATGCCGAGTCAACCCAGGGCGACCGTAGGCGGCACTTCCGCGTCCGAAGCGAGTCAGGCCGAGGGCGCAGAGGATTCCTCCCACCAGGCCGCCGATGTGTCCACCCTTCGAGATGCTGCTGATCGAGAATGTGAGCACGAAGTTGACGATGATCACCCCCATGGCGCTCCCCCCGAAGACGTAGTCGCGTTGCCGCTCGAGCACGAGCCCGGCTCCAAGGATCCCGAAGATCGCGCCAGAGGCACCCACCGTGGGTGTCAGGAAACCGTTCGGCCAGAGCAGCGCGCCGGCTGATCCCGCGAGCCCGGAGACGAGATACACCATGAGATAGCGGGCCGCGCCGATCCGTTCCTCCAGCAGGGAGCCGAACCAGTAGAGGGCGACCATGTTCAGGATCAGGTGGACAGGCCCGTAGTGCAGAAAGGCGGCGGTGAGCAGTCTCCACCAGTCGCCCTGTGCGACCAAAGGGCCGAAGAGCACACCATGCAGATAGATCGTGCTGCCGGTGCCGTTCACTCCGCCTCCAGTCAGCAGTTCGGCGACATAGACGGCGACGTTGATCGCGACGAGCGCCTTCGTCACCTTCGCGCCTGTGCCCTCGAAGGCCGCGCGCTGGACTCCTCTGGTCACGCGCTGGACGCCTTGTGGCTTCCCCGAGTGCTCCGGGCAGCGGATCCCGACAGGAGCCATCGTCATGCACTCCGTGCAGATGGGCCGCCCGCACTCCGAGCAGGAGAGACCTGTCACCCGGTCGGGATGGCGGTAACAGGTCTGCTCGACGGCTTCAGCCATGGGAGAAGTAGCGTAGTTGGACGCGCATTCACGTCGCATTCACACCCGCCGAGACGGCTCCTGCTCCGATCGGGGTCGTCGTCGACGTCCTTCGGGCGACCTCGACGATCGCGCAAGCGCTCGCATCGGGTTACCGGCGCGTCCTCTGCTGCGCCGAGATCGAGGACGCTCTGGCGCTGCGTGCCGAGATCCCCGACTCGCTCGTCGGCGGGGAGCGCAAGGCGGTGCAGGTCGAGGGCTTCGACGTCGGCGCGTCGCCGCGCGAGTTCCTGGAGCCGCGGGCGGAAACGCTGATCCTCTCGACGACGAACGGAACGCGGGCGATTCTGGAGACTGCGGAGCGGTGTGAGGAGGTCGTGCTCGGCAGCCTGTTGAACCTCGACGCGGTCGCGCGCGCGTCGGCAGAGCGCGACGCGGTGATCGTGTGTGCCGGCTTTCAGGGGGCGTTCGCGCTCGACGACGCCTACTGCGCGGGGCGGATCGTGCAGCTCGTGCAATCCGAGCGAACTGACGCGGCGATCGGGGCGGAGTTGATCGCGCGCGCGTTTCCGAACGCGCTGGACGCGCTGAACGCGCGCACGTACGGGCCGCCTGGACTGGAAGACGACATCGCGTTCTGCGCTCGCGCGAACGTGCTGGACGTCGTGCCGCGGCTCGCCGGCATGGTCGGTTCGGCAGCGGAGATCACGATCTCGTGAGATATGTGTTCTTGCTCGCAGGCGCTGACGGCCGGCATTCGTTCTGCCGGCGAGCGGTGGAAGCGCTACCACCGGCAAACCCTGGCTCTGGCAGTGCACGCAGATCCACAATCTCGAAGCGCAGTACCGCTGCTACGTGAGACTGCTGCGCGAGGACATCGACGCGTCGGGAAATCCGGCCAAGGAGCTGCCGCGCATCGATCGCAGGGTCGTCGCGGTCGGCGGTCCGGTGGAGGCGAGCTGTCACGTGTTGATGCACCAGGTGGGAAGGGAGTTCGGTCGCGAGCACCGCGTGACGCTCGCCAGCCTCCAGCGGTACGTTCCGCGTTCCAACAACCCGAACTGTTCCGCGGGGTTCGGCATGGGGTTGGTCATGTACCTCGGTCCCGAGATTCTTCGCTCCGGAGGGAAGACGGCCGTGCGTGTGTGTGCGCAGCTGCCGACGAGATATCGCTCCTACACCTGCGTGCACGGGCTCGGTCACGCGTTGCTGCGGGCGTATCACGGCGACATCGGGCAGGCAGTGCGCGCCTGTCGGGCTTTGCAGCGCGCATACGCGCCCGACTGCGCACAGGGTGTCTTCCACGACTACTGGATCTCGCTCCGCGGCGCCGACGGGACGACGAAGCCCCGCGGGGCGATCTCGCCACGCGTGCTGTGCGACGGGCGCCTGACCTACGTCAGACCGTGCTGGTACCGCTACTTCCTCGAGCAGCCGGTTTCTCTCCCGGTGCGGAACGCAGCCGATCTGCGCCGGTCGTGTCGCGGTCTGCATTCAATCGAGCGATTCGGCTGCATCAGTGCGGCCGCGCTCACGATCTCGTCGAACCCGTTCGACCAGATCGGAGTCTGTGCCGCACCTGCGCGGGGAGGATGCCGCCGCCTGCCTGCGCGGCGTTCCGGATCAGGCGCTGGCGGGGAAGCCGGCGGGGCAGCTGCGGCTGATCCGCGAGTGCGGTCGCATCGAACGCGCCGCGCGACGTGGGTGCTACGAGTGGCTGGGGCGAACGCTCGCCGTCGTCACGAACGGAGCCTTCCGCGAACGAGGGTGCACCAAGCTGGACCCGGTTGCACGGGGTGCATGTGCCGACGGCGCGCGGAAGATGAACGACGCCCTGGTGACGTTCTCCTAGGCGTTACGGGAGCGCTCGTAGAGGATCCACGGCGGCGCCTCTGACCCGGACCTCGAAGTGCAGGTGGGGGCCGGTCGCGTCGCCGGACGCGCCGATGAGACCGACCCGGACGCCCTGTCCGACCCAGACGCCGAGGCGCACGTCGATCCGTGAGAGGTGCGCGTACATCGAGCGCTCGCCGTGTCCATGGGCGACGACGACGAGGAATCCCCAGCCGCCGTCGCGCCACCCGGCCCAGACGACTCGGCCGGACCGCGCGGCGTAGACGGGCGCACCCATCGGCGCAGGAAGGTCGATGCCCGAGTGCCAGCGGACGCCGCGGGGCCCGAAACGGTCGCCGAGCACCGGCGCAGTCATCGGCCAGGCGAGTGGCAGCGGAATCGTCGGCGGAGGTGCAGAGAGTGCGGCCAACGTCGCCGAGCCGGCGACGCCGTCTGCCTTCAGCGCGGACCAGTCCTGGAAGCGGCGCAAGGCCGCATTGATGTGCGGGCCGAAGATCCCATCGAAGGGACCGGACGGAAAGCCATGTTCGGCGAGCCGGAACTGCAAGGACGCGACGTCCCAGCCCTTGTTGCCGAGCTCGAGCCTGCGGGTCCCCAGCCGGTGGCTTGCGAAGCGGCCGAGGGCCTTGCGTGTCTGTGGGCCGACGACGCCGTCGACGGAGATGTGGGCGCGCTTCTGAAGGCGGCGAACCGCCTTTGCGGTACCCGGTCCGGTAAGCCCGTCGATCGGGCCCTGATAAAGCCCATGCGAGCGCAGGCCGACCTGAAGGGCGGCGACGCCCGCATCGGCCGCCGAGGCGCGGGGGGTGATTGCCGCGGCGGTGAGGATCAGGGGCAGAGCAAGGAGCGCCCTGGCACGCATGGGTTGACCGTTTTCGCCACGTCTGGCGGTAACCCTCTGGAGAAGAGAGCGGCTTGACGCGCAGAGCCACCCAGGCGAGGGCGCAGTCGCGGGTCGAGCGCTAGGTCATCGACCTTCGACGCAAGCCCCCGCCTGGTTGCGGCTGCTCGACGATCCCAGGACCGAAAGGACAGCGAAATGGGCCGAGCGGCCCAACATGCGCTGGTCTATCCCAACGCGGGAGGCCTCTACAGAGAAGGGATACTTCCCGGCTTGACAAGCGAACAGGTGTTCGTGTAGAACATACGTTCCCATGATCGCCTGCCTCCTCATCCCCGGCTTCGAGTTGCGGGCGGCCCTGCGGAAGCAGCCGGGCCTCGCCCTGCGTCCGGCCGCCCTGTCGCCTGTGGCCGGAACGGAGCCTGTGCTCGGCCCCGTTACCGCAGCCGCGGAGCGACTCGGCGTCCGCCCGGGCATGCGGCTCGGCGAAGGGCTCGCGACATGTCCGGAGCTCGTCCTGGTCGAGCAGGACCCGGCCATGGCGGAGCAGGCATGGGAGGAGATCCTGCGTGCACTCGAAGACACGGGCTTCGCGGTCGATCCGGCCGGAGTCGGTTGCGTCTACTTCGAGACGCGAGGGGTGGAGAGGTTGTACGGCGGGCTCGAGCCTGCGCTGCGGCGCGCGCTCACCGCCGTCGGTACTGCCTGGGATCCACGTGCGGGCGCAGCGCAGCGCCGGTTCGCAGCTTTGGCCGCAGCGAACGTCGCGCGCCCCGGGCAGATCTTGGTCGTCTCCGACGAGCGGTTGCGGGATTTCCTCGCGCCGCTGCCGCTCGAGCTCGTGCCGATGGAGCCGCGCCGTCGCGCGGAGCTGCACGAGCTCGGCGTGAAGCGCGTCGGACAGCTTGCTGGGCTACCAGGTGGCGCCGTGGCCGAACGATTGGGGCCGGACGGCCGGCGCGCCTGGGGCCTGGCGAGAGGCGGCAAGGCAGGGCGCGTTCGCGGTCGCCGCCCGCCGGCGGAGATCGTCGAAGCGCTGGAGTTTCCGGAGGCGGTCGGCAACGAGCTGACATTGCGTCGTGCCTTCGGCGCGCTCGTCGAGACGCTGATGGCGCGGCCCGAGCGTGGGAACCGGTTCGTGCGCAAGCTCGCGCTCTCCGCGCGGCTCGTCGGCGGCGGGTCGTGGCGGCGCAGCGCGACGCTTCGCGATCCGACGACCGAGCTCGATCGCATCAAGGCCGCGCTCGGGCCGAAGCTCGCAGATCTGCCTGCGCCGGTGGTCGAGCTGCGACTCGAGCTCGTGGAGCTGACCGAGCACGACGGGCAGCAGCTCGAGCTTCTGCCTGCAGCAGGTGGAGAGCTCGACGTGCGGTTACGGGAGGGCCTGCGTCAGGTGCGCGCCAGCACCGGCTCGGGGTCGGTCAACCAGGTCGTGGAGGTCGCGCCGTGGTCTCGCATTCCGGAAGCGCGCGCGTTGTTCGTTCCGCGGGACGATTAAACGAGCCGCGGGCGGCGGTCGTCGAGGCCCGCGTCGACGGAACGCCGGTGCGGGTGAATCGCCTAGTCGTCGAGGTGGTTCGCGAGGAGTGGCGAGTAGTGGATCGGTGGTGGACGGAGGAGCCGGTGTCCCGGCGTTACTTCGAGGTCGTCTTGCAGTCAGGGGAGAACGCCGTTGTCTTTCGCGACGAGGAGCAAAGCCTGCTGGTTCACGCAGCGGGGGGCGTAACGAGGGATCAGTCGTTGCGAGACGCCGTCAGGATTTCCTGAGCTCTGGCGAGATCCTGTTCTGCAACGACGATCTCCTTCGGGCCACCGCCCGGCAAGCCGTCCATCATTCCGACGCCGAGGTTCGTCGGCCGCAGATCACATGTGAGCCCTTCGGTTCGCAGGAGTGCGCAGAGCATTTCCGCTTCGTATGCGTTCGGTACGACGGTGAGGTGAACGAGCTCAGCGGTCATTCAGCTCGACATCCGACGCAGATCGTCGTGAAAGTCGCGGCTCGGCGCGTGAACGTTGAGCAGCCGTGCGCGGTCCGGACCCGGGTTCGAGAACGCGTGCAGGACGCCGGTCGGCGCAGCGACGTACGAGCCGGCTCCGAGGCGAAGCCGTTCGTCCTCGACGAGGAACTCAGGCTCTCCTTCGAGCACGTAGAACGAATCGACGTGGTCGTCGTGGGTGTGGGGGTCGGGCCCTTCGAAGCCGGGTTCGAGCTCGAACTCGATCAGGGCCAGCTCCTCTCGGCCGATCTTGATCGTCGCGATTCGGTTCTTCCCCTCGAGACGTTCGCCTTCGCCGGGAGGCAAGAAGACGGCGTCCGTTCCAGGGAGCCCGCTCCCCGGCGGAGCGTCGATGCTGTCGAAGCCCCCGGGCTCACCGCGATCTCGCTCCTGCAGATTCCGTGCGAAACCGCCGTCGGGCGTATGGAAGTTGAGGAACCGCGCCCGAGAAGTGCTCCTGAACCCATGCACGACCTCCGGTGGAGCGCAGACGTACGCGCCCGGGGAGAGCATCTTCTCCTCGTCGTCGACCAGGACCGCGAGCCCTCCCTCGAGGACGTAAAACGAATCCGCGTGTTGCCGGTGGAAGTGCGAATCCGCTCCGGGGCGGGCGTCAGGGAAAAGCGACTCGGTGATGCAGATCTCGCCGAAGTTCGCCTTGATGACGATCCGTCCGCCGAAGAGCGCCTCGCCCTCGCCGGGTCTGTGCACGACTCCTGGCATCGCGGCCGAGTATGACGGTCGAGCTGCAGCCCGAGTTTCCTCACCGGACACGGAAGAAAGACAAGCTCTCACCGGGTGCCGCCAGGAGTAGCACGGTTCCCTACGTCGAGCTGCACGCCCACTCGTCGTACTCGTTCCTCGACGGGGCGTCGCTGCCGGAGGAGCTGGCCGTCAGCGCCGCCGAGCTCGGCTATCCCGCACTCGCGCTCACCGACCACGACGGGGTCTACGGCTCGCTCGAGTTCGCGCACGCGGCCAAGCACTTCGGCGTGCGCCCCATTACCGGCGCCGAGCTGACGCTCGCCGACCGCTCGCACGTGACCGTCCTCGTCGAGACGGCGAAGGGCTACGCGAACCTCTGCCGGCTGATCACGGCGGCGCACGCACACACGAGACCGATCGGAAGGGAATCCCAGCCGGCGGCGGATCCCGCACTGGACCAAGGCCTGCTCGAAGAGCTGAACGACGGGCTCGTCTGCCTCTCCGGCTGCGCGCGGCACGGAGTCGCGGTGCGCAACCCGAATGCTGCCGCGCGACTGGCCGGCGCATTCGGCAGCGAGCGCTTCTTCGTCGAGCTCCAGCGTCCGTACGAGCGTGGCGACGCGCGCCGCAATGCAGGCCTGCGCGATCTTGCCGAGTCGCTCGGCGTCCGGACGATCGTCACCGGTGACGTTCATGCGCACCATCCGCGGCGGGCACCCCTGCAGGACGTTCTCGTCGCCATCCGTCACCGCAGCGCCCTCGACGGTTGCGAGGCCGAGCGCCGTGGCAATCACGAGTGCGTCCTGCTCTCGCCGGCGGAAGTGGTGGAGCGTTTTCCGGAGGATCGTGCTGCGGTTGCCCGCACAGTCGAGCTCGCCGAGCGGCTTCGCTTCGACCTGACAGAGGAGCTCGGCTACCGCTACCCCGACTTCTCGGACAGCCCGGAGCCGGCGATCGTCCAGCTTGCGCACGTCTGCAACAGCACCTTCGAGGGGCGCTATCCGACGGGTCACAAGCTCCGCCGCGAGGCGCGTGCAAGGCTCGAGGACGAGCTGAAGCTCATCGACGAGCTCGGGCTTGCCGGGTTCTTCCTCCTGCACTGGGACGTGCTCGAGCTCGCACGCGAATGCGCGCTCGAGGTGCGCGGCCGCGATTCACCGCGTCACGCGTTGCCGCCCGGCCGTGGGCGCGGCTCCTCGGTCGGCTCGCTCGTCTGTTACCTCACCGGTCTCTCCCACGTGGATCCGGTCGGCGCCGAGCTTTCGCTCGGACGTTTCCTCAACCGCGAGCTCGACTCGGTCCCGGACATCGACCTCGACTTCCCGCGTGACATCCGGGAGAAGCTGATCGTCGCCGTCACCGAACGCTACGGTCGCGAGCACGCAGCGCTCGTCGCCTCGTTCTCGACGTATCGCTCCCGCGGCGCGATCCGCGACGTCGGCAAGGCTCTCGGTCTTCCGTACGCGGAGCTCGAGCGCATCGCACGAGTGTCGGAAGGCTGGAACGCGAAGCGCGTCGCCGAAGAGCTGCAGCTGCTCCCTGACGCCGACCGCAAGATGATGTCGCCGCGCTGGCGCGCGTTCGCCGAGCTCTGTCACGAGATCGCCGGCCTGCCGCGCCATATCTCGCAGCATCCCGGCGGGATGGTCATCTCGTCGCGGCCGCTCATCGAGCTCGTGCCCGTGCAGCCGGCAGCGATGGCAGGCCGGCAGATGTGTCAGTGGGACAAGGACTCGTGCTCCGACGCCGGCTTTCTCAAGATCGACCTGCTCGGCCTCGGGATGCTCTCGGCGGTCGAGGACTGCGTCGACCAGATCGAGCGCCCACACTTCGCAGGGCAAAGCCGATCGACCTCTCCCGGATCCCGCTCGACGACAAGGCCGTGTACGAGGAGATCCAGCGCGCCGACACGATCGGTGACTTTCAGATCGAGAGCCGAGCCCAGATGCAGAGCCTGCTGCGGACGCGTCCCGAGAACATCGACGACCTCACCGTCCAGGTCGCGCTCGTGCGTCCGGGGCCGATTCAGGGCAAGGCGGTCCATCCGTACATCGATCATCGCCAGCGCCTGCGCGAGGACCCGTCGTTCGTCCCGCCCGCGGATCATCCGCTGCTCGCAGACTGCCTCCGCTCGACGCTCGGGGTCGTCGTGTTCCAGGACCAGGTGCTGGAGGTCGCGATCGCGCTTGCCGGCTTCAGCGTGGGGGAGGCGGAAGGACTGCGTCGCGCGATGAGCCGCAAGCGCTCGCACGATGCGCTCGAGGCCTATCGCGAGCGCTTCGTCGCAGGCGCGCTGCAGCAAAGGCGTCGACCGGACGACCGCGGACATGGTCTACGACAAGCTCGTCGGCTTTTCGGGCTTCGGGTTCCCGAAGTCGCATGCGGCGGCGTTCGGGTTGCTCGCGTACCAATCCGCCTGGCTGCGGCACCACCATCCAGCCGAGTTCCTGTGCTCGCTCCTCAACGCGCAGCCGATGGGCTTCTATCCGCCGGCGACGCTCGTTCGAGACGGCCAGCGGCGTGGAGTGGAGACACGTCCGCCTGATGTGAACGTCAGCTCCGCCAAGTGCACCGTCGAGGACGGCGCGGTGCGCATCGGCGTCGACTACGTCAACGGCATCGGCGAACCGGAGGCGACGGCGGTCGTAGAGGAGCGCGAGCGGGACGGCCCGTTCCAGAGCGTGCGCGACCTGGCGCAGCGCACGCAGTTGTCGGAGCGCGGCCTCGAGACGCTGATCGTTGCCGGTGCCTGTGACTGCTTCGGAATGCCCAGACGACAGCTGCTCTGGCAGCTGGGCCTCGTGCCACGCTCGCACAGCGTTCCCGGCTCGGGCGGTGAGGAGAAGCAGCTCGCGCTTCCGCTCGATCCCACTGCGGCGACACCTGACCTTCCGGAGCCGACCGTCTGGGAACGCATGCTCGCCGATTACCGCACGACGAACCTCTCGGTCGGCGTGCATCCGCTCGAGCTCCTGCGGGCGCATCTGCCGGCCGGCGTCATCTCCTCGCGAGACCTCGAACAGGCACCGGATCGCGCACAGGTGGCGATTGCAGGGATGGCTGTCGCCCGACAGCGGCCCGCGACCGCGAACGGTGTCGTCTTCATGCTGATCGAGGACGAGTTCGGGCCGGTCAACCTGATCGTGCCGCCGTCGGTGTACGACAAGCATCGTGCGATCGTGCGCGGCGAGCCGCTCATCCTCGCGCGCGGCCGCTTCGAACGGATCGAGCGCAACCAGAACGTTCTCGTCCGTTCATTGGAGACTCTGGGCGCGCTTGCGCGGCAGGTCTCACAGGAGACCGAGGTGGGCGCCAGTCTGCCCGGCGCCCACCACTTCGGTCATCGATAGTCCGAGCTAGAACCCGCCGACGTACTCGCGGATGATCGTGCGGCCGTCCTTGCTCTTCTTGCTCGTCGTAGTCGCAGCGTTGCGAAGGGCAGTCTCAACCGCTCCCGGGCTCGCGGTCGTATGCGAGGAGAGGTAGAGAGCCGCGCCGCCTACGACATGCGGCGTCGCCATCGACGTCCCGGAAAGCGTTGCATAGCTTCCACTCTTGTACGTCGAGTAGATGCTGACACCGGGAGCCCAGATGTCCACGCAATTGCCGTAGTTGCTCCACGACGCCTCGGTGTCGCTGCTATCGGTCGCGGCGACGGTGTCGACGCCGCTCGTGGTTCCCGCGGCTGCGGGCGAGTGCCCACAGGCGTTCCCTCCGTCGTTTCCTGCAGCCACTCCGAAGAACACGCCCCTGGCGACGGCGCCCTTCACGGCGTCGTCAACCGCGGTGTTCTGCGGACCGCCGAGGCTCATGTTCGCAACCGCCGGCCGTGTGGTCGTAGCGGCGACGTAGTTGATTCCGGAGATGACGTCGGACCAGCTGCCGCTCCCCGCGCAGTTCAGCACCTTGATCGCGTGGAGGCGAATACCGGGCGCAACGCCAACCACGCCGGCGGCGTCGTCCCTGGCACCGATCGTTCCGGCGACATGCGTGCCGTGTCCGTTGCAATCCCGTGGCGGGCCGTTGGCGTACTGCCTGAACTCCACCACGTTCAGGTCGGGGTGCGAGGTGTCGATCCCGGTGTCGATGACATACGCATCGACGTTGGTGATCGCACCTGAACCGTTACCGGCGAGCGTGGAGCTGACGTCGGCGTCGATCTTGTCGACGCCCCACGGAAGAGTCTGTGCGGCTGTAGTCGCGATCCCGTCGGGCTCGACGTACGCCACGTTCTGATCGGCTCGCAGGGCGGCGACGCGATCGTTGGGAATCACGGCGGAGTAGCCGTGCAGCGCGGAGGACCAGACGTGCTCCACGCTTGCGCCGTAACGCACCGCGTGGAGATTCGCAACGGCGTTCGAGTCGACCGCGTTCTTGAGGACGACGATATAGCGATCTGCCCCAGGTCCACTTGCCTGGGCGGACATGACGAGAACACTTGCCAGCGCTGTCAGCGCGGCGGCAAGCAGAACACTGCGTCTGAGCATGGACCCCTCCAAAGAGAATGACTAACGGCCGCCGAATGGTAAAGCGAGGTGACGACGGATACAAGACTCAGTACGCCGTTGGTTCCTCCGCGGGCGATCGCTGCTCCATGGGCGATCCGTGTTCCTGCCGGTCGAGGTTGAAGGCCGTGTTGACGAGGGCCACATGCGTGAATGCCTGGGGGAAATTGCCGAGCTGGCGACGCTCCTTTGGATCCCATTCCTCGGCGAGTAGCCCGACCTCGTTCCGTAGCGCGAGCAGACGCTCGAAGATCTCCTCCGCCTCGTCGAGCCGGCCCTGAAGCGCGAGGTTGTCGGCGAGCCAGAACGTGCAGGGGAGGAAGGCGCCCTCGCCGGGCGGCAGCCCGTCGACGCTTCGCGCTTTCTCGTCGTGCGAGTAGCGGTAGACGAAACCGTCGCGCACGAGCTCACGCTCGATCGCGGCGACGGTGCCGACCATGCGTGGGTCGTCGGCGGGGAGGAAACCGACGAGCGGGATCATCAGCAGGCTCGCGTCCAGGCGCTTCGAGCCATAGAACTGGGTGAAGGAATTGAGCTCGACGTCGAAACCCTGCTCGCAGACCTCCCGATGGATCTCGGTGCGAATCGAGCGCCACCGTTCGACGGGCCCGTTGCGTCCGAAGCGCTCGACAGCCTGGACGCCGCGGTCGAAAGCGACCCAGGCCATCACCTTCGAGTGCGTGAAGTGCCGCCGCGGGCCGCGCACCTCCCAGATGCCTTCGTCGGGCTCCTTCCACGCGTCCTCGAGGAAGCCGAGCAGCCGGCGCTGCAGCGCCCACGCCTCTTTCGACGTTTCCAGCTTGTTGACGCGGCCTTGATGCAGTGCGTCGAGCACCTCTCCATACACGTCGAGCTGGAACTGTCCGGCGGCTGCGTTGCCGACGCGCACGGGCTTCGAGCCCTCGAAGCCGGGGAGCCAGTCGAGGGTGAGCTCGAACAGCCGCCGCTCGCCCGCCACGCCGTACATGATCTGCAGCGCCGACGGGTCACCCGCAGCCGCGCGCAGCAGCCAGACCCGCCAGGCGCGAGCCTCCTCCAGATAGCCCGCATTGAGGAAGGCCAGCAGGGTCAGCGTCGCATCGCGCAGCCAGCAGTAGCGGTAGTCCCAGTTCCGCTCCCCGCCGATCTTCTCCGGCAGGGACGTCGTCGCAGCGGCCACGATTCCGCCGGTCGGCGCATACGTGAGTCCTTTCAGGACGACGAGCGACGCTTGGACGTCCTCTTTCCATTTCCCCGTGTAACCACAGCGATCGGCCCAGGTCTGCCAGTACTCGACCGTCTCGTTCAGCGCATGCTCCGCGTTGATCGCCCGCGGCGGCCGCTCGTTCGACGGGTACCAGGTCAGCGTGAAGGGGATGCGTTCGCCTCTTCGTACGGTGAACTCGCCGAGCGTGCGCAGGTTCTCGCCGCGATGTTCGACGGGCGTGCGGAAGCAGAGGCCGTCCGGCCCGGCGACCGCGATGCGGCCGTCCGCGATCCGCCGGACCCATGGGATCGTGCCGCCGTAGTCGAAGCGGATGACGAGCTCGGAGAACATCTCGACGTGGCCGCCCAACCCTTCGACGATGCGCACGATGTCCGGTGCTTTTCCGCGCGGGGGCATGAAGTCGATCACGCGTACGGCCCCGGTGTCCGTTTCCCACTCGGTCTCCAGGACGAGCGTGCGCGGGCGATATTGGCGCTTGCCCTCCCACGCGTCCGATCGCGGCGCGAGGAGCCAGCGTCCGTGCTCCGGGGTGCCGAGCAGCGCCGCGAAGCACGCGCCGGAGTCGAAGCGCGGGAAGCACGCCCAGTCGATCGACCCGTCGCGTCCGACGAGCGCCGCGGTCTGCAGGTCGCCGATCAGGCCGTAGTCCTCGATCCGCGCCATCAGCGGTCCTCGATCTCGAGTGCGAAGCGCCGGAAGCGCCGGAGCACGGCCTGGTTGAATGCCTGCTCGTACTCGTCGGCTGCATCCTCCTCGAGCGTCGTCGCAAAGTTGTCACGGAGATCGGCCAGTACCTCGGTGCCCGTCTCGACGAGATCGACGTAGTCGCCGTAGCGCTCCTCGGCTTCGTCACGGGGCGCCCGGTTGTACGCCCGCTCGGCCGCGACACAGTCTTCGATGAGCCCGCGCTGCTCACGTTCGAAGATGTCGAGCTGGCGATCGATGAGCTCCGAAAAGCGTGCGCGCCTGACCCTCACAGGAGCTCCTCGTAAAGCCGGATGTGCGCCTCGGCCGAGGCGTCCCACGTGAGCGTGTCTCGCGCACGCCGGGCACCCGCCCGGGCGCGCTCCAGTGCGGCGGGATCCTCGAGCAAGTCGCGCGCGGCGCCGGCGAGCGCCTCGACGTCGCCGGCGGGCACGACGCGTCCTGCGCCGAACCTCTCGATCGGCTCCGCGATTCCGGCGACGTCGTACGCCACGGCCGGCACACCAGCGCCGAGGGCCTGGAGGAGTGCGCCGCTCTGGTCGAGCTCCGGCCGGTAGGGAAAGAGGGCGAGGGTCGACTCGCCGAGTGCGCGCTCGAGCTCGTGTTGCGGGAGGTAGCCGAGCCGCCACTCGGCCAGGTCACCGGCCTCGGAGCGGTAGCCGTTCACCGACTCCACCGGATCACCCGCAACGAGCAAACGCGCGCCGGGGATCTGTTTTGTCGCCGCGATCGCATCTCCGAGTCCCTTGTAGGGCCTGATCGTGCCGAGGCTGAGCAACGTATGTCCGTCGTCGGCACGCTTTGGATCGCTGGGGAAGACTGGATGCGGAATGACGGTCGCGTCGACGCCGAGCTCGGCGAGGCTTTCCCGTCCGTGCTCGCTGTGAACGACGACGCGGTCGAAACGGGCGAGGAGGTGTCTTCCAGAGACCCTGCTTCCGCGCCGTCCGCCGCGGCAGCAGATCGTGAGCCGTGAACACGGTCGGCACGCGCGGGCGCAGCAAGACCCGATCCAGCTGGGGCGCCGCCAGCCATTGCACGTGCAGGACGTCGGGCCGGCGAAGCAGCAATGCCGCCATCCCCGGCAGGTGCTCCGCGACCTTGAGCGGGATGCGCAACCGCGAGCGTCTGAAGATTCTCGAGGAGACGGGGTAGAAGGGCTCGCTGCGCCGGTAGCCGACCGGAGCCGGCGTGTCGCCGAAGCGGAACCGGGACGTGACCAGCTCGACGTCGATCGCGCGGCGGGCAGAGAGCGGCGGCGAGCTCGTGGTCGTAGGCCGGTGTAAACGCGGGCGGGTCCGAGATGACGACGCGCATCGGCAGTACAGTAGAACGCCTGCTTGTCCGGACCTGGAACCTCTTCCACGGGAACACGCAGCCGCCCGGGCGGAAAGCGTTCCTCGAGGAGATGGTCCGGCTTGCCAGTGCCGATCGCCCCGCCGTGCTCTGCCTGCAGGAAGTGCCGGTCTGGGCACTCGGACAGCTGGACGACTGGGGTGGGATGCCGGCCGTCGGGGCGGTCGCGCAGCGTCCACACCTCGGCCCGTTCCCTTCGACCGCCGAGGTCGGCCGCGTGCTCACCGAGCTCCACCATGGGTTGCTGCGCTCGGCGTTCACCGGACAGGCGAATGCGATCCTGCTCGACCCTGAGCTGCAGGTCCGAGAGCATCGGCAGGTGATCCTGAACCCTTTCCGCTTCCGTCGCGCGCAGGCGCGGCGATTGGAACTCGGACCCATCGAGCGGCTCGCGTGGAGCAAGGAGCGGCGCGTCGGTCACGCGGTGCGCGTCCAGCGCGGGGACGAGACGCTCGTCATCGGCAACCTCCACGCAACGGGCTTTCCCGACAAGCGCATCCCGGACGCCGAGCTGCTGCGCGCAGCCGTGTTCGTCGACGGGATGGCAAAGCCGGGCGAGCCGGTTCTTCTCTGCGGAGACTTCAACCTCAGCACACGTAACTCGCGGACGCTCGCGGACCTGACCGCGGCCGAATGGGGATTCAGCGGTCCGACGCCGACGGGAATCGATCACATCCTCGTGCGCGGCCTGGACGCCGCGCCGCCACTGCGTTGGCCGGTAGAGCGGCGCCTTTACGAAGGTCGTCTGCTGTCGGATCACGCACCGGTCGAGCGGGAGGTCGCATGACGTTCGACGAGGCCCGCGCACTTTTCCCGGTGCTGGAACGGTTCGCGTATCTCAACGCGGGGACGCTCGGCCCGCTGTCGCGTCCCACGCTCGCGGCCATGGAGGAACGCCTTCGCTTCGACCAGGAGCAGGGACGAGGGGGTCACGGGTGGTTCATGAGCGTCCTCGAGCTCCGTGCTCGCCTGCGCGAGCAGCTTGCGGCATTGATCGGCAGCTCAACGGCTCAAGTGGCGCTGACGAGCTCGACGACCGACGGCTGCAACATCGTCCTCTCGGGGTTGGAGCTCGGACCTGACGACGAGGTCGTGACGACGGACTCCGAGCACCCCGGCCTGCTGTTGCCGCTGCACGTCACGGGTGCGCGCGTTCGGGTTGCGGAGGTGGCGGCGCGACCGACGGCGGATGCGCTGCAGACGATCCTGTCGTGCATCACGCCGCGGACGAAGCTCCTCGCGCTGTCGCACGTTCTCTGGACGACCGGGCAAGTGATGCCGGTGGACGAGCTGAGACGCGAGAGTGGCCTGCCGGTGCTCGTGGACGGTGCGCAATCAGTCGGTGTGATTCCCGTCGACGTCGGTGAGCTCGACTACTACACCGTGTCGTGCCAGAAGTGGCTGTGCGGACCGGAGCCGCTCGGCGCGCTTCATGTCCGCGATCCGGAACGACTCGGCGTTGGCATCCCGAGTGGTTTCTCGCAGAAGTCGCTGGAGCCGGACGGAACCTTCGTGCCGGCCGAGGGCGCGGCGCGATTCGATTCCGGCTGGCTGGCCACGCCGAGCCTCGCGGGCCTCGAGGCGGCGCTCGCCGTTGCGCCCGAGTGGCGCTTCGAGCGCGCCGCCGAGATGGCGGAGGTCTGTCGCGGTGCGTTGCGTGAGCGGTTCCAGCTCGTCGCGGAGGGGGGCGAGAGCACGCTCGTCTCGTTCGTGCCCGCGCGTGACGCGGCAGAGGAAGCCGCGCGGCTCTACGACGCGGGAGTGATCGTGCGCGATCTACCGGGGACCGGGTGGCTACGCGCCTCGTGTGGCTGGTGGACGAGCGGCGAGGACATCGACCGTCTCGTCGTGGGCCTCGGCTAGCTGTCAGGCAGTGCTGCGTACAGATCGATCACGGTCCCGTCCGGGTCCTTGAGCTGCGCGTAGCGCTGGCCCCAGAACGCATCCCACGGCTCCTTGTGTGGGGATGCGCCTGCGGCGAGAAGGTCGCGATAGACCTGGTCGACCTCGTCCGGCGAGTCGCACCGGAAGGCTCCACCGACGGCGTGACCGTCGGAGGGCCGCTTCCAGCTGGGGTCGAACGCCCGCATGGTGTCCTCCGTGTCGAGCGCGTAGCGCATGCCGCCCGGAAGTGGCGCCTCGACGTGCGGTTCGCTCTCCGCGCCTTCCGGAAAGTCGAGCCCGAGCAGGCGGTAGAACGCGACCGATCGAGCCATGTCGCTGACGACGATCCCGAAGACGTCGAGCTGCGGGGTCACGATGCCTCCGCCGCCGTGTCCGCGGTGCGCAAACCGAGCTCCGGAGCGATCGGCTGCAGCGCCTCGACGACGTTGCGGATGTGGTCGTCGAGGTCGATCCCCAGTCCTTCCGCGCCGGCATACACCTCGTCGCGATGGACCCCGGCCGCGAACGACGGTGTCTTCAGCTTCTTCTTCACGGACTTGGGCTCGAGCCCGTCGATGCCCGTCGGCCGCACGAGCCCGCACGCGTGCACGAAGCCGGACAGCTCGTCGCAGGCGAACAGCGTCTTCTTCAACTGCGTGTCGCGTGGCATCTCCAGATGCTCGGCGTGCGACAGCACCGCCTCGATCACTTCCTCCGGATAGCCCTCCTCCCGCAGGATCGCCGCCCCGTCCTGCGGATGCTTGTCCAGCGTCGGATGGATCTCGTAGTCGAAATCGTGCAGGAGCGCGACGACTCGCCACAGCTCCTCGTCCTCGTTGAAGTGCCTGGCGTACCACGCGGTTGACGCCTCGACGGCGAGCGCATGGCGCAGGAGCGCCTCGCTCTGCGTGTACTTGGTGAGCGTCTCCCAGGCCCGTTCGCGTGTCGCTTCCACGGCCTGGGTAGGCTACCGCGATGTCCCAGACCGCCGTCATCGGGCGGGCGGCCGAGAGCTTCGTCATCGAGGGCGGGCGGCCGCTCCAAGGACGCATCCGGGCGTCCGGCAACAAGAACGGTGCCCTGCCGATCCTTGCCGCCTGCTTGCTCACCGCCGAGCCGGTCCTCCTGCACAACGTTCCGCGGATCGTCGACGTCGAGACGATGATCGAGCTTCTGAACGACATCGGAGTCGAGGCCGAGTGGGTTGGGCCCAACGACGTCCAGGTTCATGCAGCGGCGGTCCTGAAGCACGAGCTCGACCAGGAGCTTTGTAGCCGGATGCGGGCATCGTTCCTGCTGGCCGGCCCGCTCCTCGCGCGTGTCGGGCGCGTGAGCGCGCCGCCGCCCGGGGGCGACGTGATCGGCCGACGCCGGCTCGATCCGCATATCCACGCTTTCGCCAAGCTCGGCGCCCAGATCGAGATCGGCCCCCGCTACGAGATGCGCGGCGGCTCGCTACGAGGCAGCAACATCTTTCTCGACGAGGCGAGCGTGATGGCCACCGAGAACGCTTTGATGGCCGCCGCGCTCACGCCGGGCGAGACCGTGATCGGCAACGCCGCGTGTGAGCCGCACGTCCAGGACCTCTGTCGCTTCCTCAGCTCGCTCGGCGCGGAGATCGAGGGCGTCGAGTCGAACGTCCTCCGCATCAACGGCGTCGAGTCGCTGCGCGGCGGTGAATGGGAGATCGGACCGGATCACATCGAGGTGGGGAGCTTCATCGGTCTCGCAGCGATCACCGGTGGCGACGTCACGATCGACGGCGTCAAGCAGGCCGACCTGGTGTCGATCCTGCATGGCTTCGAGAAGTTCGGCGTTCACGTGGAGCTCGGGGACGACCTCGTTCGGGTGCCGCCGCGCCAGGAGATCGTCGTGCAAGACGATCTCGGCGGTCACGTCCCCAAGATCGAAGACGGGCCGTGGCCGGCGTTTCCTTCCGACCTGACCTCGGTCGCGCTCACGGTTGCGACTCAGGCGCACGGGACGATCCTCATGTTCGAGAAGATGTTCGAGAACCGCCTGTTCTTCACCGACAAGCTGGTGAGCATGGGGGCGCGCATCATTCTCTGCGATCCGCATCGTGCCGTCATCACCGGCCCCGCGAGGCTGCGTGGGCAGCGGATGGAAAGCCCCGACATCCGGGCTGGAATGGCGATGCTGCTGGCGAGCCTCTGCGCGGAAGGATCGTCGACGATCGGCGCCGTGTACCAGATCGACAAGGGCTACGAGCGCATCGACGAACGCCTGCGCGCGCTCGGTGCGCAGATCGATCGCATCGACGGCTAAGGCCGCCGGTAAACCCGGTACGCTCCCCCACCATGGCTGCGACCGGGCAGGGCCGCGCGAGCGCGCGGGTCAACGTCGCTGGACGCGGCGAAACGAACATCGCCACCGGCGTTCCCGTGCTCGACCACCTGCTGTCGGCGCTGGCGGTTCATGCGTCCTTCGACCTCGCATTGGAGGTGGCGCCCGGTGCACCGGAGGCCGAGATCACCATCGCCGCCCGCTCGCTGGGCGAGGCGCTCGCCGAGCCGCTCCGCGCCGAAGGAGCCCGCGGCCACGGTTCGGCCGTGGTTCCCGCGGATGAGGCACTCGCACACGTCGCTCTCGAAGCATCGGGGCGGCCGCTGCTCGTCTCGAATGTCGATCTCTCGCAGGCACGCATCGCGGGCCTGGCAGGCGACCTCGCGGCACGCTTCCTCGAAGAGTTCGCGCAGGCCGCGGGCTTGACGCTGCACGTGCGGCTCGTCGAAGGGCGGGACACGCAGCATGTCCTCGAGGCGATCTTCAAGGCGCTCGGCGTCGCCCTTGCGCAGGCATGTCGACCTCGGAGGAGGGAAGGCGAATGAAAGAAGTCGTACGCACCGAGTTCGCGCCGGCACCGTTTCAGGGCGCTCCGTACTCGCAGGCGATCAAGGCGAACGGATTCGTGTTCGTCGCAGGCCAGGTCGGGATCGAGCCCGAGAATCCCCAACCGGTCGGTGATGGCATCCGCGCGCAGACCGAACAGACGCTCATGAATCTCCGCGCGATCCTCGAGGCGGCGGGCAGCGGCATGGACAAGCTCGTCAAGACGACGGTCTTTCTGACCGACCTGGACGACTTCCAGGGGATGAACGAGGTGTACGCAAGGCACGTGGGCGACCAGCCGCCCGCCCGCTCGACCTTCCAGGTGGCGAAGCTTCCGCCCGGCCTGTTGGTCGAGATCGAAGCAATCGCAATCGAATAATCCGTGGACCGGACAATCGAGGATTTCGTGCGAGGGCTGCACCTCGACGCGTACCTCGTCGGTGGCGCGGTGCGCGACGAGCTGCTCGGGCGCGAGTCGGCGAGGGACGCGGACTTCGTCGTGCCGGGAGTGGACTACGAGGGCTTGCACGCCGCACTCGAGCCGCACGGGAAGGTTGAGGAGCTCGAGGTGGCGGGGCGACGCGTCGGCGCGCGTCTCTATCCGCGAGACCGGGAGCTTCGCCGCCTCGCGCCGGCGGGAATCGAGTTCGCCCCTCCTCGAGTCGAGCGCAGCACGGGCCCTGGCCGCCACGATTTCGAGATCGTCGCCGACCCGGCGCTTTCGATCGAGGACGACATGGGGCGGCGCGACTTCACCGTGAACGCGATGGCACGCCGATTGGAGACGGGGGAGATGGTCGATCCATTCGGAGGAGCGGCGGATCTGAAGAACGGCGTTCTTCGCACGGTTCGGCCAAATAGCTTCGCCGAGGATCCACTGCGTCTCGTGCGGGGCCTGCGTTTCGTCTCCGAGCTCGGTCTGGAGCCGGACGCGGAGACGCTCCAGCAGATGCGCGCCGAAGCCTCGAGCGTCGCGCTGGTCTCCGGCGAGCGCGTGGGGGGCGGGCTCGGCGCGGACGGGATGGGCGAGCTCTCGAAGCTCCTGCTCGGCGCGGAGCCGGCGCGGGCACTGCGGCTTGCCCGCGACACGGGGGTGCTCGTCGCGCTTCTGCCCGAGTTCGAGCAGGCGATCGGTTTCGAGCAGGACAGCGAACGGCAGCACCTGCCGCTCGACGAGCACATCTTCGCGGTCGTGCAAGCCGCGGCTGACGCTGGCGCGCCGCTCGCAGTGCGGCTCGGAGCTCTCTTTCACGATCTCGGCAAGCCGACGGCCAACGGAAAGCATCCGGAGCGCGGAGCCAAGCTCGCGGCCGCGGCGATGCGGCGGTTGCGGTACCCGACGAAGCTGCGCACGTACGTGACTCGGCTCGTGAGCGCGCACGCGTTTCCACTGGACGAGGTCGACGAGCTCTTCGCGCGTCGCATGCTGCGAGCGCACGGCGACGAGCTTGCATTCGATCTCGTCGCACACAAGGAGGCGGACCTCCGAGGCAAGCGGGTGCAACCGGCAGAGCTCGAGGCTGTCTCCCGGCTACGCGACTTGCTCGAACAGGAACGCGCCCAGCCGCACCGGCTCGCCGATCTCGCGGTCGACGGGTCGGACCTGATCGCCCTCGGCTACGGCGAGGGGCCCGAGCTCGGAGCTGCCCTTGACGCACTGCTCGACGCCGTCGTCGACGATCCCGCGCTGAACACACGTGAACGCTTGCTCGAGCGCGCCCGCGGACTCGATGAGCGTCGCTCGCCTTCGGCTCGCTCCGTGAGGGAAACCATGTTTCCCTCACGAGCTCCCTTCTTTAGGTCGCCTCAGCCCCCGCGCCGCTGAGATCGCCGCGTGGGCTGAGGAGAAGAGGGGAAACCTCACGGTTTCCCCCGGGCCCTTCCTCGCTCATTGGGCAAAGGCTGCCCATGAGCGTCACGCTCCTTTCATGGGATGTGCCGGGCCTTATGCGGTCGCCTTCTCGACGCGACTTGGCGGTGTCAGCGAAGGCTCCTTCGATTCGCTCAACCTCGGCCTCATGACTCACGACGAGCCCGCGAATGTGCAAGAGAACCGGCGCAGGCTCTGCGAGGCAGCCGGCGCCGATTCCGCGCAACTGGCGATGAACCGGCAGGTGCACGCTGCCACCGTGAACCGCGCCGAGGCGGGCGAGCGCAGCCGCGAAGGCGATGGCCTCTGGACCGACGAGCCCGGCATCCCGATGCTCAAGGTGACAGCCGACTGCCTGCCGATAGCGCTCGCGCGCCGAAACGGAGAGAAGCCGGCGCTTGCCCTCCTGCACGCGGGACGACTGGGACTGCTCGAGGGCATCGTTGCTGCAGGCGTCGCCGCGCTCGGCGGCAAGCTCGCCGCGGTGATCGGTCCCGGGATCGGGCCCTGCTGTTACGAGGTCGGCGAGGACATTGCCGACTCATATCGCGCCCGCTTTGGCGAAGAGGCCCTCCGTGGTCGGAACCTCGATCTCTGGACGGTCGCGGAGCGCGTGCTGCGTGCCGCGGGAGTGGAGAGCGTGGAGCGGCTCGACCTGTGTACTGCGTGCGACCCGGTGCGCTTCTTCTCGCATCGCCGCGACGGACCGGTAACCGGACGTCAGGGAGTGATCGGTTATGTCGCCTGACGCGGTACGTGCAAACTACGAGCGCATTCGCTCGGAGGTCGGCGACGGCGTGACCGTGGTCGCCGCGACCAAGTACGTCGCTCTCGAAGACATGCGCGTGCTCGTCGATGCGGGCATCGAGGTCGTGGGCGAGAACCGCGCGCAGGAGCTCGAGCGAAAGCACGCCGAATACGGCGATGCATTCCGCTGGCACTTCATCGGCCATCTCCAGTCCAACAAGGCGAAAGTCGTGAATCGCATCTGCGAGCTCGTGCACTCGCTGGACTCCGACTCGGCGGCGGGCCGTCTCACCGTCCCGGCGCTCGTCGAGGTGAACCTGGCGGGAGAGTCCTCCAAGTCCGGCATCGTTCCCGCTGACCTGCCGCGTTTCCTCGAGCTCTACGGTGACGTGCGCGGGCTGATGACGATGCCCCCCGAGACCGCTGATCCAGAGGCGTCGCGTTCCTACTTCGCGCGCTTGAGGGAATTGGCCGAACAGCACGGCCTGCGGGAGCTCTCCATGGGGACGAGTCAGGACTACAGGGTCGCTGCGGAGGAGGGAGCAACGCTCGTCCGCGTGGGCTCGGTCCTGTACGGGGAGTAACATTTCGCGCCAGATGGGCTTTGCAGACGTATGGAACAAGACCCTCGTCTACTTCGGCATCGCTGAAGAGGAGGACTGGGACGAGGACGCCTACGTCACGGACGAGGACCTGCAGCGCAGCTATGCCGACCGGCCCAACGTGCGCCGCCTGGCCCCACGCCGGCGCGAGCGGGAGTTCGACGACTGGACCGACCCGGAGCCGGCGGGGGGAAACGACAGGACCGCTGTGTTGCGCCCACGCGTCGCGGCAGTGCCGTCGCCGGCCTCCGTGCGCGTCCACCTCGTCGTGCCGCGAAGTTTCAACGACGCGCAGCAGATTGCTGACAAGTTCAAGGAGTCGATCCCGGTCATCCTGAATCTGCAGAGCTCTGACCAGGATCTCTCGAAGCGCCTCATCGACTTCGCCAGCGGACTGACCTACGCCCTCGACGGGGGCATGCAGCGCGTCGCCGACAAGGTCTTCCTGCTGACGCCTCGAAATGTCGAGGTGTCCGCCGAGGAGCGCGCGCGCCTGCTCGAGCGCGGCGGCTTCTTCAACCAGGCCTGAGCAAGGAACCGGGGCCATGACGCCGAACTGGGTGTGATGGCCGACGGTGCCATGCTTGGCTTGCTCTACGACGCTGTCGACAGCGTCGCCGGCTTCGTGCAGGTTTTTGTCACCGTCTACTCGCTGCTGATCCTCGCGTACATCATCACCTCGTGGGTACGGCTGCCGTACTCGCCGTGGCTCAACCGGATCCAGCGATTCCTGTACGACGTGTGCGACCCGTACCTGCGGCTCTGGCGCCGCGTCCTGCCGACCTTCGGGCCGCTCGACCTGTCGCCCGTGATCGGCGTGGCGTCTCTCTACATCTTCCTGAGAGTCATCCTCAGCATCCTCGACCGCTTGCACTGAAAGGGGAGGGAGAACATGACCCTTACTCCCGTTGAAATCCGACATCTCAAGCCCGCCAAAAGCCGCGTCGGCGGCTACCAGCGGGCGGCCGTCGACGGGCTCATGGACGAAATCGTCACGAGCTTCGAAGACGTCTGGCGCGAACGCGCAGACCTCGCCGACAAGGTCGAGCAGCTCGAGGCGGATCTCGTTCGCTATCGCGAGCTCGAATCGCTCCTGCGCACCACACTTGTTTCGGCCGAGAAGGCTGCCGTCACCCTCAAGGAGCAGGCCGGGAGAGAGGCGGAGCTGATCGTCGAAGAGGCGCGCTCCGAGGCCCGCGCAATCACGCGAACCGCGCGCGCGGATCACGACCGGCTCCTGACGGAAGTCCGGCGGATGCGCTCCCTTCTGCGCTCAGCACTTGCGCTCGTCGATGAGGTGCCCGCAGAGAAGAGCGCCGAGGCGGAGGCGGCCTGAGCGAACTACGAAGCTAGACTCCCTGCATGAAAGCGGTTTCCACGCGTGTGCGGCTGCGTGTATCCCCTGGCGCGAACAGTGCCCAGGTCGTCGGCCGCCACGGTGAGGCGTGGAAGGTGCGCGTTGCCGCTCCCCCGGAAGGAGGTCGCGCGAACGAGGCGGTCGTCCGGTTGCTCGCCGAGACTCTCTCGTTGCCGCGCGACGCGGTGACACTCGTTTCAGGTCACGGTGCAAGGGACAAGATCGTCCAGCTGGCAGGCCTCGACCCGACTCAGATCGAACGGCGCCTCTCGTCGGCGGCCGGAAAGGACCACAGTTGACCGCAATCGAGACCGACGGGTTTCGCGAGGCTCTGCTCGAAGAGAAGACGCGCGTCGAGGCGGCGATTCAGAACCTTCAGGCGGAGAATTCCGGCAATCTCGCCGAAGAGGCCGGCGAGGAGATGGCTCACGACCTCGCCGACACCGCGACCGAGACGTACGATCGCGAGCTCGACTACACCCTCGAGGAGAACTCCGAACACGTCCTCGAGGAGATCGAGGCCGCGCTGAGGCGCATCGAGGAAGGCACCTTTGGGATCTGCACGAACTGCGGCAAGCAGATCGCCGAAGAGCGCCTCGAGGCGCTGCCCTGGGCGACGCTTTGCATCGGCTGCGCGCGCGATCGGCAGCGGGGGTGACCGAGCGGCTGTCGTCGCGGGCCGCAGACATCCGGGTCGGATCGACGACCGACGGCTTGACGCCGATCTCCGTCGCCGAGCGGCGGCTCGGCGCCAGCTGGCCGCAATGGTTGAGTCTCGGCTCAGTCGCGCTCGCCGGCATCGCAGCGGATCAATTGACGAAGTCGATCGTGACGAGCCGGCTCGACCTGAACGACCAGGTGCACGTGGTCGGACCATTCTCGATCCATCACGTCACGAACTCGGGGATCGCCTTCGGGCTCTTCGCCAGCGCGACGTCGCTCGTCATCCTCCTGACCGGTCTCGCGGTCGCGTGGATGCTGTACTTCTTCGCGCGCTCGGGCTCCCGGCATCCGGTCTTGCCCGTCGCACTCGGGCTCGTGATCGGCGGCAGCGTCTCGAATCTGACCGACCGCGTCAGGCTCGGCCACGTCACGGACTTCCTCGACTTCAAGTACTGGCCGGCCTTCAACCTTGCCGACACATTCATCGTCGTAGGCGTAGCGGCTCTGCTGCTGGCGCTCGTGGCCTCGGACCGACAGTCGTCCCGGCCCCAGCGCGTGCGTGAAGCAACGCGTTCCTGACGAGGCGGCCGGCGAGCGGCTCGACCGCTTCCTCGCCTCCCTGCCGCAGATCGGCTCGCGTGGGGTGGCGGAACGGCTGCTCGAGGCGGGGACGGTGCTCGTCGACGGCCGGCCGCTCGGCAAGAGCCAGCGCCTCGCCGGCGGCGAAGAGGTGGAGTTCGAACCGCCGCAGCAAGAGCCCACCGAGCTCGCGCCGGAACCGATGGACCTGCGCATCGCCTACGAGGACGAGTACCTCATGGTCGTGGACAAGCCCGCGGGCCTCGTCGTTCACCCGGCATCCGGCCACGCGACCGGCACACTCGTGCAAGGCCTGCTCGCACACGACATCGCCGGGGGAGATGCGGGTCGCCCCGGCATCGTGCACCGGCTCGACCGCGACACCTCCGGGCTCATGGTCGTCGCGCGATCGGAGGAGTCATATGCGCGTCTGCAGGATCTCGTGCGGAGCCATGCGTTGGAACGGCACTACACCGCTTTGGTCGTCGGACGACCGCGATCGCGCAGCGGCCGGGTCGAGGCGCCGATCGGACGCGACCGCCGCGACCCGCTACGGCAGTCGCTCGACACCGACAAGCCGCGTGAGGCGATCACGCACTTCGAGGTGCGGGAGGTTCTGGGTCGTCACACGCTCCTCGACGTCAGGCTCGAGACCGGGCGCACCCATCAGATCCGCGTGCACCTCGCGGCGATCGGTCTCCCTGTTGCCGGCGACACCGTCTACGGACGGCCACGCGAGCTCGGCCTGGAGCGCCAGTTCCTCCACGCGGGGCGGCTCGCCTTCCCGCATCCCTTCAGCGGAGGAGCGCGTGGACGCGTGCCGCCGGACTCGCCCGCTGCCCCTCGATCCCCCTCGCACTGCGCAGGCCTCTGGCAGCCGCGCCCAGACTCGACGCATCACTGCAGTAGTCGCTAGAATGCAGCGGTTTTTCGCACCCGACCCGGCGGATCAGTCTGGGTGGCGGTGCCGGCGTTCGACGGATGCCGGTTCCAGCCAGGCCCCACCGGCAGCAATCAAATCAACCAGAAAGGGGACCTGATCCCAATGTCCGTCGTCTCTATGCGCGAGCTACTGGAGGCTGGAGTCCACTTCGGCCACCAGACGCGACGCTGGAACCCAAAGATGCGCCGCTTCATCTTCACGGAGCGCGGCGGCATCTACATCATCGATCTGCAGCAGACGCTGCAGCTGCTGGAAGAGGCTCACGCCTTCGCGCGAAACATCGCCGAGCGGGGCGGCTCGGTCCTGTTCGTGGGAACGAAGAAGCAGAGCCAGGGCGCGGTGGAGGAACAGGCGAAGCGCGTCAACATGCCGTACGTCAACCATCGCTGGCTTGGTGGTCTGCTGACGAACTGGCGCACCATCTCCGACCGCATCGACCGCCTGCACGAGCTGCGCCGGCTGAAGGACGAGGGCCAGCTCGACCTGCTTCCGGCGAAGGAGCGCATCTCCATGCTGAGCGAGCTCGAGAAGCTCGATGCGAATCTCGGCGGAGTGGCCGACATGAAGCGCCAGCCCGACGCCGTGTTCATCGTCGACCTGAAGAAGGAGCAGCTCGCTGTCCGGGAGGCTCGACGGCTCGGCCTGCCGGTCATCGCGCTCGTCGACACCAACTGCGATCCCGGACGAGGCCGACTACGTCGTGCCGGGCAACGACGATGCGATCCGGTCCTGCGACTTGATCGTGCGCGTGATCGCCGACGGCATCGAGGCGGGGCAGCAGAAGGCAACCCCTGCCGACTTCACGCCGGCGAAGAACGGCGCGACGCCGCCGGAGGAGGCGGCCGTCGCGGCTGAAGAGCCTGTCGCAGACGCCGAGGCGGAGCCCGTCGCGGAGACGCAAGGCCGAGGAGGTGCCGGCCGAATGACGGTCATCAGTGCAGCACTCGTCAAGGAGCTTCGCGACAAGACCGGCGCACCGATGATGGACGTCAAGCGCGCGTTGGTCGACACGAACGGCGACATGGACGCCGCCCAGCGCCTGCTGCGCGAGCGCGGCATGGCGAGCGCGGAGAAGCGCGCAGGCCGCGCCACGACCGAAGGGAAGGTCGGCTACCGCATTGGCGACGACGCCAAGCAGGGCACGATGGTCGCCGTCGGGTGTGAGACGGAACCGGTATCGAACAACGACGAGTTCCTCGAGTTCGCCAAGAAGGTGCTCGAGGCCGTCGAAGCAGCCGGACCGGATGCGGCGTCCCAGCTCGACGAAGAGCGCAAGGCGCTTTCCGGCAAGCTCGGCGAGAACATCGTCGTCGCAGGTGCTGCACGGTTTGAGGCGGTCAACGGCGCACTCATCGAGGGCTACGCGCACCCGCCCGCGAACAAGCTCGGCGTGCTCGTGCAGGTTCGCGGCGGCTCGGGCGACATCGCGCGCAAGATCGCGATGCACATCGCAGCCTCGTCGCCCCAATGGGTCGGGCGGGAGGATGTCCCGGAGGACGTCGTGAAGTCAGAGCGCGAGATCTTCGCGAACTCGGACGAGGTGCTGTCGAAGCCCGAGCAGGCACGCGAGAAGATCGTCGAGGGAATGCTCAACAAGCGTTTCTTCGCAGATCGCGTGCTGACCGAACAGCCTTGGATTCACGACACCGGGAAGACCGTTGGGCAGGCGCTGTCCGAGGAGAGCGCCGAGGTGCTCGAGTTCGAGCGGTTCGCCCTCACGGGATGACCGTCCAGTCGGAGGAAGCGATCGCGGATACCGGCGACGGCAGCCCGGTCTTTCGCCGCATCCTGCTCAAGCTCTCGGGCGAGTCGCTGATGGGCGCCCAGGAGTACGGGATGGACCGCGCGACCATCGACGCCATCGCCGAGGAGATCGTCGACGTGCAAGCCTCCGGGGTCGAAACCGGAATCGTGGTCGGCGCCGGCAACATCTACCGCGGCATGTCGGCCGCAGCCGAAGGCATGGACCGCGCGACGGCCGACTATTCCGGGATGCTCGCGACGGTGCTGAACTCCCTGGCGCTCCAGGACGCACTCGAGGACCGGGGCGCCGACACACGTGTGCTCTCCGCGCTGGAAGTGAAGGAGGTTGCCGAGCCCTACATCAGGCGACGTGCGATCCGGCATCTCGAGAAGGGCCGCGTCGTGATCTTCGCGGCCGGCACGGGCAACCCGTTCTTCACGACCGACACCGCGGCCGCTCTTCGAGCCCTGGAGATCAACGCCGACGCCATCCTGATGGCGAAGCACGGCACGACAGGCGTGTACGGAAACGATCCGCGGGTCGACCCGGACGCCGAGTTCCTCCCCGAGCTCACGCACCGAGAAGCGATCGAGCGCGGCCTCAAGGTGATGGACACCACGGCGCTCTCCCTCTGTATGGACAACAATCTGCCGATCTACGTCTTCGCGCTTGCTGACGGAAACATTCGCCGTGTGATCGCCGGCGAGCGCATCGGCACGATCATCTCGACGCCGGCGAAGGAGGAGCGCTGATGGCCACGGTCGACCAGTTCATCCAGGACGCCCAGAACCGCATGGATGCGAGCGTGGAGCACACGAAGACGGAGTTCAACACCGTGCGCACCGGGCGCGCGTCAGCTGCGCTGCTCGACCGCGTGCAGATCGACTATTACGGCCAGCAGACCCCGCTCAAGCAGCTGGCGACGATCAACGTTCCGGAGCCGAGGATGCTGACGATCCAACCGTTCGATCCGACTTCGATCAAAGCGATCGAGAAGGCTCTGCTGGAATCGGATCTCGGCCTCACGCCGTCGAACGACGGCAAGGTCATCCGCCTGCCGATGCCCCAGCCGACCGAGGAGCGCCGCAAGGAACTGGTGAAGGTCGTGCGCAAGATCGCGGAGGAGGGAAGGATCGCGGTGCGAAACGTTCGTCGGGATGCCGTCCAGCACCTCAAGGATCTGGCGAAGGGCGAGGTCGGCAAAGACGACGAGCACCGCGCGGAGGAACGCGTGCAGAAGCTGACCGACGAGCACACGAAGACGATCGACGAACTGCTGAAGCACAAAGAAGCGGAGATCATGGAGGTTTAGTGCCCGTGCGGCACTAGCCTCCGCGACTGCGGTGAGCATCCTCACGAAGATCAGAACGCTGCGGCACGTCCGGCCCGCGGCCGAGCCCGACCTGCCGGATGTCGCGCACTCCGTTGCGATCATCATGGACGGCAATGCGCGCTGGGCACGCAAGCGCGGGCTGCCGATCGCCGCCGGTCACCGGGCCGGCACGAAGGCGTTGCGGCGCACGGTGGAAGCGGCGATCGACCTCGGCGTCGATTCGCTTGCGGTGTATGCGTTCTCGACCGAGAACTGGAACCGTCCGCCGGCCGAAGTGGAGCTGCTGATGGAGATCTTCACGGAAACGATCGAGCGCGAGCTGCCGGACCTCGTGCGCCAGGGAGTGCGCACGCGCTTCATCGGCCGTCGCGACCGCGCGCCGGCCCCGTTGCAACAGCGTATGGCTGCGCTCGAGAGCGAGACCGAGGGCAACCGCACTCTCAATCTCTGGATCGCGTTCGACTACGGCGGGCGTGCCGAGATCGTGGACGCCGCCAACCGCGCCGTTGCCGGCGGCGAAGAGGTGGACGAGGAGACCTTCGCGACCTACCTCAATGCGCCCGAGATGCCGGACCCCGACCTCCTGATCCGTACTTCCGGCGAGCTGAGGATCTCGAACTTCCTCCTGTGGCAACTCGCCTACGCCGAGCTTGTCTTCGTCGACACCCTCTGGCCCGATTTCGGCGAGGACCAGCTCCGCGCCGCTCTCGACGACTACGCCAGCCGCCGGCGCCGCTTCGGCGGGAGGTAGGTAATGGCACCCCTAGTTTCGCGCGTCGTGGTCGCGCTCGTCGGCCTGCCGCTCGTGCTGGTGATCGTCTGGGCCGGCGGCTGGTGGTTATTCGCGCTCGCGGGCGTCGCTGCGATTCTCGCGCTGCACGAGTACGCGTTGATGATCCGCTCGCTGCGTCCTGTCATTCTCGCGGCGTATGCGGGAGCAATTCTGTCGTTGCTCGGCGCACACCTGGCCGGCCTCGAGTGGACGGTGGCGGGGTTCCTCAGCACGATCGTGTTCGCGTTCCTGTTGCACTGGATTGCCACAACGCGTCAGTCCGCCACCGTTGCGATTGCGTCAACGGTGCTCGGCGCAGCCTGGATCGGCCTGTGCCTTGCACACCTGTTGCTCCTGCGGCAGATTCCGGCCGACGGGGAGCTCGTGACGTTCACCATCCTCCTGGCGGTCTGGGCCGGCGACATCGGCGCATTCTTTGCGGGCCGGCTGGTGGGTCGTCACAAGCTTGCGCCTGCACTGTCCCCGGGGAAGACCTGGGAAGGCTTCCTCTTCGGAACCTTGGCAACGGTCTTCGTTGCCTTCGTCGCGCTGTACAAGCAGGACTACCTCTCGATCTGGCAGTCGATCGTGCTCGGCGTCGGTGATCGCAATCGCAGCGCCGCTCGGCGACCTCTTCGAGTCCGCGTTGAAGCGAGACATGCAGGTGAAGGACAGCGGCCGGCTGCTGGCGGCGCACGGCGGCGTCCTCGATCGGATCGACTCGTTGCTCTTCGCAGTCGTGGCTTCGTATTACTTGCTGCGCGCGTTCAACCAGGCCTAGAGCCGCTTCGCGTACCTGATCTCCGCGACATCGAAACCGAAGATGTGGATCTCGCGGGCGGCGCCGTCCGGCGACCAGCCGGCGAGCTCGTAGAAGCGTCGTGCTCTCGGGTTGTCGTCCAGCACCCAGAGAACAGCATCGTGGTGTCCGAGCCTTCGGAGCTCGTCTTCGCCTGCCTGGATCAGCGCGCGGCCCGTGCCGGTCCCCCAGTGCTGTGGGTGGACGTAGATTGCGAACAGCTCACCGTCGGTCCCGGGGTCTCGGCTGGAGCCGACGCTGACGAAGCCCAGGATCTCCCCATCCTGCTCTGCCACGAATGTGGGTGGCCAACGCCGGGACCGGTCAACTGCATCCTCCAGCGACAGCGCCTGCAGCTGTTCGCGGGGCAGGGCGTGTGCGTACGCGGCCTGCCAGGTCTCCACGTGAACTCTCGCAACTCCTTCGGCGTCATCAGGTGTTCCGAGGCGGATCATCGCAGCGAACCTACACTTCCCTGGGTGATGAAAAGGATCGCGCTCCTTGGCGCTACCGGGTCGATCGGGCGCCAGGCGCTGGAGGTCATCGGCGCGCATCCCGGGCTCGAGCTTTGCGCCGCCGCATCGGGCTCGCAGCCGGTCGACGGACTTGCGCCCCTGACCCAGGCAGGCGGCGACCTCACCGAGCTGCTCGAGCGAGCCGAGCCGGACCTCGTCCTGAACGCGGTGGTCGGCTTCGCAGGATTGCCCGCGACGCTGTGGGCCCTCGAGCACGGCGTCGATCTCGCACTTGCGAACAAGGAGAGCCTCGTTGCTGCGGGTGAGCTCGCACTGGCCGCGCAGCGACGCGGCGGTGGCCGGCTGATTCCGGTGGACAGCGAGCATTCGGGAGCGTTCCAGTGCCTTGAAGGCCGTTCGGTCGACCAGGTCCACTCACTTGTGCTCACGGCGTCGGGCGGACCGTTTCGTGGCCGCTCGCGCGACGAGCTGGAAGACGTGACGCCTGCTGCAGCTCTGGCGCACCCGACCTGGAACATGGGCCCGAAGATCACCGTCGACTCTGCGACGCTCGCGAACAAAGGCCTCGAGCTGATCGAGGCTCACTTCTTGTTTGGCCTCCCGTACGAGCAGATCGACGTCGTCGTGCACCCGACGTCGGTCGTGCATGCGCTCGTCCGCTTCCGGGACGGTGCGACGCTTGCGCACCTCGGGTATCCGGACATGCGTGTGCCGATCTCGTACGCCCTCACGTACCCAGAGCGGAGCGCCACCCCGATCCCGCCGCTCGATGTCGCCGGTGGCATGACGCTCGAGTTCGAGCCGCCCGACCTGAAGACGTTTCCGCTGCTCGCGCACGCGCGGAAGGCAGGAGAGCAGGGCGGCACCTATCCCTGCGCGTTCAACGCTGCCAACGAGGTCGCAGTCGCGGCGTTCCTCGAGGGACGGCTGCCGTTTCTCGGCATCGCCGACGTGGTCGAGGACGCGTTGGCTGCGGTCGATGGATCGGCCGCGCGGGATCTCGAGGAGCTCGTCGCCGCGGACGAGGCGGCGCGCCGCCACGTCGAGGACGCGCTGAAGGTCGCGTGAGCATCCTCGTTTCCATCCTTGGTCTCGCGGTTCTGATCCTCTTCCACGAGGCCGGCCACTTCTTCGTCGCGCGGGCGGTTGGTATGAGGCCTCGCCGGTTCTACCTGGGCTTCCCGCCGGCGCTGGTGAAGGTCACGCGCAACGGGATCGAGTACGGAGTCGGGGCGATTCCGCTCGGCGGCTACGTGAAGATCCCCGGCATGCACCGTCCTGCTGCGTCCGACCTGGACGTTCAGCTTGGGCCGGCCCTGGCGGAGGATACGAGCCTGTTTCCCAAGGTCGCACGCGTCAAGCGCGCACTCGAGGCGGGCGATCACGACGACGCCCGGGCTGCACTTCCCGAGCTCGAGCGCGCCGTCGAGGAGGCAAGCCTCAGCCCCGGCGCGGCGAAGGCGGCGCGCCGTTCGGTGGACGAGCTGCGAGACGCGCTCAGCTTCGACGCCTACTGGCGCCAGCGGACCTCGAAGCGCATCGCTGTCATCTTTGCCGGGCCCGGCGTCAACATCCTCCTCGCGATCCTGCTCGTGTCGTTGGGATACATGTTCGGTGTACCGGGCGACGCCAACCGGATTGTCAGGACGGTCCAGCCAGGCACGCCGGCCGCGTCCGTGGGTCTCCGGCCCGGCGACACGATCGTCGCGGTGAACGGCCGGACGACGCAGAACTTCGACGCGGTCTCCCGGCTGATCCGGGGGTCGAAGGGCAAGCCCACATCGGTCACGGTTCTGCGCAACGGCAAGCCGCTCACGCTCGGGCCGGTGCAGACGAAGCGGATCGGCGACCGCTGGGCGCTGGGGTTCTCGCCCGGCTGGCAGAAGATCACCTACGGCCCGATCGGGGCCTTGACCCACAGCGTCGACACCAACTGGACGGCGACGAAGGCGACCATCACGTTCTTACCCAAGCTGCTGACGGGATCCGGAAGGAAGGAGGTCTCGAGCCCGGTCGGAATCGTGGACGTCTCGAGCCAGGCGGTCTCGCTCACCTTCACACTGTTTCTGCAGATTCTCGGGCTGATCAGCCTCTCGCTGGCGATTCTGAATCTGCTGCCGTTGCTGCCGCTCGACGGCGGCCACATTCTGTTCTCGATCATCGAAGGGCTTCGCGGCCGTGCTGTCGGACGTGAGGTCTACGAGCGCGTGTCCGCGGTCGGGATCGCGCTGTTCCTCGTGCTGATGTTCATCGGCCTTTCGAACGACCTCAACCGCCTCGGCGGCGGTTAGCCCCGTCACCGCAGGCACGGTGTCTGACACCAGCCTGTGGAGTCGTCGCTCGCAGGGCTCCGCTCCACGAGCGGGATCGGTGAGTTTCGTTACGAGTTGGTGACACTCAGGCATGGGTGTCTGACACCCTGGAGGGCCGCTATACACTGGAATCGATGGCCAGCGAGCGCCAGATCACCGTTGGCGGCGTGAAGATCGGCGGCGGCGCCCCCGTCGTCGTTCAGTCGATGACCCTGACGAAGACGCACGACGTCGAGGCTACGACCGCGCAGATCGCCGCTCTGGCGTCGGCCGGTTGCGAGATCGTCCGGGTCGCCGTCCCGAAGACGGAGGACGCCGAGGCGCTGAGCAGGATCGTCCGGCTCTCACCGCTCCCGGTCATCGCGGACATTCACTTCAACGCGAGCCTTGCGCTCAAGGCCATCGATGCCGGCGTCGCGGCTGTCCGTATCAACCCAGGCAACATCGGCGGCTCGGACAAGGTTGCCCAGGTCGTGCGCGCCGCGCAGGGAGCGGGTATCCCGATGCGCATCGGCGCGAACTCCGGCTCGCTGCCGAAGCACCTCAACGAGCTCGCGCAGGCCGATCAGGCCGAGGCGCTCGTCGAAGCTGCGCTCGAGGAAGTGCGGCTGCTCGAGAGCCTCGACTTCAGGGATTTCAAGATCTCGGTGAAGTCGAGCCACGTGCCGACGATGATTCGCGCCTATCGGCTGCTCGCGTCGAAGGTGCCCTACCCGCTGCACCTCGGCGTCACCGAGGCCGGGACGCCTTTCGCCGGCTCGATCAAGAGCGCCGTGGGCACAGGCGCGCTGCTGGTCGACGGCATCGGCGACACGATGCGTGTTTCGCTGACGGCCGACCCGGTCGAAGAGGTTCGCGTCGCGTTCGAAATTCTCAAGGCGCTGGGGCTGCGGGAGCGCGGGCCGATCATGATCGCCTGCCCGTCGTGTGGACGCGACAACGTTGGCGTGCAGAAGCTCGCAGAGAAAGTCGAGGAGCGGCTACACGCGTATCCGCAGCACTTCGAAGTTGCAGTGCTCGGCTGTGCGGTCAACGGGCCCGGCGAGGCGGGCGACGCCGACTTCGGCATCGCCGGCGGACGTGACACCGGGTTCGTCTATGCACACGGCCGCGTGTTGAAGAAGGTCTCGTCCGACATCCTCATCGACGAGCTGTTCCACGAGATCGACAGGTGGATCGCGGAGGGGATGCAACGGCCCAAGCGTCTGAAGATGGCAAAGCCTGCCGCGCTCGCGATGGCTGAAGCGTCGTTGATTCCGCTCGGCGAATAGTCTGCCCGGACAACATGATTGCCCGGGCCTCAGAGCTCTTTCTTCCGACCCTGCGCGAGCCGCCGGCAGACGCCGAGGCGGCGAGCCACCAACTGCTCGTGCGCGGCGGATTCATCCGGCAGGTGGGAGCCGGGCTCTGGACGTTCCTGCCGCTCGGCTGGCGCGTGCACCAGAAGGTCGTCCAGATCATCCGCGAGGAGATCAACGCGATCGGCGGGCAGGAGATGCTCGAGCCGGTGCTGACGCCGGCGGAGCTGTGGAAGACGAGCGGCCGCATCGGGATCCCGATCGTCTTCAAGCTCAAGGACCGGGCCGGGCGCGACTACGTGCTTCCGTTCTCGCACGAAGAGACGATGACGTTCCACGCGCGCGAGTTGCAGTCGTACAAGCAACTGCCGCAGCTCTGGTACCACTTCTCGACCAAGGAACGCGACGAGCCGCGGCCGCGCGGCGGGCTGTTGCGCGTGCGCGAGTTCATCATGAAGGACTCGTACTCGTTCGACCGCGACGAGGCGGGGCTCGACAGGAGCTTCGAGGCACACCGTGGCGCGTACGAGCGCATCTGGGAGCGCTGCGGTCTCGAGGCGTACTTCGTCGAGGCCGAGTCGGGAATCATGGGCGGCCGGGAGTCCTCGGGCTTCATGGCGCCGGCCGAGTCCGGCGAGAACATCCTCGTCCGCTGCGAGAACGGCGACTATTACGCAGACTACGACGCGGCACGCGGGATTCCGCGTGCGCCCGACTTCCCCGACCCGCTGGACCGGCCGGAAGAGATCGAGACTCCGGGCGTGGCGACGATCGAGGCGCTGGCAGACTTCCTCGGCATCGACCCAGCCGCGACGTCCAAGGCGATGCCGGTCATGGTCGGAGAGCGGCCGGTGCTGGCGCTGATCCGCGGAGACGACCGACTGAGCGAGGAGAAGCTCGTGACGGTGCTCGGCGAGGCGTACCGGCCGATGACTGACGACGAGATCAGGGCGGTCTTCGGCGCCGGCGGCGGGTCCCTCGGTCCCGTCGCGCTGACCATCGACGTTGTCGCCGATGAGGCCCTGCGCGAGGGCCAGTTCGTCGCAGGTGCGAATCGCGACGGGTGGCACCTGCGCGGCGTTCAGGCAGGCCGGGACTACAAGCCGGAGTTCGCGGACATCCGGCAGGCGAACGCGGGGGATACATGCCCGCTGTGCGGCGGCAAGCTACTGGAGGAGCCGGCGATCGAGCTCGGGCACATCTTCAAGCTCGGCACGTTCTATTCGGTGCGGTTTGGCGCGACCTTCCTGGACGAGGACGGACAGGAGAAGCCGCTCGTCATGGGGAGCTACGGCATCGGGCCCGCACGCACGATGGCGGCGATAATCGAGCAGCACCATGACGACAAGGGCATCCAGTGGCCCGCATCGGTCGCGCCGTACGACGTCCACGTCGTGGTGATCCCAGGCATGGAAGAGCACGCGCAGTCGCTAGCGGACGCGCTCTCCGCGGACGGCCTCGACGTGCTGCTGGACGACCGCGACGCGCGGGCGGGGGAGAAGTTTGCGGACGCGGATCTGATCGGCTGTCCGGTGCGCGTGACGGTCGGGCGAAAGATCGCGGAAGACGGTACGGTGGACGTTCGCGAGCGCGCGAAGGGGGAAGACATGGCGGTGAGCGTGGGTGAGCTCGTCTCTACAGTGCGCGAGAAACTCAGCTGATGGCGCGTAAGCGGCGTTTCAGCGACGACTCCTTCGGCCCGACCATCGAACGGCTGATGAACGAGGCCGGTCTCACGTACCGCTCGCTTGCCGAGAAGACGAGACTGTCTGCTGGCTACCTGAACCACCTCGTGCACGGAAATCGTCCCGTTCCTTCGGACGACGTGATCAAGACGCTTGCGCGCGCGCTCGGTGTCGAGGCCGAGCATTTCCGCGAGTACCGCTTGCGTGTGATCACCGACCGGCTCGAACGCATGCCCGACCTGATCGACAAGCTGTACAGGCGTTACGGCTCGTAGCCGATACGATGCCCCGGCCACGGGGCGTGGCGCAGCCTGGTTAGCGCGCTAGTCTGGGGGACTAGAGGTCCCGAGTTCAAATCTCGGCGCCCCGATCAGCGAAAGCCCTGCTAGCGCGGGGCTTTTGAATGCGTACCCAGAATGGCGCCGTTCGCGTTCTTGAGACATGGAACGTCACACGCTCTTTTCGCGACACGGAAGCCGCCGAACGGTTCGACTGATCAGGGAGTGGCCCAAGCCCGCCTCAGGTCTGGCAACTCGTGCCCGGCTGTCGAACCAACCCCGCTTCGCGGTTATCACGCGTCCGCGTCAAGCCGGCTGAGCGAAGCTCGAGCTTCAGCCGAGCGGGCTGGCCTTTGGCCCTTGATTACGGCACAATCGCGTGGCGGTGCGCGGCAACGACCTAGGGCGAGAGATCGAGGCTCTCGATGCGGAGATCGCCAAGCTGCGAGCGCTCGAGCACGAGGAAGACTCCGCTGTGGCGGCACTCCGGGAGGAGATCGAGGCTCGGCTGGGCCGTCTTTCTTTGACCCAACGTGCGCTGGCGGATCATCAAGAAGCCGTCGAGAAGAAGCGTTCGGAGCTGAATGAGAAGTTGGCCGAGCAGACCCGCCAGCTCTTCGAGCAGGTCCTGCAAGACCGACGAGCGGCTGGAGAATCGGTGGTGGAGGCCACAGAAATCCTTCTCAGGCGATTACATGATCTCGATACCTTGGGCGAAGAGGCGAGAAGCGCCTGGGAAGCCGCGCAGCTCCGCGCCAGCGCCACGGGAAAACCGCTGGACCCGGCGGTCGGCGACGAGCTGGAAGCTGACCCAGAGGTGATGCGTGAGTCATGGGATCGTCTATCCCACGAGGTCCGCAAGCGCATCGACGAGAATTTCGAACATGAGCTTGTCGAGGCTGCGGCGCAAAGCCCGATGGGCCACGCAATACCGAACCTTCCTGAGCACCTACGAGAATTGGCACGGCAGCGTCGCCTCGACCTGGCAAGGCGAAGTGACGCGTCCCGCGCCAAAACCAGATAGCGCGGCAGGACAAGACACCTCGGCCGAGTAACTCGGTCTTCGGGGTTGGCCCTCGTTTTCCGCGTCGGCTTCGCCGTAGATGCCTGCGCGGTCTCCCCTGCGAGGGCCGACCCCTAGATAAAGACGTCACCAACGAGCGGAACCTAAGGCTGCGCTCACGAACCTGTTACACAACGCGGACCGTTACGCCTCGTGAGCCGATCTCGTTAACACGACTCGCGCTCGAAAAGCGCTAGTAAGGTGGCGTGACGATCGCACGGACCCTTCTACAGCGAATGCACAACCCACGCGGACGCGAATGCGCTTGCGACCCTGATTGCTGGTGCAGGCGTACCGCCCTCGGCCGTGCTGTGAAGTGGTGGTTTCCCGGCCGCTACTTCGGTCTCCAGCACAAGAATCGCGCCCTCGAAGAATGGAAGCGAACTCATGGCCCAGGGGCGCTCGCGGAGTGGAAACGGCGACAGCAAGAGGGATGAGTCCGAGCGCTAAGGCGAGCGCCCGTGCCGGTGGGCGCGGCGCATTGCTTCCAGGCGCCGGCGGGCGAGCTTCGTCGGCCGAGCGCCCAGATCGGCGCCAGGTGGTCTTGCCAGGCGACGCTCGAGTGCGGCTTCCTCGCGCGCACTGATCGACTCCGGCGCTTCGACGTAGAGAGCTGCCGCGGCCGCCGCGGGTCCGCGCTTGTCGGACACGCCGGTCACTTCGACCGTGCGTTTCACCGAACGGATCGTCACCTCGAGCGCGTCTCCGACGCGGATCTCTTTCGCGGGCTTCACGCGGACGCCGTTGACGTGGACGCGTCCTCCGAGCACCGCGTGCGTCGCGGCGCTACGCGTCTTGAAGAACCGCGCTGCCCACAGCCACTTATCGACCCTCGTCTGTTCCATGGCTCGGCGGCCAAGATACGGCACGGTCACCAGCCCTGCTCGAACGCCTGCCCGTGCAGGCCCTGTCTCTAGAGGAGGGCGCGGACGGCGTCGATCAGTTGACCGACCTTGCCCGAGAGCAGACCGTAGGCGAGGATGATCGCCGGCGTGATGACGGCGAGGACCACCGCGTACTCGGCCATTGTCTGAGCCTTCTCGCGGCGCCAGCGGGAACGAGCCCATTCGAACCAACCATAGAAAGCCATCTTCCCGGGCATCGGCGCGGGTCCAGTCCGACCGTATGCCTCATCCTGGGGATCCGGCCGGAGTGAGAAGCTATGCGGGATGCGGCGCCCACTTCTGGCCTTGGTGCTTCTCCTTGCCCTGCCCACATCCGCCGCTGCCGCCCAGACGCCGGCCCGGAGCGCGATCTTCTTCTATCCCTGGTATTCCAACCCGAGCCACGACGGCCAGTACGTTCACTGGGCCCAGGGCGGGCACGTCCCGCCTTTTGACATCGCCTCTGCCTTTTTTCCGATGCGCGGTACCTACTCGAGCGGTGACCCGCACGTGCTCGGTGCTCAGATGAGGGACATCGCAGACTCGGGCGTCGACGAGGTCGTCAGCTCCTGGTGGGGCCGCGGCTCCCAGGAGGACCAGCGCTTGCCCGCCGTGATGCGCGCCGCGAAGCGACGGGACCTCGAGGTCGCCGTTCAGCTCGAGCCGTACCTGGGACGGACGATCGACTCGATTGCAACCGACCTCGTCTACCTCCGCAACCTGGGCATACGCGATGTCTACATCTACCGCACCGCGGACTTCACGGCGGAGGAGTGGAGCCGCGTCACACGACAACCCATGGGTCTGCGGCTCTTCGGGCAGACCGCACTGGTGGGCTTCGCGGCACGCGCCGGGTTCGCCGGCTTCTATACCTACGACATCGTCATCTACCACGCGGCGAAGTTCGACCGCTACTGCAGGCAGGCGCGCGCGCGAGGAATTCTTTGTGCGCCGTCCGTGGGTCCCGGCTATGACGCGTTGGCGGCGACCGGGGATGAGCATGTCAAAGACCGCCTGTTCGGCGCGACCTACGACTCGATGTGGCGTGCAGCGCTCCGCGCGGGGGCCGACCTCGTCACGATCACGTCGTACAACGAGTGGGGCGAAGGGACACAGATCGAGCCCGCCGGGCACGGCGGTGGGTACGAAAGCTACGACGGTGCCTACGGGCTGCACGGTCGGGCTGCCCAACGCGCCTATGTCACGCGCACCGCGTACTGGACGTCACGCTTCTAGGAAGACATCGGCGCCGCAGCCGGCGACGAGTGCATCGAACACGTCCTCGACGCCGCGCAACGAGGGGTGCGAAAGGTCGACCTCGACGTCGTCCCAGCTTTCGAGCCCGAGCGAGCCCGCGCCCTCGTCGGCACCGAAGCAAAGCAGCGTCTCGGTGGAGATGACGTTACGGCGCCCGGTCTGGCGTCGCGCGATCCCCTCGAGCTCGCGTAGCTCTTCGAGCGGATCGATGCGGATATTGGAGTCCGAGCCGATGCAGATGCCGATGCCGCGTGTGCACACGCGCTCGACCGGCATGAAGCCGTCGCCGAGATCGGCCTCCGTCGTCAGGCATGCGCAGATACGCGCACCGGCACGCGCGAGCAAGTCGAGCTCGGCTCCGTCGGCATGCGTGGCATGCACGACCGTCGTTCGGTCCGTGAGGCAGCCGGTCCGATCGAGCAGCTCGATCGGCCGCATGCCGTGTTCGGCGAGGCACTCCTCGACCTCGCGCGGCTGTTCGTCCGCGTGCACGTGCAGAGGCAGGCGCTCGGCGGCTGCGTAGCGGCCGATCTCCTCGAGCCAGTCCTCGGGACATGCGCGCACGGAGTGGGGAGCGACTCCGACGGGAATCCCGCGACCGCGCAGGTCCTCGACCTGACGCAAGTACTCCGCAACGGACTCCTGTCTGAAGCGAGGCAGGCCGCCGCGTCGCATATGCGGCGAGCAAGACGACGATGCGGATGCCTGCCTCTTCGGCAGCATCGACTGCGGCAAGCGCTTCGTCGAAACCGAGGTAGTGGAACTCGCCGACCGCGGTGTAGCCCGCGGCACGCAGCTCACGGTAGACCTGCGCGTATTCTCGGCGGACCAGCTCGGGGGTCTGGCGCTCGGCTTCGGCGAGCATGAGATCCCGCCAGGCCCAGAAGTCCGCACCACCGGATCGCCCGCGGAGAGCGCGCTGGAAGCCATGGCTGTGGGCATTCACGAAGCCAGGCAGGCTGAGGGTCTCGGCCACGGGCGTATCCTTTCCACACTCATGGCGACCCGCGCCGTTCCGGCGACTTTGCAGCAGCTTCCGAATGCGCTCACGATCGCGCGGCTGGCCCTGATCCCTGTCTTCGTCGCGCTGATGCTGACCGCGGAGGGCGGCCACAGCTGGCCGGCCGGGATCGTCTTTGGTATCGCCGGCGTCACCGACCAGATCGACGGCTTCCTCGCGCGGCGCTGGCACGTGGAATCGGACTTCGGCCGCATCTTCGACCCGCTGGCCGACAGGCTGATGATCGACGCCGCGGTGATCCTCCTGTTCGTCCAGGACCACATGCCCTTGGCCGGCCTGGTCGTGATCATCGGACGTGACCTCCTGCTCCTCGCCGGCTACAAGACGATTGCGCCGCCGGGCTACCAGGTGAACGTGAACTTCCTCGGCAAGGCGGCAACGTGGCTCCTGTACGCGGGGATCGGGTTCCTGATCGTCACGGACCCCTCGACCGACTGGCCGTACTGGATTTTCTGGACAGGCCTCGTCCTCGCGGTTGTCGCGGGCCTGATGTACGGGCTCACGGCCTGGAGAGAAGGCAGGCGATGAAGGCGGTGGTGATGGCAGGGGGCGAGGGCACACGCCTGCGCCCGCTCACGTCCAATCAGCCCAAGCCGATGGTGCCGGTCGTCGGCAAGCCGTGCATGGAGCACATCCTCGAGTTGTTGCGCGAGCACGGGATGGGCGAGGTGATCGTCACGGTGGCGTTCCTCCCGCAGGCGATTCGCAGCTACTTCGGCCAGGGGGAGACGCTCGGGATGGAGATCGGCTACTCGGTCGAGGAGTCGCCGCTCGGCACCGCCGGCTCTGTGCGCCTGGCCGGGAAGCAGCTCGACGAGACGTTCCTCGTCATCTCGGGAGATGCGCTGTGCGACGTCGACCTGGGCGCGCTCGTCGCGTTCCACAAAGAGAAGGGCGCAGCGGTGACGATCGGGCTCAAGTCGGTCGAAAACCCGCTCGAGTTCGGCATCGTCGTGACGGACGAGGAAGGCCGGATCGAACGCTTCCTCGAAAAGCCCTCCTGGGGCCAGGTCTTCTCGGACACGATCAACACAGGCATCTACGTGATGGAGCCCGAGGTGCTGAAACACGTGCCGGGCGACCGCCCGTACGACTTCTCGAAGGAGCTCTTTCCGTACCTGCTCGAGATGGGCCGCCCGCTGTACGGCTACGTCATGGACGGGTACTGGCAGGACATCGGGAACCTCGACCAGTTCCGGCAGGCGAACTTCGACGCACTCGAGGAAAAGGTGCGCCTCAACATTCCTGGCATTCGCATCCGTGGAAACGTCTGGCTCGGCGAGGGCGTCGAGATCGGCGAGCTCGAGCAGATCGAAGGCCCGGCGTACATCGGCAACTACTGCCGCATCTCTCCCGGCGCGACCGTGGGCTCACACGCCGTGCTGTCGAACAGCGTCACCCTGCGTGAGCGCACGCGTGTGACGCGCTCGGTCATCGACGCGTCGACGTACATCGGCCGCAGCGCCTTGATCGAGGGCGCGATCCTCGGCCGGTCGTGCGACATCCGCGCGCATGTCCGCATCCACGAGGGCGTGGCAATCGGCGACGAGGTGACGATCGGCGCGGAGACGGTGGTCATGCCGGGCGTCCGGATCTACCCGTACAAGGACGTGGAGTCCGGATCGCTCATTCACGAAAGCGTGATCTGGGAGTCGCGTGCCTCTACGCGGCTCTTCGGGAGGGACGGCGTTGCCGGGCTCGTCAACGTCGACCTCACGCCGGAGGTTGCGGTCCGTATCGCCGCTGCCCTCGGAACGGCGCTCAAGCGGGGGGCCCGCGTGGCCGCAAGCCGGGAATCGGCCCCCGCGTGCCGGATGATCAAGCGGGCGATGATCACGGGCCTCACGTCCTCGGGACTCGACGTCGCCGACCTGCGTGTCCTGCCCGCCGCGGTCGCGCGCCACCTGCTCAAGAGCGAGGGCTACGAAGCGGGCTTCCATGTCGGCACGAGTCAGTTGGACCCCGAGTTGGTGCAGATCAAGTTCTTCGAGCAGCCCGGCATCCAGCTCTCGCCGTCCATGCAGAAGGAGATCGAGAAGAACTTCACACGCGGCGAGTTGCGCCGCGCCAGCTTCGGCGACATCGGCACGATCAGCTATCCGGCCCGCGTGAGCGAGTCGTACGCGCAGGATCTGCTGGACGGCCTCGATGTCGAAGCGATCCGCGCGCGTGGCTTCCGGCTTGTCGTCGACTACGGCTTCTCGGCGGCGTCGTACGTGCTGCCTTTGCTACTCGGGCCGCTCGGCGTGGAAGCCGTCTCCGCGCACGGTTTCACGACGGACCGCTCCGATTCCGGCTCCGCCCTGCTGCGAGAGGCGATCGGGCAGGTGAAGCAGCTCGTGCCCGCGGTCGGCGCCGATCTCGGCGTGATCCTCGACCGGGCGGCCGAGCGCCTCTATCTCGTCGACGAGCGCGGCCGAGAGGTGCCGGTCGAGCAGACCCTGCTGCTCTTCTTGCGGCTGATCGGAAGCAACGGCCGGCGCGGGAAGCTCGCGTTCCCGATCACCGTCACCAGCCAGGTCGACCGGCTCCTGGAAGGGAGCGGGCTCGAGGTCGTGCGTACGCCGGCGTCACTCGGTGACCTGACGAAGGCGGCTGCCGAGGACGGGGTGATCTTCGCCGGTGCAGTGGGTGGGGGATACGTCTTCCCGGAGTTCCTGCCTGCCTACGACGCGACTGCGAGCCTCTGCAAGCTGCTCGAGCTGCTCGCGCCCGTGCGGCGGCCGCTGTCGGAGCTCATCGCGGATCTGCCGGCGCCGACGCTCGTCCACCGGCAGCTCGCGTGCCCGTGGGCGCTGAAGGGCGTCGTGATGCGGTTGCTGACGGAACGGCTGCGCGACCGCAAGCTCGACCTGACGGACGGCATCAAGGTGTTCGGCGAACGCGGATGGGCGCAGATCCTTCCCGACCCCGACGAGCCGATCGTGCACATCTACGCCGAGGGGGCAACCGAGGACGACTCGAAGGCACTCGAGGCGGAGTTCCGGGCGATGGTCGAAGACATCATGCAGAGCGAAAGCGCGGCAGCCACCGTTTAAAGTCTCAAGTTGAGGTTGACCCTTTGCCGGTGTGCTGCTTTACTGGTGACGAGCCCTCGACCTGGAAAGGCGGCCCGTGGAACCTCTGCCCGATCTCGCAACGCTGTCCGACGCTGACCTCAAGAAGCTCATCGCCGATCTCGCGCGCGAGGAGAACGAGGTTTCCTACCAGCGGCGCCTGCTGCACGGGAAGATCGACATCCTCCGTGCGGAGCTGGTCGCTCGGCTTCAGAAGACCGGAGGGGCGAGCGTCCTCGACGACGTGGACGTCGAGCACCTGACCGCGATATTGACCTCGAAGGCCGCACCGCCCACATAAGTGAGCCACATCTACTGTCAGGAGTGCGGCTTCCAGAATCCCGAAGCTGCGAACTACTGCGCTCGTTGCGGCGCGCTTCTCGTCAAAGACGAGGGCGGCGCGGAGACGACGCAGACGTTCACGCCCGACGAGGGCGAAGACACGTCCGCCGAGGCTCTCGAGGACCTCGGCATCACGGGGCCCGCGCTGGTCGTTCGCTCGGGCGGAGGCAGAGCGGGGGAGACCTTCCACCCCGAAGGCGAGACGTCTGTCGGTCGCTCACCCGACTGCGGGATCTTCCTCGACGACGTCACGGTTTCCCGCAAGCACGCTGTGATCGTCCAACGTGACGAAGGCTTCTTCGTCGAGGACCAGGGGAGCCTGAACGGCACGTTCGTGAACCGAAAGCGTGTGGAATCTGCTCAGCTCGAGGACGGCGACGAGCTGCAGATCGGCAAATACCGACTCACCTTCCTGGATCGTTGATGGCCACGGCCTCGAGACCGCGTCTGCTCACCATCGGGACCGTCTGCGGAATGCTCAAGGACGAGTTCCCGGACATCTCGATCTCGAAGATCCGCTATCTCGAGGACCAAGGGTTGCTGGCGCCGCGCAGGACGCAGGGCGGGTATCGCCTCTTCAGCGAGGAGGACCTCGAGCGCCTCGAAACGATTCTGCGCCTGCAGCGCGACGAGTTCCTGCCACTGCGCGTCATTCGACAGGAGCTTGCCTCGTCAGGAGCGCGTGACCGTAAGAAGCGGCGTGGGGGACTGACCGGCGAGGAGCACGAGCTCGATCTCGACGAGCTTTGCGAGCGCGCCGGGATCGACGCGCGGCTCGCGCGCGAGTTGGAAGAGTTCGGTTTGCTTGCGCCGCGCACGGAGTCCGGCCAGAAGCGCTACCGCGAGCTCGATGCAGACATCGCGCTCGCCTGCGGCCGCCTCGCCCAATTCGGGATCGCGCCTCGGCACCTGCGGGGGTTTCGCACGGCGGCCGACCGCGAGGCCGGGCTCATCGACCAGGTCGTCGGACCGGCGCTGCGTGCTCGCAATCCCGAGCGGCGACGGGCCGGGATGGAGGATCTGGAAACGCTCGGCGAGCTTGCCCAGGGCCTCGGCCAGCTGCTCTTCTGGCGCGCGCTGCGGCGGCTTGCGTCAACATGATCCGGTGAATCTCGCCGAGAAGGTCAGGGAGGTCCCCGACTGGCCCCAGCCGGGCGTCGGTTTCAAGGACGTCACGCCGCTGCTCGCGGATCCCGAGGCACTGGCGTATGCGATCGAGCAGTTGGCGGAGTGGGGGGCGGAGAAGCAGCCCGACCTGATTGTCGGCGCCGAGGCGCGCGGCTTCATCCTCGGAGCCGCGATCGCGAAAGAGATCGGCTGCGGGTTCGTGCCCGCACGACGGCCGGGCAAGCTCCCACCCGAGACGATCAGCGCCACATATGCGCTCGAGTACGGACAGAACGCGCTCGAGCTGCACCCGGACATGGTTCCGCACGGTGCGCGCGTCCTGATCCACGACGACGTGCTCGCGACCGGCGGCACCGTCGAGGCGATCGCCGGCCAGCTCGTCGAGCGGCTGGGAGGCATCGTCGTCGGCTGCTGCTTCATCATCGAGCTCGGGTTCCTGAACGGCCGGGAGCGCCTGTCGAAGTACGACCTGCATGCCCTGATCGAGTACTAAATGCCACGAGGTGTCAGGTTTGACATCCGGGGTGCCGATTAGAAAGTCACCATGTACGACGCGCTGACGGGGCGGTTCACGTTCCCGTGCCCGGCACGGGGAGAGGCGCACGTCACCCTGTCGGCCTTTCGGCAGCTCGAGCGCCTGCCGGGCGCCGCTCATCCCTCGGTCTTCCACGTGCTCTTTGCCTGCGGGTGCGGTGGCGAACACGAAGGGCTGGTGAGCCACGACGACCTCGACTGGGGCCCACTGGGTCTTCAGGGCGGCACCTTCTACAACGTCATGACCGCCCAGCTCGACGATGTGGTTGCAGAGCTCTCCGATGTGGCCGCGCGAAGGATTCAGGCCGGCGAGTGGCCCTGGAGCTTCTTCTGCTACCCCGAGGACCGGCCGCGTCCCGTCTTTCCTTCGTCGTTTTTCCTCCTCACCCCGGGGGACGGCTCGCTCGGTCTCGCCGTGCGCTGCCCGGCCTGCCAGCGCACGTCGGTGAACCTCGTCTCCCACGAGCACGTCGACCTGCCCTTCCACAACGACGCCAAGGTGGGAGTGGTGGAGCACGTCTTCAACGACGACGTGGCCGTGGCAATCGAGGAGTTCCGCGCGGAGCTCTACTCCGCCTCGTTCGATACCCGCCGTTTGGCTCTCTGAGCCGGGTTCGTCTTGGCCGGTCCCGGGTATCACCGGGGCACCGACTAGCGAGGTGATCGAATGTACGGACTCACACGCGCGACGACGACGCTGGTGTTCTCGGCCGCCGCAGGCTTCCTGATCTGGTTGGCAACGCAGATCAGCAATGACCAGGTCAGTGGGTACTGGGCCCGGGTCGGCCTCGTTGCCGGGGCGGGTTTGCTGATGGCGCTGTCCCAGTTGCTGGGAGGGTGGACGAAGTGGGGCTGGCCGCGGCTTTCGCTTGCGGTCTTCATCACGGCGTTCATTCCTGTGGCGATCGTGTCGCTCTGGATCATCCTGGCCGGAGAGCCGGGCAGCGGCTGGTTCCACAACCACGTGATGTCCTGGTCCCGCGGCATCCACGTCAGCGGTCTGGTCACCGACTTCCTCTACTACATCCCTGTGCTCGCCTTCGGGACGGGGCTTGTCTTCGGGTTCTCGTTCGACACGACCGGGCCGGTGGTACGCGACCGCGACGTGGTCGTCGAGCGCGATCGGGAGTCTGTCCCCGTCGACAACGGACGGCGTGGCCTGTTCGGGCGGCGGTCCGCGACCACCACGACTGACGGCCGCGCGGCAGACGAGCCGTTGACTGCGGATCGCGATGCCACGACCACGACAACCGACCGCACCAGCGACCGGGAGACGGTCAAGTAGCTCGATTGAGGCCGCCCCTCGGCACGACCGGGGGGCGGCTTTAGCCTTGCCTCAGGGATGAGCCGAGGGCTTTCGGCGGTCGATACCTGGAAGGCCATGCTGCACCGTTCGCAACCGCAGGGCGAGAGAGGCTACGAGCTCCTTCTCGCCGCCCTGACCGAGGTCGAGGGCTCCCGACCTCCTGCTTTCCGACGCCTCGAGCAGGCGGTCGGAGGCGACCTTGCACGCATGCTCGTGGGCGCGCTCGCAGCACGCCGAGGCGGCCGCGAGACCGTTCTCGTCTTCGCCCCCTAGGACTCTTCGCTCTCGCCGTAGACGCGGACGCAGAGGAAGATCACGCCGAACGCGATCAATCCGAGCACCGTCGACGTTCCCTTGTCGACACCGACCGCCAGCATGAAGCCCCAGCTGTAGAGGCTCAAGAGGAACGCCCAGACAAACGCCTTGACGCCTGGTTCGATAGCGGGGAGTCGTAGGTGCACCGTGAGAGACTAAAGAAACGGCCCCATGAGCGCAGCTCATAGGGCCTCCAGTGCGGCGTCGCCGAGTCGACGCCTTTGGACCAAAAAAATTCGCCGGGCCAGTTTCGCTTTCGTCCACCGCTTCCGCTGACTTTCGCCTTCCGGCTACTGCCTTCGGACTCGGTTTCGACCTACTCGCGCTCTGTGCCCGGCGCAAGAGGCAATCTAACGTGTCGAGCAGATGATGCAAGGGGTCGGAAAAGGTCGTGGCCGCAATTTGCGAAGTTTTCCTTTTTCAACATTTCCACAGCCAATCTTCCAGCATGTGGACAGCCATGTGGAAAGGATCGGGCGCCGACCGGAAGAGCTTCGAGAAACCGCTGCAGTTGCGTCGGTCGAACGCACGCCGACACTAACGCATTCGCCATACTCTTGCGCGTGGGCCGCCGGCAGATCGCCATCACGGTCGCCGGCTCGGCGTTTCTTCTCGCCGTCGTGCTGGCGGCGCTGCGCGTAGGGGAGAGCCCGGGAAAGCTCTCCGACTGGCAGGCACTCGTTCTCGGCATCGTCCAGGGAGCGACCGAGTTGCTGCCGGTCTCGTCGTCGGGCCACCTGATTCTCGTCCCGTGGGCGGGGGGCTGGCATTACCTCCAGGACCATCCGGACTTCAACAAGACCTTCGACGTGGCGCTCCACCTGGGGACGCTCATTGCGGTGGTCATCTACTTCTGGCGTGACGTCGTGCGCCTTGCCCGTGCCTGGTGGCGGAGCCTGAAAAGGCGGCAGGTCGAGACTGCAGACGAGCGAATCGCGTGGTACGTGGTGGTCGCGACGGTGCCCGCGGCCATCGCCGGGGCGGCGGGGGAGAGCTTCATCGAGAAGAAGCTCGGCGACCCATGGCAGATCGCGATCCTGCTCGCGGTCTTCGCGATCCTCCTCTGGATCGCGGACCGCGTCCCGCCGCAGCGCTCGATCGAGGACATCGGCTGGAAAGGCGCGGTGGGCGTGGGCCTGGCGCAGTGTCTGGCACTGATGCCGGGGACGTCGCGGTCCGGCGTCACGATCACCCTCGGACGGTTTCTGAAGCTCGGCCGTGACGACGCAGCGCGCCTGTCGTTCCTGCTCCTGATCCCGATCGTCTTCGGCGCGGCCGTCTTGAAGGGAGCCAAGGTGGGCGTGGACGGGCTGCCGCCCGGATCGGCCGGGCCTTTCGTCGTCGGCATGATCGCGGCGGCGGTCGTCGGGCTCGCGGCGATCTGGGGCCTGCTCGGATACGTGCGCCGGCACACCTACACCGTGTTCGTCGTCTACCGCCTTGCGCTTTCCGCGGCGATCTTCATCACCATCGCCGCCGGCTGGCGCGGTAAAAACTTCTAGCCGGCCACTCCGACCGGCACCCCCGGGAGGAAGCTGAACGGGATGGTCGTGCTCGGGTCGACATAGACCGCGCGATAGAGGTTGTCGTCGCTCGAGCCCAGCCCCGAGGCCTCGAAGGAACCATCGGCGGCGACCGGGCTGGTCGCGACGAGATCCCGCGAGAAAGATCCACGCTCGCGGTAGATCTGGACCGTGCCTCCCGTCGCGCCGGCGACCGCGCCGGACGTCCGTCCCTCCGGGTCGACCGGATGCATCGTGATCCGGATCCCCGGCAGCGAGCCAGGTGCGCGGAACCACTGGAGCTCGCCTTCCCTGAAGAGCAGTAGCTGCCGCGCACCGGCCCGGCCGATCGCGAAGCCGTCGAGCCTTCCGTCGAGCTGCCACGCCTGGCCGCCGGGTGCCTGAAGCACGAGCCCCGCGAACACCGGCCCGCCCGCAATCGTCACCCAGTCATACGCGGCTACCTCGGGCATGTTCTCGCCCCGGGCGATCGACACGAAGATCCCGTGGGTCAGCTCCGAGGTCTCCTGCGTGTCCGAGCTCGAGTTGAGGAGAACGACGAGATCTCCCGGTGCGGTTTCGGGATAGACCTGCGTCCACGCAGACCACAAGGTGGGGGCGAGGGAGACGGCGCCGACACGGCCCTGAGGCGACCCGAGCAGGCTTGCGAACAGAAACTGACCCTCCCAGCCACCCTTCGCCGTCGGGGCCCAGTCGATCGCCGCGGACGTGTAGGTCTCGACGACGTGGAGGCGGCCGTTGACGAGCACGGGGGCGGCTCCCGGCGGCAACGCGCTCGTCGGGAATCCCTTCTGCGTGATCGCGCGCCTGTGGAGCTTCCCGCGGCTGTCGAAGGTGGCAAGCCGGAGGAAGGTCTGCGCGGAAGCTCGGTGCACGGCGTAGGCGACCGCAGGCCGGCCGCGAGCGTCCAGAGCAAGACCTGCCGGTCCGTAGCTGCTGCCGGAGCCGGCCCGGGCGATCGTCGTCACGCGGCTGCCGCGAGCAAGCGAGATCCAACGGCCCTCTGTCTCCTGAGCGAGGACGCTCACGTAGTGGTGTGGCCGCTCGCCGATCGTGATCCCCGCCAGGTTCGCGTTCGAGCCCGGGAGCGTGCCGAGCCTCGTCAGATGCCAGTTGCCCTGCCGGTTTCGAACCGAGACGAACAGCACTCGTCCGATCGTCCACGCCACGTACGGGGTGCCGTCGGCCGCCACGGCGAGCACACCGCGATCCGCCCGGCCCGTCACGAGCTCGGCCTGGGCAGGGGAGGCAAGCGCCAGGGCCGCTGCCAGGCCAATCACTACTGACTTGACATAACGCAGGTTTCCGTGCATTCGGCAGAGACTGCCAGTGGCAGACGCGATGCGCGCCCTAGACGAACCCGCGCACTATGCCGCTTCCCTGGGCTTTCCAGGTAACCGCCGCGTGAACCAGAACGCGATCACGGCCAGGAACGCGACCGCGAGCATCGACGTTTTCAACGCGTTGAGCTGCGCGTCGCCGTAGTCCTCCGTGACCGCGTCCGCCTCCGCCGGCTTCAGCCCGGCATCGAGCAGCGCCTGGCGCGCCTGGTCGGTCGTGACGATGGGGATGCCTTTCTCGGTGGCGGCCGCGATCTGCGTCTTCACGTCGGACGGCAACGCCGGGTTGTCCTGGATCCGTGAGTTGAACCCGTTCAGCAGCCCGAGCAGGAGCACGGAGCCGATCAGCGCCGTGCCGAGGGACGCGCCGAGATTCTGTGCCGTCCCCTGAAGACCGCCGGCCTCGTTCGTCTCCTCCGGAGGGACGGAGGACATGATCACGTTGCCGAGTTGCGACATGAGGAGCCCGGCGCCGATCCCGAAGAAGACGAGCGACACCGCGAAGGCCGTCCCGTTCAGGGTCACGTCGATCGTCCCGACGAGCACGAGCGAAGCGATCGCCATTGCCCCGAGGCCGACCTGGACGACGGCCCGCGGCCCGAACCGCACCGCCAGCTTCGGCCCGGTCAGGGCAGCGGCCAGCATCGAGATCGACATCGGGAAGAGCCGCTTGCCCGTCTCAAACGCGTCGAAGCCGAGCACGACCTGGAGGTACACCGGCAGGACGAAGAACGTGCCCATCACGATCAGCTGCTGCGCGGCAAGCGAGGACAGCCCGCCCCGCAGCGTCTCGATCTTCAGCAGCGCGCGGTTGAGGAGCGTGCTCCGTGCGAGCCGTTCGCGGCGCTCCTCCCAGGCGAGGAAGCAGCCGAGGACGACGAAGCCGCCGATGATCAGGAACGGCACCAGCGAGAACCCGAGCGGCGTGATCTCGTGCCCGTTGATCGTCGGCGCGTCGATCGGCGTGATCCAGCCCCAGGTGCTGCTCTTCAGGATCCCGAACACGATCAGACCGAGCGCGACCGCCGAGAGCGCGGCGCCGCCGTAGTCCAGCTTCGGCGCGTGATCGGGCTTCGGCGCGCGCTTCATGCGACGGTGGACGATGAGCACCGCGATCACCACCACGACCTCGCCGACGAAGACGTACCGCCAGCTCCAGGTCGTCGTCACGTAGCCGCCGATCAGCGGCCCGGCGGCGATCGCCGCACCCGCGGCGCCGCCGATCATCCCGTAGGCGAACGCACGCTCCTTACCCTCATAGTTCGCGGCGGTCAGCGCGGCGATCGCCGGGATCACCAACACCGCGCCGAGCCCCTCGATCCCCGACCAGCCGATCAGCAGCACCGTGAGGTTCGGGCTAAGCGCCGTGATCAGCGAGCCCAGCCCGTACACGCCGAGGCCGAGCCCGAAGGCCCGGTCGCGACCCAGGATGTCGCCGAGCTTCGCGCCGACGAGCATGAACGCCGCCATCACGAGCGTGTACAACGTGATCGCGCTCTGCACGCCAGTGACCGTTGTGTTGAGGTCGGCCACGATCTGCGAGATCGAGACGTTCATCACGCTCGAGTCGAGCACCATGATGAACTGGGCCGACGCAAGGATCATCAGTGGCAGCCACTTGCGCACCGCCCGACTCTATGCCTGTCGGAGCGCGCGAGCCTCCGGTCAAGCCGCGGATCTCCGCGAATTCGCCCGCGAACCGACCGTCGAGAGTTGACTGGGCGGTCTGAGCCTGAGAGCGTGCGTGTTTGGGACTGCGGGCCCCGTGGCAACAACTACCCAGGAGATGACGATCGAGATCGAGTCGATCCTCCAGCACGAGGACATTCAAGGCTTGCTGGAGAACGCTGAAAGCACGGGCTCGGTCAAGCAGCCTGAGCTTGCTGAGCTGATCGAGGCGCATCAGCTCGACGCGCTCGAGACCGAGACGCTCTTCAACGAGCTCGAGCGGCGGGGGATCGACGTGGTCGTCGAGGAGCCCGAGAAGGAGAAGGAGCCCGCTCCTCCCCCGCTCCAGACCTCGTACGAAACGACGACCGACGCGCTGCAGCTCTTCCTGCGCGAGGCCGGCCGCCATCCACTGCTGACGGCACCGCAGGAGGTCGAGCTCGCCAAGCGGATCGAGCGAGGAGACATGGGCGCCAAGTCGCACATGATCCAGTCCAACCTGCGGCTCGTCGTCTCGATCGCGAAGAACTACCGCAACCAGGGTCTGCCGTTCCTCGATCTGATTCAGGAAGGAACGCTGGGTCTGATCCGGGCGGTCGAGAAGTTCGACTGGCGGCGCGGCTACAAGTTCTCGACCTACGCGACCTGGTGGATCCGCCAGGCCGTTGCGCGCGCGCTCGCCGACAAGGCGCGGACGATTCGCATGCCCGTCCACATCGTCGAGCGCCTGCAAAAGATGAACCGTGCGGAGCGCACCCTCTGGACGCAGCTCGGCCGCGAGCCGACGCTCGAGGAGATCGCCGAGGAGGCGAGCCTTCCGATTCAACAGGCGCACGAGGTCAGGGCCGCCGCTCGCGCATCCGCGTCCCTCGACCAGCCGGTCGGCGAGGCCGAGGACGCGGTCTTCGGGGACTTCGTCGCCGGCGACGATCCGTTGCCCGAAGAAGAGGTCGAAGTGTCACTGCGTTCGCAGGCGCTGACCGCTGCGCTGCTTTCGTTGCAGGAGCGCGAGCGGCAGGTCCTCGTCTTGCGCTACGGCCTCGACGACTCGGAGCCCAAGACGCTGGAGGAGATCGGCCGCCGTCTCGGCTTGACCCGAGAGCGTGTGAGGCAGATAGAGCTCGAGTCGCTCAGGCGCCTGTCGACGCTGCGCGAGATGCAGTCCGTGACGGCGTAACGCCGAGCGCGGTCCCGTCGAACAACGACAGAGCACGATCGCCAAGGCGCTGCTGTGCGAGCGCATGCGCGTCGTCGAGATGCGCCGGGCGTGTCGTGCGGTGACCGTCGGAGGCGACGAGCTTGCCGGCGCCGCTTTCGAGCAGCGACCAGCCCAGGTCTTCGGGCTCGGGTCCATGACGGCCGGTCAGCGACGTCGCGTTGACTTGCAGCATCCAGCCCCGTGCGGCGAGATCGTCTGCGATCGCCGGATCCTCCAACACCGCTTCGGTTCGCTCCGGATGCGCGATGACCGGTCGCAGCCCGGCCGCTTCGACGTGCTCCGCGAGTGCAAACAGGAGGTCGGGCGGGCCCGAGAAGGGCACCTCCATCAAGACGCAGTCCGTTCCCTCGAGGAGGTAGCGGTGCGGGTCCTCCTCGAGCAGCGCCGGGGCCGGCGTCAGCTCGAAGCCGAGCCGGAGCTCGAGCCCTGCGTGTGGACGCATCCGCTCGTAGGCCTCCCGGATCTCCAGCTCGCGCTCTTCACTGAGCGTGAAGTACGGCCAGACGTGCGGCGTCGCAAAGAGGATCGCCGTCCCGTGCTGTGCTGCGCTAGCGCATAGCGCCAGTCCATCCTGAATCGTCGCGGCCCCGTCGTCACCCGACGGGACGACATGGGAGTGACAGTCGACGAAGCGACGATCCATCTCCCTTAGTAGTACCTGCTAGGTACGAAGGTAAAGCTCGAGATCTGGAGCAACCGCGCGCAATTCTCGCAGGGCGCGCGACTCGAGCTGGCGCACGCGCTCTCGCGTGATGCCGAGCCCCGCACCGACCTCTTCCAGTGTCTGCGGGACCTCGCCGTTCAACCCGAAGCGGAGCGAAAGCACACGGCGCATGCGCGGATTCAGCAGGAGGAGTGCATCGGCGAGCTCGCTTTGGCGGAGCTTCTTCGAGGTCGACTCGTCCGGTCGCTCCGAGTGAACATCTTCGATCAGGTCGGCGTACATGCTCTCGCCGTCCCCGACCGGTGTCTCGAGACTGACGGGATCCTCGACCAGATCGAGGAGCTCCCGGACACGTTTCTCCGGAAAGCCGCTTTCCTTCGCGAGCTCCTTCTCGGTGGGCTCGCGGTTGTACTTCTGGGCGAGTTGACGGCGCGCGCGCATGAGCCGGCGAACCTGGTCCGCGACGTGGACCGGCAGCCGGATCGTTCGGCCCTGGTCGGCAAGCGCGCGCGTCACTGCCTGGCGGATCCACCAGGTTGCGTACGTCGAAAGCTTGTAGCCGAGCTTGTAGTCGAACTTCTCCACCGCGCGGATCAGTCCGAGGTTGCCCTCCTGGATCAGATCCAGAAGCGGCACGCCGGCCTTCGTGTAATTGCGGGTGATCGACATCACGAGCCGAAGGTTCGACTCGATCAGCTTCTTCTTGGCTTCCTCGTCGCCCTCGTCCTTGCGCCGGGCCAGCTCCCGCTCTTCTGCGGGTGTCAGGAGAGGGCCGTCGCCGATCGCGCGCACGTAGAGCTTGAGCGGATCCTGCGTCGCCTCGGCCTTGGCCGCCGGCGCCGGAGCGTCGTCCTCCCCGTCCTCGGGCTCTTCGGCCTCGGCCGTGTCCTCTGCCTCCTCGACCTCGGTCTCCTCAGCCTCTTCGACTTCGGGAACGAGCTCGAGCCTCGCCTCGACCACGGGGTCCGAGGGCACGTCAGGGAGCGGCCGCATGTGAGGGGTATCGGCGCGGCCTAGTGGACTCTTGAGGCGCTCGTCAACCCTCGCGAGAGGGATAGCAACTAACAAGGACCCCGGCCGATGCGTCTAGAAGGATAGGGCGACCACACGGTCGCTTCGCCTTTTTCAGACACTTTGTGCGGAATCGCCGGATATAGCCTCGCCCCCGACTCGAGCGTCGAGCGCACTGTCGCGGCGCGTGCCCTCCTGACCGGAATCGCGGAGCGAGGCGCTGACGCAGTGGGCTACGCCTACCGCAGCCCTGGAGCGCCGATCGCGGTGCACAAGCAGCGCTCGGGGGCAACCGCCCTGCTCGAGCGGATCAGCGTGCCCGAGGAGGCGACGAAGCTCCTCGTGCACGTCCGCGACTTCACCAAGGGGCACCCCAGTCTTTCAGCCAACAACCACCCCATCCGTCACGGCTCCGTCGTGGGAATCCACAACGGGATCATCACGAACGACGACGAGCTCTTCGCACAGCACCGAATCGCGCGGGCCGAGCCCGGGATGACCGTCGACTCGGAGATCATCTTCGCGCTCGCCGAGCTCTCGCGTGGCCGGACGGCCGAGGCGCTCCAGGAGCTCTACGGCTCGATGGCGACCGCGTGGCTCGACGAAGGGCGCTCGGAGCTGGTTCTCGCACGCGGCCTTGGCCGGCCGCTCTGGATCGGACACACGAAGAGCGAGCTCTTCTTCGCGTCGACGCGGATCGCGCTCGAGCTCGTCGAGAGCTACGTCGGCATCAAGCTGCGCAAGAGCGAATTGCCGGAAGGGACCGTGGTCACCGTCGAGAGCGGCAAGATCGTCGCCCGCGATTCGTTCCAGCCGGACCGCTCCTTCGAGGAGGAGCCGCTTCCCGCCGTTCGTGCACCGCACGAGGGCCGCTCGTGCCTCGAGCGCCTGGCACGTCTTCACGCCGCAGCTGCGTAACGCCGCGGCGTTTAGCTCAAGATTCCGTCGGAGCCGACGCGCACGCCCTCCTCGTCGAGGCGTTCCTTGATCAAGAACTGGAAGGTCGACCACGCGCCGCGTCGCGCATCGAACATCCGGTACACCTGCCACTCGGTCAAGAGGCCGTCGTCCTTCCTGCGCGCGGCCGCCCAGTCGGCGAACTTCGGCAGGTGCTTGAGCTTCCGCGCGAGCGCGACTCCCTGCTCGACAGCCCGCTCGAGACGCTCCTCCCCGATCGGGACGTCGAAGCCCGCTTCGCGCAGCGCCTCGGCGAGGGAACCGAAGGTGTGCCAGTAGAGCGACTTCGACGGCATCGACCCTCGTCGCGCGTCGAGATCCTTTGCGGTCGGCACGCGGCCGAGGTCCTCCCCCAGCTCGCGCAGGAGACCCGACGAGCTCCTCCCGGGTGGCGAAGCGACGGGGAACGAGGCCGGCTTCCCGCTTCGCCGCGTTCCAGCTGCCGAAGTGCTCGATGACCGTCTGCGGGTGAACGGCCGTGTCCGGGTCTGCCGCGAACTCGCGCATGGTCGGCGAGCGGCCGAGCCGTTCGGCAGACGCGCGCAGCTCGTCGAGGATCTGATCGTTCGAGTACCGCTTCCGGATTCCGGCCTGGAATGAGGCGAGCGCGTCGGGGTCGATCTTCGCGACCGCCCTGAACGGCGGCTTGCGGGCCATGCCAAGAAGGATAGAGCGTTCTGGAAAGAACGCAAGTTAAGGCTTGACAGCAGAACTTTGGAGGGCCTACGAGGCGACGAGTGAGAGGCGCGTCTTGTCGGCGTCGCTCTGGAGGCTCTCGAGCGGCAGGATCCGCTCCAGCGCCGTCACGCAGCGCGGGCAGAACTGGGTGCCTGCCGCCTCGCGGAGCTCCTGCAGGGCCTCCGCGGCCGGCCGCGCGGCACGGTAGATCCGGGTGGTCAGCATCGAGTCGAGCGCGTCCGCCACGTGAATGATGCGGGCGCCGAGCGGAATGTCCTCTCCTTGCAGCCGGTCGGGATACCCCGTCCCGTCGAAGCGCTCGTGGTGGTGACGGATGGCGGGCACGGCGTCGTTGAGGAAGCCGAGCCGGTCGATGATGCGCGCCCCCTCCTCTGCGTGCCGCTGCATCAGCGCCCACTCATCGCTGGTGAGGCTCGCGGGCTTCAAGAGGATCGAGTCAGGGATGGCGAGCTTGCCGATGTCGTGGAAGAGCGCCGCATGCCCGAGCAGGTCCAGCTCTGCGTGCGAGAGACCGAGCTCCCGTCCGATTGCCAGCGCGAGCTGCTGGACCCGGCGCGAGTGGCCGGCGGTGTAGGAGTCTCGTGCGTCGACCGTGGCCGACAGGGATTCCATCGCTGCCGTGGAGCGCTCCTTGAGCAGCTTGTTCGCCAACTCGAGGGAGACGTTCTGCGACTGGATCGTCTCGGCGGCCTGGCGGAGCTTTTGCGCGCTGCGCTGCGTGTGCTTGAGGTACGCCTCCTGCGTCTTCCGCATCAGCAGCAGCGGAACCGCGAACACCGCGAGCGCGAGCAGCTGGACGGCTTCGTACGCGAGCGCCATCACGCCGCCGATGAAGCCGTAGACGAGGTAGTGCGGCAGCAGCCACGCGAAGCGCTCCCGGAAGACCGACCACCAGCGCTCGTGTCCCTGCAGGGCGAGCGCCAGCGAGACGAGACCCATGTTGACGACGAAGTAAGCAGCGCCGGCGAGCAGGCCCAGGCCGGAAGCGGCGAGCTCGTGCGCGGTGCCGTCCGGGAAGAACGCCGCGATCTTGAACACGCTCGCTGCGGCGAGTGACGCCAGCGTCAATGCGCCGACGTTGAAGAGAACGTTGTGGAGCGGCGCACGTCTCGCGCTCCACTCGACCGCGACACTGGCGAGCGCGAGTGGCAATGCGGCACGGAAGCCGAAGAGCGACGCGGCCGCAAGACAGCCCACGGCGCTGACCGAGAGCACCGCCGATCCTTCGTCCGCCTCGAGCGCAAGAGCCTGCCCCACTCCGACGAGACCGACGACGGTCAGCAGGCCCAGCAGGTCCTTCGAGGTCCAGGTGAGGGCAAGACCGACGACGCCCAACCCCACGCCCACGGCGCTGACCAAGGCCGACGATCAGGCTCAGCCGGCGGTCGAGCGAGAGGAAACGAGGGCCGTGGACCGCGTGCGGGCGTGGATGGCGCACTTCGCGCCGTTCCTCGAGGGGCTGCACCTGCGCCGCGGCCGGAAGTGGCGCGTGATGGTCTCCGTCCTCGGGGACTGCGATTAGACGCGTAGCCCGATCCGCGGGCACGAGCAGCGGCTCGGAGCTCGCTCCGAGGACGCGGTTTCGTCCCTGCAGCTTGGCCCGGTACACCGCGAGGTCCGCCTGGTGGATGAGCTCGTTCGCGTCGGTGCCGTCCTTCGGGAAGCCGGCGACTCCGATCGAAACGGTCGCCCGGATCGGCTCGCTCGAGGTCTCGACGTCGAACGTGCGCTCCGCGACGGCGCGGCGAATCCGTTCCGCGATCTCCAGTGCCTGATCGGGCGGCGTCTCCGGCAGGAGGATCGAGAACTCCTCCCCGCCGAAGCGCGCCGGCACGTCGTAATGACGGAGCTGGGCACGGAAGACTTCTGCGATCCCCTTCAGCACGGCGTCGCCCGCGAGGTGACCGTAGGTGTTGTTGATGTCGCGCAGGAGGTCGAGGTCGGCCATGATCAGCGACATCGGGCGCTCGAAGCGGCGGGCGCGGCCGATCTCCTCCGACAGCGCGGCGGCGAAGTGTCGCGCGTTGAAGAGCCCGGTCTTCGGGTCGACGCGGGCCTCCGCCTGCAGTGCCGGAACGCTCAGGGAACGGTGGATCAGGAACAGTGGAGTAAGCGCGAACGGTACGAGCCAGGGGTTCGTCTCCCAGAAGGCGTAGACCGCAACGCCCAGCGCCGCGAGCACGAGGTCGGTAGCGACGTACTCGGCGTCGAAGAGCCCTGTCTCACGCAGCGTGAACCCGCGCGCGAGTCTCAGCATCACTGCCAGCAGGATGTGGTTGACGGCGACGAACACGATGCAGACCGCAACCCCGGCCAGCGAGAGCCGCAGCGCATCGTTGGCGATGCCGGCATGCTCGAGGATCAGCCATTTGCCGACGAACCAGGCCGCCATGGCCGAGAGCGAATAGTCGAGGATGTTGAAGGTCTGCAGGTACCAGCGGTAGCGCATCTTCAGCCACTCCGGCACCATCTGGACGACCGCCACGAGGACGAGCAGCTCCGGCGGCAGGATCAGCGCGGCCGGAATCAGGAAGACGATGTCGGTGTGGTACGCCTGGTCGGCCGGCGTGCGGACGACGAACAGGCGGGCGACGGCGGCTGCCGAGGCAAGGATGAGGAAGGCCGGCCACTGATGCGTCGTCTGGAGCCGGCCGATGAACGGCAGCGTGACGGCAGCGGCCGTGATTGCAACCGCGGCAAAGTAGATCTGCGCATTCCGCGGCAGCGCCCCGTCTCGCCCCTGGCCGGGCTCGGCGACGAGCGAGATATCGCTGGGCACTCCGCTCATGCCCTGGTGAGGTGCTTCCATCGCAGGTACTCCTTCGCCACGCTTCGAACGGGGGGCCGCAGTCGAGTAGCCCACCGCGGAACGTAGAACCGGCCTGGCGAAGGGGCATCCCCCGTTCGGGGAACACTCGATCGATTCCCCCGAACGGGTGACCCCGCGTGCTGCATGTGCCTAGGGATCCAGCGTGCCGGCGAGGATGGCCGCGAGCTCGAAGTCATCGATTGCGCCCCCGTCGGGAGCTGCCGGCTCGTCGGCGGCGTTGTCCGCCCACGATGCGCTGCCCAGGCTCAGGTCGGCCCAGGAGGCTGCCGCGAGGCTGGTGTCGGCCCACGAGGCCGAAGCCCAGCTGGCGTCGCTCCAGGAAGCGTCTGCCCAGCTCGCGGCGGCCCAGGATGCATCCGCCCACGAGGCGTCTGCCCAGGAAGCGTCTGCCCAGGATGCGTCGGCTTTGGCCTTGGCCGCCCAGCTGGCTGCGTCGAAGACGCGTGCGCTGGTGAGCGGACTGGTGACGATGAAGGCGTTGAGCGCCCTGTTCGGGTTCGGGGGATTCCAGATCTCGACCGAGCGCCTGGCGTAAGCCTCACCGACGCCGACGGACAGGTTGGAGGCTGCCGGCATCCGCTTCGCGCCGAGCATCAGAGCGCCCTTGACCTGGTCGGCCGTGTAATCCGGATGGCGGCCGAGGATGAGCGCGGCGATGCCACTCACGATCGGCGCTGAGAAGGATGTCCCCGAAAGCTCCATGTACCCAGGCTCGACGACGTGGTCGGGCGCGCTCCGAGTAGAGAGTCGACGTCACCGGAACCGGGCCGACCATGTACCGGCCGGGAGCGACGAGCTCCGGCTTGGCGAAGCCGTCAAGCGTGTAGCCGTAGGCCGACCAAGGTGCCGCGACGTCGTCGTACATCGACACGGACTTTCCCCATGTCGCTCGCGCCGACGGTGATCACGAACGGATCGCTGCCGGGTGCGAAGGGAACGCCGCTCGGTCCGTCGGGCTTGCCGTAGTTGCCGGCGGCCGCCACGACCACGACGTTGTTGAACCAGAGCTTCTCGACGGCCTTGTCGAGAGGGTCGTACATGAAGCTGCTGGCAACGGATGAATGGAGCGAGAAATTCGCGACGCGGATCGCGTACTTCGACTTGTTGGCCAGAATCCAGTCGGCGGCAGCGATGACGTCGCTGGTCCTCGCCATGCCCTTGTCGTCCATGACGTCGAGGGAGACGATCTTCGCTCGTGGCGCAGCTCCGGTCTTGCCGGCGAGACCGCTCGCGGCGATGCCGGCCACGAACGTGCCGTGACCGCGCCCGTCCCCAGGGGAGTTGCCGCTGAGGGAGCTGAGGTTGACGTTGGCGACGAGGCGCCCGGCAAACTCGGGCCGCGACGCGTCGATGCCCGAATCCACGATCGCGATCGTCGCGGCAGGGGCTGCCGAGGTAAATGAGGTCGCCCAATACTTGTTCACGCCTGTGACGAACGGCCACTTCGGCGTGGCCGCAGCCGAGAGCTGCACGCGCGCATCGGCGGTAATCGCCTCGACGTGCTTGTCCCCGGCCAGCGCCAAGATCTGCGCTCCGGTCAACTGCACGGCGACGCCGTCGATGGAGCTAAAGGTTCGAGTGACCTTGATGGACAGGCCGAGGACGTCCGCCACGGCGTGAGCCGCCTGGTTTCCGCCCTTGCCCTGGACGATCACGGCGAGTGTGTCGTTCGGGTGGCTTTGAGCCGAGGTGAGGACGTTCGGCGCGACGAATGCGCCGGCTCCCTTGGCGGGGTCCGGGACTGCAGACGCGCCCAGCGGCACGACGAGAGTCAGAACGAGCGTCGCGAGAAGTGCGGTGCGCCGCTTTCCATTTCCCCAGAGCGCGTTCGAGCGCGATCCGGTCCCGCGCTTACCGCTGCCCCAGAGTGCGCTCGCACGCACATCACTCCAATTGCCTCCGCTCCGCATCCTTCTCCTTTGCCGCAGTTGATGAACCGGGTGCACCGTAGGTTAGGTATGGGGTGACGTACCTCACCCTTTAGCGGTAGGGCACCGTGAAATTCACCCGTCCGAGGGATCGGTGGGCGCGACGGGTAGCCTCCTCCTGTTTTGCGCGTTCCGATTCCGCTCGCCGCCGAGATCGCCGTCGCGCGGGCGGCGGGGCGACTGTCGCGTCTTGCGGGGGCCGGCGGCGGTACGACCGTCCCCGGCAAGCTGCTCTGGAAGCTCGATCCGGACGCCGTCGACCGTCTCGCCGCAAGGCTTCCGCTCGGTTCTGCAGTCATCTCGGCGACGAACGGCAAGACCACCACCGCGGCGATGGCGGCGAGCATTCTCCGCGAACGGTTCCGGCTGGCGCACAACAGCTCCGGCGCGAACCTCGTCTCCGGGGTCGCCTCGACGTTGCTCGATGCACGGGCGGCCGAGCTCGGCCTGTTCGAGGTGGACGAGGCCGCCCTGCCCGAAGTTCTCTCGCGGGTCAAACCGAGGGCCGTCTGTCTCGGCAATCTCTTTCGTGACCAGCTCGATCGCTACGGCGAGCTCGAGCACGTCGCGGCAGGATGGCGCTCGGCCGTGCGAGCCCTACCGGCTGACGCCGCCCTCGCCGTCAACGGCGACGATCCACAGGTTGGAGAGCTCGCACGAGAGCGCCAGGACGCCGCTGGTCTTCGGCGTCGACGATCCCTCCGTGGCGCGGACGTCCCTCCAGCATGCGGCGGACTCGAAGTACTGCGTTCGCTGCGGAGCTCCATACGAATACGCGGCGGCCTACGTGGGCCATCTCGGGGACTACCGCTGCCCGGCATGCGGACATAGCCGCCCACCGCTGAAGATCGTCGCGCGAGAGATCGAGCTTGGTGGGCTCGAGTCGGTGTCGTTCAGACTCGTAACGCCGGCCGGCTCGCAGGTCGTGCGGCTCGCCCTGCCCGGGCTCTACAACGTGTACAACGCGCTCGCCGCCGCGTCGCTTGCCTTGAGCCTCGGCGCGTCTCTGGAGGAGATCGTCTCCGGGCTCGAGTCGTTCAGCGCCGCATTCGGGCGCTTCGAGCGCATCAAAGTCGGTGACCGCGGGCTGCTGATGTTGTTGATCAAGAATCCCGCCGGCGCCAACGAGGCGGTGCGGACGATCGTCGACGGCGGCGCGCCGGCCGTCGCCGTGATCGCGCTGAACGACGCGATCGCCGACGGCCGCGATGTTTCCTGGATCTGGGATGTCGACTTCGAGCCGCTGATCGGTGGCCTCGAACGGCTCGTCGCGACCGGAGAACGCGCCGCCGAGCTCGCCTTGCGGTTCAAGTACGGAGGCCTGGACGAGAACGCGATCGACGTCGTGCCGTCGCTCGAAGCCGCACTCGATCGCGGCCTCGAGCTCACACCGCCCGGAGGCGAGCTTGTCGTCCTCCCCACCTACACGGCGATGTTGGGACTGAGGCAGATCGTGAGCGCGCGCGGCTTCGTGCGGCCCTACTGGGAGCGAGCGGCATGAAGATCGTCGTCGGACATCTGTACCCGGACTACCTGAACATCTACGCGGACCGCGGCAACATTGCGGTTCTGTCACGGCGCGCGGCGTGGCGCGGACACGACCTCGACGTGCGCTCCATCTCCATTGAAGATCGGGTCGATCCGGGCGAGCACGATCTGCTCTACATCGGCGGCGGCCAGGATCGCGAACAGGCGCTCGTCGCACAGGACTTGCTCGTCAAGGCCGCCGAGATACGGGAGTCGATCGCCGCAGGCGCGGCCGTGCTCGCGGTCTGCGGTGGGTACCAGCTCCTCGGCCGCTCGTACCGCGACCTCCACGGTGCCGACCTGCCGGGGATCGGCGTGTTCCCGTTCGACACCGTCGCCGGGGAGGCACGCATGATCGGTGACGTCCTGCTGGAGTGCGAGCTCGAGCCGGGCGTCCGTCGGACACTCGCCGGATTCGAGAACCACGCAGGACGGACGCATCTCGACGCAGGCGCTCAACCACTCGGCCGGGTCGTCGCGGGATTCGGCAACGACGGCGTGAGCGGCTGGGAGGGCTGCCGCGTCGGGCGTGTTGTCGGGACGTACCTGCACGGCCCGCTCCTGCCGCGCAACCCCTGGTTCGCCGACTGGCTGCTCGAGCAGGCACTCGCGCATCGCCTCGGTGAGGCGCCGGAGCTGACACCACTCGACGATGAGCTCGAAGAGGAGGCGCATTCGATCTCCGCCCGCCGGGCGGAAACCCGCGGCGGCCGGCACCGCTGAGCCGACTAGTGGATCACGGAACCCACAGCTCCCCGAGATAGACGGCGGGGTCGCCGGGTTGCCAGCGGCTCAGGAAGCGCTGGATCGGCGGATGCAGGACGACGTCGTCGAGATCAGCGACCTCGAAGAGCCGGTGCCCGCGCACCGCCGCATCCCGCGAGGTCACCGCTTCGAGCGATCGACCGCCGAGATCGCCCGCGAAGATGATGTGCACGACATGCTTCGCCGCAAAGCTGCGCGGCGGAGCGATCGAATCGACGAGCGCGACCGGTCCTTCCACCGGCAGCTGATCGTCGATGCCGATCTCCTCGGCGAGCTCGCGGTGCAGCGCGTCGACGAGACTCTCGCCGCCGTTGACGCCGCCGCCGGGCAGAAGCCAGTACTCCTTGCCGGGCTTCTCGTGGCGGCAGAGGAGCACGCGCCCCTTCCAGCGCAGGATCGCCGAGACACGGACGCGCGGCTCGGCCTTCATCACGTGGCCGAAGATCCGAACCCGCGCACACCGCGCTCGCTGGACGGGAGCTCGTCGACCTCGACGAGCTCCAGCTCCGGAATCGGGAGGACGACGAGCTGCGCGATTCGCATCCCACGCTCGACGACGAACGATTCAGTCGCGTCGGTGTTCAGCAGCACGACCCGAAGTTCCCCCCGGTACCCGGAGTCGACAAGACCTGGCGAGTTCACCACCGTGAGGCCGTGGCGGGCAGCGAGCCCTGAACGCGGTTGGACGAAGCCCGCGTAGCCCTCCGGGATCGCCACCGCGAGCCCGGTCCCGACCAGTGCTCGCTCGCCGGGACCGAGCTCGACTCGCTCGCAGGCCGAGAGGTCCAGCCCCGCGTCTCCCGCGTAGGCTCGCTCGGGAACGACCGCGTCGTCCCGCAGGCGCTGAATCGGCAGCTCGATCAACGCGCGCGCCGCACCGGCTCCGAGCGGGCCTCGGCGACGAGGTACCTCGCGAAGCGGCGCACCTCGCGACGCGGGAGGCGCGCGCGAACGTGAACGCCGTCTTCCATGTCCTCGCGCTCGTCGATCGGCGCGCCCAGCGCGTAGAGCTCGGCGAGCTTCCCGCCGTCCTCGTACGGAACGAAGAGATGGACAGCCTCGAAGCGATCGGCGAAGCGCTCCGCGATCCGCGCGCGCAGCGTGTCGAGCCCTTTGCCGGTGAGGGCCGAGATCTGCACCGCGTCGGGGAAGCGATTCGCGAGCCTGCGGCGACGCAGAGCATCGACCGCGTCGATCTTGTTGACCACCACTTCGAGCGGTAGATCGTCGGCACCGATGTCGTGCAGCACGCCTCTGACGGCTGCTTCCTGCTCCTCGAGTCGCTCATCCGGAGCTGACGCGTCGACGACGAGAAGAACGAGATCCGCGACGAGCGTCTCTTCGAGTGTCGCTGCAAATCCCTGCACGAGCTGAGTGGGCAGCCGCCGGATGAAGCCGACCGTGTCGGTCAGGAGATAGCGCCGCCCGTCATGTTCGAACGAGCGCGTCGTGGGGTCGAGCGTCTCGAACAGGCGATTGTTGACGGAGACGTCAGCGTCGGTCAATGCGTTCAACAACGTCGACTTGCCGACGTTCGTGTAGCCGGCGAGTGCAACCGTCGGCGCTTCGGAGCGCTGACGTTCCTTCCGGCGCACGTCGCGCTGCTTGCTCAGGTCCTTGAGTCGCCGGCGCAAGAGCGTGACGCGGCGCCGCGCGAGGCGGCGGTCGGTCTCGAGCTGCGACTCACCTGGCCCGCGCGTCCCCACGCCGGCTCCAAGGGAGCCCATACCGCCGCCGAGGCGCTCGAGGTGCTTCCACATGCCGCGCATGCGGGGCAGGTTGTATTCGAGCTGCGCCAGCTCGACCTGAAGCTTTCCCTCCGCACTCCTCGCGTGCTGGGCGAAGATGTCGAGGATCAGCTGTGTGCGATCGACCACGCGGGCCTGCAGGGCGTCCTCGAGCGTGCGCTGCTGGACTGGGTCGAGCTCGTCGTCCACGAGGAGCACCTCGGCGTCGGACTCCTTGTAGAAGCGCTTCAGCTCCTCGAGCTTCCCCTTGCCCAGGTAGGTCCGCCGCTCGGGCCGAGGGCGGTACTGGACGAGCTCCCCGACCGGGTCGACGAGCGCCGTGTCCGCGAGCTCTCGTAGCTCGGCCAGCTCGGATTCGGAATCGATTCCCTGGGCCAGCACTGCGACGATGAACCCGCGCTCCAGCGCGGGCTCGGGCTGGCGTTGGGTCACGGACGGATTATGCCGCCAACTCGGCAGAATCCCCTCATGGCGCCTGTTCCGTTCTCCCCCGCGCTCGAAGCGACCGGGACGTATCCGTTCGTGAAGCTCGAAGAGGCCAAGCGGCGGCTGGCCGCCCGAGGCGTCGATCTGATCGACTTCGGCAAGGGCGATCCGCGCGAGCCGACCGATCCGATGATCAGGCAGGCAGTCGCGGACAGCCTCACGGAGATCTCGACCTACCCGCTGGCCGAGGGGCTGCCGGTGTTGCGCGAAGCAGTGGCCGGCTGGTGCGCACGGCGCTTCGACGTCGACCTCGACCCCGACACCGAGATCATTCCGACGTACGGCTCGAAAGAGGCGATCTTCCTGCTCGCGCAGATCCTGATCGATCGCGACGGCGACAGGCGCCTGGTCGTGACGACGGAGCCCGGCTATCCGGTGCCCGACCGTGGCGCCGTCTTTGCGGGTGCGGACGTGCTGCAGCTACCCCTGCTCGAGCCGAACGCCTTTCTCCCCGACCTCGACGCTGTCGACCCCGCCACCTGGCAGCGCGCGGCGATCGTGTGGATCAACTATCCGAACAATCCGACCGGAGCGGTCGCGCCGCTCGCCCTTTTTCGAACGACTGGCCGACCTCTCGGCGGAGTACGGGTTTCTGCTTGCATCGGACGAGGCGTACACGGAGCTCTGGTTCGACGAGCCGCCGCATTCCGCGCTCGAAGCCCGCGGCCGGGGAAACGTGGCGGTGTTCAACACGCTCAGCAAGCGGTCGTCCATGACGGGCTACCGCTCGGGGTTCGTCGCGGCGGACGCGGATCTGATCGCTGCGCTGAAGCAGTTCAGGCCGTCGGTCGGCACCGCGCCCCAGGAGTTCGTACAACGCGCCTCCGTCGTTGCCTGGAATGACGAGGAACACGTCGCACGCACGCGCGAGGCCTATCGCCGCAAGCGAGACGCGCTGCTGCCGACACTCGCGCGCAAGGGAATACGCGTGGCCGGCAGCGAAGCGACGATGTACCTCTGGCTCGAAGTTCCCGCCGGCGAATCGTCGGAGACGTTCGCCGTTCGCCTGCTCGAGCACGGACTGGTGGTCTCGCCGGGAACGTTCTTCGGTCCGGCCGGCGAGGGCTACTGGCGGCTTGCGCTCGTCCCCACCGAGGCGGACTGCAGGCGCGCGGCAGAGATTCTGGACGAGGCGCTGTGAACGCCGAGCGCGTCGAGGAGGTGATCGCCGCACTCGATCGTGGGGAGCTGCGAGTGGCCGAACCGGACGGCGACGACTGGCGCGTGAATACGGAAGCACAGGAGGCGATCCTCGAGTACTTCCGACTGCGGCAGATGGAGCCGCAGGAGGTCGGCCCGTTCGAGTACCACGACAAGATCCCGCTGAAACGCGACTACGCCAAGCTCGGCGTGCGCGTCGTTCCCCCCGCCGTCGCACGCTACGGCGCGTTTCTGTCGCCGGGTGTCGTGATGATGCCGAGTTACGTGAACATCGGCGCGTGGGTTGGGCCGCGGACGATGGTGGACACGTGGGCAACGGTCGGGTCCGGAGCACAGATCGGCGCGGACGTGCATCTCGCGGGAGGCGTTGGGATCGGTGGAGTGCTCGAGCCGCCGGGCGCGCGCCCGGTCATCGTCGAGGACGGAGCCTTCATCGGCTCACGGGCGATCCTGACGGAAGGCGTTCGCGTCGGCGCGGGTGCAGTGCTCGGCCCGAACGTGTCGTTGACGTCGTCGGTCCCGATCATCGACGTGACCGGCGACGAGCCGGCCGAGCACCGTGGTTACGTCCCGCCGCGCGCGATCGTCGTACCCGGAACGCGGCCGAAGGACTTTCCTGCCGGCACGTATCACCTCGCGTGCGCGCTGATCGTCGGCTGGCGCAGCGAATCGACCGACCTGAAGGTCAGCTTGAACGACGCCCTACGCGAGCACGGCCTCTAGTCGACCTCGATTCGGCCGATCTCCTCCGCCGGTCCCGTCAGACGGGCTCGGCCGTGGTCGTCCAATGCGACGAGGAGGTCTCCTCCAGGAAGGTGGACGTGAACGGGGCTCTCGCACCAGCCGTTGGCAATTGCGGCGGCGGCGGCCGCGACCGAGCTCGTTCCCGACGACAGCGTCTCGCCTGCCCCGCGTTCCCAGACGCCGATAGTCAGGTCGTGCGTCCCGTCGACACGGACGAGCTGCACGTTGGTGCGTTCCGGGAAACGCGCGTGCCGTTCGATGCGCGGCCCGAGTCGGAGCAGCTCGTCGCGCTCGGGCTCGCGCCGGACGACAGCATGAGGATTGCCGACCGAGACGGGCGTGAACTCGATCTGCTCGTCATCCAGGTCGAGCGTTTCCGTCTCCCCCACGTCGACCTCTCCCACGTCGAGCGCGATGTTGCCGTCCGTGCCGATCACGGCTTCGACCTCGCGTGACTCGACCGAGACTGTCACGCGCTTTGCACCAGACCTGCGCGCAAGCCAGGCGGCAACGATGCGAACGCCGTTGCCGGAGAGCTCGGCGGTCGAGCCGTCGGGATTCCAGATGCGAAGCTCGGCTCGTGCTCCGTCGCTGGCCGCGATCTCGAGCAGCCCGTCCGACCCGACGCCGTAGTGGTAGTCGCACAGCTGCCGGACGCGGTCCGGGGTCAGCGGTTGTGTGAGCTCAGCCTGCTCGACCAGCAGGTAGTCGTTGCCGAGCGCTTGCCATTTCGACAATTTCATGGGTGATGTCGTCCACGGGACGATCCGCGTTGACGCTAACAAGGCCGGGGATGCGTCGCATCCACTTTCGCTGGTAGGCGGCGTAGCGGCGCGTTCGGACAACCAATGCCTCGAGCGCATCGTCGTGCGCAAGCTCCGAGACCTCTCGAAGGCCGAGCGCCTGGACGGCGGTGGCCGAGATCGGTTCGGCCAGCGCAGCTCGAGCTTCGTCGACGACGCCGGCGGCGAACATCGACCGGGCTCGCCGCTCGATCCGTTCGGTCAGGACGTCGCGGGGAACGTCGAGGCCGAAGATCAACGTCGGCCGGCGCGTGTCCGAGGTCCACAGCCGGTCCGCGGCCGGTCGCAACGATGAGCCGAGCTCGGTCAGCTCGAGCGCCCTCACGACCCGCCGTCTGTCGTTGGGATGCAGCCTTGCCGCCGTGCCCGGATCACGTTGCGCCAGGACGCCGTATGCGCCTTCCGGCCCGAGACGGTCGTAGAGCTGCTCCCACTGTGCCCGCTGCTCCGGGCTCGGCGCAGGAGGCAACTCGAGCTCCGCCAGCGCCGCGCGGAGATAGAGGCCGGTACCGCCGGTCACCACGGGGGTGCGGCCCGCGCTCAGCAGCTCGTCGATCGCCGTGTGCGCGAGCTCGGCGTACTCCGCCACCGACCCCTCGTGAGTGAGAGGCCAGATCCCGACGAGCCTCGTCGGGCGTTCGGGCTGAGCAGTGAGGATCGGCAGGCCTCGATACGCCTGCATGGAGTCGGCCGACAGCACCTCGCCTTCGAGACGATCCGCGACTGCTTCGGCGACCGCTGTCTTGCCCGACGCGGTCGGACCGAAGATGGCAAGGACGCTAGGAGCTGACGGGTGAGCTGGATTTCCAGCCAATGTCCGCGTCCTGCGGGAAGAGAACGTCGGCGGGGAGCGGCCCGTCTTCCTCGGGGTGCGCGGCGCGGTGCTCCTTGAACCACGCCACCGAGCGGGAGATCCCCTCGTCGAGCGGGACCGAGGGCTCGTAGCCGAGCAGCTCACGTGCCTTCGTCAGGTCGGCGACGTAGTGCGTGACCTCGCCGAGGAGCGACGGAGCGAGCGCGATCTTCGGCTCGACCCCGAGCTCGCCCGCGATCAGCTCGGCGGCATGGACGAGCGAGTTGCCGTGCCCGTAGGCGAGATTGATCGTCTCGTTCACCACGCGTCCCTCGGCCAGCGCTTCGATCCCGCGCGTGATCCCGTCGATGCAATCGTCGACGTAGGTGAAGTCGAGCGTCTTCTCCTGCCCGAACACCGTCACCGGCTCGTCGCGCAGCATCGTGTGGATGAACAGCGGCAGGACCCGCACCATGCGCGCGAGATCGTTGTCGTAGCGCCCGTACACGTTCGAGAACCGGAAGACGAGATAGCGCAGGCCGTAGCAGCGCGCATACGAGTAGACGAACGCCTCGCCGGCGATCTTCGAGGCGGAGTACGTGGACTCCGTGTATGCGAAGTCCGCGCTTGCCTCGCTCGCCTCCTCTTCTGCGAACCGGTGCACGTCGCCGTAGACCTCTCGGCTCGACGAGAAGACGATCGGGAGATTCTGCTGGCGGCAGAACTCGAGGACGTTGAAGGTCATCACCGCGTTCTCGAGAGCGCGGTGCGGTTGGCGCACGAGTTGGTGCACCTTCGCGTGCGCCGCGAGGTGCACGACGAGATCGACCTCCGGATACTCGACGCCGCCGATGCCGTCCGGGAACGACGGGTAGTGCCCGGAGAGATCCTGGAGGAGGTAGCGAAAGTCGTCGGTCCAGGTGTTCAGTCGCTTATCGACGCCGAACACGTCGTGTCCCTCGCGCTGCAGGCGCTGAGCGAGGTTCGTCCCGATCTGGCCGCTGGAGCCGGTGACGAGGATCCGCATCAGGCGGCGACCGGAACGGCCTGGACGCCTCGCAGGGTCGTGGACGTCGCCCCCTCGATCCGCACCTCGACCAGATCGCCGAGCGCAGCGCTGCCCGAGAAGTTGACGGTGGTGTTGCGTCGGGTGCGCCCGCGCAGCAGGCTCGGGTCGGTGCGGCTGGGACTCTCGACGAGGACCTCCTCCACCCGCCCAACTCGTTCCGCGTTGCGGGAGGCGGCGACCTGCTGGACGACCTCGACCAGCCTCTCGATGCGATCGTGTTTCACATCCTCCGGGACCTGCTCGCTCATCGCTGCGGCCTCCGTGCCCGCGCGAGGTGAGTACACGAACGTGAACGCACTGTCGAAGCCGACCTCCTCGACGGCCGACATCGTCTCGAGGAAGTCAGCCTCGGTCTCGCCGGGAAAGCCGACGATCAGGTCGGTCGTGAGCGCGAGATCGGGGATCGCCTCGCGCAGCTCCGCGGCCAGCCGCAGGTAGCGCTCGCGGTTGTAGGTCCTGCGCATGGCCTTCAGGATGCGTGACGAGCCGGACTGCAGAGGCAGATGCGCGTGCTCGCAGACGGCCGCGCACTCGGCCATCGCGTCGATCACCGGCCGGCGGAAGTCCTTTGGATGCGGGCTCGTGAACCGGAGACGCTCGATGCCGTCGACCGCGTCGCAGGCACGCAACAGCTCCCCGAACTCGGTGTGGATGTCCGGCGCGAGATCGCGTCCCCACGAGTTGACGTTCTGGCCGAGCAACGTGACCTCTCGCACACCTTCCACGGAGAGGCGGGTCACCTCGGCGAGGATGTCGCCCGGGCGGCGGCTCACCTCGCGCCCGCGCACGGCCGGAACGATGCAGTAGGCGCAGGTCGAGTTGCAGCCCATCGAGATCTGCACCCAGGCCTGGAAGCTGCGTTCGCGGTGCATGGGCAGCTCGCCCGCGAAGCTGCGTTCGTCGAGGCCGAACCGCCCGCGTGCGACGCCGAGACCGCCGGCGCCGAGCCACTCGCCGAGATGAGGAATCGATCCCGGCCCGAACGCGACGTCGACGTACGGATAGAGCTGGAACAGGCGGTCGCGCTGCGCTTCCGCATAACAGCCCCCGACGGCGATCACCTTGTCCGGGTCGCGTCGCTTGACCGCGGCGGCCTGTGCGAGGTGCGCCGCGAACTTCTGGTCGGGTTTCTCGCGGATCGTGCAGGTGTTGAACACGAGGACGTCGGCGTCGTCCTGCGTGGCCGCCTCCCCCAGTCCGAGCTCCTCGAGCATGCCTTTGATCCGCTCGCTGTCGTGAGCGTTCATCTGGCAGCCGAAGGTCGTGACGTGGTACCGGCGCACGGGCCAGAATGGTACCCGTGGTCTTTCCGGACTCCACGTCCATGTGGCTTTTCGCCCTGGCGGCCCTGGCGCTGTTGCTGATTCCCGGGCCGTCCGTCCTCTACGTCGTCTTCCAGAGCGCAGAGCAGGGTCGCCGCGTCGGGCTCGCCTCGGTGGCCGGCATTCATCTCGGCACGCTCGTTCACGTCGCCGCCGCTTCGGCCGGGCTGTCGGCCTTGATCGTTGCCTCGTCACTGGCCTTCAGCGTCGTCAAGTACGCAGGCGCCGCGTACCTGGTCTATCTCGGCGTCCGGAAGCTGCTCGAGCGCGATGCGGAGACGCGGGTCGAGCGCGTGCGTGAGCCGCTCCGGCGGGCGTTCGCGCGCGGTGCGGTCGTGAACATCCTCAATCCCAAGACGGCGCTCTTCTTCCTCGCCTTCCTGCCGCAGTTCGTCGCTCCTGACCGCGGCGGCGTCTGGTCGCAGGCGCTCGTCCTCGGCTTCGTCTTCGTCGGTCTCGGCCTCGTCACGGACTCGCTCTATGCGCTCGCGGCCGGAACGATCGGCGGCCTGTTGCGACGTCGGCGAAACGCCGTGCGTTACGGCTCGGGCATCGTCTTCATCGCGCTCGGCGCGACAGCGGCGCTCGCCAAGCGCACCAGTACCTAGGCAGCCTGGTCCGGCTGGACCTGCGGCACCGGCTCCGCCGGCGCCAGTGTCTCGTGGTGGCCGCCGTTCGCAACGTTGCGGGCCACGTCGATGGCTCGGCTCTCGCGGATGACCGTCACCTTCACCTGCCCGGGATACTCGAGCTGATCCTCGATCTCGCGCGCGATCTCGTGCGAGAGCAGCACGGCCGCGTCGTCGTCGACCTCGGCGGGCTTGACGATCACCCTGATCTCCCGTCCGGCCTGCAGCGCGTAGACCTTTTCGACACCGGGCTTCTGCGCCGCGAGCTCCTCGAGGGATTCGAGCCGCTTGATGTAGTGCTCGAGGCTCTCACCGCGTGCGCCGGGCCGTGACGCCGAGATCGCGTCGGCCGAGATCAGCAGAACAGCCTCGACGGTCTGCGGCTCGATCTCGTAGTGATGCGCCTCGATCGCGTGCACGACGTGCTGTGACTCGCCGTAACGGCGTGCCAGCTGCGCGGAGATCGACGCGTGTGAGCCTTCGACCTCGTGCGTCATCGCCTTGCCGAGGTCGTGCAGCAGCGCCGCGCGCTTCGTCACCTTCACGCTTGCGCCAATCTCGGCCGCCATGATCCCGGCAAGGTGGACGACCTCGAGCGTGTGCTTGAGGACGTTCTGGCCGTAGCTCGTGCGATAGCGCAGGCGCCCGAGAACCTTGACGAGCTCCTCGTGGAACTCGCCGCAGTTCGCCTCGAAGACAGCCTGTTCCCCCGCCTGCACGATCGCGTCCTCGATCTCGGCCTTCGATGCGTAGTACGTGTCCTCGATCCGCGCCGGATGGATCCGGCCGTCCTCGATCAGCTTGGTCAACGTGATTCGGGCGACCTCACGCCGGATCCCGTCGAAGGACGAGAGAACGACCGCCTGGGGCGTGTCGTCGATGATGAAGTCGACGCCGGTGAGATGCTCGAGGGCGCGGATGTTGCGACCCTCCCGCCCGATGATGCGACCCTTCATGTCGTCGGAAGGGAGCTCGACGACGGACACGGTCGTCTCGGCCGCGTGACTCGCTGCCACACGTTGGAGGGCGTCGGCGACGAGATTGCGGGCGCGCCTCTTGGCTTCCGTGCGCGCCTCTTCCTCGAGCTGGCGGACCCGCCGTGCGAGCTCGTGTCGGACGAGATCCTCCGACCGCTCGAGCAGGCTGAGCTTCGCCTCGTTCACCGTCATGCCCGAGATCCGCTCGAGCTCGGCGAACTGCTGCTCGCGCGCATCCTTGTGCTCCTCCTGGAGCTGCCGAAGGTGCGTCTCGCGATCGGCGAGACCCTGCTCGCGGCGCGACATCTCGGTCAGCTTCCCGTCAATCTCCTCCTCCTTCGTGAGCACGCGCTCCTCGACCTTGACGATCCGGCTCCGGTGCTCTGCAACCTCCCGGTCGACTTCCGCGCGCAGCTTGACCGCTTCCTCGCGAACAGTGATCTGCGCCTCCCGACGAAGCGTTTCCGCTTCGCGCCGGGCGTCCTCGATCAGCTGCTTGCGCTGTTGCTGGGCGGCACCGAGGCGCGACTTGCCGAGCGCACCGACTGCGAATGCACCCCCCAATCCTCCGGCGACGAGGCCGATCAGAATCCCGATGGCGACCTGCATTTTGGCTCAGCTCCTGGGTCGGTTGTTCGCCGCTACACGGCGCCCACCCGGCAGTCCGGCCGGCACGGGAGATCCCGAATCGGTGAAACGAGCCGACACCGCGGCTCGGAGAGCGGTTGGCTAGATCGCCGCTGTCAAGAGCCTTTGGGTGTCGGACTGGTCGGTGGTTGACATGGGTTTCGTAAGTGCTTCAGCGATTCGGAAAACGTTCCTGTGCAGGCAAAACGTTGGATGAGAATCTGCATCTTACGCCGTTCACGGGTCGGGCGCAAAGTCGGCTCCAGCAGCGGCTTCCAGGGCCTCCTCGCCGAATCCCTTCGCTGCCAGGTAGCGCGCCGTCTTCATCCCCGGCCCTCGGCGTTCCACGAGACGCCGTGCCCGCTCCCGCTTCGGGCTCCAGGCTCTCCAGCGTCTCCTCGATCACCTCACGGGCGATCCCCTGTCGCCCGAGGTCGTGCCGGATGGCCGCATCGCCGTAGCCTCGTTCGGCGAGGCTGTCGGCCCTGGTACGCGCGAAGCGGGCGTCATCGACGAGCCCGGCGCGAGAGAGAACGGCGAGCGACTCTTCCACCGCGGCTGGAGCCACGGAGGCTCGGGCGAGCCGTTCGGCGATCCCGCGTTGCGAGAGATCGCGCCGCCGAAGCGCGCGTCCGGCAACGGCGAGCGCCTCGGCGCGCCGGAGCTCCTGGCGCAGGAGGCGCAGCGTCCCGCGGTCGAGCGCACGCCCTTCCACGAGCCCGGAACGCGCGACCACGTCCACCGGCAGCGTGCGCCACGGCGCGTCGTCCAACTCGACGGCAACGCGGCCGCGACCGTCGTCGCGCAGCCGGGTGACCGTCGGCACTACTTCCGAGAAGCGGCTTTCTCGATCCGGGCTTTCTGGTCTCCCTTGACCTGGCCGTTCTGCTCCGCCGCGTCGACGGCTACAGGAAGCAGTCGCGCCGAGACGACCTGCTCGGGGCCGACCTCGGCCTGGATTCCGGCGAGGATCGCCTGGCAGACGTCCGGGTGCTCACGCAGGAATCCGGTCGCGTTCTGGCGTCCCTGGCCGAGCCGCTCGTCGCCGAAGCTGAAGTACGACCCTGACTTCGTCACGATCTTGCGCTCGAGCCCTGTGTCGAGCACCGTTCCTTCCCACGAGATGCCCGAGCCGTAGATGATGTCGAACTCGGCCTGCTTGAACGGCGGCGCGACCTTGTTCTTCACCACCTTCACGCGCACGCGGTTGCCGATCGCCTCGACGCCTTCCTTCAACGTCTCGATGCGGCGAATGTCCAGGCGCACCGAGGAGTAGAACTTCAACGCGCGGCCGCCCGGCGTCGTCTCGGGGTTGCCGAACATGACGCCGATCTTCTCGCGCAGCTGGTTCGTGAAGAGGCAGATCGTGTCCGTGCGGTTCAGCGTGCCGGCGAGCTTGCGCAGCGCTTGCGACATCAGACGCGCCTGCAGGCCGACGTGCGTGTCGCCCATCTCGCCTTCGATCTCCGCCTTCGGCGTCAGCGCAGCGACAGAGTCGACTGCAACGACGTCGAGCGCACCCGACCTGATCAACAGCTCGGCGATCTCGAGCCCCTGTTCGCCGGTGTCGGGCTGCGAGACGAGGAGGTCGTCGATGTTGACACCGATGTGCTTCGCATACGTCGGATCCATCGAATGCTCCGCGTCGATGAACGCGCAGATGCCCCCACGTCGTTGCGCCTCCGCGATCACGTGGTAGACGAGCGTCGTCTTTCCGGACGACTCCGGGCCGAAGATCTCGACGATCCTGCCGCGCGGCAGCCCGCCGATTCCAAGGGCGAGGTCGAGCGAGAGCGAGCCGGTCGAGACGGAGCCGATCGAAACGGCCGCGTGGTCGTTCATCTTCATCACTGCGCCTTTGCCGAATTGCCGCTCGATGTGCCCGAGGGCGGCGTCCAGAGCCTGCTCGCGATCCACTTACATCACCCTCCCTAGGGCAAACGATTCGACGACGACATACTGCGCTCCACTGGACCGCAGCACAGAATGGTAGGCAGCGGCATCGGACGGACTGACCTCCCCCAGGTCCGGCAGCGGCGGCTGGAGCCGTGGACGCTCCCGGAAGCGGACGACGGTGAGATGGGCCAGCCAGGGCCTCGCCTCACGCTCGTAGACCCCCAGGCCCTCCAGACGACCTTGCAAGTCCTCGGCGAGACGGGTCGCTTGGCCGCCGAGGTCGTTCAGCACCAGCATCCCGACGCTGCGGGTCTCCCGGTAGCGCTCCGGCACGAGGCGGATGGGGCCAGCGGCAGCGGCGGCCTCGCGCAGCGCGACGAGAATCGACTCGAGCTCCTCCACCGGACGGTGACCGAGGAAGGCCAGCGTGACGTGCAGGTGGTCCCGAGGGACAGGCCGGCCCTGCTGGATGTGGTCGGCCTGCCACGCCGACAACGTGTCGAGCGCCCGGTCGGGAAGACGGAGGCCGCAGAACAGGCGCGCGCGTTCACTGTCCCCGACGCTAGCGGGGAGATTCACGCGGATTCGTCGCGACTCTGTTCCAAAAGGCGCCGCAGGAGATGGAGCGCCGTGACCGTCGCACGACGTCGAATCGAGGTCCGATCGCCGGGGAAGACGAAGTCCCTGCTGCGCGAGCCCTCGGGTCCTTCCGCGTGGAGGAAGACGAGGCCCACGGGCTTCTCGTCGCTGCCCCCACCCGGGCCTGCTATTCCGGTGACCGAGACCGCGACGTCGGCTCCCAGCCGCTCCCGCACGCCGGTCGCCATGGCCGCGGCCGTCTCCGCGGAAACCGCGCCGTGGCGCTCCAGCACCTCACGCGGCACCCCGAGCTCCCGGGCCTTGACCTCGTCGGCGTAGGCGACGACCGCGCCGAGAAAGACCTCGCTCGAACCCGGAATCGAAGTGAGCCGCTCGGCCACCATGCCGCCCGTGCAGGACTCGGCCGTCCCCAGCGTCAGGCCGCGCTCGCGGCAGAGATCGAGCACCAGCTCCTCGATCGGCCGCTCGTCGCGGCTGAACAGGTGGCGTTCCAGCGGTGCGACGAGCCGCTCCGAGAGCTCGTCCGCACGGGCCTCTTTGCCGGGCTCGACGACGAGGTCGACGTGGATCTCGAAGTCGCGGGCGCAGATCGTGGCCTCAACCCCGTCGCCGTCGCCTCCCGCGTCCGCGAGCGCCTTCGCCACGGTGGACTCGCTGACTCCGAAGAAGCGCAGTCGCCGCAGCTCCGGCGGCTTCGTCCGCGCGAGCAAGGCGCGCACGGGCTCGCTCTCGAGCGCGTCTCTCCACAGACGCTGCAGCTCGACCGGCGGGCCCGGCAGCACGACTATCACGGTGTCGCCGTGCTCGAGCACGAGGCCTGGAGCAGTTCCGGCGAGACCGAGCGAGTGGGCGCCCTCCGGGATCGTGGCCTGCTTGCGGACGCCGGCCTCGAAGTCCACGTACGGCCGCCCCAGTCGGTCCGCGAACGCGCGCGAGATGTTGCCGATCTGCTCGTGCAGCTCCTCGTCGAGGCGGAGACCCACTCCCGCCGCGCGGGCAACGAGCTCGACGGTGCGGTCGTCGTGTGTCGGGCCGAGCCCGCCCGACACCACGCAGAGCTCGGCGTTCCCGAGCCCTTCGGCGAGCGCCTGCGCGAGCTCCTCCTCCCGGTCGCCCACGATCGAGATCCGGGCCGGCTCGACACCGTTGCGCAGCAATTCCCCCGCCAGGAACGGCCCATTCAGGTCGCGCCGGTCGCCGCGAACGAGCTCGCTGCCGGTGATGACGATGAACCCGCGCGGACGGGCGGTCACACGGCCGGGCGAATGCCGCGCGGCGTCACGATCAGCGTCTTCACGCCGCCGACCGGCAGGAGGCGCGTGCGGCCGTTCAAAACCGTGACGAGGTTCTCCGGCCGGTCGAGCGTGATCCACAGCTTCTTTGCGGTGAAGAGCTGCTGTTGTCCCTGATCGAGCGTTCCCTGAAAGAGGATCCGACCGGTCGCGGAAGTCTTGTGCACCTGCAGCCAGCACGAACCGCGCGACGCCTTCACGAGCAGACGAACCGTGTGCGTCGCGGCAGGGACGACGGGAGTCTTGGGTGTCACCTGCTTCGTCGTTCCGAGGCCGATCGGGGTGACCGTCTGAGGGTCGCCGCGCGTCCACGCGACGATCACGAGCGCCGTGACCGACACGATCCCGAGCAGCGTCAGCAACACGACGCGGGACTGGACCTGCACGCCCCGCGACGGCGGGGCGGAGCGTCTAGGGCGTGACTGCGGCTCCTCCTCCCCCACGACGAAGCGGGAGTTGTACTCGTCGACGTAGAGCTGGCCGTCGAGCCCGAGGTACTCGGCATACGAACGGAGGAAGCCCTTGACGTACGTCTGCGCGGGCAGAACGTCGAACTGCTCGTCCTCGAGGGCGCGCAGATACTTCCCTCGAATCTTCGTTCCCTGCTCGAGCTCGGGAAAGTCGAGGCCCTGGCGCAGACGCGCCTCGCGGAGGCTGTTACCGATTTCGAACACGGCGGCAAGCCCATACTAGGGGCTCAGCGAGAATGTTGGTAGACCACCACGAGACCGTAGAAACCAACGGAAAGAGCGGCCGCGACGGCCACGCAGAAGGCGAGCGCTCCGACCACGACCGCAACCGTGGCGATCCCGGTTCCACCCTCCCGCAACTGCAGCCACTCGAGATTCCTCTTCGCGCGGCGCGCCATCACCAGGGAGACCAGTCCGAGCAAGAAGGCCAGCGGGATTGCGTAACCGGCCGTCCAGGAGGTCGATCCGCTTGGAGCGGCGCGTCACCTCGATCGCAGCCGGAAGCGTCAAGAGGCCGGCGAGGCCGACGACCAGCGCCGTCCAGGCCCTGCGTCTACTGCTTGACGTAGGGACGGCCAGCCGCCGCGGGTGGGACCGACCGGCCGATCACGCCGGCGACGGCGATCAGGGTCAGGACGTAGGGCAAGGCCTGGAACAGGACCGACGCGCTCCCCCACGGCTGGGCGAGGCGGAACGAGAGCGCAGTCGAGGCCCCGAAGAGCAGGGCGGCGGCGAATGCCCCGAACGGGCGCCAGTTGCCGAAGATGACTGCCGCGAGTGCGATGTAGCCGCGACCGGCGGTCATGTTCTCGCTGAAGGAGCCCAGATAGCCGATCGAGAGATAGGCCCCGCCGAGCGCGGCAAGGATGCCCGAGAGAACGACTGCCGCATAGCGCATTCCGTATACCGAGATGCCGAGCGTGTCGGCGGCGCGCGGATGCTCCCCGACGGAGCGGATCCGCAGCCCGATCGGTGTCTTGAAGAGCGTGATGTGCGCCGCGATCAGCAGCACGAACGACAACCAGATCATCAGGTTCAAATTGCCGAACACCTTCCCGAGGGCGTCGATGTTGACGTCGGGAATCCGCGGGAGGTCCCCGGGTGTCCCGTTCTCGCCGTAGATCTGGATGAAGAAGTAGCCGGTGGCACCGAGTGCGAGGAAGTTGATCGCAAAGCCGCTGACGATCTGATCGGCGCGTAAGTGGATTGCCATGACCGCGTGCACGAGCGCGAAGCCGCCGCCTGCGACTGCCGCGCAGGCGAGCCCCAGCTCCCATGAGTTGAACTTGTCCGCGCCGAGCACCCCAAAGAAGGCGCCGGCCAGCATCATTCCCTCGAGGCCGATGTTCACGACGCCGCTCCGCTCGCAGATCATGCCGCCGATCGCGGCGAAGGTCAGCGGTGTCGCCCAGACGAGCGTCGAGGACAGGAGTGCCGACCACACGACGACCTGATCGAGGTTGCTGACGTTGGCCCGTGTCGAGAGCAAGCCGAGTGTGATGCCGACAAGGCCCGCCGCGATCGCTCCCCAGCCGGGGCGGCGGACGCCGCGGGTCACTGCCCACAGCCCGGCGGCGATCGCGCAGAAGCCCACGAGCACGGGCCACAAGGGGCTGCGCGCGCTGATGGGTGGAATCGTCAGGAAGAACGCAAACAGGCCGAGCACGATCCCGCCGTTCGCGACCTGCCGCGTGGTCGGAAGCCACGCTGGCTGGGCGGGGACGGCGTTCACGCTGAACCTTTCGCAGCCCTGGCGGCGCCCGGCAGTCGCAGCTTTCGCCGCGCCTGCCAGATGTAGAGGATCAGGAGATCCGCACCGACGAAGAGCAGGACGAGCGCCTGGATCATCAGCGCGAGGTTCCCTGCCAACTGTGGCGGGAAGACCTCGGGGTCGAGGCTGCGCGTGGACGTGCCGGTCAGCAAAGCGCCAAACAGGAGCGCTGCCAGGCCGACCCCGACCGCGGTGTTGCGCCCAAGCAGCGCGACGGCGATGCCGATGAAGCCGATGTTCGACACCTGCACGTCGAGCACCCCGAGCCGGAACTGCCAGCCGAGGATGTCGATGCCGCCGGCGAGGCCCGCGAAGAGCCCGGAGATCGCCATCGCGAGGATGAAGTTGCGCGCGACGCTGATGCCACCGTAACGCGCTGCCTCGGGATTGAATCCGACGGCCCGCACCTCGTAGCCGAGCGTCGTCCGGTTGAGGATGAGGTAGAAGGCGATGAGTGCTCCGACTGCGATGAAGATGCCGACGTGCAGCGCCTGGAGATGCGGGTTACCCCAGAGCGTCGGCAGCTTCGCGTTGTCGACGATGTCGTCCGAGATCGGGACCGCCTTGTCGAAGTGGTTCTGCAGCGGGCCGCCGCGGCCGAAGAGATAGCTCCCGCCCCAGTACGCGATCCAGTTCAGCATGATCGTCGTGATCACCTCGTGCGCGCCGACCGTCGCTTTCAGGAAGCCGGCGATCGCACCCCAGAGCGCCCCGGCGAGCGCGGCGGCAGACGAGCGCAAAGAGAACGTGCGGCAGCTGGCCCATGTCGGTGAACCGCGAACCGATGTAGACGCCCACGATCGTGCCTATGAGGTACTGACCCTGACCGCCGATGTTGAAGAGGCCGCAGCGGAATGCGAATGCGACCGCGAGCCCGGTGAGGATCAACGGGGTCGTCGTCAGCAGCGTCTGCGTCAGGTTGTAGGCGGCGACGTGATTCGTGTTCGTGTCCCACCAGAACCACACGTGCGTACCGGTAAACGGGACGTGGATCGAGTAATTGCCGAAATGAGAGAGCCAGTTGAGCCCGGATCCTTCGAAGATCGCCTTGTACGTGCGCCAGGGGTTGTGGCCGGTGGCGAGGACGACGATGCCACCCGCCAGGAACGCGACCACCGCGGTCATGATCGGCGTCACGATGCCGCCGGCGCGCTGGTAGAACGCCATTCGCCGCGCGACGCTCGGCGCGTATCCCTCCGGATCGGTCTCGAGCGGGGCCTGGGACTCGGCTCGCTCATAGGCCGCCTTGGCCTATGAGCGGGGGAAGGGGCGTAAGGGGAAACCGGGAGGTTTCCCCGCTCTTCTCCTCGGGGGTGGCGGCGGTCGCTCGCCGCATCCCTGAGGCGACTTCTAAAGAAGGGGGCTCGTGGGGAACGGTTTCCCCCACGGGAGCGAGCCGAAGGCGAGGACGCTCACGCCGCCGCGTCCTCCTGGCGCCCCGCCGAGCATCGCAAGCCCCAATTCCTCCTCGCCGACTTCGGGCGGGAACTCGGCCACGATGCGCCCCTCGTAGAGCACCAGGATCCGGTCCGAGAGCGACACGATCTCCTCGAGCTCGAGCGAAACGAGCAGCACCGCCTTACCGGCGTCCCGCTGTTCGACGAGGCGGCGGTGTACGAACTCGATCGCGCCGACGTCGAGGCCGCGAGTGGGCTGTGCCGCGACCAGGACGCTCGGATCGCGTGACACCTCCCGTGCGATCACGACCTTCTGCTGATTGCCGCCGGACAAGGAGCCGCCGCGCGTCGCCGGCCCTCCACCGCGGACGTCGAACTCCTTGAGCAAGCCGCCGGCCCACTTGAGCCAACGCTTGGGGTTCAGCCAACCGAACCGCGAAAACGGTTCCTTGCCGTAGTCGTGCAGCGCGAGGTTCTCGGCGAGGTTGAAGTCGAGGACAAGGCCGCGCCGCTGCCGGTCCTCGGGAATGTGACCCATGCCCGCGTCGAGCGCCTGGCGAGCCGACGCGTGGGTCAGGTCTTCGCCGCCGACGCTGATCTGGCCGCGTGCGACCTTGCGCAGACCGGTCAGGGCGTCGATCAGCTCGCTCTGGCCGTTGCCGTCGACGCCGGCGATGCCGACGATCTCCCCCGCTCTGACGTCGAACGTCACGTCGCGCACGGCCTCGAGGCCGCGGTCGTCCAGGACGGAGAGGTCCGCGACCTTCAGAAGCGGCTCACCGGGTTGGGCCGGCTTCTTGTCGACGCGAAGTAGCACCTCGCGTCCGACCATCGCACGTGCGAGTCCCGCCTCGGTCGCGCCTTCGCGCGGAATCGTCTCAACCTTCTTGCCGCGCCGCAGGACCGTGATGCGATCCGCGATCTCGAGCACTTCGTTGAGTTTGTGAGTGATGAAAATGATCGAGATTCCCTCCCGCGTGAGCGTCTTGAGGATCTCGAACAGCTCTGCCGCCTCCTGCGGCGTCAGTACCGCGGTCGGCTCGTCCAGGATGACCAGGTCGGCGTTGCGGTACAGCGCCTTCATGATTTCCACGCGCTGCTGCTGCCCCACCGTGATGTCCTGGATGCGGGCGTGAGGATCGATCGCGAAGTTGAACGTCCGCGCCACCTCCGCCACACGCTCCTCGGCCGCTGACTCGTCGAGCAAGAAACCCGCGTGCACCGGCTCATTCGCGAGCACGATGTTCTCGGTCACCGTCATGACCGGGATGAGCATGAAGTGCTGGTGCACCATCCCGATCCCGAGCTCGATCGCGTTCTTCGGCGAATGGATCGCACACGGGCTTCCCGTTCATGAGGATCTCGCCCGAGTCCGGCGTGTAGAGCCCGTAGAGGATGCTCATCAAGGTCGACTTGCCGGCGCCGTTCTCGCCGAGCAACGCGTGCACCTCCCCGCGCCTCAGGTCGAAGTCGACGTGGTCGTTCGCGAGCACGCCGGGGAACTCTTTCGTGATTCCGCGCAGCTCGAGGACGGGGGGTTCGTCCATCAGGGCGCGATTCTAAGCTGGAAATGAAAGAGCGGGCCCGAGAGCCCGCTCCTTCACTCAACCGTTGCTGTCAACTGCTAGCCGACGACCTTCGGCGGCTTGATCTTGCCGGCGATGATCTGGGCCTTCATCTTGTTGATCTGGATCAGCCAGGCCTTCGGAATCTTGGCCTTCGCGCTGATCTTCCCCAGGGCGACGCCTTTGTTCTTCAGGTTGAAGACGAGGTTGCCGCCGCGCTTGAACCCCTTGCCACTCTTCGCTCCCTTGACTGCGAGGAAGATCCCGGTGTCCACCCTCTTCACAGCGCTCGTGAGGATGTAGTTGCCGAGGTACGACTGGTCGACGTCGACGCCGACGCCCCAGCGTCCGGCCTCCTTGGCCGCGTCCAGAGCACCGAGGCCGCACGGACCGGCGACGGCGAAGACCACCTGCGAGCCCCCGTCGATCTGGTTCTGCGCGATGCTCTTGCACTTCGCCTGATCGATGAAGTCCTGCGAGTAGCCGATCGCGACCGTCGTCCCCGCTACGCACTTCTGCGCGCCCGCCTTGTAGCCGGCGAGGAACGTGTCGACCGGCGGGATCTTGATGCCTCCCACCACGCTGATGTTCTTGCTACCGGCCCTGTTAGCTACTTTCGCCGCGAGGCAGCCGATGAGGTAGCTGTTCTCCTGGGTCGCGTACGTCAAGCCTTCGACGTTCGTGTGCTTCCTCTTGAAGGCTTCGACCCCTTGATCGGTGATCGCGAACTTCGTGTTCGGGAACTGATCCGCCACGTCCTCTGTCGCATCCGACAGCAGGAAGCCGGCCGAGATGACGATGTTGTAGCCACTTCGCGCCAGCGAGGCCATGTTCGGCAGGTAGTCACCCGCGGACCGGGACTCGACCGCCCGGTACGGGATCTTCAGGATCCTCGACGCCCGCTTCATTCCGGTCAGCTGGTTCTGGTTGAAGCCCTTGTCGTTGAAACGGCCGACGTCACTGACCAGCCCGGCCTTGAACGTGGCCTGGGGTGCCGCAGTACCGCTGGCCACAAAGCCCACCGACGTGAGTACCACGGCAATGAGGCCTGCCAGGCCAAGCGGCAGCATTCGATGCTTCTTCAAAAGACTCCTCCTCCTCCTCGAGACCCACCTATTCATCGGGGGCGATGCTACTGCCTGCCGCCCCCGCTTTCATCTCTAAGACGGCAAACGGCGCCCTATGGTTAGGCCGTGGCGCTGAGCGAAGCGGTGGAGTTCGACCCCTCGGATCCCGGGTTTTTGGCGGATCCGTACCCGGTCCTGAACCGGGTTCGCGAACAGGCCCCGCTCTTCTACGACGCCGAACGCGAGCGCTGGTTCGTCACCCGGCACGAGGACGTCCGGAGCTGCCTTCGGGACAAGCGCCTCGGACGCAACTTTCGGCACGTACTGGCCCCGGAAGAGATCGGTGTGCCGCCGCTGGACCCGCGCTGGCAGGCGTTCTGGGACTCGGAGCGCTGGAGCCTCCTCTGGCTCGAGCCGCCGGATCACACGCGGCTCAGGAAGCTCGTCGCGGCTGCGTTCACGCCGCGCAGCGTGGAAGCCCTCCGTGAGCCGGCGCACGCCCTCGCGCGCGAGCTGCTCGAGCCGCTCGCCGAGACGGGCGAGATGGAGCTCCTCTACGACTACGCGCAGCCGTACTCGATCGCGGTCATCTGCCGCATGCTCGGCGTGCCGCTCGACCGTCACCGTGACCTGCTCGACTGGTCGCACCGCATGGTGAAGATGTACGAGTTCGAGGTTCCCCTCGAGGCTGCGCAGGCGGCAAATGATGCTGCCGCCGAGTTTCAGGACTACGTTCGCGAGCTGATCGGGGAACGGCGGGAGAATCCGCGCGACGACATGGTCACCGCCCTGGTGCAGGCGCGAGTCGACGGCGGACGCCTTTCTGACGACGAGATCGTCAGCACGGTGATCGTGTTGCTGAACGCGGGACACGAGGCTTCGGTCAACACGCTCGGAAACGGGATGCTGACATTCGCCCGGCACCCTGATCAGTGGCGGCGCGTCGTCGACGGCTCGGTGCCGGCGTCCGCCGCCGGTGAAGAGATGATCCGCTTCGACCCGCCGCTGCAGCTGTTCGAGCGCTGGGTGCTGACCGACGACTTTGCGCTCGGCGGCGTACCGATCCCGCGGGGAGCGAAGATCGCCCTGCTCTTCGGTTCGGCGAACCGCGACCCGCGCGTGTTCGACCGTCCCGAAGAGTTCGACATTGCGCGCGAGAACGCGGTGCAGCACATCGGCTTCGGCGGCGGTATCCACGTCTGCATCGGCGCGCCGCTGGCGCGCATCGAGCTCGAGGCGAGCCTCGAGGCGCTCCGACGCTTGTGGCCCGACTTTCGCCTCGGCGAAGAACCGAGACGAACCGGCGCCTTCGTCATCTGGGGCCTCGAGGCTCTGAGGCTGGTGCGAGACTAGGCTGAGGTTCAGCCCGCGATGTGCTCGGTGTCCTCGACGAGCACGCGGCGTGGTTTCGAGCCTTCGTAGCCCGAGATGATCCCGCGCCGCTCGAGCATGTCGATCAGGCGACCCGCTCTCGTATAGCCGACGCGAAGGCGCCGCTGGAGGAGCGAGACCGACGCGGTCTGCGTCTGGACGACGATGTCGATCGCCTTCTCGAGCAGCGCATCCTCGTCGGGATCGAACTCGCCGTCGTCGCTGTCAACGTCTTCCGCGAACGGCTCCGGGAGCTCGAGCAACGACTCGTCCAGCTCCTGCTCGCGTTGGTTGCCGGACTGGCTGACCACCAGCGCGATCTCTTCCTCCGATACGTACGCGCCCTGCACGCGCTGCAGTCGAGATGTTCCGAGCGGCTTGAAGAGCATGTCCCCCTGGCCGAGGAGGCTCTCCGCGCCGGCGGTGTCGAGGATGACTCGAGAGTCGGTCTGCGACGACACCGCGAAGGCGATGCGAGACGGGACGTTGGCCTTGATCATCCCCGTGATCACGTCGACGGACGGGCGTTGCGTCGCAAGCACGAGGTGGATTCCGACCGCGCGTGACTTCTGGGCGAGGCGAATGACGGCGTCTTCCACGGTCTGCGGCGTCGTCATCATCAGATCGGCGAGCTCGTCGATGACGACGAGCAGGTACGGCAGCGACTGTTCCCCGCGCTGACGGAGAGTGCGGTTGGCCTCGGCGAGGTTCCGCGCTCGCAGAATGGAGAGCTGCTCGTAGCGGCGCTCCATCTCCGCAACGACGTTGGTGAGTGCGGCCGACGCCTGCTTGGGGTTCGACACCACCGGCGTGAGCAGGTGTGGAATCGTCTCGTAGAACCCGAGCTCGATCCGCTTCGGGTCGATGAGGATCATGCGCACCTCATCCGGGGTCGAGCGCAGCAGGATCGACGTCAGCATCGTGTTGATGCAGCCCGACTTGCCGGAGCCGGTCGTGCCCGCGATCAACAGGTGCGGCATCCGGGCGAGATCCGTCCAGACGGCGGTGCCCGAGATGTCCTTGCCGAGCCAGACCGCAAGCGGACTCGCCGTCGCGGGAAGGTCGTCGAAGATGTCGCCGAGCGTGACGAGGTTCGGCGAGAGATTCGGGATCTCGACGCCGACCGCTTGCTTCCCCGGGATCGGCGCCAGGATGCGGATCTCCGTCGTCGCGAGCGCGTACGAGAGGTCGTCCTTCAACGCAGCCACCTTCGACACTTTCGTCCCGGGCGCGAGTTGCAGCTCGTAACGCGTCACGCGCGGCCCCGAGATCTGGCCGATGATCGTCGCGTCGATGCCGAAGTGCTTGAGCGTCTGGACGAGCGCCGCCGCGGTCCGCTCCGCGATGTCCCCCGAGACCTCGTTCGCAGCCGGCGAGCGGCGAAGGATGCCGCGGTCGGGGAGCCGGTACTCCTCGTGCGTCTCGACCGTGCCGACGTCGAACAGGCTGGGCTGATCCGGATCCTCCGTGGACGTCGGGTCGACGAGCAGACGTGGTTGTGAGTCGCCGACGACGTCGGGAAAGTCGTGGACGACGTCGACCGGGGGCTCGATCGACCGCAGTGGGATGACCGGTGCCGGCTCGATGTGCTCGAGCGGTCGTGCGCGCCGTGCACGGGTGTGTGCCCGCCGGACTGCGTGACCCGAGCGACGGACCAGCGCGCCGGCCGACGCGCCGGACAGCAGGAGCGCTCCGACCACGAGCGCGAGGACGCCGATGATCGTCGTCCCTGTTGCGCCGACGAGCATCCCGAAGACTCCCTGCAGCCCACGGCCGACCGCGCCGCCGTGATTCGAGCCCAGGGCCGCGAGCAGGCCGAAGCTCGTCACCGCGAGACCGGTGCGGAAGGGGCTCACGTCGACGAGCGCGCTACGCGCGACCATCAGCGCGCCGACGACGACGAAGGCCACGGGTGCCACGTAGGTGGCAGCTCCGATCGTCGCCGTGAAGCCGTCGGTGATCCACCCGCCGACCATGCCTCCGCCCCACCCGAGGTACAGGATCGACGCCAGGAAGACGCCCAGCGCGACGAGCCCGAGCCCCATGAGCTCGGGATGCTGCTGGTTCTTCGGCTTCCCCTTGCGCCGCTTCGTGCGGACGCGCGCGGGCAGGCGCGGTTTGAGGGTGCGCTTCTTTCGGCGTCGCGCCATGCCCGCGACTTCGCCGTCGAGCCTTCGGCTCCTACGCGAAAGCTTCGCTTTCGCTTCGGCTATAGGGACGCCGCTTCGCGGGGACGTGCGCGGGCGGAGCCCGCGCACTCCAGTTTGGGTTCTGGCGGGCGGTTGCGCTCAACCGCCGCGACGGCGGCTTGCCGCAGGCGTCTGACCGTCGCCTGAAGTTCGGCCTGCGGTTACGACGGCTAGCGCACTTCGCCTGACCGTCCAGCGCCCAAACGAGCCCGCGGGCTTGGCCCGTGGGCGTTCCCCGCGAACGCGGCGACCCAACTCCCGAGCGAAAGCGAAGCTTTCGCTCGGATGGGCTACCAGCCGGCGGGCGGGATGATGTAGACGCGGGCGGCCAGGGGGCCGAAGTTGTCCGCAAAGCCCGTGTCGTCCGCAGCCGATGACCTGGCCGCCGCCGACCACCACCACGAGCGACCACGCGATGCCGTCGACCGTGATCTTCGCCTGGAGGGCCGTGCTGGTGGTGTTGACGCGATCACGTAGGTCGCGCCGTTGAGGGTTCGGGCCGAAACTCGGACGGCCGACACATCGGAGGTCGCAGGTCCAGATGGAGGCGAGCAGTGCCGGGCTCGAGCGACTTGATCTCGCGGTTGGTGCGTGCGATCTCGGTTCCGATCGTGTCGGACCAGTGGTTCGGGAAGTAGCCGATCGCGCCTGCGCCGCCCGCCACTGCGAGCCACGTCTCGGCGCGCACGGTCTGCCGGGGTCGGGTCGAGTTCCTTGTGGTTCTTGCACTTGTGCTCCATCGGCGCCACCTCGATCCACTGGAACGTCGGCTTGCCTCCCGACGTGCTGCCGAGCTCGCGCTGTGCGTCCATGACGTCACCGAAGGCCGGACGGCACCAGACCTGCAGCGGGTAGAGATCGAAGCCGACGACGTCCGGGATCGACATCAGCGTCGGGTACATGCCCTTGCCCTGCGGGAGCGGGGTCGCGAGGCTGTAGAAGTGGTTCGTCAGCGTCAGGAAGCTGATGCGACCGGTCTGCGGCGGAGCAATGCTCTTCTCGAGATCCTTGCGCGTGACGCGTGCTCTGCAGGAAGGCGTCCCACTCGTCCGGGTAGTACCAGCCGAGCAAGCCGCGTCCGTCGGCGGTGCCGGCGTTCTCCGCATTGACGATCGAGTACGCACGGCCGTCGAGGCGCCTCGGGAGGGAGCTCTCCTCGTCGCTGCACCCGTCGCCCATGAAGAGGTTGATCCCGTCGTTGATGTTGCTGTTGAACCCGTCGGAGCACTGGCGCCCACACGGCGGTCGGGAAGAACGCACGGTTGTCGACCACGATCTGGCTGCCGTTCGTCGAGGCGACGCTTCGGTCCGGCATGCCCTCGGTCGTGATCGTCACGGTCGTCGTTGTCGCACGATTCCACTCGTCGATCGCGTGGAGATAGACCTGGTATGTCGTGCCGAACTCCAGACCGGCCAGAAGGCTCTCGTGCTCCACGAGGCTGTCGCCGCTCGGCTGCGTCCAGATCGTGGGCGCGTCGAGGCCGAAGGCTGTTTGCGCCTGAGCAGGCACGTTGGTCTTCCAGGTGATCCGTGCGCTGGACGAGGTGACGGAAACGACCTGGGCGTCGGCGATCTCGAGTGGTTCGAGTGGCGGTGTGGACGCAACCGCCGCCGAGCGGCTATCGATCGGGACGACGACGGTAGCGCTGGCTGCCGCGCCAGACTTAGTGGTCTTGCCTGTGGTCTTGCCTGCAGCGAGGCTGACCTGCACGTCGGGCGTCTGCTTCGTCGGCACCCGGGTGAAAGGACGAACGCGAGGCGACGCATTGGCGATCGGCGCCGCGGCGACCGGGCGGTTCAGCCCGGGTACGCGCACGAGCTTGGGCGCTGGGAAGTCGGCGGGCTGAGGGCCCGATGCGAATGCGGCTGCCGGCACAGGGTGGGCCCTCTGGATCACCAGGGCGATCCAGATTCCACCGAGCGCTGTCAGCGCAAGGATGAGTGTGCGCAGCCGCAAATCTCCACTTGATGGCATTACCAGGACGATTTCGGCCCGGGAAGGCCCCGTCTTTAATTCGGCACATAGGCGGCACAGAGCATCCCGAAATAGGTTGATGCTTCGTAAGAGAGAAAGTCTCCGCGCCAGTCGTCGCCAAGAGCACCGTGGAGCATCGCCAGCTGCCACCAGCTGTCGGCCTTGGCAGCGTCCACGAAGGCCGGTTCGAGCTCCAGGAGCCCGCTCAGGCGGTCTTCCTGAACGAGCCGGACGATCGCCTCGTCGTAGGCCGCTGCGGCCGGATCGAAACCGTAGGGGCCGTCCGGGTCGTGGGCATGTCCGTGGTCGGCGCTGGCGATCAACGCGATCCGCTTCGGCGATGCCGCCGCCGCTCTGGCGAGCGCCTGCCCTGCGCGGACGTGTTCCTCGAGCGGCCGGTCGCGTGCCGGGCTGACCACCACCGCCGGCACCTGAGGCGTCGAACGGCCACCCATCACCCACAAGGGAATGAGCACTCCCCAATCCATCGGCGCAGTCGCTGCACCCGGATCGTTGGCGCCGAAGCTCGCGCCGACCACGGGAAGAGCCTCGTCGTGGAGGGCCACGATCGCCTCGGTCGCGAGCTCGACGTCCACCGGGCACGACAGCGTCACCTCCGGGGCGTCGAACTCGGCCAGCGAGCCCGACAGCGTGCCTGCGAGCACCACTGCGAAGTGGCCTTCGACGTGCACGTTGTGCGGCGTGAGCACGATCGTGGTCTCGGGTGTCGCCGCGTCGAAGCGTCGTCCGAGCTCGGCGAGCGCTTCATGTGTCTTCTCAGCACCCGCGACCGGTGCCTCGGGCAAGGTGCCGTGCGGCGCGATCGCGGCGAAGACGAGACTCACTCGAACGAGTTGATGCGCTCGACGAGAAGCTCGAGGAAACCGTCCGAATCGACCTCGACGCCGACGTGCGCATTCGGCTCGCGGTCCGTTCTCTGCCAGAGATCGACAACCGTGCGGCCGCGACACAGCTCCGATTCGGTGTCGATCTCGACGTTTCGCTTCACCGTCCCGACGAGATCGGGGTTGAGCACATGCGCGACGGCGAGCGCGTCGTGGATCGGTGAGCCCTCGAAGTTGTAGACCGTGCGGTGGAAGGTGTCGTAGAAGCGCAATAGCTCCGTGACCATCTCCCCCACTCGCCCGGCGAGCCGGCCGATGTGTGCTTGAGTGAAAAGCGCCTTGTGCGTGACGTCGAGGCCGACCATCGTCACGTCGATGTCGCTCGCGAACACACGCGCCGCCGCTTCTGGATCGCACCAGATGTTGAACTCGGCCGCGGGCGTGACATTGCCTTCCGCGATCGCGCCGCCCATGAGGACGATCCGTTCCGGGCGCGCGTCCGGATGCGAGCGCGAGCAGCAGCGCGACGTTCGTCAGACGGGCCGACCGGGATCAGCGTCACCGGCCGCTCAGAGCTGCGGATCTTCTCTGCGAGGAAGTCGACGGCGTGCTGCGCGACAGGCTCCTTCTGCGGCGGCGGCAGATCGGGGCCGTCGAGGCCGGTCTCGCCGTGGACATACGCGGCGACGAACTGCTCGCGCACGAGCGGTCGGTCCGCGCCTGCGGCGACCGGAACGTCTCCGCGGCCCGCGAATTCGAGCACGCGGATCGCATTCGCGGTCGTCTTGTCGAGCGTCTGGTTGCCGGCCACCGACGTGACGCCGAGGAGCTCGACCTCGGGAGAGGCGAGCGCGAGCAGCAGGGCGATCGCGTCGTCGTGCCCGGGATCGCAGTCGATGAGAATCGGTGTCGGGCTCACGCGAGGAGTATCGCGTCTACCTCGTCAGCGGTCGGCAGTGACGGTTGCGCGCCAAAGCGTGACGCTGCGATTGCGCCTGCCGCACACGCGCGGCTCAGCGCCTCATCCGGCGCTCGGCCCTCGAGCAGCGAGACGACGAGGCAGGCGGTGAAGGCGTCACCCGCGGCGGTGCCGTCGACCGCGTCGACGCGAGGTGGCCGGGCGCGCGCGATCTCCTTGCCGTGCTCGAGCAGCACCGCGCCCTCCTCCCCCATCGTCACGGCAATCAGCCGCTGCTCGCCGACGACCTCGGCTTCGTAGCGGTTGGCGACGACCAGGTCGGCGTCGACGACGAGCGGCCGCGCGGGAGCGGCGTTCACGCACAACCACTGCGCTTGGGCTCGCGCCTCGCGCACGGCTTCGTCCGGAATCTCCAGCTGGCAGAGGACGTTTCCGTCGACGGTGAAGTCGCCCACCTGGGCGTTGGCGCCGGGCACGACGACGATCACGTTCTCGCCGTCGTCGGCGACGAGGATGATCGCAATGCCTGTGGGCGAGTCGACCTCGCGCACCTCGAGCTGGGCTCCAGCCGCGCGGAGCCCGGCGAGCGCCTCGTCGGCGTTGGCATCGCCGCCGACGCAGCCGACCATCCGGACGTTCGCACCGAGCCGGGCCGCGGCGACCGCCTGGTTGGCGCCCTTGCCACCCGGCACCCGTTCCAGCGTGGCGCCGCTCAATGTCTCTCCGGGCCGGGGCAACCGCTCGACCCTCGTGACGAGGTCGAGGTTGATCGACCCGACTACAGCCAGGTCAGGCGGCAAGTGCGCGCAGGTCGGCTGCCGCGCGCTCGAGGTTCTCGCGGAGATCGAACAGGCCGGCCCAGAGCGAGGAGCGGTCCGGGACCGAGTCGATGCGCGCCATGTCCGCGAGACCCTGCAGCGCGCGCACGAGGACGGCGAGCTCGAGGTACGCCTGCGCCACCCTTGTCGCATTCGCACCGACGCCCGCGCGCTTCAGGACAGGCTCCCATTCGAGCAGCTCGCCTGCACCCGGTCCGCCGTACCAGGAGCGGCCTTCGGCGCGGTCGGATTCGAGCTCGAGCAAATAACGGTCGAGCGGGTGGTCGAGTCCCGCAAGCGCGGTCTCGGCCCGATCGGCCGCGTGTCGAAGGGCTGCATCACGTGCACCGGCCGTCGACGGATAGGCATCGCCGCGCGCCCAGCGTTCGAGCAGGCGGCAGAAGGCGAGTGCCGCGGCCTCACACGCGCCGAGCTGTCCGACGAGGCGACGCGCGGTGATCCACTCCGCCGCGTGATCCTCGAGGACGTCGGCCCAGCCGGGCTCTCTGGCGCGAATGGTTGACATCAGACCTCTACAACTACCGGAAGGATCATCGGCCTGCGGTGGGTTCTGTCATAGACCATTTGTCCGAGCTCGTCATGTAGATGCTCCTGTAAGAGCTTGATCTCGACGATGTCATTGCGCAAGAGGTCCCGGAGAACTCGGTCCGCCTCCTCGCGCAGCTCGTCGAGCAGCTCGCCCGAGCCATCGCCGAAGCCGCGCGCGATCAGCTCGGTGGGGCCTGCGGCGCCGTCCTCCGAGCCCGCAACCGTCGCCACCACGATCAGGACGCCGTCCTCGGAGAGACGCCGGCGGTCCCGCAACGCCACGTCGTGCACGTCCCCCACTCCCAGACCGTCGACGAACGTGACACCCGTCTTGATGTCGTCGACGATCCGCACCCCCTCGCGCGAGAGCTCGACGACGGTGCCGTTCTCGGCCAGGATGATGTTCGCGGCGGGCACTCCCGCCTCGCGTGCGAGCTGACCATGTGCAGCCAGCATGCGGAACTCTCCGTGGATGGGCATCACGGCTTTGGGTCGGACGAGTGCCAGAAGCGTGCGCAGCTCCTCGGCACAGGCGTGGCCCGAGACGTGGACGGGCGCGATCTCCTGGTGCAGCACCTCGGCCCCGGTCTTCGCCAGCTGGTTGATCGTGTCGTGCACGCGGAGCTCGTTCCCGGGCACGGGCTTTGCCGAGATGATCACCGTGTCGCCCCGTTCCACGTGAATCGCGGGATGGTCGTTGTAGGCGATGCGCGTCAGTGCGGAGAGTGGCTCGCCCTGGCTGCCGGTGCAGAGGATGAGCTGTTCGCGCGGGGGGATGTCCTCCAGCTCCGGAGGACGCACGAGCACCCCCTCGGGCACGTCCATGTAGCCGAGGTTCCGCGCGATGTTCGTGTTCTTGCGCATCGAGCGGCCGACGATGCAGACCTTGCGGCCGAGGTCGACGGCAACGTCGACTGCCTGCTGCATGCGGTGCACGTTTGACGCGAACGAGGCGACGAGGATCCGGCCCTCGCGAAGCGGAAAGATCTGCCGGAACGCTTCGCCGACGATCCGCTCCGACTGGGTGAAACCGGGACGCTCGGCGTTCGTCGAGTCGCCGAGAAGAAGGTCGACACCCTGGTTGCCGAGGTCGGCAAGCTTGCCGACGTCGGTCTTGAGCCCGTCGACCGGAGTGTGGTCGAGCTTGTAGTCGCCCGTGTGCACGATCCGTCCCGGCAGGCGTCTCGAGGACGATCGCGGCGGCGTCCGGAATCGAGTGCGCCATTCGGACAAACGAGATCCGAAACGGACCCAGCTCACGAGGCGGGTCGTCCGGGTGCACCTCGCGCAGCTCCGCGGCGCGCAGGAGGCCGTGCTCGTCGAGCTTCGACTTGACGAGACCGAGGGTGAGCCGCGTGGCCCAGATCTCGGGAATCGGCACCTCGCGCATCAGGTACGGCAGCGACCCCACGTGGTCCTCGTGGCCGTGCGTCAGGATCACGGCCTTGATCGCGCCGGCGTTCTCGCGCAGGTACGAGAAGTCCGGCAGCACGAGATCCACGCCGAGGTGCTCGTCGCGCGGGAAGGCCAGCCCGGCGTCCACGACGACGATGGAGCCGTCGCACTCGTAGACGGTCAGGTTCTTCCCGACCTCGCCCAGGCCGCCCAGGGCGACGATCCTGCAGGTATCAGCCATTGCGGGGCACCAGCCCGTCAGTCTAAGCGGGGGGCACGTTCTGGCCGATAGGGGCCGTATGCGGCCGTCTCGCGCCACTCTGGTCACGATCGCCCTCGGCTTCGGCGTGCTCGGAATCTCGCTCGCGAGGATCTCGGGCGTCGCCCACACGGCCTTCGCCCTCTTTCTGGCGGCCGTCATCCTCGTGGAGCTCTTCGAGGACTCTGATCGCGAGCGCGCGCGCGAGCCCATGCAGTGGGAACGCTTCCGGCTCGCCGCTGCCGTGCAGATCGGGGCGATCATCATGCTCGGCCCGTGGGCCGGCGCTCTGGTCGCGGCGGCGGGAGTGCTTGCGGGAGGAATGTTCCGCGGGAGGGCTTTCCGCACCATCGCCTTCGATGCGAGCGCGGGCGCGATCGCCGCTTGCCTGGGCGGCCTCGCCTTCGAAGTCGCAGGTGGAAGCGTCGGCAGCTTGCATCTTCTCGATGACCTCATCGCGCTTGTTGCGCTCGCCCTCGCCTATCTGACTGCGCGGGCTCTTCTGCTGGACGTCGTTCGCGGGCATGAGACGTTCGACCCGCGGCTCGTGGCCGGAGCCGGAGAGGTTGGGCTCGGCGCGACGCTCGCGCTGCTCGCCATCGGCCATCCCTGGGACGTGACGGTGCTCGTTCCCGTCGCGATCGCCGTGCAACAGGTGCAGGTGCGACTGAAGAGCCTGCAACGCGAGACACTGCGCGCGCTCGAGACCTTCGCCAACATCGTCGACGAACGCGACCCTTCCACCTATCGGCACTCGCTGCGGGTTGCGGGCTACGTGGACGAGCTTGCACGTGCGTTGAAGCTTCCGTTCTCGGAGATCGACCGACTCAGATGGGCAGGCCGGCTGCACGACCTCGGCAAGGTTGCCGTCGACGCATCGCTGTTGCGCAAGCCCGGCCGCCTCGACCGGGCGGAGTGGGCAGCGATGCGCCGGCACCCAAGGCTGTCCGCGCGTCTGCTGCAACGCTTCGAGTTCGTCTCGGCGCAGGCACATGCTGTCGAGCTTCATCACGAGCGAATGGACGGCGGCGGCTATTACGGCGTCGGCGGCGACGACCTGCCGCTCGCGTCGCACTTCCTCATCGTCGCCGACAGCTTCGACGCGATGACCACCGACCGCCCGTATCGGGCGGGACTCTCGCACGAAGCGGCACTGACGGAGATCGAGCGCAATGTCGGGACGCAGTTCCATCCCGCCGTCGCGAAGGCGTTCGTGGCCGTGCAGCGGGGCGTCGACCCTGCCACCGTCCTCTCGGCGGAGGAGCTGGCAGAGCTCCGTGGCGCTTCCGCCCCCTACAGGATCGGGCTCACCGGTCCCGCAGAGCTGAAGGAGCGACCGGAGCTGGTCGCGCTCGGCGGTGTCGTCCTCGTTCTCGCCGGCCTCGGGTTTGCTCAGGACTGGCTCACGGCGGCCGGCGCCGGCATCGCCGTCGCGGGGCTGGCGCTCCGCGCAGTGATTCGCATGCAGTCCGAACGGGCCGCCGCGGCACTCCATCGTGCTCTCGGCACAGGCGAGGAGCGCGAGGGCGTCTTCACGCGCCTGGCGGACACCGTCGCGCGCGTCTGGAAGCACGACTGGATCGCACTCATGGCCTGGGACGAGGACGGACTTGGCGGATCGATCGAGCACTCGCGCGGAGACGACCCTTTGCCGTCGGCAGCGCTCACCGGCCTGCTCGTGCGCGAGGCGGAATCGGGACGCAATGCGATCGTCGCACCGGGAGAGGAGCTCGGCCGAAGCGGAGTCGTCGTCGCCCTCCCCCTCCGGCGAGACAACAGTGCGCTGGTGGGCTTCCTCATCGTCGCCGCGCCGAAGCTGCCACCCCGGCACGTCGAGCTGGCCCTGCTCGACTCGCTGGACGAGATCGGGCTTGCGCTCGCGGACAGCCCGGAGCTAGACGGGGGCGCCGCTCAGAACGCCCAACCGCTCGAGACAGTCGCGGATGAGCGCGACCTCGCCCTCGTTCGCCTGGACGAGCGGTAGGCGGAGGCCACCGACGCCATGGCCAAGAAGGTTCAGCGCCGCCTTGATCGCGATCGGATTGGTCTGGATCTGGAGCAGCTCGATAAGCCGGCTGGAGCTCCTCGTCGATCTGGCGCGCCGTGTCCACGTCACCCTCGTGGAAGGACCGGATCATCCGCTTCACCAGCGGTCCGGCGACGTGCGTGTGTACACAAATACCGCCGATCCCACCGAGCTCGAGAAACGGAAGGATCAAGACGTCGTCGCCCGCGTAGAGAGCGAGGTCGGTCTCGCCGACGATGCGCCGGGCCTGGACGAGGTCGTCATGCGCCTGCTTGACCGCCCGGACGCTCGGGATCTCGGCCAGTTCGACGATCGTCTCGGGCTCGATGTTGACGACGACGCGGCCCGGAATGTTGTAGACGACGATCGGCTTGTCGCTGACCTCGGCGATCGCGCGGAAGTGCTCGACGATGCCTCTGGCGGGGGGCTTGTTGTAGTACGGCGTAACGACGAGGAACCCGTCTACACCGAGCTCGTGCGCTTCACGGGTCAGATGGACGGAGTGGGCGGTGGAGTAGGTGCCGGTGCCGGCGACGACGGTCGCTCTGCCGTTCAGGGTGTCGACGGCGACCCGGAACAGCTCGAGCCGTTCGTCGTCCGTGAGCGTTGGGCTCTCCCCCGTCGTCCCCGCGACGACGATCCCGTCTGAGCCATTTTCGACGAGGTGCAGCGCGAGCTCGCTGAAGCGCTCGAAGTCGATCGTGCCGTCGGTCTTGAAAGGCGTGACGATGGCGGTGAGGGCTTCGCCCAGCACGCCACTAGTCTACTGCGCGTGGGTCTGACGATTCGGGATGCTCTGGCGCGCGACGGGGTTGCGATTGCAGCCTTGCTCGGCCAGTTGGGCTACGAGACGGACGCTGCGGCAGTCGCGCCGAGGCTCGAGCGTCTCGTCATCGTCGGTGACCGCGTCGTCGTCGCGGAGCTGGACGACGAAGTCGTCGGCCTTGCTCACCTGCACGCGTCGCCGACGATCGAGTACGAACGGCCGGCGGCGAAGATCGGCGCGCTCGTCGTGCACGAGTCGCACCGCGGCGAGGGCATAGGTCGTGCGCTCGTCGAGGAGATGGAGGCGGAAGCGCGTGCTCGGCGCTGTGTCCTCCTCTTCCTGACAACAGCAGCAGGGCGCGAGGACGCGCACGAGTTCTACGGCCGGATCGGGCTCGAGGAGACGGGGAAGCGCTTCACGAAGCTTCTGGACTGACGCTGAGCCAGTAGTCCACCCACTCGTCGCGCGTTGCGCCGACCCGCTCGTAGACCCGTTGTGCACGACCGTTGTCAGGTGCCGTCTGCCAGCCCAGCCTGGCGGCACCGTGCCGGCGACACTCCTCGACGCACGCGTCGATGAGCAGATCGGCGATGCCCGTTCCGCGAGCGGGCGGAGTCACGAAGAGGTCGTGCATGATCCCCACTCGAGCGGCGATCAGCGTGTCCCAGGACCAGTAGACGGTCGCAAAGCCGACTGCCTCTCCGCCGTCACCGCGCGCGATCAGCTGTATGCCCTCCCGCTCCGGATCGGCGATCAACGCGCGCGAGACCGTGAGCAGCGCATCGTCGGTGGGAGCGACGTCGTAGAAATCGCAGTAGCCGCGGACGAGCGGCAGCAGATCAGGGAGATCCGCGGTGGTTACGCGTGAAGTGTCAGTCACGCGGGTTCAGAGCAGTGCATCCAGGCCAACGGTCAACCCGGGTGGCAGCGCGCCGAGCCGCTCGAGGGCGAGCACGACACCCGGCACGAAGGCCTCGCGCGAGAACGTGTCGTGCCGGATCGTCAGGAGCTGGCCGTCGCCTCCGAAGAGAACCTCCTGATGCGCGACCAGGCCCGGCAGGCGGACCGAGTAGATCTCAGGGTCGCCGCCGACCAGCTCTGCGGTCGCCTTCGCGGTCCCGGACGGAGCGTCCTTCTTCGCCTCGTTGTGCATCTCCACGATCGCGGCGCGTGGCATGTGCGCGGCAGCCTCGCGCGCAAAGCGCATCATCAGTACCGCGCCGAGCGCGAAGTTCGGGGCATGAAAGCACGCTATCCCGCGGTCTCGCGCGAGCGCGTCCACCCGTGCCTGGTCGAAGCTCGTCGTGCCGATCACGCACGGAACGCCCCGTTCGAGCGCGGCGGCTACGTTGGCTTCGACCACGTCGGGCGCGGTGAAGTCGATCATCGCATCCGCCGCTTCGAGCTCCACGAGCTCGTGACCGGCTGCTTCGAGCCCCGGCGCCAGGACGCGCCCGACCTTGCCACCGCGTCCGTTGAGAGTGAGCTTCACGCCGCGCGAACGAGCACGGCCGGATTGATTCGGCGCGCGGCGGCGCGAAAGACTCGCTCGCTCGGCCCGATGCCGGAGATCGAAAGCTTCTCGGGTGCGAACAGGTGCTCTGCGAGCTCGGCAACCTCTTCGGGCTCGACCGCCTCGATCTCCGCGATGATCCGCTCGAACGAGAGCAGCTCCGTGTCGGTGATGAGCGACTTCCCGAGCCTGGTCATCCGGTTCGAGGTCGACTCCATCGAGAGCATGATCCGTCCCTTCAGATTCTCTTTCGCACGCGCGATCTCTTCGGGCCGAACATTCCCGTGCGCGATGTCGAGGAGCTGCTCGCTTGCGATCTCCACGCACGGTCCAAGGTTCTCTTCCCGCGTCCCGACGTAGATGCCGACGAGCCCCGTGTCGGTGTACTGCGACGCGAAGGAGTAGACGGAGTACGCCATGCCGCGCTTCTCGCGGATCTCCTGGAAGAGCCGCGACGATGCCGAGCCGCCGAGAATCGAGTCGAGAATCGAGGCGGCGAAGCGGCGAGGGTCGGAGCGCGCGATTCCCGGCGCACCGACGCAGACGTGGTACTGCTCCGTGTCCTTCTTGGCGAAGCGGAAGTCGGGTGGCGGCGCCTTTACGAGCGGCCGTCTGACGCGCGGGCCTCCCGCCGGTGGCCGCTGCTGGCTCTGCGCGCGGGCGAGCATGCGGATGAACTTGTTGTGCTCGACGTTCCCCGCCGCTGCGATCACGACATTGCCGCCCGCATACATCTGGCGGTGGTACGTGGAGAGCACGCGCTTCGTCACCGACGAGATGACGTCCGCGGTGCCGATCACCGGGCGCCCGAGCGCATGACGTCCGAAAACCGCTTCGGAGAACAGATCGTGAACGAGCTCCTGCGGCGTGTCCTCGTACATCGCGATCTCCTCGAGCACGACCTCCCGTTCGGAGTCGAGGTCCGTAAAGCCCGGTGCGAACACCATGTCGGTCATCACGTTGAGCGCGGTCTGCACGTGTGCATCCGGGACGCGCGCATAGACCATCGTGTGCTCCCGTGAGGTAGCCGCGTTGAGCTCCCCGCCGAGGCCATCGAAGATCTCCGCGATCTGCTGTGCGGTGTAGGCCCCCGAGCCCTTGAAGAGGAGGTGCTCGATGAAGTGCGAGACGCCGGCCTTGGCGTCCGTTTCGTCCCGCGAGCCGGCGCCGATCCAGAAGCCGATGGCGACAGAGCGAACACTCGGAACCCGCTCCGAGATGACCCGCTCGCCCGAGTCGAGCTCGGAGAGGACGTACTTCTGCACCACGGCATTATCCCTGGCGGGGCAGAGGCGCCGCGTCCGGGGGCCCTAGCCCACGCAGAAAGGATTGCCCTCCGGGTCCCTGCATGACCGTGAACGTGATGTTCGTGCCGACTTTCGTCTCGACGACCGAGGCACCTGCGCCTGTGAGTCGTTCGATCTCGGCCTCGCGGTCGTCGGTGCCGAAGTCGAGGTGGATCGGGTGGGACTCTGGCCGCGACTTCTCGCGGCGCTGAAAGAGAAAGCGCGGGCGCCGGCCCTCCGGCTGACGCAGGAGGTGGAAGCTCGTGACCTGGCGCTCGTCTACACCCGCGTCACGGAACCGCTGCAGAAAGCCCGCATCCATGTCCTCGTCCGGCCAGCCGAGGGCGTTCGCCCAGAACCGCCCCAGCTCCCTCGGCTCCGCGCAGGCGAACGTGACATTGCTGATGTGGCGTTGAGGTGGAGCATTCTCCAGCGTCTCGATGCAGAAGCCGTTCTTTTCCGGGTCGCGCATGACCGTCCACGTCGTCTCGAAGTCGCCCATGCGGTGCGTCTTCGTCGTGACGAGATGCCCGCCGAGCTCCAGGATGCGCGCCAGCTCCGCCTCGCGGTCGGGGACGTTCACGTCGACGTGGATCGGCAGCTCGATCGTCGGCGACTTCGCCATCCGGTTGAAGAGGAGCCGGGTGCCCTCCCCGCGCGGATCGGTCGCCAGCCAGCTGCCGCCCGCCGCGGAAGTCTCGTAGTCCAGCAGCCGTCCCCAGAACTCCGCGAGGCGCGCCGGATCGTCGCACGAAAACGTGATGTGTTCCAGGCGAAGCATTGGTGGATCCTAGGCCGCAGCTACCCGATGCAGAAGGGATTCCCCTCCGGGTCGCGCATGGTCGTGAAGGTGATGTTCGGGCCGACCTTCGTCTCGACGACCGAGGCGCCTGCGCGTGTCAGCCGCTCGATCTCGGCCTCGCGGTCGTCGGTGCCGAAGTCGAGGTGGATCGGGTAGGACCCCGGCCGCGACTTCTCGCTGCGCTGAAAGAGAAAGCGCGGGCGACCGCCGTTCGGGGGGCGGGTGACGTAGAACGCCGCTGAGCTCGGGCTCGTCCACGCCGGCATCGCGGAGCTGCTGCAGAAAGCCCTCGTCGATCTCCTCGTCGGGCCAGCCGAGGGCGTTCGCCCAGAACCGGCCCAGTTCCCTCGGCTCCGCGCAGGAGAACGTGACATTGCCGATGTAACGATGCGGCGGCGTCTTCGGCGGCGACTGGATGCAGAAACCGTTGCCCTCCGGATCGCGCATCACGGTCCAGGACTCTTCGAACTCCCCGATGCTGTGCGATTTCGTCTCGACGAGATGTCCACCGAGCTCGAGCACTCGAGCCAGCTCCGCCTCGCGGTCGGGGACGTTCACGTCGACGTGGATCGGCAGCTCGATCGTCGGCGACTTCGCCATCCGGTTGAAGAGGAGCCGGGTGCCCTCCCCGCGCGGATCGGTCGCCAGCCAACTGTCGCCCCGAGCGGTCGGCTCGTAGTCCAGCAGCCGTCCCCAGAACTCGGCGAGGCGTGCCGGGTCGTCGCACGAGAACGTGATGTATGCAAGGCGCAGCACGGCTGGATCCTAGAGCCCGCGGGCGTACCGAGCGAGCGCGGCGCCACTGCCAGCCGCCTAGCTGACGAGGGCGGCCGTAAGGCCGCCCTCGTAGCGTCTGCTTGTCGGCGCGAGCCTAGCGCCGCTCGCGGTCACGGCCGCCGCGGCCACCGCGCCGGTCGCCGTCACGCGGCGGTCGCTCCTCGCGCTCGCGAGGTGGTGCGTCCTTCGCGCGCTCGATCAACTCCTCGGGGCTGACCGTGTTGCCGTTCTCGTGCTTCTGGATCAGCTTCAGGCCGATCCGTCCGCGTGCCTTGTCGACCTCCTGCACGAGCACGTCCAGGATGTCGCCGCGGTTGATCACGTCCTCGATGTGGCCGACCCGTCCCGGGCCGACATTCGAGACGTGGAGCAGTCCGTCGGTGCCCTTCTTCAACTCGACGAACGCGCCGAATTGCGTGGTCTTCACGACCTTCGCATTCCGGAACTCGTCGCCGACCTCGGGCTCCTTCGTCAGCGCCTGGACCGCAGCGATCGCCGACTCCGCCTTCTGGCCGTCGGTCGCGTAGATGAGGATCGTGCCGTCCTCTTCGATGTCGATCTGCACCTCGTGATCGGACTCGAGCGCGCGGATCGTCTCGCCGCCCTTGCCGATCACCATGCCGATCTTCTCGGGATCGATCTTCACGGTCGAGATGCGCGGTGCGTTCTCGTTCAACTCGGTCCGCGATTCCGGGATCGCTTCGAGCATCTTGTCGAGGATGATCTCGCGTGCCCGCTTGGCCTGCTCGAGGGCGGCCTGCATGATCTCCCGCGTCACGCCGGTGATCTTGATGTCCATCTGCAGACCGGTGATGCCCTCGCGCGTACCGGCAACCTTGAAGTCCATGTCGCCGAGGTGATCCTCTGCGCCCTGGATGTCAGTGAGGATGACGTAGTCGTCGCCCTCCTTGACGAGGCCCATGGCGATACCGGAGACCGGTGCCTTGATCGGCACACCGGCGTCCATCAATGCGAGCGTCGAGCCGCAGACCGAACCCATCGAGGACGACCCGTTCGACTCGAGCGTCTCGGAGACGATGCGAACCGTGTACGGGAAATCCTCGGTTGACGGGATCACCGGTTCGAGCGAACGCTGTGCCAGTGCACCGTGGCCGATGTCGCGGCGCTTGGGGCCACGCATGAAGCCCGTCTCCCCGACCGAGTAAGGCGGGAAGTTGTAGTGGTGCATGAAGCGGCGGTCTGTCTCCAGCGAGAGGTCGTCGATCCGCTGACCCTCCTTCGCCGTGCCGAGCGTGAGCAACGACATGATCTGCGTCTGCCCGCGCGTGAAGAGGCCCGAGCCGTGCACGCGCGGCGAGACGCCGACCTCGCACTCGATCGGACGGATCTCCTCCGGGCTGCGGCCGTCGGGCCGGTGCTTGTCCACCGCAATCTTGCGGCGAACGAGCTCCTTGTAGACCGCCTCGGCCGCTTTCTTGACGTAGTTCTTCGTCAGCGAGTCCTTGGCGGTCGCCGCCTCACCCTCGCCGACCGACGGGCCGACCGGGAACGGCAGCCGAACCGTGTCGATGATCCGGTCGAACAGCAGCTGACGCTTTGCCGACTTGAGCTCCTTCGAATCTTGCTCTGCGTCGGTGAGCGCTTGCAGGTCGCTCTCGAACTGCTCGCGCACGGGCGGAAGCACCGCCTGAAGGCGGATCTGCTCGAGCACGGTCGCCAGGCTCATCTTGCGCTGCACCTGCCGGAGAACGTCCTCCTCGGTCGAGTCCATGCTCAGCTGACCCAGTGCCTCTTCGATGACGGCGTCGGACGCCCGCAGGCCTTCGGCGCTGATCCGCTCGCGGATCTTGTCGCCGAACTCCTGCTCAACCTCCTCCGTGACACTCGAATCGAGCCACTTCGCCTTGCCGGCCTGACGCTGGAGATCGACCTGCGCCTCGCAGATCTTCTTGATCTCCGCCTGCGCGAGGTCGAGCGCTTCGAGCAGCTTCTCCTCGCTGACCTGGTTTGCACCAGCCTCGACCATCGTGAGCGCCTCGGGTGACGCGACGACGATCAGGTCGAGCTCCCTGTGCTCCGCCACTTCCGGCAGCGTCGGGTTGACGACGAGCTCGCCGTCGATGATCGCGATGCGCACGGCCCCAACCGGGCCGATGAACGGCATCGGCGAGAGCATCAGCGCTGCGGAAGCACCGTTGATGCAGAGGATGTCGTGTGCGGTGATCAGGTCGGCGCTCAGCACCGTGCAGATCACCTGGGTCTCGTTCTTGTAGCCCTTGGGCCAAAGCGGCCGAATCGGCCGGTCGATCATGCGTGCGGTCAGGATCGCCCGTTCCGTCGGACGACCTTCGCGCTTGAAGAAGCCGCCGGGAATCTTCCCGGCCGCGTACATCCGTTCTTCGACGTCGACGGTGAGCGGGAAGAAGTCCGCGCCCTCGCGCGGCTCCATCCGGCCCTGTGCCGTCGCCAGCACCATCGTGTCGCCGGAGCGGACGATGACGGACCCATCCGCCTGCTTCGCCAGCTTGCCGGTTTCGAACGTAATCTCGCGCCCGCCGACCGTCACGCTGACGTCGGCCCGGCGCTCAGTGGCAATTGCCATCAGTTTTCCTCCACTCTGCTTTTACGGGAGAGTGGGGACTCGAGTCAGCGTCGGAAGCGGCGCTCGCTCGAATCTCCACCCTCTCTGGTTACCACGGGTCTACCTGCGTAGGCCCAGTTCTTTGATCAGTGCTCGATACCCCTCCAGGTCGTGCTTCTGGAGATATGTCAGGAAGCGCCGTCTTCGGCCGACGAGCTTGAGCAGCCCGCGGCGCGAATAGTGATCCTTCGGGTGGGCACGCAGGTGCTCCGTCAGATCGTTGATGCGCTTCGTCAGGAGAGCGACCTGCACCTTGGTCGAGCCCGTGTCTGTCTGGCTCGCCCCATGCTGCTGGACGATCTCCTGTTTGACTTCCTTCGTAAGGCCCATCTCACCTCCGTATCGTCAGTCCCAGCAAACCGCCGGAAGTAGGCGGAAAGCCGCGGCTGCGGTCGGCGGACAGGGTAGCAACGACCTGGACTACTTGAGCAAGAGCTTCCCGATGCGCCCCTGGGCGAGGAAGAGACCGCCGGCCCCGAGTACGAGCAGATAGGAGAGGTTGACGAGCTGAGCCCACCCCACCGTCCCGAGGTTGAGTGTGCGCAGGAGCTCGACGGCGTGGTAGAGCGGCGAAAACCGGACCACCCACTGGATCGCGTCGGGATACGTCGTGATCGGGAAGAAGGTGGCGGAGAAGAGGAACATCGGGAGCTGGACGAGGCCGATCAGCTCGAAGTCCTGCCAGGTGCGCATGTACGTTGCGGCCGCCACGCCCAGACCCGCGAATGCGAATCCGATCACGACGGCAGCCGGGAGCATGAGCAATCCCCAGGCCGATTCGATCACGCCGAGAACCCCGGCCACGGCCATGAACGAGATCGCGTAAAGGAACCCACGGAACAGAGCCCACGCCGTCTCGCCAACTGCCACATCCGCCGGCCCGATCGGCGTCGAGAGCACCGCATCGTAGGTCCTTATGTACTTCAGCTTCCAGAACACATTCGTCGCGTCGTAGATCGCGCCGTTCATCGCTGCGGAGGCCAGCAGCGCTGGTGCGACGAAGCTCGCGTAGTCGACGAGGCTTCCTCCCGGTCCCGGGACCTTCCCGACGAAGTGCCCCAGCCCGATGCCCATCGAGAAGAGATAGAAGAGCGGCTCGAAGACGCCCGAGAAGATGATCATCCACGAGCGGCGGTAGACCATCAGGTTGCGCTCGAAGAGCAGGTGGGCCCGGCTCCCGGCAAACGCCGCAGTGGTCACTTGCGCAGCCTCGCTGCATAGGTCCGCAGTGCCCACGCGTATCCGATCACGACGAAGAGCAGGAGATACGCCATGTGTCCGAGCGCTGCCAACACGTGCACGTGTCCGAGAGTGAACATGCGACAGAGCTCGACGCCGTGCCACAGCGGTGTGGCGTACGCGAGCCATTCGAGCGGCAGCGGCAGTCGCGACACCGGAAAGAACGTTCCGGAAAAGAGAAACATCGGGACGACGACGAAACGATTGATCGGCACGAACGCCGCATCGGAATCCACCGTTGCCGCATAGGCCGCGAACGGCGTCGTAAACGCAGCACCGAGTAGGACCGCGGCCGGCAGCGCCAGAATGCCGTAGATCGAGTTGACTCCGCCGAACGCTGCGATCACCGCGAGGTAGACGGCGCTCGTCGATGCAACGCGCACCGTCATCCAGAGTTGGTGGCCGAGGACGATGTCTCGCGTTCCGATCGGCGTCGCAAGCATCGCGAAGTACTGCCGTGTCCACTTGATCGATCCCATGACCGGCCATGAGGCCTCACCCGAGGCGATCGTCATCGCGGTTGCGGCGAGCAATCCGGGAGCCACGTAGTCGATGTACGGGACGCCGAGGGAGGCACCGGCAGACTTGTTCACGAGCGTGCCCAGCCCCACCCCGAGGGCGCCGAGGTAGAAAACAGGGTTGATGATGCTCGTGATCGCAGTTCCGCGCCAGACGCGCCGGTACTGCAACACCCAGTACTCGAAGACTCTGAGCGGCAGTGCTATCGAGCTCACTCGTCCACCAGGGTTCGCCCCGTCAGATGAAGGAAGACGTCCTCGAGAGTGGAGCGGCGGACGAGGACGCTGTCTGGCTGTAGACCGAGGTCGTGGATGTGCGATGCAGCGGCATCGCCGTCGTCCGTATAGAGGAGCAGCCGGTCCGGAAGTGCCTCGAGCCTGCGGACCAGGCCGTCCATGCGCGACGTGAACTCGGCAGCGACTTCCTCCGGGCGGTTCTCTTGGCGAAAGCGAAGCTCGACCACTTCGCGAGTGGAATAACGGCGGATCAGCTCGAGCGGAGAGCCTTCCGCCGCGATCTTGCCCTTGTCCATGACGACGAGCCGGTCGCAGAGCTGTTCGGCCTCATCCATGTAATGCGTCGTCAGGATCAGGGTGACCCCACGTTGCTTCAGCCGGAAGAGTCGATCCCAGACGGTATGGCGCGCCTGTGGGTCGAGCCCCGTCGTGGGCTCGTCCAGGAGCAGGACCTCCGGGTCGTTGACGAGTGAGCGCGCGATCGTCAGCCGCCGCTTCATCCCGCCCGACAGCGGCTCAACCTTGTCGTTCGCCCGCTCGTTCAGTTGAACGAAGTCGATCAGCTCGTCGGCCCGCCTGCCCAGGTCGCCACGCGGCAGGCCGAAGTAGCGACCGTAGATGATGATGTTCTCGCGGACAGTCAGCTCCATGTCGAGCGTGTCCTGCTGCGGCACGACGCCCAGCCGAGCGCGGATGTCGGCGCCATTCGTGACGGGGTCAAAGCCAAGAATGTTCAGCGTCCCACCCGACGGCGGCGAAACGCACCCGATCATCCGCATCGTCGATGTCTTGCCGGCGCCGTTGGGCCCGAGGAAACCGAAAGCTTCCCCGCGTTCGACGTCGAAGTCGACGCCGTCGACCGCCACGAGCTCGCCGAAACGCTTCACCAGTCCGCGGGCATGCACGAGCGGCAGCTGTCCGGCTGCACCCACCACCCCTTCAACTTACCGACCTCGGCCGACATCGGCGCGATAGCTTCTGTCGCGATGCAGGCGGCTGTAGCGGGCGGCCATCCGGCGACGGTGGCCGCAGGTATCGAGATTCTCGAGGACGGCGGCAACGCGGCCGATGCAGCCGTGGCAGCGTCGCTCGCGTCCTGTGTCTCCGAGACGGTGATGACCGGATTGCTCGGCGGTGGCCATGCGGTGTACTTCGAGGCCGCGACTGGGCGCGTCCGCAATCTCGACTGCTTCGTCGCTGTGCCCGGGCTGGGCAGCGAGCTGCAGGACACAGAGCTCCTCCATCTCGACGTCCCCTTCGGCGCGGAGCTCGTTCATTACGCGGTCGGTCCCGCCTCGTGCGCCGTGCCCGGACTGCCCGCCGGTCTCGAGGCGCTTTCACGCGAACATGGACGGCTGCCCTGGCGACGGCTCGTGGAACCTGCGGTCCAGCTTGCGCGCGACGGTGTCGATTTCCCTCCCGCGCACGCAGCCTGCCTCGCGATGCTGGCTCCCGTGATGACGATGAACGAAGGCGCCGCGATCTATGCCCCCGGGGGCGAACTTCTGCAGGCCGGCGACCGGCTCGAACAGCCCGGGCTTGTCGAGGCGCTCGAGGCGCTCGCCGACGACGCCGCGGCGGTCTACCGCGGTGCGATCGCGGCCGGGTTGCTCGCTCTCTCCGAGGAACGAGGCGGTCTCCTCACCGGCACGGACTTCGACGCGTACGAGCCCCAGTGGAACGACCCGGTCGAAGTCGGCTATGCCGGCGGCCGTCTTGTGACGCGCGGCGGCCTGTCGGCGATCCCCGAGACCGTGCCGCGGCTACCGCGCCTGCACGGCCTCGACGAAACCCAGCGGGTTCTCGCCCTGCTGGACGCGTTCGGTACACCGACCGACCTGCGGGGCGACACGACGAACGTGTCAGTCGTGGATCGAGACGGCAATGCATGCGCTTTCACGTCGAGTCTCGGACTCGGCTCCGGGGACTTCATCCCCGGCCTCGACCTGCACCTCAACAGCATGCTGGGCGAAGCCGACCTGCTGCGCGGCCGGCTCGAGCCGGGAGCCCGGATGCAGAGCATGATGGCGCCGCTGCTCGCGTTCGACGGTGACGGGCTGTCGCTCGTGGGTGGCGCGGCCGGAGGCACGCGTCTCAGGACCGCGCTCCTGAGTGTCGTCGCCGGCATCCTCGACGAAGGCCTTGCTGCGGACGCCGCCGTGGAGCGTCCGCGCCTCCACGCCGCTCCAGAGGTGGTCAACGCAGAGCCGGGTGTCGATGAAGCTGCGCTCGAAGAGCTCGAGGCGCGCGGCCTCAGCGTTCGACGCTGGCCCGCCCGGCATCACTACTTTGGCGGCGTCAGCGTTGTCAGCCGGACGGGTGCCGCCGGTGACCCGCGTCGGAGCGGCGCGGCGTCCACGATTCAGTGAACGAGTTGGTGCGGGCGCCGACCCACCCCACGTACCCGCAGTCCGGGCAACCGGGATTCGTCTGAACAGTCCCGCCACCGGTCGGCTTCGCGTACACCACGCCGCAGTCGAGACACTGCACGCTCTCGAGCACGGTCAACCTTGGCGCGGGTCCGGAATCCGGGTTCACGTGGAAGAAGAACCCGCTCTTTGCGGAAACTTGCGTATCGCTCGTTGCAGACTGCCGGCCACGCATGTGACTGGCTCCTCGCCTTCAGCGAACCTGTGTTCCCGTCAGGTTGGGCGCTCCACGGCGCGCGTCTCCTCCACGTCGCGCGTGATCTGAGCAACCAGCTCGGCCTCGCTCGAGAACGCCCGTTCATCCCGCAGCCGCCGCCAGAGCTCGACGACAAGTCGCCGGCCGTAGAGATCGCCCTCGAAGTCGAGGAGGTACGGCTCGATCCGCCGCTCGTCTCCTCCGTAGTGGGGGTTCACGCCGATCGAGATCGCGGCGCGGTGGCCGAGTGCAGCCCCGGCATAGATGCCGTACGCCGGCACGAGCAAGTCGGCCGGCACGGAGAGGTTCGCCGTCGGGTAGCCGAGCGTTCCGCCTCGTTGGTCTCCGAGGACAACTGTGCCCTCGAGCTCGGGAGGGCGCCCGAGCAATCGTGCGGCCGACTCCACGTCGCCCTCCCGCAGGAGGCTGCGGACGTTGGTCGAGGAAACACCCTCGAGCGTCGCAACGGTACGCACGTCGAATCCGAGCTCCCGGAGCAGTGCGGGGTCGCCGGCGGCTGCGCGTCCGAAGCGGAAGCTGTCGCCGACCACGATGACCTTCGCTCCGATCTGTCGCAGGACCGAGTCGGCAAACTCCGCCGGCTCGCGTGCAGCGAGCTCCGGCGTGAACTCGACGATGAGAACCTCGTCGACACCCGCCTCCTCGAGTAGCTCGATGCGGCGTTCGAGTGTCGAGAGGAGGTCCACCCTGTTTCCGAGGACCAGCCGCGGATGCGGCCAGAACGTCACGACCGTGACCGGCGTGCCGGCGGCGCGAGCGGTCTCCAATATCCGACGATGACCACGATGCACACCGTCGAAGCTGCCGATCGCTGCGACACATTCGTCGGCGACGAGCTCCTCGGGGCGGTGGGCGACGTTCACAGCCGCGCCAGTGCCTCGTCTGCCGGGATGAAACGAGAGGGATCCGCTTCGTCGACGGAGAACGGGCCGATCTCGAGTCGGCGCAACGTGCGGCAGTGTCCGCCCAGAGCATCTGCGATCGCCCGGACGTAAGTCCCAGAGCTGACGCGGAGGTCGAGCCGCACCTCCCCGCCGGTATACGCGATGACCTCGAGCGCCTCGACACGCGAGCGCCGCATCGGCATCTGCACCTCGATGCCCCGACGCGCAAGCTTGTACGCGCGCTCCCCGTCGATCTTCACGGCCGAGGCGGCCGGGATCGGCAGCTCGATCTCACCCCGGAGGCCCGCGAGCCGCCGTTCCAGCTCGTCCTCGGCCGGGGCCTCCAGCCGCTCGGCGACCTCCCCCTCCGGATCTCCCGTCGAGGTCCGCGCCGTGAGGTCGACATCCGTCACGTAGCGCTTGTCGAGCCCCACGAAGCATGAGGCCAGCTTAGTTGCCGAACCGGACAACAGCAGTAACAACCCTGTCGCAAAAGGGTCGAGAGTCCCGGCGTGGCCTGTGCGTGCGCCCGTCCGGCGCCGGAGATCGGACACGATCGCAAACGACGACGGCCCGCGAGGCTTGTCGACGAGGACGATCCCCGCTGGATTAAGCGCGCGAGGAGGCAAGGAACTCCCGGCGCACGAAGTCCGTGATCTCCTCGATCGAGGCCTCGCTGGAGAAGCCGGCGGCTTGCCGGTGCCCGCCTCCGTCCGACTTGCGTGCGATCGCCGAAACGTCGAGCTCGTCGATGCTCGCTCTCAGGCTGACGCGTCTCGCCGGTCCGTCCTGGCGCGGAGGCTCGCGGATGAGCACGGCCATGTCGGCACCTTCGACTGCGCGCAGGAAGTCGATGATCCCCTCCGAGTAAGGCTCGGCTGCGCCGACTTCGGTGAAATCGGTGCGCAGGAGATAGGAGACGACGATGCGCCCGCCCTCGAACACCTGTGCCCGCTCGAGAGCGCGCGCGAGCAGCTTCAGCTTTGCGAACTGCACGGATTCGTAGACGCCCTGGAACACACGGTGGACATCTGCTCCCGCCTCGACGAGCTCGGCAGCCAGGCGGAGAGCTTTGGGTGTCGTATTCGTGTACTGAAACCGGCCCGTATCGGTGACGAGCGCGATGTAGAGCGCCTCGGCGATGTCCGGGGTCAGCTCGACGTCGAGCTCGCGGAAGAGATCACGCAGGACCTCGCCGGTCGAGGATGCATCGGCGACGATCAGGTTGATCTGGCCGAACCGTGTGTTGTCGTGGTGGTGGTCGACGTTGATCGAGAGCGGTACGCGACCGAGCACCTCCGGGTCGGCGATCCGGCTCTCGTTGGCACAGTCGACGGCGAGGAGGACGCGCTCCGCCACGTCGTCCGGCCAGCGGCGCTCGAGATTTGCCATCGGCATGAACCCGTACTCCCCGGGCAGTGGCGCGTCGCCGTGCAAGACCATGACCGTGTCCTTGCCCAGCTGCTCGAGGGCGAGGTTCGCCGCAAGCAGCGAGCCCAGGGCATCGCCGTCGGGGTTTTCGTGCGTCGTGAGGACGAAGCGGTCGTGTTCGCGAATCGCGCCCGCGACCGCCGCCAGTTCACTCGCTGTCGTCTGGGGCGAGCTCATCGATCAGCTGTGTCATGCGGACCCCACGTTCGACCGACGGATCGTACTCGAAGGCCAATTGCGGAGTGCGTTTCATGCGCAACTCGCGCCCGAGCTGGGCCTGGAGCAGGGAATGCGCGGCCTGGAGCCGTTCGATCGTCTGTGTTCGCTTTCGTTCGGCGCCGAGGACCGACACGTAGACCCGTGCATGTCGGAGGTCGGACGACGTTTCCACTCCCGTGATCGTGACGAAGCCGATCCGGGGATCTTTGAGCTGCCCGATCGCTTCGGACAGGACTTGACGAACTGACTCGTTGACACGGCGCATCCGATCAGTCATGCGGGATATTCAAGCGCTTGCACGCTCTCCTCCTCGTGGCAGTCGGCCTCTGGTGCTTCGTGACCGCGCTGGCGGGCGGTCTCGTGGGCCTCGTGCTCGGGAACATTCGGCTCCCGGTGCTCGTTCTGGCGGCCTCCAGCCCGGCGGCGGGTGCCGGCGCGAACATCGGTGTCTCGGCCGTCGCGGCCCTCGCCTCCGCCACGGCCCACATTCGGGCCGGCCGGATCGATTGGCGCCTCTTCGCGTGGATGGCGCCGCCGTCGATGCTCGGGGCGGTGGCCGGCGGACTCCTGTCCGGCGCGGTTCCAGCAAACGCACTGCTGGTTGTCATCGGCGTGACGCTTCTCGCCTTCGGGGCCGACCTCGTTCGCTCGAAGCCGGACGGGCGGCGGCCGGACCCGGGAGGTTTCAGCGCAAGGGCAGTGATCTCGACGGGAGCGCTGATCGGGTTGCTCGGCGGGTTCGTCGGACTCATCCTCGGCGCATTGAGGCTTCCGGCGCTGCTCCGCTTCGTCGGCGCCGAGCCATTTCGCGCTGTGGGCACCAACGCCGCCGTAGGTTTTTGCCTGGGCGTCGCCGGCGTGTTCGGCCATCTGCCGGGAGGTGTCGACTGGACGTTGCTCGGCGTTGGCGCGGCTACGTCGGTGCCGGGTGCGATCGTGGGCGCCAGGCTTACGGGTCGGCTGGACGAGCAACAGCTGTTTCGCGCCGTCGGCGTCGTCCTGCTCGTCGCGGGTACCGCGATGATCCTCCAGGGCATCCTCTAGTCCAGGGTGACGACGTCGCGTTCCGCGCGAACGAGCTCGAAGTCCTGCGCTGCCAGGTAGCGCTCGGCCTCGTCGAGCAGCCGCTCAGCCTCGCGGTATTCCCTCGCGACGCAAGAAAGTGTGAGCCGTGCTCGCTGCCAGAGGTCGTGATGATCGACCTCGGCCACCGAAGCTCCGAAGCGGTTCTGGAGCTGGGCCTTCGCCGACTTGACGTGTTTCCGCTTGCCTTTCAGAGACCCCGCCTCGGGAAAGTGCAGCTCGACGCTCAGGATCCCGATGTAGCCCGCGCCCATGTCCGGGCTCTGACCGGCTAGGAAGAGGAGACGGCGGGTGCCGGCGGCTGATCGAGCGTGGTTCGCTCGATCTCGCGTGTCTCGAATGCCTCGATGACGTCGCCCTCTTTGACGTCGTTGAAGCCGTCGAGGAGAATTCCGCACTCGAAGCCTTCGGCGACCTCGCGGGCGTCGTCCTTGAAGCGCTTGAGCTGCGAGATCGTCGTCTCGATGATGACCGTGCCGTCGCGAATGACCCGCGCTTGTGCAGAGCGGCGAATGACTCCACTCGTCACCATGCAACCCGCGATCGTTCCGAGCCGCGAAACCTTGAACAGCGCACGCACCTCGGCCTCGCCGAGCGTCTCTTCCTTCTCGACGGGCTTCAGCATGCCGACGAGCGCCTGCTCGATGTCCTCGGTCAGCTGGTAGATGACGCGGTACGTACGGATCTCGACGCCTTCACGCTCGGCCAGCGTGCGTGCTTCGGCATTCGGCCTGACGTTGAATCCGACGACGGTCGCGCCTGAAGCCGAGGCGAGCATGATGTCGCCCTCGGTGATGCCGCCGACGCCCTGGTGGATGACGTTCACGCGCACTTCCGAATGCTGGATCTTGCTGAGCTCGGAGACCGCCGCCTCGACCGAACCGACCACGTCGCCCTTGAGGACGAGGTTGAGGTCCTGCACAGCGCCTGCCTCGATCTGTTCGAACAGGCTCTCCATCGACACGCCTCTCGAGCCCTGCGCGAGCTGCTCGCGGCGTAGCCGCTCGCCGCGCGCGTTTGCAAGCTCGCGCGCGCGCCGCTCGTTCTCGACGACACGTCCGATCTCCCCGGCAGGGGGCGGCTTGTCGAACCCGAGGATCTCGACCGGGTCACCCGGGCGCGCCTCCTTCACCTTGTCGCCGCGGAAGTCGTACAGAGCCCGCACCTTCCCCCAGGCGTCTCCGGCGACGATCGCATCTCCGACATGCAGCGTGCCACGGTGGATGAGCATCGTCGCGGCCGGCCCGCGCCCGACGTCGAGACGCGACTCGATGATCGGACCGGAGGCCTCCGCGGTGGGATTCGCCGTCAATTCGAGCTCGGCGTCTGCGACGAGCAACACCTTCTCGAGCAGGTCGTCGAGGTTCTGGGACTCCCTCGCGGAGACGTCCGAGAACTGCGTCGTCCCTCCCCACTCCTCGGGCTGCAGGCCCTCCGTGGACAGCTCGCTGCGCACGCGGTTCGGATCGGCGTCCGGAACGTCGACCTTGTTGACCGCCACGACGATCGGCACGTCGGCCGCGCGAGCGTGCGAGATCGACTCCTTCGTCTGCGGCATCACGCCGTCGTCGGCCGCGACCACGAGCACGGCGATGTCCGTGACCTTCGCGCCGCGGGCGCGCATCGCAGTGAAAGCCTCGTGACCCGGCGTATCGAGGAACGTGATCCTTCGACCGTTGTGCTCCGCCTGATACGCACCGATGTGCTGCGTGATCCCCCCGGCTTCCGTCGTGACGACTGAGGTCTTGCGAATCGCGTCGAGGAGCGTGGTCTTGCCGTGGTCGACGTGGCCCATGATGGTGACGACCGGAGGCCGCGGCGCGAGATCGGCATCGCTGTCCTCGTAGCTCTCCGGCTCCTCGTCCTCGTCTGCGGCATGCTTGATCGTGAACTCGCGCTCCGGGGCCAACTCGGCCGCAATCAGCTGGACCTCGTCGTCGGCCAGGGTCTGCGTGATCGTCACGGCCTTCCCCAGACCCATCATGAACATGATGATCTTGGGCGCCGGCACTCCGAGTGCCTGCGAGAGGTCTCGGACAGTGACGCCCGACGGCACGGTGATCGGCCCGGTCGGAGCCACCACCTCGCGCGGCGTCTTGGGTCGCGACGCCTCGCGTTCGCGCTGCTGTTGGCGCGCGTCGCGAGGGCGTGCAGCCGCGTTGTCGATCACGACGCGGCGCTTGCGTCGCGAGCCTGCGCCGCCCTGGCGGGGCCGCATCGGGCGATTTGGTCTGTTCGAGCTGGATTCGTTGGCCATCAGATGCTCAAGTGTAGAGGGATGCCAGTTCCTGATCGATCCGGACGGTCTTCCGTAACGTGCGGTTGAAGGCGCGGCGCGAGACCGCACGCTCGAAGCACGCGAGCCGATGGCAGGTATAGGCACCGCGACCGGGCATGCCTGCGCCCGGAACGAGTTGCCCGTCCACCGCCGCAAAGCGCAGAAGCTGCCCCTGGGGAGCTTTCCGCCCGCAGCCGATGCAGCTTCTGATCGGCTCGGTCACGCAGCTGGCGGATGCTCCTCGGTGTCACCGTCGCCGGACGTCTGCTCGACCGGAATGCCTGCGGCCACCGGTTCGACGACTTCTGCGAGCTGAGTGACCTCAGCGGACTCGGCGGCCACGGGCTCTTCTGTGCCGTCGCCTTCGACCTCCGCGATCGCATCATCATCGACCTCAATTGACGCTTCGTCGGCCACTGCCGGCGCGACAGCCGGCTCCGACCCGTTGTCGTCCTGGAGCGCAAGCGCCTGATGCGCCGGCAGCCCGCAGTACCGCGAGCCGGGCAGCGCTTCGTTCGGGCAGCGCTTCCCGTTCGAGAGCACGGCCGAGCACCGACCGGTGAACTCCTCACCCTCGTTGGCTCCGCCGTACGCTGCGGCGGCTTCCGCCTGAGCGAACTCCGTGTCGGACTGAATGTCGACCTTCCAGCCGGTCAAGCGTGCGGCGAGACGTGCGTTGAGACCTTCCTTGCCGATCGCGAGCGCAAGCTGGTCATCGGGAACGATGACGGTCGCTTCTTTCGTCTCGTCATCGACGAAGACTTCGCGCACACGCGCGGGCGAAAGCGCCTTCGCGACGAACCGTGCCGGCTCGGGATTCCACGGGATGATGTCGATCTTCTCGCCGCGAAGCTCCGAGACGACCATGCGCACGCGCGAGCCTCGTGGCCCGACGCAGGCGCCGACCGGGTCGACACCCTGGGCGTGCGACTCGACGGCGATCTTCGACCGGTAACCCGGCTCGCGGGCGACACCACGGATCTCGACCAGCCCGTCGGCGATCTCCGGCACTTCCAGTTCGAAGAGCGTCTTGATCAGCTCGGGATCACGCCGCGAAAGGATCACCTGTGGTCCCTTCGTGCCTGACCGAACCTCCGTGATGACGGCCTTGATGCGCGATCCCTGCTCGTAGCGCTCGCCGTCGACCTGCTCCGAACGCGGCAGCAATGCCTCGACCTTTCCGAGGTCCACGAGCACGTTGTTGCGGTCGCCGGCCTGCTGGACGATTCCGGTCACGACCTCGCTGACGCGGTCGACGTACTCGTCGTACATCATCGCGCGCTCGGCCTCGCGGATGCGCTGCAGGATGACCTGCTTCGCAGTTTGCGCGGCGATCCGCCCGAAGTTCTCGGGGGTCACGTCCTCGCGCTTGATCAGGTTCTCCGGAACGTCGGACCAGTCGACGTCGAGGTCGGCGTCGGAGATGAGCGTGTGCGAACGCTCTCCCGTCTCGACCTCGAGCGCCTCGAGCTCCTCGAGCTTACGCTCGCGCGCTTCCTCGATCAGGCGCTCCTCGATGTCCGGGGGCAGCTCTACTGCGAAGACGCGGAAATCGCCCAGCTCGTCGATTTCGACGATCGCGTGGCGCGCGGCTCCCGGCATCTTCTTGTAGGCGGCAAGGAGGGCATCCTCGAGCGCCGCGACGAGCGTGCCGCTCTCGATTCCCTTCTCCCGCTCGATGTCTCGAACGGCCTCGACGATTTCCTGACTCATCTCTTCCCCGCTTCCTCGATCAGATTGCCCCGCACGATCGCGTCATACGGGATGTCCACGGACTCGGCTTCTGTCTTGACGGTGACGCTGCGCTCGTCCGCCGCGACGACTTCACCGCGCACTCGGTTTCGCTCCCTGGTCCGCAGCGCAACGCGGCGACCGACGGCGGCGCGAAAGTGTTCGGGCTTGCGGACGGGAGGCTCGAGGCCGGGCGACGAGACATCGACGGAGTACTCGCCGAGGTAGTCCCGCAGCACATTCGTGACGCGAACGCAGAGCGCATGGTCGACTCCCTGGACGTGGTCCACGAAGACCGTGAACCGCTCCGGGCTGGTGAGCTCGACCGCGAGCACCTCGGTGCCCGGAAGCGCGCTCTCGACCTTCGGTGCTATCTCCCGCGTCAGTTGCTTCTCCTTGTCGTGTGTGGCTGCCATTGCCCTTGCTCCTGTCACAAAAAATGGGCCCGCAGGCCCACTTCGCGAACAGCTCGAAATGTGGTGTAAGCAGAATAGCAAGTGAACCAACCTCGAGCAGGGCGATTTTCCGCGCTTTTCCCCGCTTTGCTCGGGAAAACAGACGTTCGGCCCGCAGCCGGGGCCGTCAGTCGAGAACGATCGTCAGCGAGCCAAACGCTAGACGGCTTGCCGTCGAACGACGAAGCGCACCCGAGGGCGCCACGCCGACGCGGCCTAACAGTTCGGCCCGCGTGCCTGCTCGAGAATCGCCTGGTGCGTGTCCGGTCCGAGAAAGACGCCGGGGCCGGCAGAGGAGTTCGGATTCCCAGATGGACCGGACGGACCACTGGCCTGGTTGAACACGGCGATGATGAGCCCGTTACAACTCGGTGTCCCCGGGGTGGGTGTTGGGCTCTGAGCGGGGCTGGCGAGCGCACCCGCGCTCGAGCCGCCGACGACAGCTACAGCGCCGACCGCGCAAAGCAGCAGTCTGATCCGGCGCATAATCGACCTCCATTCCCCCAGCCGATCGGCTGAGTGTCCGCAGAAGCCCAGACCTTTGCACGGAGGCGTAGTGGAAGCAACGAACGTTGGGAAAGATCATCGACCGAGACACGTCAGCCGCGTCCGTCGTTGAAGGATGACTCGCTGCTGCCGAAACAGGATTGGTGATCCGCGGCGCGGCGGCGGCCGAGCTAGGTGTCCAGGATGATCGTGACAGGCCCGTCGTTGACGAGCTCGACGACCATTCGCGCGCCGAAGACGCCCGTTTCGACCGGGACGCCCAAGTCGCGGAGCGCCTGGCAAAACTGGTTCGTAGAGCCCTTGGGCCTGCGGTTTCGGGGCCGCGTTTGAGAAGTCTGGTCGATTTCCCTTCCCGCCTGCTATCCGCGATGAGCGTGAACTGGCTGACGACGAGCGCGGCTCCGGCCGTGTCGACCAGGCTGTGGGCGAACTTGCCGCCCTCGTCCTCGAAGATCCGCAGTTGCGCCACCTTCCGCGCGAGACGCTCTGCCTCACCCGGTTCGTCGTTGCGCTCGATCCCGAGCAGAACCACGAGCCCGGCGCCGATCTCGCCGGTGACCGCACCGTCGACCGTCACTCGGGCTTCGGTGACCCGCTGACACACCGCCCGCATCGGAGGGCATCATCTCAGCCCGGCGCTCGACTCCTTGGTGTCCAGCTTTCTGCAGTTACACACGCGCGCGGCCCCACCCAGGGTGGGGGTTGTCACCCACCACCCACTGCGCTCGACGCTACCGGCTGATGCGCGCGTGTCTTCCACCTAGCGCGTCAAAACCGTGTCAGTTGCCGGATGGGTCCGCGTTTGGCCTGTCGGGGTCGGCGGGCTCGTTGGGCTCGTCGCCGTCCTGGTCGAGGTCGAGGATGCGCGACGCGTAGTGCTCGTTCTGGGGCCGCAGCGAGCTCGCCAGCTTGTAGTGGCCGTTCGCCTCGAGTTGCTTGCCCTGTTTCTCGAGCGCCCGTCCGAGCCCGTAGTGGGCGTAGTGGTCGGCCGGCGACAGCTCGAGCATGGCCCGGAATTCCCGCTCGGCTTCGTCATAGCGCTGGATCCGCAGGTACGCGATCCCGAGCGCCTCGCGGATCGACGCCTTCTCCGGCTCGCGCCGCTTGGCCTTCTCGAGGGCGACCGTCGCCTGAGCGGCCCGCCCCTTCTTCAAGTGGGCACGTCCTTGCTGGTAGAGGTCGTAGGTCTCGCTCATGTCGATCGCAGGTAGGGAAAATTCTCCTCCACCAAGTCAACCGGATACGTCAAATCCCGTGTCTTCCCGATCTCCACCGAGATAACCGTCGCACCCGCGTCGATCGCCGACTGGAAGGCGTTTTCCAGCTCGTACGGTGGATCGTCGAGACAGAGGCGTTCGGCAACAGGATGACCCAACCGCCCAGAGCGGTGCCGCCGACCACGGATTCTTCGGATCGTCATCGCGCAGAGCCTCGATTCGCGCGCCGTCGCGGCGGACGGCCTGGCGGCCCGGCCCGGGAGGCGGATCCGTGCGAACGGCCACGGCCCCGGCTGCGCCTGACTTGCCGAACTCGGCCACGAAGAGGCCGACGTCGCCGCGGCGGTAGACCGTGTCCGCCGCCGTCACGAGCACCGGCGGCGTCGCTCCCGCGTTCAGCGCCCGCGAGACTGCGTCCGCCGAACCGAGAACGCCCGGCTGCCGCACGAAGCTGAGCTCGAGCCCGAATGCCGAACCGTCGCCCGCGAGCCCCTCGACCTGTTCCGCGAGATGCCCGGTGACGAGCCAGACGCGACGAAGTCCAGCCGCCGCGAGCTCGCGAAGGAGGACCGCGAGCACCGGCCTGCCGTCGATCGGCAGCACGGGCTTCGGCCACTGCTCGGTGATCGGGCGGAGTCGCGTTCCCTCCCCCGCCGCCATGACGACGGCATCCATGGCCTCTCTAACCGAGCCCGAGTGAACGGACGGACAGGAGACCCCGGGCGCGGTCGGATCTCGAAAGGCTCTTGCGCAGACGACGCTTCAGGTCACGCAACTCCTCGCGGGCGGACCCCGCCGCCTGTCGCGCGGCTCCCGGCGGGCCGTACCGGGCAGCGGTCGCCGCTTGCGCAAACCTGCTCGCATCGACGCCGAGCCGCTCGGCGACCGTGCCGCCGAGCTCGCGGAAGGTCGCCGCTTCTGCCGCGGGCACGCGCTGATCGCGCAGGAACTCCGCCAGCTCGCGCGCACACGCGACGGCGACCCGACGCGGGTCACGCGTCACGTAACGAAGCTTGCGTCGTCCGAGCTTCAGCAGAACGATCACCGAAGCCACCCCCGCGGCGAGGAGAAACAGGAAGAACAGCAGGCTCGGCGCCGACTTCTTCGGCTCGGGCGTAACAGGGCCGCCGGTGATGAACGGACGGTCCCCCACCGAGCGCGGATTCGGGCGCCGGGGATCGTGCGGAAGGATCCCGCCAGTGGCACTCGCTGCCGAACACCTCTCCGCCCTTGACGAGCCCGGCAAGCAGCTTCGCGGCACCTGCGGCGTTGAACCCGGTCGACGTGGAGCTGTAGGTCCCGCTCAGATGCCCACGCCCCGGCGTGGGATCGAACGGAAGCCAGCCGTACCCGCGGAACCAGACCTCGACCCACGTGTGGGCGTCGTGATCGGTGACCTCCCAGAAGTCATCCTTGTAATGCCCGGGGACGAAACCTGCCGCCACTCGGGCCGGAATCCCGAGGAGCCGCAGCATCAACGCCATTGCACCGGCGAAGTGCTGGCAGTACCCCGTCTTCGTGTCGATGACGAAGCCGACGAGCGGCGGCAGGCCCGGAGTCGCGCCGGGCTGCTGCGAGTACGTGAACCCACCGGTCGACCTGAACCACGTCTCGAGCGCAACGGTCGCCGCATAGGGCGAGCTCGTCTCGCCCGCAACCTGTCGTGCGCGCTCGTACAACTTCGCATACGGAAGGAGGCGGCCCGTCAAGCGGTTTGAACATGCGTGCCTCTCGTCCCGGAGTGCCGAACGGCGGCGCGGTCACTCCGCGCGCCAGGTCGAGCTCCCTGCCCGGCTTCGTCAGCGCCTTCGGATATGAGGCGGGCACCCGGGCGAGTTCCTCCGGCGTCGGTCGCGGCGCGTAACTCGAGACGGAGTACTGCTGGCCCCGCTGCAGTCCGCCGATCACGAGAGAGACTCCCTGTCCCTCGTAGGCCGCGGCTCGTCCGAGGTTGTTGGAGACCGGGATGCTCGCTCCGATCACATGATTGTCCTCGAGCGCGACGACGGTGACTTTCTGACGCACGAGATTCGAGCGCTTGCGCGCGGCGCCGGCATCAGTTCGTCGCGCAGCCGCTGCTCCTCGGGCCACACATCTTCAAGCCAGCGCGTTCCGTCGAAGCGGTCGAGCACCGTCGCCCGCCAGTAGTACGGCGTGTTTGGTGCCTGAATCGTCAGCACCGTCGTCTTCTTCTTCGGGAAACGCACACCGTCGTAACTCGCGTCCCAGATGTAGCGGACGCTCACCGACTTCTGAGGATGCGTGTAGGGGTCCCAGTGCTGCCAGTCGAGGAACGCGCTCTTCGCGACGGCCGGCGAGCTCGAGAGAGCGAATGCCCCGCCGAGCACGGCACCTGCCGCAATCAGGGCGAGCCTGCTGGGCCGTTCGGTCATGCCCGCGAGCAACGCGAGCGCGACGGCGAGGATGGCGAGCCCTCGGCCGAGCTCGTTACCGCCCGCGAGCAGCGTCGCGGGCCAGCCTGCGGCTACGAAGAAGAGCACGACGGCAAGCAGTGCTCTGCGCGCCGCGATTGCGAGTGCGACGGCAAGAGTGAAGCCGAAGATCGCGATCAGAATGACGGCGTGCATCCGCGGACACGTCGCCGGGTCGAATGGCACGCGAAAGTCGTAGAAGTCGAGGAAGCCGCGCGAAAAACGCGAGCCGAAGGTTCCGAAGAAATCGTCTCCACCCGGCCACAAGGCGAGCGGAGAGAGGGAGAAAGCGACCCAGACGGCAAGGAGCGCAGACACCGCTATCGCCACCAGCCGGAGCCAGACCGGGCGTAGCAGCACAGCTGCGATCGGCAGCGACCGCGAGGACGAACGGGCGACCTCCGCCGGACCGCGGCTCCTCGAACCGAAGCCAGTCGACCGCGATCACGAGGGCCGCCACTCCCGAGAGCAACGTCGTCTTAAGCATGCGCGCTCTCCGTCACGGGCGCGCCCGACAGACAGGCGGCCAGGTCGTCGCCCGCGCGGACCACCGCAACCGCGATACCCGCGGCCTGTAGGCGCAGCAGTGCCGGCTCGGGGCGCCGCGCCGCGCCGTTGAAACTCGCAGGGTCGACAAAGGCGACCGACACCTTGCGTCTCGAGAGCGCGCGCTGGATCAACCGGTCGACGAGCGCGTGCTCGAGTCTCGCCGTCACGACCACCAGCTCGAGTGCCCGCGCGGCAGGGCTGTCCTCTTGAGCGAGCAGGCGCGCGACCGGAGTGTCCCCGTCGCTTCGACGGCCGCGAGTAGCTCGAGCGCACGACGCCAGTCCGCGGCCGGAGCATGCACGTGCTGAACCTCGCGCCGCTCCGAATTCAGCACCAGCACTCCTCGACGTCCGCGCTGCACGTAGGCATCGAGGATCGACCCCGCCACTCGCACCTGCACCTCGAAGCTCTCACCGACGACAGCCTTCGCGTCGCAGTCGAGCAGAACGGCGATCTCGTCACGCGGCGAGTCCTCGAGCTCCTTGACCATCAGCTGATTGCGGCGCGCCGTGGAAGGCCAGTGCACCCGGCGCAGAGATTCGCCCTGCTCGTATTCGCGCACGCTGTGCAGCTCGAAGCCGCTGTGCCGGCGCAAGAGCAGACGTTGTCCGTCGTGCGAGCGCGTTCCGGACTCGGTGAAGAGTGGTCCGAGATGCACGAGCCGCGGGTACACGAGCAGCGCTCCCGGCGCGGGCAATTCCACGATCGCCCGCTCGAGTGCGAACGGATCGGCGAGCTCGACGCGCACGTCCTCGAATGCGTAGCGTCCACGCGGAACCTTCTCCAGGACGTAGCGAACGCTCAGCCGCCGCCCGTTTCGCCTCAGGACATGCCGCTGCTCACCGAGCCGGCCGACTCGTTCGCTCAGTGTCACGGACGCGGGCAGCACGTTGCCCGTCGGATGAAGCTCGGCCACGATCGGCACGTCGTCGCCCTCGATGTGCTCGCGATCGCCCCAACCACGCTTGACCCGAAACGGACGGTCGGAGAGACGCACCCAGACCCAGGCCACTCCGATGACGAGGAGGAGGCCCGTCGCGACCGGGTACAGGGGCTTGGAGCCGAAGGCCCAGGCGGCGACGTAGACCCCGAAGCCGAGCGCGAAGATCACACGTCCGCGCCGGTCAGCACTAGACCGGGACTGGGGTCTTGTCGAGCGTCTCCCGGACGATCTGCTCGCCGGTGAGCCCGGTCGAGCGGGCCTCCGGGGCGAGGATCAGCCGGTGCCCGAGCACCGCGACCGCGACCGCCTTGATGTCGTCCGGCTCGAGGAAGCTCCGGCCGTCGGCGAGCGCCCGCGCCTTCGCCACTCGCAGGATCGCGATGCCCGCGCGAGGGCTGGCGCCGAGGTAGAGCCGAGAGTCGCCACGAGTCGCCCGCAGAAGCGTGACGACGTAGCGGTTGAGGCTCTCTTCCACGAAGATCGCCTTCGCCTCGTCGGCGAGCGCGATCGCATCCGCCGCATTCGCCACGGGCTGGAGCGCGTCGAGCGGCGGGTCGGCCGTCTGCTCGGTGAGCATCTTCGCCTCCTCGGACAGCGGCGGATAGCCGATCGCGATGCGCATCGTGAACCGGTCGAGCTGCGCCTCAGGCAGCGGATACGTGCCCTCGTACTCGATCGGATTCTGCGTCGCCATCACCATGAACGGACGGGCGAGCTGGTTGGTGACGCCGTCCGTGGTCACCTGCTGCTCCTGCATGCACTCGAGCAGGGCGGCCTGGGTCTTCGGCGATGCCCGGTTGATCTCGTCGACGAGCAGCAGATTTGCGAACACCGGCCCCGGCCTGAACTCGAACTCGTTCGAGCGCTGGTTGAAGACGTTGACGCCGGTGACATCCGAAGGCAGGAGGTCAGGCGTGAACTGCATCCGCGAGAACGAAACGTCCAGCGAGCGCGCGAGTGCCTTCGCGAGCATCGTCTTCCCCACTCCCGGAAAGTCCTCGAGGATCAGATGGCCCTCGCCGACCAGGCAGAGGACGCACAGGCGCAACGTCTCCTCGGGCGCATGGACGACCCGTCCGAGGTTGTCGACGATCGAGCCGATTGTCTCGGCCGCTGTCGTCGCACTTTCGACGCGCTGGCTACCCGGCTCGCTCACGCAACAGTTCCTCGGCTGTATCTACGATCGTCATCGCGATCTGGTCTTTCGGGGCCTTCGTCACCCGGCGCTCCCCGGCGGCAGTGATGAGGACGACCTCGTTGTCGCCCGCATCGAAGCCGATGTCGCCGCGCGAGACGTCGTTGTAGACAACGAGGTCGATGCGCTTTTGCTTCAGTTTCTCGCGCGCGCGCGAGAGACCTTGCTCGCCGTGCTCGGCGGCGAAGCCGATCAGCACCTGGCCGTTGGTGCGCCGCTCGCCGAGCGTGCGCAGGACGTCGGTGGTCGGTTCGAGCGTTACCTCCCACGCACGCTCGTCCTTCGGGCGTTTCTCGCCGGCGGGCTCCGCCGGCCGGTAGTCGGCGACGGCTGCCGCCATCAGGACCAGATCGGCATCTGCGCGCGCCAGGACTTCCTCGAGCATCGCGGCGGCTGTCGGGGTCTCGACGACCTCGATGCCGCGCGGCGGCGGAACTGCGAGATTCGCCGCGAGCAACGTCACCGAGGCGCCGCGCTTGCGTGCTTCCTCCGCCAGCGCCACTCCCATCCGTCCGGAGGAGCGGTTCCCGAGGAACCGGACTGCGTCGAGCGGCTCGCGAGTCCCACCCGCGGTGACGAGCACGCGGCGTCCGGCGAGCGAATCGGACTCACCCAGCAACTCGCGGCTGCGGCGGAAGATCTCATCCGGTTCCACCATCCGGCCCACGCCCCACTCGCCCTCGGCCGTCTCCCCTTCGTCAGGACCGACGAGCAGGGCGCCACGCGAACGAAGAGCCTCGACGTTCGCCTGGGTGGCCGGGCTCGCCCACATGCGCGGATTCATCGCCGGTGCGAGGAGGACCGGCCCGCGGTGCGCGAGCGCCGCTTCGCCGACGAGATTGTCCGCGAGCCCGTGCGCCAGCTTGGCGAGCGTATTCGCCGTCAGCGGCGCGACAACCAGCAGATCGGCCTGTGTGAGATGAACGTAGAGGTCCTGGGAGGGGCTCTGTCTGGCCAGCGCAAAGAAGGTCTCCGCTCTGACAAAACGCTCCGCCCCCGGTGTGACCAGCGGGACGACCTCGTGGCCTGCCTTCACGAACAGGCGGATCAGGTCACAAGCCTTGTAGGCCGCGATTCCCCCCGTGATTCCCACCAGCACCCGAGCCATGCCGGAATTCTGCCCTTTTGGCAGAGGCGGCAACAGATCCGAGAGGGACTACTTCGGGTACTTGTACTTGAGCTTGCCCTCGGCGACTTCCTCGAGGGCCATGGTCAAGTAGTTCTTCGAGCGTGATTCCACCAGGGGTGGCGGAGCCTGGTCGAAGCCGATGCCCTCACCGAGCTGGTGGTGATAGTCGTTGATCTGGCGGGCTCTCTTGGCGGCGACGATGACGAGCGCATAGCGCGAGTCGACGTTTTCGAGGAGCTCATCGATGCGTGGATGGATCATGGGCGGCTCATGGTACCTGCGGTCTGGAGTTCCCGGCGGACGATTTCCGTCAGCTCCTGCGCAGCCCGCTCCACGTCGTCGTTGACGATCACGTGATCGAACCGGTTCTTCAGCGTTTGTTGTTTGCGAGCCAGGTCGAGTCGAACCTGAATCTCGCCGGAGCTCTCCGTCGCCCGTTCCCGCAGACGACGTTCGAGCTCCTCGAACGTCGGCGCGTCGACGAAGATCGTGACCGACCCGGGATCGCCTCCTGCACCCGCAACGCACCGTCGGTTTCGAGGTCGAGCAGCGGCACCTTGCCGTTCGCCTGGATGCGATCGATCTCGGAGCGCAGCGTGCCCGACCGCGCCCCCCACGGAAGATCGACGTACTCGAGAAACTCGCCCTCGTCGACGAGGCTCTCGAACTTCTCGGGCGTGATGAACCAGTACTCGCGCCCGTTCTGCTCGCCGGGTCGTTGATCGCGCGTGGTTGCGGAGACGGCGAGCTCGACCTCGGGCATCCGTTCGAGCAGCAACTTCTCGAGCGTGCCTTTGCCGGCGCCGGAAGTGCCGGTGACGACGAGGACCAGCGGCTTAGCGGTGGAAGAGGCCAATCAGCTCAGACCGTTGCCGGTCAGAGAGGCCTCCCACCGTCTTCGACTGACTGATCCGGCACATGTTCAGGAACCGTGCCGCCTTCACCCGCCCGAACTTCGGTACGGCCATGAGCATGTCGAACACCTTCGCCGTCGACACGTACTCCGGAGGGTTGCTGAGGATCTGCTCGATCTGGACGCGTCCGTCCTTGAGATCCTTCTTCAGTCTGGCTCGTCTGACACGGATGTCATTCGCCCTCTTCAGAGCTTCCATGCGTTGATCGAGGGAACGAATCGGCGCCTCGGCCTGGGTCTTGGGCGACACCATGAGCGCGGGAGTCTAACAAGCGACATGCGTCGGTCAAGCGAATACGTTTGGGCGTCTGAGCAGGCTTTTTGAGGTTCAGACGCTCGACCTGTCGTCGAGAGTTGTCCCGGCGGACAACAGTTCGTCATGAGCGACTGCATATGCATCTTCGTATGCGTTCCATCCACGCTCGGCAGCGGCGGCGTGCAATTCCGCGCGCACGCGTGCAGGTGCATCCGGATCCGCGAAGAGCACCGTCCCGAGCGCGACGTGCCGAGCCCCCGCCGCGATGAGCTCGAGCGCGTCGAGACCCGTTTGCACGCCGCCCATGCCGACAATCGGCATCTGCGTCGCCTGGTAGCACGTCGCGACGGCCGCCAGCGCGATCGGCCTGAGCGCGGGACCTGAGAGGCCTCCCTGTCCAGGACCGAGCGCTGGCCGGAGCGTCTTGCTGTCGAGCTTCAGTCCGCGAATCGTGTTCACGAGCGAGAGACCGTCGGCGCCTGCTGCCTGCGCCGCGCGGGCTACTTCCGCGATGTCGGGTACTGCCGGTGAGAGCTTCGCCCACAACGGCTTTCGTGTGGCCAGCCGTGAGGCGCTCACGATCTGAGCCGCGCTTTCCGCCGGCGCTTCGACGTTCGGGCAGGACACGTTCAACTCGATCGCGCTCACTTCGGCGTGATCGTCCAGCCGCGAGCAGATCTCGGCGTAGTCGTCGGTCTCGAACCCGCCGACCGACACCCAGACTGGTACGCCGAGCTCGCCGAGCTCGCGAAGGTTGCGTGTCAGGAAGCGGTCGATTCCGGGATTCGCCAGCCCGATCGAGTTGAGCATCCCGACGTCCGTCTCCGCAATGCGGATCGGCGTATTCCCGTCCCGCGGCAGCGGCGTCACCGTCTTCGTCACGAACGCGTCCAGACTACGCGCGACGTCTGGCGCGATCAGTGCGTCGAGACACCCCGAGGCGTTAAGCAGCACGGAGCACCGGTCCCTCGACACATAGGCGCTTCAGCACGCCGTCGATCTCGACGGCGCAGCCGTAACAGGCTCCGTAGCCGCAGGCCATCGGCGCCTCCCAGGCCAGCTGGGCCGTTGGGGCCAGTGCGCGCACCGCCTGGAGCATCGGCTCGGGCCCGCACGCCAGGACGTCCATCCCGTCCGGGATCAGCTGCGTCACGAGGGTCGGTTCGACGCAGGCCTGGGCGTTGGGCACGAGCTCGGCGGCCTGGGCATGCCACTCCGAACGGAACCCGAGCACTGCCGGCGGCCGGCCGAGCGCCTCTGACAGGTACGGCAGCGGGGCAATGCCGATCCCGCCGCCGACGAGCAGCGGCCGCGCCAGATCGAGGGCGAAACCGTTCCCGAGTGGACCGAGAACGTGTAGCGCTTCGCCGCTCTCGAGCTCGCAGAGCGCCGCCGTTCCGGGCCCGATCGCATCGATGAGGAAGGCGAGTTCGTCGCGAGGCGCGAGACAGAGGCTCATCGGCCGAGGCAGCAGACGTCCCGGTGCCTCCAGCATGAAGAACTGTCCCGGGACGCCCGGGTCGATGCCGCCGCGCGTAACCCGCAACAGCGTGTACGGCCCGACCTGCTCGTTTGCGACGACGCTAAGCCGCTCGCGTCTCATGCTCGATTCGCTCCTGGAGCTCCTGTAGCGACAGCGACTCCTCGCTGCGGGCGTTTGCGATCGCATGCACCGCGGCCGCGGCGCCGGACAGCGTCGTGATGCACGGCACACGCGCGACGAGGGCGGCCTCACGGATCAAGTACCCGTCGGTCCGCGCGCCCGACCCCTGCGGAGTGTTGATGACGAGATTGCAACGACCGCGGCGGATGAGATCGACCACCGTCGGCCCTGCGCCCTCCTCCGTGACCTTCCGAACTCGCTCGACCTCGAGACCGGCCGACGTGAGCGTGTCCGCGGTGCCGGCGGTGGCAAGCAACTTGAACCCGAGCTCGGCAAGAGCGCCGGCGACTTGCACGACCGCACGCTTGTCGGCGTCTCGCACCGAGAGGAATGCCGTTCCTGTGACCGGCAGCGGCCGGCCGGCTGCACGTTCCGCCTTCGCGAACGCGGTCGGGAGATCGGCGGCGCTCGCCATCACCTCTCCCGTGGCGCGCATCTCGGGCCCGAGCACCGGGTCCGCGCCCGGGAAGCGGGCGAACGGAAGCACGGCTGCCTTGACCGAGACATGTCCCAGGGACTGTCCCTCGAACAGGTCGAGCTCGGACACGCGAGCGCCGGCCATGACACGGCACGCGGCCTCGACGAGGTTCACTCCCGTCGCCTTCGACGCGAAGGGAACCGTGCGCGAGGCACGTGGATTCGCCTCGAGCACATACACGTTGCCGTCGACAACCGCGAGCTGCACGTTGATCAGGCCGACCACGCCCAGCGCCTGCGCGAGCGTTCGGACGATCGAACGGATCTCGGCATCGCGGGCCGTGCTGAGCGAGGGCGCCGGCAGGACGCACGCCGAATCGCCCGAGTGCACGCCGGCCTCCTCGACGTGCTGCATGACCGCGCCGACGTAGGTCTCGCGCCCATCGGAGACCGCGTCGACGTCGATCTCCAGCGCGCTCTCGATGAAGCGGTCGATCAGCACCGGGCTCTCGATCGCACCGAGATCGTCGGGGGAGTAGCAGACTCGCATCGCTCGCCCACCCAGCACGTACGAGGGACGGATCAAGACCGGAAAGCCGATGCGCTCTGCGATCGTGCGCGCCTCCGCGGTCGTTCGTGCGATCCCCCACTCCGGACACCGGATGCCGAGACGGTTCAGGAGGGCGCCGAAGCGCTCGCGGTCCTCGGCCAGGTCGACCGCGTCGAACGGCGTCCCGATGATCGGGTAGCCGGCGGCTTCGAGCCCGCGCGCGAGCTTGAGCGGCGTCTGGCCGCCGAACTGAATCGCGACGCCGTCGGGCTGCTCCCGTTCGCAAACCGCGAGCACCTCCTCCAGCCCGAGCGGCTCGAAGTAGAGCCGGTCGGAGGTGTCGTAGTCCGTGGAGACGGTCTCCGGGTTGCAGTTCACCATCACGGCCTCGTAGCCGAGTGCCCGGAAGCTCTGCGCCGCGTGAACGCAGCAGTAGTCGAACTCGATCCCCTGGCCGATGCGGTTCGGGCCCGAGCCGAGGATGACCACCCTCGGCTTCTTGCCGTCGGGCGGCGCTTCGTCCGCCTCGCCCCACGTCGAGTAGTAGTAGGTCGATGCCGCCTCGACCTCACCAGCGCAGGAATCGACACGCCGATAGGAGGGCCGCACGCCCCAGGCCCGTCGTCTGGCGCGGACGTCGTCCTCGGTGGCGCCGCACTTCGAAGCGATGTCCGAGTCGGAGAAGCCCGCCCGTTTGATCCGGAGGAAATCGTCGGCAACGAGGTCGTCGAGCCTCAGTTCGTCGAGCTCGCTCGCGAGCTCGACAGCAAACCACGGATGCGCGCTGTCCGCGAGCTGCCAGATCTCCTCGCCGTCGAGCTCGCGCGAGCGGCGCGCCTTGCGAAACGCTTCGATGAACGTGCGCCCGATCCCCATTGCCTCGCCGACCGACTTCATCTGCGTTCCCAGCGTGGTGTCGGCGCCCGGAAACTTCTCGAACGCGAAGCGCGGGAACTTGACGACGACGTAGTCGAGTGTCGGCTCGAAGCTCGCGGGGGTCGTACCGGTGAGGTCGTTCGGGATCTCGTCGAGGGTGTAGCCGACCGCGAGCTTCGCTGCCACCTTGGCGATCGGGTAGCCGGTCGCCTTCGAGGCGAGCGCAGAGGAACGCGAGACGCGCGGGTTCATCTCGATCACGCGGAGCTCTCCCGTGTCCCGCTCGCGCGCGAACTGGATGTTCGATCCGCCGCACTCCACGCCGACCGCTCGCACCACGGCCGCGGCCGCGTCGCGAAGCTCCTGATACGCGTGATCCGACAGGGTCATCTGGGGCGCGACGGTCACGGAGTCGCCGGTATGGACTCCCATCGGGTCGATGTTCTCGATCGAGCAGACGATCACCACGTTGTCCTTGCGATCGCGCACGACTTCGAGCTCGAACTCGTCCCAGCCCCGCACGGACTCCTCCACGAGCACCTGTCCGATCGGGCTCTCGCCGATTCCGAGCTCGACCTGGCGGCGCAACTGCTCCGTCGTCTCGACGAAGCCGCCGCCGTGGCCGCCGAGCGTAAATGCCGGTCTCACGACCGCGGGGGTCGCGAGCCCGGCCAACTGGGAGACGTCCGTGACGATGCGCGAGTTCGGGGTGCGCAGTCCGACCGAGTGAACGGCGTCGCGGAAGAGCTCGCGATCCTCCGCCCGCCGGATGACGTCGAGCGGTGCACCGATCAGCTCGACGCCGAGGTCCTCCAGGATGCCGGCCTCCGCCAGCTCCTTCGCGAGGTTGAGAGCCGTCTGCCCGCCCATCGTCGGCAGAAGGGCATCGGGTCGCTCGCGCCCGAGCACGTCGGCGACGCCCTCGAGGTCGAGTGGCTCGAGATACGTGCGATCCGCGAAACCGGGGTCGGTCATGATCGTGGCGGGATTCGAGTTCACCACGATCGTGCGAAAGCCGTCCTCCCGCAGGACCTTCAACGCCTGACAGCCCGCGTAATCGAACTCGCAGGCCTGCCCGATCACGATCGGGCCGGAGCCGATCAGGCAGATCGACTCGAGATCAGGCCGCCTGGGCATACGCCACCTCCTCGACCCACCGTTCGATGATCGGCCAGGCATCGTGCGGACCGGGCCCCGCTTCCGGATGGAATTGGACCGAGCGTGCATGTTCGAGCGGAAAGTCCAACCCTTCGACCGTTCCGTCGTACAGCGAGACGTATGTCGCCTCGCGTGAATCCGACGGTGTCGACGGCGAAGCCGTGGTTCTGACTCGTGACGAGCACGCGGCCCGACGCACGTTCGAGAACGGGGTGGTTCGCGCCGCGGTGTCCGAACGGAAGCTTGTACGTCTCGTGCCCCGCAGCGAGTGCAAGCAGCTGGTGGCCGAGGCAGATGCCCAGGAGAGGCACGCGGCCGATCAGCTCGCGCACGACGGCCACTTCGTTCTCGAGGGGCTCGGGGTCGCCGGGACCGTTCGAGAGAAGGACGCCGTCGAAGCGGAGCAGCTCGTCCATGGTCGCGTCGTGCGGAAAGACCGTGACGGCCGCGCCGGCACCTGCCAGGCGTCGGAGGATGGAGCGCTTGCAGCCGTAATCCACGACGGCGACTCGCGCACGGCCGGCGTCCGAGTAGACGTACGGCTGACGAGTCGACACACCCCCTGCGAGCGCGCGTCCCGCCATCGAAGGTTGTGATCGCGCGACCGAGACGGCCTGGTCGACGGAGCCGTCACCGGCGACCGCGACGGCGCGCATCGCCCCGGCGTCGCGCAACTTCAGAACGAGGGAGCGGGTGTCGATGCCGCTCAGCGCCACGATGCCGCGTTCGTGCAGCCAGTCCGTCCATGCCGGGCCGCGCGCCTCGCGCATGAGCGCGGCGCGAGCATGTGGCCGTGCCGACTCGGAGCGGCCCTCGGCGACGCCGTAGTTCCCGACCATCGGCGCCGTGAAGCACACGAGCTGCTCGGTGAAGCTCGGGTCGGTGACGACCTCCTGGTAACCGGTCATCGCGGTGGTGAAGACCGCTTCGCCGACGGCGAAGCCCTCGGCCCCGACGGAGTCACCGCGGAAGACCGTGCCGTCCTCGAGTGCGAGGAAGCCGCTCATCGGCCGCTCTCCGGCCGATGAGCAGTGGAAGGGGCGTAAGGGGAAACCGGGAGGTTTCCCCACTCTTCCTCCTCAGCGTTCGGGGCGGCGATCGCCACGCCGCGAACGTTGAGGCGATCCCTAAAGAAGGGAGCTCGTGAGGGAAACATGGTTTCCCTCACGGGAGTGAGCCGAAGGCGAACGACGGTCACGAGGAGTACGCCAGCCTCCCGGCGGCGATCGTGGCGCGTACCTTCCCTTTCACCGTCTCGCCGAGGAGCCAGGAGTTCACCGAGCGCGACCGGAACGTCTCCTCGGTGATTCGGTAGCTCGCGTTCAGGTCGAGCAGGACGAGATTCGCCGCGGAGCCGACCGCGATGCGTGGCTCGTCGAGCTCGTAGGCGCGCGCAGGGCCCGCTGACATCCGCTCGAGCACCACCTCGAGCGGAACGAGGCCGGGCTCGACGAGGTGGGTGTAGAGCGCGGCGAACGCAGTCTCGAGGCCCGTGACGCCGAACGGAGCCGCCTCGAACGGAACATCTTTCTCGTGCCGCGCATGCGGCGCATGATCGGTGGCGATCGCGATGATCGTTCCGTCCTTCAACGCCTCGATCAGCGCCGTGCGATCCGACCCCGACCGCAGCGGCGGGTTCATCTTCAGGTTCGGGTCGAGTGACCGGATCGCCTCGTCGGTCAGGCAGAGATGGTGCGGAGTCACCTCCGCAGTTGCCTGCACGCCGTCTCCGCGGGCACGACGCAGCGCCTGCACCGACTCCCAGGCAGGAGAGGTGGAGCAAGTGGAGAGGCTGCCGCTCGTATGCGGCGAGCGCGAGGTCACGTTCGACCATCAGGCTCTCGGCGACCGACGGATAACCCGTGAAACCGAGCTCTGCCGAGACCTCGCCTTCGTGCATCTGACCATCGCGTGAGAGCGTTCTCTCCTCGCAGTGGAGTGCGATCCGTTTGCCGGTCACAGCGCCGTACTGGAGTGCGCGCCGCATCAGCCCGGGCGCTGCAACAGGGACGCCGTCGTCGCTGAAGCCGACCGCGCCCGCGGCGGCGAGCTCGCCCATCTCGGTCAGCTCGGACCCGGACTGTCCTTTCGTGATCGCCGCCAGGAATCCGACGGGAATCTCGGCCTCGGCGCGTGCGGCCTCGATCAACGAGCCGAGAGTTGCCGCGGAGTCGACGACCGGGTCGGTGTTGGGCATCGCGAGGATCGCGCAGTAGCCGCCCGCCGCGGCTGCGGCCGTGCCGGAGGCGATCGTCTCCTCGTCCTCCCGCCCGGGTGTACGGAGGTGCACGTGCGGGTCGACGAAGGCCGGCGCGAGCACCAGACCATCGGCATCGATGACTCGGTGCGAGTTCGTGTCGAGGTTCTGACCGAGCGCGGCGATCATGCCGTCGTCCACACGCACGTCGAGCACGGCATCCACACCCGCCGCCGGGTCGACGACACGCGCGCCGCGCACGACGATGTTCTCCTTGGGAGTGTCCTTGGCGAACAGCATCACGCGACCTCCAGGACCGATTGGGTCTTGACTTCGATCGGGCCGTTCGTGAGCAGGTCGTAGAGAACTGCCATACGGGTCACGAGACCTGCCCGCACCTGCGTCTCGATCAGGGCATCGGCATGGTCGGCCACCCTCGGGTCGATCTCGACTCCGCGGTTCATCGGACCGGGATGCATCACCTTCTGGCCGGGTCGCAGGCGCTCGGGCGTCACGCCCCACCTCGCCGCGTACTCACGCAGCGACGGGACGTAGTTGGCGCCTTCCTGCATCCGTTCGCGCTGCATCCTCAGGACGTAGACGACGTCCGCGCCGCCGATGACCGAGATGTCCGTGGTCGCCTCGCAACCCATCGCCTCGACCCCGCGAGGAAGAAGCGCGGGCGGGCCGACGAGCGTGACGTGCGCACCCATCAGCGACAGAGCCTGGATCAGCGACCGGGCCACTCGTGAGTGCAAGACGTCCCCGACGATGGCGACGTGAAGTCCCTCGATTCGGCCGAGCTCCTCGCGCATCGTGTACAGGTCGAGCAGCGCCTGCGTCGGGTGCTGATGCTTGCCGTCGCCGGCGTTCACGACGTGGGCGTCCGTCACCCGCGCGACAAGGTTCGGCGCCCCGATCTGGGGATGGCGGATGACGATCACGTCGGGGTCGTACGCGCCGAGTGTGATTGCCGTGTCCTTGAGCGACTCCCCTTTGTCGACCGATGACCCCGACGACTTGATCGACATCGTGTCCGCCGAAAGCCGCTTCGCTGCGAGCTCGAAGCTCGACGACGTCCGCGTCGAGGACTCGTAGAAGACGTTGATCACGAGCCGTCCTTTGAGCGTCGGGAGCTTTTTCACCTCTCGCTCCATGCTGCGCTCGAGTGTGCGCGCCGTCGCGAGCAACCGCTCGACGTCGTCGCGGGAAACGTCCTTGATCGAGATGAAGTGCCGCCTCGGCGGCGATGCAGGCGGACGCAGGTCCTCCCGCATGACGCGAATGTCAGCCATCCTCGTGGGCCTCCTCTGGTGCGGGAACGAGCAGGATTCGGTCGACCTCGTCCACCTCGACGAGCTGCACCTGGATGCGCTCGTCGCGTGAGGTCGGAAGGTTCTTGCCGACGTAATCGGGGCGGATTGGCAGCTCTCGGTGACCTCGGTCGACCAGAACGGCGAGTTGGATGCGCTCCGGGCGTCCGTAGTCGAAGAGCGCCTCGATGGCCGCGCGAATCGTGCGCCCGGTGTAGAGCACGTCGTCGACGAGGACGACGGTTTTGCCTTCGAGCGGAAAGTCGAGTGCCGTCGAGCGTACGACCGGCTGCGAATGCCGGGGGGCGGTCCCACTCCGAACCTGGACGTCATCGCGGTAGAAGGTGATGTCGACCGCGCCAAGGTCGGGCGCTGCGCCGTCGCGCTCTTCGATCAGCCGTCGCAGACGGTGCGCGAGCGGCACACCACGCGTCTGGATGCCGACGAGCGCGACGCGGGTGAGATCGGGATTTGCCTCGATGATCTCGTGCGCGATCCGCGACAGCGTCCGGCGGAGCGCATCGGCATCGAGCAGGACGGTTCCCGCCGGGGCCTCCACCGCGCTCACGGTGCAGGCAGGGTCGACGGTTTGCGGGCGGCCAGACTCATATGACTCCTTCCCGGCCTCACTGGACCGGCTTAAAGGGGTTCGGGTCGAAAGGCAGCCTACGCGACCGGCCGGATGTTGTCGATCGACCGCTCAGGATGACCCTGCCGAAAGAGCGAGGCCCATTGACGGGCGTCGAGGTCACGCGCGCGGGCACGGCGCTCGAAGCCAAGCTCCGTCTCGCATCGCCTCAGCAGCTTTCGCGGCACGACGGCACCGGGCCCCTCTCGAAACCCGCGTGCAAGAAACGACTGATAGCCGTGGCGCTCGGTCACAGCGACAAGCCCTTTGTCACGGCGGACGATCCGCAGCAGTGCGGCGTCCACCGACGGGGGAGGCGCAAAGACGCAGCGAGGGAGGCGTCGCGAGACTGACAGCTCGAACCACGCTCCCCAGTAGACGCTGAGCTGCGTGCTCGGCCACACCGCCGCGCGCTTCTCGGCCAAGCCCCACTGGACGATGACGTCTGCGCTTGTGAGCGGGACAACCGGGTCGAGGAGACGCCGCAGGATCGACGTGCCACCGTCGAACGGCAGACTCGCGACGACCTTGAACGGCACTGGCGGCAACGGCATCCGCAGGATGTCTTCGACGCGGACATCGACGTCTGGGTACCGGCGCCTCAGGCCTTCCGCAAGCCGGGTATCGACCTCGACGGCCACGACTCGCGCGCCTGCGCGCACGAGCGCGCCCGTCAGGACACCAGTTCCAGCGCCGAGATCGAGAACGAGGTCGTCGGGCTGAACGCGCGCAGCGCGAACGAGTTCCGCGGCCAGCTTGTTACTGCGGAGAAAGTGCTGGCCGCGCCCGCGAGATCGCGGTCGAACGGCCACGGAAGACCACCACGCCCATGACTACCTCCAGTCCTACGGCTCGCCGATCACGTCTTCGGGTTCCGTCATCGCCTCGATCGCGTCCTGCGCGTGCTCCACGTCCCCTTCGGGAACCGAGACCGTGACGGAGTCCTCCTCACCGTCGGCGATCTCCGCGTCGATTCCTGCCGAGCGGAGGATCTCCTGGATCTCCTCCGCCTCGGCCACGTCGCCGGCGACCGCAACCCGAACCATGCCTGTCATTGCGGCGCCGATGATACGGCCTCAGGCTCGGGCCGGTGGAGCGCCCCACCTTTGACGAGCTGGGGTGTTCCCCGCTCGGCGAACGGAACCTCGACGACGTCGAAGTCCTTCGGGACGACCGTGTCGGGGAAGATCTCGCGCGCCTCGCGGGCGATCTCCGGCCCGAAGTAGCGGTTGGAGAGGTGAGTCAGGGCGAGCAGCCCGATGTTCGCGCGTTGCGCGATGCCGGCGGCCTGGGCGGCCGTTTGATGCATGGTCTCCTGGGCTCGCTCGAGCTCTTCTTCCGAGAACGTCGCCTCGGTGACGAGGACCTCGGCCCCCCAGGATGCTTCGACGACCGTCTCGGACGGCGCCGTGTCGCCGGTGATCACGATCTTGCGGCCGGGGCGTGGCGGACCGAGCACCTGATCGGCGCTCACGACACTGCCGTCCAGAAGGGTCACCGACTCTCCGCCCTGCAGCGCGCCGCGCGCAGGCCCACTCGGCACGCCGAGGGCATCGGCCGCCTCGACATCGAAGCGGCCCGGACGCGTGGCCTCGATCAGCGACCAGCCGACCGCCGGGACACCGTGCGCGACCTCGAATGCAGCCAGGCGATAGCCGTCACGCTCGAGCACGTCGCCCGGCTCGAGCTCGACCACTCGCACCTCGTAGGACAGCTTGCCCACGACCCGCTTCAAGGATCCGAGCAGATCGACGAGCCCGCGCGGCCCGTGCACCTCGAGCGGTCGCTCGCGTCCCCTGAGCGAGAACGTCTTGAACAGGCCCGGAAGCCCGAGGATGTGGTCGGCGTGGAAGTGCGTCACGAAGATCTCGCCGAGCTCGACGAGGCCGACGGAGGACCGCAGCAGTTGGCGCTGGGTGCCCTCGGCGCAGTCGAACAGCAGGCGGTCACCGCCTCGCCGGACGAGCAGGGCCGCCGGCGCCCGCTGGGCGGTCGGCATCGATCCTGCGGTTCCCAGGAAAACGAGGTCGAGATCCATCAGTCGATTCTAGGTTGCGACCCTCTGTAGTCTCGGCGCGTGACCGAAGACGTTCGGGACTTGATCAAGCGCGAAGCTTCCAGCGAGGAGCAGAAAGAAATCCGCGAGCTCTGGAAGCGCCACTCGATCGCCGAGGACGAGCGCGACCTGCCCGGACTGATCTCCACGCTGACGCCGGACTGCGTCTACGAGCTCGCACAGAGCGGACACCGTTGGGAAGGCCACGAGGGAGCAGCACGCTTCTATATGGAGCTGCTTTCCGCGTTCCCTGACATCCACTTCGACCTGACCGACATCGTGATCGGGCCGCAGGGTGTCTGCGAAGAAGCCGACGTAACCGGCACGCACCAGGCCGAATGGCTCGGCTTCCCGCCCTCGGGCGAGCAGCTTGCCTGGAAGGTCGTGATCTTCTTTCCCTGGGATCACGAGCAGCGGCTGTTCCGCGGCGAGAAGGTCTACACCGCCGGCCTGCCACTCACGGAGCTGTAACGACTCCTACTAGTAGTACTAGCTAGGGCAAAACCAACCGCTGCCCGGGCACGAGTGTCGTGCTGTGCAAGTGGTTGCGCTGTTGAAGCTCCCAGATCCCCTCGCGCGGATCGCCGGCGTAGTGGGTGGCCGCAATCGACCAGAGAGTGTCCGTCGGCTTCACCACGTAGCCAACGGGCTTCCCCGCGCCGCCGGAGGGTCGGGCGACGACGCCCACTACGAAGGCGATGATCAGGAGGAGGACGACCAAGCGAGGGAACATGTGTTCGTAGGGTAGCGAACACCTGTTCGCCTTGTCAAGCGGGAACTATCCCACTGAGGGAGAGAAACGCCTGTCGGGCCATTCGGCCTAAACCTTTTGGGGGAGCTGCCGATTACCTTTTACAACAGGGACTTAGGCAGGGGATCGAGCAGGGTGCCGCAGCCCTCTCTCCCGGGAAGCTCGCCGCTTCTAACGGTCTCTGTCTCATAGGGAGGGCGGGTTCTCCACCCCGCCACCTCCCGCCTTCACGCCGGTCAGAGAGTGACCAGCTCGGGCGTGATCCGGGTCCCCTTGACGCTCAGGACGATCATCGAATGGGCCGGCGCCGACCGCCGCTCGGTCGGCGAGCCCGGATTCAGGACCCACAGATGCTGGAACCGCTCGACCTGCGGGACGTGCGTGTGGCCGTAGACGACCGCGCCGCAGTCCTCGAACCGGGCGGCAAGCCGTGCTTCTCGGCGCTCGCGCGGGCCCGGGTCATGGACCATGCCGATCCGCACGGCGTCGACCTCGATGACGCGCTGCTTCGGCAGCACCTGCTTCAGAGCTTGCTCGTCCATGTTTCCGGAAACGGCGACGACGGGCGGGCCGAGCTTCTCCAGGTCCTGCAGGACTTGCGTCGAGATGAAGTCTCCGGCATGCAGGACGAGATCGGCACTCGCGATCAGCCGCACGCACTCGTCAGGTAGCGCGCGCGTCCCACGCGGGAGATGGGTGTCGGAGATGACGGCGACGCGGGTCAGGAAGCTGCGACCGGCTCGGGCGCCACGACGCTCGGCTCGCGAAGGAAATGTCCTGCCTTCCACACGAGCTCGCCGTCGGCGTAGACCTCACCATCCGTGCGGAGGTCGCAGATCATGTCCCAGTGCAGACCGGATTCGTTCCGGCCGCCGAGCTTCTTGAAGCTCGAGCCGAGTGCGAAGTGCATCGTGCCGCCGATCTTCTCGTCGAAGAGGATGTCGCGTGTGAAGCGGTCGATCTCGTAGTTCAGCCCGAACGCGGCTTCGCCGAGGACGCGCGCCCCCTCGTCCATGTCGAGGAGAGACTGAAGGAACGCGTTCCCGTTGCCGGCTTCCGCGTGGACGACGCGACCGCCCTCGAAGCGCAGGCGAACGTCCTCCACCCCGCGCCCCTGGAAGATCGCGGGAAACGAGAAGCGAATCTCGCCCTCGGTCTCCGTCTCGACCGGGCTCGTGAAGATCTCCCCGTCGGGCATGTTCAACTTCCCGTCAGCCGCGAGCCAATCGCGACCCCCGACGTTGATGCGAAGGTCGGTGTCCGGCCCGACGATCCGCAGCTCGGTGAACGTGTTCAGCTCCCGCGCGCGTGCGTTCAGTTCGGCGGAGACTCCGCGCCAGTGTGCGACGGGGTCCTCGCCGGCGCCCACGTGGCACGCCCCGTACACGAAGTCCTCGTACTCGGCGAGTGACATCTCCGCGTCCTGCGCGTGCGCCTCCGTCGGGAACCTCGTGCCGACCCACTTCGCCTTTCCCTCGTCGATCCGCTCCCAGAAGCGGTTCGTCAGCGTCCGGCGCGACGCGATCTTCTTGCTGACACGGTCCGGATCGGCCTGGCTGAGGGCGCGCGTGTTCCGGTCGGCCCAGATCGTCACGATCGCGTCGACCTTCTCGATCTCCAAGCGGTCGATCTCGGAGATGAAGGTCAGCTGCTCGTCGGACGCTTCACCGATTGCGATGACGTCGATCCCGTCGATCTCGACGCGGGTGCGCGGATTGGCACCGGCCCGGAGCGCCTCTCGGTACAGCTCACGGACGAACGGCGCCGCCACGATCCCCCCATCCAGCCGCACGATCTGGCCGGGCTCGAGCTGGAGCGAATAGTTCACGAGCAGATCGGCGAGCTTCGCCACGCGCGGATCGGTCATGTCGGTTTTTATATCGCATTCAGCCGGCGATGAAGACCGGCTGGACGGGACATGTCCCTCAGCCGCGGAAGGTACGCGTGAAGGTGGCCGTGCGGTCGGGATTGCTCTCGGCGTGAAGCGTCACGGTGACGCGATAGGTACCGCGTCTCAGCTTCGGCAGCTTGAACAGGACGTCGCGGGCAGCTTCACCCTGGCCCGCAGCACCGGTGAGCCTACGGGTGCTCGACGCGCGGGTGATCTTCACGTCGTACGAGAAGCCTTCGGCGGCTCGGACGAGGAACGAGCTGCGGCAGCTTGAAGGTCGCTGACCCACCGACGATGCGATCCGTGTGACGCCATTGCACGGGCGTGCCGGCGCACCTCTGGTTGGCCATGATCGCGTTCTTGACGGTGGAGAAGGACGCGCGCCGTGTGCCGTCCGGCAAGACGAGACCGCTCTGCCACGCAGGCAGGCTCGTCTCGTCGACCGCGTGGAAGAAGTTCAGGAGCGCCACGTTCGGATCGCACGCCATCATTGCGATCAGCTGCGCGTAGTAAGAGCCCTGAGTTGCTTCGTCGATGGCAGGAACGTTTTCCGCGCCCGTGTACAGGCTGGCTTTCTCTGGCGCGATCTTCGCCTGGTAGCCGACCTCGTCCACGTAGATGTGCACGTACGGCCCGGAGCCGACGTCGCCCGCTTCCTGGAAGAGAGGCTGTGCTGTGCCGTGAAACGCGTCCCACCAGGCCTGCTTGAAGCGGTCGAAGTTGGCGCAGCCGATTTTCGGCCAGGCGTATCCGACCGTCGGGGCATCGGTGTTCAGGTTGGGGTAGCAGTGAATCGACACCTCGTCCGCGATCGGCTTCGTCCGCCCGCTGGCGCGATACGCCTCACCGACTTCCTCCAGAAAGCGGATCGGTGAGTGCGAGACGTTGCTCGAGGCTTCGAAGTCGTCGTTGCCGCGCGGTGAGAGACCAAAGCCGATCACGGTGATCTTCGGGTCGACGGCCTTGACCGCGTCGTAGCAGGCGGCCATCGCCTGCTCCTGCACGTAGCCGGAGATGCCCTTGCCCGACTCGTCGAACTGGGGCTGGTGGAAGCGAGGCTGGTTGCCTTCGTTCAGGCAGATGACCTTGCGGACGTAGGGGTAACGCTGCACGACCCTGGCCGCGTACTGCGCGAAGAGCTCGACGCCGTTGGGCGTGTCGACGAGCGAGCGGGCCCGTTCCGGGTAGATCGCGAAGATCACCTCGATGCCGCGGCGCATCGCATTCGGCAGCGCACGGTCGAAGAAGGCCTGGTCGTAGATGGTGTTCGGCTTCGCAGGATCCCAGAACACCGCCATGCGGTTCTCGGTCATCCCGAGATCCGTGAGCATGTGAAAGAAGCTCGCGCCGCCGTCCTCGGAGTACTTCCCGGCGTCGTCAGCGACCCCGAAAGTGGTGCTCGAGGCCGCGCCCGCAAGGGTTAGAGCCGCGCAGGCGCACGCCAGGACCGCAGTGATCCGCCACATGCCCTCCTCTTCGGCAGATCAGGGCGCGAGTTTGAGCGCTCGCTTGGGGGTGTTTGAAGTCCCGCCGACCCCGGCTGCGGGTTAGACGGCTGCGCGGGCGAGCCCGCACAGCCTCTATGCGGCGCCGCCCAGTCGGCGCCTGAGCACTGCATCGAGTAGTTTTCCGGCCCCGAAGCGGACCGGGTCATCGGCCGGCAGGCCTGTCTCCTCCTCCGCGGCGGCGATCGCCGAGCGCGCCTCCTCCTCGGAGACACTCGAGGTGTTGAGGGCGATCGCCGCGACCTTGGCGGGCCGCAGCTTCAGCGACATGCGCTCGTGCAGGTCGACCAGCTCCGCCAGGCTCACGATCGGCGAGGCCGTCGGGTCGCCCTCGACCACCGTCCGCCCGACCTCGTGGCAGAGGACATACAGGTGGGGCGCGCTCCCGTGGATCAGCCCTACGGTCACGCCCGAGTAGATCGGATGGAGGATCGCGCCCTGGCCCTCCACCCAGAGGAGGTCGCCCTTCTCCGCGCCCTCCACCACCAGGCGCTCGGCGGCGCCGGCAAGGAAATCGGAGACGACAGCGTCGACGGAGATCCCCCAGCCGGCGATCGCGATCCCCGTCTGCCCGGTCGGGACGAAGACCGAGCTCAGGCCCCGCTTGCGTGCCTCCAGATCGAGCTCGCAGGTCGCGGTCATCTTCCCGATCGCGCAGTCGGAGCCGACCGTGAGGACGATCGTCGCATCGACTTCGAGGTTCGCTCCCGTTGCGGTGCTCAGGTCCGCGGGCGGCTCGCGCAGGTCGCGGAGCTCGACACCGTGCTTTGCCGCGAGCTCCGCGAGACCGGGGATGTCGTGCAGGCGGACATGGAGACCGTTCTCGAGATCGAGGCCCTTCGAGACGCAGGTCTTCAGCAGCTCCTGCCAGTCGCCGGGGAAGTGTCCGCCTTGTGTGACGACGCCGACGAGCGCGGTGTTCGGGCCGAGGCCGAGCGCATCGTCGACGGTGCCGACGATCGGGACGCCGTCCTCGGTCTCCCCTGCACGTTTGGAGTCGAGCATCGCGACGACCGAGTCGCGCCGGTAGCGCATGACCCCGCGCGCAGTCTTCGCGTAGTGCGGATCGTGCGAGAACTCTTCAGCGAGGATCAGGTACTTCTTGTCTGACACCGAGTCCCGGTTGGTCGGAGGGCAGTTGAACACCGTCGCTGAGCTCGACGCCCGGCCAAGGATCTTCTGCAAGGAGGAGGTTGCCGTCGAGGTCGACGTGGTTGCAGAGGCTCGCGATCTGCGCCGCTGCAGCGATGCCGAGACCCGACTCGACCATGCAGCCGAGCATCACGCCGAGGCCGAGGGCACGCGCTGCGTGGGCCATGCGCATCGCTTCGCGGATGCCGCCCGACTTGGCGAGCTTGATGTTGATTCCGTGCGCACGCTCGGCACACTCAGCGACATCGCTCCAGCCGATGGCAGTCCTCGTCGACGTAAATCGGAATCGGCGATACGCCTTTCAAGCGGGGACCGTCGGGATCGCCGGCCGGCAAAGGCTGCTCGCAGTACGCGACGCCGAGCTCGGCGAGTTGAGGCAACGCATCGCGCGCCTCGTCGAACGTCCACGCCTCGTTCACGTCCACCTGGAGTGGAGCCTGCGTGACCTCGCGAACGGCACGCACCCGCTCGACGTCGAGGCCGTCGCCGGCGCCGAGCTTGAGCTTCAGTCGCGTGAAGTCCACAGCCTTGGCTGCGCGCAGCGCCATGTCGTCCGGGTCGCCAAGCCAGATCGTCCACGAGGTGGGCGGGCCTTCGCGTTCCAGCCCGAGCAGCCGCCACACCGGCAGGTCGACGAGCTTCCCCTGCAGATCATGAAGCGCAGCGTCGATCGCCGCCCGTGCCGCCCACTCTCGCGGAGCAAGTCGATGCTCGATTGCATCCAGCGCGAAAGGGTCGTCGCCGAGCAGGCCGGCGTGTTCCTCCACGTACGCGAGCGCGGACTCGGCGCTCTCTCCGTAACGGTCGATCGGAGCCGCCTCACCGAAGCCCGAGATCCTGCCGTGCTGCACTTCCACGAAGACGACCTCCGCGATGTCGCTCGACTCGCGCGAGATGACAAACGTCTCCGCAAGCTCCAGCGTCGCGATCCGGGCAGTCACCTCCACCCGGGCTACACTAGACGTCCCGCGCCTGTAGCTCAGGGGATAGAGCGTGCGCCTCCGGAGCGCAAGGTCGCAGGTTCGATTCCTGCCAGGCGCATACACGGCACCGCTACGCGGCACACGGGAACGTTGGCGGGAACGATTCACGACAGCTCGTCCCAGGCGCGTTGCCAGTCCTCCGGAGTGCCGGTGTCCACGTCATGTACGACAAGGCACTCAGGGCACCAATAGTGCGGTCCGCCGGGATAGTTGTCTGAGTCCCAGCCAGCGGGCCCGCGATCAGGAATCAGGCGTGCGTCAGGAGAGACGTGCGAAGATGCTTCGATGGACTTCGCGGACAGCGCGGCACACAACGAAGAAGTGTTTCGCACCATCAACGACCTCATCGAGGAAGGCGCTAAACAACATGGTGTTGAGCAGCCCCTGCCATTCCACTGTGAGTGCGCGGATGACGCCTGCGTCGAAAAGATAGAGCTCGTTCCTGCTGAGTACGACCGGGTCGCGTCGCACGTCGCGCGTTTCGTCGTAATTCCCGGACACGAGGAACCGGCCGTCGAGATTGTGGTCGAGCAACATCCTTCGTATTTCGTCGTCGAGAAGACGGGTGAGGCGCGAGCTGAGATCGAGCACGAGCATCCGCGTGCCCGACATCGCGAATAGCGGAGAAGCCTAGTCGTGAACGGCGGCCGTCAAGAGCAGGTCGATCTCACTCATCGCTCTGTCGCACGCAGCAGCACAACGTAAGAGCGGCTCGTCTAACCCGTAGCGCCGACACTCGATCGCCGCCCGCCGGCATGCTTCATGGGCGAGGCGTAGGACAAGCTCGCGACTGCGATCGTCGTGAAGCAGATCAGCGGCTGTCTTGACAGACGCGATCGCGGGGATTAGCTCGCGAAACAGCCGGTGCTCGACACCCAAGCCAAATCGCGACACGTAGACGCCGAGGGCTTCCTCGCAGCTGGCGGCACTGTCACGCAAAACTCGCCTCGGCAGCCTGACGCCATCCGAGTCCACGTCGATCAGCGTCGCGGCCCATTGTCTCCTCGCGACTGGTCGATCGTCCCAGTCTGTGGAGATGTCACCGGTCGTCCGTTAGAGATGTGTGCCCGCGAAGAGCCTTCGTGACGAGCGTGGTGGTTGTCGGCGTCGTCGCCGCATGCGCTCTGGCCGGCGGCCGCGCGGTCAGGCGTGATTCTCCACTTCGCCGCGCTGGCCGGTCTCGTTGTCATCTTCCTATGGCTGGTCATCCCGAGGGCGATCACGCAGGTCGAGGCGGCGATTGGTGACGCTCCGACCTCGAGCGCGGAACTTCGTGACGCCGCCCGGAACTCGACCGGGATCAAGCACGAGTTCCTCGTCGGCTTGCAGAAGGAGCTGCAGAAGCTCCCATCAGGCTCGGGGCTCGTCCACCCTGCGCTCACCCTTACGACCAAGGCGCTCGAGGTCCTCATCGGCATTTTCTTCGCACTCGCGACGGCCGCTTACTGGATCTTCGAGCGTGAGCGTGCCGAGGAGTTGGTGCTCTCGCTGTTACCCAGGAAGCACCGACGCGTCGTGCGCGAGACCTGGAACTTGATCGACGAGAAGCTCGGCGCGTACGTGCGTGGGCAGCTGCTCATGATCACGTTCGTCAGCACCGTCCTGTCTACCGCGTTCGCGCTGATCGGCCTGCCGTTCTGGCTCCTCCTCGGCGTGTTCGCGGGCGTCGTCGAGGTCGTCCCCGTGATCGGCCCACTCGTTGCCGGCAGCCTCGCCGTCGCCGTTGGGCTCACGATCGACTGGCAGCACGCCGCCTTGGCCGCGGTTGCGGTTTGGGGCCTGCGGCTGCTGCAGGACTACCTGATCGGACCGCATGTCTTCGGTCGGGCGGTTGGCCTCTCTCCGTTGATCGTGCTCGTAACGGTGAGCGCAGTGGGTCTTCTCTTCGGAGGCGTGTACGTGCTGCTTTCTGTGCCGCTCGCAGCTGTCCTGGCCACGCTCGCCGACGTGCTCATCTTCAATCGCGACCCGGCGAAGCAGGAGGTCCCCAGGATCCTCTTCCCCGCGAAAGACGCCGAGACGTGAGCAATCGCACGGATGGTTCTAAGGCGGCGCCCAGCCGAACCTAGCGCCGCCGCCCGGGAGCTATCGACTGCTCTAGGTGACTCTCCCGGCGGGAACTTTCCGCAGGTTCGATTCCTGCCAGGCGCACTTCGCCGAGCGAAGTCCGGCTCGGCTTGCGCCGAGCCATGATGACTTCGCTCGGCCTCACTGCTAAGCAATGAGCGTGTGGTGGCGAACGCCGGCAAAGCCGGCATTCGCTTGGCGCAGGTCAGTCCAATCTGTAAGGGACGCTGGTGAGAATTACTCTTGGCTCGAAGAGCAGCAGGCGCTTGATGTACAGGGCTTTCTGGTTGTGCAGGAGCCGTTGTGGGCCGCTGAAGATCAGCTCCGGCATGATCACGACCGCGACTGCGTCCGGGTCGGCCGTGATCTCGCGGAGATAGCGGAGCAGGGGGTCGCCAATGTCCCGGAAGTGCGCCTCTTCTATCTCCAGGGGCAGCGAGATCCCGAGGTTCGACCACTCCTCACGCAGACGGTCGGCTTCCTCTGAGTCGAACGCGAAGAAGACCGCTCTCGTGTCTTCCACTCCCAGCGTCCCGGCGTAGTTGACGGCCCGCATCGACGCTGCATGCGCACCCGAGACAAGGATGCGGCAGACAACCCGCTTGGGCGGTTTCTGCTCTCCGTTGCCGGACAGGACCGGGACGTCGCTGATGACGACGCCACCCGGTTCGCGGAGGAGACGGACCTTGAGCGAGAACTCCGTGCGTCGCGAAAGGGCGGCGAGCAACGATCGTCGTCGAAAGAGCTCGGGAATGATCACGGTCACGAAGTTCGACTCGCCGCGCGGCAGAGCCCAGAGGTATTCGATGACCGCCTCTGCCCGGCCGTCCTCCGGCGCGAGGACTTCGAGATCGGGCCGCAGGTCGGTCAGCTCACGGAAGCGAGGGCGAATGCCCGGATCCGTCCTCGGCCCCGGGGCGTGGATCGCGTGGAAGCGATCACCGGAGATCTTTCGCGCGTATGCGAGCGCCTCGCGGAGAGCTGCGTCCGTGGATTCGACGTAAAGGACGACCTCGTTCGTGGCGGGCGGTGCAGCCGAGACCGCGGCAGCACCGGCGCGGAGTCGCCGCTCCACCCTCCGGTAATGACGGTTCACTCCGTAGAACGCGAGCACCAGGACCGGAATGGCGACGATCACCGCCCATGCGCCGGCGAGGAACTTCGTCTGGATGACCAGAATCGCCACGACGAACGTTGCCACCGCGCCGAAGCCGTTGACCAATGCCTTTCTGCGCCGGCCGCGATCGCGACGTCGTAGCCAGTACCGCACCATGCCGGCCTGGGACAGCGTGAAAGCGGTGAAGACGCCGATGACGTACAGATGGATGAGCGCGAGGACGTTCGCGTGGAAGATCCAGACGAGAAAGGCCGCGAGCCCGGAGAGGACGACGATCCCGTTCGAATAGACCAGCCGGTCGCCCAGGTTGATGAACTGACGAGGAAAGAACCGGTCTCGGGCGAGTACGGCACCGAGGCGAGGGAACCCCTGATAAGACGTGTTCGCGGCGAGCACGAGGATCGCGAACGTCAGACCTTGCACGGCGTAGTAGAGAAACGAGGTCCAGGAAGACGCCGGGAACGTAGTGCGTGCGATCTCGGAGATCACCGAAACGGACCCGCTGGGACGAGCGTGCATATGGACGGCGAGGTACGACACCCCCACGAAGAGAGAAGATCGCGATGGCTCCCATCACGAGGAGCGTCTTGGCCGCGTTCCGCCCTTGTGGCGGCTTGAATGCATTCACACCGTTCGAGATTGCTTCGACACCGGTTAGTGCCGCCGCGCCGGAGGAGAACGCGCGCAGGAGGACGAGTACGCCGACTGTGCCGGCGCCGGCCACGAGTGGATCGGGAACGTGTGCCTGCGGGCAGGCACCAGCTGCGCATTTGCCGACGCCTGTTCCGATGAGTGCGAACATCACGGCGACGAAGGCATATGTGGGCAATGCGAAGAGGATTCCCGACTCACGCACGCCGCGCAGGTTCACGACGGTGAGCAGCAGGATGAAGAACAGCGAAAGGCCCACCTGGTGCGAGGCGAGCGACGGCACGGCGGAGGTCAGGGCGAAGACACCGGCCGTGACCGAAACGGCAACGGTGAGGACGTAGTCGACGAGCAGCGCCGCGGCGGCGACGAGGCTCGGCAGGGTCCCGAGATTCTCTTTCGCGACGACGTATGCCCCGCCGCTCGTCTCGTACGCCTGGACGGTCTGGACGTAGGAGAGCACGACGATCGCGAGCACTGCCGCGATGGCCAGCGAGACCGGCAGGACGAGGTGGGCGGATCCGAGCGACGCGGCGACGAGAACCGCGAGCGCCGCTTCCGTGGCGTACGCAACCGAGGAGAGCGGGTCCGACGCGAAGATCGGCAGAGCCAGGGTCTTCGACAGCAGCGTTTCGTGGATGTCGCCTGTTGCGCGCGGCGGGCCGACGACGACTCTCTTCAGAGAGTCGAGGCGCTCACGCCGCTCTGCCAAAGGCGGAGTCTGCGCCTCCTCTGCGTTCGTGTCGATCAATGTCGTCGCCTGCCGGTCCTTGTCCCTTTGAAGCTAGCGACCCGTAGACGTGCGAGGAGGCCACGACCTGGAATCTCTAGACGTTCTTAAGCTGTTCGCCCCGCAACCTCGAGCTGCGGGCGTACCCTTCGCTTGAGATGCCAATGCGCATGAGGGCAGCTCTCTTCAGCCTCGGTTCGGTCGCGCTCGTGACAGGCGCGATCTATGCACTCCGTCCGGTCGCGCCCGTGCTCAGCCTTGGCGTGCTCTACCTCTTTGCGGTGCTTCCCGTCGCAGCGCTGTGGGGGCTTTCCTATGCGGTCGGCGTCTCGGTCGTCAGCATGCTCGCGTTCAACTTCCTGTTCCTCCCGCCCACGCACACCTTTCGGCTCGCGGACTCGGAGAACTGGGTGGCGCTGGCCGTGTACCTCGTCACAGCGGTCTGCGTCAGCGAGCTTGCAGCCCACGCTCGGCGCCGGGCGGCCGAGGCCGAGAAGCTCGCCCGCGACGCCAGCGAGGCCGTGGCGCTTCGGAAGAGCGACGCCGCCAAGACCGCAATCCTCCGTTCCGTCAGTCACGACCTGCGATCGCCGATCACCGCGATCATGACGGCGAGCGACGTACTCGAGAGCTCGAGCGAAGCGCTGTCGCCTGACGAACGGGAAGAGCTCTACTCGGCGATCCGTCTTCAGGTACGACGACTGAATCGCTTTGTCTCGAACATGCTCGACGTCTCGCGACTCGAGGCGGGTGCAGCACGCCCTGCGCCCGAGCTGTGGACCGTCGACGGGCTCATTGCTCGAGCTCTCGAAGCGATTGGGCCGGAGAACAACCGAATCGACGCCGTCCTGCCGGACGACTCCCCACCAGTGCGCGTCGACGCAGCCCAGCTCGAGCACGTCCTCGTCAATCTCCTCGAGAACGCGCTGAAGTTTTCGTCGCCCACGGATCGGATCGAACTGCATGCCGAGTCGCTCGGGGACGAGGTGATCGTGCGAATCACTGACCACGGACCCGGCATCCCGCTCGGGGAACGCGAGCGCATCTTCGAACCGTTCGCACGTGGGAGAAATGACGAGGACGGTCCAGGGACCGGCCTGGGACTTGCGATTGCGCGCGGGTTCACGCAGTTGAACGGCGGTCGGCTCTGGATCGAGTCGGGGCAGGATGCCGGAACGACGTTCGCGCTCGCTCTTCCGGCCACCAAGGTTCCGACCACGGCGGCGAGATGAGCAACGGCCGGATCCTCGTCGTGGACGACGAGCCCCAGATCCTCCGCGCCGTGCAGATGAAGCTCCGCAGTGCAGGCTATGCCGTGGACACTGCCGCGACTGCGCAAGAGGCACTCATGAAAGCCGGGATGCGACCCCCGATGGCGATCATCCTCGACGTCCTCCTTCCCGACGGCCGCGGCACCGACGTCTGTCGCGAGCTGCGAACGTGGTACCAGGCACCGATCGTCGTGCTCTCAGCAGTAGGCGAGGAGAAGGAGAAAGTCGACGCTCTCGACGCCGGAGCAGACGATTACATCACCAAGCCCTTCAGCGGCGAGGAGCTGCTCGCGCGCTTACGCGCAGTCCTGCGACGCGCAGCTCCCTCCGCGGAACGGCTGATCAAAATCGGCGACCTCGTCATCGATCTGGAGAAGCGCACCGTGACGATGGACGAGCGACCGGTTGCCCTCACTCCGATCGAGTACGACCTACTTCGCGTGCTCGCGCAGAACGAAGGAAAACTGCTCACGCACCCAACGCTGCTCCGCGAGGTGTGGGGCCCGGCGTTTCAGGAAGAGTCGAATTACCTCCACGTTCACCTGTCGCACCTGCGGCGCAAGATCGAGCCGGATCCGGCGCGGCCGCGGTATCTCCTGAATCAGGCCGGGGTCGGCTACCGAATCGTGGATCCCGCCGAAGCGGCCTTGTCTTAGCGACTTCTTAAGCACTCAGAAACGATGCTTAAGGGCCGCTTAGGGCGGTAGTGCCTACGGTGAAAACATGACCACGACGCTGGGCTACCGGCGGATTCTCGTGCCGATCGCGGGCAATCCTGAATCGGAGAAGGCGATGGATGTCGCTTGTCGGATTGCTACTGCTCGCTCCGGCGTGATCACGGCGGTCGCCGTAGTCGAGATCCCGGCGCTGTTGCCGCTCGATGCACACATGACCGACGAGGAGTCGCGGGCACACCGGATTCTTGAACGTGCGGCTTCGATCGCCGATTCGTACGGCGTCGGAATCTCGAAGCGTCAGATCCGTGCCCGCGAGGCAGCGAACGCGATCCTCGATCAGGCCGCCATGAGCGCGTGCGAGATCATCGTCCTCGGCGCGCCCCGCAGGCGTCGGCCCACACATGGCTCGATCTTCGGTGACACCGTCGAGCACGTGCTGAAGCGCGCACCGTGTCGCGTGATGCTCATCGGCGCCGCTCCGATCGAGGTGTACGCCATCAACGCCGCCGCTTAGTCAGGCTCTGCACCGTTAGGCTCGCGCGCGGTGCGCGCCTACCTTCGTAGTCTCAATCCGCAGCTTCCGCGGGACGTTTGGATCCTTCAGGCCGGCGGGCTCGTGAACATGTTCGGGAACGGCGTCATCGGGCCGTTTCTGATCATCTACCTGCACAACGTTCGCGGGCTCTCGCTCGGCGTTGCCGGCCTTGTCGTGGCGACCGGTTCCCTCGCTGCATTTGCCTCGGGCTTCGTCGGCGGCGCGCTCGCGGACCGGCTCGGGCCTCGTGTCGTGCTCAGCGGCTCCCTTGTGATCGCCGCCGTCGCGTTTGCGCTGTTCCCGCTGATTCGCGAGACCTGGCACGCCTTCGTCTTGAACCTCCTCGTCGGAGTCGCCACCGGCTCCTTCTGGCCCAGTCAATCCACATTGCTCAGCTCGCTGACGCCGCCAGACCGTCGTCATGCAGCCTTCGCTCAACAGCGGATGACGATGAACGTCGGCTTCGCGCTCGGTGCGCTCGTCGCCGGCGCCATTGCGCGCACGGCTCACCCGAGCACGTTCACGTTTCTCTTCCTGTTCGATGCGGTGACGTTCCTCGTGTTCGTGGGAGTGCTGCAGTTCGTGCCCTCGACGCGCCATCGTGAGGCACGGCGCGAGCCCGGACGCTACGCGGACGTGACACGGAACCGCGTCTTCATCTCCTTCGTCATCCTCAACGTGATCCTGATCGGCGCCGGCATTGCCGTGATGAGCGAGCTCCTCCCTCCGTTCGCCAAGAACACCGCACACGTGAGCGAGCCTGCCATCGGGGTGATCTGGTTTGTCTTCTCCGCCGGGGTGGCGATCGGCCAGCTGCCGGTGATGAAGCTCGTGGAAGGCAAACGCCGGCTGCGCGGCCTCGCTCTGATGGGTGTCGTCTGGGCGGGCGCGTTCCTCGGAGTTCTCGCCGGCGGCGCCTGGTTCACCGGCACGCAGGCTGCGATCGTCTTCGGCATCGCCGTTGGCGTCTTCGCGGTCGCGGAGTGCTTGCACGGCGCGATCTATGCCCCGCTCGTGGTCGACCTCGCGGAGCCGCAGCTCCTCGGGCGCTACATGGCTTTCTCGAGCTCCTCGTGGCAGATCGGCTTCTTCGTCGGACCCGGCGATCGGTGGGTTCGTCCTCCAGCACCAGCCGCTCGCGCTCTGGCCGGCGGCCGCAGCGATCTGCGTGCTGGCCTCGGCCTATGCCCTTGCGCTGGAACGACGGATTCCCGCGCGCCTCCACTTCACACCGCACGTGGATTCCCTCGCAGGCGTCCCGGGTACCATGGCGAACATGGCGCCAACGACCGACGAGCCGCTCAGTACCGATGCCCAGCCTGCCCCGCATCCGGCGGACGAGACCTCGCGAGTACACCGAGGCGGCCGCAGCGCGCCCGGAACCACGCGTCGCTGAGCTCAGCGCCAACGGCCTCACCTGGATCCATCTCGACCCACCCGTCGATCCCGAGACGGTCAACGCTCTGCGCGAGCGTTTCGGCTGGCATCCGCTCGACGTGGAAGACGTCCTGTCGAAGCGCCAGCGGCCGAAGGTCGACGACTACCTCGATGACGGCTACCTCTTCGGCGTCCTCCACTTTCCCGCGTACGACAAGAACGTCCAGCGCCTGAACGCCGGCGAGCTCGACTTCTTCCTCGGCCCTGACTACCTCGTCACGATCTCGAACGTCGAGCTGCTCCCGGTCACGCGCCTCTTCAACCGCGTGCAGGAGGACGAGCGCTTCCGCGAGCAGCTTTTCAGCAAGGGATCCGGCCGGCTCCTCTACGAGGTGCTGGACGACCTGTTCGACTACTGCTTCCCGATCCTCGACAAGATCGCCTACAAGCTCGACTCGATCGAGGACGACATCGAGGACCGCCGCTCCGAGGAGATCGTCACCGACATCTCCAAGGTCAAGCAGGAGATCATCTCCTACCGCAAGATCATCAAGCCGCAACGCCCCGCGCTGCGACTGCTCGAGCGGCACATCGAGCGCTTCCTTCCCGAGGAGCTCGAGCTCTACTTCGACGACCTCGTGGACGCGTCCGAGCGCATCTGGGACCTGCTGGACAACTACAAGGAAGTCGTGGAAGCACTCGAGAGCACGAACGAATCGGTGATCTCGCACCGACAGAACGACGTCTTGCGGATCCTGACCGTGTTTTCGGTGATCCTGCTCCCGCTGACGCTCATCTCCGGGATCTTCGGAATGAACGTCCTCTTCCCCGGCGAGCACACCCACGCTGCCTTCTGGGCGATCGTAGGGTTGATGGTGACCGTGATCATCGGGATGATCGGCTTCTTCAAGTACAAGCGCTGGCTCTGAGGCAGTCCCTCATTCGAGTCATCTAGACCGCATCCCCCGGCCCCGAGGACCAGAGACATGTCCGCGCCGCTCGGACGCAGGGGTCTGGCTCTGCTTCTCGTCACCGCCGCCGCACTCGCGGCCGGCAGCGTGTCCCCTGCAGCAGAGCGGCCCTCCGCGAAGCGGCTGAGCGTGTTCGGATTGGGCCAGGGAATCGGACATGTCCGTTCGCGGATCGTCAACCGGCAGCTGCGCTTCCTCTCGTTTCCTGCCGGCTCCTGGGGTGGCGTTTACGCGGTGAAGAGCGGCGCGCATGTGACGGTTCAGTCGTCGGGCGCGTATCCCGTCGATCCGGCGGTGAACCAGGCCAGGGCCGACTTCGTCGACAGCCTCGTGCACGGCAGCGAAATCGCCACCGTCAAGCTCTACTTCGCTCCTCCGGCCGAAGTCGAGACCCTCTGCGAGAGCCAGGAGGTCGACGGCTGCTACGCCCCCAAGACCGGTGACATCGTCACGGTCGGGGAGGACACGCCGTGGAGCACGGTCGAGGAGGTGGTGGCGCACGAGTACGGTCATCACGTGGCGACCAACAGGCTCAACGACCCCTGGCCGGCGGTCGCCTTCGGCACGAAACGCTGGGCCACCTACGAAGGCGTCTGCCAGAAGGAAGCCTCCGGCGTGGCGTTCCCCGGCGACGAAGGCGAGCACTACTTGCAGAACCCCGGCGAGTCCTTCGCCGAGTCGTTCATGCACCTGAACGAGGTGAAGCACGGCCTGCCGGAGACCCCGTGGGGCTACGACCCGATGTTCACGCCGAACCCTTCGGCTCTCGCGGCGATCGAGCAGGACGTCGTCAATCCCTGGAAGAAGGAGACGGAACGGCGCTTTGCGGGCCGCTTTACCCGCCGCGGCCAGCAGAAGACATTCACCTTCAAGACCCCACTGGACGGCGTGTTTGCGGCGCAGCTCCACGGCCCGCGCGGCTCGAAGCTCACCGTCGGCGGGCCGAAATTGGTCAAGCGCTACTCGGCGGGGCTCGCCGCCGCCATCGTCTGCGGCCAGCGCACGGTCAAGGTGCGCCTCACCGCGGGCGGCGCCGGCCGCTACGCGGCCGCGACGCTGATCCCGTAGCTAGGTCCCAGAAGGACTCGGGACCGCGTAACCGAAGTCGTGAGTGGCCCGTTCCACTCACGACATGCTCACACTCCAGGCGATCCTCCTCACCTCTTCTCTGATCATCGTTCTGGCGATGGTCGGGTCGATGATGTTCCTCGCCACGCTGCGCGCCCGGATCGAGCCTGAAGTGATTCCGGTCGAGTCCGTGGATCAGCCGCTCTAGACTCGGCCGCGTGAAGCAGCTGTGGGCGCCCTGGCGCCTCGAGTACATCAAGTCCGCCGACGAGGAGCCCGGCTGCGTCTTCTGCATGGCCGTGGCAGGCGACGACGAGGAGCGACTGATCGTGCATCGCGGTGAGAGCGCAATCGCCCTGTTGAACAAGTACCCGTACTCCTCCGGCCATTTCATGGTCGCGCCCGTTCGGCACATCGGCGAGTACGGCGAGCTCTCCGCGGAGGAAGTGCACGAGCTGCACCGGCTGTCCTCCGCCGGGATGGGCGCGCTGGCCCAGATCTATGCACCGCAGGGGTACAACGTCGGGTGGAACCTCGGGCGGATCGCCGGCGCCGGCGTGGTCGACCACGTCCACTTGCACGTCGTGCCTCGCTGGGCCGGTGACACGAACTTCATGCCGGTGCTTGCAGACGTGAAAGTGCTGCCGGAGCACCTGGCCGAGACGCGCCGCCGGCTCGCAGAAGCCTGGCCCGCTGAGTTAGGCGGCCACGCCCGCGCCGTACTTGGCGCGGAGATACGCGAGGTACGGCTTCGCGTCGATCCGGTTCCCGGTCGCACGCTCGAGCGTCTCCTGCGGCGAGAACTTCCTGCCGTGCGCGTGCACGTGCTCGCCGAGCCACCCGCGCAGGGCGCCGAACTCACCACGCTCGATCTGGTCTTCGAGATCCGGAACGTCCTCGAGCGCTTTCTCCCAGAGCTGCACCGACATGACACTCCCCAGCAAGTAGGTCGGGAAGTACCCGATGAAGCCGGAAGCCCAGTGTGTGTCCTGGAGAACGCCGTGCGCGTCGTCTGGGACCTCCACGCCGAGGTAGTCGTGCATCCGCTCGTTCCAGACCTGCGGCAGGTCTCGGAGCTCGACGCGGCCGTTGATGATGTCCTGCTCGAGCTCGAAGCGCAGGATGATGTGCATGCCGTACGTCACCTCGTCGGCCTTGATCCTGATCAGCGACGGCTTGACGCGGTTGATGCCGCCCACGAAGCGGTCGAGCTCGACTCCACCGAGCTGTTCCGGATAGGTCTCCTGCATGCGCGGGTAGAAGAAGCGCCAGAACTGCGGGCTGCGTCCGACGAGGTTCTCCCACAGCCTGCTCTGAGACTCGTGAATACCGAGCGAGCACGCGTTGCCGGTCGGGAGCCGTTCGAGCTCCCGCGGGAGCTGGTGCGAGTAGAGGCCGTGCCCGTACTCGTGCATCGTCGAGAAGAACGACTTCATCGTCGTCGGGTCGTAGTTCGTGGTGATCCGGACGTCGTCCACCCCGGGGCCCGATGCGAATGGATGCTGCGTGGGATCGAGCCGCCATGTGTCCGGCCGAAAGCCGAAGAGCTCGACCACCTCCTTCGCCACCCGCTCCTGGCGATCGACGGGGAAGTCTCCGACCAGGAACGAGTCGTCCACTTCGCTGTCCCGGAGCTCGGCGATCAGCGGTACGAGCTCGGCCTTGAGCTCGTCGAAGATCTCGCGCACCTCGGCGGTGCTCGTGTACGGCTCGAAGTCGTCGAGCAGGATGTCGTACGGCTCGTCGACTCCCTCGTAACACTCGACATAGCGCCGCCGCAGCTCGACGTTGCGTTCCAGGGTCGGCAGGAAGAGCTCGAAGTTCGATTCGGCCTTGGCCTTGACCCACACGGGGTGAGCCTGCGCGGCTGCATGGGTCATCTCGGCTCGCAGGTCGGTCGGAACGCGCGCGGCCTTGTCGTAGTCGCGCCGTGCCAGTCGGATCAAGGCTGCGTCATCGGAGCCGGCGTCGAGGGATTCCTCGAGCGGGCGCAACTCATCGAGCAGGCGGCCAGTCTCGTCCGCGCTCAACAGATCGTGCGCAATCCGTCTCAGAGTCGCGAGGTGACCGGCCCGATGGTCGGATCCGGCCGAAGGCATCATCGTCTGCTGGTCCCAACTGAGCAGCCGGCTGATCCGGTCGAGATCGGTGACCTTGCCGAGCCGTTCCTTCAGCTGCTCCAGGGGCTTACTCACGGTCGGGCACCTTATCGAGGCGGCCGAGCAAGTCGTCGAAAGCGCGCTCGAGCCGTTCGAGGCGCTCCTCGATCGCAGCGACCTGATCGTCGCCGCGCGGTTGAGGCTCCTGCGCCACCGGTTGGAGGGCCTCCTCGGAAGAATCCGCACCGAGAAGCTGCCGCCAGCGCTCCTCCTTCTGTCCCGGTCGCCGCTCGAGCCGTTCGACGAGCTCTCGCTGTGCGAGCCCATCGAGAGTCTGCGCGACCTCCGCGATCGACTCGAATCTGTGCAGCCGCTCGCTGCGCTGCTTCAGCTCACCGACGGTCTGCGCGCCGCGCAGCATGAGCACGCCGAGCAGCGACAGCTCCGGTCCGGAGAGCTGGAGCGCTTCGTCGAGGAGATGCCGGTACTTCAGCGCGCGGCTGCTCGCGCCGCTCGCGAACCGTGTCCAGCCCCGGTTCGCCATCCGGTCGAGCGCCGCCTTGATCTCACGCTCCTCGTAGGCGACAACGGGATCGCGGTTCGTCGCCTGGTTGCACGCGAGCCGCAGCGAGTTCAGCGACAGCGGGTAGGCATCAGGCGTCGTCCGCTGCTTCTCGATCAGGCAACCGAGGACGCGGATCTCGACGGCATCGGCATCCATACACGGCGAAGAGTAGGGATTTCGCCCACTCGCGCCGGAGCTACAATCCGGGCACGCGGACGTAGCTCAGTTGGTAGAGCATCAGCTTCCCAAGCTGAGGGTCGTGGGTTCGAGCCCCATCGTCCGCTCTTAGCCCTTGTAGCCGATCACGGCCTCGCCGGGCCGGGTCGGCAAGTGACACGAAGCTGAGGAAGAACGGCGCCGACAGGAAGGCAGTGAACAGCGCTGTCTGCGCAACCGGTGCGCCATTGCCTGCCAGCAGCAGCCATCCGAGCACGCACAGCAGGAGGCCGTTCCCCATCCGTGCGCCGATACCGATGGCCACCTGCTCGGCGATCTGTCCGTCGGCGCGCCAGAGCGTCCACAACATGGCGGCGATCGCGAGCGAGGAAAGCCTGCACGAACGCCCAGAGCGCCGGTTCGAGTGCTGCCACGAGCACCACGTCGCCGGCGACGAGAGCACACAGGCTCGCGACGCACGTGGTCGTCTTGCCGAAGCACAGGAGGAGCGTCGGTTTGCCGTAGCGAGCGTCGCCGACCCGGTCGCGGAAGTCCTTGAGCACGATACGTGCCGCGAAGAGCAGGAACAGCGCACACGTGAGAGCTGACGCCGCGTGACGCAGGCTTCCCTGTGCGGCAGTGATCCCAAGGGAGTACGGGACGACGACGTACGCGATGCCGAGAGCAAGCGGCGCGCCTGCCACTCGATAGGACAGCCGCACCGGCGGGCCCGAATACGCCTGGCTGACGAGCAGCGAAACCAGAACGAGCCCGATGCCGCGGCCGCCGAGCGGTATTGCCGCGCACAAGGCGAGAATCGAAGCGACGACGTGCAGAAGCAGTAGCTCCCTTCGCGTCGCGGTTCCTTCGACGAGCGGCCTGCCGGCGTCGCGCGGGTGATTGACCTGGTCGATCGCCTCGTCGGCGAGATCGTTCAGAGCAGTGGCGGCGACGTAGCTCGAGGCGAGCGCGAGTGCAGCCAGGAGGTATCGCGGGCCAAGTTCCAGCCGTCCCTCCCGTGCCGCGCCCAGGAGCATGAAGAGCGCGACCATCGCCGCGATGCGATAGCGCAACATGACGAGATAGAGACGCGCCAGCTTCGTCACTTCGGCGTGACGACCTTGAGCGGCCAGATCGACGTCAGCACGAGGACGTAGACGACCCAGAGCACGTGGTAGAGCGCGAGGAAGAACAGCCCGACCCAGAAGAAGCTCATGAACAGGCTCGCGTCCCCGACGATGCGAGCGCGATCAGACGCCGAACTGAACGCCATCGCCGCGAGCGCCGTTGCGCAGGCCAGGAGGACGGCGATCAGCAAGGACAGGCTCGAGGAGAAGACGAAGTCGACGTACTCCACGCCGGCATAGACCGGGACGAGGACGAGGAGCAGTGCTCCGCCGGTCGCGACGAGCGCGACTGTGAGGATGATCACGCCGGTCACGATCTTTCGTCCCCGGGGCAGGCGCGGGACCGGATCGTCCGGAGCCAGGTGTTCGATCCTCGCGCGGAAGTAGCGATAGATGGTGACGTAGACGCCGAGGTACAGGACGAAGACGACGCCGGCAGCGAGAGTGGCCATGAACTCGTTGTCGATCGCGAACGTCGAATCGATCGTCTTGACCTGGTTCACCTCGTAAAACCCCCGCGGCGCGAGGCCGAGCTTGACGAGGATCACGAGAACGTTGAACACCAGCGCGTACACCGCCGTCTTCGCCGGCAGTCCGAGATCGCTGTGGAGGCCCCAGAACAAGAGGACGGCGCAGATGATCCCAACGATCGTCGCTGTCACGATGAGCATCCCGGCCGGAGGCACGTCGCCGCCCGACGCGACCGTGTGCGGCACGAGCAACACGACCGCAACCGACAACACACCCGCAAGCACCAGCTTCACGACGAGCGGCCGCGTCAGCATCCCGTCGCGGACTGTCGGTTCCGAGGACACCCCGACCAGTAGTCAATGCCACGAGTCGGACGGCCAACACGCGGGAGCCAGCGCGCTACGCGTCTGTGATTACGACCGGCGTGCCGAGCTTCACGTGATGGAAGAGCCACTCCGCATCCGGGATGTGCATGCGGATGCAGCCGTGTGACGCCGAGTAGCCGATCGAGGCGTCGTCCGGCGTGCCGTGGATGCCGACGCCCGGAGCGGACAGGCCCATCCAGCGCGTGCCGAGTGGGTTCCCCGGGCCCGGTGGAATCGGCTTCTTCCCCGCCGCCCAGGGCGAGTCCGGCGGTAGCCACCACGGGTTCAGCTGCTTGTCGACGATGTCGAACATTCCGGTCGGCGTCGGATACACGGACTGACCGGTCGCGACGCCGAACTTCCGCACCAACCGTGCGCCTCGGTAATAGCGCAGTTCGTTGGCACCGCGCCGAACGACGATGACGGCACCGAAGTTCGCAACCGTCCGCGCGGGCTCGAGCACCGTCACTGCGACACGGATGCGCCGTACCTGAGGCGTCTGCAACGCCCGAACGATGCGGCGGACGGTCAACCCGCGCAGAACCTTGATGCCCGCTCTCTCCTTCGTGAACTGCGGACGCAAGCCCTTGAGACCCTTGACCTCCGCGTCCTCGGGCGCCGTCGAGATTCGTTTGTCGAGCGCGTTCACGAACCGGCGCACCTCTCGCTTGTCCACATGTGGGACGAGTGGCACCGCGGAGTCTGTCTGGGCGCCGAGGGCCTGCAGGACCCCGTCGGCGATCGTCACCTGCCCGCCGAAGTGGTTGGGCAGGAGCCTCCAGCGGAGGTCGCCGTAGACGAGCCGGACCGGCGTCGCGAACGCGGGCCGCAGCGCCGCCTGGGCCTGCTCGTTCGACATCCCGCCGACGGGGACGCCGGCGAGGGTCACGCCGGGCTGGATCAAAGCCGGCGGCGCGGCATCGCCGCGAAGGGCCGGCGCGAGTGCCGCGACGACCAGAACCGTTAGGGCCAGACGGCGGACCACGTGGACGAAATCGTACTCGCGCTCGCCGCAACTAGAAAGGGCCGGGGAAAGGAGGGGCGAACCGCCGCAGCGTCGCCCCTCCGGATTCCAAAGCTTAGGCGATACTTCTCCCCGAGCAAAGACCGAGGGAGGAGCCAAGATGGACTTTCAGGAGCTGGAGAAGATCGCGGGAGCGATCGTCGCCGACGGGAAGGGCATCCTCGCGGCGGACGAGAGCAGTGGGACGATCAAGAAGCGGTTCGACTCGATCGGAGTCGAGTCGACCGAGGAGACGCGGCGCGCATACCGGGAGCTCCTCTTCACGACCGAGGGAGCCGAGGAGTTCATCGGCGGCGTGATCCTCTATGACGAGACGATCCGCCAGCAGGCCTCCGACGGCACACCGTTTCCGAAGTTGCTCGAGTCCAAGGGAATCGTGCCGGGGATCAAGGTCGACACCGGCGCGAAGCCCCTCGCGCTCGCTGAAGGCGAGACGGTCACCGAAGGGCTCGACGGGCTTCGCGAACGGCTCGCCGAGTATCGCGAGCTGGGTGCGCGCTTCGCGAAGTGGCGCGCGGTGATCACGATCGGCAAGGACATCCCCAGTGAGTACTGCATCTGGACGAATGCGCACGCGCTCGCCCGCTATGCCGCGCTCTGCCAGGAGAGCGGCCTGGTGCCGATCGTGGAGCCGGAGGTGCTGATGGACGGCGACCACACGATCGAGCGGAGCTTCCAGGTCACGTCGCACACGTTGCACGCGGTCTTCACCGAGCTGCGCGATCAACGCATCCACCCCGAAGGGATCCTGCTCAAGCCCAACATGGTGCTTCCCGGCTACGAAAGCTCAGAGCAGGTGTCCGACGAGGAGATCGCGCACCAGACAGTCCAGTGCTTCCGCCGGCACGTGCCGGCAGCTGTCCCGGGAATCGTGTTCCTCTCGGGTGGACAGTCGGAGGAGGAAGCGACACGGCGGCTCAACGCGATCAATGCCATCGGCCCGCACCCGTGGAAGGTGTCGTTCTCGTACGGGCGTGCCCTGCAGGCGGCGGCCCTGAAGGCCTGGGTCGGTCACGACGAGAACGTCGAGGCCGCGCAGCACGCGTACTACCATCGCGCCAAGATGAACAGGGCGGCGGCCGGCGGAATGTACGCGCCGGAACTGGAGAGAGAAGCAGTACCGGCGTAACCTCAAGTCGGGCGTTAGATCAAAACCGTAGACGTGCCGGGCAAAGCCCGGACGCACTCTCGGCGGCGTCGCAAGCGACGCCTTGGACCGCGCCAAGATGAACAGGGCAGCGGCCGGCGGAATGTGCGCGCCGGAACTGAAAAAGAGGCCGTTCCGGTTTAGGAGCTCATCTGTACTCGCGGCCGGTGAGGACCTCGAGCTTGTCCAGCAGGTGCGTCGCCTCGATCCGGCGTGACGTGCCGGATCGTGAGCGCATCACGATCGAGTCGGTGATCGCGCCGTTCGGGAGATAGCGCACGCCACGTAGCAGCGAGCCGCTGGTGACACCGGTCGCGGCGACGAACACATCGTCGCCGGCAACGAGATCGTTCGTCGTCAGCACTCGCTCAGGATCGAGGCCGGCGTCGACGAGCTGTTGTCGCTCCTCGTCGTCCCGTGGCCACAGCTTTCCCTGGATGCCGCCCCCGACGCACTTGAGCGCTGCCGCCGAGATGACACCTTCGGGCGTGCCACCGACTCCATAGAGCATGTCCACCCCGGTCCCGCTCTGAGCCGCTGCGATCGCGGCTGCGACGTCACCGTCGCGAATCAATTGGACCTTTGCACCGGCCGCGCGAAGCTCCGAGATCAACGCCTCATGACGCTCACGCTCGAGCACAACCACGGTGATCTCCCGTGTCGACACTCCCTTCGCCTTCGCGACCGCGTTCACGTTCTCCGTCGGAGACGCGTCGATGTCGACGGCGTCGATGCCCTGCGGCCCGACCGCGATCTTGTTCATGTAGACGGCGGCGCCGGGAAAGAACATCGTGCCGCGCTCCGCGACCGCGATGACGGCGATCGCATTCGGCTGGCCGAGCGCCGTCAACCGGGTTCCCTCGAGTGGATCAACCGCGACGTCGACCTCGGGCCCGGTGCCGTCGCCGACCGGCTCGCCGTTGAAGAGCATCGGCGCCTCGTCCTTCTCGCCCTCGCCGATCACGACGACACCCGCCATGGAGACCGAGTCGAGCATCGCCCGCATCCCGTCCACGGCGGCCTGGTCGGCGGCAATCTTGTCGCCGCGCCCGACCCAGCGGCCGGCGGCCAGCGCCGCCGACTCGGTCACGCGCACCAGCTCGAGCGCGAGGTTTCGGTCGGGCGGCCGGGCGCTCATGGTCAGCCCGGACCCTACATCCGCTCGGGCGCCTCGACCCCGACCAGGTCGAGAGCCCGCGCGATCACGCTCTGCGTCGCGCGGACGAGCGCCAACCGGAACGCCTCCGTCTCGGAGCCCACCACGCGATGCTCGTGGTAGAAGCGGTGAAAGTCGTCCGCGACCCGGATCGCGTAGATGGGAACCGCATGCGGTGAGCGCCGCTCGGCCGCCTCGGCGGCGACGACGGGGAACTCCGCCAGTCGCTTGATCAGGTCACGCTCCTCGCGCTCGAGCTCCTTCGGCGCGTCTACGCCGGCGTTCGCAGCCTCGGCGTTGCGCAGGATCCCCGCGATGCGCGCGTGCGCGTACTGCACGTAGTACACCGGATTCTTCGGTGTGCGCTCGGTTGCGAGATCGACGTCGATGTCGAGCGGCTGGTCGTGGCCACGAGAGACGAGGTACCAGCGCGCAGCGTCGATGCCGATCTTCTCGACGAGCTCGTGCAGGAAGACGACGTCGCCGCGACGTTTGGAGATCTTCTTCGTCTCGCCGCCCTCGACGATGTGCACGAGCTGGTAGATCAGCACCTCGATGCGCTCGGGGTCGTAGCCGAGCATGGCAGCAGCAGCTTTGAGCCGCCCGACGTAGCCGTGGTGGTCGGCTCCGAGCACGTAGATCGCCCGGTCGAACCCGCGCTCGAGCTTGTCGCGCACGTACGCCACATCGGCGGCGAAGTACAGGTACGAGCCGTCGGCCGAGCGAACCAGCGGCCGGTCCTTGTCGTCTCCGTACGCACTCGTGCGAGCCCAGAGCGTTCCCTCGGCCTCGTACGTGTCCAGCCGCGGCAGGACAGCGGGAACCTCCTTCTCGATCTCGCCCTGGTGGCGCCACGTGTCGACCCGGATGCGAAAGTCGGCGACCTCCCTGCGGATCTCCTCCAGCATGTGCTCGACCGGATCGACATCGAGCGCCGCGAGCTCGTTGATGTACTCCCCCTGATAGCCGCCCTCGGGAATCTCTTCCCCGCTTCGTCGCGCCTCGACCGACGCTCGGAAGAGGTCGACCTGCCGGCCCGCGTCGTTGAAGTAGTACTCGCGCTCGACGTTGTGGCCCGCGAAGTCGAGCAGGCGCGCAACGGAGTCTCCGTAGGCACCGTTACGCGCGGAGCCGACTGTCAGCGGCCCGGCAGGATTGGCCGAGATCAGCTCGACCTGGATCTTTTGCGGCTGCTCAGGCTCGCCGGCGCCGTAGGACGGGCCGATCTCGCGCAACGCATCGGCAAACCACCCGGTGGTCACCCAGAGGTTGAGGAAGCCGGGCCCGGCGACCTCGGCGCGCTCGATCTCCTCGAGCTCCTCGGCACGTGCCGCGAGTTCAGCCGCCAGCTCGCGTGGCGGTCGTTTCCGCTGAGGCGCGGTCCGCAGCGCGACGTTCGTGGCGTAGTCGCCGTGCGCGGGATCGCTCGGCCGCTCCAGCTCGACAGGCGCACCGGCGATGTCGGAGAGCCGCGCGGCGAGGCGCGCAACGGCGTTCCCGGCCGTCTCAGGGGGCCCACTCATGCCCGTAGTATCGTTGGGACGTGGACGACGAGGCCCAGGAGCGCCAGCTCAACATCCATCTCGATCCGGAGCAGATGGCCGGGGTCTACGCGAACTTCGCCAACGTCACCTTCTCGCCGTACGAGTTCACGCTCACGTTCGCGCGCATCGACCACGAGATCGAGGAAGGCGACGTCCCGGGCGTCGTGGTCTCGCGCGTGAACATGTCGTCGCAGTTCTTCCAGGAGCTGCTGGCGGCGATGCAGGACTCGTTCTCCAAGTGGTCGACGCAGGAAGGGATCCGTAACCTTCCAGAAGCACCGCCCCGCTCGGGCTGAGCTAGCGCATCAGCTTCGCGAATGCCTCGGCCTGCTCGACGCGGGTGAGCGGCGGCGGATGGTCGTCGAGGAAGACGTGCACCCAGCCGGTCGGATTGGGATCCTGCAGATCGGCTTTCACGAACCCCTTGAACAGCCCCTTTGCCGCCTGTGGGTCCTGCGTGCCCTGCAGGCCCACCCAGTCGGCCTCCGCCTCGTAGCGGCGCGAGACCGCATTCGTGAACGGCGTGATCGCGAGTTGCAGAACCGTGAGCGTCGAGGAGAGCGAGCGGCACGTTGGCCGGGTTGCGGAGGCCGCCACGCCGACCGGTTACGAAAGCGACCGCGGCAAGCAGCGGGATGCCGATCAGGATCCCCCAGGCAAGCCCTTTCCAGAGGTGCAGGCGCCCGAGATGAGCAAGCTCGTGGCCGATCACGAAGCGCACCTCTCTCGGTGTGAAGCGGCCGTCCAGCATCGTGTCCCAGATGAACACGCTGCTACTGGGGCCGAGTCCGATCGCGTACGCATTCGCCGCACTCGTCTTGTCGCTCACCGGCTCGACTCTGACGGTCGGGTGGCCGGCGTGCTCCTTGGCTTCGAGTTGCTTCACGGCCGCGGCTAGTTTCGGCGCTCTGATCGGATGCGTCCCGTACCGGTTCACGTACGGGAGCACGAACTGCAAGACGAAGGCGAGCACGAGCAGGGCAGCTGCCGCGCCGATCCACCAATTCCGTGCAAATCGTTTCGCGAGCAGGAGGAAGATCGCGAGGACGATGACGGTGCCGAACGTGGTCCCGAGGAGCCCTCCCCACGGGGTGAAGATGATCGTGCCCCAGTCCTCTGTCGAGATGCCGTGCCGGCGCTCCCACCAGGCCGCCGCGAAATCGAATGGCAACGACACTGCCCACAAGACCGTCGTGACGACCACGCCCGTGATCAGCCCGGCATTCACTCGGCCGAGCCCGAGCGAGCGGGCAAGTCTTGGGCCGCGGCGGACCATCACTACCAGCGCGACCAGGCTGACGATCGTCCCGAGCAGCCATTCGTAGTCGAGGAACCGCTCGTAGCGCACACCCGCCCGTACGGCACCAGCGCCGAACACCGTCTGCGGGTCGAGCCGGGGCAGGCGAAGGTCGGCGGGCACCTTCGTCCGCCACAGCGCGGCAGCAGCGAGTGCCCACACGAGCGCCGCGACGGCTAAGGTCGCGACTCTGCTGATGCGGGTCGCGGTCATATCGGACGTCCACGCTAACTATCACGCGCTCGAGGCGGTGCTGAAGGAGATCGACGCCGAGCGCGTCGACGCTGTCTGGTGCCTCGGCGACACCGTCGGCTACGGACCGCGTCCGAACGAGTGCTGCGATCTGGTCGAGAGACCGCGCCGTTCACTGCCTCGTCGGGAACCACGACCTGGTCGTCCTCGGAGAGCTGACGGTCAGCGAGTTCAACGACGAGGCCGCGGCTGCAGCACTCTGGACGGCGGAGGTCCTGACGCCCGAGTCGCGCGCGTTCCTCGCGAGCCTGAAGCCCTACGGCGAAGTCGAGGGCGTCGACCTCTTCCACGCCAGCGCGCGCGACCCGGTCTGGGAGTACGTGCTGACCGAAGAAGCGGCGAGAGCGACGCTCGAGCTTTCAGGCGCCCCGCTCGTCCTCGTCGGACACAGCCACATAGCCCTGGCGATCACCGCGGAGGACGGCCGAGTCGACGGCGGGCCGGCGCCGGGCGGATCGAAGATCACGCTCGACGGCCGGAGACTGCTCAACCCGGGCTCCGTCGGACAGCCGCGCGACGGCGATCCCCGCGCCGCGTGGGTGCTGCTCGATCTCGAGGAAAGGTTTGCTGAGTTCCGCCGGGTCCCATATTCGATTGAGCGCACGCAGGCCGAGATGCGCGAGCGGGGTCTTCCTCACGCGCTCGCGGCTCGGCTCGAGCGAGGCGAGTAATCGAGGAAAGGGGCACGGAATGGCGGAGTTGACGAATCTGGAGACCAAGCTCGGCGAGGTGCTGGGCCTGGCGATGGCGGCGCAAGGCGCCACCGAGAAGGTGAAGAAGCTCGACGACCTCGACGGCGATCTGGCCAAGACGCTTGACCGGATGCACGACGAGGCCAAGCAGGCCGAGGAGCGGGCGACCAAGGTCGCCGCGGAGTTCGAGGGCAAGAAGACCGCGATCCTCGACGAGGCTCGCGAGGTGAAGCAGAAGGCGACCGAGATGATGCAGGACTACCTCGACCGCGATTCGGATGCGCTCGACGGCTTCGAGTTCCTGACGATGGCCGAGGCGGGCGAGGTCGGCCACTGGGAGATCCTCAGGACCCTCAACGAGCGAGCTCGCAACTCAGGCGTCCAGGGCCTCGTCGAGTGGGGAATCCCGATCCAGCAGCGCCACCTCGAGCAGGTCCGGCAGGGTTCCCTGAAGCTTGCAGCGGAGGAAGACCCGAACGAAACGTCCTGAGCTGGGCGCGGCCCTGGCGGTCGCGTTCTGGCTAGCTGGTTGCGGGAGCGGCTCCGAGCATCGAGTCGCCCCGCAACCGAAGCTTCCTGCGCCGGTCGCGTCGGCACTGGCGTTCCGGAGTGACGAGGTCGCGCAGGCGCTCGCAGATGCCGATCAGTGCCGGGCTCTGAGCCTTGCGCAGCGACTGCAGCAGGAAACCATCTCGGCGATCAATGCAGGCCGTGTCCCCGGAGCGTTCCAGGAGCAGCTCGGGTCGACCGTCGGGGATCTCCTCTCGCGAATCCAGTGTGTCCCGGCCGCGAAGCCACCGGACAACGGCAAGCACAAGGACAAGGGCAAGAAGAAAAGGCACGAGAAGAACGATTGACCGAGACACTCGCTGCGGGCCGCTACCGGATCGAGCGAACGCTCGGCTCCGGCGGCATGGCGGTCGTCTACCTCGCGCATGACGAGGAGCTGCACCGTCGGGTCGCGATCAAGGTGCTCGCCGAGCATCTGGCGGACGACGACAGCTTCCGGGCTCGCTTCCTGCAGGAGTCGAAGCTGGCGGGCCGCCTGTCGCATCCGAACGTCGTTCAGGTGTACGACGCGGGTGAGTCCGAAGGCAGCCCGTACATCGTCATGGAGTACGTCCCGGGCGACACGATCGCGCAGCGCGGAAAGCTGTCGTCCCGGGATGCCGTGCCGCTTGCGCTGCAGGCGTGCGCCGGGCTTCAGCACGCGCACGCTGCCGGCCTCGTCCATCGGGACGTAAAGCCGGCGAATCTTCTCGTTCGCGAAGACGACGTGCTGAAGATCGCCGACTTCGGAATCGCCCGGGCCGCGGAGCTGACACGACTCACACAGCACGGAACGGTGCTCGGCACAGCGGCGTATCTGTCGCCGGAGCAGGCGGCCGGCGAAGAAGTGACCACCGCGACCGACATCTACTCACTGGGTGCCGTGGTCTACGAGCTCCTGACGGGGCGCGCGCCCTACGAGTTCGAATCGCTTGCGGAGCTTGCCGCCCAACAGAAGGGCGGCGTCATCACGCCGCTCCGCGACCTCGAGTCGTCAGTGCCGGTGCCTGTCGAAGCGGCGGTGATGCACGCGCTCGCACGCGAGCCGCGGTTCAGGCCGGCCTCGGCAGCCGACTTCGCGGCTGAGCTGGCCGCTGCGTCCGAGCTACCGGCCGAGCCGTTGCTCGCCACCGCCATCACGGAGCCGCTGCACGCTCGGACGTATCGAAGCGTGCCCGGCAGCAGCGCGTGGCTCTGGATCGTCGGTGCGGCAGCCGTTGCGACCGGTCGCCGTGGTCCTCGGCCTGTTGAGCCTCGGCGGAGGCGGCTCGTCGACCAAGCCGCAGCCCGTTCGGATCCAGGCGCCCGCGCGCGGAGCGACGCCTGCGGTCGAGGCGCGCAACCTCAGCGCCTGGCTACGGGCTCATTCGGGCTAGCTGACTAGGAAGCGGCGACCTCGGCGACGGGCTGCTTCTCATCGCCGAAGGTGATGCCCTCGCGGGCCATCGAGAGCTGGACGTCCTCGCGTGCCTTGTAGATCCGCCACTTGACCGTGGCGAGCGTGATCTCGAGGGAGTCGGCGATCTCGGTGTACGAGAGACCGACGACGTCGCGGAGGAGCAGCGCCATCTTCAGATCGACGTTCAATCCCTCGACGGCACGCCACACCGCGTCGATCGCCTCGAGCCGCTCCATCGGAGCGTCGACGACCTCGAGCGACGGAACGTCTTCGAGCGCAACGACCGCTCGCGGGCGCCGCTCGTTCGCACGCAACTCGTCGAGCACGCGGTTCTTCGTCACCTGGAAAAGCCACGTGGTGAACTTCGAGCGAAGCGAGAAACGCGGCAGGCCCTGAAAGACCCGCAGGAAGACTTCCTGAGTCAGGTCCTCTGCCAGCGACCGATCACCGACAAGTCGCAGGACATAGTTGAAGACAGGCACCTGATAGGCACGGACGATGAGCGAAAAAGCCCGCTCGTCGCCTTTCTGTGCCTTCCGCAGGACGCCGAAATCAGGTTGCTGAAGTGACAAAAGGTTCCGGAGTATAGCCCGGATCAGTCCGGGTTCGTTAAGGGTTTACCGGTCATCTGTAAGGGTTGCGTGAAACCTAAAAACCCCAGCACAGTGGGCACTAAATCAGCCAGCTGGCCGGCGTCTCTGAGGGTCACTTCGGGGTCGGTCACGATCAACGGGACCGGGTTTGTGGTGTGCGCGGTGTGCGGGCTTGCACCATCTGCCTCGAGCATCTGTTCGGCGTTTCCGTGGTCGGCGGTGATCAACGAGACACCACCCTTGCGGCGGACCGCTTCGACGATTCGACCGAGGCACTCATCGGCAGTCTCCACTGCTTTCACCGTGGCGGGGATCGATCCTGTGTGGCCGACCATGTCGGGATTTGCAAGGTTCACGACGGCAAACCCGTAGCCGTCGCGTTCGAGCTCCTCGACGAACCTGTCGGTGAGTTCCCGCGCCGACATCTCCGGCTTCCGGTCATAGCTCGGAACTTCCCGGGGCGACGGTACGAGAATCCTGGTCTCCCCCGCCCATTCCGCCTCGCGGCCGCCGTTGAAGAAATACGTCACGTGGGCGTACTTCTCGGTCTCGCCGGCGTGCAGCTGGCGCACCCCGTGCTCGGCCAGAACCTCGGCCAGCGTCTCGCGCACCTCCTGCTCGGGGAAGGCGACCGGCACATCGAGATCCGCCCGGTATCTCGTCATGGTGGTGATATCGACACCTGCCTCGACGAGCTGCATAGTCAATTGGCGTGCTCTGTCCGGGCGGAAGTTGAAGAAGATCGCTGTGTCCGTCCCCGGCTGAAGCCGCGGCCGGCCACTAACTGTGATGGGCTCGATGAACTCATCCGTGATCCCTCGCTCGTAGCTCCGGCGCACGGCTTCGATCGGATCGGCCGCCTGCTCGCCTTTCCCTGCGACGATCGCGTCGAACGCGCGCTGCGTCCGCTCCCAGTGCTGGTCGCGATCCATCGCGTAGTACCGGCCCGCGACCGTCGCGATCCGCTCCTGCGGCAGCTCGGCGAGATCGTGGACCGCCGCTTGGGGGGAGACGTCCCGACCGTCGGTGAACGCGTGGATCCAGGTCTTCTCAGGAGCGAAGCGCAACAGTGCGCGGACGTGGTCGATGTGCGAATGGACGCCGCCGTACGAGACGAGGCCGAGCAGGTGGACTCGCTCGCCTCGCTCGAACGCGCCCACGAGTGCCGGGTTCTCGAAGAAGGATCCATCTTCGATCGACTTGTTGACGCGCATGAGGTCCTGGAACAAGACGCGTCCGGAGCCGATCGTCAGGTGTCCGACCTCACTGTTGCCCATCTGGCCGGGCGGCAGCCCGACCGCTTCCCCCGACGCGTCGAGAGTGGTGTGCGGAAACTCCTGCCAGAGACGGTCGAAGTTCGGCGTGTCGGCAAGCTCGACCGCATTGCCCGGGCCGGCGGGCGCACACCCCCAGCCGTCGAGGATGACGAGCGCTACGAGGGGATGTTCGCGGCCGCTCGGCAAATCGCGATGAAGGATTCGAGTTCGAGCGACGCTCCGCCGACGAGCGCGCCGTCGACGCCAGGCTGGCTCAGGAGGATCGCGGCGTTGTCCGGTTTCACCGAGCCGCCGTAGAGAACCGGGACGTCCAGCACCGACTTGATGAATGCATGCGCCTCCCGGGCGATCTCCGGCGTGGCTGTCTTTCCCGTTCCGATCGCCCAGACGGGCTCGTACGCGAGGACGAGGTTGTCGTCGGCCTCGAAGACGGAGACCTGGCGTTGCAAAACGCTCTCGGTCTCGCCACGCTCACGCTCCTCCTCCGTCTCGCCGACGCAGCCGATGACGAACATCCCCGCGGCGAGTGCACCCCTTGCTCTCTCTTCCCACGCTCTCGTCGTTCTCGCCGAAGTGCTGACGGCGTTCAGAGTGCCCGACGATCGCGCCGTACACCCCGAGCTCGAGGAGCATCGCGGGGGAGATCTCTCCGGTGTAGGCCCCCTCCTCCTCCCAGTGCACGTTCTGGGCCGCAATCGCAATCTCGGTGCCGGCGAGAAGCTGCACCGCGACCGCGAGCGAAACGTACGGTGGGGCGACGACGACGTCGACACCTTCGAGCTCCTCCTCGCGGAGGCCGAGGCAGAACTCCGCAGCGTCGCCGGGGCCCTTGTACATCTTCCAGTTGCCTGCGATCAGCTTCACGCGAGCTCCGAAGGTCCGGCCCAGACCGACGGCCAGGTCCCGACCTGGGGATCGATCGCCGGTCTGTGCGGGTCGACGAGGCGGTAGTACAGCACGCTGAGGGCATGAGCCTGGAACGGGACCGCCAGAGCGCTGAGGACGATCCAGATAACCCAGCTCCAGATCCAGTAATCCGCGGCCGCGGCGGCGGCGCTCGGCAAGACTCCGGTGAGCGCATAGCTGATCACGACGACCCAGAAGGCGAACCACGTCCGGTCTCCGAGCCCGTTGTCGATTCTGCCACGGACGATCTCCACAGACCGGTCCTTCGCAGAAAACGCCAGGCTCCCCTCGAGCATGATCGCCGGGGCCATCAGCGACCAGCGAGCGGCCACGAGCAACCCGGGGACGATCAGCAGGATCAACCCGAAAATGACACCGAGCGAGTAGATCAGCGACGCTCCGACGAGGGACAGAAGGCGGCTGTTCGCATCGTTGAGCAGCGCCAAGGCGCCTTCCGGACGCGTTCCTTCGTGCACGCTGCGCACGATCCTGACGAGCGCGCCCTGCACGAGGAGCGGGCCGGCGAACGAGAGGATGAACGCAAGCACGCCGGCTGCAACTCGCGCGCCGTCGTCGTTGGTCCTGCCCGCCGCGACCTCGACGCCGCCGATCACCGCATAGACACCGAGCGCAATCGGGAACGAACGGCGGAACAGCAGCCGATAGACGTCACCCGCATCGGAGAGCACCGCACTGACCGTCAGCGGCGGCATCACGCAGCCGCGGGGATCACCGCGACGCCTGGGAGCTCCTTGCCTTCGAGGAGCTCGAGAGCCGCGCCGCCGCCGGTCGACAGCCAGGAGACCTTGTCCGCGAGGCCGAGCTCGGTCAGCGCGCGCGCCGAATCGGCGCCGCCCACGACCGAGTAGGCGTCGGCTGATGCGACCGCTTCGGCAACGGCCTTCGTGCCCTCGCTGAAGCGCGGCCACTCGAACACGCCCATCGGCCCGTTCCAGAAGATCGTGCGTGCCTCGGAGATGTGCTGCCCGAACAGCTCGCGCGTCTCCGGCCCGATGTCGAGCCCAAGCCAGCCCTCCGGGAGCGCGTCATACGGCACGACCTTCGTCTCGGCGTCGGCGGCGAACTCGCGTGCGGCGACAACGTCGACCGGCAGGACGACGTCGAACGGGAGTGGATTGTCTGTCCTGATCTGCTCCGCCATCTTCCCGCCGACGAGCACAGCATCGGCCTTCCCGCCGAGATTTTTCAGCACGCCGAGCTTGTCATCCACCTTGGCGCCGCCCGAGATGAGGACGAAGGGCCGCTCCACGTCGCCGAGAAGCTTCCCGAGCTCCGTCAGCTCGCGTTCGAGCAGTAGGCCCGCGTACGCGGGAAGCAGTTGCGCGACGCCGACCGTCGAGGCGTGCGCGCGATGCACCGACCCGAAGGCGTCCTGGACGAAGAGATCGTTGTCATCGGCGAGCTCTCGGGCGAACCGAGGATCGTTCTTCGTCTCGCCCGGGTTGAAGCGCGTGTTCTCGAGCACGCGAAGACGGTCGTCGGCCACGTGCTCCCGCAGGCGTTGTGCCACTGGTCGGATCGAGAACGCCGGGTCGTCTCCCTTGGGCCGTCCGAGGTGCGAGCAGACCGTCACCTGACCGGCACTCGCGCTCGAGGAGCAGCTGCAGCGTCGGCAGCGACGCCCGGATTCGCGTTTCATCCGCAATGCGCCCGTCCTCGAGCGGGACGTTCAGGTCGGAACGGACGAGCACTCGCTTGCCGCGCACGTCGGCATCGCGTACCGACCGCGGCCGGTGCACCTATGCGGAGACTGTCGCCGGGATGTCGGCCGCGATCTTCGCCACGACGTCGACGAGCCGGCAGCTGTAGCCCCACTCGTTGTCGTACCAGCCGAACACCTTGGCCATCGTTCCGTTCGCCATCGTCAGATCGCTGTCGACGATGCAGGAATACGGTGAGTGCACGATGTCGGTCGAAACGAGTGGGTCATCCGCGTAGCGAAGGAGTCCCTCGAGCGGACCGGCTTCGGCGGCGGCGCGATACGCCGAGTTCACCTCATCGACGGTCACGTCGCGCGCGAGGCGCACGACAAGATCGGTGATGGAACCGGTCGGGACCGGCGCTCGAACAGAGATCCCGTCGACCTTTCCCTTCAAATCCGGCAGCACGAGTCCGATCGCACGAGCGGCACCCGTTGACGTCGGGATGAGGTTGATCGCCGCTGCGCGTGCCCGGCGGAGGTCCTTGTGCGGGAGGTCGAGGATCTGCTGGTCGTTCGTGTACGCGTGAATCGTGGTCATGAATCCCTGCTCGACGGTGAAGTTGTCGTGCAGGACCTTGGCCAGCGGCGCGACGCAGTTCGTGGTGCAGGACGCGTTCGAGATGATGTGGTGCTGGTCGGGGTCGTAGGTTTCGTCGTTGACGCCGAGCACGATCGTGACGTCGGGATCGGTTGCGGGAGCCGAGATGACGACCTTCTTCGCTCCGGCGTCGAGATGCTTCTGGGCGCCGTCGCGGTCGGTGAAGAAGCCGGTCGACTCGATCACGAGGTCGACTTCGAGCTCACCCCACGGCAGCGCGGCCGGATCGCGCTCGGAGAGCACCTTCAACTCGGACTTGCCGGCCTTGATCACGCCGTCGCCGACCTCGACGTCCTCGCCGAGCTGTCCGAGCACGGAGTCGTACTTCAAGAGGTGCCCCATCGTCTTGGCGTCGCCGAGATCGTTGATAGCCACGATCTCGAAATCGCCACCGCGCTCGAGCTGAGCCCGGAAGAAGTTCCGTCCAATCCGCCCGAATCCGTTGATCCCCACCCGAGTCTTGGCCATGGCTTGAGTCTAAATAAATGAGTCCCGCGCCGATGCCGGCTTCGCCGGCGTCGGCTGGAAGTCGCTTGCCTTCAGGGAACGAAACCGTCGGAAATCATCATGGCGCGCGAAGCGCGCCGGATTTCCGACGGTAAGGGGCGGGCCGGAGGAGAAGCTCCGAGGACGACCTCCTCCTCCGGTTGAACCACGCTCAGGACCTTGGCGTCGGACGGGGTCTGAATCCGACGCCGGACGAGCGCGGACCCGCCACCTGCCGGAGTATGACGAATGCCTAGGCACGACGACAACCAGGCGCGAAAGTTAGGCGGAGGCAAGTTCTTGTAACTTCCTTAACCGTCTGTGCGCCGACGCTTTCGTGGCGGGAGGCCGGCATTTGAGCGCCAACTCGCGCAGAGAGAGCGTCGGGTGTCGCTCTCGGAGCTCGGCGATCTCCTGCAGTCGCGCAGGCAGCCGCGCCAACTCACCACTCCGACGCAATCGCTCGACGGCCTGCAGCTGATCGTGTGCGGCTCGGCTCGTCCGGACGAGGTTCGCATGATCCGCGTTCGCCAGGCGATTGGCCCGCGAGCGCGTGGCCGACATGACCGCGCGCTCTTCGAAGAGCAACACGGTCCGGCTCGCACCGGCTAGGGCAAGTGTGTCCGCGATCGCTTCGATTCCCTTCGCGTAGGCAACGGCGTGCCGCCCGCGGTCGAGGACTCCCAGGCGTACTCGTTCCTCGTCTGCGATGCGCGCGAGGAAATCGGCGCCCTCGATTCCCGCGCTACGGATCTCGAGGTGCGGGGATCGGGGACCACTGAGGGAACCGCCCCCGAGCAGCGCCCCGCGCACGTACGCCGCGCGGCAGCACGATCGAGCAACCACTCGCCGCGGCGGGCGCTCGAGAGGGGTGAGACGGGAGGTGAGCACTCCGGCCTCGTGGAGCACCTGCAACGCGCGGTTGTCTCCGGCTACGTGCAGCTGGTACCTCGTGCCTCTGTCGAAGGCGTGGCGCGTGTACGTCCGGATCTCGGACGCGACGCCGAACGCGCGCAGAAGGCTGAACGCGCGGCGAGCGACCGCCGGATCGCCGACGTCGAGGTGCACCGAGACCTCGCCGCGACCCTTCAGGTGCACGCTACCCGCCGAGTGAAAGAGCCCCGAGAGCTCTGCAAGACGATCGCACTCGCTGCGCGGCGTGATCGCCGCGAGCTCGTGCCGGAGGTCCTCAGAGAGTGACACCTTCGAGTGCGAGCAGTCGCTGTTTGTAGTCGGTGCCGAGTGACCCGTACGACCCGAGACCGTCGGATGCGACGACTCGGTGGCACGGGACGACGATCCCGAAGCGGTTGCGCGCGCAGAAGGTTCCGGCCGCGCGTTGCGCCCGCGGGTGACCGGCGAGTCGCGCGAGGTCGGAGTAGGAAACAACCTCCCCGTAGGGCACCCGCCGCAGGGCGCTGACGATGTCGAGCTGGAATGGCGTCCAGCCGTCCAGCTCGAGCTTGACGTCGCCGAAGGAAGTCCGCTCCCCAGCGAAGTACGCCCTGAACCTCTGGATCAACTTGTTCGTTCTCGGTGCGCTCCTGTTCCGCATGCGCGCGCTTTTCGCCGGTAGCGTCGACCGCGAGGGCGGTGGGCGATCAGCCCCTCCCTGATGGGTGGGGGTTGCACGCGCACGCGCGCGAGTACCTAGTAGAGACGGCTGCGGCAGCTCATGCCAGACAAGGCGTGCGCCGTCGAGCCAGACCTCCCCCACCCCCCAGCCTTCGGCTTCGTAGGTGGTGCACGCCACAGACACGGTTCCCAAGCCTACAATCGCCCCCGATGTCCGCTGCGCCCGGCCTTTTTCGCCCACCGCCGCCCGAAAACGAGCCTGTCAAGTCGTACGCACCCGGGACTCCTGAGCGCGAGGAGTTGCGCCTTCGCCTGCAGCAGATGCAGTCGGAGCAGATCGAGGCCCCGATGGTGATCGGGGGCGAGGAAGTGCGGACAGGCGAAACGTTCGAGAGCGTCATGCCCCACGACAAGGACCACGTGCTCGCCAAGGTGCACAAAGGGGACGCGCGCCACGTCGAGCAGGCGATCAAGGCGGCGGGCGAAGCCTGGGAAGACTGGCACCGTACGCCGTGGGAAGAGCGTGCCGCCGTCTTTCTTCGAGCCGCGGAGCTCCTCGCGGGCCCGTGGCGCTCGACTCTGAACGCCGCCACCATGCTGGGTCAGTCGAAGACGGCGCACCAGGCTGAGATCGACGCCGCGTGTGAGCTGACCGACTTCTTCCGGTTCAACGTGCAATTCATGCTTCGGATCTACGGCGAGCAACCGAGCTCCGCCCCCGGGACGTGGAACAGAATGGAGTACCGCCCGCTCGAAGGATTCGTCTTCGCCGTGACGCCGTTCAACTTCACGGCGATCGGCGGGAATCTCCCGGGAAGCGCTGCGCTGATGGGCAACACGGTCGTGTGGAAGCCCGCGTCGACCGCCGCCTACTCGGCGCACTTCCTGATGAAGCTCTTCGAGGCGGCCGGCCTGCCCCCCGGCGTGATCAACCTGGTTTACGGGTCGGGCGCAGAGATCGGCGATCCTGCCCTGGCCAGCCGCGACCTGGCAGGCGTCCACTTCACGGGCTCGACACCGGTGTTTCAGTCGATGTGGAAGACGATCGGCTCGAACATCGCGAACTACCGCAACTATCCGCGTATCGTCGGCGAAACCGGCGGGAAGGACTTCATCGTCGCGCACCCCTCCGCCGACGCCGAGGCGGTTGCAACGGCCATCGTGCGCGGGAGCTTCGAATACCAGGGGCAAAAGTGCTCCGCTGCCTCCCGCGTCTTCGCCCCCTCGAATCTCTGGCCCGAGATCAGGGAACGAGTCGTCGAAGAGGTCCGCTCGATCAGGATGGGCGACGTCTCCGATTTCCAGAACTTCATGGGCGCGGTGATCGACGCCGGCTCGTTCAAGACGCAGCGGGACGCGATCGAAGAGGCAAAGGCGGCGGACAAGGTCGAAGTCCTCGTCGGGGGCGGGTATGACGACTCGCAGGGGTACTTCGTCGAACCGACGGTGCTCGAGACAACCGACCCGAATTTCCGGACGATGCGGGATGAGCTCTTCGGGCCCGTCGTCACGACCTACGTCTACCCCGAGGGAAAGTACGGCGAGACGCTCGACATGATCGACAAGGGTGCGCCCTACGGCCTGACCGGCGCAGTCTTTGCGCGGGAGCGTGACGCGGTCGATCTGGCGGGCGAGAAGCTCAGGTACGCAGCCGGGAACTTCTACGTCAACGACAAGCCGACCGGGGCGGTCGTCGGCCAGCAGCCTTTCGGCGGGTCGCGGGCATCCGGCACGAACGACAAGGCCGGCTCGATGTGGAACCTGATCCGCTGGGTGAGCCCTCGCACGATCAAGGAGACGTTCGATCCGCCGAAGGACTACCGCTACCCGTTCATGGCGCCCGAAAACGGGCGCGACTCCGGCTAACGCGGTGAGACGCCTGCTCCTGCTCGCGTCCGCGACAGCGGCGCTCGTCCTCGTGCCCGCGGCGCAGGCAGGGCCGATCATCGACCGGGCGGTTGCCGCGTTGAACTCGGATCCCGTCTACGTCGATCCGGCGGCCGAGCTCGCACCGCCGTCGGCCGACCAGGACGGACTTGCGTCGGAAGATCGACCTGGCCGGCGCCGGGCCGGTGTACGTCGCGATCCTCCCCGCTGCCGCCGAGCTGGAGGCGGGCGGCAGCCCCGACGGCGTGCTTCAGGCGATCCATGACGCGCTCGGACGCAAGGGCACGTACGCAGCGGTGATCGGGAACCACTTTCGCGCCGGCAGCGATGTTTTGCCCCCGGGGGTAGCAGGGCGCTTGGCGACCGAGGCGCTCGCCGAGCATCGCGGCGAGGGCGTGACCCCGACGTTGCTCGATTTCGTCGACCGTGTTGCCGCAGAGCGAAGTGGTAGCGGCGGCGGTGATGGGAGTGGCGGCCAGCCGAGCGGAGGCGGCGGTGTCGTGATCGGGCTGCTCATCGCCGGAGTCGTCGCATTCCTCGGCTTCCGGGCAATCCGCAGCCGGCGCCGGTCGCAGGCCGAGCTCGCCGAAGTCAAGGCGGCGGCCCACGAGGACCTGATCGCGCTCGCCGACGACGTCCAGAAGCTCGAGCAACCCGTCGAAAGCAACGCGCAGGCGAAACAGGAATACACGCAGGCGCTTGATTTCTACGACCAGGCAAGCGGTGCGTACGATCGAGTCACTCAGCCGCGCCAACTGGAAGCCGTGACGAGTGCGCTCGAAGAGGGCCGGTGGCACATGAGCTCGGCGGAGGCGCTCCTCGAAGGACGCAACCCAGCCCGAGCGGCGTCCACCCTGCTTCTTCGATCCGCGCCACGGCCCTTCGGTGCGCGACGTCGAGTGGACGCCTCCTGGCGGAACGCCGAGAAAGGTTCCGGCGTGCGAAGCGGACGCACAGGCGGTGGAGCGCGGCATGCAGCCCGCGTCACGCGAGGTGATGGCGGGCGGCCGGATGGTCCCCTACTGGAGCGCCCCGCCGTACTTCGGCCCGTGGGCGGGTGGCTACTTCATGCCGTTCGGCGGGACGGGGTTCCTCTCCGGCCTCTTCGTCGGGGAGCTGCTGGGCGGTGCGTTCGGCGGTTGGGGCTACGGCAGCTGGGGCGGCGCGGGCACTGCCGGCGGATTCGGTAACTGGAACGATGGAGGCGGAGGCGGCGGTGGCGGCGACTTCGGCGGGGGAATGAGCTTCGGCGGCGGCGACTTCGGAGGCGGTGGTGGTGGCGGAGGAGGAGGCGGCGATTTCTAGGGCTTGGCGCCGCCCGGGGTTGTGGAGATCGTCAAGGCAGACGGAGGCGCGGGCGAAGCCCGCACCTCCTCTATGACGGCACCGACAAGCGGCGCCTCAGCGGCGACTTTTAGGCCGTCGTCGGCCACACTGCGTCAGTGATCCATTCGGTCTTTCACGCGATCGGAGTCTTCTTCGACCACCTTGCGGCGGTGGAGTTCAAGTGGCTCGCGATCGGAATCCTCTGCCACCTCTGCAAGCTCGCCGCCGTCTCGCGCGCCTGGCAGAACATCGTGCAGGCGGCATATCCCGATCGGCCGGTGCGCTGGCGCCAGATGTTCGGCTCGTACGTCGCCGGCACCGGGGTGAACGCCGTCATCCCCGCCCGCGGCGGGGACGTCGTCCGGCTTTTCCTCGCGAAGCGGCGAATCGAAGGGTCGACCTACACGACCCTCGTCTCGACCTCGTTGCTGCAGACGCTGTTCGACATGCTCGTCGCGAGCTGCTTCATCCTGTGGGCGGTCACGCAGCACGTGCTTCCGGGGCTCGATGTCCTGCGCAGCCCCAGCCTCCCCGCGCTCGATTACGGCTGGGCATTTCGCCATCCTGTTGCCGGACTGATCCTGTTCGGGCTCCTGCTCCTCTTTGGGACAGCGCTCGTGGCCTGGGTCGCCGAACGTGTGGAGGAGTTCAAAGCGAAGGTCGCACAGGGTTTTGCGGCGTTCCGCGACCGCTCCTACTACCTGCGCCACGTCGTCTCCTGGCAGCTCCTCGACTGGACGCTGCGCCTGCTCACGGTCTTCTTCTTCCTACGCGCCTTCGGCATACCGGCCACACTCCGGAACGCGCTACTGGTGCAGGTGAGCCAGAGCCTGGCCACGATCTTCCCGGTCAGCCCAGCCGGAATCGGCACGGAGCAGGCTCTGCTCCTCTACATCTTTCGCAACGTCACCTCGAAGAGCATGGCGCTCAGCTTCAGCGTCGGCATGCGCGTAACCCTCATCCTCGTGAACGCCGTCGTCGGCTTCACTGCGATCCTCCTGATGACCGGAACCTTGCGGATCCGGCGGGCAGCCGAGGCCGATCGCGCCGGCGGGGAGCCGGCACGAGCGAAGGTCTCGGACGGTCGCTAGCGACCGTCCGAGAAACCGACCGTTCCCGAGCCTCCGCTGTTGTGACTTACGGGCGAATTACCGGGACTGTGCTTTGCCCATGCGTTGCCGACGCCGAACGTTACGGCGACCACGACGAGAGCTCCCAATGAGAACATCTTCCGCAGCATCTTGATCACCTCCTTTTCTTAGAACCGAACATCTTGTAGGGCCTCTGCGGCACGCCTGTAGAGCGCGGCAGCGGTGCCGTCATCGCCGCGTCGTGATGCGAGATCGCCCTGGGCCGTCCAGGCGAGCGCGCGGTGGCTGGCAGAGGAAAGCTGTGAGAGGCTGAGCTCGGCCTCGGCGAAGACATGCTCGGCTTCGTCGAGCCGCTGCTGCTCGAGCAGGGCACGACCGAGGACGATCTGCGCGTTGCCGATCTCGTCCAGGAAGTCGGGGCGTCCCTCGAGCAACTCGAGCGCGTGGCGCGCCTGCTCTTCGGCCAGGCTCCAATCGCCGGCCTTGAGATGAACCTGTGCGAGCGACGAGACCGCCTGCGCTGCATCCGCGTCGCTGCCAACCTCGAGCGCAACGGAGAACGCGCGCTTGAGATAGGAGATCGCATCGTCGGACTTGCCGAGCAGGAAGTTCAGGCCACCGAGGTTGTTGAGCATGCGGCCGAGGTTCTGCCGGTCGCCGTGCGTCTCGTACAGCTCCTTCGCCCGTTCGGCGAGCGTGCGCGCGCGGAGCCACTGGCCGTCACGTTCCGCGATCAGCGATGCCTGGAAGGTGATGTGCGCAACGGTCAACGTGTCGTCGAGCCGCTCGGCTAGCTCGAGCGCCCGCTCGATGTCCTCGCGCGCCGCTTCGAAGTCGCGCTGGCGCCGCGAGCAGCGGGAGCGCCACTCGAGAATGTGGGACCGGAGCCGGTCGCACGGAATGCCCGAGCGGTCGGCGAGGTCCAGTGCTTCGTTCAAAAGGGTCTGTGCTGTGTTGATCGAGGTGAGCTTGTAGCGGCAGACACCCATCCGATAGAGGACGTCCGCCCGCTCGACATCAGAGAAGCCCGTCTCCTCGGAGAGCTCACGCGCGCGAATCAGCAGCTCGAGGGCCGGGCGAAGCTCTGCATCCTGCATTCGCGCCCAGGCCTCTGCGAGCAGTGCGCGGAACTCGAGCTCGCGTGCCTCCGGCGAAAACTGCAGGCCGGCGAGGGCTTCAAGCGCCTCGTCGTACTGCTGACCCTCGACGGCGGCCTCGGCACGGGTGATCGCGGCCTCGACCTCGGCGTACTCATCCCAGGACTGCCCGGTCTGGAGATAGGAGACGTCGACGCCCAGCCGCTCGCCGATCCAGGAAAGCGTCTCTTTCGTCGGGCGCGTCTTCCCGCGCTCGATCTGGCTCATGTACTCCTTCGAGAAGCGGTCACCTGCCAACTCGGACTGCGTCAGCCCCGCGGCAACGCGAAGCTGGCGTAGGCGGGTGCCTAGACCAGAGGTCGCGCGCTGCGGCGCGTGAGCGGGTGTGAGGATGCGGCCTTCCATGTTGCGGCCCTCCAGGTATCGGCCGGCCGCTCCTAGAGGGGGATCGCTTGTGAGAGTGCCCCCCATCGAGGGACTGGGGTATTTAGGCGCGGCCGGCTTTGTGCAGCTGCGCGTAGATCGACCGAGCCGTCTTCGCCGGGACGCCCGGGACCCCCTCGAGCTCCTCCTGGGTGGCCGCGAGGAAGCGCTCCGCCGAGCCGAAGTGCTGGAGCAGGGCACGGCGGCGTGCCGGGCCGACGCCCTCCAGCTCGTCGAAGATCGAGGCGAAGGAGCGTGAGTCCCGGCGCTGGCGGTGAAAGCCGACCGCGAAGCGGTGAGCCTCGTCGCGGATCCGCTGCAAGAGCTGGAGACCCGGCGAATGGGCGGCGAGCCGGATCGGATCGGGCCTGCCTGGGACGAAGACCTCCTCGACCCGCTTGGCGAGCGCGACGACAGCGACGCGCGGGAGATCAAACGCCTGCATGGCCGCGAGCGCAGCCGAGAGCTGCCCCTTCCCACCGTCGATGACGACGAGATTCGGTGTGGAGGCGAACGACTCGTCGTACTCGTCCGAAGTCACGTCGCCCAGCCGCGCGAATCTCCTGGAGACCACCTCCGCCATCGCGGCGAAGTCGTCCATCCCGACCTGACCCTTGATCCCGAACTTCCGGTAGTGCGCCTTCTTGGCCACGCCGTCCCGGAAGACGACCATCGAGCCGACGTTGTCCTGTCCCATCACGGTCGAGATGTCGAAGCACTCGATCCGAAGCGGCAGAGCCTCGAGGTTGAGCACCTCACGAAGCTCTTCGAGCGCCTCCACCCGCCGCAGCCGCTTCAACTCCGTCTGGTGGACCTCCGAGGCGAGTGCATGGCGCGCGTTTTCGGTTGCGAGCTCCTGTAGCCGGCGCTTCTCCCCGCGCTCGGCCGCGCGAACTTCGACCCGAGCCCCGCGCCGCTCCGAAAGGAAGGCCGCGAGCGCCGAGGTATCCCCCGACGCACGGGGCACGACGATCTGCGGCGGGACGCTCGGAGCGGAGCCGTAGTACTCCAGGAAGAACGACTCGAGCACCGTTGCGAGGTCCTGTCCGCCGACGTTTTCGAGGTGGAAGGAGTAGCGATCGATCATCTTCCCGTCCCGAAGCGGGAAGATCTGCACAACGGCCCGATCGCCCTCTACCGCGAGCCCGATCACGTCGATCGTTCCGACGGAGCGGAGATCGGCGGCCTGCCGTTCGGCCAGATGTTGCACGCTCCGCAGCCGGTTGCGATAGCGCGCGGCCTCCTCGAACCGCTCGTCCGCGGCCGCTGCCTGCATCTTCCGCTCGAGCTCGCGCTGGATCGGCCGGGTGTTTCCGGATAGGAACTCGATCACCTGATCGATGATCGCGCGGTAATCGTCCTTCGACACGTACCCGACGCAAGGCGCCAGGCAGCGGTCGATGTGGTAGTCGAGGCAGGGAATGCCCGAGTGGCGTCCGGGCTTCGGGCCCTCGCAGGGCCGGTACGGAAAGACCCGGTTCAGAACGTCGAGGGTCTCCCGGACCTTCTTGGCGTTGGCGTACGGCCCGAAGTAGACGACCCCGCGACGGTGACGCTCGCGCGTGAACATCACGCGCGGGTATTCGTCCTCCGCCGTGACGGCTATGTAGGGGAACGACTTGTCGTCGCGGAGCCGGACGTTGAAGGGCGGCCGGTGGCGCTTGACGAGGTTCTGCTCGAGGTGCAGCGCCTCGACCTCGTTCTGGGTGACGATCACCTCGATGTCCTCCACTCGGTCGGGCAGCTGCTGGATGGCCGTGCGGGTGTCCTGGTTCTGCTGAAAGTACGAACGGACGCGAGGGCGCAAGGACTTGGCCTTGCCCACGTAGAGGACGTCCCCCGCCTTGTCCCGAAAGAGGTAGACACCCGGCTTGGCCGGGAGCGTTTTCAGCTGGGTTTCGAACCGAGAGGCCACGTGTCCAGCCTAGCCCCGCCGCAAATGGCCGAGCCACGAAATGGAAAGCGGCCCGGGTGGAGTGGCCGGGCCGCCTGGAGCGAGGATTGGTGAGGAAGGTGGCGAGCTTCCCGGAGGCCCCCTGCGGCGAGAGCCTTGACAACACAATCCTTACTGTTGTCAATATCGGTTCGAGTCTCGGCGGCCCGTCCCCCAGGCGAGGGATCTTCGCTCCAGGCCGGCTCAGGGTTGACGCCTCCCGGCCTTCGTTCCTACACTGGCCCGGCGGCCCCGGCGTACGTCATGCCGAAGCCTGCGGGTCTCTCTTTTGCCACAGCCTCGATCCCTCATCGCACTGCTCTGCGCCCTCGCGGCCCTGGCCCTGCCCACCCATGCGCTCGGGAGTGACCGGATGTACATGGGCGCGGCCGAGGATGAGGGCCGCAACGCCGACCCGGCCGTGGCGATGGCGAAGATGCAGCTGGCCAAGGCGGCCGGCTTCGACACGATCCGGATCACGGCGATCTGGGAGCCCGGCCAGAGCGCGGTTCCCGCCGGGCAGCTTGCTGCGCTCCAGGCGATAGCCGCCGCAGGCGACTTCCTGGGCATTCGCGTCGTCACGACCGTGATGAACTTCGGCAGCCGAACGACGCCGCTGACCGCCGCGGCACGCACCCAGTTCGCCCGCTTCGCCGCCGACATCGTCAGGCGTGTTCCCAGCATCCGCGAGTACATCGTGGGGAACGAGCCGAACCTGAACCGCTACTGGCTCCCCCAGTTCGGACCGAACGGCGAGGACGCCGCTGCCACTGCCTACGTACAGCTGCTCGCGCGCACGTACGACGCGATGAAAGCCGCGGACAAAGGCGTCTTCATCATCGGCGGCTCGGTCTCCCCGCGCGGGATCGACAGGCCCGGTACCGGACGCGACACGCACTCCCCGACGGCCTTCATCACCGACATGGGAACTGCGTATCGCGCCCTCAAGCGCAACCGGCCGATCATGGACGGTTTCTCCTTCCACCCATACGGCGAGAGCTCGAGCACGCCGCCGACGTTCGCCCATGCAGCCGGTACGTCCCTCGGCCTGGCCGACTACGACAAGCTCGTCGGCCTGCTCGGAAGTGCATTCGACGGCACGAAGCAGCTGGGCTCGCAGCTGCCGATCGTCTACGACGAGTACGGCGTCGACTCCCAGATCCCCGCCGGCAAGCGGACCTTCTACGGCGGCAAGGAACCGGCCACGACGAAACCGGTCAGCGAGGGCGTGCAGGCCGCGTACTACCGCGAGGCGCTCGAGTTGGCCGCCTGTCAGCCCACGGTGCGCGGCTTCCTGATCTTCCATGTCACGGACGAGACCGACTACAACCGCTGGCAATCCGGCGTCTACTACGCGGACGGGACCCCGAAGTCATCGCGTCCGTTCGTCAAGCAGACGATGGCGGAGATCCGGTCAGGCGCAGTGGACTGCGGCGAGCCACCGGTCGCAGGCTCGAAGGAAGGCTGGGATGTCGCCACACCGGCAGAGTTCGCCGCGGCGGAGAAAGGCTCGGCCATTGTCGGTGGCTGGGTCTTCGTGGACGCCTCGGGCTAGCATCCCTCCGATGGAGGGTCAGTACGTCGCCTACAGCTTCTTCCAGGTCGATCCGGCCTGGCGACGGTTGCCGATCGACGAGCGTGCCGCGGGGAAAGACGCCTTCGCGGAGGTGGTGGAGGACTGGTCGGGCGCGAATGGACTCGCTGCGGTCGTACACGGTCACAGGAGTCCGGCCCGACTCGGACTTCTTCCTCTGGAAGATCACGCAGCGCTACGAGGATCTCGGCGAGCTCGGCGCTGCGCTGAACGGAACACCACTCGCCGGCTGGCTGCAGACGCCGTACTCGTATCTCGCAACGACGAAGGCGTCGGAGTACACGAAGGCGAGCCGCGCACGCAAGGTCGTCCCCAAGGGCTCTCCGTATCTCGTCGTCTACCCATTCGTGAAGGTGCGGCCGTGGTACGCGCTCTCGAGCGAGGACCGTCAGAGCGCGATGGAAGAGCACATGCGCGTCGGTGCGGAGTTCGAGACGATCCACAACCACACCACATACTCGTTCGGAATCGACGACCAGGAATTCATGACGGCGTTCGAATGCGATGAACCGTCGGACTTCATGCACCTCATGCTGACGCTGCGCGAGAGCGAAGCGTCGCGCTACACCGAGCGCGACACACCGATCTTCGTCGGCCAGCACGTCGACATCCGTGCGGCTCTCGACGCGCTCGACGGCAAGTCGGCGCGCGTTCAGGCCTAGAAGCTCTAAGGGCCACCCTCCGCAGCGAGATCGCGCCAGCGCTTCAGATGCTGCAGGCCGATGGCGGCCGGCAGCAGCGGCAGCCACAGGTTGAAGATCCGGTAGGCACAGACAGCAAGCACTGCTTTGGCGAGTGGAATACCGGTCCACGCGAGGGCGAAAGAAACGAGCGCCTCGACCGAGCCCGCTCCGCCGAGCGGAAGTGTGCGCCGAGTCAGCGCGTACCCCGTGGCGTACCCGATCACGAGCGCCGCCACATCCGGCGAATCGTGGAATACACGCAGGCACGCCCAGAGGCATCCGATGTCGCCGACCCAGTAGAGCGTCGTGCCGAAGAAGGCTCCGCCGTACTCCGCACCCTGCGCGGCGAGCTTCTTGAGCATGTGGACGGCGTCGAGCGCGTGCTGCAGCACCGAACGCCACCGGCCTTCGTCGCCAACGCGGTGACGCAACGCCAGGGCCGCGAAGGCAGCAGCGAACCCGAGCGGGACTGCGATCGCCCACGGGAGCGTGAACCCGAGGCTCGGATGCGTCGACCCGCGCGCGAGGAGAATCACCGCGGCCAAGGCGGCGGCCGGGGCCAGGACTGCGTACTCGAGCGCACCGAGGCCCAGGACGCGCGCCCGTGCCTGACGCGGATCGAGACCGGCTGACTCGAGAGCTTGACGGTCGACGACAAAGCCACCACGGATCACGAACGCGCCAAAACCGGCCGCGACGATCGCGCTCGCGCGTCCGAGCCCAAGCCGGGGACCGCCCTCCACGCGAGCCACCTCGCGGTACGCGACGACGTAGCCGAAGTACGCGGCTAGCTCCATGCCGAATGCGACGGGCAGCCAGATCGGGTTGGCGTGCCGCAATTCGTGCAGCACGTTGCCGAATCCAGCGGCCCACGAAATGCCCACGAGCGCCCCGAGCGCCAGCGCACCGCCGACGCCGACGAGGAGCGCATGCTGCGCCGGGCGCCGATCCAGATGTGGCAGGGGCCGAAGGAGGTGCTTCAGACGTTCAGCGCTACGAATAGGAGTGCCGCCCGCGCCAAACGCGGAACATCGAGTAACCGCCACCCGCAACGATGCCCAGGAAGCCGAGCTGCTCGTACCCGGGGAACCCGTGCCAGAAGTAGAGACCGATTGCCGCCACTATGAGGAGTGCCGACCCGTAGAAGACGACGCGCTCGCGAGTCGACCAGCTGTCGATCTCGCCGCGCCGCTCCCGCCACATCAGGAAGATGAAGAACGCGACGGCGAGAAAGAACGCGATCCTCAACAGCATCGCGATCGCGGTCAAGGCCGTGTACTGGTTCAGCGCCACGACCACGAGCGCGATCAGCCCGATGATCAGGAATCCTCGGAGCGTCGGCCGGTCTTGCAGGAATTTCGGCACTAGTCCTAAGCCGTCATGTAGGCACGGAGGGCGAGCACGGCTGCCAACAGGGTAGCCCCGGCGAACCACGCCAGCCGGCGTCTCGGATCGGGCGGTGCGTAGAGCCAGGGCCACGCCACGGCGAGCACCGCGAGGCTGCCGTACATGTAATGCACCCCCTTGTCGGCGCGGCGATGGTCGGCCAGGAGCAACAGCCCGACGACGACCTGCGCGACGATCAGCGTCTGGGCCAGGGCGAGCGCGTGCGCTACCAGCGCGCCGCCTCCGACCCCTCGCCTGCGATACGCCACGAGCGCGAGCACGGAGGCAACCAGACAGACAGCGATTACAAGGAATGCCAGCGCGTGATGCACCGTTAGCATCGAGACCGCACCCTACAGAGAGGATCTGCCGTGATCGAAGAAGGCAAGCCTGCGCCGGACTTCGAGCTCCAGAGCGACACCGGCGAGACCGTCAAGCTCTCGGACCTCCGTGGCCGCTCCGTCGTTCTCTACTTCTATCCGAAGGACGACACGCCGGGCTGCACGACTGAGGCCTGTGAGTTCCGCGACGCCTACGACGTCTTCCGCGACCGCAATGCGGAGGTTCTCGGCGTCAGCCCGGACGACGTCGCCTCGCATGGAAAGTTCAAGACGAAGTACGAGCTGCCCTTTACGCTCCTCGCCGACCCGGACCACGAGGTCGCCGAGAAGTATGGAGTCTGGGGAGAGAAGAACTACGCCGGCAAGAAGTACATGGGCATCAACCGCTCGACCTTCGTCATCGATCCCGAAGGCAACGTGGCCCGCGCGATGATGGGCATCAAGGCTGCCGGACACGCGTCGGAGGTGCTCGACTCGCTCTCCTAACGTCTTTCGGTCTGGCTCGTGCCTACCCGGACAACGAGGTCCAGGTCGACAACGACGCCGGCGCGGCGCCGGCGGCATACGGCCGGACCGCCCCGACGTAGGCAAGCGCGTACCGGGTCTCGAAGAGGCTCGAGATCCTCACCACGTCACCGGTGTGCGGCGCGTGGATGAAGGAGCCGTTCCCGATGTACATCCCCTCATGCCCCGGCACACCGGCGGAGTTCGCATGGAAGAAGACGAGGTCGCCCGGCTCGAGTTGGTCGCGCGGGACGCGCAGACCCGCGTAGTACTGGAAACCGGTGTAGTGACCGAGCTTGATCCCGAGCTGGCCGTAGACGTACATCGTCAGACCCGAACAGTCGAATCCGGACGGCGACTCGCCGCCCCAGACATACGGCACGCCGAGGTAGCGATACGCGAGCGCGACTGCCTGCCCGCCCAGCGTGTTGGTCGGCGGCAAGATGTCGCGCGCGAGGAACGTGGGGACGCCCGACATCGACGCCTGCGCCGCGGGAAGCTGTGGGAGGCCGAGCACCGCAGCGGCACGGCTGGTCGAGGAGTCCGGGTGGGCCGCGCGTGCAAGCCCGACGAGCAACTGCGTCCCGGGCGCGAGACCCAGGGAGGGGTCCGAGACGAACGCGCGGAGACCCACCAGGCCGGACCCCGTCCTGCCGGGCGAGACTGCTTCCTGCAAGGCCACGACGTAGCTGCCGCCCTCGAGCGGGATGATCGCGTTCGGGCCGACGACATAGCCCGTTCCATCCACGACGAGGCCGTCGATCCTCGCGCCGCCGAGCCCACGGGACGGCACCACGAGCCGGCGCACGGTGATCCGGCCGTTGAAGATCGACACGTCGCGCAGCTCGACGCGCGCGGCGTCCGCCCGGGACGAGCCGATCCGGAGGATCGAGCCGTCGGCGGGGTAGGCATAGGCCCCCGCGCCGGCCTTGCCGATCAACGTCCCGTCCGCCGAGCGCACCTCGGCAAGCCCCAGCGTCCCGGCCCGCGCAGGCGAGGCGAAGACGAGCAGGACGGCCGCCACCCCGAGTCCCCGTCGCAGCATCGAGGCCCGGATGTTACTGACGAATGAGAAAAAGCTCCAGAACGGCCTGGCCCTCGACATCGGGGCCGGCGTGTCTCAGCCGGCCCCGATGTCCTCTACGAGCTCAGTCGAGAGTGACGACCGTACAGTCGGTGACGTAGGTCGCCGGTCCGGTGACCGTCCAGTTGATGCTCAGGGTCAGGCCGCGAATCCCGGCAGCATCCTCCGGCGTGAACTTCACGTCGGCCCTCCCGTTGCCGTTTGCGTTGGTTTCGATCGTCGCCGTCGGTATGACGGCGCTCCCCCCACTGCAGTTGAGACTCGTGGGGAAGATGTGGAGCTCGACCTGATACGTCCCTGGGACGGCATCCCGGAGCACATAGATCTCGTGCGCGTAAACCGTCGGGCCGTTCGGGTGGACATTGACGACCATCCCGCCACCCGGCGCACCGTTCAGGCCACGAAGCTCGAGTCGCTCCGTGTGGTATGCGCTGTCGGCCGAAGCGGCCGCGGTGACGGCGGCAGCAAGAACGGCCACAATCGTGAGGCTGAAGAATCGGCGCATCTCCCCTCCTCGGTTAGAAACCGCCCATAGGATGCCGCATCTCCGTCGAAGGCGCTCCCCTGAGCCGTTCAAATCGCGAGAGAGCAATCCATACCTTTGGTGGGTTGACGCCGCCTCTTCGCGCGCCAAGCTGAGAGAGACGTCTCGGGGAGGGGCGAACTGCGGAACATGCTGATCGGAGACACCGTCACCTATGACGGGCGGACCCACGTGGTCGTCGGCTTCACGCCGACGAGCGTGAAGCCTGCCCAGGTCGAGTTGAGCGATCCCGAGACGGGGATGACGTTCTGGGTCGACCTGCAGCTGGACCGGGAGCGGGACGCACCGCAGCGAGCTGCCCTTCGGCTCGTGCATACCGACCGGCGCTCGAGACAGGGCTAGAAAAAGAAAGGCGCCGGAAGTTCCAGCGCCTTAGCCTCAGCAAGCCGTCAGACCCCTTCAGCCACGAGAGACTCTGCCCTACCCGGGCCCAAAGAACCAATACGTGTTGTCCCGCAGCTCGATATTGACGACCTCTTGGTCATCGAGTGCAAGGACTTTCTCCACGCGAGATAGGCCGTTCGGCCCATTGTCGCTTGCAGCATCGAGGCGCACAATGTGGAAGTCGGCTCTGCGGCCGCAGCGATGCCCGATTTCGACTTGCATCAGTGGTTCCGCCCCGAGGAGCTCACGCCCTGTCCTGTCTGCGGGGCCAGGGCGGGTATCAGGCTGGCAACCACCGGTTCGTTCCTGTGCCTCGAGTGCGGGCACGTCGGCGCGATGCCTGCTCAGGTCCCGGGCGAGCAACAGAGCGACGACGAAGCACGCGCGGGTTGACCTTGTGTCCTCTGGGCCAACCCGGTCGAAACCGCGCAGGACGGCCATACCGTGGACATCGGGCGGTTTGCTTCCGTCGTCGGCCCTGCTCTTCCCCGCGGGGCAGGCGCGTGTGACCCACTTAGGTCACAAATTGCCCAACAGGACTCTTCTCTAAGAACTCGTTTCGGAATGAGTTGCGTCGGTCAGCTTCCCTACGGGCGGGACGTTTGCGTAGAAGTTGATGATGTTGCCGTCGGGGTCTCGCACCAACACCGAACGGCGCCCCCACTGCTGCGTCGTTGGCGGCTTGACGACGACCCAGCCAAGCTTGTTCAGGCGGTCGAACTCCGCGTCGACATCGTCCACCTCGATCTCCAGCGTGTAGCGGCCAACGCCGGCCTGCCCCATCGAACCGGGCGCCATCTTCTCCATCCCCGCAGTCGAGAAGAGCGAGAGGGCTGCACCGTCTGTGTGGAAGGCGGTGAAGGTGTCGTCGCCTTCTGCCTCTGCCCTCAACGCTTCAGCGTAGAACGACCGAAGGCGGGCGACATCGTCGGTGACGATGCAGATGCCGTTGACCCGCATGCGCTATTGATAGCTCACTTCTCGAGTAGAAACCTTGGTCCCGGCCGTCCCGCACCTCGCCTGCCGCTCTCGCGAGGGTTGAACACACAGGGCGGTGGCGCTAGGTTCGCTGGACGCCGCCTCAGACCATCCGTGCGTTGCTCACGTCTCGGCGTCTTTCGCGGGGAAGAGGATCCTGGGGACCTCCTGCTTCGCCGGGTCGCGATTGAGGATGAGCACGTCGGCGAGCGTGGCCAGAACAGCTGCGAGCGGCACAGAAAGCAGCACGTACACGCCTCCGAAGAGAAGACCCACCGCGCTCACCGTGACGAGCACGATCAACGGAGAGAGGCCAACCGCCCGACCGAAGACATGCGGTCCGATCAGGTAGTCCTGCAGCAGCCGCAGGCCCCAAACCGCAACCGCGGCCAAGGCGGCGTGCTGCCAGTCGATCGTGAGCCCAACGGCGACGGCGAGGCTGCCGGCAACGAGTGGGCCGATCACGGGGACGACCTCGACGACGCCCGCAAACACGCCGAGGAGAAGCCAGAACGGCAGGCCGATCAGCGCGAACGCCGTAGACAGGACGGTGCTGACGAACGTGATCATGAGCAGCTGCCCACGCACGTACGCGCCGAGCTTCTCGTCGATCAAGTTCCAGGTCTCGCGCACGACGCGTCGGTGCTTCCTGGGTAACAGCGAGAGCACCAACTCCTCGGCACGCTCACGCTCGAAGATCCAGTAAGCGGCCGTCGCGAGTGCGAAGAAAATGCCGACGAGGACCTCGAGCGCCTTGGTCGTAATGGTGAGCGCAGGGTGGACGAGCCCCGAGCCTGATGGGAGCTTCTGCAGCTCCTTTTGCAAACCGACGAGGAACTCGTGCTTGATCCCGGTCGAGTTCCGGGCGGCGTCACGAAGTTCCGCGCTCGAGGTCGGAGCGTCACCAATCGCCGCCTCGACCTGCGTGATCGCCCTCGGGATGACCAGCCATAGGAAGAGGACAACGAGACCGCCCAGCGCGGCGAAGTGGAGAATCACGCCTGCAGCGCGCGGCACGCCGCGCTCGTGCAGCCGCTCCACTCCCGGACGCATCGCGGCCGCGAGCGTGAACCCCAGCAAGAGGAGGAAGAGGAGCAGGCGCAGGTGCCAGAGCGCTAATGCGCCGGCGACGACGCCGACAACCACCACGCTCGTCACGAAGGCTCTTCTCGCGGTGCTCACACATCTCTAACGGTTTGGACGACCCAGCAGACACGGCCCAGTCTGCACGGGCCGAGGTTCGTGCTGCGATGGGACTCGTTCGCGCCGGGTGATCACGCCAGAGACCTGCGGAGGCGATCGACCTCTCCGTTCGCGAGGAAGACGCCCGTCCGCGCGCTCGCGGACTGCCTTACGGATGAGCCGCACTGGCGTGGCCGTCTCGAAGTGAAGGAGGTTGAGCTCGACCACACTTCCCTCAACTAGCCACGTCGTGACCCAATACCGACGATGGAGATCGCCGGCAGGCGCACTTCGATACGGACGATGCATCGGGTTTCTCTACTGTCCGGATTGCGCGGAGCGGGAGTTCGGCAGTCAGCGGCGCCCCCAGGCGTTTCAACGCGCCTACTGGAGGTAATCCGCACTAATGGGCCGCGACGCTGATCGACGTGGACTCGGATTGGCGTCAGGGCTGCCGAGGCGAGTTTTGCGTGACAGTGCCGCCAGCTGCGAGGAAGCCCTCAGCGTTTACGTGTCGCGATTTGGCCTAGGCGTCGAGCACCAGCTGTTTCGCGAGCTGATTCCCGCGATCGCAACCCTCAAGACAGCCGCTGATCTGCTTCACGACGATCGCAGTCGCGAGCTTGTCCTACGCCTCGCCCATGAAGCATGCCGGGGGGCGGCGATCCAGTGTCGGAGCTACGGGTTAGACGACCTGCTCTTACGCTGTGCAGCTGCGTGCGACAGAGCTATGAGTGAGATCGAGCTGCTCTTGACGGCCGACGTTCACGACTAGGTCCTCGCTATTCGCGATGCCGGGCACGCGGATGCTCGTGCTCGATCTCAGCTCGCGCCTCACCCGTCTTCTCGACGACGAAGTACGAAGGATGTTGCTCGACCACTATTTCGATGGTCGGTTCCTCGTGTCCGGGAATTACGATGAAGCGCGCGAAGTGTGACGCGACCCGGTCGTACTCCCTAGGAGCGAGCTCTATCTTGTCGACGCAGGCGTCATCCGCGCACTCACAGTGGAATGGCAGGGACTGCTCAACACCATGTTGTTTAGCGCCTTCGTCGATTCGGTCGTTGATGGTGCGAAACACCTCTTCGTTGCGTGCCGCGCTGTCCGCGAAATTCATCCGAGCATCTTCGCACGTCTCCGGCGCCATCACGCTGCGCTCGTGACAGCAGTCGGGGCCATTACGGCTCGATCCCCAGCTTTGGCCAAGTGCGGCCGCATAGGCGTAGGTGTCGTAGCACGACCGGACGCGAACGACCTTGCCTTGGCGAAAGCTCCCGGACGCGCACGACCTCGCTCGTGAACGGCTGCCCGGTCGCGCGCGCGTGTCCAGCCGCCTCTGTTCTCCTGGAAAAGCAATTAGGGGCGACTTCGATTTGTGGGTGTAAGGGGGGCCCCTTACACCCACAATGGTTACCTACGCGTTAAAGGAAGCTCTCGATGAACGCGAGCACGTCGGGCTGGTCGATCCGGAAGTACCAGCCGGCACCCGCACAGTTTCCATTCGTCCCATACGACGTGATCGCAACGATCGTTGTCGTGGAGTCGTAAAAGGCAGGACCCCCAGAGTCACCAAAGCAGGTACCTCCCATGCCGCGGCCAGGGTCTTGTGACAATTGGATGCTGACGCCATTCGTCCAATTGCTCCGCAGAGTCACGAGCTGTGCCGTGGTCATGAACCGTTGGCGCAACGCTGACTCGACCGGCTTCACCGACTGGAGCCCGTAGCCGACGAGCGTGAACGTGATGTCTTGCAGGCCACGCTGCGTGGCGAGCGAATCAAGGAAATGCGCCGTTGGCAGCTGCCCGTACGTGTCACGGTAAATCGGCTGATCCAAGACCACGATGCCGACGTCGCACGTGCTCGGGAAATCGGCATAGTCGTTGTAGCAGGGGTACGTATTTGGCGTACCCGTTGCGTCATACCCGGTGCATGGATAGCCGGTGTAACCCGTGCATGGAGGCCGACTATCAACTGGATCGAATGGGTAGTTGCCGTCTACGATCGGCCCATCGTCGGGTCCAAACTGTCGCCGTCGTCGCGCCGAACGTGCAGTGACCAGCAGTCAAAACAACTGTCGAAGACGGAAGCGTGCCGTACAACGCCAGAGATACGCCCCTGACGAGTCATAGAACGCAAGATTGACGACGTAGTTGTAGCTATCTCCAGTCGGAACCGGATTGCCAGTGATTCCGGAAGCTGACCCCACAACCACCAAGCTCGAAGCTACAACCGCCGCGAACAAGCCAAGCTTCAAACGCACAACCCCTCCCCTCGTAGACGCCGATGAACATATTTCGAGCGCGAGAGTAAGGGCTCGCAAACTCGCGAACGCGAGCCGACGGGTCCCTTTGTCTACCTCATGCGCCATCTCTTACTTGACTACGAGTTAAGGCTTAAACGTCTGCGCCGAGGTCCGCGAACCCTCGCTGTAAAGGCTTCGTTAGCACCGTGCGGGGTTCTGCTTCTCGCTGGCGTCTTATCGAAGGGGGTCGGCCCTCGCAGGGGAGACCGCGTCGGCGCTTGCGGCGAAGCCAACGCGGACAGACGAGGGCCAACCCCAACCAAAAAGGTACTGGGCTGAGCAGTCTTGTCCTGCCGGGATCAGACGCGCGGTTAGGGTCCCCTCGGTGGCACCTGCGGCGGCCCTCCCACGACCCATGCTCGCGCGATCCTGCGACCGATTCCCAAGAGTGGCGACTGGGCTTATGAAGTCAAGTGGGACGGCTTCCGAGGACTACTCAGTACCGAGGGATGTTCCGTGTCAGAAGCCGGCGAGGCTGGGACATGACCGAGTTGATTCCAGAGCTGGCCTCGTTCCCCGTCTATGCGCCTTCGACGGCGAGCAACCGCCGCCGATGTACCCGCAGCGGCTCCTCGCCGAATCAAACGCCGTGCCCAGCACCAGCCTCCGGATGTGAAGCGACACTGCTGGCCAAGCTGGACGAAGCTAACGTTCTACGCTGGTGGTGGTGGTGCGCATTGAAGGCCGTCAGTCGTTCCGTACTGGCAGGACGCTAAGGCATCTAGGGTCTGCGTGAAGGTCCCGGCGTTCGCCCCTCGGATCGTGAAGGTGATACTCGTGACGTGGGTTCCCACCGGGCAGATCCGTTCGGGAAGTTGAACAGATAAGCCTTCGCGACGACCTGTCGAGGCTTCGTGTTCGTGTACGTGTAGTAGATCAGGCCGTTCTGCCGCTTGCCGTCCATCGTCAGCGAGATTGACGACTGCTGTACATCTACTGCCGTCTCCCATACTGGCTGACCGGCTCCGCCGCAGTAGCCTCCGTTCGGATCATCGACGACGAACGCTTGTGTGACGTAGAACGCGGTGTCAGCCAGAATCGCCCGCTCCGCTCCGTCGCGGAAGATTCCTCCGAGGCGAACCCCGGTCCCGCAGTCGGCGGCGTGAAAGCCGCTCCCGCTGTCGGCAAAGCAATCAGAGTCGCCATCAGGGCGAACGATCCTACGAGCGCGATGATGCCTTTCCTCATCGACCCCTCCCAAAGTAAGCGGCGAAATGCCGCAGTCCGCAGAGCGGCCATGCTGACACCTGCCAGGCACAGTCGCATAGGCCGTCCGGCTCGTTTTGCGGGCGGCGAGACCTATTTTTCGCCGCGTCCCGCGTAGGCGTTAGCCTCGCTGACGTGGCACCTGCGGCGCCGCTCCGTCAGCCCATGCTCGCCTGTCAGGTGGGCGCTCAAAACTCCGCCGTATAGAGAAACGAACGCTCACCCCAGCAGTTTTCTGGCCAAGAGTTAGCCGGGTAGCCGTCCGGTTTCTCAGACCCGCGTGATCGGGGTACCCCGTCCTAAGTGCTCGGGCGAGAGGACACTGGCACAGCCGACCTTCTCCCGGAGTGCGCCGGCCAGACGTCTCGGGCGGCGAGACTGAGGTCAGTGGAGCGGTGCGCCGCCTTGGCGGCGTGATCGGCGAAACTGTGTCTTATGCAGCTGCCTGACGTCGAGTATGCGCGTAGCGGCGAGCTCTCGATCGCATACCAGGTTCTCGGCAGCGGACCGATCGATCTCGTCTTCGTCCCGTTCATGATCAGCTCGATCTTCTCGTCGCAGCAGAGCCCGTTCTCAGCCTTCTACGAGCGGCTGGCGTCCTTCTCGCGATTGATCCTCTTCGACAAGAGGGGAATCGGCGCATCTGACCGGCCGCGCACGCCGCCCACCCTCGAAGCACAAATGGACGATGTACGCGCTGTTCTTGACGCCGTCGGTTCAGAGCAAGCGGCGTTGTTCGGTGCAGGACACGGAGGCCAGATGTGCGCGCTGTTCGCGGCCACCTATCCGGAGCGAACGTCCGCGCTTGTCCTCTACAACCCGTGGGCACGTTTCCCCGGCACAAAGGAGGAGCACAGAAGCCTCATTCGCCGCATCAGAGACGAGAGCGGCCGATCGGACACAATCGAGCGGCTTGTCGAGGAGCAGTATCCGTCACTCGTCGACGACAAGGACTTCCTCCGCAGGTTCGGGTGGATCCTGCGCGCCAGCGTGAGTCCGGGAGCGGCGGCCGAATTCATGCGGACAGTTGTCGAGGCGGACGTTGGCGAGGTCTTGCCGACGATTCGCGTGCCGACGCTCGTGCTCTACAGGAAGGACGTGCCTGCTGATCCTGACTCTCTCTCTCAGCGCGATCCCGAGGAGCGAGCAATGGCGGTAGCGGCGGCGATTCCGAACGCGCATGCAATTGCCATCGCGGGCCGCTACATGTCTCCCTTTGTGGGCGACGAGATCCCAAACGAGGTCGAGCGATTCTTGAGCTCTCCCCTAGCCGAGCCCTTGCCAGAGCGTGTGCTCGCCACGATCCTCTTCACTGACATCGTTGGCTCGACCGAACGGGCGGCCTCGCTCGGGGATAGCGGCTGGCGGGCCCTGCTCGCTTCGCATCGCGCGCAGGTGCGGCGTGAGCTGGCGCGCTTTTCAGGCATCGAGCTTGACACCGCGGGCGACGGTTTTTTCGCCAGCTTCGACGGGCCTGCGCGAGGGATTGCGTGTGCGCTGGCGATCGTCGGATCATCGGCGGAGCAGGGGTTGGAGGTCCGGGCCGGCCTCCATACGGGCGAGTGCGAGCGGGAGGCGGGCAAGCTTGCGGGCATCGCCGTTCACATCGGTGCCCGGATCGCCGCGCTCGCCCAACCGGGCCAAGTCCTCGTCTCGCGGACGGTGAAGGACCTTGTGGCAGGCTCAGGCATCGAATTCGACGACCACGGAGACCACGCCCTTAAAGGCGTACCCGGCGAATGGCAGCTCCATGCAGCGAGGTCGCCAGACATTCACGTCAGCACGGCTGTGCCGTAGAAAGGCTCACGCTCGCTCAGGGGACATTCCCGCACACTGGCGCAGGCCACCGCTCCCACTTCCGAAGGCTGGATGCTTCGCCGAAGATCAGTAGCAAGCGGAAGGGCTTTCCGTGGTCTCACCGATGCGTCCCGTGGTGCGGAGTGCGAAGCTGGCCGTAGAAGAAAGGAGGTGAGACCTCATGAGGCACATCCCTCCGATTGAGTTTCTTTTGCTCGTCGTGGCGGTCGTGCTAATGCTTGGCGGTGCGGCGCTCATGCTCGCGGACCTGGTCAGCGCAGGGATCGCAATCCCGCTAATCGCAGTCGGGATCGCGCTCTCGGTTGTCGCAAGAGCAGGCGGCGTCGTCAGCACATCCCGTCGCACTGAAGCACTCTTGCGCGCTGCCGTTCGCCCCGGGGGACATTCCGGAAGACTCGCCCAGCCGAACGGCTTGCCCTCCGATTACGATCGCGCCTCCAACGACCCGAGACCAAGGAGAACGAGCGATGCCCGATCCGACTGTCACCGACCCTGACAAATACAAGGTCGTATTCGAGAACGAGCGTGTGCGAGTGCTCGAATACCGCGACGAGCCGGGCGAGAGCACGAGCCCGCATGAGCACCCGGACAGCATCATGTACACCCTGAGCAGCTTCGAACGGCGCCTGATCGGCGAGGACGGGGAGAGCCGCAAAGTGACGCTCGGATCAGGTGAGGTTCGTTGGCTGGATGCCCAGACTCACAGTGGCCACAACACAGGAGACACACCCACGCACGTCCTGTTCGTAGAGTTCAAGGAACCTCGCGAGCCCACGAACGCGGAGTCGCTCGGACCTTCCTGACGCCGAAGCTCGAGGGACATTCCCGAACACTGGCCCACGGAGGCCAGGGGTAGGAAGCGAACGTGGATCACGCGATGTGCGGCTACCACGCTCGGTTTTCGCGAGTGACACGCGGTGGTTGCCTGCACACCTCGGGAAAACTGCCAAAAAAAGCTTCCGCGACCAAACTCAGAAATTGGGGATTTGTCCGAAACGAGTTAGCTAGGGGAGTGAGGAAATCGAGGCGCACCGACTTCGGATATCCCGCCGCAGTCAGCGCGGCATTCGAAGCTGATGTTGGACACAAAAGCGGTTAGGTCACCGTTCGGAGTGACCGTTAGGTGGAAAGTCGTGTGGGCAAGGAGATTCGAGCCCTCATCCTGTGAGTTCACAAGCAACTGACTCGTCAACGTGTGCTCGACTCCGGGATCGTTGAAGTTCTCGGTCGATTGCTGCACCGCCTGAAGGGTGTAACGCGTTCCTGTCGTCAGGCCAGTCGCGGTTCCGTGTTGCATCAGAGGACCGGACCAAAGTGGATCCTGCCGCTTGCATCCGTATGGTGAGATACGGGACATCCCAGGTTTACTTACGGCAGAACCGCCATCGGCGGCGTTGCAGGGTCGCTTCGCTGGTTGTAAGGACAGTGAAGGGAACATGTTCCATCTGTGGCAGCGGAACCCGGAAAACTGATCGTCCAGGAAACGTCTCAGGGTCGAGCCGATGGAAAACCAACTTTTCAGAACTAACTACATCCGCGGCGGCTAGTTAATCTCGGGACGAGCCGTCGCCCCAGCGGCATCACACGATGACCAGCCAGGGCACAGCTCACGGACGTTTCCAACGGGCGATCCACGCCGGCCATGTTCAGAACGCGGAGATGGCCGCGAGGGAGATGGGCGGACTCTCGCTCGCAGACGCACTCTCGCTTTGCGAGCTGCTGGCGAAGACCGACGTGGCGCGTTACGAGCGTGCGGCGCTGCGCTGGCTCCAACGCTTCATCGACGAGCGGTTGCCGCCGCTCGCCGAGGTCGCGCTCGCGGCGTCGGCGCTAGCCGAGCTCCGGCACGGACGCCGCAACACCGGGATCGAAACGCTGAAGCGTCTGATCCGTCGCGGCTAGCCCGACGCGCCGGGCACCGCAACTAGCTGTTATGACTTCTCGTCGCTGACCGGCCCCGGCCGTGAAACTGAATCGGCACGCCGCAAGCTTGGAAGTTGCTCTGCATCTACATCAGCAGAGCCCGGCCTGGGACGCTTGGCGGCGCTAACCAGGGGTGGGGAGTGTCCGGGCTCCAAATCTCTCGACGTCTGGTTCCGGGCGAGGGAGCGGACGGTCTGGAGTACCGCCCGCTTCCCGCCGGTTCCGCCTGTGGGGGCTGCTAACTCCCCGCGGGTTTTTTGCGTGCTTTGCAGGCAACCGCCGCGTGTCACTCGCGAAAACGGAGCGTGGGTAGCCGCACATCGCATGATCCACGTTCGCTTCCTACCCTGGCTGCCCCGTGCGCCAGTGTTCGGGAATGTCCCCTGAGGCGGGAGCGCTGCTTAGGGCGGGGGCGCGGGGCGCTGGGGCGAAACGACACGAATGGATGGCTGCGAACGAAGTCGCTCACGGCTTTGTCGGAGCTGAAATCGCCCCAGCCGAAGATCCGCGTGACGAGGCGGACTCGCCGAGGATGCCGGCGTCGGAACTCGACCACCACCGCGACGCTCTCGTCTTCGGGGAGGAAGCGTTGCTCCGGTGCGTACGACTCTCGTCCGATCTGGATCTGTAGCGCCGGGTAAGCACGGATGTTGCGAATCCAGTCGGTGTTCAGGCCCCAACCCGAACAGATCACAGCCTCCTGCGTTTGAGGGTCGTACCGCAACACCATCGCAACCGTCTCGCGGCGTTTCCCGGTCTTCCGACCCGCGTGCGTCACCAGCAGGAAGGTGTGGCCGAGGAGCCAGCCCCATCCCCGCTGGTACAGCGGGAAAGGCAGCCGGAACACGGCCAGTGCGAGACGTCCGGGCTGCCGACGCAATCCGAGCAGCGGTTTCGCCCTTCGACCGGTTCCCACAGTAGGCGTCATGCTTTCGTCACGGGTGGGACGAAGATCTTCGACTCGTAGGCGTGCGTTACGGCTGCGACGTGCTGCGAAACATGCGCGACGATTGAGCCGACGGGGTTAGCGGTGGCGAAGGTCGGGATCGAGATTAAGATGTTCCCGGTCTCGGGGCGAGTGAGGCTGTCCTGGCGGTACTGGGGGTAGCCCAGGTGGTAGATCGCCGTGACGATGATCACCAGCGGCAGCATCAGCGCCGTGAACCGGAGCTTGCCTCTGTGGTCGCCGACGTGCCCATGCAGAAGCCGATAGGCGACAAGACAAGGAAATACGGTCAGCAAGAGCGTGTCGACAAGGCCGTAGCCGACACCACGCCAGAGCAGCTCGAAGACGAAATAGGTGCCATGCGGTCGTGCCGTCGCATCCTCCGTGTTGAAGACGTTGAACACGAGGAAGAGGGCGAGGACAACGCCAAGACCAAGGCTCCACCGCCAACGGCAGCGGAACACCTCGGCCACATCGACCTGCTCGACCCACACGTAGCTGGCGAGTACGGCGATCGTGACAGCGAAGTAGGCCAAGTAGAAGAGGTCGTGCTGCATGTCGAGCACCGACACGCCGAGATAGGGGACGAGGAAGGCGACCGCGCAGATGAACGCGAACCAGACGAGCTGCCGCACCGCCTGCGGTACGACCCGCGGCACAGGATGCGTGTAGACAGACATCATTTCTCCTAGATAGCTACGGCAAGGGTCCCCTAGACCGGAGCAGCCCGCATCGGACAATCCCCGCACCTCCAGTTCCCGCTTCTACGGATAGGGGTGTGAGGCCGTCACGGCCTTGAGCGGGGCAGCCTCGCCTGGGCCAGTGTTCGGGAATGTCCCCGACGAAGCAGGCGCGGTCGGTCGGCCCCACGATGGGTGGATCCGCACTGACCCCTGCAAACGAACTTTCAGGCTGGAGCGCGCAAGGCCTCGAGCAACTCCTGATGGCGGCGTTCTTCGTCCGAGATCACCTCACCATCAGGCTCTTGGCTCCCGCGCCGCTTGGTGATCATGTCGACTGGCTTGACGATGAAGAAGAACACAGCTGCCGCGATCGCCAGGAACGTGACCAGGTCGGTGATGAACGCCCCGTACGTGAACACCGACTTATGGATCGTGAACGTCAGATCGTTGAAGTTCGGCTTGCCGACAATCGCCGCAATGATCGGCATCACCAAGTTCTTCACGAACGAGTTGATTACCGCGGCGAACGCAACCCCCATGACAAACGCAACGGCGAGCTGGATCAGGTTGCCTCGCATCAGAAAGTCGCGGAACTCTTTGAGCGTGCCGCTCACGATTCCCTCCATTCCTCGGTGACGCCGAACCATCGCAGATCCTTCGGCCCATCTCAAAGTGACTCTTCCGCACAGGCCAGTGTTCGGGAATGCCACCCGAACACGCGAGTCTTGATCGATCTATATTTGGCTCATGCCCCGCCACGTCCGTTGGCACAGGGTGCGTGTTGGGTTAGTGGTCGCGCTCATCATCATCTTCGCCGGCGTTGTGATCGACTCGCTCTTCAGCGCCAGCTGGGCTCTGGATGACGGCCTCCTCCTGGCAGCGGCGGCAGTAATTGCCCTGGCGCTCCTCGTAACGCGCGGACGCGGGCGGTCTGAGGCAAGATGATCGAGGACTGGCCCAGTGTTCAGGAATGTTCCCTGGAGGTCGCGCCCTAAATAGAGGGCGTGTCGCTGCTCGTGACGCTTCCCCTCATCGATCACTTGGCCCTGCGGGTACGTGACGAGAGACGCAGCCGCACGTTCTACGAACAGGCCCTCGAGCCGTTCGGAGTGGAGGTAGTGGAGAGCTCGCGGGGGCCTGGGTTCGCCATCGAGGGCGGTGGAGATTTCTGGATCGAGGAAGGGGAACCCCCGGCCGCTCCCGTTCATGTGGCCTTCGCCGCAGCCGACCGAGCCACCGTCGACAAGTTCCACCGCGCCGCTGTCGAAGCCGGCGGGCGCGACAACGGCGCGCCGGGTCTTCGCCCGCATTACCACGCCGGGTATTACGCAGCGTTCGTCATTGACCCGGACGGCAACAACATCGAAGCGGTCTTCCATGGGGACCACCAGCTACCAGCCACGTGACCCTCGCCTGGGCCAGTGTTCGGGGATGTCACCCGAGCCGCGTCTTGGAAACGTGATCTGGGACGCTGCCGTCGCGATGCTGGATGCGACGTAGTTGGCGCACCCGGTCGGCGTCTTTCTCGCGGCGCGGCACGGTTAACGTCGCGAGCAGGTCTGACACTGCCTCGACAAGGATTGAATGCCCATCCCTCTGCACGTTGGCTGCGCGAGGGGCCAGCTCTTCAAAGGTGCCGCTGATCGTCGGGACGATGTCGATCGAGCCGAGGTCGGAGTCGAGGAGGTAATCGAAGCTCGTCGGATTACGTGGATTCGGCGTCCAGCTGGCCCGTGCGGCGAGGTTCTCCGGAGTAGCTTCATCGGTGACCCATCGGTGCTCGCCGGCCGCGGTCGTCTCCCAGTGACCGAAGGCCATGTTCTCGTACTGGCGCGCGTGGATCGCCTCCAGTACCCGTCGCAACCGGTCGAGGTTGTCGTGGTCAAGCGCCGGCGTGATGTCGAGGTCTCCGGGCTCAAGCGCAACCCCGTGCAGCATCGCCGCGGCCGATCCGGTGACGACATAGTGAACCCCGTGCTGGTTGAGGATCTCAAGCAAAGCTTCGACATCAGGCTTCTTACGCTCCACCTCGGCACCCCACTCGGTTGTCACACTTCGCGCGAGATGATATGGACGGCCGACTAACGCAACGTTGCTCGCCTGCGCCAGTGCTCGGGAATGTCACCCGACCGAGAGGCAACGTCGCATCTGTGCGACTCGGATCTCGACCTCTTGCGGGATCGGCACGTCTGTTTCGCCGCGTCGCTGCTTTCCTGCGAGCCAGGTGAGAGTGGCGGCATGCCGTGCGGCCATCAGCACGGGAAGATGCTGTTCGAGCTCGTCCGAGAGTGGTCGCCTGCTCCGATACCCGTCGAGAAACGCCCGTCGAAGCCGGATGTAGGCATCTGGCCAGTCGAAGAGGTTGCCCAGGAGCGGAGCAAGGTCGTAGAGCAGGTAGCCCCAGCCGAGGTCGTCGAAGTCGAGGATGCCGAGCTTCCACCCCGCGCGATCCCGCTCGAAGTGGCAATTGCCCAGGATGAAGTCGTTGTGGATGATCCCCAACTGCTCCCGGCCGAGCTGATCAAACACGGCGCGTGTCCTCTGAGTGACTTCCTGGAAGAGATCCCAGGCTGGAGGAGCGAGAAAGGCTTCCATCGATCCCGGTTGGAAGGGCGATGCTTCCGAGAACATCGTGTCGGCGTCCCATCGCGGCAGATCGAGGTGGTCGGATTCGACGAGGTGTTGCGTTGCCTCGTGCACACGACCGAGACCCTCACCCAGCAGGAACGCCGAACGCACTCCGAGACCGAACCCGTGTCTGAGAACACGACCGTTGATCCACGTCAGCAGATCGCAGTCGAGCGCTTCGCTACCCTTGCCCACGCGGGCAATGAGATCGCCGTGGACGGTGGACATCGCACGCGGAACCGCGACAGAGGAACCATCCAGCGCATCGGCCACGACCTCAAGGACATGCAGTTCCGATCGCACATGGTCAATCGACCGATAGCCGGCCCGGTGGATGCGGAGCGCGAGACGCAACCCGTCGCCACTCACCTCGAACACCGCATTGTTGAGAAGGCGAATTGGCCGGATCTGTATCCGACTAGGAAGGTCGTAGGCCGCAAGCGCGGCTCGTGCGAGCTGCAGTGCTCTCTCACCGTCTAGTGCATGAGACACAACTTGTTCCATGATCGCGTCTGACGAGCGGCAGTCAACGCCGCCTGGTCGAGTGTTCTTGTGCATCGCCAAGTTATCGCGGGGTATCGGCTGCTGATCATGTGAACACGCGTAGGACGGGATACCCCGATCACGCAAATCTGAGAAGACGGATGGCCACCCGGCTAACTCTCCGCGGGTTTTTTACGCGGAGCAGGCGTCGAACGTTCGCCCACGATCACGCAGCGCCCCGATCTTCGCCTTAAGATCCACTGGCGCGAATGGACGCTGCGGCTAACAAGCGGCTCATCGAGCGTTTCTACGACGAAGTCTGGGCACGCGGGAACGTCGACTTCGCGAAAGAAGTGTTCGCGCCTGACTATGTACGCCACGATCTGCGCTCGACGCAAGCGGATCCCGGACCTGCTGGACAGGCAATGATTGCGGAAGCGTTTCGAAGCGGGTTCCCTGATCTTCAATGGCGCGTCGATCTCGTCATCGGGGACGACGACCTGGTAGCGGCTCGCTGGACTGCTTCCGGCACGCACAGCGGAAGTTGGGGTGGCATCGCGGCGACGGGCAGGCGTGCTGAGTTCTCCGGCGTCAACATCTTTCGCTTCGGTGATGACGCCAAAGTCATCGAGATCTGGAACCACCGCGATGACCTTGGTCTCATGGAGCAGCTCGGAGTGGCGGTGTTCGCCGGCTCGCCGCACAGCTAAGCAGCGTTTTGCGCGACGCCGTAGGGGGTCGGCGCGCTTGCGGATCGAGCTCACACCACCCTCTGATAGTTGAGAGCAAGATCGTCCTCCCAGGTCCTCCCGTCCTGCGATAGCTCACCTCGGCCCGTGATCGTGTTGCCGTCATCGCTGAACGTGCCGGTGAAGCGCTGCGAGAAGTCCGGCGCAGGCGCGTCACGCCAGTACCGCCACGTGGCTTGATCGAGGCTGACGGCGTACACCCTGTACACGCCGCGGTAGTCGAAGTAATGCATGGACAGCTGCCCGTCGGTGACACCGATGACCGTGATCGCGTCCGGGATCTGCGAATGGTCGTAGTGCGAGCGCCAGATCACGAATCGCTGGCCATCAAGCCACTCGAAGGTGCTCGTTCCACGGATAGGCTCGCCAGGGAGCATCGGGTGGGCTCCCTCGGTCTCCCACCTACCGATGAAGCGGTGCCATCCCTGGAGCCCTGATTCCTCGCTCACCGCGACCTCCTCGCGTTCTGCGTGAAGCAACCGGCAGAGGCTATAGAGGCGCGAGCGGCCGCAGAGCAAGCTCGCATCAGGGCCTGCTCTGGAAACCAAACTAGGTGAGGTAGCCAAGCGTCTCGCCGGGTTTTCCGCGTTCGAGGTACCCCTGGGGTGGGAGGCGGACGTGTAACCGAATGGCGTGTGGCTACCCGGCTCACTCTCCGCGAGAAAAAGTGTCGCTGTGAGGGTCTACTCACGACGGCGTCGACCGGCAGTTTCAGCGAGGCGACGCTCGAGCACTTCAGCGTCTCCGACCAAGCGAAGCTCCACCGTTTGGAAGCCGGCGTTCTCGTAGAAGCTCCGTGCTGCCGTATTCTCAGGCCCCACGCCGCCGGTCACTGAAACTACCCCGCGCTCGCGCAGCGCGACCACGACTGCCCTGACGAGCGCCCGCGCGATCCCCCGGCGTCGCGCCTCTGGCCGCACATAGAGCTCCGTCAGGTCGCCCGTGCGCTGCCCTGTCACGACGCCGCAGGCGAACCCGAGAACGTCGCCGCGCTCCTCGGCAATCACCGCGCAGCCAGAGCTAATCGCGACGTCGATCTGCGCCCGCGTCTCCTCACGGGCGCTTTCCACCCACGACGGAACAGGTGATTCCCGCTCGACCCACTCGTCCCAGAGCGCGTACAACGTCTCACGGTCGTCTTCGTCCACGCGGCGAACGTTCATGTGCGACGTACCAGCGGGCCGCTAAGCGGCAGGACACACGCGATCGGACGAGTCAGACTCACAGTCAGCTAGTTCAGCGAGGTGTGTTCGTGGTCGAGCTCGACCTCGGTCACCTCGAGGCGGCCATGCCACTGGGGCTCATCTCTCAGGCAGTCCTCGAGCGCACGCTTGGCGTCCTCCTCGCTAATGAAGAGCTCTATCGCTTCCGGGTCGTGAAGCTCGGTGAGCGCATACAGGCGCATCGCGTGGACCGTATTCGGCTACCCGTGGCGAAGCAAGCGTTTCAGCGTCTCGACACCGGTATTTCGTTTTGTCCGCGCTCGCTACGTCCCATATCCGCGTCCAAGCGAGTCGGGTGCGCGGGGCGTACGCTTTGCAGGGGTTCTCAGCCTGAGAGTCCGACGCTAGGAGGAACAAGATCAGCCCCGTTCCGATCTCGATCGCGCTTGTGGCCGGAGGTCTCTCCGTGATTAACCCGTGCGGTTTCCCGCTGCTTCCCGCCTTCCTCTCCTTCTACCTCGGCGCGGACGAGCGGCGATTGCCGCCGGCGCCCACCCGCGCATTGCAGGGGCTACTTGTCGGCGCATTGGTTACGGTCGGCTTCCTCGGCTTCTTCGCACTCGTTGGCCTGCCGGTCAGTTATGGCGCCGGCGCGATCGCACGCGCCGTCCCTTGGGCCGGGCTCGTGACCGGCGCCGCGCTTGCGCTCGCAGGCTTGCTGACGCTGCTCGGCAGGCAACTCCGCCTCCCTGTGCATCTGAGCGTGCGGCCACGGCGCGAGCGCCGACTCGGGGCGATGCTGCTTTTCGGGATCGGCTACGGCGCCGCCTCGCTCGGCTGCACCTTGCCGCTGTTCCTAACATTGATCGGCGCCTCGCTTGGCGGCGGCGGCAAGATCACGACCTTTCTCGCCTACGGCGCCGGCATGGCCGTCGTTCTGATGGCGCTCTCCGTGCTTGTCGCGCTCGCACGCGAAGGTGCCGCTCGAGCCGTGCGCCCGCTGCTGCCGCACATGAACCGGATCGCCGGACTGCTCCTGCTTGCCTCCGGCGCTTACCTTTTCTATTACTGGGCGCGGCTGCAGTTCGGCGACACCGCCACCGTCGCCGACGACCCGATCGTCAGCTTCGGCGTCCGCTTCTCCGGCCAGGCCCGCAACTTCGCCGACGGCCGCGGATCGCTGATCCTCGTCGTCGCCGGCGCCATCGTCGCACTCGCGTTGTTCGCCAGCCTGTGGCAGCGCCGCCGCCGCGCCACCTCCACCGGACTCGTGCGGCAGTGATCCGGCTCGTGATCTTCGCCGCCACCTTCGCGCTCTTCGCAGCCGGCTGCGCTGGTACCAAGAACGCAGCACCTCAACAGCCAGCGTCGACATCGGCAGCTGGATCGACAACAAGCGGAGTTCCAGGTCCCCGGCAACTCACTGACCTGCGCGATATCGGCCAGCTGCGCTCGATGTTCAACACCCGCTCCGGCGAGCCACGCCTGATCCTGCTCGCCTCGCCCACCTGAAGCGTCTGCGCCCTGGGGGCCAGTTGGGTCCGCACGCACATCCTTAACGCCCACCCGCACGCGAAGCTGACCGTGTACGCGATCTGGCTGCCGATGCTCGCCGGCGACTCACGCGGCGCCTGGGACGCACACGTGCTCGACGACCCGCGCGTCGTCAGCCTCTGGGACGGCCCCCGGCTCGCCGGCCGCTGGTTCGCCGACCACTCGATCGGCGGCCTCGGCGCGCCCGGGGACATCGTCTGGGACGCCTACCTCGCCTTCGGCAAAAGCTCCCGCTGGTCGACCAAGCCGGACGGGGTACTCGCCAGCGGCAGCGACATCATCGACCACACCAACGGACTCGACGACAACTTCATCCCACTTCTCACTCGCGGCTGAACCGGCTTCGGCGCGCGACGTGACGTCCCGCGGGTTTTTTCGGGTACCCCGGGGTGGGCGGCGGACGTGGAGCTGTGTGGCTATCCGGCTAGGTCATGAGTCGTGGATGACCGCCACTAAGGCGAGGCGTATCCTGAGGCGCATGAGTCGGACGCTCATTCAGCGCATCCACAATCCGCGCAACTTGAATTGCGGCTGCGATTCCCAGTGCTGGTGCCGCCGCACCGCCATCGGCCGAGCCGTCAAGTGGCGGTTCCCTGCCCGCTGGTTCGGCATTCACCATCGGAACCGCGTCTTCGACGGCATGAGCAAGGACGAGATTCGCGAGTGGAAGCGTCGTCAGACGCTTCGCTGACCTCCCTGCGCGGTCACCTCACTGACGAACCGCTTGCGGGCTGACGACCCCTTGCGTCGCCAACTCGTCCCAACTGAACAGACGGCGTTGAGCGCTTCGCCGACCGTGGTAGACGGCCTTCGACGTTAGCTGTCCGTGTCGCGGTAGCTAGTTGAACGAGGTGTGTTCGTGGTCCAGCTCGAGCGGGAGTCGGCGATCAACAAGCGGCGTCAACGCATCTTCGTCTAAGGCGATTCCTCTTTCCGGGGGTCTGGTGATCCGTAACCGCCGCTCTCGGTCATGGTCCTCTCGTCGCTGTCAGCTGCTTGCCGTCGCTCCTCGGAGTCTTGTTCTTGGGACTGCTTGCCTTCGTCCTCAGACGACTCCTGGTTTTCGCGGTCGTGTTCTGGTGGGGTGGCTGTATCTGTCATGAACGGTCCCTACCCGTCGCTGCGCTTTCTGACACGAGGCGGCGAGTGGCCGGCTGAACTAGCCACGATGGAGCAAGCGCTTGAGCGTCTCGACGCCAACGTTTCGGTGGCCGTGCCGAAGCTCGGCGAGAGCTGACGCAGCAAGCGCAACCTCGGTGAGCGGCGGCAACCGCTCGTCGATGAACCGCTGAAGCCAGCGCAACGCCGCACGCTCGTAACGCGCCACGTCGGTCTTCGCCAGCAGCTCGCAAAGCGAGAGTGCGTCTGCGAGCGAGAGTCCGCCCATCTCCCTCGCGGCCATCTCCGCGTTCTGAACATGGCCGGCGTGGATCGCCCGTTGGAAACGTCCGTGAGCTGTGCCCTGGCTGGTCATCGGTGTGAGCCGCTGGGGCGACGGCGTCGGCCTAGCTTAGTGGGGCCGGTGGACCGACCCGGTGCGTAAGTGGGCGGGCGGACCACAGGTCGCCCGCCCACTTATCGAATCGTGTGAGCATGGACAGGTACCCACGCTGGACGTTCGAACGAAAAGGCCGAGACCATCGGCCTACGCCGCTTCTCTGGCGTAACGCCCAGGGCGCGGCGCCTGTGGCCCACGCCGCGAACTCGATCGTCTTGGGGAGTTGGGGAGTCAGGCGACCGAGAACCCTGGGCGCGTTGTTAAAAGTAACCCATCGGTGCCGGTCTACGCCTCACCGCCGGTCGATAGGGGTGGGGCGCACCTCTTCCGAGCCAGAACGAACGGTCGAGGGGGGCGACTCCCCCGTCCCGTCCGGGTGCCGTGCCGCAGAGGCGTCCGGATTGGGTGCCGTCAGGGGGGTGCGTCCCTCGCTTAGAAGACTCGCTTCCCTTTTGGGAAACTCCCCCTGCAATCCCCGCGGATTGCTTCTCGCGTACGCTTGATCGCTGGATATGAGAGTGAAGGTCGGATTCGTCGCAGTCGCTGTCGTGCTCGCGCTGCTCGGATTCGCTCTCGCGGGAGCCGTCGCACACGGCGCCCTTCCCATCAATCCGGCTGCCATACGCAACACACCTGCCCGTCTGACCACCACACCTATGTGTGGACTGATCTAGACGACCGGGTTGGCGTGGGACTGCGCCGAGCCGGGTGCGCCCGAGTACGACCCGTCACTCGACACGACGACGATCGTTTACGAGGGACTGACCTACTACTGCCGCTCCGCGTCAGCCGGCGACGACGACAGCCTCGACCTCAACGGCAACCACCGCGACCGAATCAACCTCAACAAGCACGACAGACGACAGCACGACAACAACGACGACGAGCCCCACGACTACGTTCACGACGCCGGGGCCGGGGCTGCCGAGCATCATCCTGCCCGACCCGAAGATAACCCCAGGCGCACTGAACCCGAAGGTGCGTCAGTCGACCATCAAGAAGACGATCTGCAAGAGCGGCTGGACGAAGACGATTCGCCCGCCGGTCAGCTACACGAACGCGCTCAAGATCAAACAGATGGTTCTCTACGAGGAGACGGGCTCGCCGTCCGAGTACGAGGACGATCACTTCATCCCGCTCGAGCTGGGCGGTGCGCCGCGGAACCCGAAGAACCTCTGGCCTGAGCCGCACTCGCAGTCGAAGCTGTCAGACCCGCTCGAAACCAGCCTCAAGCGGAAAGTCTGCAAGGGCCTTATGAAGCTCAAGAAGGCACGCGCAGCAATTCGCCTAGCCAAGAACACGAACGGTTAGTGCAGTGCCAAGGGCTCGTAGGCGGCTTGGCCGACCGCGTAGCGTGTGCGCCATGTCCGTCATCATGAATCGCGCATGAACAAGCCGCGCATCTTCCTCGGGTCGTCGGGCAAGCAGGCCAAACTGCTCCAGGCGATCACGCGCGGGCTCGAGGACGTCGCCGACGTCGAGCCCTGGACGACCACGTTCAACCCGGGGCGGCCCTCCACCCTCGACCGGCTCGTCGAGTTGTCCCAGGAGGTCGATTTCGCCGCGTTCGTGTTCGCCCAGGACGACTGGACGACGACGGATGCGTCCCAGTCCGGCCAGGCGTCGCCGCGCGACAACGTCGTTTTCGAGGCTGGGCTGTTCGGTGGGGCGCTCGGCATCCGGCGCACGTTCATCCTCCACGCGAACGGTTCGAAGCTACCGAGCGACCTGCTCGGGCTGACCTCCGTCCGCTAGCGACCCCGGCCACCCAGCCCGGCGGAGGTTCGCGCGATCAACCAGAAGCTCCGCAAGGCGATCGAGACCGAGGGACGCCGCGGACCGGTCGAGGGGCCGTGGTGGCAGCTCTCGCTCACCATGCGGAGCGAGGAGGAACCGTCGGCAGTGAGCTTCCTACGCATCTCGCGGGACCGCGACGGTGGGCTGAAGGTGACCGGCCGGGCCTGGCAGGAGGACGGGACCCTGTCGGCCCGCTACTGGAGCGAGGCTGCGAAAGAGCGCAGGGATCCGGCCGGCATCCTCTACTTCTGGAAGGGCGAGCCCCCGGACCCGAATGCCCCCCAGCTCGAAGGAACCGGCGAGATCACGGTGGAAACGACCGACCGCGCCACCGGGTACTGGACGACACGGTCGGATCGCGACCCCGCGCTGAATGCCCGAACCGCCGGCGTCTACCTTCGAGCCGATCCCCAAGACCTCCAGGTGCTGGACGGCGGGACCGAGGAGGAGCGGGCCGAGCTCATCGCGCAGCGCCTCCGAGAATGGAAGTCGGCCGCGAACGCCTTCTGAGCACCGACCGCGTAGCGGCAGTTCTTTCGCGAACCGACCATTTCAGTTCATCAGCTCCAGTCGCAGCACGTCGGCAGCGTTCCGGAGCGGGCGAGCATCGATCCAACTACAACCCGTTGAGGTTGCCGGAGAAGAACCATCCGCGAAGCAACAGTGATGGAATTCGGTCCCGTCACCTTCCCCGCATATGAAGGTGCAACCGCTGGCGTCAGATCCATATCTCGCACCGATCTGTTCCTAGCGGCATGACCAAGTTTCCGTGTGTTTGAGACCGCAACCTCCTCCACACGGAACAATGAGCCCGAGGCGCAGGTTGCGGTTCTCCTTTCCTCGCGCTCGCGGCTGGACTCGACCACCCACCCGCTGGTGCGCTTACAGCGTCCGGGCGGCGAGAAGCACAGCGCCGAGCACCGATACCACGGCGAGTATGGGTACAGCGAGCTTGGCTGCGCGGGGCGACAGGGACAAGTTGACCGGCGTCCATCACCCAGCCTGCGCAACGGCGGCCCGAGCGGACAGTCGCCACGGCTCACGAACACCAGCACCCCCTCGAGGCAGAGTGCTCCAAGCGCCGCGAGCGTCACCGCATCTGCCTTCCCTCGCCATGCCGCGAGGTAAATGAGCGCGATGCAAGACAAGAACAGGATCGAGATGAGCCCATGAGCCAACCTGGACGCCAGAATGATCGACCACCTACGCGTGGGCAGCCGTGCAAGCACCGAAATGAGTTTCACATCAACTCGCCCAACCGGAGTACGTGCCGGACGTGTTTCCAGTTGTTCTACTTGGCGAAGATCATGGGTACATCGGTGCAGATGATCGACCAAACCTACGGACACCTGCTGCCCGACAGCGAGGAATACCTGCGTGGGCTGCTCGACAACTATGACAGCGCTACGGTTGCGTCGGGAGGATCATGACGGTGCTTGTCATCCTCGACGCCGGACGGGCAAGAGACCAAGCTCACTCCCGCAGTCGTGGTAGTAGTCGCGCTGCTCGCAGTCGCGGCTGGTCTCTACGCCAGCGGGCCGAAGTACGAGGTGTACTGCGATTCCGGATGGACGATGAAGCACGACACGTCCCTCAGCGGACGCACGTTCGCCTACTGCGTGAGCGAGCGTGGAAGGCACCGGGACAGAGGCAGCTTCGTGCCGGACAGACGAGCAACGAGGATCCGTCGGACGAACGCATGGCAGCGGGTCTGTACGCGATCGTTGGATCAGACAACACGCGCGGCTAGGGAGCCGAAAGCGTTCGTGGACTGAGCGTGGACCACACGGGCGAGCTGTCTGGCGATTCCCCTGCTAATCGTTGAGGTGCGGATGAGAGGACTTGAACCTCCACGGGGTTGCCCCCACACGGACCTGAACCGTGCGCGTCTACCAATTCCGCCACATCCGCGCGGACGCACAGTCTAGCCAGGCGTTCAGCTCACTAACGCCGCGATTCGGCTATGAACCCGTACGATCTCGGGCCTGAGACGGGGTCTTTTCATCTGCGGACTGCTGGCACTCGCGGTCGCTCCTGCGGCCCACGCCGCGAACGTCGAGGTGGTCGTCACCTTGAAGGCGCCGCCGCTGGCCGAGGTGTTCGCCCGGCAGGACGCGCTTGCCTTTTCATCATTCGCTCGGCCGAACCGGCTCCTGCTCACTGCTCCTGACAGCCGGAGCTACCTGCGCCGGCTCGACACAGCCCAGCGGACGTTGCAGGCTCGGATCCACGCGGAGATTCCTCCGGCCCGCGTCCGCTGGCGTTTTGGTGTCGTGCTCAACGGCTTCGCCGTCGTCGTCCCGCGCTCCGCGCTCGCGAGGCTCTCACGCGTGGCGGGCGCCCAGGTCTGGCCGAGCATCGGCTACCACACACTGCTCGACAAGACACCGCAGATCATCGGCGCGCCGACCGTGTGGGGGCCGACTCTCGCAACCGCAGGGCAGGGAGTGAAGATCGCGATCGTCGACGACGGAATCGATCAGACGCATCCGTTCTTCGCACCGGCAGGGTACGCATATCCGCCTGGCTTTCCGAAGGGTCAGACCGCGTATACGACGCCGAAGGTGATCGTCGCGCGGGCGTTCGCTCCCGCGACACCGGTCTACGCCAACGCGAAGCTGCCGTTCGACCCCGACCTCTCCGATCACGGCATTCACGTCGCCGGCATCGCGGCGGGAAACAACAACACGCCGACGCGAACCGGCGCCTTCCGGCTCTCCGGCATCGCCCCCCGCGCCTACCTCGGCAACTACAAGGCGCTCGGCATCCCCAGTGAGTTCGGCGCAAACGGGAATGCACCGGAGCTCGCCGCTGCCATCGAGGCTGCCGTGCGCGACGGCATGGACGTCATCAACCTGTCGCTCGGGGAGACCGAGATCGACCCGAGTCGCGACGTGGTGGCAAAAGCCCTCAATGCGGCCGCGGATGCGGGGGTCGTCTCGACGGTCTCGGCCGGCAATGACTTCGGCGAGTTCGGCGTCGGGTCGATTACGTCACCCGCCAATGCCACGAAGACGATTTCTGTCGCGGCCTCGAGCGGCGGCCACGGCAGCCCTGACGTCGACAACATCGCGGATTTCTCCTCGGCCGGGCCGACGCCGTATTCCCTCACCCTGAAGCCGGACGTCACAGCGCCAGGCGAAGGCGTAGCGTCTGCAGCACCCGGCGGTGGGTTCGTCGAGAGCAGCGGCACCAGCATGTCCGCGCCGCACGTCGCCGGTGGGGCGGCGCTGCTCCGGCAACGTCACCCGACCTGGACGCCGGCGCAGATCAAGTCCGCGCTCGTGCTCACCGGCGCTCCCGTTCACAACGGCGGCACCGCCGAGGTCAACCCACTGCGCGAGGGCGGCGGGCGAATCGACCTCGTCCGGGCCGATCAGCCGCTCGTGTTCGCGAGCCCGACCAACCTCTCCTTCGGATTGCTCAAACCGGGCGCGACTGCGCAACGAACTGTGAGCCTGGCGGATGCAGGTGGAGGCGCAGGCGTCTGGAACGTCACCACCAGCATCGCCGACGCACCGCTCTCGCTTCCGGCTCAGGCGACCGTGCCCGGCCCTCTTCGAGTCCGCGCGGTCATCCCTCGCAACGCCCGCGAGGGTGAAGTGACCGGCTTCGTGATCCTCTCGCGCGAGGGAACCCGGCGCAGGATCCCGTTCTGGATCCGCGTAGAGCGTCCGCGGCTTCCGCTCGACCGAAAGGTCGCACTCGCTCGTCCGGGCGAGTACGCGGCGAACACGTCGCTCGGCGCGGCGCGCGTGTCCTCGTATCGCTATCCCGACGTCCTCCCCGGCCACGCTGCCTTCCCGGTCCGCCTGACTGGTCGCGAGATCGTGTATCGCGTCCACATCCGGCGGCGGATTGCGAACTTCGGCGTAGCCGTGATCGCGCGCAACCGCGGTGTGGTGGTCGAGCCTCGAGTCGTCCGCAACGGCGACGAGAACCGCCTCGCGGGCTACACGGCCCTGCCCCTCGACCAGAATCCGTACCGCCCCGGTTTTGGTCGTCACCGGCTCGTTGCCGGCGTGGCCCTCCCGGGTCTCGGCGTGTACGACATCGTCTTCGACACCCCACGCGGCGCGCGATCCGGTGGATTCCGCTTTCGATTCTGGCAGGGAGACGTTCGGCCTCCGTCGGTCCGAGTGCTCGGCGTTCGGAACGGCTTCCTCGAGCTGGCTGTCCGAGACGGCGGTGCCGGAGTCGACCCGGTTTCGCTTCAGGCGCGCATCGACGGGAACTTCGTCCCGGTGACGTTTGGGTCCGGCCGGGCCCGCCTGTCCTTGGCCGGCGATGCACGCGGCCGGCACACGCTGAGCTTCACAGCCGCCGACTATCAGGAGACGAAGAACATGGAGAACGTCGCGCGGATCCTGCCGAACACCCGCACGGTGCGGACGACGTTCGTCGTACCTTAGGAGCTAACGCTTCCGGTCGGTTTCCTCGATCGTCGGAAGCTTGTTGAGGTCGCGCTCGACGCTCGCCGCGAACTCCTCGGTCTCCGTCTTGAGCAGCTTGAGCTGGCTCTTGCGCTGCTGCCGCTCACGGCGATGCCGCGCCTCGTTTCCGAAGCGGCCCGAAAGGCGCGGCCATTCCGCGCCGATGACGGCCGCAACGGTGCCAATCAGCAGGGCGATCATCAGCCAGCCCACGCGGCCATTCTACCCAGCGCCTACCAGTAGGACATTCGTTCGGATGCGCCAGCCCGAGCCTGACTGGCTGGACTGGCGGACGCGCCCGTCCGCTAAACCCGGGCGGCCCCAGCGCCGATACCGGAAGCCATGAGCGGCCAGCTTCTCGTCCCTTACATGGTCTTCTGGGCCAGCCTGATGCGGGCACTGCTCTTGCGGGCTCGGATCGCTCCGCCACTCTGCGGGCGCTGCGGCCTCAAGCTGGAGCGGTCGGAGCTCGGCGAGACAATCTGCGCCTGCGGCCACTAGGCCTCGCCAGGGCTACGATTCGCCGGTGAGGCTCAAAGAGTCGAGCAGTCGGATTCACGCCGAAGTCGGCTAGGGCAGTCCGGACAATTGCAGCGCCGCGACGACGAGTGGACGAGAAAGTGGAGGAGCGTCCCCGTCGAGCAGAGGCGCCGCATCGTCCGTGCCGTTGCTCGAGGCCAGGCTGTCGCTGATCCGCGTGATGCGTCACTTGCGCTCGAGGTGATCGACAGGAGAGAGCAGCAATTGCACTCCGCGCGAAACGGGTGGTTCGCGAGGTGGCTGTCGGGACGCCATCTCGTGATTCTTGCCTGCATCGGGGTAGTTGCCGCGGTCATGTTTCATGACTTCGTCGTCATTGGACTTGCACTCCTTACGGCCCTGTGTGTCGTCGGCTTCCGGATGTTCCTGAGCCGTCTCGAGACGAGCATCACCGAGGCACGTCAGAAAAACGAGCAGCTGGCCGAGCTCTAAGCGCGAGACTCGCCCGCGCGGAAGATCCGCATCGGCAGTCCCGCGAGCGGCTCGCCGCCGTCCGCGGTGACGAGCCACGTGTCCTGCATGTAGAGACAGTCCACGCCGTTGTCCGCAATGACGTGGGGATGCATCGAGAAGACCATGTTCTCGCGGATCTCGGTCTCGACGCCTTCACCGATCTTCGGATGCTCGATCATCGTCATGCCGATCGAGTGGCCCGTCACGTGCCCGAGGTGGTAGCCACGGTCGGTGAAGCCCTTCGAGACCGCGCGGTGAACGTCGTGAGCCGTCGCGCCGGGACGGAGCGCAGACTTCGCCACCTCGAAGTACTCCTCGTAGGCCTCGAGCATCCTGCTCACCTCGGCATTGGGCTCGCCGAGCGCCCGCGACACCTCGACCCAGTGGCCCCCCGGCCCGGCGACCTCGAGCGAGGGAATGCAGAAGTCGCCGAGGATCATGTGCCTGCGAGCCATCGCGAACTCAGGGCCCGATCAGCACCATGTTCATGGTCAGACGGCCGCAGCCCTCCTCCACGAAAAGACGCTCGGCAGGAGCGAGCACCTCCGCGGCCGACTTCCCCGGCCGGTACGCCTCCAAGAAGGCCCAGAAGCCCTCGGTGTTGATGCGCACCGAGTCGCGCACCGACTCGATCTCCTCGGAGCTCTTGACCGCGCGCGCCAGATCGAACTCGAGGTCGAACGGGACGAGCTCCACCCGGAGGTGCGTGCCCTCGAAGTCGCGGACCGTCATCGCGTAGTCGAGCCCGTACACGCCCACGCGTTGTGCGGCCAGCCGGTCGCCGATGTATTCGACCGGGCCGGTCCACGAAGACCTGGTCCTCGATCCACGAGGTCCCGTGCTCCCCGACGTAGCGCGCCTCGGTGGGAAAGATGATCGTGGGGTCGCCCTCCCGCGGCAGCAGAACGTAGGCGTAACGGTGCACGACCACGAAGCCCGACAGGTAGGTGACCGCGCCCTCGAAGCCGCTGTACTCGGAGCCGCACACGAGCACCGCGTCCAGCTGTTGCTCTGCCATCGCCTCCCGGACGAGCCGGTAGCGGCGGTCGACTTCCTCGTGACTCACCATGACTGCTCCAACCCTTTCACGAGCGACCAGATGGCACGGTTCAACGGTGTCGGGACGCCGTGCTCGTCGCCGAAGCGGACGATGCCGCCGTTCAAGTAGTCGATCTCCGTCGGCCGCCGAGCTTCGACGTCCTGGAGCATCGACGCCTTGTGGTCGTAGGCAACCTCCGGCTTCGCCGCATGGTCGATGAGGTCCTCCGGATCGGCGTCGAGCTCGATCTCCTGTGCGGCTGCGACCGCCTTTCCCTCGTCCACGAGGCCGCTGACGAGCCGCCGGAGCTCGGGGTCTTCGCACACGCGTCCGTGTGTCAGCCGCGTGAGCGCGCCGACCGGATTCGTGGCGGCGTTGAAGATCACCTTTCGCCACTGCGAGCCGCGCGCGTCCTGCACGGCCGTCGTCGGCATGCCGGCGCGGGTACACGCATCGGCGAGGCGCACGACCTCGTCGAAAGGAGCCGGTCGCGACTCGAACGGCCCGAGCGTCGTGTCGCCCTTGACGTCCCACTGGACGTGGCCCGGCTCGAGCAGCTTGCCCGCCGGGAAGGTCGTGCCGCGAATCACCCTCTCGGCGTGCTCCGCAATCGCTTCTTCGTTCCCAAGGCCGTTCTGGACGGTTGCCACGCACCCGTGAGTGAACGCAGCCGCCGTCGCCTCGATCGCCGCCGCCGTGTGCATCGCCTTCGTCGCCACGATGCCGAAGTCACACGCCGGAAGCTCGGTCGGATCCGACGTCGCCGTCAGATGCCCCAGCGCCTCACCTGCTCCGCTGAGGCGAAGCCCGTCGCGGTTGATCGCCGCAACGTGTTCCCTGTCGAGGTCATACGCCCAGACATCGACGTCGTCGAGCTGGGCGAGGTTCGCTGCGAACAGCGAACCGACCGCGCCGCAGCCCACCACACACACTCTCAAGAGTACGACGCCTCTCTCGCTGCGACGAGTCGGTACAGCGCGGTTTGCAGAGGAGCGGGCACGCCATGGCGCTCCGCCTCACGGACGAGGGCGCCGTTGATCAACTCCACCTCGGTGGGCCGCCGCGCCTCGACGTCCTCGAGCATCGAGGGATAGTGCGCGCTCCCACGCTGAGTGGCGAGGACGTTCATCTCCCAGGGATCATCGTGGAGCTCGACGCCGGCCGCCGCGGCGACGCTCTTGCCCTCGTCGACGAGCGCGTGGACGAGACGGCCGAGATCGGCCTCGCCCGTCTCGGCGGCGAAGTGCGCATCATGAGGAAGGCCGGTCAAGGCGGCGACACCGTTGACGGTCGCATTGAAGATGAGCTTCGCCCACTGGGCCGGCTGCAGGTCAGGCAGAGCCTCCGCTTTCAATCCCGAGTCGACCAGCAGTTGCGCGAGCCCCTGCACGCGCTCGAAAGGCGTTTCTCCGTACGGGCCGAGCCAGGTCGGCGTGTCCAGGATGTACTCGACATGCGTGTCGGAGTGCTTCGTCCCGCTCATGAACGTCACCGCCGAGATCAACGGCCACTCCCCGTGGCGATGGACGACCTCCTCCGCACCGAGCCCGTTCTGGACCGTCATGATCGTTGCGCCCGCGAAACGGCCGGCGAGTGATTCAGCCGCGCCTTCGAGGCCGGTCGCCTTCGTCGCGATGATGCCGACGTCGAAGTCCGGTAGATCCCGGGCGTCGGACGTCGCCGTCACGCGAGCCGTGAAGTCGTGCTCTCCACTGACCCGGAGCCCCTGCTCGTTGAGTCGCCGCGCATGCTCCTGACGACGCGTGAGCACGAGCACGTCGGCGACCTTCGAGAGATGGGCGGCGAACAGGCTGCCGATTGCACCGGCACCGATGACGCAGAGTCTCACGCGAACTTCGCGTGGAGGTACTCGAGGTACGGCTCGGGATCTATGCCGGACCCGGTCACGCGTTGCAACAGCTCCGGCGGCCGGTATCTGCTGCCATGGCGGTAGATCTGCTCGCTCAGCCACTCGCGCAGCTGAGAAAACTCGCCGCGGGAGAACTGCTCCTCGAGGTCCCCGAGCTGCTCGCGCGCGCGGTCCCAGATCTGCACTGAGATGACGTTGCCGAGCTGGTAGGTCGGGAAGTACCCGAAGAGCCCGCCCGCCCAGTGCATGTCTTGAAGGACTCCCCGCGCATCGTCGGGAACGTCAACGCCCAGGAGCTCCTTCATGCGGGCGTTCCACACGTCCGGCAGGTCGCCCACCGCGACGGTGCCGGCGAGGAGCTCCCGTTCCAGCTCGAACCGCAGGATGATGTGGAGCCCGTAGGTCACCTCGTCCGCGTCGCCTCGGATCAGCCCGGGCCGCACGGCGCTCACGGAGCGCACGAACGAGCTCTCGTCGACGCTCCCCAGCACGTCTGGGAAGAGGCTCTGCAGCTGCGGGTAGAACCACCTCCAGAAGCCTCGGCTCCGCCCGACGAGGTTCTCCCAGGTTCGGCTCTGGGACTCGTGGATTGCGCTCGACGTTCCCCCGCCCAGCGGCGTGCGGGCGAACGAAGGATCGATGTCGAACTCGTAGACCCCGTGCCCGAACTCGTGCATGGTCGAAAACAGCGACGTGAGGTCCGTCTCGCTCGTGTGCGTCGTCAGACGGATGTCGCCGAGACCGGGCTTCGTGGCGAACGGGTGCGGCGTCTCGTCGAGCCGCCAGGACTCCGGGTCGTAGCCAAATGCGTCGAGCACAAGCCGCCCTGCTTTCTGCTGACGCTCGATCGGATATGGGCCGGCGATCTCTTCGACCGAATCCTCTCGATGGCGATCGACGAGCTGCACGAGCTCACCCTTCAGGCGCCCGAAGATCTCCTCGAGCCGAGCTGTCGTGAGCCCTTCCTCGTACTCGTCGAGGAGAACGTCGTATGGGTCCTCCGTCGCGGGAAAGCACGCGATATAGCGACGCTTGAGCTCGAGTTGCCGTTCGAGATGAGGGCTGAAGGACTCGAAGTCCGATGCAGCTTTCGCCTTGTCCCAGGCGGCAACCGCCACGCCACTCACTTGCACCATCTCGCCGGCCAGCTCCGATGGGATCCGGGCGGCGCGCTCCCAGTCCCGCCGCGTGATCCGGATCAGTGCTCCTTCGACCGAGTCGGGATCGTGGCCCTCAGCGTCCAGGTCGTCCAGCAGCTTTCCGACTTCATCCGAAGTGAAGCGTCCGTGCGCCAGTTGCGTCACCGTCGACGCCACGTCCGCGCGGGCGGCGGCGCCCGCGTGAGGCATCGACACCCGCGCGTCCCATTCGAGGATCTGTTGTGCTTGGTAGAGATCTGCGACCTCGGCCAGGACGGCCTTCAGCTGCTCGAGCAGCGGCGATTCCTTCGCGACCGTCAAACGGCTTGCGGGGCGAGCTTCTCGCGCAGATAGCCCACGTACGGTTTCGCGTCGATGGGGCTGCCGGTGACGCGCTCGATCGTCTCTTGCGGGGTGAACTTGCGGCCCAGTCGGTAGAGGTGCTCGCGCAGCCATTCGCGCAGTTCGCCGAACTCACCCTGCTCGAAGCGCTCGTCGAGATCGCCGAGGTCCTCCTTCGCCCGCTCCCAGATCTGCACGGACATCACGTTGCCGAGCGCGTAGGTCGGGAAATATCCGAACCCGCCGCCCGCCCAGTGCATGTCCTGAAGCACACCGTGGGCGTCATCGGGGACGTCGACCCCGAGATATTCGTGCATCCGTGTGTTCCACGCCTCCGGCAGGTCGGCAACAGCAATGCGTCCGTCGATCAGGTCCTGCTCCAGCTCGAAGCGCAGGATGATGTGCAGGTTGTAGGTCACCTCGTCGGCGTCGATGCGGATGAGCGAGGGCTGCACCTTGTTCACCGCTCGATAGAACGCCTCCTCTTCGACGGATCCCAGTTGCGCCGGGAACGCCTCCTGCAGCCGCGGGTAGAAGTACCGCCAGAACGAGCGGCTCCGCCCGACCAGGTTCTCCCACGTTCTGCTCTGAGACTCGTGCAGGCCGAGCGACACTCCAGAGTGGAGCGGCGTTCTCGCGAACGACTCGTCGACTCCCCACTCGTAGATGCCGTGCCCGAACTCATGCATCGTCCCGAAGAGCGAGCTGAGGTCGTCCGGGCTGAAGTTCGTCGTCAGCCGAATGTCGCGGTGGCCCGGGGTGCACATGAAGGGGTGCGACGTCTGGTCGAGCCGCCACTCGTCCTCCGTGTAACCGAATCGTTCCAGCACATCGAGGCTGAACGTCCGCTGGTCGTCTATGTCGAACCTCCCGTGCAGGAACGAGTCGTCGATCTCCCCCGCGTCCGCGATCTCCTTGATCAACGGCACCAGGCTCTCTTTGAGCTCATCGAAGATCTCTCGCACCTCCGCCGTCTTCATGTTCGGCTCGAAATTGTCGAGGAGGACGTCGTACGTCTCGTCGGGCGGATCGAAGCACTCGATGTAGCGGTGACGCAATTCCAGGTTCTTCTCGAGATGCGGCCGCAGCGCTTCGAAGTTCGACGCCTCCTTCGCAGGCCCCCACGCCGCGAGGGCAATCGTCGAGGCGTGGGTCATCTCCCCGACGAGCTCCGGTGGGACGCGAGTGGCCTTTTCGTAGTCACGCCGTGTGACGCGGATCAGACTGGCTTCGAAGGAGTCGTAGTCCGAGCTCTCCTCCAGGCCGCGCAGATCTTCCAGGAGACGCCCGACCTCGTCCGTGACGAAGCGCTCCTGCGCCAGGCGGGAGACGGTCGCGCTCGCCTCGGCGCGGGCCTCGGCGCCGCCGGGAGGCATCATCACGCGCTGGTCCCAGAACAGCAGGGTGGCGGCCTTCGTCAGGTCCTGGCTCTCGGCGAGCCGCTGCTTCAGCTGTTCGAGCTTCGGATCGGTCACTTTGCGAACTTTGTCAGAAGACGACGGGGCCGGCGCTGTCGGAACGTGAACTCCCGCCCGCCGGTGAGCCCGGTCGGGCGGAGGATCAGCACCAGGGCCATCAGGGCTCCGACGACGACGATCCGGGTACCCGCCGGAAGGTCGAGCGACTGCCCGAAGACGTGGATACCGCTCTCGGCCTCGGCGAGGAACGAGTCGACCGCGCTGACGGCGAGGGCTCCGACAACTGCGCCCCAGAGGCTCGTCGCGCCGCCGATGACGAGCATCGCGAGCGTGAGGAAGGTGAGGTTCAGATACACGGACTCGGTGTTCACGGGGAGCAGGTGGACGTAGAGGCCGCCCGCGAACCCCGCGAGCGCGCCGGAGAGCACGAACGCGATCAACCGCTGGCGGTAGACCGATATGCCCACCGCGCGGGCCGCGGCCGCGTCTTCACGCGTCGCGCTGAGGAGCCTGCCGAACCGACTGCGCTTGTAGGCGAACGCAACGACCACTGCAAGCCCGGCTCCGAGCGAGGCTTGCAGCAGCCCGGTCGTCTCGGGAACGGCTGAGAACGTGTTCAGCCCCGGCCCGATCTTCTCCCAGTAGCGCAGAACGTTGTGGGTGATCTCGAGGACGCCGAACGTCGCGATCCCTGCGGCGAGCCCGGAGAGGCGCATCAGCGGGAGACCCGCGACGAGCGCGAAGGCAGCACCGACGGCGGCCGCGAGCGCGAGCGACCAGATGTTGCCGATCGGTGTGGTCGCGGAGGAGGCTCGCGAGGTTCGGCATGATCGCGGGCTTCTCCTCCACCGGCATCGAGAGAACGCCGGCGGCCCACGCACCGACGGCCACGAAGCTGATGTGTCCGAACGAGAGGACGCCTGAGTTGCCGATGAAGACGTAGAGCGCGACGACGATCACGACATTCACGAGCGCGTTGATCACGTAGGTCTCGGTCGATGTCGAGACGATCGTTCCGACGAGCGCAGCGATTCCGACGAGCGCGATCGGCGCGAGGAGCTGAATGACCGGGTCGGCGGCACGCCTCATACGCGCTCCACCGCCTGCTGCCCCTCGCGCGTGAAGAGACCACCGGGTCGAACCAGGAGAACCAGAATGACGGCCGCGAACAGGAACGTCGGCAGGTACTGACTCTGGTCTGTCGGCAGCGCGCCTCCGAGGAGCCCGGATGCGAAACCGATCGCGAACCCGCCCAGTGTCGCGGGCACGAGGCGGTTCATGCCGCCCAGCACGACACCTGCGAGAACGAGAATCGTGTCCCGCAGCGCGAAGTCAGGCGTGACGAGAGGTGTCTGGACCGTGAGCATCACCGCCACGACCGCTGCGAGCAAACCCGAGATCAGCACGGCAGCACCGATCACGCGCCCTGCCCGCACGCCGAGCAGCTCGGCCGTTCGGAAATCCATTGCCGCGGCGCGCATGTGCAGCCCGACACGGGTGCGACCGAGCAGCAGGACGAGGACCAGCAGGCAGGCGGCTGCCAGAACCGTCGCGACGATCGCGATCTTGCGGATGTCGACGCCGGAGATCGTCACCGGCTGGTTCAACGTCGCGAGTGACGCGGAGATCTTCCCGAGCGGACCGAACCACAGCAATGCGATGCTCTGCAAGAGGAACGCGACTGCGAATGTCGCGACGAGCATCACGGCGGGCGATTGCCCGCGCAACGGCCGGAAGACGATCCTGTCCATGAGCAGCGAAAGCACGAGAACGACCGCGAAGCAGAGGACGATGCCCACGGAGACGGGCCAACCCCGCTCGGAGGCGAAGGCCAGCGCGTACGCGCCGGCCATCACCAGCTGTCCGTAGGCGAAGTTGACGAGTCGCAGGACGCCGAAGACGAGCCCGATGCCGACGGCCATGAGCGCGTAGATCGCGCCGAGCCCGATCGCGTCCGCCAGCGTCTGCCAGTCGATGCCGAGGACGGCGGCCGTCATGCGAGGTAGGCGCTCACCAGCGCGTCGGTGTCTCCTGCCGACTCGGGCCCGAGGGTCAACCGCAGCTGCCCCATTGACAGGACATGCGAGCGGTCCGCGAACGCAACCGTGCGTTGAGCACGCTGCTCGACGAGCAGGATCGCGAGACCACGCTCGCGGATGTCGGCGAGTGCCTCGAAGACCAGGTCGACCACACGCGGCGCGAGGCCGAGCGAGGGCTCGTCGAGGAGCAGGACCTCCGGATCCGCAACCAGCGCCCGCGCGATCGCAAGCTGCTGCTGTTGACCGCCCGACAACGTCCCGGCCTTTCGGCGGCGGGTTTCCTCGACGACGGGAAACAGGTCGTAGACCTGTCTCATGTCCTCGGCGACGCCGTCTCGACGACGCCGGCCGGCAAGCCCGAGCCGAAGATTCTCCTCGACTGTCAGCTCGGCGAAAATGCGCCTGCCTTCCGGCACGAGCGCGACGCCGCGGCGGGCGATGTCTTCGGGGCGCCGGCCGACGACGGAGATCCCGTTCACCCGCACGTCGCCGCCGGCGGGACGGACTGCACCCATGATGGCGTGCAGCGTCGACGACTTTCCCGCCCCGTTCGGCCCGATCAGCCCGACGATCTCACCCTTGCCGACCTCGAAGGAGAGACCGCGTACCGCGGTCACGGCACCGTGCCGGACCTCGAGGTCCTCGACGGCGAGCGCAGGACGCACTCACGGTTCCTCCTGGACTGGCGCTCTCGCCCAGGTAGGCCGCGGCGACGTCGAGATTGGCGCGAATCTCCCGCGGCGTCCCTTCGGCGAGCGCCCGTCCCTGGTCGAGCACGTAGATGCGGTCGCAGATCTCCATGATCAGCGCCATGTTGTGGTCGATCAGGAGCACTCCCGCGTCGTGCTCGTCACGGACCGTGCGGACCGCATCCGCAAGCTCGGGCACCTCGGCCTCGGGTAGCCCGGCCGCTGGCTCGTCGAGCAGGACGAAGCGAGGATTGGTCGCGAGGGCCCGCGCGACACCCAGTCGCCGTTCATCGCCTTGCGCGAGCGTGTCGGCCGGAGCGCCCGCATGCTCGGTGAGCCCGAGCGTCTCGAGCAGCTCTGCCGCCCGCCTCCTTGCCTCGCGAGCGGGCGTGCCGACACCCAGTGCCGCCACCTCGACGTTCTCCTGCACCGACAGCGACCGGAAGGCATGGCTGTGCTGGAACGTTCTGGCCAGCCCGTGCCTCCCACGGCGGCTCGGGCTCCAGCGCGTCACGTCACGGCCCTCCAGCTCGACCGTTCCGGCGCTCGGACGGTCGAAGCCGCTCAACACGTTCACCAGCGTCGACTTGCCCGCCCCGTTCGGGCCGATCAGCCCCACGACCTCGCGCCGCCTCAACTCGAGCGTGACGTCGCGCAGGGCATGCACGCCCTCGAAGGACCGTGACACGGAGGAGGCCCGGAGTGTGTCCCCGGGCCTCCTCGTCTTTTCGTCGCCGCTCGTTTCCGGCAAGACGGCCTAGATCTTCGCTACGACCTTGGCCACGATCGTGCCGACGACCTTCGGCACGTTGTCCTGGATCCGGATCACGCGGTACCGGCGACCGAACACCGTGTGGAACTTCGCGGAGAAGCTGACGTTGCCCGAGATCGTGGGCACCTTCCTGAACTTCTCCATCACCTTCGCAAGCACAATGCCCTTCGTCGAGCCGTTCGCGCGCTTGATCGCGGTGACGAGACCGTCGATCGCGGACGGGCCGGTGATGAAGCCACCCGTTCCGGCCTTCACCTGCTTTGCGAGCTTGTTGACCGCCGCGCTCGGATCGTCTCCGAAGCACGATGCGAACGTCACGAACCAGTAGTTCGTCACCTTCGGGTTCGTCGGCAACCAGTACGTGCCGTCGCCGGCCCACGAGTTCAGGATCGGCGTGTTGTTCCCGAGCGACCGCAATCCGGAGATCAACGTCGACAACGCTCCGAACGCACCTGCCGTCGACGTGACGATCACGTCCGCCTTGACGTCGTTGAGACGGCTGACGGCATTCTGAACGTTGTTGCCGCCGAGCGACTGGTACGTCTCCTTCGCGACGATCTTGCCGCCGAGCTGCTTGAACCGCACCTCGAAGGCCTGAACGACGTTCTTGAAGTAGACGATCACGGTGTCCGTCGCGAGCGCGGCCGACCTCCAGCCCCTGCTATAGGCGTACTGCGCCATCGCTGAGCCTTCGTCCTGTGCGACGTTGCCGAAGCTGAACGCCAGCCGTCCCTTCGCGCCGAAGCGCTTCGGGCCCATCTGGTCGGTGCCGATGCACGGAGCGATCGCGAGGACACCGCGGTCGATCGCGGCTCTCACCACCGGCGCCGCGTAGTCGACGTCACAGGTCGTGAAGAGGACGTTGGCCTTCTGGCCGAGCAGGCGCAGCGCACACGCCTTGGCGGTTGCCGCGTTGTTGTTCTGCTGGTGTCGCACGTGCGGATCTGTAGCTTGCGACCGTTGACGCCGCCCTTCGCATTGACCTGGGCGACGCGGAGCTGTGCCGCGGCCAGAGCAGGGCCGTCGAACGGCGCCATGTTGCCTGTCCCGTCAAATGCCCAACCGATGATGATCGGCGCCTTCGCCTGTGCGGTGCGGTGCCCCGCCGTCGCCGCCAGCGCGCTCCCGATCAGGACGAGCGCCAGCAACGCAACAGTGACGAACGCCCACCTCCCACGAACTCTCATCTAGTGCCTCCTCTTGGGGTCGTCCTCATTTGTGATTACACGACACCGGGCGATACCTGGTCAAGCGGCGTTCGGATTCGCGACGTCCCACACGCGCTCGAACGCGTCCTTTCCTCTGCGAACGAGCTTCCTCCGTCGGCACGTCCCAGAGCGAGTCAGGCCACGCGTTGCCGAACGTGCCGTTGTCGGAGAAGATCTCGAGGTCGTAGTAACCGTCCCAACCCGCCCGTTCGAGCGCACTCAGGATTTGCGGTAGATCGGCGACACCGTCTCCCGGCAGCACCCGATCGCACCAGCCGCGAGTCGCTCCGCTCCAGTCGGCGATGTGAACGCCGACGAAAAGATCTGCATACCTTGCGATGTCCCCGACGACTTCGGGCGTATTCCAGAGGTGCCAGCTGTCGAACTGGATGCCGAGCGCAGGCCGATCGGCATCCTCGAGGAGCTCGACGGCCTCGGAAAGGGAAGAGATCATCGTCCAGTCCTCCCCGCCGATGCGGTTGACCGGCTCCAGACCGACGCGCACGCCTGCACGCGCGGCTTCGTCCCCGATCGTTTGCAGGCCCTCCACGACGGTGTCGCGATCGTCGCCCGGCCCCGTCAGGCAAACGACGCCGCTCGGCTTGAACGGAGCGAGGCGGTGCAGCGAGACGCAGATCGCCTCGATCCGCTGCTGCGGCTCCTCCGGACCTTCCATCAGCGGCAGCGGCAGGATCGACGGCACGGCCGGAATCGCCGCGGCCGATCCGAGCCCACTCGCCTCGAGTTGCTCGAGAGCCTCCGCATCGCCTCCGTCCGGGAGCTTGATCTCCCACACGCCGATCCCGTCCACGCCGGCAGCAGCGTAGGCGCGGACGTCAGCCGCGAACGTCGATGCCAGGGTCGTGATCTGCGAGATCGAGAAACGTGGCCGGATGCAGGCGATTCTATTCCTGTCCCGGCCGCAGAAACGCGCCGAGCCGCCCGACGAGCCGCTGCGCCGCCGGCGGCTGCAACAGAGCCTTCGCGACCAGGGTCCCGGAGCCCGCCCCGAGCCCAGGGCCCGGCCATGTGCTCGCGCCGATGTGGAAGAGCCCGTCGACACCGGTGCGGTGCCCAGGTTGGCGGGCGAACGGGCGCCACAGGAAGTTCTGGTCGAGCGCCAGCGAGCCCGAGTACGGGTCGCCACGCTCGAGATTGATGTTTGCCTTTTGGAGATCGGCCGGCGACAGCACGACGCGACGCAGGATCGAAGACTCGAGGTTCGGGACGTGTCGAGCTATCCGCGCCTGGATCCGGTCCGCATAGCGCTCGCGCAGAGACTCGTTCCAGGTGCCGTCCCCGACGTCGAGCTTCCCTGCCGCGTCCCCTTTCACCTGCCACGGCAATTCCTGCAGCTGGATCCAGAGGATGCCCTTCCCTGCCGGCGCGCGCGAGTCGTCGACCGCAAGCGGCTGTCCGACGACGACCGTCGCCTCGGTCGGCAGCAAGCCACGGTCTGCCTCGTTGACGGCTCGCGAGACCCCGTCGAGCCCAGGGGTGAGATGGACGATCGCGGTCTTGCCGAGACGCTCGTCACCCTCCCAGCGCGGCGGCTCCGACAAGGCGAAGTGAATCTGCATGTCGCAGCGGCCGAAGCGGAAACGCCTGGCGGCCTCGGCGACCCCGGCCGGAACATCGACCGGATCGAGCAGCCGTCCGTAGAGCTGCGTCGGTGTGACGTTGCAGATGACTGCACGTTCCGCACCGACGGTGTCGCCGCCTACGAGCCGCACTCCGGTCGCACGACCCGACTTGACGAGAACTCGCTCGACGTCACGGCCGGTCTCGCAAACGCCGCCGTGATCTCGAATCAGGCGCACGAGCGCATCGACGAGCCGCGCGCCGCCGCCGCGGGGAACCGGCATGCCGCCGGCTTCGATCGCGAACGCGATCACGCGGGTCATGAATCCCGACGCGGCGGCATCGGGCCCGAGTCCTGTGTGGAGGACCCACGGCGCGAGGAGCCCGTGCGCACCCTCCGAGCGAAATGTCGTCGTCAGCCAGTCCCGGCTGCTCAGGACGACCTCGGCGCCGAACTCCGCGAGACGGCGGCGTCCGAGACGGCGGTACGCCTTTGCGCCGAGGCTCAGTCCGGAGCGCGACCACAGCTCGGTGCCGAGCACGCCGAAGACGAGCTCCGCCTGTGCACCGATGGCCGCGATCGTTTCTCTCCAGGGCTCGCCGTCGCCTGCGGCATGACGCTCGAGCTCCGCGGCATTTGCGTCGGTGTTCGTGGTCAGGAACGCGCTCGTGCCGTCCGGGAGCAGCGTGCCGGTCGGGTGCTCGGTGTTCAGGTACTCGAGGCCGCGCTCGGCAAGGGCGGCACCGAGCTCTGCATGTGCCGGGCCGCCAACCCAGAGTGGATGCCACGCACTGAACACGTCGTGATGGAAGCCCGGCTCGGTGAGCTCGGCCGTCCGCACGGCGCCGCCCAGCTCAGCTTCGCGTTCGAGGACGGCCACGCGCCAGCCGCCACGTGCCAGGAACGCCGCGCAGGCAAGCGAGTTGATGCCGCTGCCGACCAGGACGGCGTCGTAGTCAGCCACGCGCGAGCTCGCGGAATTCGTCGTCGCTGACGAGCCCGCGCTTCTTCGCCCCGAGCTCCTTGACGCGTGCGAGCAGATCGCGCTGCGCATCTTCCGACAGGTCCAGCCCCAGCTCCTCTGCCTTGATGCGGATCGAATCGATCCCGCTCTTCTTGCCGAGCACGATGCTGCGCTCCGCAGCGACGAGCTCGGAGGAGTACGGCTCGATTGCCGGGGGATCGTGGAACTGGCTTGCAACCGCGCCCGACTCACGGCGAAACAGGTTGTCGCCGACCAGCGGCTTGAACGGCTCGAGCTCGTAGCCGGAGAGCTCTCGCAGCTGTTCCGAGAAGGCGCGGACCCTGTCGAGGCGGAGGTTCGTGTCGACGCCGTACAGCCCTCGTAGCGCGAGCGCGATCTCGGGAAGGTTCGCATTGCCGGCCCGCTCGCCCATGCCGTTCACGGTTCCCTGGATCCAGCTCGCGCCAGCTCGCACAGCCGCAAGAGCGGCCGCGGTGGCCAGGCCGAAGTCGTTGTGACCGTGAAAGTGGATCGGCACGTCCTTGCCCAACCACTCCTTCGTGCGCCCAACGAGATCGGCCGCCCCTTCGGGGCTGGCAATCCCGATCGTGTCGACGACGACCGCCTCTTGCGCACCCGCTTCGATCGCCGTCTTGTAGACGGTCTCGAAGTAACCCGGGTCCGCACGCGTGCCATCCACGCCGAAGAACGCAATCCTCACGCCCTGTTCCGCTGCGAACGAGATTGCGTAGACGATCCGTTCGAGCATCGCCTCTCGGTCGACACCGAGCGCTGCCAGCTTCAAGTCGGAGATCGGCGATTCGATCACGCTCGCCTGAACACCGAGCTCGACGAGGGCCTTGACGTCCGCCTCCACCGCGCGTGAGAAACCCCAGATCTCGGCGTTCAAGCCGGCGTCGCGAATGAGCTCCACCGCGCGCCAGTCGTCTTTCGAAACCCGTGGGAAACCGGCTTCGATGCGCTCGATGCCGAGCTCGTCGAGCCCGCGCGCGAGCTCTAGCTTGTCCTCGGGACTGAGCACCACGCCGACGGTCTGCTCGCCGTCGCGGAGCGTCGTGTCGTAGAAGCCGACCTTTGCGTCGAAGCGATGCGGATCGTTCAGCTCGCCGGTCCAGAACGTCATCGGTGATCCTGCCGGTGGCGTTGCCACGCTCCTGGCACGCGAGCACCAAGCCATGCAAGGACGCAGGGAACCCCTGGGCTGGTTGCCCAGGGGTGACTGAGGACGCGGCATGGCGCCGCGTGCTCGCGGGCCAGGGGCCTGAGCAATGCCACCGGTAGGGTCACCTAAAGTCGTCCGGGTAACTGGACAATTTCTCAGGCACCTTCCGCAGTGATGAGGAAGTTGTCCTCGATGCGCAGGCCGCCTCCGCCCTCCCAGTACGCGCCGGGCTCGATGGCGAGCACCATCCCTTCCTCGATCGTCCCGGTGCCGGCCTGATGCGCGTAGGGCGGCTCGTGTGCGCGCGCCCCGACGCCGTGCGCAATCGGATGTGACGGTTGACCGGGGTAACCGGCCTGCGCAAGCCCGTCGCGGATGATGACGTCGAGCTCGGCGAGACTCGCTCCGGGACGGCAGTGGTCGAGCGCGCGTCCATAGACGTCGAGCAAGACATCGAGTAGCTCGTCGTAGCGTGGGTCGAGCGTTCCGGGGCAGACGTTCTTCGTGTGGTCGCACCAGTAGCCGTCCGCGCAGACCCAGATCTCGAACAGCGTCGGCTCGTCCTCGGACACCGGCCTGTGGCCCGTTGCGGTGAACGTGCGGATGCCGGGGCCTGACCAGACGAGCGAGAAGCCGAGCGCCAGCTCGACCTGCCCCTTCCAGCCCGTGCCCTCGCCGTGCACGAAGCCCTCCCACAGGGCGGCGGCCTCGCTCTCCTTCATCCCCGGGCGGAGCTCGCCTGCCACATGCTCCATCGCCGCCGCCGCGATCTCGTTTGCCAGCCGCATCCGCTGGATTTCCTGCTCCGTCTTGATCGCGCGGGCGCGGGCCAGGAGCACGGTCGCATCGGCAGCCTGTGGGAAGGCGTCGAACCAGGCCTTGGTGAAGGTCGTCGGCTCGCCGACCATCCGGTCGGAGGCCTGGGTGCCCATCGAGAGCTCGAGACCCACTCTCTCGTACGGCCTCGCTGCCTCCTGGACGGCCTCGAGGGTACGCGAAAGCGGCGGGCGCGGGTCGTCGGGGTCATACCCGGGCACGAGCACGACACCCGTTGTCCACGCGTTCTCGGCGGCATCGGCGGCGGACGGCTCGATCGTGATCAGCACCGGCGGACCTTCGCGAGGGAAAACTGCGGCGTCGTAGCCCTTCATCCCCCAGAAGTTCGTCAGGTAGAGAACGTTGTCCGGCGCGCGGACGACGAGAGCGTCGAGTCCTTCCTCCGCCATCAACGCCTGGACGCGCTCGAGCTTGGCGTCGTCGCGAGCCCAGCTCACTGGGAAACGCGCGGTGGTGCCGGCTCGCCGTGGGCGTCCTGCCACGAGACGACCGGGTTGCGAAGCACGCCGATCTTCTCGATCTCGGCCTCGATCACGTCGCCGGGCTTGAGATAGAGCGACGCCGCATCCTCACTGAAGCCGGCCACGCCACTGACGGTGCCGGTCGAGACGACGTCGCCGGCCGAATATCCGAGCGCGGAGTAGTGCGACAGGATCTCCGGGATCGTCACGGACATGTTCCCGCTGTGCGACTCCTGCCGGCTCTCGCCGTTGACGCGCAGCTCCATCCGCAGGTCGTGCGGATCGCCGATCTCGTCAGGCGTGACGATCCAAGGCCCGAGCGGGCAGAACGTGTCGATCGCCTTACAGAAGGAGAACACACCGGAGCGCATCTCGCGGCGCTGAATGTCGCGCGCGGTGATGTCGTTGAAGATCACGTATCCGCCGATGTAGTCCGCCGCCTCCTTGGGGCCGAACCACTTGCCGGACTTCGAGATCACGACGGCGAGCTCGAGCTCGTAGTCGAGCTCCTCCGTCAGATGCTCCGGATAGACGATCGGCTCGTCGGGGCCGATGATTGCGTCGACGTTCTGGAAGAAGACGATCCAGGGCGCGATCTCGTGCGACCAGCCCACTCGCTTCGACTCCTCCTCGTGCTCGCGAAAGTTGCCGGCCGTGTGGATGAGCTTTTTCGGGATGATCGGCGCCCGCAGCTTGACGGCTTCGAGCGCAGGCTCCCCGCCCGTGGGACGCACGTCTCCGGCTCGCTCGAAGTACTCCCTTGTCGACGATACGTCGAGCTCCACGATCGTGTCGTCGCGCAGCTCACCGACCCGGCCGTCATCGAACGTGACGAGCTTCACAGGGCCTCCGCGCGACGCTTCGCGGCTCGGAGCACGACCATCCGGATGAGCCCGCTGAACGGACGGACGATGCGCCAGTAGTGCCCGAACTTTCTTCGCGACACCGGGTCGGGGACGTGAACGCGCGTTTCGGTCGCCAGGCTGCCCGGCAGGGCCCGAAAGTCGATCACCGCCGTCGCCGGCGCTTCCGGCCCGCGGCCTCGCAGTCGCCAGAACTGACCGCTCAGAGTCAGGACGACTCCTTCACCCGGCACGTCCTCCAGGACGGTCGCGCGTGGGACCATCGCCCCAAGCACCGTGTCCTCTGCCCGCCGCAGCCCGAGACCACGCGCCAGCAGCAGCGCGCGCACCAGCGGAACCTCCCTGAATGTCACCTCGCGCAGTGCTCGGTCGGCTCGGACGGGATCGACGGCGACCGCGACGGCATGTCGCGTCGAGAAGTCGTAGGCCGGCAGGAATGCATCCAGGCTCTTCATGCAACCTCGCAGACGCGCTGGGCAACGAGCGCATACACCCGTGCGATCTTGACCAGGCCGTCGACATCGAGGTTCTCGCCGAGCACCGGATCAGGGAGGCCGCTCGACGTGCCGTAGTTGACGCTCTCGATCCCGTAGCGCGTCAATGCGGACGCATCCGAGAACCAGCGCACCGTGTCGCGTTCGGGCTTCGCGCCGAAGACCTCTGCGTGTGCCTCGTCGATCGCGCCGATGAGCGGGTGATCCTCCGCGATCTCGGAGCCAGGTGCGGTGACGTAGATCTCCGACTCGATCTCATGATCGGGGAAGCGCTCGCGGAGGTCGCGTGCGAAGTCGCCCAACGCGGCACGCGCCTCGGCCATCGGCATCGTCGGAGGGACGCGGAAGTCGACGAAGAGATCGGTCCGATGCGGCGTGCGGGAAACGCGCCAGGCGAAGCCGCCGCTGATCGCGCCGATGTTGACGATCCCCGGCTTCCCTCCATACGACGTTCGCTCCTCCCACTGAGGTGCGAACTCGAGCACCGCGTCGAGCACGTCACGCATCCTTACGATCGCGTTCTCGTCCCGCCGACCTTGGCTGAACGCGGTGTGGATGAATGGCCCGCTGGTCGAGATCCTCATCCAGAGCGAGCCGTAGTGGCCCAGGACGATCTTCTGCTCGGTCGGCTCCCCGAGGATGCACATGTCGGTCACTGCGCCGTGCGACGTGAGGAAACGCGACCCCGACGCATAGCCTCGGTACTCGCTCCCGACGAAGTCGGGATGCCACTGCGTCTTCTCGATCTCTCCGGAAACGCAGGCGATCATGACGTCGCCGCGCAGGCGTACCCCTGCGTCCCGCAGCGCACGCACCGCCTCCATGTAGCAGGCCAGCGCACCCTTCATGTTCGAGATGCCGAGGCCGTAGACGCGGCCGTTCTGCACGAACCCTTCCGGTTGGAAGCCGCGAATGCCGGTCAGCCACGGCTCGTTCCCAGAGTAGGAGGTGTCCATGTGGCCGTTGAACATGAGCGACTTCCCCCCACCGACGCCCTCCCAGAGCCCGACGACGTTCGGGCGACCGGCTTCGACTTCCTGCCACTGCACCTGAAGCCCCATGTCGGCGAGCTCGTCCTGAACCCGTTCTCCCATCGCCTGCTCTTCGCCGGTCGGGCTCGGGACCGAGACGAGGTCAACCGCGAGAGCGACCAGCCGATCGCCGTCGATCTCAACGGAAATGTGGCAGCACCTCCTTGCCGAACAGCTCGATCTGCTCGTGTCGGCGATCGCCCCAGAGCTCGAGCATCACATGCGTGCACCCGGCCTCGCGGTATTCCTCGATCGCGGCGATGCAGTCCTCCGGAGTGCCGGCGATCGGCTTGCACTTGTCGAGGATCTCGTCGGTCACCTTCGCCTTCGCCGCCAGGCGTCCGCCCTGCTCCATCGCCTCGGCGACGGGTCGGATCTCTTCCTGGGTGAGCCCGGCAAGGTCGAGCAGGGTGTCTGCCGCCCCCTTGATGTTCTGCACCTTGTTCGCGAGATACATGCCGGCGATCTCCCTCGCGCCGTCGCGGCCGGCGTCGCGATCGGTCGCATGGATCGACGCGACAACGGTGCAGCCGATGTCGATGTCCGCAGCGACGTTCTCGCGCGTGTAGCGAACGAAGGCGGGGGTGGTGATCGACGGCGTCAGGCAACCGTCCGCGATCTCACCGGCAAGCGCCTGCATCTTCGGCGCAGTGGCGGCGACGTACACGGGCGGCACCACACGGGGCGTCACCGCATCGTCCTGCAGGCCCGGGACGTCGGCGCTCCAGGTGTCGCCCTCGTAGACGAACGGTTCTCCGGCGAGAACACCGCGGACGATCTCGACGGCGTCGCGCATCGGCCCAAGAGTCCGCTTGCCGTTCATCCGCGCGTTGTTCAGGAAGATCTTCGAGGTCCCGAAGCCGAGCAGGAACCTTCCCGGCCCTGCAGCCTCCTGCACGACACGCGCATCCATCGCGACCTGCACCGGGTGGCGCGTGAACGGCGAGATGATCCCCCAGCCGACGGTCAGGCGCTCCGTCGCCTTCGCGATCAGCCCCGAAACGACGGTTGACGAGCGAGCCTCCATCCCGTGCTTTCGCCACCAGGGATAAGCCTCCGCGAGCCAGATCGTGTCCATGCCGGCCCGGTCCATGACGCGTGCCGACTCGAGCATCTCTTCGAGCGGCTCCATCGTCAGTTGCATCACCCCGATGCGGAAGGGCTGCGCCATCAGGGCGATCTTCTCACGCAGACAGCTCCTTGAAGTAGAAAGCACCCCGCCAGAGCGTCCCGTCAGGACGTCGAGAATAGTTCGGCATCGTGCCCATCTTCGTGTAGCCGATCGCCTCGTAGAAGGCGCACGCATCCGTGCCGTCATGTGTCGTCAGCCACAACAGCGTGACGCCCCTTTGCCGAGCCGCGGCCTCAACGGCAGCCATCAATTGGCGCCCGAGGCCACGGCCGCGCGCTTGCGCGGCGACGCCGACGCGCTGGACCTCGGCTCGATGGTCGGCATTCGTGGCACCACTGAAGACGAGCTGGGCCATCCCGAGGATCTCTTCGCCTTCCTCGGCCACGAGCAGCAGGCGATTGCGGTCGTCCAGCGCCGCAACGACGTCACGGTACGAGCGCTCGAGGACACCTCGGCCCATCGACTCGAGCGCTCCGAGGGCCATCCCGGACCGCAGAGCGTCCTGGTGCACCTTGGCAAGGCTTGCGCAGATGTCGTCCGCCTCCGGCGGCGTGACGCGGCGAACGTGGAACAGCTGGTCGGCTACGGGTCCCCGGTCGAGGTCGTCGGTCCCTTCGCCTCCTGCACCTGCTTGTCCAGCGCGCCGAGTACCTGCGACACCTGCTGGTTGACGATCGGCTGCAGCACTCGCTGGCCCATGGAGGCGACGGGGCCGAGCAGGTGCACGTCGGCCTCCCACTTCATGTTGGTCGTCCCATTCGCGGCCTCGCTGAGATTGAACGAGGTGTCCATGTTGAGGACCGCCCCCACTCCGTTCCCCTTTGCGTGCAGCTTGGCGAACTCGGGCTCGCGTTCCTCCATCTTCTCGAAGTCGATCGACATGCGCAGCCCGCCGAGGCCGAGCGGAATCTTCACGTGCGCTCGCCAATGCCGGTCGTCCTGGATGTCGAACGACTCGACGCCGGGCATCGTCTTCGCCATTTGCGCCGGGTCGTTCAAGACCTCCCACACCGTCTCCCGCGACGCCTCGAACTGTCGCTCCCCGCTGACCTTCATCGGCTCTCCACGCTCACCAGCTTGCGCGTGTCCTCGGGCTTCTGCAGCAGGTCCCACACGCCCTCGTAGGGGTTGCAGCTGCGCCAGACGATCGGGCCTTCGCCACGACTGCCGAGTGCGTTCTGCAGTGCTGCACAGACCGCATGGATCCCGGCCCCGCCGCCCTCGCCCATGCCCTTCGCGCCGAGCGGGGTGAACGGCGACTCCGACTCGATGAACCCGGTCTTCATCGGTGGCATGTCGAGCGCGTGCGGCACGTGATAGTCGTAGAAGTTGGGCGTGAGCAGGTTCCCCTCCTCGTCGTAGGTGAAGATCTCATGCGTCGCGGCGCCGAGGGCCTGTGCCGTAGCCCCATGCACCTGTCCCTCGACGATCTGCGGATGGATGCGGTTGCCGCAGTCGTCCACCGCTGCGTAGTCGACGATCTCATAGACGCCTGTCTCGGGATCGATCTCGACCGCGCACGCATGGATCTGCGTCGCGTAGGTGAGCGTCAGGTTGCCGAACTTGCGCTCGAGGTCGGGCTTCTCGAAGTACGGCCGATAGACATGCCGGACGTTGAGCGTGATGTCGAGGTCGGGCGGAAGGCCGGCGTTGTTCGCGTTCAGGATCGCTCCGAGGGCCATGAACGGCAGCGCGGCTTCGGGGTTACCCTTGATCCGCGCCTGACTCTCGACGAGCTCGATGTCGTCCGGAGAGCAGCCGAAGACGGCAGCCGCGAGCTGCTTCATCTCTCCCGCGAGCTTCTCGGTGGCGCCCTTGACGGCCCCCAGCCCGGTGACGGCGAACTGTGACGCATAGGTTCCCGAGAACCCGGCGGTCGAGTTCCAGTACGTGTCGTGCCCGGCTCGGACATTGACGTCGTCTGGGCGTGCAGCCGAGGATCTCGGCGACAACCTGCGCGGACGTCGTCTCGTGTCCCTGCCCCTGCGGCACCGTTCCAAGCGTGACCACGACCTCGCCGAAGATGTCGAGCTTCACAGTCGCGACCTCGTTGTTGCCGGAGAACTGCAGCTCCGGGTTGAGGATCATCGACTGGCCAAAGTTGTTCGTGCCCGAGTCGAGCGTGGAGCCGATGCCGATGCCGAAGCGCTTGCCCCGCGACTCGGCGTCGCGTCGTTTCTCCTCGAGGGAGTCGTAGCCGATCAGGTCGAGTGCGATGTCGAGGCAGCGTGCATAGTCGCCCGAGTCGTAGACGCACCCGTTCGGCGTTTCGTAGGGGAACTCCTCATGTTTGACGTAGTTCTTCTTCCGCACCTCGATCGGGTCGAGGCCGAGCTCGCCCGCCACGATGTCGACGATGCGCTCGGTCAGCCAGAGATGCTGCATCCGCGAGTAGCCACGGTTCGGCGCCACCGGCGACTTGTTCGTGCAGACCTGTGTGAAGTCGACGCGAATGTTCCGCCAGCGGTAGCAGCCGGGCGTCACCTGCGCCCAGATGATGCAGCCGAGCGGCTCGTAGCGCGGAAATGCCCCGCAGTCGTCGATCGCGCGAACGGAGAAGCCGAGCATCGTCCCGTCCGCCTTCACGGGGACGGTGACGTCGAGGAACGTGCGCTCGTTCCCATGTGTGTTCGCCGTGTGCTGATCGGTCCGCCACTCCGTCCACTGCACCGGCCTGTTGAGCTTGCGGGCGAGGAGGCAACACGCGGTGTATTGAGGATGCAGCGTGATCTTGTTGCCGAAGCCGCCGCCGATGTCCTGGCTCACGAACCGCAGCTTGTCGATCCCGACCCGCAGCGCCGGCGCCATCCAGATCGCGCCCACCCCCGGCATCTGGTGGTTCCCGTGGATCGTCCATTGACCGGTGCCGCGGTTGAACTCGACGAGGCAGCCGGAGCACTCGAGCGGCGTCGACGAGAAGCGGTCGAAGTGGAGCCGTTCGATGCGGACCACATGGTCGGCGTCCGCGAGGGCGGCGTCGAAGTCGCCCCAGTCGAACACGCCCGACCAGACGGTGTTCGAGCCCGCGTCCTCGTGCAACACGACCTCGTCCTTGAGCGACTCCTCGGCGTCGAGGACGTGCGGCAGAGGCTCGTAGTCGACCTCGACGAGCTCGGCGGCGTCGCGCGCCAACTCGCGAGTGCGCGCCACAACGGCGGCGACGGGATCGCCCACGTGACGGACGCGGCCCACCGCGAGCGCATAGTCCTTGATGTTCGCGCCCGGAGCGGTCGAGAGCTCGAAGAAGGGATCCGTGAGGATCGCGACCTCGTCGCCGGTGAGCGTTCCGTAGACGCCGTCCAGCTCGAGCGCCTTGGCGACGTCGACGGACTTGATGCGCGCGTGCGCGTACGGCGAGCGAACGAAATGGACGTAGCCCATTTCATGACGCTTGACGTCATCGAAGAAGACACCCTCGCCCTGGACGAGTCGCTTGTCTTCCTTGCGCGGGATGCTCTGGCCGATGAAGCCTGGTTTGACGTCCCCTTCCTCGACGACGAGCGGGCGGTCCGGAGTAACTGTCGTCTCGGTCATTGCGCGGCCGCCTTGATCGCCTCGACGATGTTGACGTAGCCCGTGCAGCGGCAGATGTTCCCCTGGATGCCCTTGCGGATCTCGTCCTCGCTGGGGCTCTTGTTCTGGCGTAGCAGCGCCGTGGCGCTCATCAGCATTCCGGGCGTGCAGTAGCCGCACTGAAGCGCATGGTGGTCCGAGAACGCCTGCTGGAGCCCGTTGAGCTCGCCGTCCCGCGCCAGACCTTCCACTGTCTCGATCTTCGCCCCGTCCGCCTGGACGGCGAGCATCATGCAGCTCTTCACGAGCGTCGCCGTCGAGCAGCACCGAGCAGGCGCCGCAATTTCCCGTGTCACAGCCGATGTGACTGCCGGTCAGGTCGAGATCGTCGCGGACGAAGTGGATCAGCAGTCGTCGCGCGTCGACCTCACGCTCGTACTGCTCGCCATTGACGTCGACGGTGATCGTCTTGCGGGAGACAGCCTCCAATTATTTCCTTCCTGCGGCCTGTGCGACCGCGCGTAGGGCCAGGACCTCTGCCAGGTGGCGGCGGTAATCCGCCGAGGCATGCACGTCCCAGGGCGGGTCCAGGTTCGCACGCTGAACTGCCGTGCGCACGGCGTCATCCTCCGTCGAGTCGGGTTGGAGCAGGACCGGGACGGAGTCGACGCAACCGATCGCGAGGCGTGGCGCGCCGCCGTCCAGCGAAGCGGCGACGTTGACGATGCACGTCCCGTCCTTTCCGATCGGAACCGACGCGAAGCCGTCGCCCTTTCCCGGCGGAACGGAGATCTTCGTCAACAACTCACCCGGCCCGACCGCCGTCATATAGACGCCGAGGAAGAACTCCTGGGCGGACACGGAGCGCTCGCCGCCCGGTCCGACGATCGTCATCGTCGCGCCGATCGCGACGAAGAGCGGCGGCAGATGGTTCGTCGGGTCGTTCGAGCAGACATTCCCACCGAGCGTGCCGCGATTGCGGACCTGGACGTCGGCGATCTGGTTGCAGACCTCGCCCAGGATCGGGCGCGCACGCGCCTCCACCGAGTCGATGACGTCGGTGTACGTCGTCATCGCGCCGAGCTCGAGCGTCCCGTCGGAGCCGAGCTCGATACCGCGCAACTCACCGATGTCGGCCAGGTCGACGAGGACGTCCGGTGACGCGGCGCGCGCCTTCATGACGTTGATCAGAGTCTGGCCGCCGGCGAGTGCACGAGCACCGTCGTTGGCGCCGAGAAGGCGCAGGGCTTCCTGAACGCTCGCGGGACGAGCGTACTCAACCTCCCTCAGGAGCATGCGCTATTCAGTTCAGAAACCCCTGCTCAGGTCAAGAATCAACCGAGAGCATGCACTTGCCGCAATCGGCACAGAGAGCTCCCCAGGTTGGACTCGAACCAACAACCCTCCGGTTAACAGCCGGATGCTCTGCCAATTGAGCTACTGGGGAAAGCAGGGGGCTAGTTTAGCCGTTGAAGTCTCGACTCGACCTCGCTCAGATAAGCGGGATCGCGCGCCTTGGCGCGTGCTCTCAGCGTTGCGTCGAGACCCGCGCGAACCTCCCCGACCAGCGCGTCCAAGGGCAGGTCCTCGTCGCCGTCGTCCACGACGAAGACCTTCCGCGGTTCCGGGTCCGCGCCCCAGGCTGCATGGAACGCGACGAGGTTCTGCCACCCGTAGGCGGGCCAGATTGGCAGGACGCAGACATGAAGTGAGGCGGGCTCGAGCGCGCGAGCGACGTCGGTAGCCACCTCTCGGCTTGCGAAGAGCGGCTGGGCGTCCCCCGCCGGCACGACATCCAGCTCGCCGTTGTCGTCGAGCTCGCCCACCGCGAAAAGCGGGTTCCCTGCAGTCGGCGTCCCGAGGGCGAGCGCATGTTCGAGTTCCTCCCGTTGGGAGTCCGCGGGCCTGTGCCCCGCCAGCAGTCGATGCGCATGCTGACGAGTGACGCCCAGCTGCCCGGCAAGATCGGTGACGGACAGTCCCTTACGGCGCAGCAGCGCTTGCCAGACCTCGGATTCGGCGCGCATGGGCGACGATCGTAATCCGTACTCGTGTGAGTTACGAGCGTGAGCTCAGCGCGAAAACGCCTGCGAGGCCGCCAGATCCTCGACAGCGGCGAGAATCCTGGCCAGCGAGGCCTGCAACTCCATCGTGCGGGCAGGATCCGCGTCGCTGAGCTCACGCTTGATCCGCCGCGCCCGGAGGCCGAGCAACAGCTGCTCGGCCGTCCGCTCGTCGATTCCCTCCGAGGTGGCGCGCGCGTCGAGCTCGGCGACGAGGCCGACGAGCTCCTCGTCCGGCTCGCCACCCGAGACCAGCTGCTCACGCAAACGCCGGTGTTGCTCGCCGTCGAAGTGCTCCGGCCCGAGCTCGGCGAGCACCGGGACGAGGGTCGGATGCGCCGCTACTCCCGCGAGCGCATTCTGCTCGAGCCGCTCGCCCGCCTCGAGCAATCTGGCCGAGACGCGCCCCGTCGATGGCGCGGCGCCTCGCGGAGCGAGTCCGGCCTGCGTCTCCTTCGGCAGATCGAGCTTGTCCGCCGCATAGCGGATGGCGTCTTGCCGTTCGGGCGATTCTTCGAAGCGCGCGAGCACCTCTCGCACCCGGACGAATGCTTCCTGCCGATCGTCGGCTCGCTCGATCTCGAGGCGTACTCGGTAGCCCAGATAGCTCTCGGCACGCGCAAGCCGCTGTTCGAATCCCTCGGCAAGATCGGCAGGATCGAGGCCCGCCGGCAAAGCGACCACTCGGACGTCCAGGCCTTGCGCAAACGCGAGCTCCATCCCGCGCAACGTTGCCGCCTCGCCTGCGGCATCGCCGTCAAAGCACAGCCAGACCCGCTTCGTCAGCCGCCCGAGCTCCTTCAGCTGACGTTCCGTCAACGCGGTTCCCATGGACGCGACGACCGGCTCGATCCCCGCCTGGCTCAGCGCGAGGACGTCGGTATTCCCTTCGACGACGACCGCGCGCTCCTGCTTCGCAATCGCGGCCCGCGCACGGTCGAACCCGTAGAGCAGGTTTCCCTTGCGAAACAGCTCGCCTTCCGGCGAGTTGACGTACTTCGCCTTCAAGGGATCGTCTTCGCGGAGCTTGCGCGCCTGGAAGCCGAGGACCCGGCCCCGAGCATCTGCGAGCGGAAAGAGCAGCCGCCCGAAGAAGTAGTCGTTGCCGCGCTTGTTCACCAGGCCGGCGGCAACGAGCTCCTCCCGTGTGAATCCGCGCTCGAGTGCCTTCCGCGTCAGCGTGGTCCCGCCGAGCGCAAGCCCGAGCCGGTACTCGCGACAGATCTGCTCGCCGAGACCGCGACCGGCCAGGTAGTCACGAGCAAGCGAGCCGGCCTGCGAGTCCCAGAGGTATCGCTCGTAGAACGTGGCGGCGGCCTCGAGCAACTCCAGCAGACGTTCGCGCCGGCGACGCTGCGCATCCTGCTGCGGTGAGGTTTCCTCGTACTCGATCTGGACGTTGAAGCGGTCGGCGAGCCACTCGATCGCCCCGGCGAAGTCGAGCTGCTCGGTTTCCCGCACGAACGTGATCAGATCGCCCTTCGCCCCGCAGCCGAAGCAGTAGTAGAACTTGTCCACGGCATTCACGGAGAAGCTCGGCGTCCGCTCTTCGTGGAACGGGCAGCGCCCCATGTAGCGTGCGCCGGCTTTGCGGAGCTGAGTGCGCTCGGACACGACCGAGACCATGTCCGCGGCGGCCTTGACCTCCTCGACCGATGTGTCCTTGATCCGGGCCACTACGTCGAGCTCCGCAACGTAGCTCAGCGCGAAGCGGTCGGTCATGCCTGCGATGAACGCGACGATCTGCTCCGGCTCATCTCCACGTTCAGCGAGGTGCTCGAAGATCCGCCGCACGGTTGCCCGGGCGCGCTCCTGCTCTTGCCGGGTGTGCGGGCCGAGGTAGACCCGCTCGAACATGAACGAGCGCAACGCGAGCATTGCCTCGCCGATCTCTTCGCTCTGCACGATGTCCCCTGCTCGCTCGGAGGTCTCGACGAGGTCGTGCACCAGCGTGTCGATCCGCCGCGAGCCCCGGTCGCCGAGGAGCGCAACCTCCTCGCGAGGGAGCTCCGCCGGATCGAGGATCCCGAACCGCACTGCGTCGTCGATGTCGTGGTTGATGTAGGCAACCCTGTCGACGATCCGCACGATCTTGCCTTCGAGCGTCGCCGGCTCCTGCGCACCGGTATGCGTGAGGATCCCGTCTCGAACCTCTTCCGTCAGGTTCAGCGACTCGGCGATACGCAGCGATTGCTCGTTGTGACGGAAGCTCTTGCCGAAACGCTCCTGCAACGCCGTGTCGAGTGCTTCCTCTCCGGCATGGCCGAACGGCGTGTGCCCCATGTCGTGGCCGAGCCCGATCGCCTCGACGAGGTCTTCGTTGAGTCGCAGTGCACGCGCCACGACGCGCGCGATCCCGGTCGTCTCGAGAGTGTGGGTCATCCGCGTGCGGTAGTGGTCGCCCGCAGGATCGATGAAGACCTGTGTCTTGCCCTTCAGCCGCCGAAACGGCTTCGAATGCAAGATCCGGTCACGATCGCGCTGGAACGGGGTCCGCAAACGGCAATCGTCTTCCGCCTGGAGTCGTCCACGTGTCTCGTACGAACGGACGGCCTGCGGTGACAGCGACCTTTCTTCTTGCTCACGAACCTGCGCCTCGAAAGCATCGGCGACCGTTCCGGCGAGTTCAGACATCGGCCACTAGTCCAGGCTAGATGATGATCGGGACGGTTCCGCCGTCCGCGCTCCAGGCGGAACCAGTCACATAGGAAGCACGCTCCGAGCACAGAAATGCGATGACAGAAGCGATTTCTGCGGGCTCTGCAAGTCGGCCCAGCGGACGCCCCGCTCCGACGGCTTCGAGCACTTGTTGACGCGTCTTAATAGAGGCGGCTGCCTGCTGGTCTGCCAGGCCTCCGTCGCCGAGCCAGGCAGGGGTCGCCGTCGGGCCTGGCGCGACAGCATTGCAGCGGATGCCGTGCTTGGCGTAGAGATCGGCGACGAGGCGGGAGAGCGAGAGCACCGCCGCCTTCGTGACCGAGTAGTTCGGCATCCCGGTGGACGGGCGCTTCCCCGCCGTCGACGAGACATTCACGATCGTGCCGGCACCGGCCTCCTTCATCCCGGGCAGAACCGCCCGGATGCAGCGGACGTAGCTCATGACGTTCAGCTGCCACATCTGGTCCCACTGCTCGTCGGTCAACTCCTCGAAGCCGACCTGGTAGGCCTCGCCGACGTTGTTCACGAGACACTGAACCGGTCCGAGCGCCTTTGCAGTCTCCGCAACCAAATCCTCGGCGGCGCCGGGCTCCGAGAGATCGCACGCAACCGCTAGTTCGGCTCCCACATCGGCGCGCGCCTGGTCGGCCCGGTCGGCGTCCCGTCCGTTGACCACCACTCGCGCCCCCTCGGCGGCGAGCAAGCGCGCCGTCTCGAGCCCGATCCCCGCAGTCGAGCCGGTGACGAGGCAGATTCGATCCTTGAGGCCGAGATCCATGGGCTGGGTAGCCTAATCTGCATGACCACCTTGCTACTCGTTCGGCATGGCGAGACCGACTGGAACCGAGACGGACGCTGGCAAGGCGGTTCCGATACGAGCCTCAACGAGCTCGGTCGCGAACAAGCCCGGTCGCTGGCCGCCCAACTCGACGGAAACATCGACGTGGTCTATTCGAGCGACCTGGCGCGAGCGCGCGAGACTGCGGACATCGTCGCGGCGAAGCTTGGCCTCGAGGTTCGAGTCGATCCGAGGGTGCGCGAGCGCGGCTTCGGCTCGTGGGAAGGACTGACAATGCCGGAGATCGAGGAACGTTTCGCCGATTCGCATCGGCGGTGGCTCGCCGGCGAGGGCTCCGGGGCAGACGATGCCGAGACGTTCGAGGACTTCTCCGCCCGCGTGAACGACTTCCTTGCAGATGTGCTCCGGCTCCATCCCGACGAGGAAGTCCTGGTGATCTCCCACGGGGGGTCGATCCGGGTGATCCACGCTCAGGCCGCCGGCCTCGACTACGTCCGCGATCACAGGCTGATTCCGGGCGTGGCGAATTGTGCGGTGGCCAGATACGAGGCCCGGGACGGAAAACTGGCGCCGCTAGACTGAGGCCGCCGTGGAGGACTACACCAACAAGTACAAAGGCGAGCAGGTCGAGGTCGCGCTCTTCGGCGGCGAGTACCAGGAAGGTGTCCTGACCGCCTACTGCTACGTCGAGGACGTCGCGCACATCGAGCTGAACGGTCACATCCTCGTCCCGCTCCAGAACATCGCCTCGCTCCACTGTTCGAGCCGGTGCGACGCGCCTGAGGACGACTGGCCTCCACGCGGGCTCGAGCAGGAAGACGGTAACTAGGCCGCGCCACTTGGGCGGCCGGCTGGTCATCATTCGCAACGTCCTCAAGGCGTGGGCCTTGCTGCTCGGCGCCTGCGCAGTGCTGGGCCTGATCGGCTGGGTGCTCGGCGGCTACCGACTGCTCTCGATCTTCGTCTTCTGCGGAGTGCTGCTGGCAAGTGCGCTCTACTGGTACGCAGACCGTGTGGCAGTCGGGCTCGTCGGAGCGCGAGAGCTCCCGATGGCCGCGGGGCCCGGGCTCCACTCCACGATCGAGCGCCTCGCCGCACGCGCCGGCGTCGCGAAACCGCGCCTCTATCTGATGGACGACGGGCTGCCGCGCGCGCTTGCCGCCGGCCGCGGGCCACGCGGGTCTGTCCTCGCGGTCAGCTCGGGCCTTCTGACAGCCGCGTCGCCGGCGGAGCTCGAGGCCGTGCTGGCGCACGAGCTCGCGCACGTGCGCCATCGCGACGTCGTCGTCCAGACGTCCGTCGTCGTGCTCGCAGCGACGATGCTCGAGTTGAGCAGGGTCGGCGGCTGGTTCCAACGCGTCCTGCTCTGGTTTCTCGGTCCGCTCGCCTCTGCCTTCGTTCATCTCCTCCTCTCGCCGAAGCGCGAGTTCCTGGCGGACAGAGCCGCGGCGGCAATCTGCGACTCGCCACATCCGATGGCCGATGCCCTTGTCCGGCTCGACCAGGCTGCAGAGCTCGTTTCGTTCAGCGGCAGTCCGGCGACCGAGCCCCTTTACACGGTCAACCCGTTTCTCGAGGTCGGCCTGGCGGCGCTGTTCGTGACGCATCCGCCCGTCGGCGAACGCGTGCGGCGGCTGCGTGAGCTGGATCCGGACTGGCGTGAGAAGCTCCGCGCCGCATGACCTCTCGCGATCACGCAACCCGAGTACGAGCAGCGACTGGCAGCGCTCGCGGAGCATCTGCGCGAGCACAAGCTCACCGGCGCGGTGCTCTTCGACCCGTACTACGTCCTCTACTACGCCGGCTTCGCGTTCGCGCCCACCGAGCGACCGATCGCCTTCGTGCTCAACGCCGAGGGCAAGGGCGGGATGCTCGTCCCGCGCCTCGAGCGCGAGCACGCGCAGGCGAACGCCAGCGTCGACCATGTCGCCGACTACCCGGAGTACCCGTCGGAGACGCACCCGATGGAATCGCTGCGGAGCCTGCTGGCCGAGATGAAGGTCACCGACTCCGTTCGGCGCCGACCAGGACGGGTATCCGTGGGTACTCGGCTACCGCGGTCCGTCGCTGACGGAACTGACGGGCACGACCCCGAAGAAGATCACGGCCTTCGTCGAGGATCAGATGGCGGTCAAGAGCCCGGCGGAGATCGAACTGATCCGCGAGAGCTCGAAGTGGGGCAATCTCGCACACGTTCTGCTGCAGCGGTACACACGCCCTGGGCTGACGGAGAGCGAAGTGTCTCGGCGCGCGAGCACCGAGGCCTCGCTCGCGATGCTCGACGCGATCGGCTCGATCTACCGAGCGCAGAGCTTCTTCTTCGACGGAGCAGGCGCCGGCTACCGCGGACAGATCGGCCGCAATGCCGCGATCCCGCACGCGCTCGCGAACAACATCGTGTTCCAGGAGGGTGACGTGCTCGTGACCGGAGCGACGGCGCCGGTGTGGGGTTACCTCTCGGAGCTCGAGCGGACGATGGTGATCGGCGAGCCTTCACCGGAGCAGCGCCGAATGTTCGACCACATGGTCGCGCTGCAGGACACCGCATTCGAGGCGATCAAGCCCGGCGCGCGCTGCTCCGACGTCGACCGCGCCGTACGCAAGTACTACGACGAACACGATCTCTGGGAGTACTGGAAGCACCACGTCGGCCACTGCATCGGGCTCCGCTATCACGAAGGGCCGTTCCTCGACCTCGGCGATGACACGGAGATCAGGCCGGGAATGGTGTTCACGGTCGAGCCCGGCCTCTACGCGGCCGGCCTAGGTGGGTTTCGGCACTCGGACACCGTCGCCGTGACCGACGACGGCATCGAGTTCCTGACGTACTACCCGCGCGATCTCGCGAGCTTGACGCTGCCGGTCTAGGTGTAGTCCCAGACACCATGCGCGCCGCCTCGTTCGACCTGATTGGATCTGCGTCATGACGACGGTGGAGCAGCCGCGGACGCAGTTCGTTCGACCGGACGGGCAGGAGAAGGTCACCGGGACCGGTCGGTACACGGCCGATCTCACGTTCACCGGCGAGGCACACGCAGCGTTCCGCTACGCCGACCATCCGCACGCGCGCATCGTCCGAGTCGACGCGACGGCCGCGCGGGCGTTGCCCGGCGTGCTCGCGGTCCTGACGCACGAGGATGTTCCCGACGTGCTCTACGGCGGGATGGTCCAGGACCGGCGGCTGTTCGCGCGCGACGCCGTCCGCTTCGAGGGCGACATCGTCGCCGCCGTCGCCGCCCTCACGCCGGAGATCGCGCGACAGGCTGCGGCGCTCGTGGACGTCGAGCTCGAGCCGCTCACCGTCGTGAGCGACTTCGCCACCGCACTCGCCGACGACGCTGCGCTCGTCCATCCAGGCTGGGAGTCCTACGAGGGCGACGAGGCACTCGGGCGGCACGGGAACCTGCTGGGCTTCTCGACGGTCGTCAAGGGCGATGTCGACGCCGCCCTCGCGGCCGCAGACGTCGTGGTCGAGGGCCGCTATGTGACCGACCCGGTGCAGGGCGTTCCGATCGAGCCGCGCGCGATCGTCGCCGAGTGGCAAGGCGATCGCGTGACGGTCTGGTCCTCGACCCAGGTGCCGTATGCGGCGCGCGCCGGCGTCGCCCGCACGCTCGACATTCCGGAGTCTCACGTCAGGGTAATCGTCCCCCTGCTCGGGGGCGGCTTCGGGGCGAAGTGCGACTTCCACTTCGAGGGACACGTCGCGGCGCTCGCGCGAGCTGCACGCCGCCCGGTCAAGCTCGTCTTCTCCCGCCGCGAGGAGTTCGTCGCCGTCGGCCACCGCCGGGAGGGGATGGTGATCGAACTGACGACGGGCGCACGCGCCGACGGGACAATCGTCGCGCGCCGCGCCCGGCTCGTGCTCGACGGCGGAGCGTACTGCGGCGAGGGCGGGTTCTTCGCGCAGATGGCTGCGATGCACGCGCACGGGCCGTACGAGCTCGAGAACGTCGACATCGAGTCGTCGCTCGTCTACTCGAACAACCAGCCGTCGTCGTCGATCCGCGCGCCGACCGCGCCGCAGGTCTGCTGGGCGCTCGAGCAGCACATGGACGAGCTCGCCGAGGCGCTCGGCCTCGATCCGGTGGAGCTCCGGAGTCGCACGCTGATCGAGGAGGGCTCCGTGACCGCGACGGGGCAGGTGCTCGAGCGGGTGGCGATGAAGGAGACACTCGAGCACGCGGTCTCGCTGATCGGCGACGGGGCGAATCTCCCCGAGGACGAGGCGATCGGCGTCGCATGCGGCTGGTGGCCGTGCTTTGCGACGAACTCGGGCGCGTACGTCAAGCTCAACCCGGACGGCACAGGAACGATCGTCACAGGCGCGCAGGAGAACGGCACGGGCGCGGTGATGGCGATGCCGCAGTTCGTAGCCGAGGAGCTCGGCATGCGGGCGAAGGACTTCTCGCTCCTCTACCAGGACACCGACGCTGCGCCGTGGGACATGGGCTCCTGCGGGTCGCAGACGACGTTCAACAGCGTCCGCGCCGTGCTCGCGGCGACCGCCGAGGTGCGCGAGCAGCTGCTCGACGCGGCTGCCGAGCGACTCGAGGCCGCTCAGGGCGACCTCGAGCTCATCGGCGGAGCCGTGCAGGTGAAGGGGTCGCCGGACAAGTCCGTGACGATCGCCGAGCTCGCGGCCGACGGGACCTTCCACGGCAAGGGCGCGGGCGAGATCCCCGAGTCGCCGCAGGCGCCCGCCGAGGGCTGCGTCGGCCGCCTCGGCAACGAGTCCTTCCACGCGCCGCAGCTGATCGCCCACGCAGCGCACGTGAGAGTCGACCGCGAGACCGGGGTCGTCAGGGTGCTGCGCGTCGCAGCCGCCCACGACTGCGGCACCATCCTCAACCGGGTCGGAGCCGACGGCCAGGTGTACGGCGGTGTCGTGATGGGGATCGGACAGGCGCTGAGCGAAGGGACGCAGCTCGACGAGCTCGGCCGGCAGCGCAATCCGCACCTCCTCGACTACAAGCTCGTCACCGCCTCCGACGCGCCTCGGATCGACATCGCCTGGATCGAGACGGACACGCCGAATGCGGGACCGAAGGGCTCGAAGGGCGTCGGCGAGCCGCCGTGCGTGCCGACGGCCGGGGCGATCGCGAACGCCGTCGCGAAGGTGATCGGCGCGCGCGTCAGAGAGCTGCCGATGACGCCCGAGCGCGTGTGGGAGGCGTTGCAGTGACGACCTTCGCGACCGCGACGACGATCGACGACGCGGTCGCCGCGGTCGCAGGCGGTGCACGCCCCGTTGCCGGCGGGACGGACCTCGTGGTCGGAGCTCGCCAGGGCAAGGAGCCGCTACCCGAGTCGCTCGTCGCGATCCACCGAGTCGAGGCGCTGCGTGGAATCGAGCCGACCGGCCAAGGACTGCGGCTCGGCGCGCTCGTCACGCATGAGGAGATCGCGGCGGATCCGGCGATCCACGCGCATTTCACGGCGCTCGCCGACGCGTCGGCCATCGTCGGCTCTCACGCGACCCGTGCCCGCGGCACGCTCGGCGGCAACCTGATGAACGCGTCGCCGGCGATGGAGACGGGCGGCCCGCTCGTCTGCTTCGGCGCGACGGTCGAGCTGCGCTCGGCGACGGCCGCGCGCACCGTCCCGGTCGCTGAGCTGTTCACGGGGCCGGGTGCCACGGTCGCGAGCGCGGACGAGCTGCTCGTGGCGGTCGACGTCCCGCAGGTCGCCGGCGGGACTGGCAGCGCCTACGTTCGCCTCGAGTACCGCCGGCAGATGGAGATCGCCGTCGTAGGCGTCACCGCGGTCGTCGCACTCGAGGAGGACACGGTGAGCACGGCCCGCATCGCGATCACGGCGCTCGCGCCGACGATCCGCCGGGTGCCGGAGGCGGAGGCCGCGCTCGAGGGCACGTCCGCCGATACAGGGGACGTGCAACGTGCCGCGGCTGCGGCGGCGGCCGCGGCGTCCCCGATCTCCGACGTTCGCGCGTCCGAGCGGTACCGACGGGCGATGGCCGAGGTGATCGCGCGACGAGCGATCGATGCTGCCGTCACGCGCGCTCGCGGCGGCATCGTCCCGATCCCGGCGAGCGGGAGCGCCGCGTGAAAGTCGCAGCGACGCTCACCGTCAACGGCTTCTCCTACCCAGTGGAGGTCGAGCCGGGTGCGACGCTGCTTGCCGCCGTGCGGGACACGCTCGGGCTGACCGGCGCGAAGGAGGGCTGCGACGACTCCGAATGCGGGGCCTGCATGATGCTGCTCGACGGCAAGCCGGTGAACAGCTGCTCCTACCTCGCGCTCCAGGCCGAGGGGAGTGAGATCACGACCGTCGAGGGCCTTGCGAACAGCGGCGAGCTGAGCCCGCTGCAGGTCGCGTTCCTCGAGCACGGCGGCGTCCAGTGCGGCTTCTGCACGCCCGGGATGCTCGTCTCCGCGACCGCGCTCCTCGGGACCAACCCGCAGCCGACCGAGGACGCGGTCCGGATCGGGCTGTCCGGGAACCTCTGCCGCTGCACGGGCTACGACGGCATCGTCAAGGCCGTGCTCAGCGTGGCGGCCAACGCAGACGCGGTCTAGCTGTAGTTCCCAGACACGTTGTTGACGAGCTCGCCCGGCAGGAGCGAGAACATCACGGAATCGCGGCGGCGCCCGTCTGGATGGGTCAGGTGGGAACGCAGCACACCTTCACGCTGGAAACCGACCTTCTCCGCGACCCGCTGGGATGCATGGTTGTCCGGGTCGGTGATCAACTCGAGCCGCTCCAGCCGGAGGTCTTCGAGCGCGTGCTTGCTGAGAAGGCGAAGCGCTCGCGTAGTCACACCGCGACCTCGAGCTTCGCGTGCGCACCAGTAGCCGATGTGACCCGTGCGCGAGTTGTTCACCCCCATCCCGATCGACCCGACGACGCGTCCGTCCTGGGTGATCGCGAACTGCTGCGTACCGATGCCCGGAACCTCTCCCTCGACGAAGGCGCGCGCGTCCGCCTCCGTGTATGGGCTCGGGACCGTTGGGATCCAGTGGTGGATCTCGGCGTCGTTGCAGGCAGCGACGATCGCCGGAACGTCGTCGAGCGTCCAGGGGCGCAGCTTGATGTCGCCGTCGTGCAGTTCCACTCTTTCCAAGACTAGAACGACGAAAGGCCGCCGGAGCGGCCCTTCGAAGAAAGAATAATCGGCGGCTGCCTACTCTCCCGGGAGGTTGCCCTCCGAGTACCATCGGCGCAAGCAGGCTTAACTTCTCTGTTCGGAATGGGAAGAGGTGTTTCCCTGCCGCTATGACCGCCGAAGTTGTCAGGGCGCTACGCGTTTCCGCGCACCCTCAAAACTCCATAGCTCCACACTCGGTGTTCAAAATCAAGACCTCGAGCAATTAGTACGGGTCCGCTTAACGCGTTGCCACGCTTGCACGTCCCGCCTATCAACGTGGTGGTCTCCCACGGCTCTTACTCCCTCTAGGGGATGGGAAGCCTCATCTCGAGGTGGGCTTCCCGCTTAGATGCTTTCAGCGGTTATCCCATCCGGACGTGGCTAATCAGCAGCGCCGTTGGCACGACGACTGATACACCAGAGGTCCGTTCGCTCCGGTCCTCTCGTACTAGGAGCGACTCCTCTCAAGCTTCCAGCGCCCATGGTGGATAGGGACCGAACTGTCTCACGACGTTCTGAACCCAGCTCGCGTACCGCTTTAACGGGCGAACAGCCCGACCCTTGGGACCTGCTCCAGCCCCAGGATGCGACGAGCCGACATCGAGGTGCCAAACCCTTCCGTCGATGTGGACTCTTGGGAAGGATAAGCCTGTTATCCCCGGCGTACCTTTTATCCGTTGAGCGACGGCAATTCCACGCTTTACCGCCGGATCACTATGGCCTGCTTTCGCACCTGCTCGACTTGTCAGTCTCGCAGTCAAGCTCCCTTATGCCATTACGCTCTACGCACGATTTCCAACCGTGCTGAGGGAACCTTTGCGCGCCTCCGTTACAGTTTAGGAGGCGACCGCCCCAGTCAAACTACCCACCTGACGCTGTTCCAAGGCCGGATAACGGTCCCTGGTTAGAAGCCCAGAATTCGAAGGGTGGTATCCCAAGGGTGGCTCCACGAGGACTGGCGTCCCCGCTTCAAAGCCTCCCACCTATCCTGGACAACGAATCCCAGACTCCAACGTCAAGCTGTAGTAAAGGTGCACGGGGTCTTTCCGTCCAACCACGGGTACTCGGCATCTTCACCGAGACTACAATTTCACCGGATCCCTCGTTGAGACAGCGCCCAAGTCGTTACGCCATTCGTGCAGGTCGGAACTTACCCGACAAGGAATTTCGCTACCTTAGGACGGTTATAGTTACCGCCGCCGTTTACCGGGGCTTGGATTCAAAGCTTCGCCCGAAGGCTAACCTCTCCTCGTGACCTTCCGGCACCGGGCAGGCGTCAGCCCCTATACGTCGTCTTTCGACTTCGCAGAGACCTGTGTTTTTGGTAAACAGTCGCTTGGGCCGTTTCACTGCGGCCCCCTCGAGCTGAGCCCGTATGGGCTTCACTCTACCGGGGCGTCCCTTCTCCCGAAGTTACGGGACCATTTTGCCGAGTTCCTTAACGAGGGTTCTTCCGATCGCCTTGGTATTCTCTACCTGCCTACCTGTGTCGGTTTTGGTACGGGCACGCGCCACCTCCCTAGACGATTTTCTAGGAGGCATGGCTTCAAGAACTTCGCTCCGATGAAGGAGCTCGGCATCCCGTCTCAGGCTTAACGGCCGGCGGATTTACCTACCGGCCACCCTACGCGGTTACCCCTGGACGACCATCGCCAGGGATTCCTTAGCCTACCCCGTCCCGCCATCGGTGATAGCGGTGGCTACGTGGTACAGGAATATCAACCTGTTGTCCATCGCCTACGCCTTTCGGCCTCGGCTTAGGTCCCGACTAACCCTGAGCAGATTAGCTTTACTCAGGAACCCTTAGGCATTCGGCGGACGAGTTTCTCACTCGTCTTTCGTTACTCATGCCAGCATTCTCACTTCCCAGCCCTCCACGGCAGGCTTACGCCGCCGCTTCACAGGCCTGGGAACGCTCCCCTACCACTCCCGAAGGAGTCCGTGGCTTCGGTTCCATGCTTGAGCCCCGTTACATTGTCCGCGCCCGACCACTTGACCAGTGAGCTGTTACGCACTCTTTGAATGGTGGCTGCTTCTAAGCCAACATCCTGGTTGTCTTTGCAATCGGACATCGTTTCCCACTTAGCATGGAATTAGGGACCTTAGCCGACGGTCTGGGCTGTTTCCCTTTTGAGCACGAAGCTTATCCCCCGCACTCTGACTGCCATGCTCTGGAATGACGGCATTCGGAGTTTGCCTGAGTTCGGTAAGCGGGTAAGCCCCCTAGCCCAAACAGTGCTCTACAACCGTCATTGAACGCATGACGCTATACCTAAATATATTTCGGGGAGAACCAGATATCTCTGAGTTTGATTAGCCTTTCACTCCGACCCACAGGTCATCCGCTCAGTTTTCAACCTAAG
>CAWAAP010000004.1:0-5000 GCA_963779965.1 uncultured Actinomycetes bacterium | reverse complement strand
TCGCCGCTGTCCCCAGACCCGAAGGTCTGGTTCTCGCTCGACTTGCATGTGTTAAGCGCGCCGCCAGCGTTCGTCCTGAGCCAGGATCAAACTCTCCGTGAAGATGGATTGCCGGCAAAAGTCACCGGCGATCTTTTTCACCTTGAGCTTGTGCTCAAAGTCCATCCCGATCGAACAGGGATGTGACAGGTTCATTCGTTTCCTCCCCAACCCGAAGGTTGGTGAGGTCTCGACGTAAACGCACGCTGCTGAGTTTTCAAAGACCGTCGCTGCAAACCGCGTAAAAAAGCCTCCAGCTCGCGCAAGAGGCCCAGGGAAGCTCGGAAACTTTCGTCGTATCCGCTGCGTCCTGAGGGCGCTCCAGTGTCGAGTTATGGGGACGTCCTGCACCGCCCTTTCGGGCAGCGGGGGAATGATAGCAACACGGAGCCCCCCGTCAAGCGGCGGGAAACCGCATGAACCGCCGCTTTCCGGCCTGGACGAGCGCCTCCTCCGGAGCCTAGCCCGGGGAACGTCGATCTCGGTGACCGCCTCGCCGTTGATCTTGACCGCGCCCTGGGAGATCAGACGCCGCGCCTCGCTGGTCGAACCGACTCCGAGATGTTCGACCAGCAGCGCCGGCAAATGCACGGGATCACCCGGTGGTAGCGGTGCCTCCGGAACGTCTGCCGGAGCCTCTCCTTCACGGACGACGCGCGTGAAGTGCTCCTCGGCCGCGTTGCGGCTTCCGGCCCGTGGGCGCGCTCGACGATGAACCGCGCGAGCGCGAGCTTCGCAGCCATGGGCTCGCCCGCAGGCAGCTCTTGCTCCATGACGAGCCTGTAGTAGGTCTCGAGCAACTCGTCCGGCAGACGCATGGTCTTGCCGAACTGCTCGTTCGGATCCTCGCTGAGCGCGATGTAGTTCCCCTTCGAGCCGCTCATCTTCGTTCCGTCCCACGAGTCGATCAACGGAGTCGTGAGGACGACCTGCGGCTCCAGCCCGTACGCCTCCATGACGTCGCGGCCGGTGAGGAGGTTGTAGAGCTGATCGGTGCCGCCGAGCTCGACATCCGCCTCGACGGCGACCGAGTCGTACGCCTGCATGAGCGGATACAGCAGCTCCGAGACGGAGATCGCCTGTTGCGCCGCGAACCGATTTGCGAAGTCGTCGCGCTCGAGAATCCTCGCGACGGTGACCGTCCGGGTGAGGCGAAGGACCTCGGCGAAGTCGACCTTCGCCAGCCACTCACCGTTGAAGCGCACCTCCGTTCGCTCCGGAATGAGGATGGTGTAGGCGGACTCGAAGAAACGCGCCGCCATGCGGTCGATCTCCTCCGGCGCGATGATCGGACGCTCGGCCGACGCTCCCGACGGATCACCGATGCGCGCGGTGTAGTCGCCGACGATCAGCACGCCTGTATGGCCCTCGTCCTGGAACGCGCGCATGCGCTGCAGGGGGATGCCGTTGCCGAGATGGATGTGCGGCGCCGTGACGTCGATCCCGAGCTTCACCCGAAGAGGACGCCCGAGCTCGAGCTTCTTCTCGAGCTCGCCCTTCGGCAGCACATCGACCGCATTGCGCGTTAGGTCGGCCACACTCATGGCAGCGAGTCTATTGCGGGACTGAGTCGAGCTTCTCGATCTCGACCGGCTCGAGCTCGTCGGCCGGCTCGAACCCCGAGACCTGTCCCAGGAACGAGAGGTGCGCCTCGCTCGCGCGCTTGACGTTCTCCGCCTTGCGAAAGCCGTGGCCCTCGCCTGCGAAGGCGATGTACGCATACGGGATGCCGCGGCGCTTCAAGGCGTCGACGATCACTTCGGACTGCGACGGCGGCACGACCTTGTCGTCCAGGCCCTGCAGCAGGAGCAACGGATCCGAGATCGAGTCCGCGTGCGTGACGGGCGAGCGCTCGCGGTACAGATCGCTCCCTATCGGGCCAGGGGCCGACGAGGTAGTCGTCGTAGTGCGACTCGAACTTGTGCGTCTCGTCGTGAAACGAGACGAGGTCGGCAACGCCGAAGTACGACGCGCCCGAGGCGAACTCATCACGCACTGCCATTGCCATCAGCGTCGTGTAGCCGCCCGCGCTTCCGCCCGTGATCTGCATACGCTCCGGGTCGACGTCTCCGCGCTCGCCGAGGTAACGCGCGGCCGCGGCGCTGTCCTCGACATCGACCTCGCCCCAGCGTCCGCGCAGGCGGTCCCTGTACTCACGGCCGTAGCCGGTGCTGCCGCCGTAGTTGAGGTCGACGACCGCGATCCCACGGCTCGTGAAGAGCTGGATCTGCAGGTCGAGGGCCGTTGTGACGTGCGCCGTCGGTCCTCCGTGGACGAACACGACGAGCGGAGGCAGCTCGTCAGCCGGACCGGAGTACTCCGGATTCTCCGGCGCGTAGTAGAAGCCGTGCGAGATCAGACCGTCGGCCCCCGGAAAGTCGATGGGCTGTGCAACCGAGATGTACCGCTCGTCCAACTCGAGCTCGGTCGAGTGGCGCAGGATCTCGCTGTGCCCCGAGTCGAGGTCGAGCTCGATGACCGCCGTCGGCTCGGTCGGCGACGAGGCCGGGAAGACGAGTCGGCCGCCGTCACTCCTGATCGACGGGGACGAGAAGCTCGAGTAGGGAAGAGCGATCCGCTCGAGCTTGCCGCTCTGCGGATCGAGCAGCTCGAGACCGTCGATCGCAGCGCGCGTGAAGACGCAGGCGATGCGCCCATCCGCGAGGAACGCGTAGCGCGAGAGGTCGAAGACCCATTGCGGATAGCCGAGCTCGGCATCTTCACGCGTCAGCGCGTGCACGCCGCCGTCGCGCTCGACATAGAGGTTCGACCAGCCGGTGCGATCGGAGACGAAATGGAGAAATCCGTCGCTGCTCCACTCGGGCTGGAAGATCGACTCCTGCTCCGAACCGGCCACGCGGCGCTCGTTCGAGACCGAACCGTCGGACGCGAAATCGGCAATGCAGAGATCCGTCCCTTCGAACGGCATGTGCGGGTGGTCCCACGCCAGCCAGGCAAGGCACTGCGTCGTTCGGGCTCGGCCGCGGAGCTGCGTAGAAGTCGCGACCGGTCGCCACGACCCGCGGTTCGGCCGAGCCGTCCGCAGGAAGGACGACCAGTTCATTGACGGGCTCTCCTTCGCCGTGTGATTCACGGACGCAGACGATGAGCCGGCCGTCGGCGAAGACGCGGCCGTCGGCATAGCGCAGTGCATGGGGTTCCGACGGCTCCGGGGTGATGGGTCGCGGCTCGGCGCCGGGCTCGTCGATGCGGTACAGGCGGCTGTCGTCGAAGCTAGAGCAGAAGACGACCCGCTCGTGGCGGAACCAGGCACCGCCCCCGTACTCGTGGACGCGCGTTCGGACGTTGAAGTCCGGCCGGGACGACATCGGCGGGCTCGCCGCCGTGCGGCCGAAAGACCAGCGCGCTGCGACCCTGCTCGTTCGGCCGGCTTTCGGTCCAGTAGACGCCCTCGTCGCTGATGTCGAGGTAGCCGAACGCGACGCCACCCTCGCTCGCGACGAGGTCGGTCGTGATGGGAGAGGCCCAGGACCCGTAAGGGGCAGTAGTTGCCACCTCGCGCAACGTATCGAACTAGAAGGCGTAGGGCACGAGCCCTTGTGCGCCGAGGGCGTACCAGATGCCGAACGCCAGGCTCGCCGACCCGAGCGCCGGCGCCATCACGTCGAAGGAACGCCGGGCGGGCGCGCTCGCAAGAGCGAGGCCGAAGCCCGTGGAGAGGGCGGCCATCGACAGCGCAGTGCAAAAGGCAAAGACCGCCAGGGCCGCAATGGCCAGTGCATGACTCTGAATCGTGGCGAGTAGAAGGAGACCGACTCCAGCTGTCCCTCCCATCCCATGGACGAGCCCGATCCCGTAGGCCTGCAGGCCGGTCCGCTGGGCGTGGCTGTGTAGAGCCGCGTCCCGGTAGACCCCGCGCCGCCACCGCAACAGGAGTACGAGCGACAGCAGCACGATCACGAATCCGACGCTCGTCTCTGCCGCCTTCTGCACCGGTTCCGGCAGATAGGCGCTGTACAGGATCACAGGAAGGCCGAAGACGAACAGCGAGGTGCCATGGCCAAGGCCCCACGTGAATCCGAGCCGGGCCGCGCGTCGGGTAGCCCCTTCCCTTCCGGAGGCGATCATCGTCGTGACTGCAGCCAGGTGATCCGGGTCGCCTGCGTGGCGGAGGCCGAGCAGCACCGACACCGCGACGACGACGAGCAGAGTCGTGCCGTTCGAGAACGTCGCGATCCGCTCATCCAGCCCGAACATGGCTAACCGACCTGCGGCAAGGCGTGGAGGGTCATGAGCAGTCCCGCTGCAAGGATCACGAGCGCGCTCGCGGTCGGCAGGAGCGACAGCCCTCGGCCGTTGAAGCTGAATCGGCGGAAAACGCCGCGCGCCAGCACAGCCGCGAGGCCGATGCCCGTGATCGTCAGCGCCAGGCCGGCGCTGAAGGCGACGACGAGCAGCATTCCGAAGGCGATGCGATGCAGCGAGATCGCCGCCAGCAGGACGACCAGTGCGGAAGGACAGGGCAGCAGTCCGCCGGAGATGCCGACGGCGACGAGCGACCGCCGACTCAGCCCTTCCTCGTGGTGGTGGTGATGGTGGTCATGGCCGTGCGCGTGCGCACGGCTGTGCCGCCAGCGAGCACGCAGCACGCACGCACCGATCAGGACGACGAGCAGACCCGAGACGAGATTGAGCCAGGGATAGAGCTGATCCGGCACGATGAAGCGAGAGAGCAGAAGCGTGATCGCGCCGAGCGCGAAGACGCCGACCGTATGCGTCGCGGTGACGACCAGGCCAAGGAGCGCTGCGTGGCGCGGCGTTCCACGCTGCCCGACGAGGTACGCCGTCACGATCGTCTTCCCGTGCCCCGGCGAGAGAGCGTGTGCCATGCCCCAGAACAAAGCTGCGCCGAGCGACGCCGCGATCACCCAGAAGCCGAGCCGATCGCGCCCGACGAGCCCTGCGAAACCCGAGTCGGCTATCCGGTCGGGCGCCCGCAG
>CAWAAP010000003.1:0-101406 GCA_963779965.1 uncultured Actinomycetes bacterium | reverse complement strand
GGGAGTCGACGACGTTCATGCGTTTGATGCGGCTCTACGGGCTGGACGAGGCAATCCGGACGTTCGACCGTCCGATCCTGGGTACCTGCGCCGGGATGATCGTCCTCGACCGCGAGCATCTCGGGCTCGTCGACGTGGAGGTCGACCGCAACGCGTACGGGCGGCAGGTCGCGAGCTTCGAGGCCGATCTCTCGCTCCCGGGCGACAGCACCCCTTTGCGGGGCGTCTTCATCCGCGCACCGCGCGTTCGCGTGACCGGAGACGTGGAGGTTCTCGCCGAGCACGAGGGCGAGCCGGTGCTCGTGCGTGACGGGCGCATCCTCGTGGCGTCGTTTCACCCCGAACTGACGGAAGATACGCGGGTGCACGAGTTGTTCTTGGATGCCGTCGAAGGAGGCGATGAGTGTCAGGGCATAGCAAGTGGTCCTCGATCAAGCACAAGAAGGGCGCCGCTGACGCCAAGCGGGGCAAGCTCTTTTCGAAGCTCTCGAGGGCGATCATCGTTGCGGCGAAGGAGGGGGGACCGGATCCCGCCGGGAATCTGGCGCTGCAGAACGCGATCGAGAAGGCGCGCTCGTACTCAATGCCGAAGGACAACATCGAGCGCGCGATCGCGCGCGGTGCGGGTGCGGACTCGGACGCGCAGGCATTCGAGACGGTCGTGTACGAGGGTTACGGTCCGAGCGGCGTTGCGGTGATCGTCGAGGCGCTGACGGACAACCGCAACCGCACGGCGTCCGACGTGCGGCACGCCTTCGACAAGTTCGACGGCAACCTAGGCACGTCCGGCGCGGTCGCCTGGCTCTTCGAGCGGCGCGCAGTCGTCATCGTCCCCGCCGACGGTGTCGACGAAGATGAGCTGACACTCGCCGCGGCGGAAGGCGGCGCAGACGATGTCTCGCTGGACGGTTCCACCTACGAGGTCGTCTCCGCGCCCGAGAGCTTTGGCCGCGGTACGCGAGGCGCTCGAGAGCGCGGGCTTCACGGTCGAGAACGCGGAGCTGACGATGGTCCCGAAGACGACCGTCGAGGTCGCGGACGAATCGGCCGCGAAGAAGATCCTGCGGTTGATCGACCAGCTCGAGGAGAGCGACGACATCCAGGACGTCTACGCGAACTTCGACATCCCCGAACAGGTCCTGGAGACGGTCGCGTCCTAGCGCCCGGGTGGCGGATCCTCCGACGAGTCGGTCGGGATCTCGTCGACCCCGATCGGTTGCGAGAGAAGGTCGACTTCGCGGCCGACGGACATTGCTCGCTTTTCCGGACGAAGCTCGCCGAGTGCTTCCGCGATCTCTTCCTCGGTCATCTCCAGTGGGTTGCGTTCGTCCGCCATCTCCCTAACCAGGTCCTCACCACATCCGAGCGAAGGCTAACACCGGGTCACTCGGGTTATCCACTCCGCCACTCCTGGTTACCCGAGGGATGTCTAGGTTTTGCGGCTGGATGAGGGGGTCACGAGGGAGCTTCGGCTCCCTCGGTCTTTCCTCAGACCCAGCCGCGTTGACGGGCGACTCGGCAGAGAGCTCGTCGCTTCGCGTGAGCCGGCTGATCGGACAGGCCGGCCTTTGCGTAGATGCGGCGCAACGCCGCCTTGACCGTGCCGGTCGCGCCCGGCGTTCCGAGTTGCGCCGCGATCTGCTCGTTCGACGGCAGACTCTCGAGGCTTGCCCCCGCCAGCCACGGCCCGCAAAGACACTGCACGACCTGACGCTGGAAGGCCGACAGTTGCGCGGAAGCCGAAGGTGCGACTTCCTCGAGCGGTTCGGTCGTTTCGGGATCCTGCAGCTGCGCCGGCCAGGAGAAGAGGACGGTCTCCGACCCGATTCCGACCCGGTCGGCGTGGCGGAGCGGGAGTGGAACCCCAGGTTGGACGCGTGTTCCATTCAGGAATGTGCCGTTGAAGCTGCCACGATCCTCGACGTACCAGCGTCCGTCGCGGAACGTCAGCGCCGCGTGCTCGCGGCTCACAGTCGGCGACGCGAACGCGAGGTCGCTCGACGCGTCCCTTCCGATCGTGACGCTTTCCTTGAGCTCGTGCTCCGTCCCGTCAGGGAAGGTGAGCCAGATGTCCCGCGGCATTGGCCGGAAGGATACGTCCGGTGAGGCGCCTAACCTTTCACCGTGAAGGTCATCGGCATCGATCCAGGGACGGCTTCTTGCGGGTACGGCATCGTCCACGAAAGAGACGGGCGCCTCAGGGCCATCGACCACGGGTGGTGGAAAACGTCCGCGGCCGAACGCCCGGAGGCACGTCTGAAGACGATCTTCGACGCCGTCGCCGAGCTCGTCGAGCTTCATCGGCCCGATGCCGTCGCAATCGAGGAGTCGTTCGTCGGCGTCGACGCCCGCACCGCACTCTCCGTCGGGCAGGCGCGCGGGGCCATCATGGTCGCGGCCGCCAACGCCGGAGTCGGGTGCGCTGAATATTCGCCGGCCCGCGTGAAGCAGGTGGTCTGCGGCTACGGCCGCGCAGAAAAGCAGCAGATGCAGAGGATGGTGAAGGTGATCCTGGGCCTCGAGGCCGAGCCGGCGACGTCGCATGCGGCCGACGCGCTCGCCGTCGCAATCTGTCACGCGCTCGCGCCGCCGCTGCTGCTGAGGATCGCGGCGGGATGATCGCGCGCCTCCGAGGGCGTCCCGTGGCGAACACGCCGGACGGGCTGGTTCTCGACGTCAGCGGTGTCGGATACCTCGTCGCCGCGACGCCGTCCGCCATTCGAGCGGCCGATGGAGCCGCAGAGGTGTCGCTGCACACCTATCTGCACGTGCGCGAGGACGCGCTGCAGCTGTACGGGTTCGCCGAGGCTGCCGAACGCGAGCTCTTCCTTCTGCTGCTCTCCGTGAACGGCATAGGTCCGAAGGTCGCGCTGGGAATCGTGTCCGGCTCGCCCGCCGCCGATCTGAGGCGCGCGATCGTGCTCGGGGACACCGCCCGGTTCCAGGCCATCCCGGGCATCGGCAAGAAGACCGCAGAACGCATCGTCCTGGAGCTGAAGGAAAAGATCGGCGACGCTCCGGTCCCGATCTCGTCGGCGGTCGGGACCCAGCCGCATCTGGTTGCGCGAGACGCGCTCGTGGAGCTCGGGTACTCGCTCGGAGAGGCGGAAATGGCGCTTGCGAGGGTCGATCCTGAGCTGTCGCCGGAGGAACGGGTCCGCGAAGCGCTAAAAGCGGCTTAGAGATGTCCACTCAATTCTTGGTCCCAGCCGTGATGCCCGAGGAGGATGACCTCGAGCAGTCGCTGCGTCCGCGTCGCCTGACCGAGTTCGTCGGCCAGGACCGGATCAAGGAGCAGCTCGCGATCTCACTCGATGCGGCGAAGGGACGGGACGAGGCACTCGATCACGTCCTTGCTCGTCGGCCCACCCGGTCTCGGCAAGACGAGCCTTGCCTACATCGTGCGCGAGGAGCTCGGCGTCGGCATTCGCTGCATTGCCGGCCCTGCGCTCGAGCGCAAGGGGGACATGGCCGCGATCCTCACCGGCCTCGAGCGGCACGACGTCCTGTTCGTCGACGAGATCCACCGCCTCAACCGCGCGATCGAGGAGATTCTCTATCCGGCGCTCGAAGACTTCAGGCTCGACATCATCGTCGGCCAGGGCGCGGCGGCGCGAACCCTCACGCTCGACCTGCCGCCTTTCACGCTCATCGGCGCGACGACGAGAACAGGGCTGCTGACGACGCCGCTACGCGATCGCTTCGGCATGACCTTCCGGCTGGAGTACTACGAGCCGAAGGAGCTCGGGACGATCGTCCGGCGCTCGGCGCGGATCCTCGACGTCGAGATCGCCGAGGATGCAGCCGACGAGATTGCGCGCCGGTCTCGTGGCACTCCGCGCATCGCAAACCGGATCCTCAGGCGCGTGCGCGACGTGGCGCAGGTAAAGCACGACGGCAAGATCAGCAACGACGTTGCACGCGAGGCGCTCGACCTGCTCGAAGTCGACGGCGACGGGCTGGAGCGCATCGACCGGGCGTTGATGGAGATGATCCTCGTCAAGTTCGGCGGCGGGCCCGTCGGCCTGTCGACGCTGGCCGTCGCTCTCGGCGAAGAGCAGGACACGATCGAGGACGTCTACGAGCCGTATCTCCTCCAGCTTGGCTTCCTGCAGCGCACGCCACGCGGGCGGATCATCACGGAGCTCGGCCGCGAACGATTCGGCGCCGGCGGCGAAGACACGAAGCTCTTTTGAGCCCCGACTTCTGGGTCCCGGGGGCAGCTCAGCCGTCCCTCACCGACTTCGTCGAGAAGGTCCACCGGCAGATCGAGCGCTACACCGCGGCACACACCGTGGAGCGGACGCACGTGGAGGTGGAGCTGGGAGACGGCGAGCGGCTGGCCCTCGTGTCTCTCTCTGGCGAGCCGGGCTACGGCTTCCTGACGCTGTCCGTCCACGCCGGAGACGGCGAGGCGGAGGATCACATCGTCCCGATCGGCGCGATCCGGCGCATCGCGCTTGGACCAGCGGACGAATCCCGCCGCCCGGGATTCGCCCTTCCGAAAGAGAGAGGGCCGGATCCCGCCGCATAGGGTCCGGCCCTTGGAAATGTCCGCCCCGACCGCAGTTTCGGGGCTAGGTTCTGCCGCAGTGCAGAACCGGTGAGGACAAGTGGTACACGTGGAGCATGGATCACCCACGCTGGTTGATTCCTCCCCCTTTGGTTGGTTCATCCGAGTGCTTCACTTCACCCACCCGGGGGAGTGCAGAAGCGGCTATTCGCCTCAATTCTGAGTCTCAGGAGGATCGTGAGGGGCCGCAGCTCACATCCTCCAAGCGGCGGTCGCAGGTTCGTCCTGCGACCGCCCGACTATCTAGGCCCGTTCGGTGCCAGGCACGAGACGGCGCCGTAGCGGCCACGTCCGCCGGACGGCGGCGAGCAGGACCGGAGCAAGGAGCAGTGCCATGACGTCGAACCAGACGTAGCCGGCTGCGACGCCGCTCGGCGGATTGCCGTCGGGAATGCCGAGACCGGGAAGCTCTTCCGCCCACCGCCAGGTGCCGATCGCCGTCCCGTAGAGCTCCAGTGCCGCCACGACGAGGAAGACCCCCGCGTACGCGGCACGAGCCCGGGAGCGCCAGAGGAACGCGAGCAGCAGGGGGATGCAGAGCGCACCCGCAGCGTCCAGTCGCGGCAGCACCGTCAATCCGAGCACACCCCAGACCGTCACGGCCGTCGCCGCGAAGAACACGAGGGCGCGCGAGTGACGTCGCAGTGCCTCGCTCAACGAGAGGCCGGCCATGAACACGAGCCCATGGGCCGGTGGAACGAAGGTCGGCAGGTTGTGCAGCCGGTAGGAGTAGACGCCCCAGAGAATCGAGCCCGTCAGCTCCGCCAGCGTTGCCGCGCAAATGACCACCGCGACCTGCGCCCGGCGTTCGGCCGGCAGCGGCCGCGCGGCGACGAGCAGCACGATCCAGGTGATGCCTCCAAGTACGAGCTGACCGGGTAGCTCGACCTGCGTGTCCACCGCCAGCAGCGCCGCCAGAAACGCGGCGATCAGTCCTGTGCGAATCAACGCCTGAACTGCAGCTCGTGCCAGGAGGGCACCGGAGCGAGCTCGAGCAGCGCACGGTCGCCGTTCGGATCGCTGTAGCCGAAATCCGCCACCTCTTCGTCCCACGAGACCTCGAGCAGCCCTTCCTTGACGCGATGGTCGAGCCACGCGCCGCGGAAGACGAGCTTCTTCAGCCAGTAGACGAGCGACTCGCCGCCGACGAGCGACACACGTTCCCAGTGGCGCACGAGATATCTCCCGAGTCCGCTGCGCGGCTCGTCGATCCAGTCCCGCTCGACCAGCTCGACGAGGTCGGCGGTCTCGTCCTCGTCGAGCTCGTTGTCGCCGACGAGGCCGAGCTTCACGGCCGCGGCCGTGACGCGCTGCTCGAAATCGGAAGAGTTGAAGCCGAACCGGTGCTCGTGGAACTCGATGACGTAGTCGTCGCCGGAGACGTAGTTCGCCTCTGTCACGAGCCGAGCATAGCGCCGCGCTAGGTTTGCCCTGTGAGCGCTCGCCTGGCCGCCGCATCCGTCGCCGTGACCGCGCTCGTGGTCGTCACCGTCTGGCTCACCGATCTCTCGTTCGGCCGCGCAGCACTGCTCGCACCCGTCCTGGTGATCGGACTGGCCGCGGTCGCAGGGCTCCTCACCTTCTGGGGCCGAGTGGGCTGGGACTCGCTCAGCCGCGCGCGCCATCCCCGGCTGCTGGTGGCTGCAGGGATCGCCTTCATCTTGTTGCTCGTCGGGCTGACGTTGCTCGGCGTCCAACTCCCGCGTGAGTAGGGATTAGCCGCCGATTAGGACGGGGGTTGACCGTACCTCGAGACGCCGGGTGGCCTGGTGTCCGGCAATCCCCTCAACTGCGACGGTGACGGCATGACCGATACGACACTCACAGAGCTTCACCACCGCTCGGCGGACGGCATCGAGGTCTCGCTCCTGTGGAGCCGCGTCACGAACGCGTTGACGGTGGCGGTTGAGGACAGCCGCTCCGGCACCAGCTTCGAGGTACCGGCTCCCGCGGAAAAGGCTCTCGACGTCTTCGAGCATCCGTACGCCTACGCCGCTTAGAGCAACGCGGCCAGGGCGTCGCGGAGCCGCTCGAAATCGGCGTCGTCGTTGTAGCCCTGGAAGGACGCACGGATGAACCTTCCGTGATGGCGTTCGGCTACCGGGATCTCGATTCGGTACTCGTCGTAGAGCCGCTCCTTCAGGTCTGGCGGCGCATCGTCAGGTAGACGCAGCGTCACCATCTGGCGGAAGAACTCCTCCGAGTCGGGCGTCAGCGGCTCCAGCCCGAGCTCGTTTCGCGCACGCCGCGCAAGCTGGTGGCAGCGGGCCCGCACCGAATCCCAGCCTTGGTCGCGCTGCCACTCGATCGCCGCCGGGACGGTCAGGTACGCGGCTGGATCGCGGGTTCCTTGCTTCTCGTGACGTGACACGAAGCTCGGGTGATCGCCTTCGTACCCCCAGCTGATTTGGAGGGGGTGCACGTCCCGCTGAAGCTCGCGGCGGACGTAAAGGAAGCCCGCTCCCTTCGGCGCACACAACCACTTGTGACAGTTGCCTGCGTAGAAGTCCGGGTCGAGCTCACGCAAGTTCAGTGGGAGGTGGGCCGGCACGTGCGCTCCGTCGACGATTGTTCGGATTCCAGCCTCTCGGGCGCGGCGGCAAAGTTCCCTGACCGGAAGCGTCATTGCGGTGCCGGAGGTGTGATGGCTCAGGAAGAGCGCCCTGGTCCGCGGCCCGACGCCGGCCCAGACCGTCTCGACGATCTCGTCCCGCTCGTGACCGGCAGCCGAATCGGTGTCCGCACGTAGCGCGCGCCGAAATCACCGCAGACGTGCTCCCACATGAGGTCGAGCGCCCCGTACTCGAGGTCGGTCGACAGCACCTCGTCGCCCTGCTCGAGCCCCAGCGGCCATGCGGCGACGTTGACTCCCGCCGAGGCGTTCGGGACGAAGACCAGATCATCCGGATCGGCGCCCACGTAAGCGCCGAGCGCGGCGCGGGCTTCCGCGAGCAGCTCCGTCGAGCCGGCGGGCGAGAAACAGCACCGGCTGGCGCTCCAGCTCGAGCTGCCACTCCTGGTAGCGCTCGAACACAGGCCGCGGCGTCGCCCCGAACGACCCATGGTTCAGAAACGTCACACTTGGGTCGAGGAGGAACTCCTCCCTCAGGCGGGCGCCGTCCGACACCACTCGTACGGTAGTCGTGCATGTCTGAGGGCATCTGGACGATCCGTCCGTGCCCGCACCGGCAGGCGAGCGGCCTCGCGAAGGAGCTCGGCCTCAGCGAGATCACGGCAAGCGTGCTCGTCCGGCGCGGCTACGGCGACCCCGAGGTAGCGCGGGCCTTCCTGGCCGGCGAGCAGCCCCTGCACGATCCTTTCCAGCTCGGTGACATGGGCGCTGCAGTCGAGCGGATTCGCGCCGCGATCGCTGCCGGGGAGAGGATCTGTGTGCACGGGGATTACGACGTCGACGGGATCTGCGCCACAGTGCTCGCCGTGCTCGTGCTCCGTGAGCTCGGCGCCGAGGTGGAGTGGCACCTGCCGAGTCGCTTCGACGAAGGCTACGGCGTCAGCGGCCAGACGCTCGAACGCCTTGCGGAGGAAGGTTGTGGGCTCGTCCTGACTGTCGACTGCGGCATCACGGCCGTGGACGAGGTCAGGCGCGCGCGCGAGCTCGGCCTTGACGTCATCGTCACCGATCACCATCGTCCGGGCGACGAGCTGCCCGACTGTCCGATCGCGGCAACCCGCCCGTCGGACTATCCGTTTCAGGATCTCTGTGGGACGGGTGTCGTCTACAAGCTCGGCCAGGCATTGCTGGGTGCGGAGTCCGAAGTGCTGCGTCGCCATCTCGATCTTGTGGCGCTCGCGACGATCGCGGACGTCGTCCCGCTCGTCGGTGAGAACCGATCGCTTGCGATCGCCGGGCTGCGCACGCTCGCACGAACGCAGAAGCTGGGTCTGCGCGCGTTGATGAAGACAGCGGGGGTCGATCCGGCTGCGGTCGACGCGGGCAAGGTCGGCTTTCGTCTCGCGCCGCGGATCAATGCAGCGGGCCGCCTGGGTGATCCGCGCGCAGCGCTCGAGCTGCTGTTGACCGAGGATGCCGACGAGGCGCGCCGCCTCGCGGATCGTCTCGAAGAATTGAACCGCGACCGGCAGGCTGTCGAAGACAAGATCGTGCGAGCGGCGATCGCACAGGTGGAGGAATGGCCGGAAGCGAAGCGGCGCCGTTCGGCGTACGTCGTCTGGGGCGAGGACTGGCACGAGGGCGTGATCGGCATCGTCGCCTCACGTCTCGTCGAGCGCTATCACCGACCGGTGGTTCTCATCGCCGGAACCGACGGGCTCTGGAAGGGCTCGGGGCGCTCGATTCCGTCGTTCGATCTCCACGGCGCGCTCGGGGCGTGCTCGAACTTCCTCGAGCGGTTCGGCGGTCATCGGGCTGCTGCGGGTCTCTCGATCGTGCCGGATCAGGTCGAGCCGTTCGCCGAAGCTTTCGCGGCTCAAGCGGAAGGGTTGCTCGGACCGGAAGACCTCGTCCCTGCGACCGTCGTCGACGCGGTTCTACCGCGTGGCGCGAAGCTCACGCTCGAGCTCTGCGAAGAGCTACGTGCCCTCGCGCCGTTCGGCCTGGCAAATCCCGATGTCACGCTGCTCGCGCCGGGCTGCGAGCTCGGCGAGCTCGCGACCGTCGGCGACGGGAAGCATCTTCGCTTCCGCGTCCATCGAGACGGCAGCGACGCCGGCGGCGCCATCGCCTTCGGACAGGGCACCAAGCTCGACCGCTACCGACGCGACGGACGTTACGACGTCGCGTTTCGCCTGCAGGAGAACCACTGGAACGGGACCGTGTCGCCGCAGCTCGTCGTGCGTCGTGTCTTCGACGCCGACGACCGGTTCGATGAGGTCTACACATGGCTCCGGGCGCAATGGTCCGCTGAATCGCGCGAAGCGCATGCGCAGAAGATCTTCGACGAGCTCGAGATCGAGGAGGGAGGCCCGAAGCGCCACCCGCTCGAGTCCGAGACGTTTCGCGCGCTGCTCGAAGAGCCGGCGCTGCTCCGCGCGGCGTGATCGCGTGCTAGCGGGCGGTGCCGACCGAGGCCCGACGGGCGGGCTGGGGGCGTGGCCCGGCGAGGGCGTTGAGCGCAACCAGGAGTCGTGCTGCGCGCACGGCGGCTCGGCGTTCTTTTCGGCGTCTGTACCAGTGCATGGACGATTCCCCTTCAGCATCGGAACGCCGGTTCCTGCCCTTGAGGTACGCCCCTTGAACGGGGGAAGGGAGCCCGATACCCCCGGAGTACACTGAGGGTATGGCTGTCATTGAGGCTCACGAAAAGCATCAGGAGCTCATCGACGAGCTGATCGCGGCGGTCTCCGCCTACAACCCGGAGGTCGATCGCGACCTGATCAGGCGCGCCTTCCTGTTCGCGGCGAACGCCCACGAGGGCCAGCAGCGTCGTTCGGGCGAGGAGTTCGTCCTTCACCCCTGGGGCGCGGCCAAGATCTGCGCGCAGCTCCGTCTCGACGACGAGACGATCGCGGCGGCGCTGCTCCACGACGTCGTCGAGGACACCGAGGTCGAGCTGGAAGGCGTCCGTGCTGAGTTCGGCGACGAGGTCGCGAAGCTCGTCGAGGGCGTCACGAAGCTGACGCGCGTTCAGTTCCAGAGTCGCGAACAGGCGGAGGCCGAGAACTACCGCAAGCTGATCGTCGCGATGGCGGCGGATGTGCGCGTGATTCTGATCAAGCTGGCCGACCGCCTGCACAACCTGCGCGAGATCGAGTACCTCGGCAAGCAGAAGCAGATCCAGAAGGCAAAGGAGACGCTCGAGGTCTACGCGCCGCTCGCACACCGGCTCGGTATCCACGCGATGAAATGGGAGCTGGAGGACCTCGCATTCGAGGTCTTGCATCCGCGGAAGTTCGAGGAGATCAAAGCGATGGTCAGCGAGCGACGCGCCGATCGCGAATCTCACGTCTCCGAGGCGGCACGGGTGTTGCAGATCGAGCTGAGCAAGGTCGACATCCCTGTGGAGATCTCGGGCCGCGCGAAGCACTTCTACTCCATCTACGACAAGATGGCGAAGAAGGGTCGCGAGTTCAACGAGATCTACGACCTCACGGCGATGCGTGTCACCGTGGAGCGCTCCGGCGACGAGGGAACGCGCGACTGCTACGGCGCGCTCGGCCTGATCCACTCCCTGTGGAGGCCGATGCCCGGCCGCTTCAAGGACTACATCGCGATGCCGAAGTTCAACCGGTACCGGTCACTGCACACGACCGTGATCGGCCCGGAGGGACGGCCGCTCGAGATTCAGGTGCGCACGCGCGAGATGCACGAGACGGCCGAGTTCGGCATCGCCGCTCACTGGCGCTACAAGGGCGGGCGTCACCCGCGGACCGACGAGGCCTGGGAAAGCTGGGTGCGCCAGTTGATGGAGGCGCAGCCCGACACGATCGACGAGCCCGGTGAGTACAAGCGCGCCTTCCTGACGGATCTCGTCGACGACGAGGTCTATGTCTTCACGCCGAAAGGCGAGGTGAAGACCCTTCCTTCGGGCTCGACGCCGATCGACTTCGCTTACGCGGTTCATACCGACGTCGGGCATCGCACCGTCGGCGCCAAGATCAACGGCCGCATCGTCCCGCTGCACTACCGGCTGAAGAACGGCGACTTCGTCGAGATCCTGACCTCGAAGGTCGGCCGCGGCCCGTCGCGAGACTGGATCTCGCTGGCGGCCTCCTCGCGCGCGCGTAACAAGATCCGGCAGTGGTTCTCTCGCGAGACCCGCGAGGATCAGGAGCAGAAAGGCCGCGACTCGCTGGAGCAATCGCTCAAGGCGGCGAAGCTTCCATACCGCAAGCTCGCCGGCTCGGCCGTGCTCGCGGAGGTCATCCGCGACATGAACTTCAAGAAGGCCGAGGACTTCTACCTCGCCCTCGGCTCCGGCAAGATCGGCCCGCAGCAGGTGGTCAACAAGGTGCTGCAGCGCCTGAAGACGGAACAGGTCGCAGAGGAGGAAGCGGTCCCGCTCAAGGCACCGCGCGCGAAGCACGCCGTCGACAGCGACAACTACGGGATCAACGTGCACGGCGTGGACGAGGTGCTCGTGCGGCTCGCAAAGTGCTGCACCCCGGTGCCGGGAGACGAGATCGTCGGCTACATCTCGCTCGGGAAGGGCATCACCATCCACCGAGGCGATTGCCCGAACGTCAAGGCGCTCGCTCGCCAGCCCGAGCGCTTCACGCCGGTGACCTGGGACGGCGGCGCGTCACAGAGCTTCCGCGTCCAGATCGCGGTCGAGTCCTGGGACCGCCCGCGCCTGCTCGAGGACGTGGCCCGAACCTTCGCCGAGCACGGAGCCAACATCGTCTCGTACGGCGGCACGGTCGAGGATCAGATGGCGCGGAACTGGTACGTGGCCGAAGTCGGCGACGTCAAGGAGCTGCGCGGCCTGCTGACGGCGCTGCGCAACGTCGACGCCGTCTTCGACGCGTACCGCGTCACACCCAGCTGACTACCTATTTCGAGGGATTATCCCTCGAACGAACGAGGTACCTCGTTTCAGGGATAGCGCCCGGCGCAAATCTGAATAAAACGAGTGCAAGGGGGAGAGGGCACCAAAGCTGCGGCGCCCGCCCGTTTCGAGGACAACGGGAGGGCGCGCGGCTCTTTGAAATTCGCTTCGCTCAGGTGAGGCGTCTATGCCGGCCGCCGGACGGCCGGCGCGCCGACACGACCGGTGCCAGGCACGTGACGGGTCTTACGGAGACCAGGCTTCGCCGCCCGTGTCCCAACCGACGAGGCAGTACGGCGCGATGAGCAGCGCCACCCGTTCGAGGAATGTGCGGTCTTCAGGGCCGATCTCGCCGACGATCCCGAGCTCGGCGACGACGCTGTTCTCGTAGGAGATCGGGATCCTCGTCGGCTCGACAGTCTGCTCTCCCAACGCGGGGCCAAGCACGAGCTCGCCTTCCTCGACGAACGAGATCCCAACCCACGAGTAGTCGCCGTGGAGCACGGCAACCACATCGCGAAGCACATCGTCCGCGTCACTGCCGCGGTCGAGGATTCGTTCGATCGCCTCGAGTGCGCCGCCGGAGGCGCTCACGTCGCGAGCGCCTCGCCCTCGAAGGCGCGAACGGCCTCCTTGTAGGACTCAGGGATCGGCGCTGCCTTGCGCTCGTCGAGGTCGACGAGCACGAGCGTCTGGGTCGCCGTCACCATCAACTCGTCGTCGCGTGCCCGATACGCGGCCAGTTCGTACGTGACGCTCGTGCGGCCGATCCGCGCCATGCGTACGTAGACCTCGATCAGGTCGTCGAACACGGCCGGCGCGAGGTACTCGATCGTGCAGGCGCGCATGACGAACTCCTGACCTTCCTCGCCGATGTCCATTCCGAGCAGGCCGAGGTTGCGGTGGTACTCGACGCGCGCGAGGTCGAAGTAGGGGAGATATCGGCCGTAGTAGACGATCCCCTGCGCGTCCGTGTCGGAAAAGCCGACCCGTGTCTGCGCGCTGAACCTGAACGGAGGCTTCTCCTTCAGCTCCGGATCACCTCGAGCACTTCGTCGCGCTTGCGCTCCATCAGGTCGGGAGAGAGCGCTTCGAGGTTCAGACGCAGCAGCGGCTCCGTGTTGGACGGCCGGACGTTCATGTGCCAGTCCTCTGCGTCCACCGAAAGACCGTCGAGGTGGGAGACACTGCCTTCGGGACCGAAGCGTTCCTTCAGCTCTTGCAGCTTGAGCGCCACGTCGGCAACGGGCGTGTTCAGCTCGCCGGTGATGAAGTAGCGCTCGCGGTATGCGGCCAGGAGCTCCGAGAGCTTCCGCCCGCGCTTCGAGATCAGCTCGAGCATGAGCAGGAACGGGATGACACCCGAGTCGGCCCGGGAGAAGTCCTGGAAGTAGTAGTGGCCGGAGACCTCGCCCCCGAAGACGGCGCCCTCCTCACGCATGCGGTGCTTGAAGAACGCGTGGCCGACGCGATTGACGAGCGGAATGCCGCCGGCGCGCTCGATCGTCTGCGGCACGGCCCAGCTTGCGCGCACGTCGTAGAGGATCTTCGCGCCCGGGGCCTTCTCGAGGATCGACTCGGCGAGGAGAGCCGTCACGAAGTCGCCGGGAACGAACTCTCCAGTGTCGTCGACGAAGAAGCAGCGATCTGCATCCCCGTCGAAGGCAACGCCGAGGTCGGCTTGTTCCGTTCTGACCTTCTCGATGATGAACTCGCGATTCTCCGGGAGCAGCGGATTGGGCTCGTGGTTCGGGAACGATCCCATCCGGCTCGAAGAAGTACGGCACCGCCTCGATCGGCAGGCGCTCCAGAACGGGCGGAAGCATGACACCACCCATGCCGTTCGCCGCGTCGATCACGACGCGCAGCGGTTTCACCGCCTTTACGTCGATGAAGGACAGGACCGCGTCGACGAACCTGGGCCAGATGTCCTCCTGGCGGACCTGTCCCAGCGACTGTCCCTCGGACAGGTCCTCGAGGGCCAGGGCGCGTGCTCGGATGTCCAACAGGCCCGAGTCGCCGCCGACGGGAAGCGCGCCGCGGCGCACGATCTTCATCCCGGTGTACTCCTTCGGGTTGTGCGAGGCGGTGACCATGATCCCGCCCTCGAGATCGAGTTCACCGACGGCGAAGTAGACCATCTCGGTCCCGACCATCCCGATGTCGATGACGTCGGCGCCCGCCTCGGCCGCGCCACGCATCGTCGCCTCGGCCATCGACGGCGACGAGAGCCGCATGTCGCGCCCAACCGCGATCGCCTTGGGCTCGAACTCGTCGACGTAGGCGCGGCCGATCGCGTAGGCACCGGCCTCGTCGAGCTCGTCGGGATAGATCCCGCGGATGTCGTATGCCTTGAAGACCTTAGGGTCGAGCACCGCGGGGATGCTACTGCCAGCCATTTTCCGGCCGCGGTAGCTACCGAGGTCATACCTAGAATTGCTCCATGGAGCGGAAACTGGCCACTGTTCTGTTCGCCGACCTGGTGTCGTCGACAGCGCTGGTGTCCGGCCAGGATCCGGAGATCACCCGTCGCCGCGTGACTTCCTTCTTCGACGGTGTCCAGCGCTGCATCGAGACCCACGGCGGCACGGTCGAAAAGTTCGCCGGCGACGCCGTGATGGCGGCATTCGGTATCCCGATCGCGCACGAGGACGACGCCGACCGCGCCGTCCGGGCCGGCCTGGGGATCCTGGATCACGTTCGCGAGCTCGGACTCGAGGCACGCGTCGGCATCGAGGCCGGCGAGGTCGTCGTCGACGAGACCGACTCGACCTTTGCGACGGGTGAGGCCGTGAACGTCGCTGCGCGCCTGCAGCAGGCCGCTTCGCCGGGCGAGATTCTCATGGGCGAGGCTGCGCACAGGCTGACGGTGGGACGTATCGAGGCCGAGTCGGCGGGGCCGCTCGAGCTACGTGGCTTTCGGAATCCGATCGCGGCGTACCGCGCCCTTGCGGCCCGCGACGGTCAGCCGCACGCGAAGGTGTCCGCACCGTTCGTCGGACGCATGTCTGAGCTCGAGCTGCTCGAGAACACCCTCGACCGCACGATCCGCGATCGGCGTCCGCACGTCTTCACCGTCTACGGGGAACCCGGTGTTGGGAAGAGCCGCTTGATCCGCGAATTCCTCGCGGGGGTCGAAGGCACCACGATTCTCAGCGGCCGCGCGCTGCCGTACGGGGAGGGCGTCACGTACTGGCCGCTGGCAGAGATGGTCAAGGCCGCCGCCGGCATCACAGACGACGACCCGATGGAGACGGCCAAGCAGAAGCTGATCGAGTGCTGCGGTGACGAGGCGATCGCCGAGCTCCTCGGTCTCGCGTCCGGTGTCATGGAAGCTGTCGAGGGCGAGCGTGGCGCGCCGGAGATCGCGTGGGCCGCGCGCGAGTTCGCCGACGAGTTGGCCGACGTGCAACCGCTGATCATGGTGTTCGAGGACATCCACTGGGCCGAAGAGCCGCTGCTGGAACTGATCGACCATCTCGCGCAGTGGGTGCGCGAGCGTGCGTTGCTGATTCTCTGCCTCGCACGGCCGGAGCTGCTCGACGTGCGGCCGGGCTGGGGAGGCGGGCGCGTGCGCTCGACCGCGATCGAGCTCGAACCGCTCGGGCGCGAGGACAGCGAGGCACTCGCAGACGCGTTGCTCGAGGAACACCACGTTACGGGGAAGGCGCGTGCTCGCCTCCTCGACAAGGCCGAGGGCAATCCGCTGTTCGTGGAAGAGACGGTGCGAATGCTCATCGAGGAGGGAGCCGACGGCGATGGCAGGATTCCCGATTCGCTCCAGGCGATGATCGGCGCGCGCATCGACAGACTGCCGGCCGGCGCGAAGATCGTGCTGCAGCGCGGCTCGGTGATCGGACGCACCTTCTGGGCAGGCGCGATCGACCACCTCTCGCCGGAGTACGACGCGGACGAGCTCGAGGACCTGCTCGACGACCTGCTCTTGCGCGACCTCGTCACACGAGAAGAGCGTTCGACGATCGGTGGGGAGTCGGCGTACCGCTTCAAGCACGTGCTCATCCGCGAGGTCGCGTACGGCGGCCTGTCGAAGTCCGGGCGCGCCGAATACCACACACGCTTCGCCGAGTGGCTGCGCGAGAAGGCGGACAAGGAAGTGATCGAGATCCGTGCCTATCACCTCGACCAGGCGTGCCTGCTCTACGCCGAGCTCGACGGACATCCTCCCGAGGAGCTGGCGCGCACCGCCGCGAAGGCACTCGCGGCCGCGGGCAAGCGCGCGCTTGCGCTTGAATCGAACCTCTCGGCGCGCAAGCTTCTGCTTCGCTCCGTGGAGCTCGAGTCGACCTTGGGACGGCGATTTCTCGCCGCGCGCGCTGCCTGGCAACTCGGAGATCTTCCGGTCGTGCGCGACGAGATGACCGTTCTAGTCGAGCAGGCTGAAGCCGAGGGCGACCGGGCCATTCAGAGTCGAGCGCTGACCGCGCTCTCCGAAGTTGCAGCCTCTCTGGACGGCGAGCTCGTCCGGGCGGCAGAGCTTGCAGACGAAGCGCTCGCAGTCGTCGAAGCCGGACGATCACGACGGTCGCTTCAGGGCCCTCGACCGCCGCGCTCGTGTAGCGAGATGGGCCGGACGCGAGTCGGACGCCGAAGAGTATTTGCAGCAGGCTCTCGAGGCGGCGCGAGCTGCAGCGCGGAAGGACCACGAAGCAAGGGCCGCGCTTCAGCTGGCCGGCATCTACATCAGCCGCATGGAAGAGGACAAGGCTGAGCCGCTCATCGACCGCGCGCTTGCGCTCGCCGAGGAAAGCGGCAGCATCGTCGCGCGCGCGAGCGCCGCACAGTCCAAGGGCGGCCTCCATCGCGTGCGAGGCCAGTACGAACAGGCCGAGGGCTGGCTGACAAAGGCGCTCGACCTCTACCGTGAGACGGCATCGGTGCCCGGAGATCGCCTGGACATCCAGGCAGCTCGCCCAGGTCGCGTGGGAGACGGGCAATCCGGCAAAAGCCGAGAAGCTCTTTCGCGAGTCGATCCGTCTGCTCGCGCCGATGAAAGAGCGCGGCACGTTGTGCGAGAGCCAACGCCTGCTGGCGCAACTACTCCTCGCAGAGGGACGGATCGACGAGGCCGAGAAGTTCGCGCTCGCCGGGCTCGAGACGGTGAGCCCGGAGGATGTCCTGTCACGAGCGACGACGCGGGTCGCGCTCGCACAGGTGCGCGCGGCGCAGGGACGTGACGAAGAGGCCGAGATCGCTCTTCGGTGAGGCCGTGGAGATCATCACCGGCAGCGAGTACTGCCGAGTCCTCCTCGACGTCTCTGCCTCCCTACGCAGAGTTCTTGCGCGCGCGCGAGCGCGAGGCCGAGGCGCTCGAGCTCGAGGCACGGCTCGCAGAGCGCGTGGCCGCGGCGGCGTAGAGCTCCTCGCGGATCGCCTGGTTCGACGCCTCGTCGGGCGATTCGGTGATCACCGTCGCGGCGACGGTCGAAGTTGCGAAGCGCGAGGCCGAGGGGCTCGACGCGCAAAGTCCCCTCACCGTACGGAAGGTGCTTCGTCTCGTTGCGGTTCGCGTAGGCGATGTCGGAGAAGTGGATGTGGAACGGCGCCTCGGGAGGGATCACAGCGTCCGCTCCTTCGAGAATCTCCTCGAACCTGGAGGCCTCCGTGAAGCCCCCATCCGTCACGGCGTGCAGATGAGCGAAGTCGATGACGGGGCGGACCCAGCCCGTTCGCGCAGAGATTGCGAAGACGTCCTCCGCAGTTCCGAGCTCACGCACGCGGCCCATGATCTCTACCCCGAAGGGAACGGCGCGGTCCTTCTTCTCCAACCGTTCGCGGAGCTCGCCGAGCTGCTCGACCACCGAGTCGATCGCCGCGTCTCGCTCGCGGCCGAGCAGGAAGCCGGGGTGGAAGACGACCACCTCTGCGCCGGCCGTCTTTGCGATGCCCGCCGAATGGTCGAGCATCCCGACGGCCATATTGAGCTTTTTGCCACGTTCAGCATGGCCCATGAAGCCTGCGATCGGGGCGTGGACGGAAAGGACGATGCCCTCGTCCCGCGCGAGCTCGCCGAACGTCTCGGCCCACGGATAGTCCATCCAGAACTTCCCCTCGAAGTCGATCTCGCACGCCGTGTAGCCCCGTTCCTGGAGCAGCGCGATCGCCTTTTCGGGGCTCTCCCGTGAGGGCACGCGAGCCGGGCCGTAGTGGAGCTGGGCCACGGGCCCGAGCGTACTCGACGGATGTTGTCCGACCCGGTTTCTACCCTCATTCCATGGTCAAGAAGCCGACACGCATCGACCTGCTGGAGCTCGATATCGACCTCCGTCTCACCGACCTCTGGCGCGAAGCGGGCGAGATCACCGAATGGAATCTCGACGTCGTGGCTGCCTTCATGCGGGCCGCCTACGGGAAGGGTTACTGCGACGCGCTGACCGAGGATGCGCCAGGCTCGCTGTGCCACGACCACGGCTATCGGATTCCGGGGCGCCGCCCCGCCCCGGCTCACGATTAGTCACCGCGCTAGTCGCGGACGAGGCGTCCAAGCAAGCCCCGCCGCTCCCAGCCGGTAGACACAGCGGTCCCGCTTGCGAGCGTGTGCGCGCAGACAGAGCAGTTGCTGACGTGCCGATCGATCGCGTCGAGCGTCTCGCCGGCAGGTCGCGTCTTACGTAGTTGTCGAGAACGTTGCCGTGTAGATGCATTGGTCGATCACCTCCTTCGACCGTGAAGATAGGCGCGCGCTCTAAGAGCGCCGTGAGAAAGGAAGCCCGCGGGCTAAGAGTTTTGTAAGAGTTGCAGCGTGCTCACCGACGCTTGTTCGAACCGTGGCAAGCGGAGTGCGAACGTTGCGCCACTCTGCGAGTTCTTCACCGTGCAGCGGCCGCCGTGCGCTTTCGCGATCGCATCGACGATGGCGAGGCCGAGACCGACGCCTCCCTTGGCGCGCGTTCGCGCAGCGTCGGCCCGAGCGAAGCGCTCGAAGATCTGAGCGAGTGCTTCCCGGGGGACACCTTCGCCGCCGTCTGCAATCTCGATGACGACGTTGCCGGCGGAAGCGCGTGACCTCAGCTCGATCGTGTCCCCGCCTTCCGTGTACTTCACCGCATTCTCGAAGAGCGCATCGAGCGCAGCACGAAGACCTTCGGGATCGACGGTGAGCGTCCCCGCAACGAGTGGGCCGAGGTTCCACGCCCGCGGTGCCACCTCGGACCAGCGCATGAAGACATCTTCCAGAAACGGCTCGAGGTCGACCTCTTCGAAGACGACGAAGTCGGGTTGGTCGGCCTTCGCGAGCAGGAGTAGCCGGTTGAGGATCTGTTCGATCCGCTGCAGCTCGTCGAGGGCCACGTCGATTTCGTGGGCCGCGTTTCCGTTCGTTCGCCTGTGCACCTCGAGATGGCCGCGCGCGATCGTGACCGGCGTGCGCAGCTCGTGCGACGCGTCGTGAAGAAATCGTTCCTGCCGCTGCAATAACGATGCGCGCTGCGCTGCCTGGCGCTCGACGATCCCGAGTGCATCCTGGCGTCGGCGCGCATGCCAGACCATGGCGAGGAACATTGCCGACATCAGCGGCACCTCGAACAACTCGCCCCAGAGTTGGTCGCCTGAGAACGCGTCGCTCAGGATCATCCCGCCGGTCACCGCCACGACCGCGAGCAGCGTCAGGTACGTGGCGGCCGGTCGCCAGACCCGGAAGCCGTAGAGCAAGGTCAGGCTGATCCAGACGAAGTGGAACGGAATCGTCTCCCAGCCCGGCCACACCGCCATGGCGACGAAGTTCGCGATCGCGAAAGCCGCCCAGGCGGCTTCGGGCCACCTACGCCGCAGTAAGCCGATAGCCCGCATGGCGAACCGTTTCGATCGGCGCATCTGCACCGAGTTTTTTGCGAAGCCGGCGAATGCAGACGTCGACGACGTTCGAGCCCGGGATCGAAGTGGTAGCCCCAGACCTCAGAGAGCAGCCGCTCGCGGCTGATCACCTCGCCGTGATGCACGACTAGGTGATGCAGGACGCGGAACTCGCGGTCGGACAGCTGTGCGGTCATCTGGCCGAGACGCGCCTCGCGCCGCGCGATGTCCAGCACCAGCGTCCCCGCGCGGACGAGGTGACCGTCGTCGCCTTGTTTCGCGTGCCGGAGCTGCACGTGGATGCGCGCGATCAGCTCGTCGAAAGAGAACGGCTTGCTCAGGTAGTCGGCGGCGCCGAGCCCGAAGCCGCGCAGCTTCGTCGGCAGGTCCGACCGCGCAGACACGATCACGACCGGGAGCTCCGGGTGCGTTTTGTTCAACTCGTGCAAGCACGCTGAGACCGTCGATGCCGGGCAGGAGCAGATCGAGCAGGACGAGGTCGTAGGTGTCGCGTTGCGCCCGCTTGAGTCCCTCGCGACCGTTGCGCGCTCCGTCGACCGCAAAGCCCTCCGACTCGAGCCCTCGTGCCAGGAAACCGAGGATTCGAGGCTCGTCCTCGATCACCAGAATCCACACCGACCGACCATAACCGACCTGTGCGATGACATGAGAATGACATGGAATGACAGTTCGGTCATCTCCAGCGGACTTCGCCCGTAACACACTATGGTCAGCGCGCGATGGCGGACGAACTCCACAGGCCCGGCGCAGACGTGACTCGGCCAGAGCCGGCTCCGCTGACGGTAGGGCCGAGCGGCCGTTGCCGTTTTCCGATCGCGCCGCTCGCCACTGGTTCCTCTCCGCGATCTTCTGGCTGACCGTCGTCGACCTCTTCGGTCTCGTCCTTGCGACAGAGTTCGTGACACCGGAGGCCTTCGGCGGCATCTCGTGGCTCAGCTTCAGCCGGATTCGGCCCGCGCACGTGAGCGGCGTCATCCTCGCCTGGCTGACGATGATGTACTTCGGCGCGCTCTTCTACATGCTCCCCCGTCTCATCGGCACGCGTGGGATGTGGAGCGAACGGCTGGGTGTGTGGTGCGCCTGGGCGTGGAACCTGATGTTTCTGCTCGGGATCATCGGCCTGCTGACGGGCCACAGCCAGGGTCGCGAGTACGGCGAGTTCATCTGGCCGATCGACATCTTGCTGCTCGTGATCTGGCTCGCGAACGTCGTCAACATCCTGGCCACCGTCTCGTTACGGACGATCCGCCCGATCTACGTCTCGGTCTGGTTCTTCATAGCCAGCCCCATCTGGCTCGCTGTCGATTACGCGATCGGCAACGTCATCTGGCGTCCCGGGCACATCTGGGGCGCTCCTTCCGGCGCGTTAGAGGGAAGCCTGTCGGACGCGATGCTCAACTGGTGGTACGCGCACAACCTGTTCGGTCTGTGGTTGACGCCGATGCTGATCGCGATCACGTACTACATGGTTCCGCGTATCACGAACACGCCGCTGTACAGCTACACCCTCTCCCTCATCTCCTTCTGGGGAATGGCATTCCTCTACACCGGTGTCGGCGACCACCACATCCTCCAGTCCCCGACACCCTCGTGGCTGAAGACGATCGCGGAGGTGTCATCGTGGGCGCTGCTGATCCCCGTCTTCGCGTTCACGATCAACATCCTCGGGACGATGAAGGGCAACTGGGACAAGTTCTTCACGAACTTACCGCTGCGCTTCACCCTCACGGCTTTCTTCTTCTACTTCCTCGTGAACATCCAGGGAGCGTTCGAGGCGATCCAGCCGTTCAACAAGCTGCAGCACTTCACCAACTTCGTCGTCGCACACGCCCACTTAGCGCTCTTGGGTGCGTTCACGATTCTCGGGATGGGCGTGATCGACTACATCGTCGCGCAGGTCTACGCGCGGCCTTTATTCAGCCGCACACTCACCGAGTGGCAGTACTGGCTCGTCACCGTCGGGTTCACCGGCTTCTTCAGCGTGCTGACGCTCGCCGGCTTCCAGCAGGGGTTCAGCTGGGCCGAAGGCATTCCCGAGGTCAACGTGCTGCCTCAGCTCCACGCCTACTACATCGCGCGGGGCATCTTCGGGGCGATGATCGTCGTCTCCGGGATCGTTCAGATCGTCAACGTCGGGATGACGATCTTCACCGACACGGACGCGCGACAACGCGCCGAGACGCTCCGAGTTGCCGAAGCCGTCGCCCCGCCGGTCACGGGATAACGCATGGACGACGAGCGCAGAGAGCACGAAGAAAACCAAGCTCCCGCGAGGCTGGGCGCCGCACCCACACGAGCGCATGCTCATCACGCCCCTCGTTGCGGGTCTGGGCGGATTGCTGGCGTTCTTCACCGTCGTGTTCATCGTCGTCTGGCTGCCGATCCACACGTTCGACCCGCCGGCCTCTGCGGACTGGGCCCCGCTCACCGACACAGCCGTAAAGGGGCGCAACCTCTTTGCGCAGAACGGGTGCTACGTCTGCCACTCCGGCTACTCGCGCCCGCAGGACGTGCGCGAGGCCCTCTATTTCCTCTATCCAAAGGTCTCGCAACCGGGCGACTTCTACGGGAGCGACCAGTCGCCCAACCTGCTCGGAACCGAGCGCACCGGGCCGGATCTGTCGCAGGAGTCGGGCTGGCATCCCGACGACTGGCAGCGAGCGCATTTCTACGACCCGCGGTTCGTCGACCCGCTCTCGCTGATGCCGCCGATGAAATCCCTCTTCTCCGACACCCAGATCGAGCAGCTGATCACCTACGTCGAGACGAGGAGCGGCAAGTCGGGCCTACTGCGCTATGCCGGTCAGCTGTACTCGAAGCACGTCGTCACGACGAACCAGGGCTTCGCCCAGGCCCCCACCGGCTTCCAGGGCGCTCACGCGAAGATTCTCGAAGGGAACGACGACATCCTCAACCCGCCGAAGGACCAGCTCGAAGAGGCGCCAAATCTCGCGCAGATCGACCGGAGCTACTGGCTCTCGGGGAATCCGCTGCCGGTGACCGAGCAGAACCTAGATCGCGGCAAAGAGGTGTTCTTGCAGCGCTGCGTCGGGTGCCACGGCATCGCAGGAGACGGCAAGGGTCCCGGCGCGTCGTTCATGTCACCGGCACCCGCGGACTTCACGAGCGCCGACGATGCATGTTGCGGCGGAGACACGGGACCGGGCGACTTCTACTACCGCATCCTGCGCGGCTGGCCCGGCACGGGGATGGAGAACTTCGGCGACCGACTGTCGGTCGACGACATCTGGCGCGTCGTCATGTTCGTGAAGACGATCCCGAACCACACGCTGAGAAAGAACGTGGTCCCCCAACCGAAGGACTACATCGTCTGGCAGCCCTCGAAAGAGTTGATTGCCTGGCTCAAGGGCCGGCAGAAACTGACGGGGAACGCGTCCTTCTCGAAGGAGGAGGTCACGGACCCGTTCATGCAGGAAGCGATGAGCGTCATGCCCGGGCTCGCCCCTGGTGACAAGTTCTTCCTGAACGACGGGAAGACTCCGCTCTCGCTGGAAGACGCGGCGGCGGGCATCAAGGCGATCTACCAGGATCTGCTCGACCGCGGGTGGGCCGAGGCGCAGGCACGTGGCGACAAGCTGCCCCCCTCCGGGCAGAAGGACATTCCCCCAACCGTCCCCGGCCAGCAGTGAGTCGCCTCCTCAAGAGCGTCGCGGTCGTCGGAGCATTCGCCCTCGTCGTACCGGCGGCCGCGTTCGCTCACGAGGCGCCCGAGAGCGCACAGTCTCGGTGGGTGATGGTCGACTGGATGCTCGAATCGTTCTTCGTGTTCGCCGGCTTTGCGCTGGTCGCGTTCATCTGGGCGTGGAAGGCCGGGCACTTCCATGACCTCGAAGAGCAGGCCAGCATCCCGCTCTTGATTCACGAAGAGGACTACTACACGCCGGAATGGGCGTTGGACGAAGAGGAGTGGGACGAATGAGCATGCCGACCGGCGACTCACCCGAGACGGCCGAGGACTTCTATCACTATCTGAACGCTCACCAGCAGACGACGCATCCAATACAGACCTGGCATGTCGACTGGATTTCGCTGGCGTGGTTGTGGGGCTTTGCGTCGATCCTGATCGTGATCTTGCTCCTCTGGGTCAAGCAGTACCGGACGACGAGGCAGCGCACGGGCATCTATCCGGTGGACAGCTTCGGCGGCTGGACGTCGGAAGCTGCCAGACCGGCCACGGGGTTCTTCCTTCTTCTCACCGCGATCGTGGTCGGGTTCGCGGTTGTGCTCATCGTCGGACACATCGTCTGGGGGCAGAAATTCTGATGGCTGTGGCCTCGGTGCTCCCGTTCGTTTCGTATTCGTCGATGACAGAGACGCTCATTCCGGCCGCCGAGTGGCCGACGGTCTACTCGTCGCTACAGGCGTTAAAGGGTCACGTCCAGGAGTACCCCGGTTGTCAGGGCTTCGACGTGTTCGTGCGAGCGGAGGGAGGCGGCGACGTGCTCGTCCAGTGCTACACCACCTGGGACACCGCCGGACAGCTCGAGGTGTTCCTCGAGCGCGGCTACACCTTCGAGCGGCTGCTCGCGGACATCGGCTCGGGCCTGGGCCCGGGGCGGAGCCTCGTGATGGAGAAGGTGTTCTGATGGCGCAGAATCAGGACGACCGACCGAGACCGGCGCGACCTCTCGTCGGCTACCGAGACGTCGGTGAGGACATACGGCACGGCCCGAGTGCGATTAGGCGCGCCTGGATCGTGCTTGCGATCCTGATCGTGATCTACCTCGTCTGGACGCTGACGATCTACTTCCTCGAACCGGGTCTTCGGTAGTCCATGTTCACCCAGCGCCTCTCGTCGCTGGAGTTCTATACGTATGCGGCTTTCTTCGCGGTGGTGGTCGGGTCGATCTCCGCCATGCTCCCGGGACGCAAAGCTCCTGTGCGGACGGAGCCGTACAGCGATGACGAGCTGAAGGCGCACGACCGGCGCCTGCCGAAGTACTTCCTCACCGGCGGCGCTTTCCTGTTGCTCGGCGGAGTTCACATGGTGCTGAAGAACCTGCCGTGGACGGCAGACTGGCTCGCGCGTGCGGGCTACGCCGGGCATCTCGTGCGCGATCTCTCGAATACGCACGTGATGATCGTCGGCGGCGGCACGCTGATCTCGACCGGTCTCTGCTGGTACGTCCTGCCGCGAATCGTCGCGCGTCCGCTGTCCAGTCCCGGACTTGCCCAGGGCGCCTTCTGGTTTACGGCAGTTGGGCTCCTCGTCTTCTACATCGCATTGATCGCCAACGGCATCGCGATGGGACGGCTCGTCTCGTCCGGCTGGGACTACGAGGCGGCGAAGCTTCACATGGGCAAGGCGTATCGAGTTCCGGTCGGCATCGGAGCTGGAGTCATGGGACTCGGGTACTGGTGTTTCGCGGCGAACGTCTTCCTGACGATCTTCCAGTCGCGTCTCGTACGCGTGCCCAAGCCGAATCGCCATCTCTGGAAGTTCCTCGCCACCGGCGCCGCAGGGTTGACCGTCGGAACGGTGCAGGGCGTGATCCAGGTGCAGCCGGCACACGCGGACTGGCTCTACAAGGCCGGGCACGCGGGCGAGTGGATCGACCCGATCAGTCACGCGCACATCAACCTGGTCACCGGGCTCACGATGCTGACGGCGGGCGCCGTCTTTGCGCTGGCGCCGGTCCTCGGAGGCAAAGCGCCGACAAGGCGTGTTGCGAACCTCTGCTTCTGGTCGCTGCTCGGCGGCTCGCTCGCGTTCTACGGAGTGGCGCTGTACCTCGGCTTCCACGAGGGGCGGCTGGTGGTGCGTCATGGCTTGACGCCCGAGCAGGCCGAAGAGGCCACGAGGCTTCACCCGTTCCTGATCATGGGTGCCGGCATCGCGATGATGGCCGCGTTCTGGTTCCTGCTCGTGACGCTCGTACGTTCGTTTCGCGACGCGCGTGGACCCATTCGCGCGTTCGTGCTCGCCGGTTGCGCAGCGCTCGCCGTGGGGACGCTCCAGGGCCCGGTCCAGGCCTTTCCCGCCGTCAACGAGCTCCTCGATCGCGGCGGTGACGCAGGCGATGTGATCGTCAACCTTCACGCCCAGCTGAACATGCTTGCGGGCCTGATGGTCATCCTCATGGGTGCAGCGCTCGCGCTCACGCCGGGGGCGCTGCGGTCTCCGCGCCGGATCCTTCTCGGAGTCGGCGTTGGCATGGCGGTGTATTACGGCGGCGGCATTGCGTTCTCCGCGGTCGCGGCTCACCGCGTGGCGAACGGGGGCACGTTCGGGGCGTCCGTCGCGGCACTCGAGCCGTGGCAGGCGCTCGTACTCGTGCCGGCCGCCTTGGCCGTCGCGTTCGGATTCGGTTCATACGCTCGGGCGATGTGGCGGGGGACCGAGAGCTACCGCGCGGAAAGTCGCGGTCGTCTGCGGCGCGCCCCCTCGGCCTATGCCGGCCGCATCCCCAAGCATGTGCGGCGCCGGCGGCCGTCGTCGGTAGCCGTGTACGAGGTGCCGATGGGCCTGCTCGGCTTTCCGGGCGTCGGCTGGTTGTTTGCGGGCTATCCCTTCGTGGGCACGGCGCTCTTGCTCGTCGGGCCGGCCATCGCCTGGGCAGCCATACCGCTCGCGTCCACACCGTTCTCGAACGGTCCGCTCGTTCAGGTCGGTTGGCACGCGGAGCTCTTCTGGCTCCCGGCGAGCACGTTCATCTCGACCGCACTGCTCTATCGCGCGCATCGGCGACGGCGACTCCGGCTGCTCGGAACCCCACCACGACGACGTGGCCGCCGGAGCTATCGCACGCGCGTGGCCGTGTCGATCGGCGCGATCGCGCTCCTGCTGGTGACGCTGCCGTTCGTGCCCGCGGTCGCCGGTATCGGAGGGAGCACTGTCCGCTACACGTACCAGAGCTGGTTTCACGCGTGAGGTGACGGGTCAGTTCCTCGCCACCCCCCGGGGAACGATCAAGCTGTTTGCGTGGTCCGATCCGCAGGAAACGTTTCCTGCGGACGCGCTCCGCCTTCACGCGCGCGACCTGCTGTCGTTGCGCGTTCGCGCTGCAGCAGTCGATGCGCCGGGTGCGTACCGTCTGTTCGATCTCGACGGCAATTCGATGGCGCTCACCGTTCGCGGCAGCTCGCCGCGCGAGCTGATCCTGGCGCCGGCGCAGCCACTTCAGCCCGGGCGCTATGTCTTTGCCGCGAGCCACGAGGGGATGTTCGGAGGGCGTGACTTCGCGTATCTGCAGGTGGTCGCTCCCGGGGAGCCCGTCACGGCGGTGTCCTCCAGCCGGCGGACGGATGTTCCTGCCGTCGCGGATGCAGTGCCTCCGATTGCAGCGGCGCTGCTGGCGGCCGCGTTCGCGTTCCTCCTGCTTCGTTCGCTGTTGCGAAGAGCGGCAGGACAGAAGGCGTTGTGGGCGGTCGGCTTTGCCCTGTTCGCCGTCGCGGCGGCGAGCGAGGCGGCCGCTCAGCGGGCCGGGTGGAATCCGACCCTGTTTCGTCTGTACTACATCGCCGGCGGCGTCCTGACCGTCGCATATCTCGGTGCGGGCTCGGCGTGGATGTTGCTGCCGCGACGCGGGAGGGACCTCCTCGTCGGCGGCCTCGCAGTTGCGACGATCGCGGCCGTTACTACCGTTTTGCTCGCGCCGGTCGACGTCCAGGGTCTTGCGGCGGCCCACAGCGGACAGCCACCTGCAAACGGTGTGCTCGGTGGACACGCCTTTTTATGGGCCGTCGTCATGAACTCGGTCGGCACGCTCCTTCTCGTCGGTGGATCGCTGCTTTCGATCGCACGGCGGCAGCGCATTCGTGCGAACGTGTGGATCGCCACGGGAGCGCTGACCGTTGCAGCCGCGACGGGGCTGTCACGTACGGGTGACACGTCGCTCGTCTATCTCGGCGAGCTGGTCGGAATTGCCCTGATGTTCTGCGGCTTTACGTTGCCCGCGCCGGCCCCCAAGCGTGTGCGCGAACCCGAACCCGCCCCGAGACCTGCTGTGGTTGCCAGGTGAGTCGTAGCGGCCGCGCATTCCACGGTCACGCGCAGGACGTTCTCGAGCACGAGCTCAGGCGTGCGCGCAAGCAGCTTGCCCAGCTGCCGGAGGAGCGTCGCCCGGCTGTCGAGGAGGTCACCGCCCGGGTCGTGACAGCGGTGGTGAACTCGGTGATCGAGGAATCCCGCCGCGAGCCGGCGCTGGCCCGGGCCCTTGCCTCCATCTACGGCGCAGAGCCTGCCTGGGAACCGCGGGTCGTCTCGTGGGCTGCGGACTAGAATCGCAGGGTGGCTCGTAGAGGAAGCCCAGCGCGTCTCGTCGTCGCGCTCTCCGTCGCGGCCGTCCTCGCCGTCTTCTTGCTCTACACGTCGATCGCGGGCGGAGGCACGCCGGTTGTCCGCCCGAGCCAACTCGCCGACCATCACGGGCGCGTCTCGCTGATGGGCCAGGTCGTCGGGACACCCTCAGGCGACGCGCATGCGGCGGGCAAGCGGTTTCAGCTTCGAGACGTCAAGGGGGCGACGACCGTCACGGTCGTCTACAAGGGCTCGGTGCCGGACCTCTTCAAGACTGGTCGCGACGTCGTCGTGGACGGGCGTATGCGCAACGGGGTCTTCGTCGCGGTGCCGGACACGCTCGTGACGAAGTGCCCGTCGAAGTACGCACCTAAGCGATAGTCCGATGGCTGACCTTGGACGTGCGGCGCTCGTCACGTCGTTCCTGCTGCTCGTCTATGCGCTCGTGGGCGGTTCACTCGCGGCGTGGAAGGGGCGGCGACGGCTCGCCGAGTCCGCGCAGAACGCATTGCTCGGATCGTTCGCCGCCACCGTGGTCGCCACCGCCGTGCTCCTCGGGGCGCTCGCGCGCCACGACTTCTCGTTCCAGTACGTCGCCGACCACACCAGTCGCGAGCTCCCACTCGGCTACACGCTGACGGCGTTCTGGGGCGGGCAGGAAGGGTCGCTGCTGCTCTGGTTGCTCGTGCTCTCCGGTTATTCGGTCGCCGCCGTCCTGACCTCGCGACGGGTAGATCGTGAGGTACTCGCCTGGGTCGTCCCGACGCTCGCTCTCGTCGGAACCTTCTTCTCCCTCCTGCTCGTGTTCGTGGCCAGCCCGTTCGCCACGCAGGCGGCGGTGGCGGACGGCGCCGGGCTCAATCCGAGCCTGCAGAACCCGTACATGGCGATCCATCCACCGATGCTCTACCTCGGCTACGTCGGGCTGACCGTCCCGTTCGCGTTTGCGATGGGGGCGTTGCTTGCTCGCCGCACCGACGAGCGCTGGATCGTCGCCACGCGGCGCTGGACGCTCGCCGCGTGGGCGTTTCTCGGGATCGGTCAGCTGCTCGGCGCCCACTGGGCGTACGTCGAGATCGGCTGGGGCGGTTTCTATGCGTGGGACCCGGTCGAGAATGCGGCGCTGATGCCGTGGCTCGCTGCGACGGCGTTTCTCCACTCGGTGATGATCCAGGAGAAGCGCGGGATGCTGAAGGTGTGGAACGTCCTGCTCGTCGTGCTCGCATTCGGGCTCTCGCTGTTCGGGACGTTCCTGACGCGCAGCGGGATCATCCAATCGATCCACTCGTTCACGCAGAGCTCGATCGGTCCGTGGTTCCTCGGCTTCATCTGCCTGATCACCGCCGGCTCGCTGGCGCTGATCTTCGCGAGATTGCCGCTGCTGCGCGCGAAGACGCGCCTCGAGTCGCTCGTCTCACGTGAGGCGACATTCCTCTACAACAACCTGTTACTGGTCGCGCTCGCGTTGACGATTCTCTGGGGGGTCGTCTATCCGATCCTCTCGCAAGCCGTGACCGGGCAGGCCGCGACGGTGAGCAAGCCCTACTACAACTTCTTCCTGCATACGTTCGGACTTCCGCTGCTCTTGCTGATGGGCATCGGCCCGCTCGTCGCGTGGCGCAGAGCGTCGCTACGCGCGTTGGGACGGACGTTCCTGTGGCCGCTCGCCGCTGCGGTGATCGCGGGCGCCGCATTGCTTGCAGCAGGCGCTGGGTCGTCGCGCATCGGCGTGATCGCGTACACGTTCTCGGTCTTCGTGCTCGCGTCGATCGTGCTGGAGTTCGCGCGCGGGACGGCTGCACGGAAGGCGCTCGGAGGCCTTGGCTGGGCAGGTGCGTTCTCGTCGCTCATCGCGCGCAACCGTCGCCGGTACGGCGGCTACGTGGTGCATGCGTCCGTCGTGCTCCTCGCGATCGGCATCACCGGTGCAAGCGCGTACCAGACGGTGCGCGAGTCGCGGCTGAAGCCGGGACAATCCATGACCGTCGCCGGCGATCGTCTGGTCTTTCGCGGCTTCCAGTCGAGGATGGAGTCCAACCATCGTGCGATCCGGGCGCTCGTCGACGTGTACCGCGGTGACAAGTACCTCGGCCGCTACAGGCCGGGCAAGAATCAGTATTTCGCGGAGGATCAGGTCTCCAACGAGGTCTCGATTCGGCACGACTTGCTCACCGGCGGCGATCTCTTCCTGATCGCGGACCAGGTGAACAGCGACGGGAGCGTCGACCTGAAGGCGTTGCAGAAGCCGCTCGTCAACCTGCTCTGGCTCGCGGGCTTCGTGTTCGTCGGCGGCGCATTGATCGCGCTCTGGCCTGACGCTCGAGAGGAGCGGCGTCTTGCCGAGCGTTACGCGGGCGCCACCGTACGCGCATGACGGCTGCGCTCGTCGTCGGCGCCGTGCTCGCCGTGGCTTGCGTCGTGCTGGTCGCTCTGCCTTTCATGCGTGAGCCCCAGCCACAAGACGACGCGCTTGCCCGGCCGGACGAGTTGGAACAGCGGCGGCTGGCGCTTTCCGAGGAGCGCGATCGTGCGCTTGCCGCGTTGAAGGAGCTCGAGTTCGACCACCGCACCGGCAAGGTCTCGGACGACGACTACCGCGAGCTCGTCGGCCCGCTGAGGCGTCGTGCCGCCGCAACGCTGCGTGCCCTCGACGTCCGCGCGACCGCGCATGGCTAGCTGCGCGAACTGCGGCGCGAAGCTGACGAAGACGAGTCGCTACTGCCCGCAGTGCGGTCATCCCACCGCGGCCGGCGAGACGAAGGTGATGGAGTTGCCGCCCGACGAGACCGGGGCGGTCCCGGTGCAGTACGCACATGCCGAGCCTCGTTACTACGGCATCACGCCGACCACGCTCGTTCTCGTTCTCGGCGGAGCGGCGCTGACGCTCGCTGTCGTGCTCTTCGCGCTCGGCCACTGGCCGTTCGGTCTCATAGCCCTCGGCGTCAGCGTCCTGCTCGTGCTCATCTTCCTCGAGGCTGCGCGGCGCAAGCCGGACGGCGCCGTCGCCCGCTCCACGGCCGAGGCACTGGACGGCTTTCGCGCGCGGGCCGGCGTCGCCGCGGGCTCCCTGGCGACACGCGGCCGAGCGGCCCGCCGGCTGCTGGCCCTGCGGCGAGAGCTGCAGCGGATGAGTCTCCTACGGGACAGGCTCCTGTTCGAGCTCGGAGCTGCGGTGTACCGTGGGGACGAGCAAGCGACCGAAATGGTCCGCGGGCAGGTACGAGAGCTGGACGAGCTCTGCGGCGCTCAGGGAGGCCGAGATGGAGGCAGTCGTGGCACAGACCCAGGAGCGGATCGACCGGCGCAGGCTGGAGGTTCAGGCGACCGAGATGGTCGAGCTGCCCGATCAGCCGGCCCAGCCCGGGGAGGGCAGCCCCGGCGGCCCAGCAATCATCCCAGAGCCCTATCCGCCGCCAGACGAGGGGAATCCGCCGGAGCCGGCGATCATGCCGGAGCCGGGGCCGCTGGCCCCTGAGGAGCCCAAGGAGGGGCGCAGAGGCCGCCTAGAGGCGCCCGTCTGGACGGCAGGGACGTCCGGAGCCCCGCCGAAGCTTCTCTCATGGCCCGCAGACTGGCCCTCGTCCTCATTGCCGGGCTCGTTCTGGCTTCCCCGGCCGCAGGCGACGACAACAAGCTCAGCGATGTCCAGGCGCGCCTCGCCGCGACGCGCGCCAAGGAGTCGCGGCTGACGACCCAGATCTCGGACGTGACCTCGCAGATCCGTTCTCTCGAGCGCAAGGTCGGCGACGTGTCGCAGAAGCTCTCCGTCCTCGAACGTGATCTTGCGCTGCACCAGCGGCGGCTCGACCGGCTCAACGAGTTGTTCAACTTCGAAACGGAGCGCCTGAACTTCCTCAGACGCCAGTACGCAAGCGTGTTACGCCAGCTCAACTCTGCGGATGATCGACATCTACGAGACGCGCGACCCGACGCTGGTCGAGGTGATCCTCGAGTCGAAGTCGTTCCAGGACGTCCTCGACCAGATTCACTACCTCGAGGCGATTGCGCGACAGGACAAACGCATTGCCGCCGCAGTCGCCGACGCTCGCAACGACGTCCACCTGGCACGCGAGCGCACGAAGACGATCCGCACTCGCGTGCATTCGGAGACGCAGGTCGTCGCGGTCAGGACCCAGCAGCAGCGTTACGCGAAAAATCAGCTGCTCGCGAGTCAAGGATCGCTCGCGGGCAAGCGCAAGAGGCAGAAGGGCCAGCTTGCATCGACACGCGAGCAGGAGAAGGTGCTGATCGCCGAGGCGAACGCGTTGGCAGCCGAGGACGCGGGTATCCGCGGCCAACTCGCAGCGGCCCAGGGAGCAAGCGACACGACTCCTTCCTCCGAGGGGCTGATCTGGCCGGTCAGCGGGCCGGTCACGAGCCCGTTCGGCTACCGCTGGGGACGCTTGCACGCCGGCATCGACATCGGCGTTCCCTACGGCACTCCGATCCACGCGGCTGCATCGGGGACCGTCGTGCTGGCAGGTTGGACCGGCGGCTACGGCAACTACACCTGCATCGACCACGGGGGCGGGATGGCGACGTGTTACGCGCATCAGTCCTCCTACGCGGTCTCGACCGGCGCTCAGGTATCACAGGGCCAGGTGATCGGCTACGTCGGGAGCACAGGCCACAGCTTCGGCGCCCACCTGCACTTCGAGGTCCGGATCCACGGGAACCCGGTGGATCCTTTGGGTTACCTCTAGAGCTGTAGGCTCTCGCTCGGGGCCGTACCCAGATCCCTAAGTCGGACGTTTCCTCCTTGTAATTCGTACCCGGCGGGAGTCGAGGACTGGGTCTTTGTCTGGGTACGGACTGGTCGTCTCCCGACGACGCCGGCCGCTCCTCTGGGGCGGCCGGTTGTTTTCGGTGCCGGCGACGGGAGACGCGGGCGGCCTAGCCGCTCCCCAGTAGGCCGAAGGTCTGGGCCAACAGGAAGATGTTCAACGCCGAGATGGTCGCGGCGACCACGACGGCCGCCGCGATCGTCAGGCGCGCGTTCACGAGCACGCCCATGATGTCGCGACGGCTCGTGAACATGACCAGCGGTATCAACGCGAACGGGATTCCGAACGAGAGCACGACCTGGCTGATCACCAGGGTTCGCGAAACGTCGCCGTCGCCCTGGATGGCGATCACGACGAACGCAGGAATCATCGTGACCAACCGCCGCACGAAGAGCGGGATCCGTCGCTGGATGAAGCCCTGCATCACGACCTGGCCGGACATCGTCCCGACAGCCGAGCTCGATAGCCCGGACGCGGTCAACGCCAGCGCGAAGAGCACGCTCGACGCACCCCCGAGGAGCGGCTCGAGTGTTCGGTGTGCTCCTTCGAGGGAATCGACGTTGGTCAGCCCACTCTCGAAGAAGACGGTCGCAGCGACGACGAGCATTGCCATGTTGATCAGGCCGGCGATCAGCATGGCAATGATGACGTCCATGCGCGTGTACCGGTAAAGCCGCTTCGCCTCGTCGTCGTTGCGGGGGACGACCCTGTTCTGCGTGAGTGCGGAGTGCAGGTAGATCACGTGCGGCATCACCGTCGCGCCGATAATCCCGACGGCGAGCAGGACCGACTCGCTACCGGCGAAATCGGGCACGACTGCGTGCTTCGCCACCTCGCCCAAAGGCGGATGTGCGAACCAGAGCTCAGCGAGGTAGCAGATCCCGATCACCGCGATGAATGCGGTGATCACTGCCTCGAGCGGACGGAAGCCGTACCGCTGAAGCCCGAGGATCATGAACGTGATCACGCCGGTGATGACGGCCGCGGGGAAGAGCTGAATGTGGAGCAAAAGCTTGATCCCAAGGGCAGCACCGAGGAACTCGGCCAGGTCGGTCGCCATCGCAATCACCTCGGCCTGGATCCAGAGCCCGATCGTGGTTCGGTGGGAGAAGCGCTCGCGGCAGACCTCCGGAAGGTTCCGGCCCGTTGCGATCCCGAGCTTCGCCGACAGCGTCTGGATCAGCATCGCCATCAGGTTCGACGCGACGATCACCCAGACGAGCGTGAAGCCGAACTTGGATCCACCCGCGATGTTCGTCGCGAAGTTGCCGGGATCCATGTAGGCCACGCAGGCGATGAAGGCCGGGCCCAGGAAGGGCAGGAGCCCCCAACGCGACTTTCCCTGGAGCACGCGCTCGCCTGCTCCAGGCAGGCGTGGGCTCTCCGCTGCGCGGGTCGACATCATCCCGCCGTGAAGTTTAGCCTTGCCTAAGTTTCTCGACTGAGGACGTGCAGGTCAGGCAGGTTGCGGTACCGCTCCTGGAGATCGAACCCGTAGCCCACGAACAGCTCGTCCGGCACCGTGAAGCCTACGTAGCGGACTGGGACGTCCTCGACCAGGCGACGATAGGGGCGGTCGAGGAGTGTCACCGCGGCGAGCGAGGCCGGGTCGCGGAGCACGAGCGTCTTGCAGAGGTAGTTGAGCGTCAGGCCCGTGTCGATCACGTCCTCGACGATCAGAACATGGCGTCCGGCGATCTCAGCGTCCAGATCCTTGAGCAGGCGGATGCGGGCATGGCCGCCCTGGTCGGCGCCGGACGCGTAGCTCGCGAGCTCGATGAAGTCGAGGCCGTGGTGGATCGTCAGTGCGCGGGACAGGTCCGAGACGAAGACGATGCTCGCCTTGAGCGGTGCGACGAGGAGTGGCTCCCGCCCTTCGTAGTCACGGGAGATCTCGCGCCCGAGCTCGCGGACACGCGTCCGCAGCTCCTCGCTCGTGAGGTAGATCTCCCCGAGCCGCGACCGAGGCGCTACGACGCGAGCTCGAGGTGGTATCGCTCCGCCAGGCGCTCGATGTCGCGCTTGTAGAAGAGCTTCACGCGCACGTCGGGATAGCGCTCGCGCAGCTTCCTCAATTTGCGGTTCTTCCGGGTCACGAGCGACTGCTTCATCACCGTGACCTCCACGTACAGGTTCTGCTCCGGCAGGTAGAAGTCGGGCTTGAAGGCCTCGACGACGCGGCCATCCTCGTCCTCCTCGAGGACGAAGGTCTTCGGCTCGTACTCCCAGGGCACACCGTAGTAGTCCAGGACCTTGGCGCATTCGAGCTCTGCCTTGTTGGCGAAGCGGGGAGGTTCCTGGCCTCGATATGCCTGGAAATCAGGCGTTTCCAGTATCACCTGGATCCAGGGTAGCAACGCCCTCGGATGGCCTTTGGCCGCCTACACTTCGCGCATGGCAACCCGGGACGACACGTTCACGATCGTCCAGATCTCGGATCTGCATTGCGGCACGCAGTTTTTCCTGCCGAACCTGCTCGAACGGGCGATCACGGAGGTCAACGACATCGAGCCGGACATCGTCGTCATCTCCGGCGACCTGACGACCTTCGGTTTCAAGGAGGAGTACGCGCTCGCCAAGGAGTACGTCGACACGATCGCCTGCGAGTCGGTCGTCATCATCCCGGGGAACCACGATTCGCGCAACGTCGGCTACGTCCACTTCGAGCAGCTCTTCGGCGACCGCAACTCCGTGCTGCGCGTCGGCGGGGTCACCGTTGTCGCCGTCGACTCCACGGAGCCCGATCTCGACCATGGCCAGATCGGGCGCGGCCGCTATTCCTGGATCGAGGAGAGCTTCGCCGCGCCGGCCGACCTACGCGTCTTCGTCTGCCATCACCACCTGCTGCCGGTTCCGGGGACGGGCCGCGAGCGCAACATCATCTACGACGCCGGCGACACGATCGAGTGTCTGCAGCGTTCGGGTGTCAACCTCGTCCTGTCGGGGCACAAGCACGTGCCGTACGCGTGGCGGCTGGAGAATCTCTTCATCGTCAACGCGGGAACCGTGTCGTCCCTGCGGCTGCGCGGGAACACGCGGCCTTGCTACAACGTGATCGAATTCTCCGGGACGCACGTCGACGTGTGGCGTAGGTACCCGTTCCACGGCCAGGAGAAGATCATCCAGTTCTCGATCGACACGCTCGAGTTCGAGAAGTACACCGCCCGAATCGAGGGCGAGGTGACTTCGCGGCGATGACACGGGCCCTGGTCGTGATCGACGGCGAGCACTATCCCCCGGTGGTGCGCGACGCGATTGCCGAGCTGCCGTACGAGGTGATCGGCGCGTGGCTTGCGGGCGGGACGGAGAAGCTACGAGGCGAGATCGAGTACGGGGTGCCGCTGCTCGAGTCGCTCGACGACGGCTTGTCGGACGCCGAAGTGGTCGTGGACATGTCGGACGAACCGGTCCTGGGACCCCGCGAGCGGTTGCTGCTCGCCAGCCATGTCCTGGCCGCCGGGCTGCGCTACGAGGGGGCCGACTTCCAGTTCTCGCCGCCGTCGTACGCGTCGTTCCCGCTCCCGTCTCTGGCGGTGATCGGAACCGGTAAACGCGTCGGGAAGACCGCTGTCACCGGACACGTCGCGCGCTTGCTGGCACGGGATCGCGACGTCGTAGTCGTGGCGATGGGGCGGGGCGGACCGGCAGAGCCGCAGATTGCCGCCGTGCAGCCGACCCTTGCGTCGCTGCTCGAGCTCTCGCGTGCCGGACATCACGCGGCCTCGGACTATCTCGAGACCGCCGCGCTCACCGGTGTCGTCACGATCGGCTGTCGCCGTGCGGGCGGCGGGCTGGCCGGTGCCGTCACCACCTCCAACGTCCTCCAGGGCGCAGCCCTTGCGGCGGAGCGCGAGCCGGACGTCGTCGTCTTCGACGGCAGCGGCGCGGCGATCCCGCCGATCGACGTCGATGCGCGAATTCTCGTCAGCGGTCGTGGGCACGATCCGCTTGCGTACCTCAACGCGTACCGCGTGCTCGTCTCGGATCTCGTGGTGCTCATCGGTGGGGGCGATGTCGGAGCGATTCGCGCGCTGAAGAAGATCCCAATCCTCGAAGCGGAGCTCCGCCTGCGCCCGATCTCCCCGCTGGAGGGACGGCGCGTCGCGGTGTTCACCGCCGGCCCGGCGCCGACAGACCATCTCGATGCCGAAGTCGTGAGTGTGTCGCGCAACCTCGCCAACCGTGCCCAGCTCAGCGAGGACCTCGAACGAACCGACGCCGATGTCTTTCTCGTGGAGATCAAGGCGGCGGCGATCGATCTCGTGGCCGTCGCGGCGCAGGCGCGAGGCGTGCAGGTCGTCTTCGCCGAGAACGAGGTCGTTTCGCCCGAGCTGGACGACGCGATCCTCGGGCTCGTGCCTGCGAGGGCCACGAGCATGAACCATCCGCGCCACTCGGAGCCGCTGCCGCTCGGCACGCCCGAACACCCGTACTCGAAGGGGCTGATGGCGCGCGCGCTGGTCGCGGTCGGCGTCCCGCTCGGGCGGGCTTACGAGCTAGCGAAGCGGATCGACCAGGACCTGACCGACCGCGGGGAGCAGAGCGTCGAGCTCGAGCGGGTCGAGGAGCTCGCGATCGAGGTGCTCGGCGAGGAGCAGGGGTCGGAGGCGATCCGGCGGCTTCGGCGCTTCCGCGAGCTTCAGGAGCTCGACCTGCCGGTGATCGTCCTCGTCGGCGGCGCGACCGGCACGGGCAAGTCGACGGTTGCGACCGAGGCGGCTTACCGCCTCGGCATCACGCGTGTCACGTCGACGGACTTCGTTCGGCAGACGATGCGCGCGTTCTTCTCGGAGGAGTTCATGCCGTCGATCCACTACTCGAGCTTCGAGGCCGCCGCGGGCCTGCGCGAACCGGAACAGGCTGATGACCCCGTCATCGCCGGTTTCCTCGAGCAGACACGCAATGTGATGGTCGGCGTGCGGGCGTCGATCGAGCGCGCGCTCGAGGAGGGCTGGTCGATGGTGCTCGAGGGCGTGCACCTCGTCCCGGGGATGCTGCCGCGCATCGACGGCGCGCTCGTCGTGCAGTGTGTCCTTGCAATTGACGACGAAGAGGAGCACAGCACGCACTTCATGGTGCGAGACGCCGGGCTCGACGGTCTTCGTCCGCACACGAAGTACATCGACCGCCTGGACGACATTCGACGCGTCCAGGAGCACATCGTCAGGCGCGCCAAGCGTCACAACGTGCCGGTGATCGCCAACAACGACATCAGGGCGGCGATCGATTCCGTCCTCGAGCTCGTGCTGGCGAGTGCCGAACAGGTACAACGGGTCTGAATGGCTGAAACGGTCGACGAGGCGGTGGATCTGGCAGAGCAGCAGCCTCCGACCACGGCCCTGTGCCTCTGCGAGCAATACGTCCGAGTGACCGAGGGTGGCGCCCTGACGGCCGCACGCTGGCTCGGGCGGGCCGACCAGGATGCAGCCGAGGCAGACGCGGCTACCGCGATGCGCGCGGTCCTGGACGACTTCCCCATCCAGGGACGCGTCGTGATCGGCTCCGCCATGGAGGACTCGCCGCTTCGCGCCGGTCAGGACATCGGGGCGGGCGGCGAGTCCGTCGATCTCGCCCTCGACCCGCTCGAGGGCCGCGGCGTCGTCGCGCGTGGCGGCAACGGTGCCATGTCGATGATCGCGGTCGGCGAGCGGGGCTCCCTGCTCGAGCTTCCGGACATGTACATGCGCAAGCTGGCCGTCGGCCCGCGCGCGCGCGGCTCGATCGATCTGCTCAAGTCGATGGGCGAGAACGTGCAGGCGATCGCGGATGCATTCGGACGCAGGCCCAACGACATCATGACCATCGTGCTCGACCGCCCTCGCCACCACGACCTGATCGAGGAGATCCGCGCTTCGGGTGCGCGGATCAAGCTGATCCAGGACGGCACGGTCACCGCATCGATCTCCGCAGCGATCCGCGGCACCAACGACCATATGGCGGTCGGGATCGGCGGAACGCGTCAGGCGGTCATGACGGCTGCCGCTCTGCGCTGTCTCGGGGGCGAGCTGCAGGCGCAGCTCTGGCCGACGTCGCGCCGCGAGATCGACGAGGCCCGCGAGCTCGGGATCGAGGACGCAACGCGGGTCTTCACGACCGAAGAGCTTGCTCCTGGAGAGGTGATCGTCGCGGCGACGGGCGTCTCGAACGGGGATCTGCTGCGCGGTGTGCGCTTCCTCACCGACTCGGCGCGCACGCACTCGCTCGTGATGTGCACGCGCTGCAACTGGGTGCGCTTCATCGACGGCATCCACTTCTTCGCGCGCGAACGGCGCGAAGAGGTGCGACTGCTGGGCTACTAGCTAGACTCGACTGATGCCGACAAAGGAAGAAGTCTTCGAGGCTCTGAAGCAGGTCGAGGATCCCGAGCTCGGGATGGACATCGTCGAGCTCGGACTGCTCTACGACGTCGAGGTGAACGGGCCCCGCATCAAGGTCATCCACAGCCTCACGTCGATGGGCTGTCCCGCCGGGCCGATGATCCAGGAGGACATCGTCCGCACCGCGCGCGAGGTCCCGGGGGTCGAGGACGTGGAGATCGAGCTCACCTGGGATCCGCCGTGGACTCCCGAGCGCATGTCCGACGACGCCAAGTTCATCCTCGGCATCGGTTAGCTCTCGCGCACCGGGCTAGTCCGGAATGCGTAGGACGATCTTGCCGAGCTGTTCGCCGGCTTCAAGCCGTGCGTGGGCGGCGGCAGTCTCTGCAAGGGGGTAGACCGCGTCGACGACGGGCACGGCGCGCCCTGACACGACCAGGTCGTAGACCGCTTCGAAGTCGGCCTGGGATCCCATCGTCGAGCCGAAGACCGTCAACTGTTTCCACCAGAGGCGGTGCAGGTTCGCAGGCGGGTTCGGCCCGGTCGTCGCGCCGCAGACACAGACTCGTCCTTCGGGGCGGGCAGCGTCCAGCGATCGCTTCCACGTTGCCTCGCCGACGTCGTCGACGACGACGTGCGCACCGCCGCCGGTGACCTCCTTCACCCCGGCCACCACATCGTCCGTCTCGTGATTGAACGTCGCATCGGCTCCGAGCTCTCGCGCACGCTCGAGCTTGTCGGGGCTCGACGAGGTGACGACCACCCGGCCGCCCAGCGCCTTGGCGATCGCGAGCGTCGCTGTCGCGACGCCGCCGCCGATTCCCCAGACGAGGACCCACTCGTTCTCCTGCAAGCGCGCCTTCGTGGCCAGCATCCGGTAGGCGGTCTCGAACACCAGCGGGAACGCGGCGGCAGTCTCGAAGTCGATCTCGTCGGGCAGCGCATAGACCTGCGAACGCGGTACTGCGATCAGCTCGGCGTGCGTGCCGTCGGAATGCTCGCCGACGACGGAGATCTTTCCGTTGCCGAGCTCGTGTCCCGGGTTGATGACCACGCGATCACCCGGTGCGAAGCCGTCTCCGGAGACCACGACCCCGGCGCCGTCGGCGCCGAGGATGCGCGGTTTCGGCACGGATGGGAGACCTTTGCGAATCCAGACGTCGAGGTGGTTGAGCGACGCCGCGCGGAGCTCGATCAGGACCTGTCCGGTGCCTGGCACCGGATCGGGGGCGTCTTCGTAGCGGAGCACCTCCGGCCCGCCGTCCTCGTGAATGCGTACGGCCTTCACCGGGCACAATCTCGCATATGACCGCTGCCGAGCTGGAGGGGCTCGCCGAGGAGCTGGAGCTCGACGTCGTCGGAGCGGCGCCGGTTTCGGCCTACGTGGACACCGAACGGCACATCCGGGAGCGGAAGGACCGCGGGCTCTTTGCCGACATGCGCTTCACGATGGCGCAGCCCGAGGTCTCCTGCCATCCCGAGGCGTTGCTCGAGGGCGCACGGACAGTCGTGTCGGCCGCCTACTGCTACTACGCGCCGGAGCCTGCGCTGAGAACAGGGCGAGGGAAGATTGGCGCGCTACACGTGGCACGACGGCTATGCCGTGCTGCGCGAGCGGCTCGATGAGCTCGGGCGCCGGCTCGGCGGCGAGTACCGCGTGCTCGTCGACGCCAATCAACACGTGGACCGTGAGGCAGCCGCGCGTGCGGGCGTCGGCTTCTATGGAAAGAACACGATGTTGATCACCCGGCGTCATGGCTCCTGGGTCGTGCTCGGGACGCTCGTGACGACTGCCGCGGTCGAGGCGTCTCCTCCGCTCGAGCTCGACTGCGGATCGTGCACGCTCTGCATCGACGCATGTCCGACCGGCGCGCTTGACGAGCCCGGATTGGTGGATTCGACGAAGTGCCTCTCTTACTGGACCCAGGCGCCGACGGCAATCCCGGACGACTACCGCGCCGAGCTCGGCGCACAGGTCTACGGCTGTGACATCTGCCAGGACGTCTGCCCCTGGAATCGCGGCATCGAGAAACGGCGCGCGGATGAGCTCCGTGCCCAGTCGGCGCAGAGCCCCACGTGCGACTCACGGACTGGCTCGAGAGCGATGACGCGTCGCTGATGCAGCGCTATGAGCGACTGTATGTCCCGAGGAACGATGCGCGTTATCTGCGCCGCAACGCGCTCGTTGCTCTCGGGAACACCGGAACGCTCGCCGACCTTTCACTTGCAGAACCCTTCCTGGCGAGCGACGACGAACTCCTACGTGAACAGGCGGAATGGGCGGTGGCGCGAGTCGAGGAGAGACATGTCGGCCGCCCGCTGGGTTAGGCGCGGGCGCGAAGGCGCGAAACGCCGAGCTCGTTCGCCAGCTCGCGCGCGCGGTCGGCAACCGCCTGCCGCATCTCTTCGGGCTCGAGCAGGATCGCCTCGCCGCGCTGCGACAGGACCTCGCCGATCAGCCACTCGACGCTTCCGACCGGCATCTCCGCAAGAGCGGTGCCGTCCTTCAGCGGCGTCGCGCCGCGCTCAGCAGCCCAGCGGGCCGCGACGCCCTTGAGGTACAGAATCTTGGCCGATACGCCCGTCCCGGAAACCGTGCGGGTCGAACGCGCTGCGAGGCTCGAAGCGTTCCTGAGTGAGCTGCGCGCTGCGCATCCGGTCGAGGCGGAAGCTCCGCTCGGCGTCGCGCGAGCGGTCCCACGTGTGCACGCGCCAGTTCGGCAGCTCCCGTTGGAGCGAGTAAGGCTCGACAACTCGCTTCGACCACGTCTGCTCGCCCTCTTTCTGGTACTCGATCTCGACGAGTCGACGCTCGCGTATGCCTTCGGTGAGGGTCGCGACAAGGTCGGCCTCGGCTTCCGCGATCTGCGGATTGGGCGTTTGCGTGAGCTCGAACTGTCCGAACGTCTCCTCGAGCTTCTTCCGCACGCGGTCGAGCGGTGTGTGCGCGTCGGCAGCGATCATGGGGCCCACGAACTCCAGGGCGAGCCCGATCGCGCGTGCCTCGAGCGGCGTCAGGCGCGGTGCGAGTCGGAACGTGTCTCCGTACAGCTCCTTGTCGACGTGCACGCTGTCGCCCTCGAGCGCGGCGTAGACCGTGTAACAGCCGCCGCCGAAGTTGACGAGGTTGAGGAGCTGCAGGTGCTCTTCGAGCTCTTCCTCTGGAATGTGGAACCGTTCGACGATCTCGTGCGCCGGGATCACGGCGTCGTTCGCCTCGCCGCAGGCCGCGAGCAGATACGCAAGCAGTGCCTGCAGGACGGCAAAGCGTTCGGGGACGACGGGGCCGGCCGGCCGCTCGCCCGAGACTTCTATGGGCGGCACAGGCGACGGTACGGCGAGCTTGGGGGGAGCTTCCTCGTGCCGCTCACGGACCGCCCGGAGTGCCTGGGCGACCTCGCGGCGGAGCTCATCCGGCTCGACCGGGATCGCGCGCCCGTCCTGCCGGAGCATCCAGGACGCGAGCTGGGGGAGCGAGGAGTAGCCCGTGACGAACACGCCGTCCTCCAACTGTCCCGCGCTACCGAAGGCGCGCTCGACCCACCAGGCGGTATCCCCGGCGAGCTCGATGCGTGCTTCGCCCTCGATGTCGCCGATCTGCCACGGCGCGCGGCCGCGGTACTCGTCGATGTCGAAGTCGTTTGGGATCCGGAAGTCACGCTCGCGCCGCGTGGCGAATCTGATGTCGCCGCGGATGCGAGAGACGCGGAAGGTCCGGATGTCCTTCCGGTCGAGATCCTGGCCGATCACGTACCAGCTGCCGTTGTCCGAGAGCAGACCGTACGGATTGACGGTTCGTTCGCCCTGGCGGTTACGGGAGATCGAGTAGTACGGGAACTTGATCGTGCGCTGCTTCGAGATCGCGCCCTCGAGCTTCCCCAGCCGTCCCGGCATCTCCGGCGTGTAGTCGGGGTCGAGCATCTCGACGCGAACGGCGGTTTCGGAGGTCGACTCGCCGAAGCCCTGGCGACCGAGCGCAAGGTTCTGGAGCGCCAGCCGCAGCGGCTCCGAGTAGGCGAACTGACCCTCCAGCAGGTAGAGCGCGGTCTGGAGCGCAGCGAGCTCGTCGTCCTCCAGCTCGAGCTCGGCGAGGAAGTAGTTCTCCGAACGGAGCGTGTAGAGCTCTTCGCCGGTGAACTCGTCGCGCTGCGACTGGAGCGGCACACCCAGCGCAAGGAGCTCGGCGCGGTCGGAGTAGAAGCGCCGGGCGAAGGCCTCGTCCGACATCTCCGAGTAACCCTCGACGTTCGATTTCACGTCGCGCGCGGTCAAAAGCCGTCGCTCCGCCATCAGGTAGGCGACGAGCGACAGCTGGCGGATCAGCTTGTCGGTGTCGTGAGACACCTGGCGAATCTAGCGCACTGACTGCGGTGCCCGACGTCCAGCGCCACTGTTCGAGCCGGCGGACGAACCCGTGGTGAAGGGGATTGTTGACGATGTATTCGACCGTGGCCTCGTACTGCTCGTCCGACTCGATCACCTTCGACCAGTAGCGGCGACCGAAGAGGTGGTCCTTCCTTCTGTGGCGTTCGTTGAAGGCCCGGGCGTAGCCACCGTTCAGATCCCGCATTCCCTGGTCGAGGTTCGGCAGCGGGGTCTCGACGAGCAGGTGATAGTGATTACCCATCAGGCAGCGCACGTGAGTGCGCCAGCCGTAGCGCCGTTCCACCCGGCGCAGGATGTGGAAGAAGACGATCCGGTCTCCATCGTCCACGACGATCGGCGCGTGGTTGTTGCCGCGGATCCCGACGTGGTAGTACGCGCCGGCTTCGAGGTGACGGAGGGGGCGTCCCATCGTTCGAAAGTAGCGCCACGAAACCGGGTGATCCGCGTTGTGACGCTTTCACCTCACCTCCGACGCGGTCCTGTCACGTGCCAGGCACGAGACTGGGGAGGACGGAGCATCGCCTCGACGGACGTGCCTCGCCGGGCGCTCTAACTAGAGGCTAGGCCGCGACTTTGGAGCGCTCGAGGTGCTGGTGCGACGGGCAGTAGTCACGCTCCGGAAGGGGCGTACGCTGGCACGGCTTGCCTTTGCGCGTCGTCGCCCGGCAGCGTGCGACGCCGCCGTCCAGGGCTCCTGCCTCGATCTGCTCCTCGATGAACGCCACCGCGGCAGCCACGCCTTCCTTGACGGCCCACGCGACCTCCGCTTGCGCAGTGATCGGGAAGTAGCGCCGGATGTCCTGGAAGAGCGCCCGATCGGGCTTCGCGAAGTAGAGCGGATCCTTCGCGAGCCGTTCCATCGTCTGCTCGCACTGTTCTAGGACGGAACGGCGGTACTCGAGATGCAGCTCGGGGGCCACATACGGGTCGATGAGGTCCTTAATCGACCTGTAGATGGCTCTCGAGTATTGATACATGCAGGCTTGAAGCTGGGCGGTGTATTCCTCGATCACAGTATCTCTGGCAGCCATTAATCCCCCGCAAAGCTTTGTTAACCCGCAGTAAACCGTAGTCGGCCCGCGTGCCTTCGCGGCGGAGTCTATACGGTCGGTGGCCGTGTTACAAAGTCCGGACTTGCGTTGCCTCAGCTGAGAACGGGCTAGCGGGTGATCTGGCGGACGTAGGCGGCGCTGAAACCCTTGGCGTTGGCGGCCAATTGAGCCCGATCGGCCTCCTCGCGGGAGTCGTAGATTCCGCTGAAGACCACGGCGTAACCGGGGTGGAGGCTCGAGTAGCGGCTCGAATCCAGGACACCAACCTGCGGGAGACCCGCCCTCGAAGCCGATCGTGCCCGCGCCAGGGCGAGCGCCCGGCCGCCCGAGCTCGCGGGGACCGACTCGAGCACCACCGTGTAGCCGCTCTGCCCGGCGGGCCAGGCCATCAGCGTCCCCGGCCGGGGCGCCGTGGTCGTGGCCGGAGGCGGGGCGGTCGGGGTCGAGGGGGCGCCTGGAGTGCCGCTCGGGACCGACGGTAGAGCGACGGTCGCCGTTTCGGGAGCCGTCGTCGGGGAGTGTGGGACTCCACTCTGGGTCGCCACGAGCGTGGTGTTCTCGGCCCCGGCGTCGGCGAGGACGATGGCCGCCGTCGCGCCGGCCACCGCGATCAGGAGGAAGAGCAGGACCGACCAGATCCAGTCGCCCGGATACCACGAAAACCGGCGCTGCCATGCCCCTGCGAGGCGGCCGAAGACTCCGCCGGCGGGTCGGAGCCGCTGGCCGCACTCGAGGCAGTACTCCTGATCCGGGCCGTACGTCGCACCGCACCGTGGACACTGCGGCGGGACGGGAGGCGTGCTCATTGCTCCCAGCGCTCGTGCCCGGGCGTGGGCAGCGCCTCGATCAGCTCGACTCGTGGCTTCACCGCCGCGGCCTCGGACTGCTGAGCCGGCGTGACAGCCTTCCCGCAGACGGCGCAGAACTTCGCATCCGCGGCAAGTGCGCTGCCGCACTGCGGGCAGCCGACCACCGGCGGAGTCGCTGCCGCGGGCCGACCGCAATTGGCACAGAAGTGCGAGCCCCAAACGAGCGGAGCGCCGCATGCACACCTGGCTGCCGGCGCCGCACGACGGACCGAGACAGAGGCTGCGAGCAGGGTGTCGAGCTCCTGCAGGCGCTCGTCGAGCGCGATCAGCTCGTCGCAGCGCTCGACCAGCAAGTCCTGGCGGAACTGGTCGCGGCGAAACATCTCGAGCATGAGGCCGCCGAGGTCGCGAAGGCGCTCTTCGCGGACTCGAAGCAGCGCGCGGCGCTCCTTCCTGAGCTGGCCCGGATGAGGAAGTGCTCGGCGCGGCGGCCCGGCCGCGCGGGTGCCCTCGGCTACCCGCTCATCCTTGCGGCGGAAGCGTGCAAGCAACGAAGGCCGCGCCACGCGAATCAGGGTAACAGCGTGGTGTGATGCCCTAAGGCCGGCGAGGGGAGGTGGATCTCCGGCCGAAGCCGGCGAGGGCGAGGGCAAACAGGATGAGTGCGACCACGCCGATCGCGATCCCGACAATCCAGTGGCCCACGAGGGACACGATGATGGCAACGACCGCCAGGGCGAGCGCGAGCCCGATCACTACGGCAGGTCGACGACGACGAGGCGTTCCTCGGTCATCTCGCGCACCGCGTAGTGCGGGCCCTCGCGGGTGTTGCCGGAGTCTTTGACGCCGCCGTAGGGCATCTGGTCGGAACGAAACGTCGGCGCCTCGTTCACGGTGACGCCGCCGAAGTCCAGTTCCTGCGCCGCGCGCAATGCGTTGTCCAGGCTCCCGGTGAAGATGCCGGCCTGCAGCCCGTAGCGCGTGCTGTTTGCAAGCCTGATCGCCTCATCGATGGAGTCGACAGCGGTCACTGTGCAGACCGGCCCGAAGACCTCCTCGCACGAGACCTCGTCGTCCGGAGCTGGGTTGGCGATCACCGTCGGCCGGATCAACTCGCCTGCGAGCTCCCCTCCGGTCAGCACCTGTCCGCTGCTCGCGTTGATCCACTCGAGGATCCGCGCGCGCGCGTCCACATCTATGACCGGGCCGACGTCGGTGTCCTCGTCGACCGGGTCGCCCACTTTCAGCGCCTCGACCAACGGGACGAGCTGCTGCACGAACTCGTCGTACGCACTGCGCTCCACGTAGACGCGCTGCACCGAGATACAGCTCTGCCCCGCGAAGGCGAACGCGTTCTGCGAGACCTTTGTCGCCGCCGCCGACAAGTCCGCATCTGCCGCGACGATCAGCGGCGTGGCATTGCCGAGCTCGAGGTTCACACGCTTCTTCGGCGCGCGCTCCTTCAGCTTCCAGCCGACGCCGCTCGAGCCCGTGAAGGTGATCAGCTTGACGCGCTCATCCTCGACGAGGACGTCCCCGATCTCGGATGCCTGGCCGACGAGCACGTTGAGCCAGCCCGCGGGAAGGCCCGCCTCCTCCTCCAACTCGGCGAGGAGGAGTGCCGACATCGGTGTCTGGCTCGCCGGCTTGAGCACGACCGCGCACCCTGCCGCGAGCGCGGGTGCGATCTTGTGCGCGACGAGGTTGAGCGGGAAGTTGAACGGGCTGATGGCGCCGACGACGCCGATCGGGCGGCGCAGCGTGAAGGCAAGCTTCCCTTCGCCCGCCTGCGCGGCGTCCATCGGGACCATCTCACCTGCAAGCTTGCGCGCTTCGACCGCGGCGAACGTGTAGGTGGACATCGCGCGGGAAGCCTCCACGCGTGCGGCTTTCAGTGGCTTCCCTGCCTCATCGGAGATCAGCCGCGCCGCCTCCTCGTGACGGCGTCCGAGCGCACCGGCGACGCGCACGAGGATCTCGGCCCGCTTGTGCGCCGGCAGCGGCTCACGCATCGCGCGCTCGGCTGCATCGATCGCGCGGCGCGTTTCTTCGGCCCCGGCCTTCGCCACTCGTCCGACGACGTCGCCGGAATAGGGGGAGCGCACCTCGAGCCAGTCGCCCGTCTCGATCCACTCGCCGTCGACAAAGAGCTTCCGTTCGGTCGCCGTGGCCGCCATAGTGGAAGCCTATGCCGCCGGAGACGCGGTACGCGAAGAGTGGCGACGTCAACATCGCCTACCAGGTCGTCGGTGACGGGCCGTTCGACCTCGTCTATGTCCCTGGCTGGGTCTCGAACGTCGAACTCCAGTGGGAAAAGCCGAAGCCGGCGCGCTTCCTCGAGCGTCTGGCGTCGTTCTCTCGCCTGATCCTGTTCGACAAGCGCGGGACCGGGATGTCCGACAGGGTCTCGAACGACCGGCTGCCTACGCTCGAACAGCGGATGGACGACGTTCGCGCTGTGCTCGACGCTGTTGGGTCGGAGAACGCTGCATTGCTTGGGCACTCGGAAGGCGGCAGCATGTCCGTGCTCTTCGCGGCAACGTATCCCGAGCGCTCGCGTGCGCTCGTCCTGGTCGGCGCATTCGCGAAACGCCTTCGCACGGACGACTATCCGTGGGCGCCCTCGCTCGAGGAGCGGTTCGCGACGATCGAGGAGGTCGAACGCGACTGGGGCGTCGGCCTCGACATCACGGACTATGCGCCGCACGAGGATCCAGCTCTGCTCGAGTGGTATTCGACCTATCTGCGGCGGAGCGCAAGCCCGGGCGCCGCGGCCGCACTCCTCCGCATGAACTCGCAGATCGACACGCGGCACATCCTTCCGACCATCCGAGTTCCGACGCTCGTCCTCGCCCGCACCGGCGACCGGGATGTCACGGTCGACGAAGGCCGCTGGCTCGCGTCGCAGATCCCCGATGCGCGCTTCGTCGAGCTACCCGGCGATGAGCATCTCCTCTGGGCGGGAGACCAGGTCGGCATGCTCGCGGAGATCGAGGAGTTCCTGACAGGCACCCGCTCGGTGGCCGACTCCGACCGCGTCCTCTCCACAGTCCTGTTCACCGACATCGTGGGCTCGACGGAGCGCGCACGCGAGCTCGGTGACCGCGGCTGGCACGACGTGCTCGACGAGCATCACACGCGTGTTCGGGGCGTGCTCGAGCAGTACCGCGGCCGAGAGGTGGACACGGCCGGCGACGGCTTCTTCGCCAGCTTCGACGGGCCCGCCCGCGCCATTCGGGCCGCGTGTGCGATCCGTGAAGGGGTGCAGGCGCTCGGGATCCAGGTCCGCGCGGGACTCCACACCGGTGAATGTGAGCTGATGCGCGACAAGATCGGCGGGATCGCCGTGCACACAGGCGCGCGCGTCGCAGCGGCGGCCGACCCGGGCGAAGTCCTCGTATCGAGCACCGTCAAGGACCTTGTCGCCGGGTCCGGAATCGTCTTCGCCGACCGCGGCGAGCGAGAGCTCAAAGGCGTGGGCAGCTGGCGTCTCTACTCTGTCGTGGATGCTTGACGCGCTGATCATCGACGCGGTTCGCTCGCCGATCGGCAAGAAGAACGGTTCGCTGGCGTCGATTCGCGGCGACGAGCTCGCGGCGCAGGTCCTGAACGGCCTGGTCGAGCGGCACGACCTCGATCCGGCGGAGATCGAGGATGTCCAGCTTGGGTGTGTGACCCAGATCGGCGAGCAGGGTTGGAACCTGGGCCGGATGATTCCGCTCGTCGCGGGTTGGCCGGAATCGGTGTGCGGAACGACGGTCGATCGCCAGTGCGGCTCGTCGATGCAGACGAACTTCAGCGCGGCGACCGCCATCTCCGCCGGACAGCTCGACCTCGTGGTCTCCGCGGGAGTCGAGATGATGTCGCGGGTCCCGATGGGCTCGAACGGCGGCGATCTCTCCGACAAGCTGCTGGAGCGCTGGGAGATCGTGCCGCAGGGAATCTCGGCCGAGGTGCTCGCCGACGAATGGGGTTTCTCCCGCGAGGAGCTCGACGCGTTCTCGCTCGAATCGCATCGCCGCGCTGCGGCGGCGGCGGATGAGGGGCGCTTCGACGCCGAGATCGTCCCAATCGACCTGACCAACCCGCATACGGGAGTCGTCTTCGGCGTGGACGAGACGCCGCGGCGGGATACCTCCCTCGAAGCGCTCGCCGCGCTGAAGCCCGCGTTTCTTCCGGAGGGGAAGGTGACCGCGGGAAATTCGTCCCAGATCTGCGACGGCGCGGCGGCGGTGCTCGTGGCGAGCGAACGCGCGGCCGATCGGCTCGGCCTGCAGCCGCGTGCGCGTTTCGTGTCCTTCGGGCTCGCAGGCGTCGACCCGCACCGAATGCTGCACGGGAATCCGCAGGCATGCGAAAAGGCGCTTGCCCGTGCCGGCCTGACTTGGGACGACATCTCCGTGATCGAGGTCAACGAGGCCTTTGCCTCCGTCGTTCTGCAATTCGCGCGCGACGCGGGCCTCGAAGAGCGCTGGGACGACATCAATCCGAACGGCGGCGGCATCTCGCTCGGCCATCCGCTGGGCGCAACAGGGGCACGTATCACGGCGACTCTCGTGAACGAGCTCGAACGCCGCGATGAGCGCTACGGGATCGCCACGATGTGCATCGGTTTCGGCCAGGCGATTGCCTGCGTCGTCGAGCGCGTCTGATCGTTACTCTCCGCGCGTGGGGGAGATTGCAGGGCGCGCAGTTGCGCGGGAACCGAAAGAGATCGTCGCGCGCGGTTACGACGCGATCGCATTGCGCTACGCGCAATGGGCTGGTCAGGTCGAGTCGCCCGTCATGGAATGGGTGCGCGATCTCGATGCACGGCTCGACGACGGCGCCGATGTGCTCGAGCTCGGCTGCGGCCGTGGCGTCCCGGCGACTCGCGAGCTGGCCCGTCGCCACCGCGTGACCGGAGTGGACATCTCGGCGGTGCAGATCGAGCTCGCGCGGCATCACGTTCCCGAGGCGAGCTTCGTCCACGCCGATGCGACGGAGCTCGAGATCGCTCCGGTCTCATTCGACGCCGTGGTCGCGTTGTTCGTCTTCGGGCACGTCCCGATCGAGGAGCAAGCCGGGCTGATCGCTCGCATCGGCTTCTGGCTGCGCGATGGCGGCTTCTTTCTCGGCACCTTCGGCGCCGGAGACCCCGGGGAGGAGATCACGGTCGACTGGCTGGGCGCACCCATGTTCTTCGCGTCTCTCGGCGGCGAGGCGTACCCACCTCTTCTTCGGGACGCCGGTCTGGAGCCGGTGCGCGACGAGGTCGTCGTGCAGCACGAGCCCGGCCACGGCGACATCTCCTTCCGCTGGATCCTGGCTCGAGCGGCCGTCTAGTGGAGATCCGCAAAGTCGGCGTCGTCGGCCTCGGCACGATGGGCGCCGGCATAGCCCAGATCAGCGTCCAGTCCGGGTTCGAAACGGTCGGCCGAGAAGTGAGCGACGAGCTCGGCGAGCGCGGCCGCACGACGATCGAGCGGTACCTGACTCGCGGCGTCGAGAAGGGCCGGCTCTCGGAAGGAGACCGGGACGCCGCGCTCGGTCGGTTGACCTTGACGACGGAGCTCGGTGAGCTCGCGGACTGCGACCTCGTCATCGAAGCCGCACTCGAAGAGCTCGAGCTCAAGCGCGACTTGTTTGCAGAGCTCGATCGTGTCACGAGGCCCGATGCGATCCTCGCGACGAACACGTCCGCGCTGTCCGTGTCCGAGATCGCCGAGGCGACCGGGAGGCCGCAGCGCGTCATCGGCATGCACTTCTTCAATCCTGCGCCTGTTCTGCCGCTGGTCGAGATCGTTCGCGGGCGCGAGAGCTCGGACGAAGCGGTCGACGCGGCCTATGCGTGGGCAGAGCAGGCGGGCAAGCAGCCGGTTCGTTGCAACGACACGCCGGGATTCATCGTGAACCGCATTCTCATTCCGCTGTTGAACGACTGCGTGCGAGTACTGGACGAAGCCGGGGTCGCCCCGGAAGAGATGGACAAGGCGATGACGAACGGTGCCGGCTGGCCGATGGGCCCATGCGCCTTGATCGACCTGATCGGCATCGACGTGCACGTGCACGCGTCCGAGGCGCTGCACGGGAAACTCGGCGAAGAACGAATGGCAGCGCCGGAGCGGCTCGTGCGCATGCAGGAGGCCGGCACGCTCGGCCGCAAGACGGGCCGCGGCTTCTACGAGTATTGAACGCTAGGCCGCGAGCGTTTCGGGCAGCTCGATCTCGACCACTCGCAACTGAGGGTGCCGCTGGTGCGCGTCGCGCCAGATCTCTTCGGCCTTCTCCGCATGCAGGGTCTCGAGCGCGACCGCGTTCATCGTCGCGATCGAGGCGAGCTCGACAAGGCGCTCGACGTCGACGTGATGAAGTTGCGCGGCAACGGTCGCGAGCGCGTCGAGCCGCGACACGAGGAGCTGCGACGTGCGTTCGGAACGGGTGAGCTCGGTCACGTCTCGCATCTTCGTGGCCGCATCGGACGGTCCTCCCATGACCCACGTGGCCCCGACCGGTGCCAGGCACGAGACTGGGCTGAAGTCGTCACGCCCTAAGGGACGCTGAGGCGCGCCCAGACGTTGGCCAGCAGGCGGTCGACCTCGGGCCGGCCAAGCGAGGCGGCGAAGTTGAGCGCTCCTGCCGCAAAGACCTTTGCGCCCGCCGCCGTTTCGTAATAGGTCATCTCCGCCGATCGTCCCGGGCCGAGCAGGTCGGGAATGCGCGCGAGCACCTGGAGGCCGTTCGGGGACGCGGAGGTTCGTGCGTCGATCTCGATCCCGTAGCGACCGAACACGTCACCGTCGACAAGGCCGGTGCCGTCGAACGCCCACGGCGCCGCGACCACACCCGTGACGGTGTACCCGGCCTGCCGCTGTCCGTGATCCGACCCGACGTACTGAACACCCACGATCCGCGACTCGGGCCGCCCGAGCTTTCGCCACAGGGCGCGCCGCACGAGCAGTTGGCCGACACGGTCGACACGCCGATAGAGGTTGTTCGCAGCAAGGAAGGCGAGGTTGCCTCCGGCGTTGCGGTAGTGCTCGATCACGTCGTACTCGTGTTGTGTGACGTACTCCTCATGTCCGGGGAAGACGACGAGGTCGTAGCGCCGCGCAAGCTCCTGACCGCTGCTGACCGAGTCGAGATCGTCGTCCGAGAGGAAGTCCACCGGCCTGCCGGTCCGGTTGAGCCACGCGACGAACTCCAGGTCCCAGTCGTTGAACCGAAACGGCACGCCGAAGTCGAGGAACGGGCGGCGAAGGTCGACGCTGCGATGGCGCCCGGTGACGTACCAGGAGTCGCCCCAACCGTCGCCGTCGCTGTCGGCGAAGTTGTAGGCGGCCCAGGTGTTGGTCGCGAGGACGACAGCAACACGGTTCGTGCCCAACCTGCGCGGCCGCACGATGAAGGGGGCGTAACCGACCCTGCCGTCGGCTGCGGTCGCGCGCAGGAAGTAGAGGCCGCTCGGCCAGTCTCCCGCGCGGACGACCCGGAGCAGCGCCGGTTCGTCACGGTGTGCGCGCCAGTCGACGCGAATCGGGCCGGTCTTGGCGAGCCCGCTGGTCTTGACGTCCTGCTCGCTCGGCCGGCCGGGGGACTGGTACGCAAAGACCTGCAACCGCAGCAGGCGCGCATCGGTCGCGAGCCGGAGCTCGGCCGTCTCTCCCGGCGCGTAGCTGCGTTTCGTGAAGCCTGCGTCGATTCCCTGGACGCGCACCACCGGTGCGTCCTGGCGTCCACCCGGGCCGGAGCCGCCGTAGACGTGCTTTCCGACCTTGAGACGCAGCACGTAGGTGCGCGGCTGTGTGGCCGGCGCCGGACGCCAGGTGAGAGCCCCGGCCCCGGCGGCAAAGTGGCGCGCAGTCTTCCAGACGATGGTGGTTCCGCCCTGGCCGGCGCGCACCATGTTGGTCGCGACGACCTCCAGGCGCACCGTCGCGGGACGCTGAAGCCGGAAGTGGACGACCGCCTCATCGCGAAAGCCGTCACGGTTCGGGCTTACGGTTGTCAGCAGACGCCAGTCGCCGAGATAGGGCACAGAACCGTTCGTCACGCGGAGGTCACGCAGCGCCGGCGCGGGTGCCGTCAGAGCCGCCGCCGAAGTCAGAACGAGTGCGGTCACCACCGCCTTACAATCTCCTTACGTTCCAATGATGCAGAACACAATTGAACTGTCGATACTGACTTCTGATGAGGGCGCTCCTCACCTTTGCCATGCTCGCTGCGCTGGCCCTGCCGGCAGCTTCGGCTGCCCGCGACCAGAGTGCCAGCGACGGCACGCTATCCGTGCAGAGCGGCCGCGGCACGATCACGATCTCGGCGCGCGGCGGGGTGATCGGGAGCTTTGCCCGTGGCTCGGTCACGATCAGCGACCCGATCGAAGGCGACGGCACCGGCCCGATCGTCACCGGCGACGACTTTCCGCCGATCGAGAGCAACGACACCACCACGACGTGGCGAGGGACGAAAGTCCGCTTCCGGATCATCGGCGGCTCGTTCCGGATCGTCGTCAGAGGAAGAGGCATCAACCTCTCGCTCGTGGGCACGGGAAAAGTGACGCTGGACGGAGCAGGTACCGGAGACGACGGGTCGTATTCAGTGAACGGTGGCGAGTACCTCCCGATGCCGGGGTTCGCGCTTCCATTCCCTCTCTCGTCTTCCAGTCCCTAGGGGAATCCCTTTGAGCGCCAGCACGCAATCAGTGCTCGTCGTCGAGGACGAAGCGTCGATCGCGTCGTTCGTCTCGCTCTACCTGAAGAACGCGGGCTACGAGGTTCGCACCGCGTCGAACGGTGCCGACGCGCTCGCGTCTGCGCAGAGCGAGCAGCCGTCTCTGATCGTGCTCGACCTGATGCTGCCCGACATCGACGGCATCGAAATCTGCAGGCGCCTTCGCCAGAAATCGGATGTGCCGATCCTGATGCTGACCGCGCGCGACGAGGACGTCGACAAGATCATCGGGCTCGAGGTCGGCGCCGACGACTACATGACGAAGCCGTTCAACCCGCGCGAGCTCGTCGCGCGCGTGAAGTCGATCCTGCGGCGCTCTGCGCCCGAGCGGAAGGAGCCGGAGAGCGCAGTCCTGCAACACGGCGCCCTCGTCATCGACGCGGGCCGCCGCGAGGTGAAGGTCGGCGACGAGGAGATTCAGCTCGCGCCGAAGGAGTTCGACCTCCTCTGGGAATTGCTCGATCACCGCGGCCTCGTGCTCACGCGTGACCAGCTGCTCGAACGCGTCTGGGGCTACACCTTCGCCGGAGATACTCGGACCGTCGACGTCCACGTGCGCCAGTTGCGGCGGAAGCTCGGCGAGGCCTCGCCGGTCGTGACCGTGTGGGGGGTCGGCTACAAGGTCGGGCCGACACCGGCTGCAGTCAAGGCCTAGCAGTACCCTTGTAGGTCCTGATGCTCAGCTCGCTGCGGTTCCGGTTGCCGGCGCTCTTCCTGCTCGGCATCGTCGTGAGCGGGCTGATCGCGGCGGTCGTGGCGCTGCGGCTCTTCCAGGGCTACGTCCTCAACCGTTCCAAGGCCGATCTCCGCCGTGAGGCGATCGGGCTCACCGAGGTGTTCGCGCAACAGGCGATCGCGCGCAACGACACCGGCGTGCCGCTGCCGCGCATCGCGAGACAGCTTGAACGTGCGACCGGCGATCGTCTCTTTTACGTCGGCGTCTCGCCCGTCCCTGACCAGAGCGTTGGACTGGAACGCCTACCGCAGAACACAGTGGACTGGCGTTCCGGCCGAACGATCACGTTCGAGTTCACGCCACCGGGCGCAAAGAAGACCTATCTCGCTGTCGCTCGTCCCCTGAAGCTGGGGAAGAAGGGGCCCGCATTCGGCGACCTGATCGTGGCGAAGCCGAAGACGGAATTGAACCACCAGCTGATTCCACTCCTGCAGCGGCTGGCGATCGCGTCGCTCGGGGGAATCATCGTCGCGGGGCTCCTCGGCTGGTACCTGTCCCGCCGCATTACGCGGCCCGTGCTTGCGCTCTCTCGTGCGACCGACGAGATTGCGAGGGGCAGCTACGACGTCGACCTGCCGGACGTGCGCGGGGGCGGTGAGATCGGACACCTCGCCGACCGCTTCCGCGAGATGGCCGCACGCCTGTCGGATGCCGAGCGGCAGGAGCGCAACTTCCTCATGAGCGTCTCGCACGAGCTGCGTACCCCTCTGACCGCGATTCGTGGCCATGTCGACGCATTGCGGGAAGGCGTCGCGGAGGATCCCGAGGCTCGCGCAGCCTCCCTCGATGTCATCGCACGTGAGGGGGCACGGCTGGAGCGGCTCGTCGGTGACGTCCTCGACCTGGCGAAGCTCGAAGCGCGCCGTTTCACTGTGCACACCGAAGAGGTGGACATGGAACGGCTCTGCGATCAAGCGTACTCAGCTTTCGGGGAGGAGGCGCGCCGCCGCCGGATCGACTATGAGAAGCATTTCGAGGCGCAGCCGACGATCGTCTCCGACGGCGATCGCGTACTACAGATCATCTCCAACCTGCTCTCGAACGCGTTTCGCTGGACGCCGGACGGTGGGCGGGTGGAGCTCGAGCTGGGCGCGTCGAACGGTCGTGTGTCGGTCGCGGTCGACGACAGCGGCCCGGGCGTCGCGATCGAGGAGCAAGAGCGGATCTTCCGGCCGTTCTGGTCGCGCGACGACTCGGGGACCGGGCTGGGGCTTGCGATCGCCCACGAGCTCGCGGTCGCGTTGGGCGGGCGGATCGAGCTCGACTCTCGCCCGGGTCACGGCAGTCGCTTCAAGCTCGTGCTTCCGTCCGGCCCCGTCTAGTCTCCGGTCCCTTGGTCCTGCCCGAGCCCACACCGATCTACGAGTTTCCCCGTCGGCGCTCGCGAGCTCGCGCGGCGTTCGTCTCGCTGCGGCCTCGACAGTGGACGAAGAACCTGCTCCTCTTCGCAGGGATCATCTTCGCCGCGAAGCTCGGCGATCTCAGCCGCTGGGGCGAAGCACTCGCCGCTTTCGCCGCGTACTGCGCGGCGTCGAGCGCGAGCTATCTCGTGAACGACGTTCGCGACGCGCCTCACGACCGCGTGCATCCCATCAAGCGCATGCGGCCGATCGCACGCGGCGAGCTCTCACCCCGGCTCGCGGAAGCGCTCGCCGCCCTGTTGCTCGTCGTCGCCGTCGTGCTCGTGGTGCCGCTGGGCCTACCTTCGATCCTGTTCCTCTGCACGTTCTTCGCGCTTCAGGCGGGGTACACGCTTGCGCTCAAGCACATCGTGCTGCTGGACGTGATGACGATCGGCGGGCTCTTCGTCGTGCGCGCGGCGGCCGGTGCTGCGGCGGTTGAGGTGAGGATCTCGCCGTGGCTTCTGCTCTGCACCGCACTGCTTGCGCTCTTCCTCGCCCTGGCAAAGCGACGCGGCGAGCTCGTGCTCGTCGGCGCCGAGGCGACCCCTGGACGGCCTGTGCTGGAGGGCTACTCGCTGGCGCTCGTCGACCAGCTGGTGACAATCGTGGCGGCGTCCACCGTGATCTCGTACTGCCTGTACACCTTCACGGCGCGCGGGTCGAAGGCGATGATGATCACGATCCCGTTCGTCCTCTTCGGCGTGTTCCGCTACCTGCTTCTGATGCACCGGCGCGATCTCGGCGAGGAGCCGGAAGAGATCCTGTTGCGCGACCTGCCGATTCTTGCCTGCATCGCGGGGTGGGCCGTGTGCGCGGCCGTCATCCTTGCTGTGACCTAAGGCTTAGGAGCTGGCTGCGTCCGGACGGCGATCTTCCATCCGGTAGACGATGGCGCCGCTCTTCTCCTGCATGCCCTGCTCCAGCCTGCTCATGACTGCTTCCAGGCGGGCCAGCCGCGTGTCGACGCCTTTCCACCCTGATGAGACGAGGTCGACGAGCAAGGCGAGATCATCGACGCGTGCGTTGCGCTCGGCCAGGAGGTCGCTCTCGACGTGCTCGAGTCGCCGGATGACCTGGTTCATGAGCCCGCGGATCTCGGCGAGGTTGCGTCCCATGGGCTGCGCCTCGTTGCGGACCGCTTCGCCGACCTTGGCGGGCAACGTGTCTTCGAGCGCCGCCGCTGCGGCTGCGAGCGAGTCGACCTGCTCTCGCGCCCGCGCAAGCAGGCTTTCCAGGGCGGCACCGTCTGCCCGCTGCTCGACCCGCTGCTTTGCGTTCTCGACGACGCTGTCGTCCATGTCCGGCAAGGGTACCGTGGGCGCCGGATGAAAACGAGGGAGCTCGAGTACGACCTCCCGCCGGAGCTCATTGCGCAGCATCCCGTGGCGCTCCGCGACGAGTCGCGACTGCTGGTCTACCCACGCGTGTCCCAAAGGGTGCACGAGCGGAGGTTCGCAGAGCTACCGGACGTGATCGGCGACGCGCTCGTCGTCGTCAACGACACGCGCGTCGTGCCGGCACGGATTCCGATCGAGGCTCCGAAGGGAGAGGTCCTGCTGCTGGAACGGCTGGACGACGACGGTCTCTGGGAAGGCCTGGCCCGACCGAGCCGGCGGCTGCGACCCGGTCGCCGCTACGGGCCGGTCGAGTTGCTCGAGCACCTCGGCGAAGGACGGTGGCGGCTTCGCCTGCACGGCGAGCCGGCCGGAGAGACGCCGCTGCCGCCGTACATCACCGAGCCGCTCGCCGACCCGGCGCGCTACCAGACCGTGTACGCGCGCGAGGCGGGCTCGGCAGCCGCGCCGACGGCCGGTTTGCACTTCACCGAGGAGGTGCTCTCCCGCCTGGACGTCGAACGTGTGACGCTGCACGTCGGACTCGACACGTTCCGTCCCGTTGCCGTTGAGGACCTCGACGAGCATCAGTTGCACGGTGAGCGCTACGAGGTCGAGCCCGAGGCCTGGGAGCGAATCAACGCCGCTCCGAGGGTGCTGGCGGTCGGAACCACGACGGTTCGCGTGCTCGAGACGCTCGCCCGCGGCGGGCCACTCACCGGCCGGACGGATCTCTTCGTCACTCCCGGTTTCGAGTTCCTGAGGACGGATGCGCTGCTGACGAACTTCCACTTGCCGCGCTCGACGCTGCTCGCGCTCGTGATGGCCTTCGCGGGCGTGGAGGAGACGCGACGGCTCTATCGGACGGCGGTCGAGCAGCGCTACCGCTTCTACTCGTTCGGCGATGCGATGCTGGTGCTGTGAACGTCCGCCGTGCGCAGCATGAGGATGCCGTGACCGTCGCCGCCCTGCTCGACGAGGCATCGGCGTGGGTCAACGACCTCGGCTTCAGCCAGTGGCCGCTGCCGTTCCCCCGCAACCAGATCGCCGACGCGATCGACCGCGGCGAGGTGTATGTCGTCGAAGCGGAGGACGGAGAGGCGGTCGCGACCCTGACGATGCTGCTGGACGATCCCTACTGGGGCGACCGGCCTCCCGACGCCTTCTATGTCCACAAGCTCGCCGTGCGGCGCGACCGCGCCGGCCGCGGCATCGGCGCGGCGATCATCGAGTGGGCGAACGCAGAAGCCGCCGAAGCGGGACGTGAGTTCCTGCGGCTCGACTGCCTCGGCGACAACCCGGCCATCCGCACCTACTACGAGGACCTCGGCTTCCAGCACCGCAGCGACATCGTCGCCGACGGTCGCAAGCTGAGCCTGTACGAGCGCCTCGTTCGATGAGCGACACGTTCATGGTGTCCGCGACGGACGGCGCGGCGCGCGCGGGAACCCTGCGGACCGCGCACGGTGACGTGCCGACGCCCGCGTTCATGCCGGTCGGGACGAAAGCGACCGTCAAGACGGTGGATCCGGATGAGCTGCGCGCGATCGGCACGCCCATCCTCCTCGCCAACACCTATCACCTGCACTTCCGCCCGGGTGAAGACCTGATCGCGGAGCTCGGTGGACTGCACCGCTTCATGGGCTGGGAGGGACCGATTCTCACCGACTCCGGCGGGTTCCAGGTCTTCTCGCTGCGTGACACGATCGCTGCGGTCGACGACGACGGTGTCACGTTCCGCTCCGTCTACGACGGTGCAGCCGCTCGTTTCACGCCCGAGTCGGTCGCGAAGATCCAGGCCGCGCTCGGCTCCGACATCGCGATGTGTCTCGACATCTGTCCGCCCGCGGACGTTCCTCGCGCAGAGCTTGCCGAGGCCGTCCGGCGCACGACACTCTGGGCCGGGCGCCAACACGGTGCACCGCGTGCGGAGGGCCAACTCCTCTTCGGGATCGCGCAGGGCGGTTCCGACTCCGGAGCTGCGCCGCCGTTCGATTGCGGAGATCGCCGAGCTCGGCTTTGACGGACACGCGCTCGGCGGTCTGGCGATCGGCGAGGAGCGAGAGGTGATGTTCGAGACCACGGCCTGGGCCGCGGAGCTGCTCCCGGCTGACCGCCCGCGCTACTTCATGGGCATCGGCGACCCGGAAGGCGTGCTCGAAGTGATCGAGCGCGGAGTGGACATGTTCGACTGCGTCCTGCCCACGCGGACTGCGAGGACAGGCAGCGCAATTACCTGGGAAGGGCGCCTGAATCTCCGCAACGCACGCTTCGCCCGTGACCCCCGGCCGCTGGACGAAAGGTGTCCCTGCCCGGCCTGCTCCCGTTTCAGCCGCGCCTACCTGCGCCACCTGATCAACCAGGAAGAGTTGCTGGGCCTACGCCTGCTGAGCCTCCACAATCTACGATTCCTCCTTGACCTGACCGCGAACGCGCGTGCGGCGATCGAGGAGGGCCGGCTGGCGGCGTACAAGGCCGAAGCGCTCGGCCGCCTCGCATCCGCCGCCGCCTGAGGAGGCCCCGGTGTCCGCCTACATTTTCATCCTCGCCCTGCTGGCCCTGATGTGGTTCATGCTGATCCGGCCCCAGCGGCGTCGCCAGCAGGACGCGCAGCGGCTGCTCGAGACGATCAGCGTCGGGAAGGAGATCGTGACTGCCGGCGGGCTCTACGGCACGATCACGGCTGTCGACGGCGACGAGGTGCGGCTCGAGATCGCGGACGGGGTGGAGGTGCGGATCGCCAAGCGAGCGGTGGCCGGGGTGGTGAGCGAGGACGAGGAGGCGGAGCAGGCGGATGAGGGAGAAACCGCGGCTACCCTTCCCCCTGATTCCGCTTGAACGATCGCCGTCGTCATCTCATCCTCATCGGCTGCATCCTGGCGGCGCTGATCGGCGTCGCCTTTTTGGCAGTCCCGAGCTCGCCTGTCCACAAGAAGCTGACGCTCGGCCTCGACCTGCAGGGCGGTCTCGAGGTCGTCCTGAAGGCAGAGCCGCCGAAGGGCCACAAGCTCACGCCGGAAGATCTCAGCCGCTCGATCGACATCATGCGGAACCGGATCGACAAGCTCGGCGTGTCCGAGCCGGAGATCAGGAAGCAGGGCTCGAACCAGATCGTCATCCAGCTCGCCGGCATTCACAACGTGAACGACGCCGCGGCGCTGATCGGCAAGACGGCGGTGCTGGAGTTCTACGACTTCGAGGCCGACGTCACCGGTCCGTCCGTGAGCGGCGGCCTGCTCAACGCCACGCCGGTTGCGAGCGGGTCCGTGTACGACCTCCTGGCGGCCCCGGCCACGCGGTTGCTTGCGAACAAGGGCAACCCTGCGCAGTGGTACCTCTTCGACAACAAGCACGTCGTCAAGGCTGGGCCTGCTCCAACCCGCGCCAAGCTGCTCGCGAACGAGATCGTGCGCAAACCGCAAGCCTCGGGCGGGCTCGGCAACCACGTGCCCAAGGACTGGAAGATCCTGACGGTCCCGAACGACACGGTCGTCGTCAGTTGCGTGGCTACGAATTGCCCGACTCAGGTGCCCGGCAATGGACAGAAAGGGTTCTACCTCCTCAAGCACCACGACGTGAAGGACTTCCCGAACAACCCGATTCCCGAGATGACGGGTAACCAGCTGAAGCTCTCGGGGACGCGCGCCGACATCGACACCCAGACGAACCAACCGGTCGTGCTGATGCAGTTCACCGGCGCGGGCAAGAAGGCCTTCCACGAGATCACGCGGAGAGAGGCGCAGCGCGGAGCTCTTGGCGGCGACTGCAACGCCGGAAAACCCCCGCCGAACGTTCAGCACTTCGCCATCGTGCTCGACCGGCAGATCCAGTCGACTCCGTACATCGACTACTGCGTCAATCCCGACGGCATCCCCGGCGACAACGGCGCCCAGATCGACATGGGGGGCAGTGGGCTCGGGGACGCGAAAAAGCTGGCGCTCGTGCTGCAGACCGGTGCGCTGCCCGTCGAGTTCAAGACCGCGGAGCGCACCGACGTCTCGGCGACGCTCGGCAAGGACTCGCTGACCCAGGCCAAGAAGGCGGCGATCGTCGGCCTCCTCGTCGTCGCGATCTTCCTGCTCATTCTGTATCGCTTCCTCGGCCTCGTCGCGGTGATCGGGCTCGGCATCTACGCGGCGTTCCTGTACGCCGCGATCCTGCTCTTCAACGTCACGATGACCCTGCCGGGCTTCGCGGGACTGATCCTGACGATTGGGGTGGCCGCCGACGCGAACGTCGTTGTGTTCGAACGCATCAAGGAAGAGGTGCGCGCCGGTAAGTCCGTGCGCGCTGCGATCTCGGCGGGTTACTCGAAGGGCTTCCGCACCATCCTCGACGCGAACGTCGTGACGGCGATCACGGCGCTCGTCCTGTTCGCCGTTGCGACGGCGCAGGTGAAGGGCTTCGCCCTCATGCTCCTGATCGGCACCGTGATCTCGTTGATCACCGCGGTCGGAGCCACGCGCGCGATGCTCGGGCTGCTTGCCGGCTTCAACTGGTTCAACAAACCGCGTTTCATGGGCGCGCAGGGCCAGCAGACCGCGAAGTGGCTGCAGATCGACTTCATGCGCAAGCGCTACCTCTGGTTCGCGATCTCCGGGGCGATCGTCCTGCTGGGCGCCGGCGCCCTGGTGGTGCGGGGCCTCAACCTCGGCATCGACTTCAAGGGCGGAAGCCAGCTGACCTTCAAGACTCCTGCGGCGCACACGACCGGCGACGTGCGTCAGGTGCTGGCGAACGCAGGGCTACGCCGATGCCGTCATCCAGGGTCGCGGTTCGGCAATGAACGGCGACCAGTACAAGACCTTCCAGATCCGGACGAAGGCGTTGAGCAGCGCCAAGCTGACGCAGGTCACACGCGTCGCTCGAGAGACAAGCTCCAGACCGCCGCGCCCGGCGCGACCACCGTCTCGTCCAGCTTCGGCCGCCAGATCGCCAAGTCGGCGATCATCGCGATCCTCGTCTCGCTCTTCTTAGTCGTTCTCTACATCGGGATCCGGTTCGACCTGAAGTTTGCAGGGCCGGTGATCATCGCGATGCTGCACGACGTCGTCATCTGCGTCGGGATCTATGCGCTCCTCGGGCGAGAGGTGACGAGCTCGACGGTGGCCGCGATCCTGACGGTGCTCGGCTACTCGATCTACGACACGATCATCATCTTCGACCGGATCAGGGAGAACATCCCGATCATGCGGCGGTCGTCGTTCGCCACGATCGCCAACATTTCGCTCTGGGAGACGATCCGCCGGTCGCTGGCGACGTCGTTCATCACGCTGCTGCCGGTCGGCGCTCTTTTCCTGTTCGGCGGCGACACCCTGAAGGACTTCGCATTCGCGCTGATGGTCGGTATCGCCGCCGGTGCGTACTCGTCGATCTTCATCGCAGCGCCGCTGCTCACGATCCTCAAGGAGCGCGAGCCGGAGTACGCGCGGCGCAAGGGAGACACATTGAGCAAGGGCGGCATGGAGGCTGCGCTCGAGGAAGCGGAGGAGCAGGCCGCCGAGCAGCCGGCGCCGGCACTCGTCCCCGCCGGCATGTCGGATGGACCAGCGGCCGCCGCTGCGGCTGCGAAGCGTGAAGCCCGACGCCAGCGCAGACGGACGCGCCCGCATGGACGAGCCCGTTAGGCGGCTCGTGCTCGCCCTCGTCGGCGCGGTGTCGCTGACGGCGGAGCGCGCAGACGAGCTGGCCGAGTCGCTCGCGGCGCGCGGCGGTATGACCAAGGAAGAGGTGCGCGCCTTCATCGACGAGGCGACGACACGGTGGCGCGGTGACGCCGTCCGTGTCGGCGAACGCGCCGGCGCGACACTCCACGGTGCATTTCGCGAGCTCGGTCTCGTGACGCGCGACGACTGGGACGAGCTCGAGCTGCGCGTCGCGCAGCTCGAGCACAGGTTGCGTCTCGTCGAGTCCCGGCCACGTGCCGTGCCTCCGCCCTCGTCGAGTTAGCCGAGTAGGCAGGTACCCTCCCGGCGTGGGGCTTCGCCGACTTCGCGGGGAGCTCGTGCTCGGTTGGGCCGCCGCGGCGGTGGGAGCCACCGGCATCGTCTCCGCTCTCACTCCAGAGTTCGCCAACCGTTCGGACTTCGTGCGTGGCGTGCTGCCGCCCGGCGTTCCCGGCGCCGCGCGCATCGCGGCACTCACGTTCGGGCTGACGCTCATCTGGCTCTCACGCTCGCTCGCGCGTAGGCGTCGCCGCGCTTGGCAGCTCGCCGTCGTGCTCGTGGTCGGGTTGAGCATTGCCCACCTCGTGAAGGGCCTCGACTTCGAAGAGGCTTTGCTGACCCTGCTTGTGCTCGCGGCGCTCTTCCGGTTCCGCAAACGGTTCGACGTCCCCGGCGATCCGCTCTTCGTGCGACCGCTTGTCGTCACGGCGCTCGCGTTCTCGACGACTGCCGCGCTCGTTCTCGTGCTCGACCTGCGGGGGTTCCGCGGCGACCGGATCGAAGACATCCTCGCCGCCTTCAGCCTCGTGCTCGGCTTCCGGGCGCTGCACCTGTGGCTGCGGCCGATCTCGCAGCGGGTGCGTCAGTCGGCCGACGACCGGCGCCTCGTCCGCAAGCTCGTGCGCTCGCACGGGGACGACAGCCTCGCCTTCTTCAGCCTGCGCCGGGACAAGAGCTACTTCTTCTCGCCGACGCGGATGAGCTTCATCGCGTACAAGGTCGTGGGCGGCTGCGCACTCGTCAGCGGCGATCCCGTCGGCGACAAGGCCGAGCTTCCGCAGTTGCTCGCGGAGTTCCAACGCGTCTGTCACACGCGCGGTTGGCGGCTTGCGCTCCTCAGTGTCAGCAGCGACTCGCTGCCGGCAGCGCGCTCGCTTGGGCTACGCGCGATCAAGATCGGTGACGAGGCGGTCGTGCGCCCCGACGGGTTCTCGCTCGAGGGCCGCGCGATTCGGAAGGTCCGGCAGTCGGTGACGCGCCTGGAACGTGCGGGCTACGGTTTCCGCGTTGTCGCTGCGTGTGACGTCGACACGCCGCTACGGGAGGAGCTCGAGCGCGTCTCCGCTGTCTGGCGCGGCGCGAACGTCGAGCGCGGCTTCTCGATGGCGATGGACGATCAGTTCCGCGAGCCGGAGACGTTCTTCGCGATCGCGGAGCGGGGTGGGACGGTTGGCGGCTTTCTCCATCTCGTCCCGAGTGGACGCGGTTTCTCGCTGGGGGCGATGCGCCGTTCCCGTGATACGCCCAACGGCTTGATGGAGTACCTGATCGTGCAGCTGCTCGGCTGGGCGCGCGACCGCGACGCGGAGGAGATCTCGCTCAATTTCTGCGTCTTTGCCGATCTGCTCGCGGAGACACCACGCAACCGGCTCGCGGCAGTCGCGCGCGGCTTCCTCCGCGTCGGCGACCGGCTCTTCCAGCTCGAGCGGCTGCTGGTGTTCAGCCGGAAGTTCACGCCGGAATGGCGTCCGAGGTACCTCTGCGTGGAGCGGCGCGCCGACCTGCTGCTGGTCGGCCTTGCGTACCTCCGGGTGGAGTCGCTGCTGACTCCGCCGGGCCCGTGGGCTCGGCAGCGCCCGGTTTCGCTTGCCGGCAGTGAGTAATCCGTCACACTGAAGCGATGGCTCAGCCTGCAACGCGCAACCTCGGACGCCTTTCGGAAATCGCACAGGTCGCCGTCCGGCACGGGTTCGGCTACTGGTTCGACACCCACCGGCTGACCGATCTCTTTCCGCGGCGGGCGGCGCGGGAGGAGGTCGACGGCCAGCCCTCGCAACGTGGTCAGCACCTGCGCGAGATGCTCGACGAGCTCGGTCCGACCTTCGTCAAGTTCGGCCAGCTGCTTTCGACGCGGCCGGACGTGCTGCCACCCGACATCATCACCGAGCTGCGCGGCCTGCAGGACGATGTCCGCCCGTTTCCGATCGCCGACGTCGAGAAGGTGATCGAGGAAGACCTCGGCCTCACGATCGGCCAGTTGTTCGCGGAGTTCGACGAGAAGCCGATCGCCGCGGCCTCGATCGGGCAGGTCCACCGCGCGACGCTTCCGAACGGCAAGCAGGTCGCCGTCAAGGTGCAGCGCCCCGGTGCGCCGCGGCAGATCGAAGCCGACGTGGCCCTCCTCTATCAGGCGGCGAAGATCGCCAAGGAACGGGTGCGCGCGCTCGACTTCATCGATGCGCACCAGCTCGTGGACGAGTTTGCGCGCTCGATCCGGCAAGAGCTCGACTACCGGCTCGAGGCACGGAATGCGGACACGTTCCACCGCAATTTCGCGGGCCACCCACACGTTCGTGTGCCGCGCGTCTTCTGGACCTACACGCGCAGCCGCGTCCTGACGCTCGAGTGGATCGACGGGATCCAGGTGGCCGACATCGATCCGGAGCACTGGTCGCTCGAGGCCCGTCGCAACATCGCGTATCTGATGACGGAGACGTGGATGACGATGATCTTCCGCCACGGGTTCTTCCACGGCGATCCACATCCGGCCAACGTGCTCGTACTGGGGAACGGCGACCAGATCGGGCTCGTCGACTTCGGCGCCGTCGGGAAGCTCACGGACGACGACATCTCGAAGCTGACCCGGATCTTCATCGATGCCGCCGCGGAGAACATCGAAGCGTTGCCGCGCCGCCTGGCCGAGCTCGGCGTGCGCTACCCGAAGGAGCGTGAGGAAGAGTTCCTCGCCGAGTTGCGCGAGATGTACTACCGGTACTACGGGGCGAGCCTGGCCGAGATCGACCCGCTGCAGGTGATCCGCGAGGCGTTCCAGCTGATCTACTCGATGAACCTGCGCCTGCCGACGCGGTTCCTGCTCCTGGACAAGGCGATCGCGACCCTGGGCTCCGTCGGCGTTGATCTCTATCCGGAGTTCAACGTCTTCGAGGTCGCCCGCCCCTACGCGCGCGGTTTGATGCTCGAGCGGTTCACACCGCGGCGGGTGGCCAACCGTGCGCGCAAGGAGTCGATGCGTCTGGGTGCCATGGCGCTCGAGCTCCCGTACCAGATCCACGACGTGCTCGAGGAGTTCCGGGACGGCCAGATCGAGATCGGGTTCGTCCACAAGGGTCTCGACGACCTGCTGAACCGCATGGACGTCGTCTTCAACCGGCTCGTGATCGCGATGGTCGTCGCCGGCGGCCTGATCGGATCGAGCCTGATCGGCATCTTCGCGAAGGCCGGCCCGCACGTGCTCGGGATCAACGTCATCTCCGTGATCGGCTTCGCGCTCTCCGGCCTGCTCGGGCTCTGGCTCCTCTGGGGCGTTGTCCGAAGCGGCCGTTTGTAGATCGTTCGTCACGCTTCCGCGAGAAAGGACATCTGGTCATGCGGCAGCGTCGTCGCTACGTTCGCTCACATGTCGACGGCGTTGCTCCTCGCCGAGCCCCAACCCGAGACGCGGGGCTTTCTCGAGCGTCATCTGACGAATGACGGCTTCCAGGTCGTGGGCGACGGCACGCGCCCCGATCTCGTGCTGCTCGGGGACACGGCGGCGCTGGACGCGTGCCGGGAACGTCACGGCGACGTGCCGGTCATCGTCCTCGGCGAGCCCGAGTCGGACGCGGTCGACCGCGTGCGGGCACTCGACCGTGGCTGCGACGACTTCCTGGCCAAGCCGTTCGACTACGAGGAGCTGCTGGCGCGGATCCGGGCCGTGCTGCGGCGGACGACACCTGCGGCGCACGAGATGCTGCGGGCGGGCCCGATCGTGGCCGACGTTGCGACACGTTGCGTGACGGTCGACGGCGTGTCGGTTGCGCTCGCCGGCAAGGAGTACGAGCTTCTGCTCAAGCTGATGACGGATCCGACACGCGTGTTTACGAAGGAGCATCTGCTCAGGGAGGTCTGGGACTTCCGCTCGCTCGGGCGAACGAGGACGCTCGACTCGCACGCGTCGCGACTGCGCCGGAAGCTCGGTGCAGCGTCGCCGGGGAGCTTTGTGCTCAACGTGTGGGGGGTGGGATACAGGCTGCTGGACGGATCCAGCTCTTAGACTCCCTGTGTGGGGCGGGAAGTCACCGACGAGTCGAGGAAGTGTCCGATGTGCGGCGGCACGAAGTGGATCCTGCTGGACGGCGTCTCGACTCTCATGGCTCTCGAGGGCGGGCTGGAAGCGATCGCGTACTCCTGCGACAACTGCGGCTTCATGCGCTGGCACCGCCGTGACAAGGTTGAGACATGAGCGCCTTCGCAGGTCTCTCCTCGCTCGAGCTGCAGCGCATCTGGACCAGCGTGCACGGTCGCGTCGTCCACGGTGAGCGGATCACGCTCGGGGTGATCGAGCTCGACGCCGACAGCCACGTCCCCGAGCACCAGCATGAGAACGAGCAGCTCGGAATGTGTCTGAGTGGATCGGTCGTCTTCCGTGTCGGTGACGAGACCCGCGAGCTCGGTCCCGGCGACACGTGGTCGATTCCCGGCAACGTCCCGCACGAGGTCCAGGTCGGGCCTGAAGGTGCGGTCGTGATCGACGTGTTCGTGCCGACGCGCGATGACTGGCGCGAGGCCGAGGTCGTCGAGCAGCGCAAGCCTCGCTGGCCGTGAGAGCTAGTCGAGCACTTCGACCGTGTCACCGTCCTGGAGTACGTGCGCGCGGCCGACCTGCTGGCCGTCGAAGCGCGCCGACGGTCCCCAGACTCGCGCACCCGTGCAGCGCGCACCCAGGTCGTGGTGAATGGCGTCCGCGACGTCGATCACCGTGGCGGGCGGGTGCAGCGCAATCGGATGCTCGCCGTCGCGCAGATAAACGCGCATGAGTCCCGTCAGTTGCCAGATCGTCTCGCGCAGGCGTTCGACGCTTGCGTCGTCCAGCACGCTGACCTCGACGACCTGAAGCTCCGGGAATGCTGTTCGCAGCACGGACCCGTCGGCCTCATCGCTCTTCGTTGCCGCGATCACGGCCGGGCGCTCGATCTCCGCGGTCGACACCTCAGCCATGACGGCGCGGAGCTCGTCGACCGGAGCGGCCGCGTCGTGGCAGAAGAGGATCGCGTCAGCGCCACGAAGCACGCCGAGGAGCGGCCGTGCACCGCCGCGACCCTCCGATGCGCCTTCGATCAGGCCGGGTATCTCGACCAGTTGGACGAGCACGCCGCCGACCCGTGTCAGCGCCGGCACCGGCCTCGTCGTCGTGAATGCGTAGGCCCCGGTCTTGATCTGGATGTTGGAGAGCGCCTGCAGCAGCGACGACTTGCCGGCGTTCGGTGGGCCGACAAGCGCGATCTGGGCGGCGCCTTCGCGTCGAACGGCGATCGAGTCGCGATGGGTCACGCGCTTCTGCACCCGCGTGTGCTCGAGCTGGGACTCGACCCACTTGCGGATGTCGGCGTACGGGCCGTTCTTGTATCCCGGCAGCTCGGCAAGGATCGTCCTCAGCTCGCGCACGCGTTCGGAGCCGTCCTTGCCGACGAGCCGGCGCTTGATCAGTTGCATCTGCGTGCGATGCGGCATTGGCATCGCGTTCACCTTCCTCTCAGACGTGCGGGAAGGCGCGCGCAACCTCGACCTGGGTCAGGTGCGCGTCCTGTCCCGCCGCTTCCACGGACGCTGTAGTCGGAAGCGGCGGACTAGCCGTGCTGCGTGCAGCAGATGGCTCGCCAGCGATGCATGGGCCGAGCCTACAGGATGGCGCCTTCAAGTCTGAGCAGCGTCTCCTTGCGCTCGAGCCCGCCCGCGTAGCCGGTGAGTTTTCCGTTCGCACCGATGACTCGGTGGCACGGGAGAACGATCGGCAGTGGGTTGCGGTTCATCACCATCCCGACGGCGCGAGCGGCACGCGGCCGCGCGGAGCGCGCTGCAAGCTCGCCGTAGGTGACGACCTCGCCGTACGGGACACGGGCGAGCTCGCGCAGGACGCGACGGTTGAAGTCGGCGAGCAGGGCGACGTCGAGCGGCAGGTCGAACTCGTGCCGCTTCCCCTCGAAGTACTCGTCGAGCTCGCGGCGCGCGGGATCGATCGGCTTCGCCGACCGCAGTACCCGGACGCCGAAGTCGTGCGCGAGGCGATCGAGCTCCCGCTCGGGCTCCGCGTCGTAGGAGATCCGGCAGACGCCGCGCTCGCTCGCGGCCACGAACAGTGGGCCGACAGGCGAGTCGACGAAGTCGTAGGCGGCGTCGAGCAAGCCTTCGTCTGCGGCGGCATCGCGGAAGCGGCGGTCGAGATCGGGGGAGACGGCGTTCATTGAAGCTCCTTCTGTCGTAGCCGGCGAATGCCGGCCGAGGCCGCCTGGCGGGCGGCGGTCGCGTTCGATCCGAGTGCAGCGCCGATGTCGGCGTAGTCGAGGTCGTAGCCGTAGCGCAGGACGACCGCGGCGCGCTCCGTCGGCGGCAACTGGTCCGCCAGGTGCTCGAGCTGCGCGAACGCGGGCCGCCCGTCGAGGGATGCAAGCTCGGGCAGATCGGCATCGGCGCGTGGGCGGCGATGCTCGTCGACCGCGATCCGGCTCGCGATCGTGTACGCCCAGGCCCGGAGATGTTCGCCGTGTTTCAACTTGGGATACGCGCGGAGCGCGCGGAGGAACGTCTCCTGGAATGCGTCCTCGGCGCGATCCCGTCCGAGCCTGCGGACGAGGAAGCCGAAGATCTCCTCCCGGTGCTGCTCGTAGAAGCGCTCGAAGGGCGGCAAAGTCATCCTCGACATCTTGAAACGCAGGAGGGGGCCCAGGTGTGAGGATCCCACCATGAGGGTTGCCGTCGTGGGGCATATCGAGTGGGTCGAGTTCGTGCGGGTCGGGAGCGTTCCCCTGTCCGGGCAGATCGTTCACGCGCTCGAGACCTGGGAGGAGCCCGCCGGAGGGGGCGCCGTCGCGGCCGTGCAGCTGGCACGCCTCGCCGGCTCCTGCTCGCTCTTCACCGCGCTCGGGTCCGACGAGCTCGGACGCCGCTCCCGCGCCGAGCTGAGCCGTCTCGGCGTCGAGGTCAGGGCGATTCCGGAGACCGAGCCGACCCGGCGCGCCTTCACGTATGTCGACGACACCGGCGAGCGGACGATCACCGTCCTGAACGAGAAGCTCCGGCCACGCGGTGGTGACAGCCGGCTCCCCTGGCGCGAGCTCGCCGGGATGGACGGGGTCTTCTTCGTCAGCGGCGACGCCGAGGCCCTGCACCAGTGCCGCACGGCGCGGGTGCTCGTCGCTACGTCGAGGGAGCTGGCGACGATCCAGGAGGCAGGTGTCGAGCTGGATGCCCTGGTCGGGAGCGGGGAGGACGAGGCCGAGCTCTATCACCCTGGCGACCTGGCCCCGCCGCCGAAGCTGGCCGTCACGACCGCCGGCGGGCTCGGCGGCTGGGTGCAGCCGGGAGGGCCGTTCCGGCCGGCCCCGCTCCCCGGTCAGGTCGTCGACACCTACGGAGCCGGCGACTCGTTCGCGGCGGGCCTCACCTTCGCGCTGGCTCGTGGGGATGCGGTCGAAGACGCCGTGGCGCTCGCGGCCCGCTGCGGTGCCGCGGTCATGACCGGCCGCGGGCCCTACGCCGGGCAGCTTGGCGCCGAGGCCCTGACCCCCTAGATATCCCGAAAATCCCCCTTCCGGGGTGGACAGGTGGGGGATGGTGGATTAAAGTGGGGCGAAGTGGTAATCTCCCCACGACCCCCAGGATGCTCCTAGGCGCTTACGACCACACCCTCGATGACAAAAACCGTCTCACTCTTCCAGCCAAGTTCCGGGAAGCCTTCCTTGACGGTGTTGTCGTCACGCGCGGCCTCGACGGCTGCCTGTATGCCTTCCGTCGTGCGGATTGGGATCGACTCGTCGACTCGCGACTGTCCACGTTGGATCCGCTCAGCCCGGGGGGCCGGCGTCTCCAGAGGCACTTCTTCTCCGGAGCGTCCGAGGCCGAGCTCGACAAACAGGGCCGCGTGATGATTCCCGCCCAGCTGATCGAGCACGCCAAGCTGGGCAAGGAGGTCGTCATCGCCGGCGTCAACGACCGGCTCGAGATCTGGGACCGCGCCGCCTGGCGCAAAGAGCTGGCAGAAGTCGAAGGGAGTGCGGAGGATGTTGCCGAACGCCTTGCAGACAAGCGCGACTGATCACGTCCCCGTTCTCGCCGGCGAGGTGCGCGAGCTCCTCGCGGTCCGGCCCGGGGAGACGGTCGTGGATGCCACCTTCGGCGCCGGCGGACACGCCTCGCTGCTTGCGGCCGACCTTCAGGGCAGCGGGAAGCTGATCGCGATCGATCGCGATCCGGGTGCCCGCGTGTACTTCGACCGGCTCGCGAAGCAGGTGGGAGCGCAGACGCGGTTCCTCCGCGGCGACTTCTCGGTCGTCCTCGAGCAACTCGCCTCCAACGGTGTCGAGGCCGATGCGATCCTGCTCGACCTCGGAGTCTCGTCGATGCAGATCGACCGGCCCGAGCGCGGCTTCTCGTACACGGCCGACGCGCCACTCGACATGCGCATGGATCCGTCGGCCGACGTGACCGCGGCCGGAATCGTCAACGAGGCCGCAGAACGGGATCTGGCCACGATCTTCAAGCGCTACGGCGAGGAACGATACGCGCGTCAGATCGCGAAGGCGATCGTCCGGCGCCGGAAGGAGCAGCCGTTCGAACGAACCGGCGATCTGGTCGAGACGATCAAGGCCGCCATCCCGGCGCCCGCCCGCTTCGGCGAGGGACATCCCGCCAAGCGCGTGTTCCAGGCACTGCGCATCGCGGTCAACGACGAGCTCGGCTCTCTCGAGGCCGCGTTGCCGTCGGCGTTCGCGATGCTGCGTCCCGGTGGGCGGCTTGCCGTGATCAGCTTCCACTCGCTCGAGGACCGGATCGTCAAGCGCTTCATGCGCGATCGCGAGCGCGGGTGCGACTGTCCGCCCGACTTCCCGGTCTGCGTGTGCGGGAAGACGCCGGAGCTTCGCTCGACGTCGCGGAAGGCGATCCGCCCCAGCGTCGCCGAGACCGCGGTGAATCCGAGGTCCGCCTCGGGACGCTTACGAGTGGGAGTCAAGGTCTAACGTTGGCCGCCTGGGCCGCCGCAGCCAGGGCCGAAGAGTCGGTCGCTGTCCCACGCTCGCGTTCGCGACCGCGCGTGGTCAAGCGCGAGCGCCGGGTCACGGGCGGGGTCTTCTGGATCGGGATCGTCGCGACGCTGCTCGCGGGCGTCGTCGCGACCAACGTCGCGGTCCTGCGCCTGAACATGAAGCTCGACAGCCTCGGGCGTGAGCGCGCGGACCTGCGCGCTCAGAACGCCGAGCTCTCGTCGCAGCTGTCGAGCGCCGCCTCCGCTCCGCGGATCCAGAAGCTCGCGGCGAAGCAGCTCGGCTGGGTTCAGGCGACTCCTGACCAGACGACCTACTTCAACCTAGGGCACTAACGAGCCCGTGAACCGCCTAGTCAACCGGCGGATCAGGCTCTTTCTCACGGCGATCGCTCTCACGTTCGCGGGTTTGCTCGTACGCGCGACGTGGCTGCAGACCGTGCGGGCCGAGTCGTTGTCGAGTCTTGGACTGACGCAGCACCGGGAATCGGTCACCATCCCCGCCGGCCGCGGGACGATGTTCGACCGCAGCGGCCTCGAGCTTGCGCTGGGCGAGCGCGCGACGACCGTCTACGCCAACCCGATGCAGATCGCGAATCCGCGCCGTGCCGCGGTAGCGGTGGAACGCACGCTCGGGGTGAGCGCCGACCGGATCTTCCCGATTCTCGCCGACCGTTCGCACGGCTTTGTCTACGTCGCCCGCCAGGCGGACCCGGCACAGGCCGCCGCGCTGCAGCGGCTGAAGCTCCCGGGGTTCGGCTTCTATCCCGAGGAGCACCGCACCTACCCGCAGGGACCGGTGGCGGCGCAGGTCCTCGGGTTCGTCGGCACGGACGGCAACGGGCTCTCGGGCCTCGAGCTGCAGTACGAAAAGGAGCTCGCGGGCCGCGCCGGCAAGGAGACGGTCGTCAAGGATCCGAGCGGCCGCGTGATCGACGTACAGAACGAGCGTGCGGAGGTCCCGGGTCGCGACCTGTACCTGACGCTCGACCACAGCATCCAGGCGAACGCGGAGGAGGTGCTGCGCGACACCGTGCGCAAGTGGGCCGCCAAGAGCGCGAGCGCCATCGTGCTCGACCCGCGCACCGGCGCCATTCTTGCGATGGCCGTGCAGCCGGGTTACGACGCGAACCGTTTCCCGTCCGCTCCGATCGACTTGCAGCGGAACAAGACGGTCACGGATACCTACGAGCCCGGCTCGACGTTCAAGCTCATGACGGTGGCGGGCGCGCTGTCGGAGCGGATCGTTGCGCCGACGACGCGCTTCAGGCTGCCGTATTCGTTGCATGTGGCCGACCGCGTCGTTCACGACGCCGAAGAGCGAGGCACCGTCAACTACTCCGTGGCGCAGATACTCGCGCACTCGTCGAACATCGGTGCGATCACCCTGGCGCAGATGCTGGGTCGTACCCGACTGTCTTCCTGGATCTCTCGGTTCGGATTCGGTCGCACGACGGGTGTCGACTTCCCCGGCGAGAGCCCCGGAATCGTGCTGCCGCCGGACAAGTGGTCCGGGTCGACGATCGGAAACGTGCCGATCGGCCAGGGGATTGCCGTTACGCCGGTCCAGATGGCTGCCGCTTACGCGGCGATCGCCAACCGCGGCATCTGGTCCCGCCCGCACCTCGTCGACCACGTCGCGGGGGGAGGCCGGCCTTCGCTCAACAAGCGGCGGCTCGTCTCTCCGCGGACCGCGGACCAGCTGATGATGATGTTGAAGGACGTCGTGGCCGAGGGAACCGGGATCTACGCGGCGATGCCCGGGTATCAGGTCGCCGGCAAGACCGGAACCGCGCAGAAGCCCGATTCGCAGGGCGGCTACGCGACCGGCCGCTACGTCGCATCGTTCGTGGGAATCGTGCCTGCTTCCCGGCCGCGCTTCGTGATCCTGGTCGCGGTCGACGAGCCGCACGGCGCGATCTGGGGCGGCACCGTCGCGGCGCCGGCCTTCCAGCAGATTGCGCGCTTCGACCTGCAGTACCTCGAAGTCCCGCCCGACGCGCCCGGCCATTAGCTCGGTCGCTCTCGCGTGTACCTATTAGACGCGCCGTAGGGCGCCCACACTAGACTTGGGCGGCGAAATGCAGCTGGAGCGGCTCATCGCAGCGCTCGCTCCGACCGACGTCGTCGGAGACGGTGCCCTCGAGATCCGCGAGCTGGCATACGACGCGCGGGAGGTGCCGCGCGACTCCCTGTTCTTCTGCGTCCCGGGCGCAAAGGCGGACGGCCACGACTTCGCGGCCGAGGCCCTCGAGCGGGGAGCGGCAGCGCTCGTGGTGGAGCGCAGGCTCGAGCTCGAGGCTCCGCAGCTGGTCGTGCCGAGTGTTCGCGCGGCGATGCCGCGGGCGGCGGTCGAGTTCTTCGGCGACCCGACCGCACGGCTGCCCGTCGCGGCGATCACCGGGACGAACGGGAAGACGACGACCGCGTACCTGCTCTGGTCGATCCTCGCGGCCGCCGGTGAGCAGCCCGGATTGCTCACCAACGTCGAGCGGCGCGTGGGGACCGAGGTGCGAGAGGTTGGGCTCAACACGCCCGAGTCGATCGACCTGCAGCGCCTCTTCGGCGAGATGCTCGACCAGGGCAATCGCGCCTGCGTGATGGAAGCGACCTCGATGGCGTCTGCCAAGGGCCGGCTCGAGGGAACGCGCTTCGCCGTCCTCGTCTTCACCAACTTGACGCAGGACCACCTCGACTTCCACGGGACGATGGAGGAGTACTTCGAATCCAAGCGGCGCCTGTTCGCGCAGACGGACCGTGCGGTCGTCAACGTCGGCGACGAGTACGGGCAACGCCTCGCTGCCGAGCTGCCGGACGCGATCACCTTTCGGGAAGGGGATGCTCTCGGCGAGCTGGATCTGAAGCTCCCTGGGCGTTTCAACATCGAGAACGCGCTCGCTGCGATCACCGCCGCGCGCGCTCTCGGGATCGGCGAGAAGTCGATCAAGCAGGGCATCGAGGCCGTCGACCGCGTCCCCGGACGCTTCGACCGGGTCGACGAGGGACAACCGTTCACGGTGTTTGTCGACTACGCGCATACGCCCGGAGCGCTCGAGACAGCGCTCGAGGCTGCACGCGAGCTCGGACGCGGGGGCCGTGTGATCTGCGTCTTCGGGGCCGGCGGTGATCGCGACCGGGCGAAGCGGCCACTGATGGGACAGGTCGTCTCCGAGCTCGCGGACCTTTCGCTCGTGACGTCGGACAATCCGCGGAGCGAGGATCCGGCCGCGATCGCCGCCGAGGTCGTCGACGGACTGGACCTCGAGGTGGAGCTCGACCGACGTCGCGCGATCGAGCGTGCGCTCGAGCTCGCGCGCCCAGGCGACGTCGTCTTGATCGCCGGCAAGGGTCACGAGCAGGGCCAGGAGATCGGCGGCCGCAAGCTTCCGTTCGACGACCGCCAGGTGGCACGCGAGGCGTTGCGCCGCTTGGGGGCGCCGACGTGATCGCGCTCGAGACGAACGTGCTCGACGGGCTCGGCGAGGTCGATGCGCGAACGGACACGTTCACCGGTGTGCAGGTCGACTCGCGCCGTATCGCGTCAGGAGATCTCTTCGTTGCGGTCGGCCGCGGTTCGGAGTTCGTGGACGACGCGCTCGGGCACGGCGCAGCCGCCACGCTCGTACCGCACGACGCATTTGCGGCGCTTGCCCGCATCGCGCGAGCCGTGCGTGAGCGCAGCTCCGCGCGTGTCGTGGGGATCACGGGCTCGATGGGCAAGACGTCGACGAAGGACATCCTCGCCGCGTTGAGCGCCCCGTCCGCACGGACGATCGCGGCCGAGGCGAGCTACAACAACGAGATCGGAGTGCCGTTGACGCTCTGCCGCCTCGAGACCGACACAGAGGTCTGCGTGCTCGAGTTGGCGATGCGCGGCTTCGGTCAGATTGCCGAGCTCGCGGCGATCGCGCGTCCGCAGATCGGTGTCGTGACGAACGTCGGCCCGGTCCACCTGGAGCTCGTGGACTCACTCGACGGCGTCGCACGGGCGAAAGGCGAGCTGATCGAGGCGCTGCCTACGGGCGGCACGGCAATCGTGCCCGAGGATTTCCCGGTCTCCCGCGACGACGTCGAGGTCATTCGCGTTGGCACGCCGGAGGGGATCCGCGTCGACGGGCGAACGTCTGTCGGCGGAGTGAGCTTCAACTTCACCGCCCAGCATCAGGTCCAGAACGCGGCGACCGCGCTCGCCGCGCTGACCGCGCTCGGCCTGCCACGGCCGGAGTCCGTCGACGTGGACTTCGCCCGCTGGCGCGGAGAGGAGCAGGAGCTCCCCGGTGGAGGTCTCCTCATCAACGACGCCTACAACGCGAACCCGGTCTCCATGCGCGCCGCCCTGGCCTATCTGGCCGAGCGGGCCGGGGACAGACGGCGCGTGGCGATCCTCGGCGACATGGCCGAGCTCGGGCGCACGGGGCCGGACTACCACCGTGAGGTGGGCGCGGCTGCGTCAGAGTTGGGCGTGGATGAGCTCCTCGCCGTCGGAGAGCTTGCCCGTGGGTACCTTGAGGACGGAGTCCCCGGTCGCTGGGTGGCAAACGTTCACGACGCTCTGGGCCAGGTGGACGAGCTCGTCCGTCCGGGTGACGCCGTGCTCGTGAAGGGATCACGGGCCGTCGGTCTCGAAGCTGTGGCAGCCGCACTCACTCAGATCCGGGCGACGAGTTGATCCGCGTCCTTGCGGCCGCGGTGGTCGCGATGATCGTGTCGGTCGTCGTCGGTCCCAAGTTCATCGCGTTCTTGAGAAAGAACGAGTTCGGCCAGCACATTCGTGAGGAGTTACCGGCAGGCCACCGTGTGAAGCAGGGAACACCGACGATGGGCGGCTTGCTGATCCTCGTCGTCGCCACTGGTGCGTTTCTCGCCTTCTCGAAGTACAAGGTTCCGGCGCTCACCGTCCTCTTCGTCACGCTCGGCTGTGGAGCGATCGGATTCCTTGACGATTTCATCAAGCTCACCCATCGCCGTTCGCTCGGGTTGCGCGGTCGGTGGAAGCTGCTGCTGCTCGCTCTGATCACGGTCGGTGTCGGCTTCGCAGCCGATCACCAGCAGCTGCCCACCAACGTCTTCATTCCAGTCGTGCACTGGAATCTCGAGCTTTCGTGGGGTTGGTACGTGCTGTTGTTCCTCGTGATCGCCGGGACAGCCAACGGGGTCAACCTCACCGACGGGCTCGACGGGCTGGCGGCGGGAACCGGGATCATCGCCTTGATCACTTTCACTGGCGATCTCGGTGGTGACCTACATCCGTTCGGGCAATCCCGGCGGGCGCTTCGACAGCCGACTCGATCTCGCCATCGTCGGCGCCGCGCTGATCGGGGCCACGATCGGGTTCCTCTGGTACAACGCCTTCCCTGCGGAGGTGATCATGGGCGACACCGGGGCGATGGCGATCGGCGGCGCGCTCGCCGCGATGGCGATCTTCACGCAGACAATCTTCCTGCTCTTGTTCATCGGCGGGATCTTTCTGATCGAAGCCCTCTCCGTGATCGTGCAGGTCATCTCCTTCAGGTACTACGGCCGCCGCGTCTTCCTGATGGCGCCGATCCACTATCACTTCGAGATGAAGGCGTGGTCCGAGACGAAGATCATGGTGCGCTTCTGGATCGTCACCGCGATCCTCTGCGCGATCGGGTTCGCCCTCTTCTACCGCGACTTCACCTTCTTCCGGCGCTGAGCGAGCGGCCCGGCGATACCGTCGTCAGGATCGGAGCGGGCGATTCGATCTCCGAGCTCGCGCAACGAGTGGCTCCAGAGGGCGACGTGCTCGTCGTCGATCGGTCCGTCGACGCACTCGAGCGGTTGCGGAACGCGACGACGGTCTCGAACGTCTTCTACCTCGTCGGCTCGATGGACGTCCTGCCGCTCACGGATGCGGCCGCCGACGAGATTCTCGCGAGCTCCGTGCCGAGCCCCGAGGCCGCGGCCGAGTTCTTTCGCGTCCTCCGACCTGGCGGCGAGGTAGCTGTGGCAACCGACGACCAGGACCCCACCGGTGCCGCGTTGAACTTAGACGCACATGAGGTCGAGCGACTCTTCATCGAAGCCGGATTCGCCGGCGTGACGGTCGCTGCCGCACAGGGCCGGCTGGCAGTCGCCGCGCGCAAGCCGTGAAGCTGCCACGCCGGGCGCTCGTCCTCGGGCTCGCCCGCTCAGGTCAGGCAGCCGCCCTGGCGCTTGCCCGCCGCGACGTGCCCACGGTGGGTGTCGACCGCGCAGCCGAGCTGGACACCGGGAGGCTTGCCGAAGCCGGCGTCGAAATCCACCTCGGGACTGAGGAGGAAGGCCTGCTGGACGGAGTGGAGCTGCTCATCAAGAGCCCGGGCGTGCCCGGGGAATCGCCGTTGACGGCGGGCGCGCGTGCGCGTGGGATTCCCATCTGGAGCGAGGTCGAGCTCGGCTTTCGATTGCTCCGCAACCCATTTGTCGGGATCACGGGGACGAACGGGAAGACAACGACGACCGAGCTGCTCGGCGCCATGTTTCGCGCTGCAGACAGGCCGGTCGCGGTAGCCGGCAACGTCGGCCGGCCGCTGACGAGCCTCGACGGCGCGCTGGACCAAGAGACGTGGATCGTCTGCGAGCTCTCGAGCTTTCAACTCGAGGACGTGCACCGGCTACGGCCCCGCGTTGCTGTCCTCCTCAACCTCGAGCCCGATCATCTCGACCGGCACGGTTCCTATGACTCGTACAGGGATGCGAAGCTGCGCATCTTCGAGAACCAGACCGAGGCAGACGTCGCCGTCGTCCCGCGCGGCTTCGAAGCTGTTCCCGGCGGCGCCGACCGCGTCGAGTTTCGCGCGGACGATCCGCTGCCCGCGGAGCCGCTCATCCCCGGCGACCACAATCGTGAAAACGCCGCTGCAGCGACCGCCGCCGCCCGGGCTGCGGGAATCGAAGAAGACGCTATCGCCGCAGCGCTGCGCACGTTTCCCGGCGTCGAGCACAGGCTGGAGCTCGTGGATGAACGCGATGGTGTTCGCTTCGTCAACGACTCGAAAGCGACGAACACGGCTGCGGCCCGTCGAGGCATAGCAGCGTACTCGGACCAGCCGCTCCGCCTGATTCTCGGCGGCTCGCTGAAAGGCGAGTCGTTCGACGAGCTGGCCGAAGAGCTTCCCGCCTCCGTCCGGTCGATCGACCTCATCGGCGAGGCGACCGAGGCGATCGCGGTTTCGTTGGGCCGCGCGGGCCGCCCGTTCCGCCGCTCGGGCGACCTCGCAACAGCCGTGGGCGCCGCTGCAGGAGACGCCGAGCCGGGTGACGTCGTGCTGCTGTCACCCGCGTGCGCGAGCTACGACCAGTTCCGCGACTTCGAGGAGCGTGGTGAAACCTTCCGCCGACTTGTCCGGGAGCTGTGGTGAAAAAGACGCAGCTGGAGTCGCGCCTGCTCGTGCTCGTGACGCTGGCCCTCGTCGCCTTCGGCCTCGTGATGGTCTACAGCTCGACGTCGGCTCCCGCCGCCCTCGCGCGCACGGATCCGATGTCGTACCTGAAGAAGCAGAGCGTGTACGCCCTGATCGGGGTCGCGCTGATGATGTCTGCGTCGCGATTCGACTACCGGCGTCTGCGGCTGATCGCGCCTGCGCTGGTGCTGACAGCGCTCGGAGGGTGTCTTGCCGTGCTCGTGATCGGTTCGCGCATCAACGGTGCCCGCCGCTGGATCGAGCTCGGGCCTGCGACGTTTCAGCCGTCGGAGCTCGCCAAGCTCGCGCTGGCCGTGTGGGCGTCCGCCTATCTCTGCAAGCGCCCTGCGCCACGATCCCTGCGCGAGCTCTGGCGCCCGATCGGTCTGCTGCTCGCGGTCTTCTGCGTGCTCATCCTCGCCGAACCGGATCTCGGCACGGCGATCTCGCTCGTCGTCGTTCTCCTTGCGGTGCTGCTGATCTCGGGGACGCCGGTACCGACGCTGGCGGCGGGAACGGGAATCGCAGTCGCTCTCGGTCTCGTCGCGATCTGGTTCGAGCCCTATCGGCGTGCCCGCATCTTCAGCTTCATCGATCCGTGGAAGGATCCTCAGGGCGCCGGCTTCCAGACCGTGCAGGCGCTGATCTCGTTCGGGTCCGGGGGCTTCCTCGGCGCCGGGCTCGGCCACGGCGTCGCCAAGATCAACTATCTGCCCGAGGCGCACACCGACATGATCTTCGCCGTGATCGGAGAGGAGCTCGGGCTGCTCGGAGTGACGGCGGTGATCGCGGCCTACGCGACGTTCGCCTACGCGGGCCTGCGCGTCGCGCTCGCGTGCACGGATCCGTTCGGCAAGCGGCTGGCGGCCGGGATCGTCGGGCTCGTCTGCGGGCAGGCGATCATCAACCTTGCCGCGGTCCTCGGCCTGGCTCCGCTGACCGGGATTCCGCTGCCGTTCATCTCCTACGGCGGCTCGAGCCTCGTTGTCGGGCTCCTGGGAGTGGGGATCCTCCTTAACATCGCCGGCAGGCATGGAGCAGCAGAAGCGAAACGTGCGGTGCCTGATCGCAGCCGGCGGGACAGTGGGACACGTCGCGCCGTCGCTAGCGGTCGCTGAAGCACTGCAGCGGCGCGGCGTAGAGGTGACGTTCGCAGGATCGCCCGATCGCATCGAAGCTCAACTCGTTCCCGAGGCGGGCTACGAACTCGACACCTTTCGCATCTCCGGCCTGCCCCGCCGGCCCTCGCCGGCGTTGGCGCGAGCGCTGCTCCAGGCTGTGCAGGCTCCGCGTGCGTGCGCCCGCATCCTCGCCACGCGAAAACCGGACGTCGTGCTGGGGGGCGGGGGGTACGTCGCGGGACCGATGGTCTACGCAGCGGCTCGCCGGAAGATCCCGACGGCGTTGATGGAAGCCGACGCGCATCTCGGCCTTGCTAACAGGCTCGCCGTTCCGTTCGCGCGGCGTGTGTTCCTCGCGTTTCCGATTGCCGGCCGTGAAGGATCGAAGTACCGCGTCACCGGCAGGCCCATTCCCGCGCGCTCGCGTGCCGTGCCGCGCGAAAAGGCACGCCGCCTGTTCGGCCTCCCGGAGACCGGGCCGGTGCTGCTCGTCTTCGGCGGCTCGCTGGGAGCCCGCGTGCTGAATGAGCTTGCAATCGATGCGTTCGGTGAGACCGGCCCGGCGGTGCTGCACCTCGCGGGCACGCGCGACTACGACGAGCTGAGGTCGAGAGTGACCAGGCCGGACTATCGCCTCTTTGCATTCACCGAGGAATTTGGCGCAGCGCTCGGTGCGAGCGATCTCGCGTTAGCGCGAGCAGGCGGCTCCGTCTGGGAGCTGGCCGCGGCGGGCAAGCCTGCGGTGCTCGTGCCCGGTCTCTTCGCCACCGGCGACCATCAGGAGAAGAACGCCCGCTACTTCGAGCAGCGCGGAGGTGCTGTGGTCGTCCAGGAGTCGGAGGTCGGACAGGCGCCGGAGTTGATTCGCTCGCTGCTCGATGATCCGCGCAGGCTTGCGGAGATGTCCGCCGCGATGTCGCAGCTGGCCCGGCCGGATGCCGCGGACGAGATCGCCGAGGAGCTCATTGCCCTCGCCTCTTGACGGGCGCAGATTCTGGATCGCCGGTATCGGCGGGGCGGGCATGAGTGCGTACGCCTTGCTGGCGCGGGCGTGGGGGGCGGAGGTGCGCGGCTGGGATCGGGTGCGGACCCCGTACCTCGAGCAGCTCGAAGGGATCGACGTCGAGATCTCGGACGAACCGTCACGGCCCCCCGACGGCTGGGAGGCGTTCGTCTCGACGGCGTTCGCGGGACGAGTCCCCGGGAAGGCGCGCGCGGAGCTGCTCGCCGAGCTCGTGTCGCTGCGCGACTCCATCGTGGTCGCGGGCGCACATGGCAAGACGACGACGAGCAGCATGATCGCCTTCTGTCTCGAGCGGCTCGGCCGGGACCCGGCCTGGTTGATCGGCGCGGACGTCCCACAGCTCGGCGGGAACGCCGGGACCGGGGAGGGATGGCTCGTCGTGGAGGGAGACGAATCGGACCGGACGATCGCCGAGCTGCGGCCACGCGTCGCCGTCGTGACGAACGTCGACCTGGACCATCACGCGACGTTCGGGTCGCGCGCGGAGGTCGCGGAGCTCTTCGACGGCTGGCTCGCGAACGTCCCGGCGGTGGTGCGCGGAGAGGAGCTCGCCCCTTACGAGGGGCCACTGGCGATCGCCGGTGAGCACAACCGCCGCAACGCGGCGTCCGCGCTCGCGGCACTCGAGCTCGCTGGTGTGAGCCGTGAGGAGGCCGCACGGCGTACTCGCAGAGTTCCGTGGCGCAGCGCGGCGGCTCGAACACCGCGGCGATGCAGGAAGCGTGGCCGTCTACGACGACTACGCCCATCATCCGGCCGAGATCGCCGCGACATTGGACGCGTTGCGTGACGGACAGGACGGCCGCCTGCTCGTCCTGTTCCAACCGCATCTCTACTCCCGCACCAGGCATCTCGCCCGCGAGCTTGCGGACTCTCTGGCCACCGCCGACGTCGTCGCGGTGACCGATGTCTATCCCGCCCGGGAGGAGCCGATCGAGGGGGTGACGGGGAAGCTCGTCGTGGACGCCCTTGTCGAACGGCGGCCGGGGATGCTCGTCGGCTGGACGCCCTCGGTGGAGGACGGCGTGCGCTTTCTCGTCGACCACGTCAAAGCCGGCGACCGTGTCGTGACAATCGGGGCCGGCGACGTGGATCGAGCTGCGGGAGCCCTGCTGGAGACGCTCGGGTGAACATCGACGAAGGAGTCCGTCTCTCACGCTTCACGACCCTCGGCACGGGAGGCCCGGCGCGGGCCTTTGCGCGACCGGAGACAGTCGATGAGCTCCAGGGCGCACTCGATTTCGCGCGCGAGCAGAGCCTGCCCGTCGCGGCGCTCGGCCTGGGCTCGAACCTGCTCGTCGCGGACGACGGCTTCGAGGGCGTGGCGCTCAAGCTCGGCGGTGAGCTCGCACAGGTCGACGTGCGGGAAGAGCTGCTCGTAGTCGGCGGGGGAGCGCCGAATGCGGTCGCTCTGCACCGTGCCCGCGCTGCGGGGCTCGGCGGCTTCGAGTTCGCGTGTGCGATTCCAGGCACCGCCGGCGGCGGCGTCTGGATGAATGCGGGCGCCTACGGCGGAGACTGGTCAGGCATTCTCGAGCGCGCGCTCGTCGTCGACGGCGACGGGCCTCAGTGGCGGACGGCGGACGAGCTCGGGCTGAGCTATCGGCATTCCGACCTGGAGCAGGGGCAGGTCGTCGCACGCGTCGAGTTCCGGCTCACGCCTCGCCCGCCGAGCGAGATCAAGGCGATCGTCGCCGACCTGCAGGCGCAGCGAAAGGCCGCGCAGCCGACGAACAAGCGAACGTACGGCAGCGTGTTCAAGAACCCTGACCACGAGCTCTCCGCCGGCAGGATGCTCGAGGCCTGCGGCCTGAAGGGTCACAGGATCGGCGGCGCTCAGATCTCACCGCGTCACGCGAACTTCATCGAGAACGCGGACGGCGCCCGCTCCGCGGACGCGATCGCCCTCATGACCGAAGCCAGACGACGTGCCTGGGAGCAGTTCGGCGTCGAGTTGCAGCACGAGGTCGAGTTCCTCGGCGCGGTCGAGTTGCCCCCGATCCCCAGGTAGGACGCGCGGGCCCAGCGGCGAAGTCACCCGCGTGGGCGAGAAGGTTCTCCAGCTCCCGCGCAGGCGGAGCTTCGACGTGCTGCGGTTTGCGCCCTCGGGCCGGTCGTTCGCGATCGGCGCTGTGCTCGTGTTGCTCGCCGGTGGGCTCTACGCCCTGGCACGCGAGACGTCCATGTTCGCCGTGCGCGCGGTCGAGGTCGTGGGTGCGTCGCCGGCGCTCGCCGCAGAGGTCCGTGCTGAGCTTCGCTCGTTCGACGGCCGCAGCCTCGTCAGCTTGAACGGTGCCGCCGTCGAGCAACGCATCGACGGCCTGCCGGCCGTACGCAGCTCGGTGGTCGACCGGGCATTCCCGCACACGCTCAGGATCCGTGTCCTCCCGGAGTTGCCGGTCGCCGTGCTGCGACGGGGCGCGGAGTCGTGGCTGGTCTCGGCTCGGGGGCGTGTCATCGCGGCGCTCGCGCTTGGAGCTCGGCGCGACCTCCCGAGGATCTGGCTGCCGACGCGGACCGAGATCTCGAAGGGCGCCTTTCTGACGGACGAGCCGGGTGCGCTGGCGGCCCGCTCACTCGCCGCGTTCGTCGGGAGCGGCTTCTCGAATCGGGTCGCCTTCGTGCGAGCGCTCGACGGACAGATCACCCTCGGGCTCCAGGGCGGGCTCGAGATCCAACTCGGCGTCCCGATCGACCTGCGCCTGAAGATCGCAATCGCGCGGAGCATCCTGCCGACCCTCGCGTTGCCCGGCCAGGGCGGTCCCGACTACCTCGACGTCACCGTCCCCGAGCGCCCGGTCGCCGGTCGTAACCCTCAACCCTCAGGTCGAGATTGATGGTTGTCTCCGTTGACACCTCGGTATCGGGCGCGTACCCTGCTCCGCAGAAGGCGCTCGGCTGCCCCAACGCTTTAGTCCAGCTTGAGGTCGGGCTTCTTTCAAGGTCATGAGCCAAACAGGGAATTACCTCGCGGTCATCAAGGTCGTCGGCGTCGGCGGCGGAGGCACCAACGCGGTCAACCGCATGGTGGACGCCGGTCTGGCCGGCTGCGAGTTCATCGCCGTGAACACCGATGCGCAGGCGCTGATGATGACGGACGCCGACGTGAAGATTCAGGTCGGCGCGCAGGTGACGCGCGGACTCGGCGCCGGTGCTGATCCCGAGATCGGATTCGCCGCCGCACAGGAGAGCCGCGACGAGCTCAAGGAGGCGCTCAAGGGCGCTGACATGGTCTTCGTCACCGCGGGAGAAGGAGGCGGCACCGGAACGGGCGGCGCTCCGGTAGTCGCGGAGCTCGGCCAGGAGATCGGTGCCCTGACCGTCGGCGTCGTCACCCGGCCGTTCGCTTTCGAAGGTCGCAAGCGCGCCGATCAGGCGGAGCGCGGCATCGACCAGTTGCGGGACCGCGTCGACACGTTGATCGTGATCGAGAACGACCGGCTGCTCCAGGTCGTCGAGCGCCAGACCTCGGTCGTCGAGGCGTTCGGAATGGCGGACGACATCCTCCGACAGGGTGTCCAGGGGATCACCGACCTGATCACGGAACCGGGCCTCGTGAATCTGGACTTCGCCGACGTCAGGACGATCATGCGTGACGCCGGTTCGGCGTTGATGGGCATCGGCCGCGCATCGGGTGAAAACCGAGCGGCCGAAGCCGCGCGCACAGCCGTCTCGTCTCCGCTCCTCGAGGCGTCGATCGAAGGCGCGACCGGGATCTTGCTCAACATCACGGGCGGGCCCGACATCGGCCTCTTCGAGGTCAACGAGGCCGCCGAGGTCGTCACTGGGGCTGCGGATCAGAACGCCAACGTCATCTTCGGCGCCGTGATCGACGAGTCACTCGGCGATGAGGTTCAGGTCACCGTGATCGCAACGGGATTCGGCGGCCAGGGCCGGCGTCGCCGGCGCCGCGAGGCCGAGCGGGAGCCACCGATCCCGGCGGCGGCGACACCTTCCGAGGGCTTCGACGTCTCGCACGATGTGCTCGACGTCCCCTCGTTCCTACGCGACGACTAATCCCCGGGCTCCAGGTTTCGGTTTCTCCGGGCCGCGGTATCTGAGGTCTGCCCTCACGGGGTTCTTCCTCCCCGGTTGGCCCCACGACCCGGTCCGTCGCTCCGGCTGCGCCTCCTAGAGACACAGCTGGAGCGGCACCTTTCCAGCGCTCGTTAGCATCGTCGGCCTATGGCCCAGATGCTGCTGAAGACCCCGCTCCACGACCGGCACGTCGCACTCGGGGCGCGCATGGTGCCGTTCGCCGGCTGGGAGATGCCGGTCTTCTACGAAGGAGTCATCTCCGAGCACCGTGCGGTCCGTGCTGACTGCGGCGTCTTCGACGTTTCGCACATGGGTGAGTTCGAGGTCGAAGGGCCGCGCGCCACGGCGCTCCTGCAGGCGACACTCTCGAACGACGTCGACAAGATCGGTCCGGGCGAGGCGCAGTACACCCTCTTGACGAACGAGCACGGCGGGATCATCGACGACCTGATCGTCTACAGACTCGAAGAGCTCCGGTATCTGCTGATCGTCAATGCCGCCAACCGCGAGGCCGACCTCAGCTGGCTCAAGGACAAGGAGATCCGTGGTTCGGACGTGCGCGACGTCTCGGAGGACTACGCCCTACTGGCCGTTCAGGGGCCGCGCGCGATCGAGCGGCTGGGCTTGCCCGAGGCCCGGCAGTTCACGTTCGCCGAGGGAGAGATCGACGGGATTCAGTGCATGGTGAACCGGACGGGCTACACCGGTGAAGCGGGCTGCGAGATCCTCGTCATGGCAGAGGACGCGGGCGACCTCTGGGACCATGTGCTCGAGCGGGGTGCTGTGCCGTGCGGCCTCGGAGCCCGCGACACGCTGCGGCTGGAAGCCTCGCTACCTCTGCACGGGAACGACATCACGCCCGACACCGACGCGATCTCGGCCGGGCTCGGCTGGTGCTGCGCACTGGACAAGGACTTCACCGGTGCCGAGGAGCTCCGTGAGATCAAAGCTCGCGGCCCCGAGCGGAAGCTCGTCTCCTTCGTTCTCGAAGAGAAGGCGGTGCCTCGGCAGGGCATGGCGATCGAGGGCGGCGGCGAGGTCACTTCGGGAACGCATTCGCCCATGCTCGACCGAGGTATCGGGATGGGCTACGTCCGTGCAGACTCCGCGGCGCCGGGCACAGAGCTGGCGATCGATGTCCGCGGAAAATCGCGACGCGCCAGAGTCGTCAAGAGACCGATCTACAAGCGAGAGGAGTAGCGCCAGTTGGCCGCGAGCGAGACCTATCCCGACGATCTGAAGTACCACAAGGAGCACGACTGGGCCCGCGTCGAGGGCGACGAAGCCGTGCTCGGTATCACGTGGTTTGCGCAGGACGCGCTCGGGGAGCTCGTCCACTACGAACCTCCGAACGAGGGCGACACGATTGCGAGGGATTCGGCGTACGGCGAAGTGGAGTCGGTGAAGGCGGTCTCGGACGTGATTGCACCCCTCTCCGGGGAGGTGCTCGAGGTGAACGCCAAGGTGGTCGAGGAGCCCGAGACCGTCAACGACGATCCGTATGGAGAGGGATGGCTGATCCGGATTCGCCTCTCCAATCCGTCGGAGACCGACTCGCTGCTGGACGTCGACGCCTATAAGCAGGTCGTCGCAGAATCCTGAGTTGAGCTATCTCTCACTGACCGAGCGGGACCGCGACGAGATGCTCGCGGCAATCGGGGTTTCCTCCGTGGAGGAGCTCTTCCGCGACATTCCCGAAGGCGTGCGCTTCGGGCGCGAGCTCGACCTCGAGCCGCCGCTCTCCGAGCAGGAGCTTTCGCGCCACCTCGAGGAGCTCGCAGCGCGGAACGTCGACACGAGCAGCGAGCTTTCGTTCCTCGGCGCCGGCATCTACGACCACTATGTCCCGGCCGTCGTCGACACCGTGCTGCAGCGTGGCGAGCTGCTCACGGCGTACACGCCGTACCAACCGGAGATGAGCCAGGGCGTGCTCCAGGCGATCTTCGAGTACCAGACCGTGATCTGCGAGCTGACGGGAATGGACGTATCGAACGCCTCGGGCTACGACGGCACGACCGTCGCAGCGGACGCCTGCTACATGGCGAAGCATGCGACCGGACGAACGAAGGTCGTGGTGACAGAGGCGACAAGCCCGCAGGTGCGGCAGGTGGTCAAGACGTACGCGCCCGGTTTCGGGCTCGAGATCGTCGAAGTGCCTCATCGTGGCGGCGTCACGGACCCGGACGAGCTACGCCGGGCGGCGACGGATGCGGCGTGCGTGATCTTTCAGCAGCCGAACTTCTTCGGCTGCCTCGAGCCGGCCCCGGACCTCGCCGCCGCAGCGAACGACGCGGAAGCCATTGCGATTGCGCACGTCGACCCGATCTCGCTCGGCGTGCTGGAGGCACCGGGCGCTTACGGCTGTGGCATGGCGATCGGCGAGGGCCAGGGGGCGGGCAACTATCAGTCCTTCGCCGGTCCGCACTATGGCTTCCTCGCTGCGCGAGGCGAGTTCATCCGCCGCATGCCTGGCCGGATCGTCGGCGAGACGCTGGACGCCGCGGGAGAGCGCGGCTATGTCCTGACCCTGCAGACCCGCGAGCAGCACATCCGCCGCGAGAAGGCCACGTCGAACATCACGACGAACCAGACTCTGCTGGCGCTCGCCGGCCTCGTGCACCTTTCGTGGCTCGGGCCGCAGGGGTTGCGCGAGCTGGGGGAGACCTGCATGAGCCTCGCGGAATATGCGAAGCGCGGGTTGACGGCGGTCGGGCTCGAGCCGTCGTTTCCAGAACAGGCAACATTCAAGGAGTTTGTCGTCCGCACCGGACGGAGCGCACGAGATTCGATACGTGTCGCCCGCGAACGCGGAGTGCACCCCGGCTATGCGCTCGGCCGCGACTACGAAGGGCTCGATGACGCACTGCTGGTCGCCGTCACCGAGCGCCGTACCCCTGCGGACATCGATCGCCTCGTGGCTGCGCTGGCGCCGTGAAGCTGATCTTCGAGAAATCGCAGGCCGGCCGGCGCGGTGGGGAGCTGCCGCGCTACGACCTCCCGCCCGCGAAGGTGCCCGACGAGTTGCGGCGCCAGGTCCCGCCGCGGCTGCCGGAACTCGCCGAGCCAGAGATCGTCCGGCACTTCACTGAGCTCTCGACGCGCAACTTCGGCATCGACACCGGCTTCTATCCGCTCGGCTCCTGCACGATGAAATACAACCCGCGGGTCAACGAGCGGCTGGCGATGCTGCCCGGCTTCCGCGACCTCCATCCCTACCAGGATGAGGAGGCGATCCAGGGCGCGCTCGAATTGATGTACCGGCTACAGGCGGTGCTGATCGAAGTGTCGGGCCTGCACGCCTGCTCGCTGCAACCTGCAGCCGGCTCGCAGGGAGAGCTGACGGGCCTGATGGTCATGCGCGCGTACTTCGCAGACCGAGGCGAGGCCGATCAGCGCGACACGATCATCACGGCCGACACGGCGCACGGCACGAATCCCGCGAGCGTCACGATGGCGGGGTACAAGCTCGCGAAGGTCCAGACCGACGCTCGTGGCAACGTCGACGTCGCGCACCTTCGCGAGCTGGTGAACGAGCGAACCGCCGGGCTGATGCTCACGAACCCGTCGACGCTCGGGCTCTTCGACGAGCACATCGAGGAGATCGCGCAGATCTTCCACGAGGTGGGCGCACTGCTCTACTACGACGGTGCGAACCTGAATGCGGTCTGCGGCATCTCGAGGCCCGGCGACATGGGCTTCGACATCGTGCACATCAACCTGCACAAGACCTTCTCGCAGCCGCACGGCGGCGGCGGCCCGGGCGGCGGACCGATCGTGGTCCGCGACAAGCTCGAACCGTTCCTTCCGGTCCCGGCCGTCGTCAAGGACGGCGAGCGTTTCCGTCTCGACTACGACCGCCCGAAGTCGATCGGCAAGGTACGCGGCTTCACCGGACCGTTCGGAGTCTTCGTTCGCTCCTACGCGTACATCCGCTCATACGGCCCGCGCCTGCGCGAGATGTCGGAGACCGCTGTCTTGAACGCCAACTACCTGCTCGCCCGGCTCAGGGATGCGTACGACCTTCCATACGATCGACTCGCGATGCACGAGTTCGTGCTGAGCGCGCGCTCGCTGAAGCGGGAGCACGGCATCTCGGCGCTCGACGTCGCGAAGCGGTTGATGGACTACGGGTTCCATCCGCCGACGATCTATTTCCCGCTCGTCGTCCCGGAGGCGCTGATGATCGAGCCGACCGAGACCGAGGCCAAGGAGACCCTGGACGAGTTTGCGGAGGCGATGCTCGCGATCGCCCGCGAGGCGAAGGACGATCCGGACGTCCTTCGCGATGCACCGCACGGCCGGCCCGTTCGTCGGCTCGACGAGGTGCTGGCGGCAAAGCGTGCGATCGTCAAGTACGGATTCGAAGAGCATCCCGATCTTGGCAACGAGCCCACAGCGCCGCGGCAGCTCGAGGCGCAAAAAGGCGCGTAGGTGTGCCTAGGCCGCGAGCGGCAAGCTGAGCTGCCTGAGCCCGAGCCGCTCGAACACGAGCTCGACCTCGATCGCCACGGGCGCAAACTGGTCCGCCGGCCAGACGTGCGCGTCGTCCTCAGCCTGCAGCTTCTCGAGTCGCCGGTTGAGCGTGCGATCCTCGGATCGCAGTAGCACCGTCTGTGCGTAGGAGCGCGCCCAGACTTCGTGCACAGACTGGAAGTAGCGTTGGCGCGAGTAGCCGCCGGGCAGGGCGCGCTTCTCGAGCAGCGCGGCGGCGTCCCGCCACGGTGCGAACGCGGCGTGTACCGCCGACGCCCACGAGCGTGTCTTGCGGTCGTAGAAGATCTGGTGGTCGAGCAGATGCCCGAGCTCATGCAGGAAGCCGAGCGCGGACCGGCCGCCGACGCGCGAGACGCGCAGGTCGATGGGATCGCGCAGGCGGAAGCGATAGGCGCCGGCCTCGGTGATCGTCGCTGTCGCAACAACCGGTACCGGTGAAAGATCGGAGCGCAGTCCGTGCAGGGTGGAGGCGGCTGCCAACGCCCGTTTCAGTTCTGCCGTCAGCGGGCTCCGGCGTGGCAATGCGACGACTTCTTCCAACGAACGCAGGCGAGGTTTTCCCTCGCGGGCGACACACTCGGGGTAGCGGCGTTGTCCCATTGGTAAATCTTCGGTTCTGCATCGGACGGACTTGAACTGCGTGTCATGCTTTGCAGCGTGAGACTGCGTCGTACGCTTCTCGTTTGCATCGCTGTTTCCTTCGCGGCAATCGATCTCGCGCACAAGTCGTTCGCGCGCGCGGAGTTCCATCACGCACGCACGCCGTTCATCGCGCTGATCATGGCCGCAGTGATCACAGCGCTCGTCGTGTTGGTGCCGCGTGTCCCGTCGAACGCCGCCGCGTGCGGGGCGGGCATCGCGTGCGGCGGCGCACTCGGGAATTTCATCTCGTTGCTCGCGTGGTCGCAAGGCGTGCCCGACCCGCTCGTCGTCTCGGGCACGCAGTACGGCGTCGCCTTCAACCTGGCCGACCTGTTTGCGATCACGGGGGACGCGCTGTTGCTCAGCGCGGTCGTCCTCTACGGGATACGGCACCGCGCCAGGCTGCGGGAGAGCGTTTAGTACCTCCGTTTAGTAGAGGTCTTCGAGGTCGTCCACGATCGGCGCTTGCTCTTCGCGCCGACGCCGAACGACTTCCGAGACCACGAGCAGAAGCGGCACGGTGAGTGCCACCGCGAGGCTCGTCCAGGCGAGTGCGAACCAGGCCACGACGATGATGCCCACGCCGAGACGCTGCCCGACCGGGTCGTGCCGCAGGAAGCTCATAAGCACGGCTGCTTCCTTCATGTTGGCTCCTCCTTCAAGGGCAGGGATCGGCCGGTCTGACCGGATCCTCTATCCCTCACTCGCGTAATGCCTGCCCCAGTAGCAAGACTGTAGGGAGGAACTCGAATGAGGGAGAAGTGATGACGAAAGTCCAAAAGACCGAGGAGCAGTGGCGCACCGAGCTGGATCCGGAGCAGTACCGCATCTTGCGAGGGAAGGGCACCGAGGCGCCGTTCTCCGGTGAATACGATCACACGTTCGAGCCGGGCACATACCGCTGTGCGGGCTGCGGGGCGGAGCTCTTCCGTTCCGAGACGAAGTACGACTCGGGCTGCGGGTGGCCGGCGTTCTACGCGCCCGCCGGCGAGGACGCGGTCGACGAGGAGACGGACACCACCCACGGGATGGTTCGCACCGAGGTGATGTGCTCGAATTGCGGCGGGCATCTCGGGCACGTCTTCCCCGATGGACCGGCACCGACCGGCACGCGCTACTGCATCAACTCAGCAGCACTCAATCTGGAGGAGGAATAGTGGAGAAGAAGGCAATTTTCGGCGCCGGCTGCTTCTGGGGCGTCGAAGCCGCATTTCGGCAGCTCGACGGTGTGACTCGAACGCGCGTCGGCTACGCGGGCGGCACGACGGAGAATCCGACCTACGAGGACGTCTGCTCGCACACGACGGGACACGCCGAGGTCGTCGAGGTCACCTACGACCCCGAGCGCATCTCGTACGAGCAGCTGCTCGACGTCTTCTGGGCGAAGCACGACCCGACCCAGCTGAATCGCCAGGGCTGGGACATCGGCGACAACTACCGCTCCGCGATTTTCTTCAACGACGAGGAGCAGCACGAGTCTGCTCTCAAGTCGAAGGCCGGCGAGCAGCGGAACTGGGGCGCACCGATCGTGACGCAGATCGAGCCCGCGCAGACCTTTTACGAGGCCGAGGACTATCACCAGCAGTACCTCGAGAAGCGCGGCAGGTCGAGCTGCACGCCCGAGCTGAAGCGCGCGTCGGTCGCGAGCTAACAGGCACGGCATAAGAGCTACCGGCCGGCGAGGTCAGACCGACCTTGCCGGCCGATCGCGACGAGTGTGGGCCGAGCCGCCCTACAAGTCCGTCGGCAGGCGCGCGTCACGTAAGTCGACGCGGTCGCCACGCATCAGGATGCCCTCCTCGAGCAGGAGCTCGCGCTGCCGCGCTCCCTTCGGCAGGCTCCCGTCGGCGCGGACGACGCGGTGCCATGGGAGGCCATCGTGGGTGGTCGCAAGAACGCGACCGACGAGACGAGGTGCACGGGGATCGATGTCGCCATACGTACGGACAAACCCTGCCGGGATCTCGCGCACCCGGCGGATGATGCGCTCGGTGCGTGACTCGACGCTGTCGGGGTTCGGCTGAGCCCGGCGCATCTCCAGTCGGGGACTAGGCGGCGGCGTCCTTGCCCGGCAGATCTTTGAGATCGCTCGCGACGGACGGAGGAAGGCCGGTTCCCTGAGCGGCGAGCGCACAGCGCGGCTCGTGCTTTTCGGCGAGGCGGAACAGAAGCGCGTGCAGGATGGCCCGTTCCTTCTCGCTGAGCGGATCGAGGAAGTCGTCCTCGATCCCTTGCGAGAGAGCGCGCAGCCGCTTCAGCGTCCGCTTCCCGTCCGACGTGAGGCGGACGACGTGCCGACGGCGGTCGTCGGGATCGCGACGGCGCTCGATGAGCCCCTGCTCTTCGAGTTCGTCGAGCAGTCCGACGAGCTGGCCGCGGTCGTACCCCAGTGCGTCGGCGATCGAGCCCTGCGTCTCGGCCGATCCCTCGTCCAGCACGAGCAGGATCGCGTGGTGATACGGACGGAGGCCGGTCCCCTCGTAGGCCTTCATCGACCGTTCTTTCGCGGCGAATCCCAGGCGCTTGAGCAGGAACGTTGCGGATGCAACGAGCTCTTTAGGCAGTAGAGGCACCGTGCGCGGCTGTGTCTGCGGGCTCATGGCGGTCATGTCAACAGAGTAGCGCGTACAACCGTTGTCTTGCTATAAAGTTGGATAGGACAACGATTTTGGAGGTCAACTACGTGAGCAATCTCATGAAGGGCGAGCGTCGCTGGAGCGCGCTGGCTCTCATCGTCACCGCGCAGTTCATGGTCATTCTCGACGTCGCGATCGTGAACGTCGCGCTGCCCTCGATCCAGACGGATCTCAATTTCACCCAGGCGAACCTGCAGTGGGTGATCTCGGCGTACGCGATCCTCTTCGGGGGAGCGCTGCTCCTCGGTGGGAGGCTCGCCGACCTGCTCGGCCGCCGGAGACTGTTCGTGTCCGGTCTGGCTCTCTTCACCGCAAGCTCACTGCTGTGCGGTCTCGCCTGGTCGGAGACGTCGTTGATCGCGTTCCGTGCCTTGCAAGGGCTCGGTGGAGCAATGCTGGCCCCGGCTGCGCTCTCGCTGCTGATGACGACGTTCTCCGAGGGGCGGGAACGCAATCTCGCGCTCGGCATCTACGGCGCCGCCTCGGGGAGTGGGGCCGCTGCCGGCGTCCTGCTCGGCGGGGTGCTCACGTCGTACTTGAGCTGGTCGTGGGTCTTCTTCATCAATGTTCCCGTCGGCGTCGCCGCGATCGCGCTTACGCCTCTGCTGCTGCGAGAGAGCCGTGCTGAACTGGCGCACCGTCATTTCGATTTTCCAGGCGCGGTATCCATCACCGCCGGGCTGATGCTGCTCGTCTACGCAACGACGCGCGCAGCGACCGACGGCTGGGCCTCGGGCACGACGCTTGGACTTCTCGTAGGTGCCACGGCCCTGGTGCTCGCGTTCGTTGCCATCGAGTTGCGCTCGCCATCACCGTTGCTGCCTCTCCGGATCTTCCGCATGCGCTCGCTCACGGGAGCGAATGCGGCGATGGCCATCGTGGGCGCGGTCGCGTTCTCCGAGTTCTTTCTGTTGACGCTCTACACCCAAGACGTTCTGCACTATTCGGCGATGCAGAGCGGCGCTGCGTTCGCCGCCTTTGCGGTGACCGTGGTCGTGGCTTCGAACATCGCTCAGATCGTCGTGGGGCGTTTTGGCGTGAAGCCGACGCTGACGGCCGGGCTGCTCGCCTCAACCGTGTCGGTCGCAGCGTTAACGCGCCTGCCGGTCGACGGGCACTACTTCTGGGATCTCTTCCCGTGGTTCGTGCTGGGCGGTGCCGGAATGGGCTTCTCGTTTGTGCCGGTCACGATCGCAAGTCTCACCGGCGTCGATCGCTCTGATGCGGGTGTGGCTTCGGGGCTTGTCAACACGAGTCGACAGATCGGTGGCGCGATTGGCCTCGCCGCGGTGAGCACGATTGCCGCTACCTCGACGAGCAACTACGCACACGCTCACTCGGCCGTCACCGCATCGAGCGGCGTGGCTCTCGACCACGGCTTTCAGACTGGTCTCTACATGCTCACGGGACTGCTCGCCATCGGTGCCTTGATTGCCGTCACTCTCGTCAGGTCGGCTCCGGCTCCGAGCGCGGACGGCCAGTTTGTCGACGGTGAGGTGGTCGCGTTGGAGGAGGCAGCCTGATGGCCGCGGACGAGGGATTGGGCGACGGCTTTCGCAAGCTCGACGACATGATCCTGCACCTGAAAGGCCTTGTGTTGGTCCGCCAAGTCCGCGAGCGGCGTGGAGCGGACGAGGGTGAGCTCCTCATGTACGGCGTGGAGATCGATCGCGTGCGCAACCAGCTTGCGAGGCTCGTGACGAGCGGGGGATAAGCAAGGTCCAGGCAGCGAGCGAAGGCGCACGCGTTGACCTAGTCAAGCCTCCGAGCTAGCTTCGTCACGATGGGCGAGAGCGCCGTAGACCACCCCTTCCCGCCGATGAGCGACCGTTGGGCCGCGATCCTCCGCGGTGAATCTCCGCTTCGTTTTGCCCAACGAGCCGGGAGACGCGCATTCGCGCTCGCCCCCGGCTCGACGCGTTGCAAGCTCTGCAATGCGCCGTTCACTGGACCCTCCGCCGCCGCCTTCAGGCTCTGCGGTTACGGGCAGTCACGGAAGAACCCTCAGCTCTGTGCACGCTGCGTCGAGTCCGCTCCCGAAGGAGGCGCGGTCGTCCCGCTCGCGATCCTCTTTGCAGACATGCGCGGCTACACGTCACTGACCGAGCGGCTGGGCTCGATCGAGGCAACAGCTCTCGTGAACCGCTTCTACGAGGTGGCCTCGAAAGCGTTTCTACCGTTCGAAGGGCTGCTGGGTCAGATCGCGGGGGATGAAGTGATGGCGATCTTCGTCCCGGGTCTCGCCGGTGGCTCGTATCGAGCGAAAGCCGTGCACGCCGGGATGGCCCTCCTCGATGCAGCCGGCTATGGCAAGTCGACGCCGAGTTGGGTCGACGTCGGGGTAGGGATCGCGAGCGGGGAAGAATTCGTCGGGAACGTCGGCGGCGGCGGCTTCAAGGACTTCACCGCAATCGGGGATGTCACGAACACCGCGGCGAGACTGACGTCCGTCGCGCAGGCGGGAGAGATTGTGCTGGACGCGGACACCCACTACGCCGTGGCGGACAACTTCCGTGGAGAGAGGGAATTGCTTTCCTTGAAGGGCAAGGAAGCTGCCGTCGAGGCTTTCCGGCTTCGGCCGGGTTAAGGCGTCGTTGTCGTCATCATCGTGTTTTCGGTCTGCATGCGCATCGGCGAGGTCGAGTCTTTGCCCTGCATGACGACGGGAGCAAGCCCGGCGGCGACGATCGCGCCGATTCCGACGACCGTGGCAATCTGACGCACGCGCCGTCGGCTCGCGCGCACGAAGACGATCACCGCCAGGACGAGGATGCCGATGTCGATCAGCGAGCTGATCCACCAGGGCCACCACCAGTCCCGAGCCATCAAAGAAGTATGGACCTGCTAGCCGTCGGCCATCAACCCTGTCGCGTTGAACTCGCCGCCAGCTGGCCGCAAGCTGCGGCGATGTCGCGGCCTCGTGTCAGTCGCACCGTCACGGGAACCCGGGCGCGGCCGAGGACGTTCTTGAACGCGGCAATGGCCTTCGGGGAGGAACCGTCGAACATCCCGGTCGGGTTGTACGGGATCAGGTTCACCTTGAAGACCTTCGGGTCGAGTAGGTCAGCGAGCGCCCGGGCCTGCTCAACCCGGTCGTTGACGCCGCGCAGCATCACGTACTCGACGAACACCTTGCGGCGGTGCAATGCGAAGTAACGGTTGCATTCCGCGATCACCTCGGCGAGGGGATAGCGGTCGTTCACAGGCATCAGCTCGCTCCGGAGCTCGTCGGTCGGTGCATGGAGCGAAAGCGCCAGTCTGATCGGCTCCTCGACCTCGTCGACGAACTTGCGCAAGCCGGGCAGCCACCCGACGGTGGAGATGGTCGTGCGGCGCCACGTGACCCCGACGTCGGGCAGGGCTCGCGCGGACTCGAGCACGGACTCAAGGTTCAGCATCGGCTCCCCCATCCCCATGAACACCGCGTGGTCGATGGGCTCGATGCGCCGGAAGTGCAAGGCCTGGTCCAGGATCTCCGACGCGGTCAGATTGCGGCCGAAACGCATCTGGCCGGTTGCGCAGAACGTGCAGGTCAGCGGGCAGCCCGACTGCGACGACAGGCACACGGAACGCCGGCCGTCGCGGAAGCGCATCAGCACCGCCTCCACGGGATGGCCGTCGTGAGTGCGGAACAACGCCTTCACCGTCCCGTCGTCCGCTTTCGCTTCCTGGACGAGCTCGAGCGTGGAGAACGGCACCTCCTGTTCCAGCCGTCCACGCAGCGAGTCAGGCAGGTTTGTCATCTGCTCGTAGCCCGCGGCGCCGCTGGCGGCCCAGTCCCAGACCTGGCCGGCCCTATACAGCGGCTCTCCATGCTCTCTCAGGTGCAGTTGCAGCAACGCACGATCCACGTTGGCCAGGGTAGCGCTGCTCGTGGTTCGTTCCCTCCTGCCGTGGCGGAGGGGTCGCGCGTCTTACTTAGAGGACGAAGGCGAGTAACGCCATGCGTCCTGGATCGCCGAGCGCTCGCCGACGACGATGTCGACGCTGCGCCCGAGCACTCGCTCCAGGCCTTCGATATCGACGTCTGCGGGGTCGCCGACAGCGACCTCGATGCGACCCGAGTCGAGGAAACGCACCGGGACGGCGAACATGCGACGCGCAACTTCGAGCGGGAGGAGAGCTGCCACCCTCGGATCGAGGGGGTGGCGGACCAGATCGACATACCGGAGGCCGGCCTGCTCCGCGAGGGCGGAGGCGAGCTCGGGCTCGAAGAGCCAGCCGCGGGCGAGGAGAGTCTCTCCCAGACGCATGCCCGTGACTTTGACCTCCGCGAGTGCCTCGTCCAGGCGCTCGTGTGAGACCCAGCCCTTCTGTACGAGGATCGACCCGAGCATGGGGCGGACCTCGTGCTCGAAGTAGTTGTGATCCAGGCGAAGGGGCGCGGCCGATCCCCCGGCGACCCTGAGGCCGCCGCCAACGTAGCGCTTGTCAGAGGGAGTCATCTGCATACCTTCCGGGTCAATCATCGGCTTCCGAACGGGTGAGGATGATCACCCCACTAGGTGACGGGTTCAAAACGGCAAAATAGGCGTGTGATCGATCTCCGCTCCGATACCTTGACCCAGCCGACGCAGGCGATGCGCCAGGCGATCGCGAACGCTGCGGTCGGCGACGAGCAAAAGCGCGAGGACCCGACCGTCAACGAGCTCGAGCGCCGAGGAGCCGAGTTCCTCGGTCATGAGGAGGCGGTCTTTCTCCCGACCGCGACGATGGCCAACCAGATTGCGCTGAACATCCTCGGGCGACCCGGGGATGCACTCCTCGTCGAGACCCAGGCTCACATCATGCTGTCGGAGCTGGGTGGGCCGGCTGCGCACTCGGGCCTGCTGACGATCGGGCTGCTCGGGACGAAGGGCCGGTTCTCCCCGGACCAGGTCGTCTCCGAGATCCGCGACCGGACGAGCGTGCACGTCGCGCCGACACGTGTCGTCACGATCGAGAACACGCACAACAGCTCGGGGGGCCGCGTGTGGCCGCTCGACGAGGTCGATGCCATCGTCGCAACGTGCCGTGAGCACGACCTGGCAGTTCACCTCGACGGCGCTCGGCTCGTCAACGCCGCGATTGCGTCTGGCGTCGATGCAGCAAGGATCGGCCGCGGTTTCGACACCGTGACGCTCTGCTTCTCGAAGGGCCTCGGTTGTCCGCTCGGCGCCCTGATCGCAGGCTCTTCAGAGTTGATGGCCCAGGCGCGCCGTGGGAAGCATTTCTTCGGCGGGGCGATGCGGCAGGCGGGGATCGTGGCCGCGGCAGCGCTCTACGCGCTCGACCACCACGTCGACCGCATTGCCGACGACCATGCCCGTGCGCGGCGCCTCGGAGAAGGGCTCGCAGCGGCGGGAGTGCAGGTCGACCTCGAACAGGTGGAGACCAACTTCGTCCAGATCGACGTCGGTCCCGATCGCGGCGGTGCCATAGAGCGTATGAAGGACCGGGGCGTGCTCGTCTCGACGACCGTGCATCCGACGGTCGTGCGCGCGGTCGCGCACCTCGACATCACGGACGACGACATCGACGCCGCGATCGCGGCCATTCCGGTGGCGCTGCAGACGCTCGCCGCCGCCTGATCGCGCCGCCCTGACGAGCTAGGAGCTCGATGTCTGGAGTCGAGCCTGAATCGCCACACACAAATCTTCTTCGCGGCCTTGCGGCCTGATGTCGGTGAACACGTACGTATCGGGACCGGAGGTGACTCTGAGGGTCTTCTCGAACATGCCTCGCCGGGTGGAAACCTCCGAGACTTCGTCGTAGCGCAGGTTCAGCTTGACCTCGTCGAGGTACATGAAGAGCACCCGTCGGTCGGTTGCAGCCACGACGCCCATTCGCCATCCACGTGACGCGTTGGCTACTGCGACCAGTTCCTCGTCATGCTCGAGCAGGCTGGGGAGGAGGTCGAGCTCGTCGCGATTGACCCAGCGTCGTTCGAGTTTTTCGTCGATGGCTCGAACGGTTGTGGTGAGCTGGGATTCGCGCTCGGCATCCATCGGCACGATCAGCGCCGGTGGGACGCGGTTGTCAATCAGGGTGACGAGCTCCGTGCCACGCCGCCAGGCCCGCGGGTCGATCTCGACATAGAACCCATCGGCGCTCCAGAGCCCGCGAGTCCCATCCGACCAGCGCAACGCAGCAGTGCACTCGTCGAAACGAACCGTCGCGCCAGGACCGTCGACTTTCAATCCGACGCCGTCGTCCCCTGCGACGATCCTCGGCCGGCTCTTCCTCGATCTCACTGCGAAACCTTTCAGAGGGTATGTGCGTCCCGTGATCTCAGCGGTGGGAGCCAACGGGTATTGCTGGAGCTTCATTGCCCCAGGCGGTGCGTCGAGTTCCGGAGGTTCGATCAAGAGCAGAGCTGACGCTGCGTCAGCGAATGCGTCGGCCACGTTGCTCGGAGTCAGTGCCGAGAAAGCGCCGTCGTATTCGTCCTCGGGGACCGGTTCGCCCGTCAACTCACCGAAGGCGTGGTAGAAGAGCCTTCCGGGCTGCTCTGCCGGGCTCTCTCTCCACCAGCTCCTGCGAGCGAGCTCGCGTTCGAGCTCCTCGGGGGCCGGCCCGCTCTCGGCCAGATGCTCGATGATCGCAAGCAGCTCATCCCGTGCCCGCGTCGCGTTCGGCTCCAGGAAGTCCACGTGTGCCGTGTAGTGAGCGGTGTCAGCCGAGAGCGGTTCGTAGTCAGTACTCAGCCCGTAGCTGACACCCAGGTCATAGCGCAGGCGCTGGCGGACACGATGCTCGAAGATCGCGAGGGCAGTCGTAAGGGCGACCGACCGCTTCGCGACCAGTGACAGCGCAAGCTCGCCGCCCGGGCCACTGCTGTAGTAGGCCGGTAGCTCGAGCCCCCGAATCGGCTGAGGCGGCGGACCCGGCACTCGCGAGCCGGCCAGAGGAACCGGAAGCTGGCTGAGATCTTGCGGCGGCGGTCCGGTGACGCAGACCGCGAGATTCGCCGCTCCGAACCAGCGGTGTGTCCAGGCGTACACGTCCTCCTCGGTCAGGTGCCGAAGGCCGTACTCCTCGTAGGCCGGCTGACCGTGACCAACGGTTCCGAAGCGCAATGCGCGGAGAGCGTGGCCGCTGCCTCTCCCGCGAGTCGCAGCCTCGGCGAGGAGGATCTCCCGCTCGGTGTCGAGCCGTTCGAGCGGCGGCGCAGCACAGTTCGCCGCAATCCTCCGAATGAACTCGCGAACGGTCGTTTCCCTACCGGTCGCCCAGATGTACGTCTCGATCTGGGAGACCGTCCCGTTGTAGTCGATGTCGATGGGATTCTCTGCGGGAATGACGAGGTGCTCGACCAGATGGGTGATCCCTCCCACCGGCAGCGTCTCGTCCGCCCGGCCCACACGGAACAGCAGTCCCATCAGGAACGGCGGAGGCCCCTCGAGCCAGTAGATCGGCACGCCTCCCAGCTCGAACCGTTCGATTGCGAGCGCCACAGCGGCGTAGTAGTAGCGCAGCTAAGAA
>CAWAAP010000002.1:0-43102 GCA_963779965.1 uncultured Actinomycetes bacterium | reverse complement strand
AGCCCCTCAGCGCAAAAACCGCTTGTTGCGGCGGAATCGTGACAGCTCCCGCACGTCAGGTCGCGGACCGCATCAGTACGCCGACCGTCACCGGCTGCGACCAGCGTGGGTTGGAAGCTCTTCGACACAGCAGGCCGCGATCGTGTACGACGTCCGGTCGGTGAGACCATGTTCAACTACTCCCCGGCCGTCTCAAGACCGACGACAGTATCCTCGCCGGCTTGCCGACGTAACCGCCGGCGATCGTGACGTGCTCGGACCGACGCGACGTTCACCGTCCTCGCCGCTGCCACCGTCGATCTCAGCCAGCGCACCGAGTTGTAGATCGGGTAAGCGGCCAGCCGTCTGCGGGGCTCCCGATCATGTAGTAGGCCTGCGTTCCGTTCGTCGTACTTACCCGAAGTTCGAGTCCCATTTGCTCGTGCCACGTAACCAGCTCCGCGGCGAGCACGTCGAACCAGGCGTGCTGGAACGCGTTGATGTTCGTCCGCGCCATCGGCGTTCCGTCCTCCCAGACGCCGGGATCGCCGGCCGGCCACCGTTAAAAGTCCGCAGGCCGCGGACGCCGTACTCCGCCACGTAGAGCGGCTTGCGGCCCGCCTGCGGCAGCGCATTGACGATCGCGCGCACCTCGGTGAGCCGGTCGACGAGCTTCTGTGTGTCGAAGTAGTCCCAGAACACGTGGATCGAGTAGGCATCGAGGATGTCGGACATCTTCGTGGCCATGTACTGGAACCACGCCTGCTGGTTCGGCGGCCCGACATCCGGCGCGCGGACGAGGTCGCCGCCCATGTACTTCACCTGTCCGCGGATGCTCTGGATGTACGGGTCGAGGGCGCGGTACTGAGCTTCGTACTGCGCCATCGTGATTCGCGTCCGGTTCGGCTCGTTCTGGAGCGTCAGCCACCGCAGGTTGGTGATGCCGCGATTGCGGACGAGGTCGATCAGGACGGCGGCCAACTTCGGGATCGTCCCGTTGGCGACGCTGAGCGTCCCGCCCTGCCAGGTGACGTTGATCGTGGTGCCGGTGCTCTGCGCGAGCTGCGCGGTGCGGATGAACGACTGCATCCGGTCCGGATCGGTGAAGGCCGTGTTGTTGAAGAAGATCCGCGAGAACTGGGGATGCAGCTCGCGCATCTTCTGCTCCATGTCCTTCGCGTTGTCGTCCGTGACCCCGGCCGCCCGACTGATGGCCGCGTAGACGTGATGGTTGAACTGCCCTCCGTAGCCGGCGAAGCTCTGCGCAAGCGTCGCCGACTCCTGCACCCTGAACTCGACGGTCTCGACGGCGAATCCGCGGGTGTTGTTCTTGAGCGTCGTCTCGATCGGGGCTGCAGGAGTGACCGTCACGGTCAGCTGCGTCGTGCCGAGCTGTGTCAACGTGACCGGGAGCTGCAGCACAAAGCGTCGACGTGGGCCACCTTCAGCTGCTTGGTCGCGAGCGGGACACCATCGGCCGCCGCGACAGTGACGGTCGCGACGAGCCCGACGTCCGTGGTCCGGTTCCGCACGATCGCCACCGCGAAGAACGGATGGCCGAGCACCGCCGAACGGCCGGCGTACGCCCGCATCAGCACCAGGTCCGGCCTCAGCAGCGTCTTGGTCTGCCCAGTCAGCGCGACCTGTGGCCCGAACGAGACGACGGCGCGCACGAGCCGGAGACGTGGACGCGGCCGATGTTGACCGTGGCCGTCCCCGCCGGAGCGGCGAACGTTGCTGCGTGTGAGCTTCTTCGCGCGCAGCTTCTTGTACGGAAGGAGAGTGACCTGAACTCGCGGTCAGTGTCGTAGGTAGCTCGCACCCTGCCTTCTTCGCGCTGATGCGGATGATCAGATCCGCGCGTGGCGGCCCCGTGAGCGACTGCAGGGAGAGCTTGTAGCCGGCCGCGTCACAGGGCTGTGCGGCAGCGGCCGACGGCGTTTCCCGTGGGAATGCCGAGCAGACCGCCTGCAACCGCGACGGCACAAACACCGACCAGGACTCTCCGAAAGGACCCCATGACCCGAAGGGAGGGTCGCCGTAGCGACCGGATGTGTCAAATGCGTCGCCGAAGCCGCGTAACGAAGCGGTGGTCTGTTACGCCGAGGTAAAGAGTGTGCCTTAGATTGAGCATGTCGTGGCAGAACGAACAGATTCCTGAGCCGAGCCGCGGAGGCCAAGCGCAGCTCGAAGCGGGTCGAGCTTGACGAGACCTTCGATCCGCAGACGCCCGGCGTCTGGCTCGAGCTCGTCCGTGACGTCGCGGCGATGGCGAACTCCGGCGGCGGTGTCGTCGTCCTGGGCGGCGATCGTAGAGGAAGAACAGCTCCACGAGGAGCTCGCGCGCTACGCAGAGCCCGAGTTCGAGTCCTTCGAGGTGCGCGACATCAAGCGCGCCGGGCGGCCGGCCACCGCGATCGTCGTCGAGGGCGTCGCCAACACGCCCCTGGTGTTCACGCGGACAGGTCGGTACCGCAACGCCGACGGGGACGAGCACGTCGCCTTCGCGCGCGGGGGTCTCTATTTTCGGCACGGCGCGAAGAGCGAGCCCGCGACCGGGGCGGACGTGCGCGACTTCATCAAGCGGCAACTCGATGCAACGCGTTCGCAATGGCTCGCGAACATCCGCCAGGTGATGCATGCACCCGACGGCGCCGAGGTCGCAGTGATCGAAACAGCGGAGCGAGACGACGAAGGGCGACCGACGCTGATCCGTCTCACCACCGACCCGCACGCACCGCTGTACGGGCAGGTCGATCCCGACCGTTCACATCCCTATCGCCAGAAGGAAGTGATCCGCGAAGCGAACGAGCGCCTCGTCGAGCGTGAGCGTGAACGCGTTCGACGTGTTGAGTGTCCGCCGCGTCCATGCAATCAGCGAGGAGACGCGACCGGAGTTCGTCCACGTCCCGAAGTTCGGCTCACCGCAGTACAGCGACGCGTTCGTGGACTGGCTCGTCGGGGAGTACGAGCGGGATCCGGAGTTCTTCTCGAGGGCGAAGACGAATTACCTGGCGACGCGCAAGCGACGCTAGATCGTCCAGGTATCGCCGGCTTGAAGGAGCGCCGCGACGTCGCCCTCCTGCGTCTCACGCGCGGTCGCCAACTGCTCCGACATCAGATCGTCGTACACCGGCCTCTGGACATCCCGGAAGATCCCGATCGGCGTGGCGTTCGAGGTGGACTGAGTCAGGCGACTGAGCGCAAACGCGGCGCTCGGCTCGGCGTGATGCGCGTTGTGAACGAGCAACTCCGACTCGTCGGTCACGTCCACGATCTCGACGCTGCCGTCCGCACGCTGCCGCACTCCCTTCTCCCCCTCTTCACCGAACCGAATCGGCTTCCCCTGCTCCAGGTAGATCCGGTTCGTCTTGTCCTCGCGGACGAAGTCGAATGCGCCGTCGTTGTAGATGTTGCAGTTCTGGAAGATCTCGACGAACGCGCTCCCGCGGTGGGCAGCTGCGGCTCGCAGCACCTCCGTCAGATGGCCACGATCCGTGTCGATCGCGCGCGCGACGAACGCGGCTTCCGCGCCGATGGCCAGTGACAGCGGATTGAACGGCCAGTCCAGTGAGCCCATCGGCGTCGACTTCGTCTTCGTTCCCAGCGGGCTCGTGGGTGAGTACTGGCCCTTCGTCAGCCCGTAGATCTCGTTGTTGAACATCAGGATCTTGATGTTCACGTTACGCCGCAATGCGTGGATCAGATGGTTGCCGCCGATCGAGAGCGAATCGCCGTCGCCGGTGACGACCCAGACGCTCAGATCCGGCCGGGACGTGGCGAGCCCGGTTGCAATCGCCGGCGCGCGGCCGTGGATCGAGTGCATCCCGTACGTCTCCATGTAGTACGGGAACCGCGCCGCGCAGCCGATGCCGGAGACGAAGACGATGTTCTCCTTCGGCACGTCGAGCTCGGGCATGAACGACTGGAGCGCCGCCAGGATCGCGTAGTCGCCGCAGCCCGGGCACCAGCGAACTTCCTGGTCGGTCTTGTAGTCCTTGGCGGTCAGCTTGCCGTTCGTTGCCATGCCTCGATGATAGTCCGCGGGCCCTACATCAGACAGGTCAGTGGCCGAACCCTTCGGCCGACCACGGTTCCGGCGCAGATGAGCAGCAGGATCGGCGTGAGCACCGGCGCGACGCTTGGTCGCCTTCTGATCGCAAGCGCGACGATCACCGCGGCCCCGAGCGACGCCGTAGACCCAGATCGACGAAACGCTGCCCGAATCCGAGAAGCGCGTTCGGCTCGGCAGGTAGTACGAGTCGAAGGCGTAGTAGTGCGCCACCATGTAGGCCGCGGCGGCAATCGGAACCAGTGTCGCCGGCCAACGGCGCAAGATGCGACGGCTGGCGAGTGTCGCAACGATCCCGGTCAGAAGCGCAAGAAACGCCGCGATCGTGACCACAGCTTGCCCGGGCGCCTCCTGCCCGGGCAGCGATCCCATCGAGATCCACTCGAGCGCGACCGCCGCCTCGTACGCAGCTGCAGCGAGGAGAACGAGCACGACGGCCCACCCGATGGAGGCCCCTTTCGAGATGGCGAAGATTGTATGCACCGTCCCGGTAAGCTCAGGACGTGGCCACGCTGCGTGGAAGCTGTCTCTGTGGAGGCGTCAAGTTCGAGGTGGCGGAGGCCCCGGACACGCTCAGGTACTGCCACTGCGAGAGCTGCAAGAAGCTGTCGGGCAGCATCGGAACCGTGAACGGCCGCGTACCGTCGAACGCGATCCGGATCCTCGAAGGCAAAGAGCTGCTGCAGACATTCCAACCCGCGGAAGGAAGCGCAAAGACTTTTTGTCGCACCTGCGGCTCGAATCTCTTCGGCGGTGGCTGGCCCGATTCGGAAACCACGAGCGTGCGGGCGAGTGCGCTCGACGACCCGTTCGACGCGCGGCCGAGCGCGCACATCTTCGTCCGTTCCGTCGCCGCGTGGGAAACGCTGCCCGACGACGGGCTCGAACGGTTCGAGACGACTTCCCGCTAGCCGAGCGCCTGGCGCGCGGTTTCCACCGCCTCTTCGGCAAAACTGATGGCATCCGGATTGTCGGGATCGCGCCTGCGAACCTCCAGCGCCCGCTCGAAGAGCGCCAGTGCGTGTTCGTGCTCGCCGGCGTCGAAGTACGCCCAGCCGAGATTGTTCAGGAGCGGCCCCGCCCAGTAGCGCCGCACTCGGCTCTCGTTCGCCGAGATCGAGGCCGCGTTGCGTCCACTCCTCCATCGCCGCGCGATCGTCACCGACCGCGAGCGCGCACATGTGCGCAGCGTCTCCGGCGAAGTAGTGCTCGCCTGACTCACACGCACGCGAGAACGCTGCTTCGAACAGGGGCAACGCGCCTTCGGGATCGCCACTCGAACGCAACTTCCGGCCTCGCTCGAGATCGATGCGCACCTTTGCGACGGCGCTCGCGCCGGCGAGTGCTTCCGCCTCCTTCAACAGGCGCTCGCAGCCGTCGAAGTCGTCGCGCAAACCCTCGACGCGGGCGAGCTGGGTGAGCACCTCCGCCCGCCCGGCGTCGTCCGATTCGCCCTCTAGCTGGACGCGGAATCTCGACTCGGTGGCGCCGAGGTCGTCGAAGTCCCACAGAGGCCGCAGGCGGTCTGACACGTGCCCAGCTTACGCTCGCAGAGCGGGTTTAACCGCCGACTGACGAGTCAATCAACTACCGGCAGGGGAGCAGCAAATTCCTGCACCAGGTGGGAGCCAGGGCGGTTCTGCGGCCCGGCTACCTCGCGCTGTGGGGGACGGCAAGCGAGGTAGTACCTGGCTCCCGCCTTCGACACCTACCAGCGGCGCTTGCCGCCGCCGGTTCCGTCGCCACCGCCGCCGGCCATTTTCTTCCTGAGCAGGATGCGAACGAGCTGGGTGAGAGCAACGAGGGTGGCCGCGGCGCACAGGCTGAACCCCGTCCAGTTCTTGTCGAGCCCGAATGCGACCGCGCCGGCACCCGCGCCGACGACGAGCGCGGCCCAGAGCCACCTGCCCTCGACATGCAGTGTCTTTATGAGTTCACCATTGCGTCGATCGCAGCGGCTACTTCGCCGGCGCGGAACGGAATCCCCCGCACCAGGTTGAAGCCGGTCGCATCGACGAGAAACTCTGCGCGGACCAGCTTCTGTAGCTGGCCGAGGTTGATCTCAGGAACGAGCACCTTGTCGTAGGCTCGCAGAATCTCACCCGTGTTGCGTGGGAACGGATTGAGGTAGCGCAGGTGAGCGTGCGCAACCTTCTTCCCGGTTGCGCGGACGCGGCGCACGGCCGCGGCAACCGAGCCGTACGTGCCGCCCCAGCTGAGGACAAGAGTGTTCGGCTCCGTCCGGGTCGTCGACCTCGAGCTCCGGGATGTCCTGTGCGATCCCGGCGACCTTCTGCGCGCGCAGCCGAACCATCAGATCGTGGTTGTCGGGGTCGTAGCTGACGTTGCCGGTGACGTCCTGTTTCTCGAGACCGCCGATGCGGTGTTCCAGACCGGGCGTGCCGGGCCTCGCCCACGGGCGCGCGAGCGTCTGTTCGTCGCGCCGGTACGGCTGGAAGTCCTCCCCATCGGCCTCGGCGAAATTCGGCTCGATCGGCGGAATCGCGTCGACGTCCGGCAGCAACCACGGCTCCGAGCCGTTCGCGAGATACGCGTCCGACAACAGGAAGACCGGCGTGCGGTATTTGACCGCGATGCGCGCGGCCTCGAGCGCCGCGTCGAAGCAATCCGACGGCGTCGCCGCCGCGATCACCGGTACCGGCGACTCGGAGTTGCGGCCGAACATGACGCCGAGCAGGTCGGCCTGCTCCGGCTTCGTCGGCATCCCGGTTGACGGCCCCGCGCGCTGGACGTCCACGATCACGAGCGGCAATTCGAGCGTGATCCCGAGACCGATCGTCTCCTGCTTCAGCACGATGCCGGGGCCGCTCGAAGTGGAGACGCCGAGTGCGCCGCCGAAGCTCGCGCCGAGCGCCGCGCCCACGGCCGCGATCTCATCCTCCGCTTGAAACGTGCGAACGCCGAAGTTCTTGTGGCGCGCAAGCTCCTCGAGGATGGAGGACGCCGGCGTGATCGGGTACGCGCCGAGGAAGAGGGGCAGACCTGACTTCACGGACGCTGCAATGAGGCCGTACGTGAGCGCCTGGTTGCCGGTGATGTTGCGGTACAGGCCCGGCTTCATCGTCGCCGGCTTGACCTCGTACTGCACCGCGAACGCCTCGGTCGTCTCGCCGAAGGCGTAGCCCGTCTGGAACGCCTTCACGTTCGCAGCGGCGATCTCCGGCCGCTTCGCGAACTTCGACTCGAGGAAGGCGATCGTCCCCTCGGTGGGACGCCCGTAGAGCCAGGACATCAGCCCGAGCGCGAACATGTTCTTGGCCCGCTCAGCCTCCCGCTTCGTGATGCCCTCGATCTCCTTCAGCGCCTCGATCGTCATCGAGGTGAGCGGGACCGCATGGACCTCGTACGACTCGAGCGAGCCGTCCTCGAGCGGATTGCCGTCGTAGCCCGCCTTGGTCAGGTTGCGGTCTGTGAACGCGTCCTTGTCGACGACGAGAATCCCACTCGGCGGCAGATCGTTCAGGTTCGTCTTGAGTGCTGCCGGGTTCATGGCGACGAGCACGTTCGGCTGATCGCCGGGCGTGAGGATGTCGTGGTCGGCGAAGTGGAGCTGGAAACCGGAGACGCCCGGCAGCGAGCCTGCCGGCGCCCGGATCTCGGCCGGAAAATCGGGGTAGGTGGCGAGGTCGTTCCCGATCAGCGCCGTCTCGGAGGTGAAGCGGCCCCCCGTGAGCTGCATCCCGTCCCCGGAGTCCCCGGCGAACCGGATCACGACGGAATCGAGCTGCTCGACGGGCTTCGAGGCCACGGGTTAGTTGTAGCGCACCCGGCGGAGTCGGACAGGTCTTGGGGTCTGACCCCAGGACATGCCCCGATCAGCGCTCCGCGTCCAGCTCCAGGCCGACGGCCGCGAAGTTGTAGAGCAGGAAGTACGCAAAGCTCAGCGCCAGCGTGAGCACCAAGGTGATGGCGATCGCTTCCTGGTAGGCAAAGGGGTTGCGCGCGACCGTGTGGAGGATGCGCGGGAGGACGCTCGGGTGCTCGAGCGCGTCCCAGCTGTTCAGGCGCAGGACGCGGCCCAGGTAGATCCCGAGCGAGCCGAGGCCGATCGCAAAGAAGGCGAAGATCCAGCCGGCAACCGCGCCCCGCCACTGGCGAACGGCGGTCTGCATCAGATACAGCGAAGCGAAGCCGAGGAGCACGCCCATCCACGCGAACGCCGCGATCGTGACCGCGTCGTACCAGTAGGGCGACAGCGGGTCGTGCCGCAGATGGACGACGTCCGTCGCGATGTAAGGCGCGTTCGGAAAGAAGAGCAGCCAGAGCCCGCCGAGGACGAGGAGCAGCACGCCGCCACGCCGACGGCGCCAGCGGTCGTAGACGAAGACCGCGAGCACAAACGGAATCCACGCGAGGAAGAGATTCCAGATCAGATAACGGAAGTTGCCATTGCCGGTGTGCACATTGCGCACGACGACGAGCGCGACGCAGAAGAGCGAAGCGGCAAAGAGGCCCAGGACGGTCGCAAGTCGGCGGCGACTGAAGCGCATGTCAGTCCGCTTCGGCGAGTAGTGCGCGCAAGTCGAGCGGCTCCGAGATCATCGACATGCTGCCGTCCTCCGCGCGCGGCCACTCCTCTTCCGGACGGTCGCGGTAGAGCTCGATGCCGTTGTCGTCCGGATCGCGGAGGTAGATCGCCTCGCTGACGCCGTGGTCGGTCGCGCCGCTGAGCGGGATGTCGGCGTCGACGAGCTGCTTCAGCGCCTGCGCGAGCGCCTTGCGATCCGGGTAGCGGATCGCGACGTGGTAGAGACCGGTCGTGCCGGGCGGCGGCGGCGACGCGCCCTTCGACTCCCACGTGTTCAGTCCGATGTGGTGGTGGTATCCACCCGCCGAGATGAATGCGGCCTGGTCGCCGTAGCGCTGCATCTCCTCGAAGCCGAGGACGTCACGATAGAACGCCAGGGCACGGTCGATGTCGCTCACCTTCAGGTGGACGTGACCGATGTCCACTCGCGGATCGATCGCCATACGCCTGAGGGTACAGCCGCCCGTCAGGCAGGCGTTGGCATCTCGCTGGCAAGGGAGCGGGCAAGCCGGTCGAGCATCGGCTCGAGCTGCGCGTGATCTACCGGCGACCAGTCGCGGACGAGGTCCTCGAGCGTCGCACGCTTCACCCTCACGATCACGTCGAAGACTCGCTGCCCTGCGGGCGTGAGATCGTAGGCACCGTCCACCTGCGCGACGAGCCCACTCCGACCGAGCCCCTCCAACGCCGGTTCGACTTGCTCGTTGTCGACCCCTGTCGCGGCCGCGATCGTCTGCGGTGAGGCCGGTGCCTGCTCCGCCAGACGGCAAAGCGCCCAGAGCTCCGTCGGCGGCAGATCGACCTCGGCTCTGGCCGCGAGCTCCTCGTAGGCGCGCCACCGCTCTTCACGTTGCGCGATCACGCTCAGCACGCGTTCCAGCTCGCGTTCGGAGTCGCCCTCCCGAGGCGAGGCGAACGCCTCACCGATCCCTTCCGCCTCGCTCGTGCGTCGCAGGGGAATGTCCGGAAGCAGCAGTGCCAGGATGAATGCGGCCGAGCTGATGACGGCGGCGACGAGAAAGACGGGTGAGAGCGCAGCGGTGAGCGCGTGAACATACGAGTCGCGCACGCCCGTGGGCAACGCGCGGATCTCCGCGGGGGTAGTAGTCGACGGGAGGTGCACGCCCCGCGGCAACCGATGCGCCAGCTCGGTGGCCAACCTGTTGGTGAAGATCGCGCCGAAGAGCGAGACCCCGATCGAGCCGCCGATCGACCGGAACATCGTCGACCCGGACGTGGCGACGCCGAGGTACTTGTAATCCACCGCGTTCTGCACCGCGAGCACGAGGACCTGCATCACCATCCCGAGCCCGAGCCCCAGGACGACCATGTCGAGCGCCGCCACCCAGAGGCTCGTCCCGATTCCGAGCTGTGAGAGCAGCGCCATTCCGACGGTCACGACCGCAGTTCCGACAATCGGGAAGATTCGGTACTTCCCCCAGCGCGAGATCAACTGCCCGCTGATCACCGACGTCACGATTAGGCCGAGCATCAACGGCGTCAACTGCAGACCCGACTTGGTCGCGCTCGTGCCCTTGACGATCTGCAGGTAGAGCGGGAGGTACGTCACTGCGCCGAAGAGCGAAAGGCCGACGACGAAACCGACCGCGCTGGTGACGGCGAAGGTGCGGTTTCGGAACAGCGACAACGGCATGATCGGCTCCGGAACGCGCGCCTCGACGACCACGAACGCCGCAATCGCGACGACGCCATCACCATCAGCGTGATGATCTGCGGCGAGCCCCAAGCCCACGTGCTGCCGCCCAGGCTCGTGAAGAGGACGATCGCCGAGAGGCCACCCGCCAGTAGCCCCGCGCCGAGATAGTCGACTTTGTGTTGCTTCACCACCGGCCGAACGCGGAAGACCGCGCCGATGACGACGAAAGCGACCGCTCCGATCGGCAGGTTGACGTAGAAGATCCAGCGCCACGAGAGGTTGTCGACGAAGAATCCGCCGAGCAGCGGCCCGATGATCGTCGACACGCCGAAGACGGCGCCGAAGATCCCCTGGTAGCGGCCGCGATCGCGGGGAGGGATCACGTCGCCGACCACCGCGATCGCCGTGACGATGAGGCCGCCGGCGCCGAGGCCCTGCAGCGCACGGAAGCCGATCAGCTGCGCCATGTTCTGGCTCAACCCGCACAGCGCGGAACCGACGAGGAAGATGACAATCGCGGTCTGCAGGACGATCTTCCGTCCGTAGAGATCGCCGAACTTCCCGTAGAGCGGCCCTGACACTGTCGACGCGAGCAGGTACGCGGTCACAACCCACGAGAGATGCTGAAGCCCGCCGAGCTCGCCGACGATCGTCGGCAGGGCCGTCGACACGATCGTCTGGTCGAGCGACGCGAGCAGAAAAACGAGGATCAGCGCGCCGAGGATCACCCGCACGCCCTGCTGCTGCGTTTGGGGTGCAGGCGCGGGCGAGCTCACTCTCGAAGGATAGGCAGCGGTCTCAGCGCAATGCCGGCGAGTGCCCAGAGGCAGTACGCCATCCACGGATCGCCGATCACGTCCGTCTGAACGGCGAGCACGAGCGTCGCTCCGAACGCGGCCGCAATGCCTGCGGCGGCCCACCAACGCGTACGCCACGCTGCGGTCACGAGTGCGATGAAGATCGCGAGCCCCCAGGCGATCCAGAGCAGCGCTCCGAACAACCCGGTCTCGGCGCCGATCTCCGTGTAGTTCGACTCCCCCGCCTTGATCGTCGTGCCGGTGCGTGAGGCTGTCTGGCCCGCGTTACCGAGACCGAAGCCCTGCGGGTGGTGGACGACAGTGCGCACACCCTCCCGCAGGCTGATCCAGTGGCTGTGGATCGAAGGCTCGTCGATGCTGCCGGCACTACCGCTCGCCCCTGGCTGGTTCTTCGCGTTGTTGCGTTGCTGAACGAGGTCCTGCTGCGTCCACTTACCTTGCGGCGCGACATGGGGGAAGACGTGCACCCAAGCAACGCTGACTGCGAGCGTCGCAATCGCCGCGGCGACCGGCCACCAGCGCCTCCTGACGAAAGCGAGCACGACAAGTCCGGCGGCGAGCGCAAGGAGTGACGAACGCGAGAAGGTGAAGAGCAGCCCCGCGAAGATCGCCGCACTCAACGGAATCAAGATGCGCAGCCGACGCAGGAATGCGGCGGCGAGGAGTAACGCTACGACGAACGTGTACGCGCTTGCGAGCGGACCGAGGAAGGTCGACACGAGTCGGCGGTAGAAACCCTCGGCGTCGCCGCCGTTGTTGAACACGAAGTTCTCCGGCAGGCCGCCGGTGCCGTGGTAGTCGTAACCGAGATGCTTGTGGAAATAGTCGACCACAGCGGAGTCGCGCCACCACGAGATGGGAATGAAGAAGTCATCGAGAAGCCCGAGCACGGCGACCGCGGCTGCCGTGCCGACGACGGTCCAGACGAGCCGGATGAGGTCCTCGCCGCGGAGGATCACGGAACGGCCTACGAAATACGCGCCGACCGGAACCAGATCGTGCTTGAGCGCGAGACCGATTGCACCGTGATCGGCCGAGCCGTCGAGCCAGCTCTGAGGCAACACCGCGTAGACGCACACCACTGCTGCGAACGCGACCGCGAGCACGTCGGCCGGGTGAGGTCGGAACGCAAGACGTCCGGCACGCAGAGCTTCGAGCGCCACCCGCGCGAGCGCGACTCCGAGCAGGATCTCCTTCCACGCCTGGATGGCAGTCAAGGCGCCCCCGCGAACACCCGCGCCGTAGAGCGCCGCCATGACCGCGTTGTGCGCGGCCAGGCCCACGATCCACGCGTACAGCGCGACGACAGGCCGTCGCCAGACGAGCACCGCGCCGGGCACCAGCAAGAGCCCATAGGCGGCCAACGCGAGCCCGGAAGCCATCAAGCGAGACTAAAGCGAGGCGGGGACGCAACGGCGCCCCCGCCCGCGGTCAGCAGCTCTTATTCGCCCCACGGATGCATGGGTACCTCCCTTCCCCCTTCTTTCCGCAGAATGGGGGTCATGTTGTCATGAGGAAGCGCCGATTGACAGTACACAGGCCAATCTGGAATTTGACTTATGTATGAAAACTGCTGATGATCCCGTCGGTGCCGGCGGACAGTCCTAGAGAAGGCGTGGGCGCACGCCTCAAGCGTCTGCGCCTTGAACGCGGGTTCTCGCAGCGCGACCTCTCGTCCCCGGGCGTGTCGTACGCCTATATCTCGCGCATCGAGGCGGGGGCGCGCACGCCGTCCGTCAAGGCGTTGCGCAAGCTCTCCCAGAAGCTGGGCGTCTCGGTCGAGTACCTCGAGACAGGGCGAGACATCCGCGATGTCGACGATCGCGAGCTCCGACTCACCGACGCCGAGCTCGAGCTTCGGCTCGAAGGTGACACGCGCGAGGCCGAGCAGAAGCTCGAAAAGCTTCTCGACGAGTCGCGCGCGGCAGGTGACGGTACGTCCGCTACGCGCGCCGCGATCGGCCTCGGCTTCGCCGCGGCGTTTCGCGGCAACCATCTCGACGCAGTCGAGCGCCTCGAAACCGCCCTGGCCCAGGAACCTCCGTCCCCACAGATGCGGCCTGACGTCTATTCCACGCTGGGCCAGTCGTACGCGGCGCTCGGCGCGGCGGATCGCGCTGCTCGACTTTTCGAACGCTGTCTCGAAGAAGTAAGGGAAACCGCGCCCGCGGATCTCACAATTCGCGTCAGGTACGCAACGCTCCTCAGCTACGCGTTGAGCGATGCAGGCGAGTACGACCGGGCACGAAGCGTCGTGATGGACGCCCTGAACGAGGCCGGCTCGCTCGGCGACCCGCACAGCCGAATTCGCCTGCTCTGGGCGGTCAGCCGCGTTGCAGCGATCGAGGGGCGATCTGCTGAAGCGCTGCAACACATCCGCAAGGCAATGGCACTGTTGGAGGCCACAGACGACACGCTGCAACTGGCCCGCGGTTATCTCCTTGCTGCAGGTATCGAGTCGAGCGAGAAACGCGCCGATGAGACCCGCGAGCTTCTCAGCGCGGCGGAGCGCCTGCTGGCACCCCACGCGGAATCACGGGACATCGGCATGTTGCGGATCGGTCAGTCGCGACTAGCTTCGCTCGAAGGCGACGGTGACCGGGCTGTCGACACGGCTCGCGACGCGCTCGCGATCTTCGGCGATTCACATGGCGGCGAGCAGGGAGCAGCCTGCTGGGCACTTGCCGCCGGGTTGGTGCTGCAGGGCGACCTGAAGACGGCCGACACGACCTATCGTCGCGCGATCGACCTCTTGACCGTTCACGGGCGGCGTCACAACGCCGGCCAGGCTTCGGTTGAGTGGGCGTCGCACCTGCAGGAGCAGGGGCGTGGCGACGAGGCGGAGCCGATCCTCCGCCGCGCGTACGATCTCGGCGTGAATGCCGAGACCGCAGCACACCGCCTGAGTTGACCCTCGAGCGGGTCGTTCGCCCCGCAGGCCCGTACACGCTCGCTCTCTGCACGAAGCATGTGAGCGATGCAACGCGGCGTCTTCGCGACGGGACGTTGACGATGACGCTCCGCGTTGGCGAACGCGTGGAAGTTGCGACGGCGAGGCAGACGGTGGACGGAAACCTCGTGCTGCGCGCTGAAAGCGAGGAAGGCCTGGAGCGGTTGCGGTTCGTCCTCGCCGTCGACGCCGACCATTCGGAGTTTCTGCGCCGCTTCGCCCGCGATCCGCTCATCGGCGAGACGGCTTCGCGTTTTCAGGGGATGCGGCAACTGCGAATGCCGACGGTGGCGCAGGCGCTGCTGCGTGCGTTCTGCGGACAGCTGATCGACTCGCGCCGCGCACGCCAGCTCGAGTGCATCATCGTGCGCGCGGTCGAGCCCCGCGTGGACGGAACCGATCTGCATGCCCCGCCGACGTGCACGTCGCTCGCGCGGCACGCACCTGTACGGCTACGGCAACTCGGGCTGCACGCGAGTCGCGCCGCGGCGCTCGTCCGGATCTGCCGCTCCACCGATCTGGAGCGGCTGCACACACTGCCGACGGCGAAGGCGGCGGCCTTGATCGAGCGACAGCGGGGCCTCGGGCCGTGGTCGGCCGGCGTCGTCTGCCTCGAAGGGCTCGGACGCTACGAGCGTGGGCTGGTCGGCGACCTTGGGCTGGTGAAGCTGATGTCGCGGCTGCGCGGGCGCTGGGTGGAGGCGCACGAGACCGCCGAGCTGCTCGCGCCGTACGGCGAATGGGGCGGCCTCGCCGGTCTGTATCTGATGACGGGCTTCGCGCACGGGCTGATTCCGCTGCCCGACGAACGGCCCGTCCGTTTCCCGCGGCCGGCATACGCGTGATCGAGCTCGTTCTCGGCGACATCACGGAGCAGGAGGTCGACGCGATCGTCAACGCGGCGAATCCGAGCTTGCTCGGCGGCGGCGGGGTGGACGGCGCCATCCACCGTGCGGGTGGACCGTCGATCCTGGAGGAGTGCCGCCTGCTCGGCGGCTGCGCCGCGGGAGACGTGAAGCCGACATCGGGTGGGAGGCTGCCCGCAAGGCATGTGCTCCACGCCGTCGGGCCGATCTGGCGCGGCGGCGCAGAAGGCGAGGCCGAGCTGCTCGCGTCCTGCCACCGCCGCGCAATCGAGCTCGCGGACGAGCTCGGCTGCCGGTCGGTCGCGTTCCCCGCGATCTCAACCGGTGCGTACGGCTACCCGGTCGGGCTCGCGGCTCCGGTCGCGATCGCGGCGACGAAGTCGGCTCTTGCAGACCATCCCTCAGTTCACCTCGTGCGCTTCGTCTTTCGAGACGAGGCGACACTTGCCGCGTACCGAACAGCAAGGGTCTGACCCAGCCTTTCGGGTCGCGGGCCCTCGAGACAAGGCACATCCGCCGCGTACCGAACAGCAGGGTCTGACCCCAGCTGTTTGGCGGCCCCGCCTTAGACTGCGTGCATGGCTGCGAACCGGAAGATCGCGATTCTCGGCGCAGGGCGGATCGGTGAGTCCCTGTTGGCAGGGCTGCTCAGCTCGGGCTGGCGGAAGCCGGGAGACATCGTCGTCACCGCACGGCGTCAGGAGCGGCTGAAGGAGCTCGCCGACCGCCACGGCGTCAAGGCAACCCTGTCCAACCCAGAAGCGGTCGCCGATGCCGGGCTCGTCGTGATCGCCGTGAAGCCGCAAGACTTCGACGTCCTGCTCGGCGAGATCGGTGGACTGCTGGGGCCCGAGCAGACCGTCCTCTCGGTCGCCGCCGCCATTCCGACTGCGCAGATCGAGGCGCGTCTGGCTCCGGGCGTCCCGGTCGTACGCGCCATGCCAAACGCGCCGGCTCTCGTCCACGAGGGCATCGCCGGCATCTGCGCGGGCGCACACGCCGACGACGAGCAGCTCGACCTCGCCGAGGACGTCCTCTCACATCTGGGCCGCGTCGTGCGCGTGCCCGAGCGCTACATGGACGCCGTCACGGCTGTGTCCGGCTCAGGGCCCGCGTACTTCGCACTGCTCGCGGAATCGATGATCGACGCGGGCATCCTGCTCGGGCTCGGACGTGAAACGTCGACGCAGCTCGTCGTCCAGACGATGCTCGGCACCGCGAAGCTCCTGCGCGACGAGGAGATGCATCCGGTCGAGCTCCGCGAAGCGGTGACATCGCCCGGCGGGACCACGATTCACGCGATCCGCGAGCTGGAACAGGCGGGAGTGCGCGCCGCTTTCCTCAACGCGATTCAAGCGGCGATGGAGCGCTCGAAAGAGCTCGCGGCGGGCGACTCCTGAGCAGCGACGTCGAGCTCGTCATCGTCGAGGACGCGAACGAGGTCGCCTCGGCCGTGGCCGACTGGCTCGCGCGAGCGGCGCGCAAAGGCGGACACATCGCGCTCACGGGTGGCACGACACCCGAGCTGGCGTACAAGGAAGCTGCGCAACGCGAGCCTGACTGGAGCAAGACAGAGCTCTGGTGGAGCGACGAGCGCTGCGTTCCCCCCGACGACGACCTTTCGAACTTTGCGCTTGCGAAACGGACGCTGCTCGACCGGCTCGACGGCGACCCGCGTGCAGTGCACCGCATCATGGGCGAGCTCGGGAAGGACAAAGCCGCGGCTGCCTACGAGCTAGAGCTCGGCGAGACCGTGTTCGACCTCGAGCTGCTCGGCATCGGCAAGGACGGTCACGTCGCGTCCCTGTTCCCGAACGCCCCGACACTGCAACAGAGCAAGCGGGTGCTTCCGGCGGAGCCCGGGCTGGAACCCTTCGTCGACCGGGTCACGCTGAGCATCCCCACCCTGAACAGCGCGCGCGAGATCGTCTTCGCTCTCTCCGGTGCCGAGAAGGCGGAGGCCGCACGCCGAGCCTTTGCGGCGACGCCGAGCCCCGACACGCCGGCGAGCCTCGTCCGCGCGCACGACGGTAGAACCACTGCAATCCTCGATCGTGCTGCTGCAGCCAGGCTCGGGGCTTGACAGGCCCGCCTCTATATGTAGAAGTGCCCCCGGAGGTAGACCAAGGGGGCAGTTCGCTTTGCAAGAAACGCTGGTACTCGACAAGCCTGAGCAGCTAAAGGCGCTCGGCCACCCTCTGCGCGTCCGGGTACTCGAGATGCTCGGCGCAGAAGGCGACCGCCGACTCACGAACCGTGAGCTCGCCCAGCGACTCGGAGTCGATCCCGGCCATCTGCACTTCCACGTACGGATGCTGGTGAAGGCGGGACTGATCGAGCTCGCCGACGAGAACGGGCGTGGACGCGAAAAGCCGTATCGCGCCGTCGCGAAAGATCTTCCGCGTTGCGCCGGAGCTGCTTGCAGCAGGCGGCGCCCGCGACATCCAGGCGGCGATGATCGACCAGGTGCAGCGTGCGCACGCGCTCTATTCGGCCGACGGCACCTTTCGCAGCGCGCAGGCCGAGGTCAAGCTGACGATCGAACGAGCGCTCGAGCTGATGGCGGCGTTCCTGGCCGCTGGGCGCGACCTCGAGGACGACGACGCCGACAAGATCGTCCTGACGATGTTCGCGCACCCGCCCGCGCACTAGGACCGGGGCAGCAGCGGCGAGCTGAGCTCGGCGGCCATGTCGCGGCGCGCTGCGAACGCCTGCAGCACGACCACCGTGTCCGCTGCGGGAAGGTCCTCGAGGTAGTCCTCGCGCGTCTCGAAGGATTCGAGCACGGCCTCAACCGCGTCGCTGTACCCGAGCGTGTCCTCGGCCGCGATGTACGCGAGCGCATCTGCGACGGACGCAGGAAAATCGTCGCGCGTTCGCAACCCGTCCGCGACGGCACGCGCTTCCTGGTCGCGGCCGAGCACGAGCAGCGCGAGTGTGGCGGCGTACCGGCCGATTGGAGACTCCGCGTTGCCGGCGCCCTGCTCCAGCGTCCAGCGTGCGTCTGACTCCGCGCCGTCCCAGTCGCCGGCGAGGATCCGGGCCTTGAGGATCGCGATCGGCCTCCCCCAGCTTCCGGGCGGCGCGAGCTCATAGCTCTCCCGGTAACGCTCGACGGCCCTTGCGAACCATTCTCGCCCTCCGTCCGTATCACCGGCCATGAGCCGTGCCAGACCCACGCCTGCTGCGGCATTGCCCATCCGCGTCAGCTGGCGCTGGCGGGAGTCCTGATCCTCGGCCTCCGGCAGTCGCGCCTCGCCGTCCCGGTACCGTGCGTCTTCACGCCGTGCGTGCTCCGCCCAGTCCACCACAGCAAGAGCTTATGAAAACGTCTTTCTACGGCCTCCCGTTGCTGACTGCTCCTGGTCAGGTGTTCACTCCACGCCCGTCGACGGAGAGGCTCGTCGACGAGGCGTTGCAGCGGATCGACGGCGTGCCGATGCGGATCGCGGACGTCGGCACCGGTAGCGGCGCCGTCGCGATCGCGCTCGCGGTCAACCGCCCGAACGTGGAGGTGTGGGCGACCGATACGAGCGCGGCCGCAGTCGAGCTCGCCCGCGAGAACGCCAAGCTCCACGGTGTCGAGGATCGCGTTCACGTGGTCGAGGGAGATTTGCTCGACCCGCTGACGGAGCCCGTCGACCTCGTCGTCGCGAACCTGCCGTACCTACCCGAGCAGGCCCGGGACCCGCGCTACGACGATGAGCCGCCCGAGGCGGTCTACGCTCCGGGCGACGGGCTCGATCCGTACCGCCGCCTGCTGAACGCCTGCCGCGACGGCAAGCTCGAGACCGGCGGCACGCTCCTGATCCAGTATCACCGCGATCCGCTCGCCGCGAACTGCTGGGAGCTCGAGGATCTGCGCGAGCAACTCGAAGCCTCGACGTAGACTCGGCTGATGGAACGTCGGGAGGTCGTGTTCGTCGACGGCGTGCGCACGGCCTTCGGCCGGGCCGGACCGCAGGGCATCTTCTGGAAGACGCGTGCTGACGACATGGCCGTCAAGGTCGTGCGCGAGTTGCTGCGCCGCAACCCGCAGATTCCGCCGGAGCGAATCGGCGACGTCGTCTACGCGGCCACTGCCCAGGTCGGCGACCAGGGCCTGACCCTTGGACGCGACGTGGCGCTGCTCGCCGGTATCCCACAGTCCGTTCCCGGGTTCGCGGTCGACCGCATGTGCGCCGGAGCCCTGACAGCAGTCACCGCCGGCGCCGGTGAGATCGCGTACGGCGCTTGCGACATCGTTCTCGCCGGCGGCGTCGAGCACATGGGTCACCATCCGATGGGCGAGGACGTCGACTTCAATCCGCGCTTCGTCTCCGAGCGCCTGGTCGATACCTCCGCGGTGACGATGGGCGCAACCGCCGAGAACTTGCACGACCGCTTTCCGCAGATCACGAAAGACGATGCAGACGCGTTCGCCGTGCGGTCCCAGCAGCGCGCCGCTGCCGCGTGGTCGAACGGCGTCATGCGAGAGACCGTCGTGCCGATGAGCGTGTTCACGGAGGAAGGCTGGAAGCTCGCCGACCACGACGAGTTCCTCCGCCCGGACACGACGCTCGAGGCACTCGCCGGCCTGCGCACGCCGTTCCGCGCGGGCGGCCGAGTTACCGCGGGCAACTCGGCGGGCCTCACCGACGGAGCAACCGCGTGCTTCCTGGCCGCGGAGGAGACCGCGGCCGAGCTCGGGCTGGAGCCCAGGATGCGGCTCGTCGCGTTCGGGTTCGCGGGCGTCGAGCCGGAGCTGATGGGCATCGGGCCGATTCCTGCGACCAGGCGTGTGCTCGAGCAGACGGGCCTGACGCTCGACGACATCGGCCTCTTCGAGCTCAACGAGCCTTTCGCCGTGCAGGTGCTGACGTGGTGCGACGGGATGGGCGTCGATCCGGAGGATCCGCGCCTCAATCCGTACGGCGGGGCGATCGCCTGCGGGCATCCGCTCGCTGCGACGGGCGTGCGCTTGATGGCACAGCTCGCGTACGGCTTCCGCGAACGGCCCGACGTTCGCTACGGCTTGACGGCGCTCTGCGTCGGGATGGGCATGGGTGCGGCTCTGCTCTGGGAGAACCTTGGCGCCGGTCACTGAGTTCAAGCTCACGCGCGCGGGCGACCTCGCGCTCGTGACGATCGACAACGGCGAGGACTGGACGAAGCCGACCTTCTTCGGGCAGGACGCGCTCGAGTCGCTCGATCGTCTGCTCGGAGAGCTCGAGGGCGGGGATTTCAGCGCTGCAGTCATCACCGGCAAGCCGTTCGTCTTCGCAGCGGGCGCGGACATCACCGAGTTCCCGGACATCACGGCCGAGCGCGCGATCGAGGGCGCGCGGGCAGGACACGAGCTGTTCGGGCGACTCCGCGCGTTGCCGTTCCCGACTGTCGCCGCGATCAACGGCGCCTGCCTCGGCGGCGGAGTCGAGCTGGCGTTGCACTGCACGGCGCGAACGATCTCGACCGGTGTACGCCACTTTGCATTTCCCGAGGTCTTCCTCGGCCTGTTCCCCGCCTGGGGCGGAACGCAGCTTCTGCCGCGACTCGTCGGGCCGGAGACCGCGATCAAGGTGATCGTGTCGAATCCTCTGCGGCAGAACCGCATGCTGACGGGACCGCAGGTTGCAGAGCTCGGCATCGCCGACCGGCTGCTCGAGCCGGCGGAGTTCGTCGACGAGTCACTGGCATTCGCGCGCGAGCTCGCCGACCGTCTGCTCGAGCGGCCCGAGCCCGACTGGTCCGACGCGGAGACGGTCTTCCGCCGCGCACGCACGGCCGTCGACGACACGGTGCACGGCGCAGCGCCGGCACCGTACGTCGCGCTCGACCTGATCGCCGGCGCGCAGCAGTGGACGATCGAGGAAGGCTACGAGCGCGAGCAAGAAGCCATCGGCGAGCTCCTTCCCGGCCCGCAGGCACAGGCGTCTCTCTACGCGTTCCAGCTTGTCGAGCTGCGCGCGAAGAGGCACCCGGCTCGTCCCACCGCGCCGCCGTTGAAGGTCGACCGGGTCGGCATCGTCGGAGCCGGCCTGATGGCACGGCAGATCGCGTTGCTGTTCTTGCGCCGGCTGGAAGTGCCGATCGTGCTCCGCGACGTGAAATTGGAGATCGTCGACGAAGCGCTTGCGGACATCCGGGCGGAGATAGCCGGCCAGGTCGCCAAGGGCCGCTACGACGAGGGCAAGGGACGTTTCCTTTCCTCACTCGTGTCGGGCAGCACGGACTACGACGGCTTCGCCGACTGCGACCTCGTGCTCGAGGCGGTGTTCGAGGAGCTCGAGGTCAAGAAGCAGGTGTTCGCAGAGCTCGAGCAGATCGTGCGTGACGAGTGCGTGCTCGCAACGAATACTTCAGCCCTGTCGATCACGGACATGGCCGCCGACCTGCGCCGGCCCGAACGCGTCGCGGGGATGCACTTCTTCAATCCGGTCGGGCTGATGCCGCTGCTCGAGGTCGTGCGCGCCGCCGAGACCGACGACGTGACGCTTGCGACCGTGTGGGACGTCGGCGAGAAGCTCGGCAAGCGGCCGATCCTCGTCAACGACGCGCCGGGCTTTGTCGTGAACCGAGTGCTGACACGCATGACGCGCGTGATCATGGACGCCGTCGAGCACGGCACTCCCGTCGAGGAGGTGGACGAGGCGGTCATGTCCCTTGGTATGCCGATGGCGCCGTCCGTCCTGCTCCAGATGGTCGGCCCGCGAGTCGCCAATCACGTGCTCGAACGAATGCACGACGCGTTCCCGGACCGCTTCCCGCTGTCCCCCGCGCTGGCGGCGATCGCGGACGGCGGCGAGCCGGTCGTCGTCGAAGACGCGCCGCGCACGAGGGAGCAGATCGTCGAGGACGTCCTCGAGGCGGTAGCGGACGAGATCCACCTTCTGCTCGAGGAAGGAGTGGTCACCGAAGCGGCCGATGTCGACACGGGTCTCCTACTCGGGGCAGGCTGGCCGTTCTTCCTCGGGGGAATCACGAAGCACCTCGACCAGATCGGCATGTCGGAGCGCCTCTTCGGCCGCACCTTTTCCGACCTGGCCGCTGCGGCCGCCGCCTAAAAGTAGGCTCCCACCATGGCGCACGACGACTGGCGAGTTCGAATCGAGTTTCCTGACGAGGGAGGCGCACAGGACTTGCTCGGCCGGCTCGGGTTGCGGCAGAGCGACGCGGACGAGCTCGCCGACGAGCTGCGCGAGCACCGGCTTGCGGTGTCGCAGGACGACGACACGGTATTCGTCTACGCGGCCACCGGCATGCAGGCCGAGCAGGCCGCGCGCATCGTCGAGAGCGAGCTGAACGACGTCGGACTGACGCCGTCCCGCTTCGTGACCGAGCGCTGGCTCCGCGACGAGGAGCGCTGGAACGACGACCCCGAGCAGCCCGACGCGGAGGAAGAGCTTCTGCAACGAGGCTACGCGCCGTGGGAGGTGCGGGTCGAAGCGGACAGCCTCCGGGAGGCCCACGACCTCGCCGAGCAGCTGCGGGGCGAGGGCTACGACGTCTCCCGCACGTTCACGTACGTGATCGCGGGCACCCGGAGCCGCGAGGAGGCCGTCGAGCTCGCCCGCAGGATCCACGGCGAGGTCGAGCCTGGCGGGGAGCTGGTCTACGAGGTGCAGCCCCAGAACCCCTTTGCCGTCTTCGGGGGGCTCGGCACCTAGCCGGCTAGTCCAAGGCGCCGACTTGGCGGCGCCGCATAGAGGCCCGTCGGGCTCTGCCCGATGGGCCGTCTTCACCCGCCTGCTTGGTTCCCCAATCCCGGAACCCTCCGAGGTCCTCCGGTCGATATACTGGTCACACGACCCCCGCCTTGGGGATTCGCGGGGTCGCCTTTTCTTACAAGTGCAGCGCTTTTAGACGCTGCGTCCATGCAGGAGATCAAAGAGCAACCGACCACAGAGTCGGAGGCGACGGACGGCCTGATGGCCGACGCCCTCCGAGCCGAAGCCTGGGCGGGCGAGCCTTTCATTCGTGAGGGCGAGGATCCCGCCAAGGTCCTGGCGCCGGCGACGTCTCGCCGGCGCGCGCTGGACGACGCTCTCGCAGAGATCGAGGGCGGACGTCGCACGCCCTCGTCCGGCTGGAAGGTCGAGTACGGCCTGATGCTCGGCCTCGAGCGCGTGCTCGCCGAGGAGAAGCCGCACCTCGCTTCCGGTACCGAGCTGCGCCGCCACCAGATCGATGCGCTCGCCGGCATGCTCACCGAACTGATCGCCTCGCACGAGAAGGAAGCGGAGCCAAACGGAAACGGCGTCGTCGCCGAGGTGGTCGACGTCGACGCTGAAGCGGAAGAAGACGACGAGCCGGCGGAGGAATCCGTCGAGGACGTTCTCGACGAAGAGGTCGAGGAGGACGAGCAGTACACCGGCCCGGACCCGGGTGCAGCACGGCGCTATCGGTTCCGCCATCCGACTGCGTCGGGCAAGACCATTGCTGCGGCCGGTTTCGTCGAGGCCGCGCGCTCCCTCGGCGTGCTGATCCTCACGCACCGCCGCCTGCTCGTCTCGCAGTTCCAGCGCGATCTCACCGACGAGGGTTACAGCGACCGCTTCGCCCCTGCGGTCGAGCGCGGCAAGGAATCGCTGCGAAACGGCAACCCGCTCACCATCCAGACCTACGCGTGGTTCGCACGCCACCACGACTCGATCTCGCGCGAGGCGTACCAGTTGATCATCTGCGACGAGGCTCACACTGCTCTGGGCGAGAAGACGAGCGCAGCGATCCGCTCGTTCCCGGAGCCGCTCTACATCGGCATGACGGCGACAGAACAGCTGATCGCGAAGCAGGTGTCGGACGTGTTCCCTGCTTCGGTCGACGATCTGCCGCTACAGGACGCAGCGCGGCGCGGGTTGATCGCACCGCTGCGAGACCTGCGCGTTCCGCCCGTCGCCGCCATCAACCAGGTGCCGATCGTCGGCGGTGACTTCGACCAGGAGGTCCTGGCGAAGACACTCGACCACCAGGCGCTGAACCAGGCGGCCGCATCTTTGTATCGCGAGCGCTTCGACAACACGCCGGGCATCGTCTACGCCGCCGGCGTCGATCACGCCTACAACCTCGCCAAGGAGTTCCGCGCCGTGGGCCTCAAGGCGGAAGCCGTTTCCGGTCGCACCCCGCCGGTGCGGCTCGCCGAGACTCTTGCCGCCTACGAGCGCGGTGAGATCAACGTCCTCATCAACGCGATGCTGCTCGCCGAGGGCTGGAACTCTCCGCGCGCAACGATCTGCATGCATCTGGCGCCGACAGCCTCGCGACGCGTCTATCAGCAACGGATCGGCCGGATCATGCGCACGCACCCACGCAAGGAGGCCGGAATCGTCATCGACTTCGTCCCGAAGGCAGCGACCCACAACGAACGCGTGATCTCACTGCACTCGCTGCTCGACGCCGACTTCTACCGCGAGGGCGCGCGCGTAACGCCGGCGCCGCGCCGCAGAGTCCAACGGCGCGCACGACGCAAGCTCACTCCGGCACCATGGCTCGTTCCGGTCACACCCGACGTGCGGCGCCGGCTCGCCGTCATCACACGTGAGTGGCAGCGCGTCGACCCGAAGTACCTCGACGAGGACGAGCAGCGCTACTGGGCAACGATCGCCGGACGCCAGATTCGCTTCGACGAGCGCGCCGCCTTCGTGGAGAAACTGACTGCACGCGGTGCGTCGAAGGCGTGCCTCGAACAGTTCCTCGCGACCTGCGCAGCGGAGAACCCGAACCGTCGCCTCCGCATCATCGCTCTCTCGGATCGCGTGTCGATGACGGTCGAGCGCGCCGACTTCGACGATCTCGTCACTCTGGTCACTCAGGCGCCGACGTGGGAGAAGGACCGCATGGGCGGTGTCCGCGTCCTCCTGCGCGCGATCGCGGAGGGAAAGGCCGACGCCCCCGACCAGATCCTGGAGCGTTGGACGTGGCGCCTTGCGCGCGCCTCGCGCAAGGTGCAGGACCGCCGTGCAAGCGCAGAGTTCCCCGAGGCAAAGCGGCTCCTCGGCGCGCTCGCCAACTCACGCGGTCACCGGCACGAGGAGAACGCGGCGAAGCTGGTCAACGCGGCGCTCGAGCTACCGGTCGCGGTCGGAGCGGCCTTGCTCGCATCCGCCGAGGGATACACGCCGCGGGCAACACAGCTGATCGAGGCGGCACGCGAGCGGCTGGGCACCGTTCAGGAAGTCGCCGGCGCCCTCGCCGAGAACCTGCCACAGCCGAAGGTCACCTCGGGACGCTCCCGGCGCCGGAAGCGGCGGAAGCGCAAGAAGAGCGGCGCCCAGCAACAGCAGGGCCAGCAGCAGCAGGGCCAGCAGCAGCAGCAGCAGGCACAGGCACCACAGGGGCAGGAGCAGCAGGTCGAGCCCGCGGAGGCGAAGAAGCCGAAGCCGCGGCCGAGAAAGAAGCCCGCCCCCAAGGCCAAGCCGGCATCCGCTGAAACGCCTGCCGCGTAAGAACGACTAAGCAGAATGCTCATCCTCGTCCCGATCGCGTTCGCGGCGGGCGTCATCACCGCGTTCACGCCGTGCATCCTCCCGGTGCTGCCGATCGTGCTCGCCGGTGGCGCAGGAGCGGGAAACCGGCGGCCGTATGCGATTGCCGCCGGCCTCATCACGACGTTCACCGCCTTCCTGCTCGCCGGCGCCTGGCTGTGGGGCCTGCTCGGCATCAGTGCAAAGCACCAGATCCAGATCGGGGCGGCCCTGTTGCTCGCACTCGCGCTGACGCTGATCGTGCCGAAGGTGGGCGAGCTCGTAGAACGACCTTTTCGTTTCGCCACTCGCCGGCGCGCTGGTGACCTCGGCGGAGGCTTCTTCCTGGGCGCGAGCCTCGGGCTCGTATTCATCCCATGTGGCGGGCCGGTGCTGGCAACACTGACGGCGAACGCAGCGACAGATCGTGTCGGCGGGTGGATCGTCGCGATCGCGATTGCGTACGCCGCCGGCGCGGCGCTGCCACTGTTCGCGATCGCCTACGGTAGTCGAGGTCTGGCGGCGCGGTTCCGCAACCACGCACAGGCTGTTCGGATCGCGGGCGGCGTGCTGATGGCCGCCGCAGCCATCGTCATCTATCAGGGCTGGGCAGAGAACCTCCAGACCAAGGTGCCCGGTTACGCGCAGTGGGTACAGGACGCCGTTGAGGGCAACTCGGCATCGAAGGGCCGGCTCGACCGACTCGGAGGGAAGACCAAGACGGTCTTCGCTCCCCGCGGAGACCAGCTGGCGTCGCAGCTCGGCAAGGTGCCCTTGAAGGATTACGGTCGCGCCCCCGATGTCCACGACATCTCGGCGTGGATCAATTCGCGCCCGCTCAGCCTCCCCGACCTCCGCGACAAGGTGGTACTCGTCGACTTCTGGACCTACTCGTGCATCAATTGCCTGCGCACGCTCCCGTATCTGAAGGCGTGGGATGCGCGCTACCGCTCGAAGGGCCTCGTCATCCTCGGCATCCACACGCCCGAGTTCGCATTCGAGCACGATCTCGGCAACGTCCGCGCCGCTGTCAAGCGTCTCGGCATCGGCTACCCGGTCGCCCTCGACAACGACTACGGAACGTGGAAGGCGTACTCGAACAACTACTGGCCCGCGGATTACCTCGTCGATCAGGCGGGACGCGTACGTGACGTCCACTTCGGTGAAGGGGACTATGCAAAGACCGAGCAGGACATCCGTCTCTTGCTCGAAGCCGGCAACGCCGGCCGGCTGCCGCAGGCCGGGTCCGACACGGACCGCACGCCGCTGGAAATCAGGACGCCCGAGTCATATCTCGGGTACCTGCGCATCGGCAACTACATGGGCTCGCCTCTGAGAACGGACCGCAAGGCCACGTACCGCTTCCCGGCGTCGCTGACCCAGGACTCATACGCATACGCCGGAAGGTGGAAGGTCGAAGGAGAGCGAATCGTCGCCGGGGACAATGCGCGCCTCCGCCTGAACTTCACGGCGCGCACGGTGCACCTCGTGCTGACCGGCAAGGGCTTCGTGACGGTCAAGTTGAACGGCAAGCAGGAACGGACCGTGCGGATCGACGGCGACAGGCTCTACACGCTCGTCACACAGACGAGCGCGTCGGACGGCCTGCTCGAGCTGGGCTTCACGCCCGGCGTGGCGGCCTACGCCTTTACGTTCGACTAGCAGGCTGTTCGGTCGGACCGCGTTCCGGTCCGCCGTTACCGCGCTCGCGCTCGCGAAGGAAGCGCGTGAGCTCGGCCGCCAGTGATTCGCCGGAGGGAAGGTCCTCCTCGTCTTCGAGCAGCTCGGCGCGCTGCTCCAGCTCCTCGACGTACGCCGAGGTCTCCTCGTCGGAGGAAACCGCCTCGCTGACCTGCTCGCTGTAGCGCTCCGAGGCCTCCTCGAGCTCGGCCGTGTCGATCTGCGTCCCGAGGACGTCGCCCAGCCGTTGGCAGAGCGCCAGCGCGGCGCGAGGGCTCGGCGCGAGCGACACGTAGTGAGGGACCGCGGCCCAGAGGCTGACCGACGGAATGCCCGACCGGCTGAACGCGTCGTGGAGCACACCCACGATGCCGGTCGGTCCTTCGTAACGCGAGCGCTGCAGGCCGAGACGCTCGATCAGTTCCTGATCGGTCGCCCCGCCAGTCACCGGCGACGGTCTGGTGTGCGGCACGTCGGCGAGCAACGATCCGAGCGTGATCATCATCTCGACACCGAGCTCGCGTGCAAGCTCGGCAATCATGTCGGTGAAGGTCTGCCAGCGCAGATTCGGCTCGATCCCGAGCAGCAAGACCGCGTCGCGATCGACACCCGGAATCGGCGCGTGGTAGAAGGCGTTCTCCGGCCATTCGATGTGCCGCGTCTGACCGTCGACCAGCGAGACGTGCGGGCGGGTCGCCTGGAAGTCGAAGAAGTTCTCCGGCTCGATGTCGGCGAATCGGTCCGCCTCCCAGATCTTGGCGAGGTATCCGCCCGCGAGCGAGGCACCCTGCCCGCCGTCGTTCCAGCCGCGAAATGCCGCGATCAGAACCGGCTCGCGCAGGCTCGGTCGGGTGACGATGCGAAGTTCGTCAGTGATCGGCGAAGTCTACGTTCGGCCGGAAGAACAGCGTCGCGAGGGCGACCGTGCCCACCCAGACGGTGGCCGCCAGGAAGACATGCAGCAGCACCAGCCCCCACGGCAGGTGCGTGCGCCACTGCAGCTCTCCCAGCCCCATCTGGGCGAGGAGAACCACGAACACCGCGGCGCCGAACTTGAAGAGGCGCGGCGCGCGATCACGGCGCGCGGCGAGGTAGCCGAGGCTGAAGATGAAGGTCAACAGGAAGATCCCCACGATCGTCGCATGGACGTAGACGATCGGCTCGAGGCGTCCCAGTCGGTCGATCTTGTCGGCCGCGCCCCCACCGGAGTGCGGGCCGGACGCGGTCGCAAGCGCTCCGCTCACGATGAGCACGAAGCCCGCGCTCACGAACGCGAGCCCGAGCCGACGCAGCTCCGGCGGTACGAGCGGCTCGACTCGGCCCACCATCGCCGCGCGCACCTCGAGGACGAGAACCGTCGCGCCCGCGAGCAGTGCGATCGACAGCAACAGATGAACCATCACGATCGGCCAGCGCAGATCGGTCGCGATCGCAAGGAGACCGATCGGCGCCTGCGCGAGTGTCCCAAGGAACACGGCAAGTGCAATGCGCCGAACCCACAGGGGAAACCCGGGCACGCGCCGCACCGCGAGCCAGGCGAGCAGCGTCACGACGATCGTCACGCCGCCGACGAGGCGGTTGCCGAACTCGACGAATGCGTGCGCGTCCTTCGCCGGCAGCGGATGCCCCGCTTCGCAGCCCGGCCACGCCCGGCAGCCGAGGCCGGAGTCGGTGAGCCGCACCGCCGCCCCGGTGCCGATGATGAGCCACAGCGCGCCGAGTTGCACGAGCACGAGTGGATAGATCTGCGCAGGAGTGAGAACGAGCGCCCGAAGCCGAGCGAGCGCCGTGGGCTGGGCGTGCACGGCTTCGAGTCTATTCAGAGGGGATCGAGAATCGCCGGGTAGCCGTCCGCGCCGTCGAACGGCGTCGGGCGTGAGCCGAGAAAGAGCGGGCGATCGGCAGCGTTCAGGAGCACGGGCATCATGTCCGGGCCGCGCAGATGACCGAAGATCCCCTCGGCGCAGGTCGACTCTCCGAACTCGGTCACGCGGTCTGCGCGCACTCCCGGGCCCGAGACGACGAAGGGAACCGGATCGCCGGAGTGGATCACGTCCGGCGACGCGGGCGTGGCGTGATCCCCGGTGACGCAGACGATCGCGCGGTCGGTCGGCAACTCGCCGAGGGCGCCGTCGAGGGTCTCGATCATCTCCTGCTTCTGTCGAGGGTCCTTCGTGTGCCCGGCGGCGTCCGCGCTCTTGACGTGGCAGAAGACGAACGTGTCTCCCGCGTCGAGCCGGTCCTGCGCAAGCGCAACGCGGCCACGCAGGTCCGCGGCCGCGTCGGCGGTCTCGGGTTCCTCGCGCTCGGCAAGGCCGACGGCGAGCGCAAGACCTCGCAGGAATGCCGAGCTCGCGATGAACGTTCCGCGTAGACCGTGCCGTTGCTCGAACGTCGGGACGTTGCGCGGCCTGCCCCACCACTTCAGCGTGATCACGTTGAAGCGCTCGCCTTCCAGCCGTCGCATCACTTCGCGGCTCCACTCCTCCGCTGCACGCGCCGTTCGCTCCGCCTCGGGAACGAGCGCCTGCGGGCGCAACACGGGATGACGGTCGCGGAAGAAGGCGTCGCTGTCGGTCACGCGCTCATCGGCGCCTCCGGCGACGCGCAGAATCGCCTCGCCCCGCCAGACGTGGGCCAGTGAAAAGGTCAGGCCGTCGATCGTGATCCCGTCGCACCGCTCGACGAGTCGCTCCGCTTCCTCCGCATCACGGTCGGGATCCGGTCGCCCGGTGAGCCACCACCCATCGTCGCGACGTTCAGCCGGCCGGAGCGCGGCGTACGCAAAGACGTGTTCGGCGCTCACGTCCTGTCCGCGACCGAGAGCCTCGAAGACGCCGCGGCCGGGGAACTCGTCGGGCCGGTAGCCGAACATCGACCAGTGGGCGACCTCGCTGGAAGGCGCACGCCCCGGGCCGATCGCATACAGAACACCGGACGAGCCGGAAGCACAGAGCCGATCGAGATTCGGAGTCCTCGCCGCCTCCAGCCCACTGCGCCCGCCGAGCGACTCGTGTGCGCGGTCGGCAAGCCCGTCGAGCAGGAGGACGACGATCGGGTGCATTCAGGCCGAGACGCGCTCGAGCGACCGGATCACGCGCGCCACTCCGGGCGGGACCAGCGCCTCCCATTCGCCGCCGGAACGCAGCGCCGCCCGAACGTCGATGCCGGAGACCTCCTTGTCGACGCCCTCGTCGAGCACCACGACGTCGTAGCCGGCCTCACGCATCCGCTCGAGCTTCGTCCCGCCCCACTCCGAGAACAGTCGCAGGTATTGCGTGACGCCCGCCGGCACGTACGCGGGCCAAAGCTCGGGCTCGTTGACCGGAAAAGGGATCACATGAGCGCGAATGCCCTCGTCCTCGGCGACAGCTTCGATCATCAGCAACCGCTCGACGTACGTGAACGGATTCGACTCGGGCAGGTGGCGCAGCGGATCGCTCGGCTCCTCCTTGATGCGCTGCGGATCGGGATTCGTGATCCCGACGAACACCTCCTCGGACTGCGCGGCTGCTCCGCGGAGGTATTCGAGGTGTCCGTTGTGGAAGGGCTGGAACCGCCCGTGAATCATCCCGGCGCTCACTCGACGAAAACGCCGGCGCCCTCCTCCACGCGGCCGATCCTGCGAAGGAAGAGCCTGCGCGCCGCGAACTCCGCCTCGAGCGCGGCGCCCTGCTCCGCCGGAAGCGAGACGAGCAGGCCTCCTGCGGTCTGCGGGTCGTAGCCGAGCGCGGCGAACGTGTCGGAGAGGCCGTCGATGGTCACGTGCGCTGCAGCGAAGTCGCGGTTGCGAGGATCGCCGCTCGTCCGCACGCCTTTGCGCGCGACGTCCAGGGCGCCGTCGATGGCCGGGAACCGCTCCGACTCGAGGCGGATGCAGACGCCGCTTCGGTCCGCGACCTCGTGAGCGTGCCCGAACAGCCCGAAGCCGGTGACGTCGGTGACTGCGTTGGGCTCGAGCGGGCGCAGCACCTCGGCCGCATCCTTGTTCAACGTGCGCATCCAGCGAATGGCACGCTCGAGCTGCATGTCGCCGGCCTTGCCCTGCTTGTAGCCGGTCATGATCAGTCCGGTACCGAGCGGCTTGGTCAGGAAGAGCACGTCGCCGGGGCGTGCGCCGTTCTTCGGCCAGATTCCGTCGGGACGCACCGTGCCCACGACCGCGAGGCCGTACTTGGGCTCCGCATCGCGAATCGTGTGGCCCCCTGCCAGCAGACCGCCGGCAGCGCGTACCTGCGCGTCCGCAGCGGCAAAGATCTCCGCGAGCATCTCGACCGGCAGCTCTTCGGGGAACGCAGCAATCGAGAGCGCCAGCAACGGAGTTCCTCCCATTGCGAACACGTCGTTGAGCGCATTCGTCGCGGCGATCGCCCCGTAGTCGCCCGGATCGTCAACGACCGGCGGGAAGAAGTCGAGCGTGAAGATGAGCGCCCGCTCGTCGTCCAACCGATACACGGCGGCGTCGTCGGCGGGCGCCAGGCCGACGAGGAGGTTCTCCGCCTCCACGGGAACGAAGCCGGCGAGCAGCTGCTCGAGACGGGCCGCCGAATACTTCGCGGCACACCCTCCGCACGAGGCGAGGTCTGTCAGTTTGACGCGCCCTGTTTCGGTGTCCAAAGCAGCCCTCCCGAGGGTTGAACGGCGAAATGTAGGGGTCTGTGAGCCTTTCGTCTACAGACTGCGGTCGGTTCACCGTTGTTACGACCTGATGACCGCTTCTATTCCCGCCTGCCGAGAGGATTAGCCACGGGGGAACCATTGTGGTTCCCCCGTGGCGTTCAGGGGAGAGGAGGAGCCTTTCGGTTCCCCCGCGCCCCAGTTCTGCACGGTCGGCGTGGCACCTTCCGACTTGAAAGGATGGCTGCGTGGACCGGGCGGCGCTCGTCACAGGTGGCTCATCTGGTATCGGCTTCGCAATCGCGAGCATGCTGCGCGAGAACGGGTTCGCCCTGACACTCGCCGCCAGGACGCAGGCGAAGGTCGACGCAGCCGCCGGGACGCTCGGGGCTCACGCGGTCGTGGCCGACGTCGCGAAGGACGCGGACTGCCGCCGCCTCGTCGACGAGCATCGCAAGCAACACGGGCGGCTCGACGTGCTCGTGAATTCCGCCGGCGTCGGGATCGCCGGCCCCGTCGACGAGCTCGAGACGAAGCACATCGACCTGCAGCTGAACGTCAATCTACGGGGAACGATCCTGGTGACCGCCGCCGCGCTCCCGCTCTTGCGAGAAGCACGCGGTCTGATCGTGAACATCGCGTCGATTGCCGGAACAGGCCCGGCCGGACAGCTGTCGGTCTACGGCGCGAGCAAAGCGGGAGTGATCAACTTCACCGGCTCACTCGGCCGCAGCGAGGAGAAGCACGGCGTCCGCGCGACCGCGCTCAGCCCAGGCTTCGTGGACACACCGATGACCTCGTGGGCCCCGGTCCCGCCGGAGCGCATGATTCGCCCGGAAGACTGCGCCGAGGTCGTGCAGGCGCTCCTTCGGCTCAGCCCCTACGCGCGACTCCCCCATGTCGTGATCGAGCGCGTGGACTCGGCAGAGCTCGGCGCCTAGAGCTCGCCCGGCCTGCTCAGGCTTGGAAACGCGTCGGCTTCACGCGCTGCCGTGCAAGGAAGCTGTCCACCGCTTCGCGATGGACGCGCAGGACGCGGCCGACACGCACCGCATCGAGTCGACCGTCGTGGATCAGCCGCCTGATCGTCTCGGGTGCACGCCGAGCTGATCCGCCACCTCGCGTACGCTGACGAGCCCGGGATCTCCGCCTGCAGAGGACACTCCTGGAGAAGCCTTGCAGGTTCCACGGTCACGCGTTGTGCCGTTCGAACCGGTGTCGAGGACCAGAGGCCCCACCGACTCGGCGCGCCTCGCTCCGAAACGGCTCGTCCAAGAGCCACTGTCAGCCGCCGGCGCTACTCAGCGCAACGACGGCGAGCAAAGCGCGCGCGGGTTCACGCTAGATCTCGTGGCCGTCGTGCGACCCGTCAGGCCACAGGCTCAGCGCCGGCAGCAGCGCCACTCCGATGAGGACTGCGAAAACTGCGAAATAGATCAGTCGAGCTTTAGACATGGAGTCACCTCCTTTCGACAGCTGGGTTAGAAGCGGACGTCTTGCAGCGCGTCGGCGGCCTGGCGGTAGAGCCGGGCGGCAGTCCGATCGTCGCCGCGGCGAGCGGCAAGGTCACCCTGCGCGACCCACGCTGATGCACGGTGGCTCCCGGATGAGAGCTGGTCGTACGCGCGCTCGCCGGCCTGGAACGCCACATCGGCCTCGTCGAGCCGATCCTGCTCGAGCAAGGAACGGCCCAGCACGAGTTGGGCGTTGCCGATTTCACCAATCTCGTCAACGCGGTCCCCGAGCAGCTCGAGCGCGTAGCGCGCCTGCTCCTCGGCCCGCGTGACGTCGCCGGTGCGCAGGTGAACCTGGGCGATGCCGTTGACCGCATGTGCGGCCTCCGCGTCGTTTCCGACCTCGAGGGCGATGCGAACAGCGTCCTTGAGAAGGTCCACGGCCTCCTCGGGATGGCCGAGGAGGAAATTGATCCCGCCAAGGTTGTTCAGCAGGCGACCGAGGTTGGTTCGATCCGAAAGCTCCTCGTACGCGGCCTTCGCCCGCTCCGCGTATGAGCGCGCGAGGACCCAGTGTCCCTCGCGATCGGCGATGATCGACGCCTGGAAGTAGACATCGGCGGCCGTGCGCTTGTCGCTCAGGCCTTCGGCCAGCTCGAGTGCGCGTTCGACATCTTCTCGCGCAGCCTCGAGATCGCGGCGCCGGCGATAGCAGCGCGAGCGCCAGGCAAGAATGCTCGAGCGCAGCTGATCCGACGGAATCTCCGAGCGCTCGGCCAGCTTGAGCGCCTCGTCGAACAGGCCGATTGCCGTCTGGATGCTGTTGAGCTTGTAGCGGGCGACGCCCAGCCGGAAGACGACGTCGGCACGCTCCACATCCGAGAAGGACGCGCCCTCGGAGAGTGCGCGGGCTCGCTCGAGCAACGCGATCGCCTCGCGGACCTCGCCGCGGCGCATCCGCACGGTCGCCTCACCGGCGAGCGCGCGTGACTCGAGCTCCTGCATGCCGGTAGCCAGCACGGCAGCGCGAATGCTCTCGAACTCCTCGAGCGCCTCGTCGTTGCGACGCGCCTCGAGCAGGGCGTCCGCACGCGCAAGCGCCGCATCGACACGGCCACGCTCGTCGGCCGAGACGCCGTTCGCCAGAAAGCCCGCGTCGACGCCGAGCCGCTGAGCCAGCCAATCGATCGTCTCGCGCGTGGGTCGGGTCTTGCCGCGCTCGATCTGGCTCACGTACTCCTTCGAAAACCGATCGCCCGCCAGGTCCGTCTGGGTCATCGAGGCGGCGACACGGAGCTGCCGCAGGCGCTCGCCGAGTCTCAGCCCGGCTTGAGCGGCAGAGGCTCGCTGTTCCTGACGGATGGCGGTCGAGTCAGACACGTACTGGTAAGTAGACGACATACTTCACAAAACTTCAACCTGTCCTTTGGGACATCCCCCAAAAAGGTCATGTAGGGCCAAAAACCTGTCAACCAAGCCTAACGCAAATCACTTGACCGAGCTACTTGACATGCCCGGAGAAGCCTCCTACAGTGAGGCCATCTTGCATCCGGGCCAGACGCCAGGGTCGGCTGCAGGAGGCGCTTCACCAGGTGGGATCCGCAAGGGGCGTGGCTGGGCCGCAGAGCCAAGTCCCGGGGAGACCGCCACACAGGGCGGAGTCGCCTAACAGGAATCGACCCCCGGAGCCGCAGCCGGGGGTCTTCCTCTTTTCAGGGCTCGTTCGCCAGGGCGCCGACGACCGATTCCGCCGCGCCCTCGCGGCGGGGCAGCTGGCGAACCGTCAGGACAGAGATGATCGCGCCCACCAGGACGAGTGCGGCGCCAAGGTGGACTGCTCGGTGATAGCCCTCCACGAACTGGTCTCCCCACAGCGGACTCGTCGGCAGGACGCTGACGCTCGTGGCCACGAGCGCGCCCATGATCGCGATCCCGAGCGAGCCGCCGACCTGGCGCATGCTGTTGATCACAGCGGAGCCAACACCAGCCTTGTCCACCGGAACGGAGCCCATCGCCGCGGCCGTCGTCGGTGCCATCGTCACCGCCATGCCGACACCGCCGACGAGCAGGCCCGGCAAGATGTTCCAGAAGGACGAGTTGGCGTCGAGCGTTCCGAAGAGAAGGAGCGAGACCGCGAGCAGCGTCATGCCGGCCCCCATCAGCCAACGCGCGCCGATCCGGTCCGAGAATCTGCCTGCGATCGGAGCGACCAGGATGATCAGCACGGTCATCGGTAGGAACGTCGCGCCGGTCTCGATCGCGCTGTAGCCGAGAACGCGCTGTAGCAAGAGCGAGTTGTAGAAGAAGATGCCGAACATCGCGAGCCCGACGAGCAGCATCGCGGCGTTGGCGCCGGCGAACGTCGGATTCTGGAACAGCGAGAGGTCGAGCATCGGCAGGCGCTGGTGGAGCTCGAGCAGCACGAAGGCCACCAGGGCCACCACTGCGATTGCGAACAGGGTCAGAACACGTGTCGACGTCCACGCGTGATCGTTCGTCTCGATCAGTCCGTAGGTGAGGGCGAAGAGACCGGCCCCCGAGGTGACCAGTCCGGGTAAGTCGAGGCGCTGCTCTTTCGACGTGTCCTTCGTCTCGTCGATGAAGAGGCGAGCCGCGATCACGCCGAGCACGCCGACCGGAATGTTGATGAAGAAGATCCAGCTCCAGTTGACCTTCTCCGTCAGGAGGCCGCCGACGATCGGGCCGATCGCAAGTGCAAGCGCAGAGACCCCGGCCCAGATGCCGATCGCAGTGCCGCGCTGGCGCGGCGGGAAGGTCGCGGTGATGATCGACAACGTCGCGGGATTCATCAACGCGGCGCCGATGCCCTGCACAGTGCGTGCCGCGATGAGCGACCCCGCGCCGCCGGCGAGACCGCACCACAGTGACGCACCCGTGAAGACCACGAGTCCCGCGATGAAGATCGCGCGGCGCCCGAGCAGGTCGGCGAGCTTCCCGCCCGTGAGGAGCAGGACGCCGAACGTGAGCGCGTAGGCGTTCACGACCCATTCGAGCTCCGAGATGCCGATGCCGAGGTCCTGCTGGATCGACGGCAGCGCCACGTTCACGACCGTGTTGTCGAGCATGATCATGAACAGGCCGACCGCGACCGCAACGAGGGTCCACCACTTGCGGTTCTCGGGCGTGAACAGCCGGGCACGCATACCCCGAGAGGTTAGAGCACGCTCCCCGCCCTACGTCGCACGGCTACCCGTACGCTTCGCGCGTGTCCGACTTCATCTGGAGCCCGACCGCGGAGGACGTCGAGAGCGCGAACGTGACCAGGCTCGCGCGCCGCCTCGGCGTCGAGCGGTACGGAGACCTACACCGCATCTCGGTCGAGGAGCCTGAACGCTTCTGGCCGGCCGTGATCGAGGACCTCGGCCTCGAGTTCTCGGAGCCCTGGGAGCGGGTCGTGGACACGTCTCGCGGCAGCGAGTGGGCCACCTGGTTCACGGGCGGCAAGCTGAATCTCGCCTGGAACTGCGTCCACAGGTGGGCCGCGGGCGAGCTCGCCGAGGAGGAGGCCGCGATCTGGCAGGGCGAGGACGGCGCTCGTCTCTCTCTGACCTGGCGCGAGCTTTCCGACGAGGTCTTCCGCCTCGCCGAAGGGCTCGCGTCGATCGGCATCGGCGAGGGCGATGCGGTCGGGATCTACCTGCCGATGTCTCCTCAGGTCGCGATCGCCTCCCACGCCTGCGCGCATCTGGGCGCCGTTCAGGTCCCGATCTTCTCCGGCTTCGCCGCTCCGGCGATCGCCGCGCGGCTCGCCGATGCGAAGGCCAAGGCGTTGATCACGGCCGACGGGTCGCTTCGGCGCGGACAGCTGGTGGCCATGAAGCAGATCGCCGACGAGGCGCTCGAGTCTGCAGCGACGGTCACGCACACGGTCGTCTGGCGGCGTCTCGGGCTCGAGGACGTGCCGATGACACTCGGGCGCGATCGCTTCTGGGACGAGCTCGTCGACAACACGTCCGGAGACCTGACCCCGAGGCAGGTCGATTCCGAACATCCCTACCTCCTCGCTTACACATCGGGGACGACCGGAAAGCCGAAGGGCGCGCTACACGTCCAGGGCGGCTTCCTCGTGTCGATCGCGCGCGAGGTTGCGTACCAGACGAACGTCAAGCCCGGAGATCGCATTCACTTCGCCACGGACATGGGCTGGATCATGGGCCCGTGGACGGTGGTCGGCGGCGGCGCATCCGGCGCGACCGTGGTCTACGCCGAAGGAGCGCCGGATTTTCCGGCCGACCGCATCTGGAAGCTGATCGAGTCCGAGCGCGTGACGATGCTCGGCGTTTCCCCGACGCTCGTACGCGCGCTGATCCCGAAAGGCGACCCGCAAACCGACATGTCCACGTTGAAGGCGATCTGCACGACCGGCGAACCGTGGAACCGAGATCCGTACCACTGGTTGTTCGAGAAGGTCGGCGGCGGCAACACGCCGATCGTGAACTGCTCCGGCGGCACCGAGGTCGGGGCGTGCTTCCTCACGACCTGCGTGACCGAGCCGGTGAAGCCGGTCGCGCTCGGCTTCCCTGCGCTGGGACAGGACATGGACGTGTTCGGTCCGGACGGCACATCGTTGCGCGGCGAAGTCGGCGAGCTCGTCTGCAAACGACCGTGGCCGGGAATGACGCGCGGCGTCTGGGGCGACAACGAGCGCTACCTCGACGCGTACTGGCGACGCTTTCCGGGAGTCTGGACGCACGGGGACTGGGCTTCGGTCGACGAAGACGGCTACTGGTTCCTGCACGGACGCTCAGACGACACGCTCAACATCGCCGGCAAGCGAATCGGTCCGGCGGAGCTCGAGTCCGCGGCGGTCGCGCACAGCGCAGTCGCCGAAGCCGCTGCGATCGGGATCCCGCACGACGTGAAGGGAGAGGTTGCGTGGATCTTCTGCGTGCTCAAGCCGGGCAACGACGCGACCCCGGACCGCGCGCTCGAGATTTCGTCCGCCGTGACCGACGAGCTCGGGAAGGCCTTCAGGCCGGAGCGGATCGTCTTCGTGTCGGCGCTGCCGAAAACTCGCAGCGCGAAGGTCGTTCGGCGGGCCGTGCGCGCCCGCGTGCTGGGCAAAGAGCCCGGCGATCTCTCTTCAGTCGAGAACCCGGAAGCCCTCGACGAGATCGCCGAAGCCGTCGGCCGCCCGTAGTTTTTCCGCCTCTCGACGCATACGAGTACGGAATACGAACCTAAATGTAAATTTCGCTGCAGGAGTGCGCAGGATCCGGCTCGAATGGGCATCTAGTTCTCCGACCGCGCAATGGTGGTTGCCCAGACCCTCACCGCGTTCGTACTTGGACTGGCCACGCCGACGGGAGCAGTTCCGCAAGGCTCCGATCCTTCCGCGTTGGCAGCCGTGGCATCGTCGTGCGCCGGCGCGACGACGGCCGCCGGGGACGGGCACTCTCGCCTCGAGGCGATGTACTGCGGTATCAACATCGTGCGTCGCACCTACCGGCTCCCACTCGTCAGGGGGAGCGTCCCGCTCAATCGCTCCTCCGTCATGAAGGCGAACGCAGTAAGGCGTTGCGGCTTCACGCACACGCCGTGCGGAATGAATTTCTCCGGGACGTTCAAGCAAGCCGGTTATCTGCCGGCGCGCGCGTTCGGCGAGAACCTCGCGTGGGGACAGGGAGAGCTCGGCTCGCCGCTGCAAACTCTCCAGCTGTGGCTCAACTCGCCGCCGCATCGCCGGAACCTGCTGGCACGCCCGCTGGCGAGACCTCGGGATCGCGTTCGAGCGCGGCCACATGTTCGGTCGCGACGGTGTCGCCCTCTGGGTGATGCAGTTCGGCCGGCGCCGCTAACCGCGGCCGTTTAGTTTTCGACTGAGAGGCGGAAACAGCTAGACTGAGGCCGTGCGACTCGCACTGGCCCAGATCAACCCGGTCGTCGGCGATCTCGACGGGAACCGGAAGCTGATCCTCGAGCGCCTCGCCGAGGCCAAGGAGAACACCGCCGACCTCGTCGTGTTCCCGGAGCTCGCGGTGACCGGCTATCCGCCTGAGGACCTCTTGCTCCGCCCCGGGTTCATCCGTGCGGCAGAGGACTCCGTGGAGAAGATCGCGCGCGAGGCAAGAGGCGCGACGGTTCTCGTGGGCGCGCCGCACTTCGATCGCGATCTCTACAACGCCTGCTACGTGTGTTCCGCGGGTGAGATCAAGGCGGTGTACCGGAAGCGCTTCCTGCCGAACTACGGCGTCTTCGACGAAGACCGCTACTTCGCGCCGGGCCGTGACCTGATTCTGCTCGAGCACGGCAAGACCCTCGTCGGCCTGACCGTGTGCGAAGACATGTGGCAGCCGGGCCCGCCCGCGACCGATCTCGCACTGGGTGGAGCAGAGCTGCTCGTCAACATCTCGGCATCGCCTTTCTACGTGGGACGCCCCGAAGAGCGCGAGGAGATGTTCGTGACGCGCGCGCGGGACAACTCGTGCTTCGTCGCGTTCTGCAACACGGTCGGCGGACAGGACGAGCTGATTTTCGACGGACACTCGTGCGTGCTCGACGACGAAGGGAACGTGCTGGCACGCGCACCCGGTTTCGAGGAAGCGCTGCTTGTCGTCGACATCGAGCCGCAGGAAGTGATCGGCCGCCGTCTGAGCGACGTGCGCCGCCGCGCCCTTGCCCGTGAACGCGAGCAGATCCCGCCGGTCGAGATCATCCACGTCGGCTCGCCTGGGCCATCCAGCAACGGCAACAAGGCAGTCGGCGAGGTGGTGCCGTTCGTCGACGAGATCGAGCAGATGCGACGCGCCCTCGAGCTCGGGCTCGGTGACTACGTCGGCAAGAACGGCTTCCGGGAAGTCGTGGTGGGCGTGTCGGGAGGGATCGACTCCGCGGTGACCGCTGCCCTCGCGGCGGAGACACTCGGACCGGAGCACGTGCACTGCGTCTCGATGCCCTCGCGCTACTCCTCGGACGGCACGCGCACGGATGCCCGCCGGCTGGCCGAGAGCCTCGGCTGTCCGTTCGTGGAGATCCCGATCGGCACGATCGTCGACGCGTTCGACAAGGCGCTCGAGGAGGCATTCGCCGGGACGGAGCCCGACCTCGCGGAGGAGAACATCCAGGCTCGGGCTCGCGGCGTCCTGCTGATGGCACTGTCGAACAAGTTCGGCTGGATGCTCGTCGCAACGGGAAACAAGTCGGAGCTCTCGGTCGGTTACGCAACCCTCTACGGGGACATGGCCGGCGGGTTCGCCCTCCTGAAGGACGTCTACAAGACGGACGTGTTCCATCTCGCGCGCTACCTCAACGAGAGAGCAGGTCGCGAGCTGATCCCGCAGAGCATCATCGACCGCGCGCCGAGCGCCGAGCTGCGCGACGACCAGCTCGACGAGGACTCGCTGCCGCCGTACCCGAAGCTCGACGAGGTGCTCGAGCAGTACGTGGAGCACGACCGCACGCTGGAAGAGCTGTCCGCGGACGGCTTCGACCGCGACGTCGTCGAGCGAGCCGTCGCGATGGTCGACCGGGCGGAGTACAAGCGGCGTCAGGCGCCGCCGGGCGTGAAGCTGCGCCCGAAGGCTTTCGGCCGCGATCGCCGCACGCCGATTACGAACCGCTGGCGCGGCTGAGCTCTTCGAACCAGCGCAGGCGTTCCTCCCAGGGCACGGCTGCATTCGCAGGTGAGGTCGACGGGAAGCACGAACAGCCGCGTCTCGTCCAACCGTCGCTCCTGGACGCCTAGCTCAGCGCGCTCCCCGAACGCACCCCGGTAGGCCTCCTTGCCGACGAATCCGACCCACGCCGGCTTCAGCTCTACGGCGATCCGTTCGAGTCGGTCCGCAGCACCGGCGAAGTCAGCCTTGCGCAGATCGCCCGAGCCGGGCGTCGTGCGCGCTGCCGCGTTCGTCACGCCAACGCCGTAGGTCAGCAGCTCGAACTGCTCCGCCGGCTCGAGCAAGCGTGGCGTGAATCCTGCAACGTGCAGCAGCCGCCAGAAGTCGTTGCGCGGATTCGCGAAGTGGGCCTGCGCCGCCGCGGAGACCCGGCCGGGATTGATCCCGCAGAAGAGCACCCGCAGACCGGGCGCGAGGACGTCCGGGATCGCGGACTCAGGCGCTGCTTCGGGCTCGGCGAGCTCGAGCGGGTCACGGGCGTCGAGGAACTCCTCGAAACGCACCCGGAGCGCTTCGCCCTCGAGCGCCAGCTCCGGACGGGCGCGACGCGGCTCGAGCCTCACGATCCGGACCGTGTCGTCCCAGCCGCCGTAACACCGGGCGTAGCACTCAGCCTCGCTGAGCGGCCGCAGACGTCGCATGGCCACACATTACGACGGACCCCGGACGGTTCCTGCCACGGCTCGGCAGGATACGAGCATGGCCGGCAAGGCGAAGGAGTTCCGCTACGCCATCGGGCTCGACCGCACGGGCCGCGTCACCGCTGACGGGCAATCGCCGCTCGAGCTCGATGCCGCGTGGACGCCCGAGCATCTGGTGCTCGCCGGCCTCGTGCGCTGCACGTTGCAGAGCCTGCGCTTCCATGCGGCCCCGCAGGAGATCGATTTCGTCGCCGAAGGGTCCGCGGCGGCGAAGATCACCCGCCGGCCGGAGGACGGGCGTTACGGGTTCGTCGAAATCGCCGTGAAGCTCGACCTGGAGCTCGACCCGGTGCCGCCGGGAGAGGAGCTCGCGGCGCTCCTGGCCAAGGCGGAGAGAGACTGCTTCGTCGGGGCGTCGCTCAAGCCGTCGCCGAGCTACAGCTGGCGCGTGAACGGCTCCGCTCTCTAGCTTGTGGCTCAGAGCCACAAAGTCCGAGGCAGCTACGACCGCTCGAGGGGCGACATCGTCAGCCCGTGGCCCTGGAGCTGCTGCCAGTAGTGCTCCGCGACTTCCTTGTGCCCTGACCACACGATCGCGCGCCCGCTCGCATGGATCCGGTCTGCGAGCTGCAGACCCTTGTTGTACGAAACGTCGGGAATCGTCGACGAAAGCGCAGACGCGACACCCTCGAAGGTGTTGTGGTTGTCGTTCATCACGATGACGTTCCACGGCGCGCCGAGTCCCGTGCCCGTGCCTCTGTCGATTCGCTCTTTGGTCGCCGGAGCCATGGAGCAATCGTAGTAACGTCTCCGCCGGTGTCCACCGTCACCTACGACGTCGAGGCCGTCCGCGCCCGGTTCTCGGCGCTACGCCAGCCGCTGGCCTTCTTCGACGGGCCCGGCGGCACGCAGGTTCCCGACGAGGTCATCGACGCAGTCTCCGGGTACTTCCGGGAGTCGAACGCGAACGTCAGCGGACCGTACGAGACGAGTCGCCGCACCGAGGCGCTCGTGGCCCAGGCGCGACTGACGGCCGGCGAGTTCCTCGGCTCCAGTCCCGAGGAGGCGATCTTCGGCGCGAATATGTCGACGCTCGCGTTCGCACTGACGCGCACTGCCGGACGCGACTGGCGGGAGGGCGATGAGATTCTCGTCACCAAGCTCGACCACGACGCGAACGTGTCGCCGTGGCTCGAGCTCGCCCACGACAAGAATCTCTCGGTCCGCTTCGTGGACATCAACGACGACACCACGCTCGATCTCGAAGACCTCGAGCGGCAGCTTTCGGAGCGCACGCGCGTCGTCGCGTTCCCGGTGGCATCCAACGCAGTCGGCACCCTCACCGACGTCCGGCGCATCGTCGAGCTCGCACATGACGCCGGGGCGCTGGCCTGGGCCGATGCCGTCCACTACGGCCCACACGGCCCGATCGACGTCACGGACTGGGACGTGGACGTGCTCATCTGCTCGCCCTACAAGTTCTTCGGCCCGCACCTCGGCCTTGCCTTCGGCCGTGCGGAGCTGCTCGAGACGTGGCGTCCCTACAAGGTGCGCCCCGCAGCGGACACCCCGCTCGGGCGCCGCTTCGAGACCGGCACGCTCGCGCACGAGCTGCTCGCGCGGGTTCGTGGCTGCCGTGGAATACATCGAGTCGATCGGCTGGGAGTCGATCAAGGCGCAGGAGCGCACACTCGGCGAACGCTTCATCGCCGGCCTACCGGAGCAACGTCACGCTGTACGGAC
>CAWAAP010000001.1:0-23403 GCA_963779965.1 uncultured Actinomycetes bacterium | reverse complement strand
CGGTACGGTACGCAGATGCGCGCACTGATCAAGGAGAAACGAGAGGTCGCGAAGGGGACGCTCCTGGTCATCTTCGACCTGCTCGGGCAAGAGGTCGACTTCAAGCCGGGCCAGTACTTCTGGGTCACCCTTATCGACCCGCCCTACGACGACGAGAAGGGGCCGCGGCGGCACATCTCGGTCGTCACTTCCCCGAACGAGCGTGGTGTGCTCGGCCTCTGCACGCGCTTGCGTGACACCGCCTTCAAGCGCTCGCTCGCCGAGCTTCCGATCGGGGCCGAGGTCGACGTCGAAGAGCCGAAGGGCAACCTTCCTGCTACCCGACGACACGGACCAGCCGTACGTGTTCATCGCCGGCGGCATCGGCATCACGGTGTTTCGCTGCATGCTCCACTACATCGTCGAGGAGCAGCTTCCGTACCGGGTCACGCTCATCTACTCGAACCGGTACCGCGAGTCCACCGCGTTTCTCGACGAGCTGCGCGATCTCGAGCAGCGAGCCCGAACCTGCAGTTCGTGCTCACCATGACGGACGACCCGTCGTGGGACGGCGAGAAACGACGCATCGATGACGAGTTCCTCCGGTACCACCTCGGCGCCGACCTGCCATCGTTCACGTACTTGATCGCGGGCCCGCCCGCCATGGTCGAGGGAGTCGTCGGAACGCTGGAGGCCGCGGGTGTCCCCGAGGAGCGACTCCTGCTTCAGCGGCTACTAAGCGCGGCAGAGCTCCAGAAAGACGAAACCCGCCTCGGGTAGCCGCAGACGGGTTTCAAAGTGCCGGGGTATGAGGGGGGGAGCCGGCAAGCTCATTTTCGCGGTGGAGGCCCTAGTGTCCTCCCCCGGGAGGGGGATCCGAAAGATGCCTCGGCTATCCTGCGGCCCACGCGGAGAAGTGGCCGAGTGGCTGAAGGCGGCGCCCTGCTAAGGCGTTATGGGGGTGAATGCCCCCATCGAGGGTTCGAATCCCTCCTTCTCCGCTTCCTAGCACGGAGAGGTGTCCGAGTGGCCTAAGGAGCGCGACTGGAAATCGCGTACGTGCTGAAAGGTGCGTCGCGGGTTCAAATCCCGCCCTCTCCGCTCTCCTTTTTGTCGCCCGCCCACGGCCCCAGGCGCGCGAAATGCCACCTCGTAGTCGACGGTCTCCCCGATCTCGACGCCGGCGGTCGACAGCATCCGGTCGCGGAACTGCATCCTGGATGCCTGGTGGCGCTCCGCGATCTCGCGGCTATCCCAGAACGTAAGGCCCAGCGTCGTTCCTTCACGCGAGAGGAAGAGCAAGCCCTCGAAGCCCTCGGTCTCGCGGAGCCAGCGGTACATCTCCTCCGCGACGATCGTCGCGTTCTCGCTCGGCTGATCGCCGCGCTCGGACATGTGAGAGCGACGTACACGCGCGTAACCCTAGCCGCACTCGAACGCTCGTCTCGCGCGGCCGCAGGATACGCTCGCGGCGTGCCCACGCCGGTCAACGTCTGGGACTACGAGGAGCTCGCCCAGGCGAAGCTCGATGCAAATGCGCATGCGTACTTCGTCGGCGGCTCGGGGGACGAGGTCACGCTCCGGGACAACCTCGCCGCCTTCGAGCGTCGCAAGCTCCGGCCGCGCGTGCTCGTCGACGTCAGCTCGGTCTCGACTGCGACGAATGTCCTCGGAACCGACGTCGCGCTGCCGATCCTGATCGCGCCGCTCGCCTTGCAGCGTATGGCGCATCCCGACGGCGAGCTCGCGACCGCGCGGGCGGCAGCGGCGGCCGGCACGATCAGATGCCCTCGACCGCGGCAACCGCTCGGCCCGCCGAAGTGGCCGCAGCCGCGCCAGGCGCGCCGCGTTGGTTCCAGGTCTACGTCTTCGCCGATCGCTCGCAGACCGAAGAGTTGATCGCCGAAGCCGTCGAGAGCGATTTCTCCACGCTCCTACTCACGGTCGACACGCCCTACCTCGGGCGGAGAGCAGCGCGACCTTCGCGTCGACTTCAAGGTTCCCGAGCATCTCACCGTTTCTGGTGACATTTTCGGCGGGCAATTCGACACGCGTGTCAGCTGGCGCGATCTCGAGTGGCTCGCGGGCTACGACCTGCCGATCGTCGTGAAGGGGATCCTCACCGCCGAGGACGCGCGCCTTGCCTGCGAGCACGGCGCTGCTGCAATCGTCGTCTCGAACCACGGCGGCCGCCAACTGGACGGCGTGTCCAGCTCCCTCGACGCGCTCGAGGAAGTCGTCCAGGCGGTCGAGGGCCGCGCCGAAGTGCTTCTCGACGGTGGCGTTCGCCGTGGCACCGACGCTCTCAAAGCACTGGCTCTGGGAGCGCGCGGTCTGATCGGCCGCGCGATGCTCTGGGGACTGGTAGCCGGCGGCGAGGAGGGCGTCACGCACGTCCTGCAGATGCTGCGTGAGGAGGTCGAGCTAGGCCTCGCGCTGCTCGGCTGCTGCTCACCCGCCGACGTTACGCGCACCCACGTGACCTGAGCGTCAGTCGTGCACGCGGGCGATCAGCTCGCCGCGGCGCAATACCTTCACAGCAGTCCCCGCGAGCCGCACCTCGTAGCCCGCGTCGCTCGGGAAGAGCACCTTGTCGCCGGGCTCGACACCTCCGGTCTCGGCACCCACGGCGGTGACGACGCCGGTCCGGCAGTCGGTCTCCGCCGACGCGGGGATGATCAGGCCGAGGTTCGTCTCCGATTCCTCGTCCGAGGGCTGGATGACGACGTAGTCGTCGAGAGGCTCGAGCGTCAGGTCGATCCTGCGTGTGTCGGGCTCGCGCATACCCATAAAGCTACAGCCGGCCGGCCTGGATGATGCGCTGGAGGAACTGCTGAGTCCGCGGCTCTTTGGGCTCGCTGAGGATCTGCGCTGGCGGCCCCTGCTCGAGGATCACCCCTTCGTCCAGGAAGCAGACCTGGTCGGCGATGTCGCGCGCGAAGCTCATCTCGTGCGTGGCGATCAGCATCGTCATTCCGCCCGCGGCGAGCTCGCGGATCACCTCGAGCACCTCGGCGACGAGCTCCGGATCGAGAGCGCTCGTGACTTCGTCCAGCAACATCAGGTCAGGCCTCATCGCAAGCGCCCGCACGATCGCGACCCGCTGCTGCTGACCGCCCGATAGTCGATCCGGATAGTCGTTGCGTTTGTCGGCGAGCCCGAAGCGGTCCAGCAAGGGCGGTCGCCTCGGCCTCTGCCTGCGCGCGCGGCGTTTTGAGCGCGAGCGTGGGCGCGAGAGTGACGTTCGAGAGCACGCTCATGTGCGGGAAGAGGTTGTACGCCTGAAAGACGATCCCGATCCGGCGACGCACCTTGTTGACATTGACGCCGCGTGCGGTGATCTCCTCGCCCTCGACGACGATCCGACCTCGGTCGATCGGCTCGAGCAGGTTGACGCACCGCAGGAGTGTCGACTTCCCGGATCCGGAGGCGCCGATGAGGCAGATGACCTCGTGTTCCGCGACGGCAAGATCCACTCCGCGCAGAACCTCCAGGGCCCCGAAGGACTTGTGCACGCCGTCGACGACCAGAGCTTCGCTCATCATGTACCCGCCGCGTGCCGCCGGCGTCGGTCGCGGAGCACGAGCCAGTCCGTGAAGCGCGCGAGCGGGATCGTGAGCGCGACGAACAGAACTGCTGCCGCGACGAAGGGGGTGTAGTTGAACGTCGCCGCCGCGTCGATCTGCGATTGCTTGAACGCCTCGACGGAGCCGAGGAAGCCGACCAGGGCCGTGTCCTTCTGCAAGCCGATGAAGTCGTTGAGGAGCGGCGGGATCACACGCCGCACGGCCTGCGGCAGAACGACTCTGCTCAGCGATTGCCAATGGGTCAGGCCGAGCGAGCGCGCCGCCGCGTCCTGGCTTCGATGCACGGACTCGATCCCGGCCCGGTAGACCTCCGAGACGTACGCCGTGTAGACGAGCACGAGCGCGACGATCCCCCAGAAGGTCGTCGAGAGCGGCACCCAGCTCAGCTGCAGCGCGGGCGCGCCGAATCCGAGCAGCGCGATCACGAGGATCGTCGGCACGCCGCGGAAAAAGTCTGCGTAGGCGATGCCGAGCGCGCGCACCGGGAAGAACACCGGGCCGGGGAGGCTGCGAACGATTGCGAGGAGGAGCGCGAGGACGAGGATGAACGCCTCGGCGATGCAGAACATCTTGACGTTCAACAGGAACGCGCGCGAGATCTCCGGCATCGAAGCCTTGAACTCGTCCCAGTTGAAGAACGTTCGTTTCACCTCGGGCCAGCCGGGCGCGTGCGTGATCGCCAGGCCGACGAGCGTGAAGAAGACGATCGTGCTGAGGAGAGCGATCGTGACGCCGCGGCGGCCTTCTCCACCGGCGCTCAGACTGCCGAGGATCCTCGAGCCGCGTTTCTCGTTCAGCGGGCTACTTCAGGACGGGGGCGCCGCCGGCCTTGGAGATCCACTCGTCCTGGAGGCGCTGCAACGTGCCGTCCGCCTGGAGGTTCGAAAGCACGTCGTTGACGCACGAGCGAAGGGAGTTCCCTTTCTCGAAGACGAGCCCGAAGTGCTCCGTCGCGCCGACGGTCGGCAACCGGCCTAGGATCGTTGAGTTCGGGACCTGTACAGCCGCGACGTATAGAGCCGTCGGGTAGTCGACAACCAGGCCGTCGATCTGCTTGTTCTTCAGCGAGGCGACGGCTGCGTCGTTGCTGTCAAAGACGGCCGGCTTCTTCGACGGTTTGATCGTATTGACGATGTAGTCGTAGCTCGTCGTGCCGAGTTGTGCGCCGAGCTTGTAGGACTTCAGTGCTGCGACAGAGTCCGCGCCGGCAATCGGCGTGCCCTTCACGACCACAAGAGCCTGGTTCACTTTGTAGTAGGAGTCGCTGAAGTCGACGGTCTTCGCGCGGACTGGTTTGTACGAAATCTGGTTGATGTCGAAGTCGAACTTCTTCGGTCCCGGGGCGTAGGAAAGGTTGAACGGTACGACCTTCCAATCGACCTCGGCCTTCGAGAAGCCCAGCTTCTTCGCTACGGCATAGGCCACTGCGCTCTCGAAGCCCTTGCCGGAATTAGGGTCGCTCACCTTCCAGGGAGCGTTCTCTGCCCCGCCGTACCAAGGCGGATACGCCGGGTTGGAAGTGCCGATGGTCAGCATTCCTGCGTTGACGAGGTTCAGGTCGGCCTTTGCGCAGGACGCGGTGGTCGTTGTCTCGCCGGCGGAGGCCTTGTTGCTCGAGCCGCCGCAGCCGGCGGCGAGGATCGAGAGCAGTGCAATCAGGAGGATGGCGGGGGCTCGGCGCACTGAGGCGACCCTAACACGCCGATACTTCGCTCCATGCACGTTGGCGGCCACGAAGTCTCGGTAACGAATCCGGACAAGGTCTTCTTCCCCGAGCCCGGTCTGACGAAGGGCGACCTCGTGCAGTACTACGTCGACCTCGCCGACGCTGCGCTACCGCACCTGCGGCGCCGGCCCTTCCACATGGTGCGCTACCCGAACGGTGTCGACGGGAAGTTCTTTCATCAGAAACGGGTGCCGCCCCACCCGGAGTACGTCGGAGAACAGTACGTCGAGTTCCCGAGCGGCCACTCGACGGTCTTCGCCGTGATCGACAACGCAGCGGCGCTGGCCTGGGTCGTCAACCTCGGCTGTATCGAGCTGCACACCTGGCACTCGCGGATCGACGACATCGAGCGGCCGGACTACCTGTTGATCGATCTCGACCCGACGACCGACGGGCAATGGCCCTACGTCCGCCGGATCGCGCTCGTCGTACGCGAGGTGATGGACGAGCTCGGCTTCGCGTCGTATCCCAAGACCTCGGGGGCGACCGGGCTGCACGTCATGGCGCCGATCAAGCCCGACCTGCTCTTTCCGGAGGTTCGCCGGTTCGCGAAGGCGCTCGCGGAGGAGGTCGAGCGCCGCGTGGCCGACCAGGAGGTCGCGACGACCACCTGGAAGGTGGCCGATCGCCGCGGTGTCTTCGTCGACTTCGGCCAGAACACACGTGACCGCACGATCGCGACGGCCTACTCCGTGCGCCCGACCCCGGACGCCCGCGTGTCGGCGCCGCTGCGCTGGGACGAGGTCGCGGACGTCGATCCCGCCGCCTTCACGGTTCAGACGATGCGAGACCGCGTCGCCGACGTCGGCGATCTGACCGCGGACATGTGGGAGCAGGAGGTTTCGCTTGGGCCACGCTTCGCGAAGCTCGGCCTCGAGTCGCCCTAACTCGCGAGCAGGCTCTCGAAGGTCGGATCGTCCTTCCGGCGCGGCGGCCTCACCTCACGCCACGTGCACTGGTCGGGATCCTTGTCGTCGCGGAAGCGGATGAAGCGCGAGCCATGGCGGAAGCGGTTGCCCTGCACCTTGTCGTAGCGGACCTCGGCGACGAGCTCCGGGCGGACTGCCGACTCCTGCAGCTCGCCGCTCCCCCAGCGGTTGGGCTCGGAGAAACCACGGTCGGGTGCGTCCTTCAGCAAGGGCTCGACGCGGTCGAAGATCTCCTTGTGCTTGCTTGCGGCGACGGCCGCGGAGCCGACGTAGTCGATCTTCCCGCCTTCGTCGTACAGCCCGAGCAGCAGCGTCGCGATCCGCGTCGGCTTCTCCTTCCAGCGCACGCCGACGATCACGCAATCGGCCGTCTTGAACGGTTTCACCTTCAGCACCCCGTCGCGCGACCCGGGGAGGTACGCCAGTCCGAGCTTCTTGGCGATCACGCCGTCGAGGCCGGCGGCCTCGAAGCTGTCAAGCCACTTCTGGGCGTCTATGGCGTCGGCTGTCGTCGGCGAGAGATGGAAACCCTCGCCGACTCGCTCGAGCTCGGCTCGGCGCTGCTCGAGCGGCTGCTCGTGGATCGGCTTGCCTTTCCAGAGCAGGAGGTCGAACACGATGAAGTCCGCCGGGATCTCTGCGGACAGCTTGCGCACGCGCGACTCCGCCGGATGAAGCCTCATCTGCATCGAGTCGAAGTCGAGCACTCCGTCGCGGGCGATCACGATTTCGCCGTCGAGGGCGGAGTGGGGAGGCAGCAGGTCGCCCAGGGGACGGAGCTCGGGGAAGTAGCGGAGCAGCGGCCGGCCGTTGCGCGACCAGAGTGCGAGCTCGCCGCCGTCGTTCTCCAGCACCCCCCTGAAGCCGTCCCATTTCGGCTCGAACTGCCATTCGCCCGAGTCAGGAAGCTCCTTCACGAGCTGAGCTTCCATGGGCGGGAAGGGCACGTTTGGTCCAGGCACCGCGCGGAACCCTAGCCACGTTCAGCCACGGCCCGGTGTCAGACACCAGGCCGTGGCCGTTCGAGCTAGTTGAGCCAGGGCGCCAGAAAGCCCTCGATCTCCCGGCAGCCCCGCGGCCGCTCGAGCCTGGCCGTGACGGCCTTGTTCTCGACGACGACGAGGGTCGGAACCGTCTCGATCTTGAACCGTTCGAGCAGGTCAGGACGCTCTTCTTCGGCAACCAGGACGACGTCGAACGTGCCGTGGTTGCGTCGCCGCTGCAGCACCTGCGCGAGGAAGCCTTCAACGCGCCGGCAGTGCCCCGACAGGCTCGAGTGGAAGAACACCAGCCTCGGCTGGTCGGCCAGTGGGGGAATCGCCACTGTCATGTCGCACCTCCGTTGAATCTGGAAGGGCGAGGACTTGGCCCTTTGCTAGGAACGAGCGGATTTATGCCCGGAACCTGCTCTTTCGTAACCTCCAGGCTGGGCCTCATGTCTAAGCTCAAGTGATGAGGAGGGTTGCCGTCACAGGGCTCGGCGCGGTCACGCCGCTCGGGAACGATGCGCAGTCGACCTGGCGCGCGGCCGTGGCCGGAGAGAGCGGCATCGACTGGATCAAGTCGTTCGACGCGAGCGAGGCCCCGGTGCGCATCGCCGCCGAGGTCAAGGACTTCGACGCCGCCCAGGTGGCCTCGGCCAAGGAGGTGCGAAAGCTCGAGCGGAACGTCCTCCTTGCTCTGGGCGCAGGCCGCGAGGCCATGGGGGACGCCGGGCTGAACGGCTTCGACCCGATGCGCGTGGGGATCGTCTTCGGTACCGCGATCGGGGGCGTCAGCGGGATCCTCGAGCAGGAGGAGATCCGCCGCGAGCGCGGGCCCGACCGCGTGTCTCCGAACTTTCTGCCGAACGTCCTCGTCGACTCCGCGAGCGGGCAGCTGGCGATCTCTCTGGGCATCAAGGGCCCGAACTACGCCGTCGTGTCCGCGTGCGCGACCGGCTCGCACGCGATCGGGGAGGCCGCGGAGCTGATCAAGCGCGGCGACGCCGACGCGATGCTGGCGGGCGGCGGCGAAGCCTGCCTGCACCCCTTGATCCTCGCCGGCTTCACGGCGATGCGCGGTCTGGCCGTGGAGAACGAAGACCCGCCGCTCGCATCGCGTCCGTTCGACGCCACGCGTGCGGGGTTTGTCATGGGCGAGGGCGCGTGCGTCTTCGTTCTCGAGGAGCTCGGGGCCGCGCAGGCGCGCGGGGCCCGCGTCTACGCCGAGGTGCTCGGCTACGGCGCATCGAACGATGCGCACCACATGGCGCAGCCCGAGCCGGAGGCGACCGGAGTCGCCGACATGATGCGAGCCGCGCTCCGCCGAGCCGGCATCGAGCCGGAACGGGTCGGCTACATCAACGCGCACGGCACATCGACACCGCTGGGAGATCTCGCGGAGACCAAAGCGATCAAGGACGTCTTCGGTGACCACGCGTACAAGCTGGCGGTCTCGTCCACGAAGTCGATGATGGGCCACACCTTCGGCGCCGCAGGGGCGATCGAAGCCATGATGTGCGCGCTCGCGCTGCACGAAGGAGTGATCCCTCCCACGATCAACTACCGCCACCCCGACCCGGACTGCGATCTCGACTACGTGCCCAACGAGGCACGCGAGACGAAGATCGACGTCGCCCTCTCGAACGCGATGGGGCTCGGCGGCCACAACGGCTGCGTCCTCCTGGGGCGGGCCGAGTGAGCTTCATCGTCGATCCAAGCGTCGAGGAGTACGCAGAGGCACACACATCTCCCGAGGGCGATCTGTTCGAACGCCTCGCCGCGGAGACTCACGAGAAGACGACCGCACCGCAGATGATGGTCGGCCGCATCGAGGGCCGGTTCCTCGGCGTGCTCGTTCGCAGTCTCCGCGCGCGCCGCGTCCTCGAACTCGGGACGTTCACCGGCTACTCGTCGATCTCGATGGCGCTGGCGCTTCCGTCCGGCGGCCGTGTGGTCACCTGTGACGTCAACGAGGAGACGACCGCGATCGCTCGGCGCTACGCGGAGGAGGCGGGCGTCGCCGACCGCATCGACTACCGGCTCGGTCCGGGGCTCGAGACGATCGCGCAGCTGGACGGCCCATTCGACCTCGTGTTCATCGACGCCGACAAGCCGAATTACGTCAACTACTACGAGGCGACTCTGCCTCTGCTCGCCGAGGGCGGGTTGATCGTCGCGGACAACACGCTTTGGTCGGGCCGCGTGATCGACGAGACGGACGATGAGGACACGACGCAGGCGATTCGCGCTTTCAACGACCATGTCGCCGAAGATGCTCGCGTCGAGAACGTGCTGCTCACCGTCCGTGACGGGATGAATCTCGTCTGGCGTGTCTGAGATGATCGGCACATGACCGAGACGTTCGCGTCACGACAGCGAGGGCCTGTTGGAAACACTCGCTCGATCGGCCTCTCCATTCTCTGGGCGATCCTGACCCTGGGGATCTACACGCTCGTGTGGACGTACAAGACTCAGGAGGAGATCAAGCGCTACTCCGGCAACGGCGTCGGCGGAGTGATCGGCCTCGTCATCTACATCCTGATCTCGCCGATCACGTTCTTCATCGTCGCGTCCGAGGTGCGCTACATGTACGAGGACCTCGACGGGCAGACGAGCCCGGTACGTGGACTCACCGGCTTGTGGTTCATCCTGCCGCTGATCGGCAACATCGTCTGGTTCGTCAAGGTTCAGGGCGCGCTCAACCGCTACTGGGAGTCGAAAGGCGCTTCGCCGCCTTAACCACGTCAGGGTCGAGCTCCTTGATCGACTCCAGGACGACGTTCGCGAGTGCGAGCACATCGGCCGGCGGCGGGAACGCACGGTTCGGAATCGCAACGACGTGCATACCAGCGGCATGAGCAGAGCGGATGCCGCTCGCCGAATCCTCGATAGCCGCGCTTCGCACCGGCTCCACGCCGAGCCGCCGCGCCGTCTCGAGATAGACGTCGGGTGCCGGCTTGCCGCGCTCGACCTCCTCCGACGAGACAGTGACCTTGAAGTACGGCGCCAGGCCCGAGAGCTCGAGGACATGGTCGATCAGCTCGCGGTTCGACGACGACGCGACGCCGAGCGGCCAGTGCGCCGCGACTCGCTTCACGGCATCGACGGCGCCGTCGATCAGCGGCAGGTGCTCGGAGTAGCGGACGAGCATCCGGCGGACGACCTCGCGGTTGATCTCGTCCGGCGGCTCCGGCAAGCCGACCACCTCGTGCATGTACCGCGACCACTCGGTGGAGCTCATGCCCATCATGTCCGCCTGCGCCTGTTCGCTCCAGCGTCCGCCGCGTTCGCGGGCGAGGCCCTCTCGGACCTCGTCCCAGAGCTCCTCGCTGTCGATGATGACGCCGTCGAGGTCGAAGACGACCGCGTCGATCACGCGGGGAGGTACTCGCCGCCGCGATACACGAGCCCGGCTCCCGGCACACCGAGCTCGGTTGACTCGACCTCGCCGACGAAGATCGTGTGGTCGCCCGCGTCATGCTCGGAGGTCGTGCGACATTCGAGCCACGCAAGCGCGTCGTTCACGAGCGGCCCATGCGAGCCGTCACGCACGTCGACGCCGATCCACAGCGCAACCGGCGGCATTCCGCTGCGCGCAAAATGCTGGGCGACCTTCGCCTGGGAGCCCGACAGCAAGCTCGCCGTCCAGCCACCGGCGCGGCGAATCGGCTCGTGCGAGGACGAGTCCTTCCCGATCGAGATGCCGACGAGCGGCGGTTGCAGGGACAGCGACACGAGCGAACCGACCGTGAGCCCGAAGCGCTCGCCGTCTACCGCTGTCGTGACGACGGCGACCGGCGCAGGGAAGCGGCGCATCACTTCTCGCAGCTCGTCGCCCTTCATGAGGTCGATGATATGGGCGTGACTCGTCGGGACGTGATCGAGCTCGCGATCGGAGCACTGCTCGTCGCCGTCGCAGCGACCGCGCACTTTGCCGACGCCACGCCCGTGCTGACCTTCTGCGCTCGCTGCGGTGGCCATTGCCGCCCTCGCACGCATAGTGGGCGGTGCGACGGAACAGCTCGGCAGCCGGGTGGGCTCCTCGATTGCGAGCGTGATCCAGAGCGCGCTCGGCAACCTGCCCGAGTTGTTCATCACGCTGTTCGCAGTCCGCGAGGGGCTGATCCTCGTCGTCCAGGCGGCGCTCGTCGGTTCCATCATTGCCAACAGCGTGCTGGTGTTGGGAATCGCCTTCGTCGCCGGCGGTCTCCGCAACGGGACGCAGAGGTTCGACTCGCCGCGCGCACGGATGATCGCGACGCTGACCGCGATGGCGGCTGCAATCCTGGCGCTGCCCACGCTCGCGCACGCCTTTCACGCCCCCGCGGCCGCGCACGAAAAGACTCTCAGCCTGATCTGTGCCGGCGTATTGATCGTGCTGTTCTTTCTGACGTTGCCCTACTTCCTCAAAGGCGGCGAGGGGGCAGCCGTGGAGCCTGCCCGTTGGACGCTCGCGACCACGGTGGTCGTGCTCGCCTCGGCCGGAATCGCCGCTGCGTTCGTGAGCGACTGGTTCGTGACTGCGCTGCGGCCGGCGACGGAGACGCTCGGCATGAGCGAGGCGTTCGCAGGGTTGGTCGTCGTCGCGATCGCCGGGAATGCCGTGGAGAACGTCGTCGGCGTCCAGCTCGCCGTGCGGAACAGGGCGGACTTTGCCGTTTCCGTGATCGTCAACTCTTCTCTCCAGGTCGCGCTCTTCCTGACGCCGGTCATCGTGTTCGCGAGCCTGTTCTTCGCGACGACGCTGACGCTCGCATTCCCGACACTCCTCGCAGTCGCGCTGCTACTCGCAGCCGGCATCGCCGCGCTTGTCGTCTATGACGGCGAGAGCACGTGGGAGGAGGGCTCGATCCTCATCGGCCTCTACGTCGTCATTGCCGCCAGCTTCTGGTGGGGCGCCTAGCCAGCAGTTCAGCTGAGCAGGAGTGCGATCAGGACCGCCACGAATGCGGCGGCACCCAGTCCGGCGATCTCCATCCTGTGCTGCGCGAGGATCTTGTTCGCGCGGGAGTCCGAGAGGGCCGGCCGCGGCAGCGACGCAACCGTCAGCAGGAGGATTGCCAGTGTGAGCAGAGCGACCAGGAAGGGCTGAACCGCGCGCGCGGCAGTTGCGACGGTCGAGCCGAGGACGGCTCCGGGGTGAGTGTTCCCGGCTTCGACCGGTCCGCTCGCCGACGGCTGTCCCGGGGTGAGCGCGCCTTGAGGTGAGCTCGTGTTCGACGCACCTGTCGAGGCGCTCGCTGCTGAGAAGGCGCAAACGTTCGCCGCGCGTGCCGCGATGATCTGGTCGCGGGTCGGCACGCCGGCCTTGACCACGACGATCGTGACACGCTGAACGACCTGACCGGCGCGCGTGCGCGCTGTGATGCGGTAGGTCCCGGGATCGAGTCGCAGTTTGCTTCCGCGGCGTGGAAAGCGGATCCGGTTGCGGCCGGCATGCGCATTGACCGCGAAGTGCGCGGTGATCCGGCAGACCGGCGAGAGCTGCTTGACGACGAAGACCACGCGGGCGGCGCGCGGGAGAATGAAGATCAAGGTCGTGCCCCGGAGTCGCTTCGGCCCGCTCGTCGCGATCCAGGGGCGGGAGGAGCGAAGCCGCTCGACCCGCGTCCGGTCCGGCCCCGACGCGGCCGACGCGGAGGACGTTGATCCCGCCGAACTACCGCCCGGCGTCGAGCCGGCGACCGACGAGCCTGCGGTTGCGGCAGGCGCCGCGGATCCCGCTTGGGTCGAGAGCGGAGCTTGCACGGAGCCTGCAGGTAGCGCGGGTGGTGTGACTGTGGGCAGCGAGGCGCTCGTCGTCGGCGCAGAGACCGTCGCGGTCGGCGTCGAGACGGTTGCAGTCGGCGTCGTGACGGTGACGGGGAGTGTGGGGACCGTCACGGTCGGGACCGTCACGGTGGGAACCGTCGGGACGGGGACGCTGACCGCCAGCGCGTGGCCGCTGAGCAGGCCGACGCCCACCAGCACGGTCATCACTGCCGCAAGCCTCACACTTCAACAACTTCCAGGGGGCCGAATTGGTTGCGGTGTCTGCGTGGTGCGCAAGAATCCCGGCGTGGCCGCAGTCAAGAGGGACTACTACGAGGTGCTGGGGCTCCCCCGGGACGCCGACGACGAGGCCATCAAGCGGGCCTTCCACTCGCTTGCCCGCGACTGGCATCCGGATGTGGCCGATGCCCCGGACGCCGAGGCCCGGTTCCGCGAGCTCGCCGAGGCCTACGGAGTCCTCTCCAAACGGGAGGCCCGGCTGCTGTACGACCGCTACGGCTACCGCGGCCGCGGGAACCAGGGCTTCGACGAGGCGCTCTGGGAGGCGAGGCCGGCTGTGGCGGCGCGCGGCGAGAACGTCTATGTCGGGATCGAGCTGCGGAGCTTCGAGGCGAGCGAGGGGACGCGCCAGATCGTGAGCTACGAGGCGGTCGCGCGCTGCAAGGCATGCATGGGCCGGGGCTCGGTCGGTCTGCCCGATCCGCAGTGCGACTACTGCGGCGGCACGGGACGCAAGCGGACGTTGTCGAGCCTGGAGGTCGCCCACCTGCTGCAGATCGAGCCGTGCCCGGAATGCGTTGCCGAAGCCTGCTCGCAGTGCGGCGGAGAAGGGACGGTCACGGCCGAGCGCCGGATCCGGCTCGTAGTACCGCCCGGCGTGCAGGACGGCGCGCAGCTACGCGTCGGCGGCGACGGCCACGACGCGGGCGCGGGCTCCATCCCCGGCGATCTGTTCGTCAGCGTGAAGGTCCTGCCGCCACCCCGGGATCCGCGGCTCGTGCGCTACGCGGCGTTGGTATTGCTCATCGCGGCAGTCGCGACGCTCGTTCTCTATATCCGCTGAGCGAGGCTCAGATGGGGGATTTTCCCGCCGAAGCCCGTTTTCGGCGCTAGGCTGCTAGTTGGAACGGCGAAGCTGCGGCCGCCGGTCTACCCGTGATGGAGACGCCGCAGCTCTTCCGTGATCCTTGGCCGACCGGCCGACGCCGGATCCTCGTCGTGGACGACGATCCATCGCTTCGCCTGCTGCTACGCGAGACGCTCGCCGCGGTTGAGTTCGAGATCGAGGAGGTGGCATCTGCCGAGGAGGCGCGTGAGGTTGCCCGTTTCTGGCGTCCCGCGGTCGTGCTGCTCGACGTTCAGCTTCCCGGGCTTGACGGTCTCTCGTTCTGCCGGCAGCTCACGGCCGCAGCCGATGATCCACCTTTCGTCATCTTGCTCACCGGAACAGCTACGCCTGCGGCGGAAGCACAGAAAGCGGGCGCGCGCGCAATCCTGCACAAGCCGTTCAGTCCGCTGGATCTGATCGGGTTGATCGACGAGCTCGACGAGACGCCGACAGAGCGCCTCGTCTCGAGGAGCGAAGGCGACGCTGAGCAACTCATGATTTACGCGCGCGACCTGAGCCGCATCGTCGAGGTCGAGCGTGCCCAGCGGCGTGTGCTGCAGCACGCCTACCGTCAGACCGTGGCCGCACTCGCCGATGCTCTCGAGGCGAAGGACCCCGGAACGGGTTTGCATGCGCAGCGCGTCCAGCACTACGCGGTCACGCTGACCGAGATGGCCGACCCTCGCCTCCTCGACGACACGAGTCTCGAGTACGGGTTTCTCCTGCATGACGTCGGCAAGATCGGTGTCCCCGACAAGATCCTCAGAAAGCCCGGGCCGCTGGATGACGCGGAACGCGGACTGATCGAAATGCATCCGCAAATCGGCGTCGAGATCCTGTCGGGCGTGGGGCTCCTCGAGGGCGAGGGGCTCGGCGTGGTGCAGTCGCATCACGAACGCTGGGATGGCCTCGGCTATCCCGCCGGCCTATCCGGCGACCGCATCCCGCGCGGCGCGCGCATCTTCGCCCTCGCCGACGCGCTCGATGCGATGACAAGCGATCGTCCCTATCGAGCAGCCCTTAGCTGGGAGGAGGCGATGGACGAGATCCTCTCGCATGACGGCTCTCAGTTCGATCCGAAAGTCGTCCGTGCATTCAGCATGCGAGAACGCCAGCTTCACCGCATCTACGAGGAGCTTTCGATCGTCGCAGCCTGAGCAGGCGCGAGCCGAGCTTCTGACTGCAGTCCCGAGCACGCCCGCGTCACACTTTGGGGTCTGACCCCGGAGGGTGCCTGTTTCACGGGACGTTTCGGACGGTGAATCTGTAACTAATGTGGAACTTCTGAGGCTGCTCCGGGGCCACGGACCTTAGGGCTAGGTGGACCCTCCAATCGGCCGGTGGCGCTCAGCCGCATACGCGCCATCGTGAGTGCATGGACGGCCCGCTCGAGCTCGATTCACGGCATGGGGGAGGCATCGACGTCGAGCTCCTCTGGGATCCCCGCACGCAGGGGCTCTCGGTCGTGGCTCACGACGCGACCAACGACGAGACGGTGACGATTTACGTCGAGGCGGATCAGGCTCTCGAGGTCTTCCGCCACCCGTTCGCCTATGCGGGGGAACCCGCTCCGCGCGCCGGCTCGCGGGTCAAAGCGCACTAACGAGGAGCGGCGGGGGTGGGATTTGAACCCACGGACCGCCTTGCGACGGTCAGCGGTTTTCAAGACCGCCCCGTTCGGCCGCTCCGGCACCCCGCCGTTTGCATACCGTAGCGCCGCTCTCGGCGGACTAGAGGCGCCGGCAGCTCATGGAGCGAGCTGCTTCGGTGCGCCGAACGGGTGCAGTGACTCAGGGATCGAGACCGAGCCGTCGGCGTGCTGGAAGTTCTCGATGATCGCGAGCATCGCTCGCCCCGTCACGGCTGTGCCGTTCAGGGTGTGCACCGTCTCCAACTGCTTGTCGTCGCGGCGGTGCCGGATCTCGAGGCGACGCGCCTGGTAGTCGGTCGTGTTCGACGTCGACGTGATCTCGCGGTAGCGCTCCTGCGACGGGAACCAGGCCTCGATGTCGTACTTCTTCGTCGCCGATGCACCGAGGTCGCCGGCAGCGATGTTGACGACCCGGTAGGGCAGCCCGAGCTCCTGCACGAGCTCCTCCTCGATGCCGAGCAGCCGGTCGTGCTCCTCCTGTGACCACTCGGGTCGCGTGAACACGAACATCTCGATCTTGTCGAACTGGTGGACGCGGAACATTCCGCGCGTGTCCTTCCCTGCGGCGCCGGCCTCGCGGCGGAAGCAGGTGGAGTAGCCGGCGTAGCGGAGCGGGAGCTCGTCTCCGTCGAGGATCTCGGCGCCGTGCATCGCGGCGAGCGGAACCTCGGACGTTCCGACGAGGTAGAGCTCGTCCCGTTCGACCGCGTAGATGTTCACCTCGTCGGTCGGGAAGAACCCGGTCCCGTACATCGCCTCCTCACGAACGAGCACTGGAGGGAGGACGGGTGTGAAGCCGCGGCTCGTCAGCCGGTCGAGAGCGAACCGATAGATCGCGAGCTCGAGCAGCGCGACGTCGCCGGTGCGAAACGCGAAGCGCGCACCCGAGACCTTCGCCGCTCGCTCGAGGTCGATTCCGCCGGCGGCGAGCTCCAGGTGGTCCTTGACCGGGAAGTCGAAAGACGGCGGGTCGCCCCAGCGGCGGATCTCCTCGGCGTCCTCCTCCGTGTCACCGTCGGGCGTCCCCTTGGCGGGCGGGTTCGGCACCCGGTCGAGGAGCTCCTTGCGTCGGCCTTCCGCCGCCGCCAACTGTTGTTCCAGCTGCTGCAGCTCTTCCTTGACGCCTTCCAGTTCCTTCAGCTGTTCCGGTGTCGGCTTGCCCTTGACCTTGCGTGCCGCACGCAGCTCCTCGACTCGCGGCTGGATCTCCCTGACGGCCCGATCGGCGTCCAGCAGCTCGTCGAAGACGTCGGCTGCTCCCTTCCGCGCCAGCGCCGCGCGGAAAGTGTCGGGATCGTTGCGGGCGGCGCGGAGATCGATCATGGCCGGGAGTCTAAGTACGCCTCGAGCACTTGAGCCACGCCTTCCTCGTCGACGGAGGGGCAGACGAAATCGGCGACCTCCTTCACCAGATCGTGCGCATTCTCGACCGCCACGCCGTAGCCGGCCCAGTCGACGAGCTCGATGTCGTTCTCCCCGTCGCCGAACGCGAGGGTGCGCTCGCGCGCGAAGCCGAGCCGTTCGGCAAGGAACTCGAGCCCGGCGGCCTTCGTCACGTCCGGCGAGGCGAACTCGAGGAAGTACGGCAGTGACTTCGAGATGTACAGGCGGCCCTCGAACCGATCGAGCATCCGCTGCTTCAGTCCGTCGAGCGGCTCAGGGTCGCCGATGACGACCAGCTTCGTCGGCGGCCGGTCGAGCCAGTCGAGCAGATCGCCGACGGGATGCAGCTCGAGATCCTGAAAGTCCGCATAACGTCTTGCTTCGGGCGTGACCTCGGCGACGTACAGCTCGTCGTCCACGTAGCAGTTGAGCCCGACCCCTTCCTCGTTCAGCGCGGCGATCGTCTCGCGCGCAAGCTCGAGTGGGATCGGCACGTGACGAAGCCACCGTCCACTGATCGGTTCTGCGACGACCGCGCCCTGGTAGCAGACGACCGGATCTTCGATCCCGGCCTCAAGTGCATAGCGGCGGACGGACTGGAACATCCGGCCGGTCACGAGCACGACGTGGATCCCCGCGCTAAGAGTCCGGGCGATCGCGGCGCGAGTCCGCGGGCGCAACACGGCGTCCTCACCGATCAACGTCCGGTCGAGGTCGCACGCGACGGCGTCGACCTCGCGCGGGAAATCCTGCGGGAGGTTCAGCCCTGCGGCTTCGTCAGGAACTCGACGAGGGCTTTCAGATCGTTCGCCGGCAGGCTTGCGTAGGACTTCGGCATCACGCCCTTCGGGAAGCCCTTCTCGACGTACTTGTCCGGATTGACGATCGACTGAGTGACGAATATTGCGAGCGGCTGGTGCGCCGCCTTTGCGTAGTCCGGCAGCTTGTCGAGGTCGGGCCCGATCGTCCCCGACGCGTCCGAGCCGGCGGGCTTGAAGGTGTGACACGAACCGCAGCCCTGGCTCAGGAAGACCGCCTTCCCGGGAGCCTCGGCCTTCACCGTTCCGACGACCGTGTCGGCCACTGGGTGGACGGTCCCCTGGTCGCCGCAGCCCGCGAGTGCGAGTGTCAGCACGGCCAGTACGGCGGCGGTTGTGAACGCTCTCAGGCGCATCGGGCGCGAGTCTACTGACTCCCAACGGACGAGAACCAAGCAGCCAAGTGCACCGAGCCCGATCACATCGACCGGGGTGTCGTTGACGAGCAGCGAGACCGCCAGGCCGGCGAGAAGCGCATCGACTGTTGCGCGTCGCGGCCGCATCGTGCCCATCAACACGATCGCAGCGAGGCAGCTCAGGAAGATCAGGATGCGGTACCAGTGGTCGGTCGCGGACAACCACGAGAGGTGCAGGCGATGTCCCAGGCTTCCGAAGAGCGAGTCCGGCCCGCTTCCGACAGCCCGGGTGACGTGGCTCGATCCGCCGAGCACGGCATCGAGCCCGACGAACGCAAGCGCCACGACGAGAACGGCCACCCCGACGAGGGCAAGGCGCCGTGGAGTGAGCGTGAGTCCACGGAGGCGCAGCCCCAGCACGCCTAAAGCAGTCGCGAAGACGAGAACACCGCCGCCGTCTGCGCCGGCCTTGCTCCAGCCGATCGCCACGAGCGCGAGCGCCGCCAGCGGGAGCAGCCAGCGCCGACCTCCGATCGCCACGGCGACGAGGACGGGGGGTAGGAGCAGTGTCTCGACCTGGTTACCGACGCCGTAGAAGCGTCCGCCGCCGTCCGGTCGAGCGCCGAGCACTGCGAGTGAGTTGAGCTCCGGGTCGACGGCGAGGACGATCGTGAAAGCGGTCAGGAAGGTCGCGATGACGATCGGGACGATCCGTCGGCGCAACGAGCCCGCAACTGCGAGTGCGATCGTCAGCAGCCGCCATCGCCGGGATCACCAGGGCGAAGCGCGTCGCGCCGGCCCAGGACAGGAGCAAGGACGCGGTCATGGCCGCAGCCCCTCCGATCCCCGCCGCGCGAGGCGCGAAGGCGGCCAGCGCGATGAGTGTCAGCACGACGGTGACGACCACCCACCCGCGGTCGTGGTGCACGCGCGTGAGCCGAGTGTCCAGCGCTCGGAGATCCGCGCGTGCGTCCCGATCGGACTCGAACCGGATCGGCGGCGACCGACCCTCTTGCAGCGCGACAGCCGTCGGCGCGAGGTCGGCGATGGAGACGAGGCCTCGGATCCGCGTCGAGTCGGACGTGAGGATGCCGTGGTAGCCGGCGCCGACGATGACGACGTTGTAGCGCTTCGTGTTCGGGTGCTCCCCCGGCGGCGGAAGACTGACGTAGACGGCCCGGTCTGAGCGGCCGCGCCGGAACCACTGACGAGAGGTCGACGAGGATCTTCCCGCCCGGCGTGCCGAAGTCGCTTTCGACCGTTCCGCGCCTGAGGGCCGCGATCGCTCGTGGCCCGGCTGACCGTTCCTCCGGTTCCCGGGACGTAGAGGCCGACCGCGCCGACCCCGGACGTGGTCGGACGTGCCGTTGGTCGGCATGACGTAGATCGTCGGCCTGGCCTGGGCCGCCGCGCTCACGCCGAGGAACCCCGCACCCACAAGCCCCACGGCTACGATTCGCTGTGTAACCCTCGCCTTCAAGGAGAGCGATTCTCGATGAAACGCAGGTCATACGGTCGCGACGCCGGTCTTTCGTTCCGAATCATCCTCACGAGCTCTCTGCTCGGGCTCCTCTACGTCATCTTTGCGGTCGTCCTCTTCAACGTCCTGAGTGTCGGCCTCGTCCCGATGCTCGTGATCGTCATTGGGATCGCGTTCTTCCAGTACTTCACCTCCGACAAGCTCGCCCTCAAGGCCTCGGGCGCGAAGGTGGTCGAGCGTGACGAGGCTCCCGAGCTGCACGACATGATCGAGCGGCTCTGCGCGATGGCAGACCTGCCCAAGCCGCGTGTCGCGATCATCGACACGGACGTGCCGAATGCGTTCGCGACGGGCCGAAGCCCGAAGCACGCTGCAGTCGCGGTCACGCGCGGACTGTGGCAGCGGCTCGAGCCGCAGGAGATCGAGGGTGTCCTCGCCCACGAGCTCTCGCACATCGGCAATCGCGACGTCCTGATCATGACCGTCGCGAGCTTCTTCGCGATGCTCGCCGGTCTGCTTACCCGCTTCGGGCTCTACAGCGGGATGTTCGGGGGTGGCCGTGGCCGCGACAACAACCAGGTTCCGGTCTGGCTGATCGTCCTGCTCGTGTCCGTCGTGACCTACTTCCTCAGCCAGATCCTCATCCTGGCCATCTCGCGCTACCGCGAGTTCGCCGCCGATCGCGGCTCCGCGCTGATCACCGGCGCGCCGGAGCACCTGATGAGCGCGCTGCAGAAGATCGCGAGTGACATGTTCAGGATTCCCGAGCGCGACCTGCGGCAGGTCGAGACGATGAACGCCTTCTTCATCATCCCGACGTCGGTGAAGAAGGGAGCGGCAGGGCTCTTCACGACGCATCCGCCGCTCGAGAAGCGCCTCGAGGCGCTGGCCGAGATCGCCCGAGAAATGGGTCGACCGGTCGCATAGGCCCGGCGTGGGCCTTCGCGACGTTCTACTCGGCAAGAAGAAGCTCGCAGGGCCGGCGCAAGAACGCCTCTTCGCGCTGACGACAGCGGCGGTGACGCTCGACACCGAGCTCGGGCTCCGCAGCGCCGGGGCTGCGGGGGTGGTCTTCAAGCCGCTCTCGGCGGGGGAGTTCGTGCGGGCAGAGAACGATCTCCAACAGCTGCTCGACGCGGTCGCGACCTCGTCCAGCTCGAAGCTCGAGCGGCGCGAGGACTCGTTCGGTTACACGTGGATCATCGTCCGCGATCCCGATCTCGAGGACCAGGTGGCGACGATCCACGCGGTGGCCCAGGGCCTGGAGGAGCAGGGATTCGGGTCGCAGCTCCTCGCCGCGGTCTTCAAGTTCGAGGGCGGCAAGCATCCGGTCTACTGGATCTACGGCTACAAGCGGGGGGCGTTCTGGCCCTTCGTGCCCATGGGCGAGGACCAGAAGCGCGACAACGCGGAGGAGCTCGAGCTGAAGGCCAAGCTGGAGAAGGAGCTTCCCGTGGAGCAGGACCTGAGCCGCTGGTTCGGCGTCTTCGACGCGCCGCTCTAGCGGCTAGAGGCTGCCGATAGGGGCGATCGGCCGAACGGATTGGCCTGTGACCGCGGCGATCACGTCAAAGTCGCCGTCGTAGTGGCAGACCGAAAGACCGGCGATTTCAGCGCTGGCCGCGACCAGAAGATCCGGGATTTTGACTTGGCGGTGTCGCCCCTAATAACCAGTTCACGCCATACGTCCATTGCCCGGTCCCAACTGTCCTGGTCGTTGGTCACCTTCGCCAAAGCATCAAGGTCACGGCGAAGGTCTTCAAAATCCTGCTGGGATCGAGTCGTCCACAGAAGCTCCATCACGACCATCGGACACGTCGCTATTTCATCCGCGAGGATCCGCTCTTCGAAGTCCCGATCGACCTCGGGGTCTTTGTGCCTGTTCGTCCAGGCGCTCGTGTCCGCGAGTTCCAACCGTTACGCGCTCGCTGTCGGGCGGACCGAGACTCCCGCAGCCTTCTCTGATCGAGATGCTCGTAGAGCGTCCAGATCCTCGTTAGAGAAGTCGAACCGGCGGCGAGAGAGACGCCGTAGACGCTCGTTGCGGACGACCTCTCTTAGTGCCTTGTGGATTGTCTCTGTCGTCTCCTTCGTCTCCAGTACCTCTTTCGCCTCATCCACCAGCGCGAAATCAAGATTCAGGGAAGTGCGCTTTGTCAGGTGTATGCCCTTCCGGCTTGGGTGTATGCGTACAGTCGGCGTATCGATGAGCATACTTTAGCATGGTCCGTATACATACACCGTGGCTGGGCAAGGCGAAAGTGCGCCAGAAGTGGACGCGGTGTGTTGACAGCTCTCCCGTCCGGAGCGGTTCGAATTCCCCGGAAATTGCGCGTTTTGCGGCGGCTTGACGCTGCGGTGACACCAAATGTGCCTTGACATGACATCACAGTGATGTCATAATGCCGTCCATGGACGTGGCGGCCTATGTCGAGGCACTTCAACAGGATCTGGCCAACGTCGCCGGAATCGGCGACGAGGCGGTGGCTGAAGCCGCCCGCCGGATTGCCGCAGCGCTGGAGTCATCCCTCCGACTCCGGTTGACGGATGCCCTCGGCGAGGCCGCCGCGGAGCTCACGGGCCAGTTGCCCGACGGACACGTGGAAGTGCGCGTCTCCGCCGGCGAGCCCGAGCTCGTCTACGTCCCCGATCCCGGCGCGCCTCCGCCGTCGGGCCTCGAAGACCTCACCGCGCGGATCACGCTGCGGCTGCCCGAGACGTTGAAGGCGATCGTCGACGCAGCCGCTCAGGAGTCAGGCGTGTCGGCGAACACGTGGCTGCTGCAGCAGATCACGCGCAGTGCGGACCCCAAGCGGCGCAACCAACCTGGTGGCCGCCGCATGACCGGCTACGGCCAAAGCTGAAAGGAGCGACGATGCACGTGCTTCCCCTCCCATTCGGACTGGCGCTGGCACTCATCCCGCGCCGCGAGGCCAACAGACTTCGCGACAACGACCCCGTGCGTGTCCGATTCGAAAAGACTGTCCACGCGCGAGAGCAGATCCTCGGCGACATCAACCACTTCGACGCGGGCCGCTTCATCATCTGATGCGGAGCGAGACCTACTCAACTCCCGGGCCCCTCCGCCTCAACCTCGAGATTCCCGCCGGGGAGATCGAGATCGAGACCGGGAACACGGACGAGACGCACGTGGAGCTCGAGGCCGTCGCCAACAACGACGCGATCCGGGACCTCGTCGAGAACTCTCGCATCGAGCTCGTGCGGCGCGGCGACGGCCACGAGGTCATCGTCGAGGCGAAGGCACGCCACGGCATCTTCATCTCGATCAACCGCGGGCCTGACATTCGCCTCGGCGGCCCTGATGTGCGCCTGCGGATCACGTGTCCGCACGGGGCGGACCTGGAAGCCCGCACGAAGTCTGCCGACGTCCGCGCCCGCGGCGAGTACGGCGCCGTCGATCTGAAGACGGCATCCGGCGACCTGCAGGTCGACAAGGCGAAGGGGCCCACGCGCATCAAATCGGCGAGCGGCGACGTGCACATCGACGAGTTGCCTCCTCCCTCGAGGTGCAATCGGTCTCCGGCGATCTGCACGCAGGCGCGGTGCACGGCGACATTCGTGCGCAGCTCGTCTCCGGCGACGTTCACGTGCGCGACGCGGGCGGGTCGAT